>PXQV01000018.1:60832-129833 GCA_003021175.1 Halobacteriales archaeon QH_7_66_36 | reverse complement strand
GGCTCTGCCGGCCTCGAACGGTCGCGGCGGCTACGCCGCCGCGCACGCACAGCCCCTTCCAGTCCCACCCACCGCGACTGCTCAGTTGAGCGACGACCCGCCTGTCTGGACACCATCCCGCGCATCGAGCACCTCGGCCCCGGCGCGCGGGGAACCGTTATTTCGCCCCGGCGTGTAGTTCGGATCGACATGGTTCAAGCGGAATCCGGCTCCGAACTCACGCGCGGCGACTCGGCTCCAGAGTTCCAACTCGACGGTACCGACGGCGCGACCCACTCACTCGACTCCTTCGCCGACAACGACGCGCTGCTCGTCGTGTTCACGTGCAACCACTGCCCGTACGCCAAGGCGAAGTTCGACGCGCTGAACGACATCGCCGCCGAGTACGACGACTGCGCTGTCGTCGGCATCAACCCCAACGACGCTGATGAGTATCCCGAGGACTCCTACGCGCGGATGTGCGACCTGACGGACGACGGCACCGTCGCCTACGATGCGTATCTCCGCGATGACGACGCCTCGGTTGCGCGCGCCTACGGCGCGGTCTGCACCCCCGACCCGTTCCTCTTCCGCCGCGAAGACGGAGAGTGGCGACTCGCGTACCACGGCCGGCTCGACGACGCACTCAACCCGAGCGACGAACCGTCCGAGGGCCCCGGCTTCGAGGCTCGGCAGGCTATCGATTCGGTGCTCGTGGGCGAGACGGTGTCGCTGGACGACAACCCCTCGCGCGGCTGTTCGATCAAGTGGCCGGACGAGTGACTCGCGGCGTCAGTCGCTCGTCACGCGCGGCAGGAACCGTTCGAGGGCCGTCCGGAACTCGTCGTCGCCCTCGGCGATGCGCTCCCAGTCGGTGAGGCCGCGCTCATCGCGCGTGCCGGCGACGGTGTTGTCGAGGACGAAGGCGACCAGCCCGCCGACGGCCATCTGCGTGCTGCCGACGATGAAGACGGTCTGTGCGACGGCCTGCGTGCCGAGCACGCCGCCGAGGAGCGGGACGCCGGCCAAGCCCTGTCGGAGCAGGGCGGTGCCGCTCGCCACGCCCTCCATCGACGCCGCCGCGGTGTCGAGATTCCCCATGTAGGCGGGGACGGCCATCCCGGCGAAGATGGCCGTCCCGATGACGAACACGTTGCGCGACGAATCGAGGTCGACGTACTTCAGATTCGAGAGCCCGACGGCGACGATCTGGCCGAACATGGCGATGTAGAGGCCGCCGACTATCGGTCGCGGGATGGTCGCGATGAGCTGGCCGAAGTAGCCGACGAAGCCGACCACGAGCATGACGGCCGCGCCGATCTGGACGACGTAGCGCGACGCGACGCCCGTGAGGCCGATTGCGCCGACGTTCTCCGAGTAGGAGGTGGAGCCGCCGGTGCCCATCAGCCCGGCGAAGACGTTCGCGAGCCCTTCCATGCCGATCCCGTGGTCGATGCGCTTGGCCGACGGCGCGCCGACGCCGGACATCCGCGCGACGGCGTGGTAGTCGGCGAACGACTCCACGATGGACGCGAGCACGCCTCCGAACATCCCGACGGCAAAGGAGACTCTGAACTGCGGCATCCCCCACTGGAGCGGATAGATGACGTGTACCGGCTGCGCGTCGAGCACCCGTGCGAAGTCGACGTAGCCCGGGTCGCTGGCCGGAATCACGCCGGCGACGGAGAGACTCGCCGCGATGATCCACGCCGTCGCGATGCCGAGCAGGATCGGGAACAGGCCGAACACGCGCGAGCGGTCGCCGAGATACTGCGAGAAGACGACGATGAGTCCGAGCGTGAGCAGGAGGAGATACCAGTTGTTCGTCGCCTGCGTGATGTCGGGGGCAGAGAACAGCGACAGGCCGATGAGCGTGACGACCGGCGCGACGACGACCGGCGAGAGATACTCGCGGATCTTCCCGACGAGGCCGAGATAGCCGATGGCGACCTCGACGAGCGCGGCGGAGATGATGGCTCCCTGCAGGAAGAGGAGCTTCGCGTTCCAGCTCGCCACGCCCGCGAGCGCGACCTCGGAGGTGACGATGGCGATGCCGGGCGCGAGCATCGAGAACGGCGCTCCCTGCACGATTGGGTAGCGGTTGCCGAACGTCGTCTGTGCCAGCGTCGCGACGCCGGAGACGACGAAGAACGTCCCGATGAACCTCGCCGCGACGCCCGTCGGCATCCCCATCAGCCCGGCCAACACCAGCGGGACGGCGATGTTGGCTCCGATCATCGTCAGGTAATGCTGTACCCCCAGCAGGATCGACCGGCCGAGCGGCGGCCGGTCGTCGATGCCGTACTCGACGAGCGCGTCGCGCTCGCCACCCCCCGACTCTTCGGCTGTCATCTCGTCCGTCACAACCCAGACCGCGCGATTAAAGCCCTCGATTGCGGTGGAGGCTGCGTCCGGCAGGCCGGAACGTATTTGACTCCCCTGCCCGCATCCTCGTGCAACATGGACATCTGGATCGAGGAGATCCGAGACTGGGACGCCCAGTCGTTCTCGGGCGGTTACGCCGGTCTCCACGACCTCGCGGACTCGTCCTTTTCTGGTGCCGTCTCCGCCGACGGGACGTGGGCCCTGTTCGTCAACGGTCGCGTCGTCTCGGTCGTCGAGCGCGGTGGCGCTGCCGGCGCGTCCGAGTTCACCTCCGCCGACATCGAGGTGTTCGAGACGGGCGACGGCACCGCCTACCGCGCCCCCCATCCCGGCGTCCCGCTCCTGGTCGCGATGAAGGCGACCGACGGCGACACCCGGGCGAAGTACTACACCGAGGACACCCCCATCGAACAGGTCGACGAGACGCTCTCCGACGGCGGCTTCACCGGCTATCTCGAACTGTCCGAGAACGTGCTCTCGGGCGACTACTACACCGTGTATCAGGCCGGCCGCTCGATGGACATCGCGTTCGTCGGCAACGCCCGCCGGCTCGACACCGACGAGGAGGCACGCGAGGCCGCCCACGACGAGGTCGGCATCTACGAGGTCACCGCCGTCGACATCGACGTGACGCCGATTCCGGAGCCCGAACCCGAAGACGACACGACGATGGCCGGCGGCATGGCGAGCGACCCGTCGACCGGAGACACCGATCCCACATCGGGGAGTGCGGGCGTCGACGAGTCGTCCGCCCCGGCCACCGACTCGCTGGAGCCGACCGAAGCGACCGCCGACGAATCGTCTGTCGACATCGGCACGGCAGAGTCGGTCACCGACTCGCCCGCAACGGAGTCCGCCGCCGACCAGACGGGTCACGACGCGACCGAGCCGACGGCCCCCAGCGACGCCGGGACAGAGGAGACGGCCGATGTCGACGGTACGGAGGAAGCGGCTGACACCGATTCGGCCACGACCACCGACGCCGAGCAGACGACCCCGGACGACCCCACCCCCGATTCGACACAGCGCGAGACCACGCCGCCAGCCTCGCAGAGCGGCGACCCGGCACGCCGCTCGGGAGCCGACGCGTCGGCCGGGGCCACGCCCTCCTCGCGGTCCGAACCGACGACCGACGACCAGAGTGACGGGTCGACGGGCGCGGCCGCCGGCTCTCAGGCCACAGAGCAGTTGGCGTCGCGGTCGATCCCCTCGCTCGACCCCGAGCGAACCGCCGCAGAAGACGGTTCGACGCCCACGACGGGAAACCGCCGCGACCGGCCGGGCGGCCGGGCGAGCGCCGAACAGCGGTCGACGCCGGACACCGAGCCGTCGTCCGGCGGCGAGACGAGCGACCTGCGCGCCGAGCTGGCGAGTGTCCGGGAGTCGCTACAGGCCGCCGAGACGGACCGCGACGCCGCCCGCGAGGAGTTGTCCGACGTCCGGGCAACCCTCGAAGAGGTCCGCGCCGAGCGGGCCGAACTGGCCGAGGAGCGCGACGAACTGCGCGCGGAAGTCGAGCGACTCCGCGAGCGTGTGCAGGAGCTGGAGGCCGACCCCGGCCCCGCCGCGACGAAGTCGGGCCCGTCGCTGTCGACTGCCGAGGCGGCCGAGGGGACGGACCTGTTCGTCCGCTACGACTCCAAGGGCGACACGACGGTCGAGGACGCCTGCACCGGGAGCGCCTCGCCGGAGGAGTTGGCCGCCAACCTCCGGATCGACCACCACACGCGGTTCGAGGCGGACGGCGCTACCGTCGACGGCCAGCCATTCGAGGAGTGGCTCCACGGGAGCCAGCGATACCGCGTCGCGGAGTGGATCGTCTCACAGCTCGTGTTCGAGATACGCGACACCGGCTCCGTCGACGGGCTTCGCGCGCTGTACGAGGCGCTGCCGACCATCGACCGCATCGAACTCGACGGAACGGTAACGGTCGACGGCGACGACGAGCAGGAGGTCTGCGAGTTCGACGTGGTGTTCCGCGACCGGATGGGCGGACCGCTCCTCGTCGCTGACCTCGACGACGCGCGCGACCCGGTGTCGGAGTCGCAGATGGCGACGCTCATTGAGGACGCCATCGCGGTGTGTGCAGAAGCGGAGACGTTCGCGGCGGCGTTCTACGTGACGGCCGCCTTCTACGACCCTAATGCGCTGGAGACGGCGCGTGACGCGACCGGTAACAGCCTGCTGAGTCGCGACTCACGGCTCAGCTTCGTCAAGGAGTCACGAAAACGCGGCTTCCACCTCGGGCTGGTCGAGTCCCGCGACGGCGGGTTCCATCTGTCCGTTCCGGATCTCTAGGATTCGATCTCGGGGACTTCGTCTATCTTCATCCCTTCGAGCTTCTCAACTATCTCGTCGACCTTCCCGTCCAGATCACCGACGAACTCCACGGTGGTTTCCGTGGTGATGGCACCCTGACTGGACGGCTCGATGAGGTTCTCTTCCTCCAGCACGCGCAGGGAGTAGCGCACCTTGTGGTGGGGGTAGCCGGTCTCATTGGACATCTTCACGATCCCGATGGGCTCGTTCTCAATGACCATCTTGAGAACCTGAAGATGACGTTCGAGCATGTCGACTTCTTTCTCAAGTCTGTCTATCATGGCACTTGTTAACTCGTGTTGGCCCGTTTTAAACGTTCCCCTACAGCGAGGGGTTCAAACGGGCACATTGTTCCTGGCTTTGTGATGGGCCGTTATATTCCTTGTGACCCGGTGGCGTGTCAACTGTTCTAATCGACCGTGAAGGTCGTACCGAAACCGGTATACTTCGGGATTCGGACGTTCCACCGTAATGACCGTCACTATCGTCGGCGCGCAGCTCGGCGACGAAGGGAAGGGTGGCATCGTCGACGTGTACGGCGACGCCGCCGATGTCGTCGTCCGGTATCAGGGCGGCGACAACGCCGGCCACACCGTCGTCCACGAGGGGGCGGAGTACAAACTCTCGCTCGTTCCCTCCGGGGCCGTCCGCGGCACGGTGGGCGTGCTCGGCAACGGCTGTGTCGTCAATCCGGAGACGCTGTTCGACGAACTCGACGCCCTCGGCGAGCGCGGCCTCGACCCGGACGTTCGCGTCGCCGAGCGTGCACACGTCATCTTCCCATATCACCGCGCGCTCGACGGCATCGAAGAGGAGGCGAAGTCCGAAACCGACAGCGAGATCGGTACCACCGGCCGCGGCATCGGCCCGACCTACGAGGACAAGGCGGCCCGACGCGGCATCCGTGTCGGCGACCTGCTCGCGCCCGACGTGCTCCGCTCGAAGCTCGAACGGGTCGTCCCGCCGAAACGCGCCGTCGTCGAGGACGTGTACGGCCTCGCGGTCGACGACCTCGACGACTCGGCGGCGTTCGACGTGGGGACGCTGTACGAGACGTACCGCGACTTCGGCCGCCGATTCGCCGAGGCGGACATGGTCGTCAACGCCGGCCAGTTCGTGACCGACGCGCTCGAAGCGGGCCGCAACGTCATGTTCGAGGGGGCACAGGGGACGCTGATCGACATCGACCACGGCAACTTCCCGTACGTCACGTCCTCGAACCCGACCGCCGGCGGCGCGGCCGTCGGCGCGGGGGTGTCCCCGAGCGTCGTCGGCGACGGCGAAATCATCGGCATCGTGAAGGGATACCTCTCTCGCGTCGGGAGCGGGCCGATGCCGACCGAACTCGGCGGCGTCGTCGGCGACACCCCCGGCTACGACGAGCAGGGCGAAGGTGGCGACGAGGAACTCGCCACCTACATCCGCGAGGAGGGTGGCGAGTACGGCACCGTCACGGGCCGCCCGCGCCGCGTCGGCTGGCTCGACGTGCCGATGTTGCGTCATGCCGCCCGCGTCAGCGGTTTTACCGGTCTCGCCGTGAACCATCTCGACGTGCTCGCCGGTCTCGACGAGGTCCGGGTCGGCCACTCGTACACCCTCGACGGCGAGGAACTGTTTACGATGCCCGCGACGACCGAGCGGTGGGCCAAGTGCGAGGCGAACTACCGATCCTTCGACGGCTGGGTGCCGTTCGACTCCGAGACAGTCGCCTCAGAGGGGTACGCGGCGCTCCCCGAGAACGCCCGCGCGTATCTCGAATACCTGAGCGACGAACTCGACACGCCCGTCTACTGTGTCGGCGTCGGTCCCGGCCGCGAACAGACGGTCATCCGCGAAGAGGTCTGGGAGTAGCTTTCGGTCGCTTCCCGTCCCAACACCGGATCGTGCAGTTCCTCGACGGCCGTCACGACGGTGTCGATATCTTCCTCGGGCACGTCACACGCCCGGAGCGCGTCGACCAGATGGCCCGCGACGGCGTCGAAGTGGTCGCCCGTCAGGTCGAGATGCGCGTGGACCGCTCGCATGTCGTCACCGTCGTAGTCGTCGGGGCCACCGGTCACCGCGCTGAGGAACGCTACCTGATGTGCGCGGAGGCGAGCCATCGGCACGCCCTCGAAGAACGGTGCGAGCGACTCGTCGGCGAGTACGCGGTCGTAAAACTCGTCCACGACAGCTTCGACGGCGTCTCTGCCGCCGAGCCTTTGATACGTCGTCTCGCTCACGAATCAAAACGTCGCCACGCCGGAGTAAATCTTTCCCGATCCCGTCCGGCATGCTTTTGCCACGGCCGGCCTCACCGTCTCGTGTGAAAGAAGACCTGCTGGACATCGTCTGCTGTCCGCTGGACAAGTCGGAACTGGAGCTTGAAGCGATCCGACGCGACGAGGGGGAGATACTCGAAGGACGACTCGTCTGCACCGAGTGTAGCGAGGAGTACCCCATCGAGGACGGCATCCCGAATCTGCTGCCGCCGGATATGCGGGAAGAATCGGCGGCCTGAGCGAGGGCTTTTTATTACGAGCGCGTGACTCGACAGCCGTGACCGACACGCTCGTCGCGGAGATAAACCGGGTCGGCCTCCACTCGCTGGAGGTGCCCGACACGTTCGAGACGGACGGCTCGTTCGTCGTCGAACTCCGGAACCGCGGCGAGCCGACGCACGTCCACCTCCACCTCGACGACCCGCTCTCCTCTATCGGGTCGCTCCGGGCGAACAACCACTACGTCGCCGGCGGCGACGGTCGGCGCGTCCGCGTCGAACTCGACGCACCCCCCGGAACCACGGAACAGGGGAGTCTCAAGCTCGTCACTGCCCACGGTGCGGAGACGCGCTACGTCACCGTCAGGGTCGACGCGGCGACCAGCGAGGTGACCGTCGACCCCGACCTCGGGACGCCGAGCGACCCCGGCCCGGACGGCCCGCTCGCCGGTATCGATCCGCTGTTCGCCGCCGCGCTCGGTCTTGGCTTCGTCGGCGTGCTGTTGGCCATCGCGGCTCTCGTCGCCACCGAAGGGCTGAACGTCGCCTTCGGCGTCCTCGCGGTGCTGGCCGGCCTCATCGCCGCCGGACTGGCGACGATGCGGTGACGTAGAGATTCACTCCTCACGGTCAGTCGGCACGCCGGCGAGGTTGCCGTCCTCGTCGAGCCGCTTCGCGCGGAGGAAGCGCGCCCGGTAGCGGTTCGCGCCGTCGGACACGTCCGCCTCGCGGATCTCGTCGGCGCGGCCGTCTGCCACGGCGTCGAGTATCTCCTCCACCTGTTCCTTCTCGCTCGGCGTGAGGGTGAACTCGTACGTCTGCTCCGCCTCGCCGGACAGTCGCGTCCACTTGCGCGCCGCCGCGATGACGAGCGAACACGGCTCTCGACACGGGAAGACGCCGTCCCCGCCGTCCACGTCGAGATCCGTCTCGTCGCCGTACTCCCACTCCCGGCGCTTGACGCACTGCGAGTCGTCACAGCACGCCTCTGCGACCCAGTTGACGTGCTCGTACCCCTCGCCGCGGTCCCACGTCTTGACGACGCCGTAGATGCCGCTCTGCCGGGCGACGGCCTCCCGCCAGTGGTCTACGTCGAGGTCGCCCTGCCGCTCCAGATACCAGTTAGCTATCGTCGCCGGGTACACGTACTCGACCGTCTCCGCGCAGGCGCGCCCGTCAAGATTCACGAACGCCCAGCCGTGTGGCAGCGACGGCGCGGTCTTCAGCGGTCGGTAGCGGCCGTCGTCGTCCGTCTTTACCAGTGAGCGCGCGTCGAGCGGGTCCTCGTGGGTGTCCAACTCGTCGCGGTCGCGGTCGACGTCCTCATCGTGACGGAGTTCGTAGACGCGTTCGCCGTCGACGAGTCGCGGCGTCACGCGCACCTCGCCCCACGTGCGGGCCATCCCGTCGCGCAGGCGGTCGTACCGCTCGGGCACCGACAGTTCGTCGGCCCGCTCGGCCCACCGGAGGAACGCCCGGTCGGCATCGCCGCGGTCCTGCGTCCAGTAGGCCCAGTTCGACACGTACTCCGGGTAGTCGTCGGCGAGTCGGTCGAGGTCAGCCTCCGTCAGCCCCGACTCGTCGACGCCGGCTTCCTCGATGGTCACCGAGAAGCCGTCGTCGTCGTCGGCCTCGACGCGGAGGCCGTCACAGTCGATACCCCCGCTGCGGGCGGCCGCCGCCAGCGTCTCACCGCGCGTCGTAGTCATACGCACCCGTTGTCGGGGGACGCTCAAGTATCCATCCGAACCGGTCGCCGCGAACGCCCACGAAAGGGAGCGTTACGACTGCCGTCGAGAAACGAACGCGACGAAAAGAGGGCGGCGCGCTCAGAACAGCACTGCCGCCGCCGCGTCGAAGGCGAAGCCGGAGAAGAGGCCGAGCGCGGGCAGCAGCACGACCGTCACGACGGCCGCGGTGATGACCGCGGCGTACAGCGTCGACGGGTACGAGGAGACGTCGACGCCCTCGGCCGGCTCCTCGATCCACATCGCCTTCACGACGCGGCTGTAGTAGAACAGCGACAGCGCGCTGTTCACCGCGCCGACGAGCGCGAGCCACCAGACACCGGCGTTGACCGCGCCGGCGAACAGGTAATACTTCGAGACGAAGCCGCCGCCGACCGGGAGCCCCGCCAGCGAGAACATGAACACGGTCATGGCGACGCAGGCGAGCGGCGCGCGCCGGGCCAGCCCGTTGTAGTCGGCGAACGTCCGGCCGACGCCCCAGTACTCGGCGAGCGCGATGAACAGGAACGCGCCCGTGTTCATGAAGCCGTAGACGAGCAGGTGGATCATCCCCGCGCCGAGCACGAGGCCGCCGTCGCCGGTGCCGGTGAGCGCGGCCAGCCCGATGAGGACGTAGCCGGCGTGACCGACCGACGAGTACGCGAGCATGCGCTTGACGTTCTCCTGTGTCGCGGCCGCGAAGTTGCCGAGCGTCATAGTGACGACGGCGAGCACCTGCACGGCGAGCACCCAGTCGACCGCGCCGACGACTCCCTCGATGGGGAAGGCGACGGTCATCACGCGGAACGCGAGCGCGAAGCCGGCCGCCTTCGAGGCCGACGAGAGGAACGCCGAGATCGGCGCGGGCGCACCCTCGTACGCCTCCGGCGCCCAGAAGTGGAACGGGACACTGGCGGTCTTGAACGCGAAGCCGCCGAGCACCATCAGCACGCCGACGCCGAGCACGCCCGGCTGGCCGGCGTTACGAACCGACCCAGCCACCGCGTCGATGAGCAGCGAGCCGGAGACGGCGTACACCAGCGAGATGCCGTAGGCGAACACCGCAGAGGAGAGCGCGCCGATGAGGAAGTACTTCAGCCCCGCCTCCGCGCTGCCGCGGTTCTGCTTCAGGAACGCGACGAGCCCGTACGAGGGCAGCGAGGCGAGTTCCAGCGCGACGAAGCCGACGGCGAGTGACCCCGCCGCGGCCATCAGGCTCATGCCCGTCGCCGCGAGCAGCAGCAGGATGTAGTACTCCGCCTGATGACGCATGTCCTCCAGATAATCGTAGCTCGCGAGCGCGACCAGCGCGGTGACGCTCGTGAAGATGACCTGGAAGAACAGCGCCATCCCGTCGACGACGAGCTGGCCGCCGTACAGTTCGACGGCCGGGTCGCCGACGCCAGCGACGAGGTACGCGACCGACACGCCCATCGCCGCCAGCGAGCCGACGACGGCGATGCCCGCGAGGACGGGGTTGTTGCTCGACTCGGGGTCGATGCTGTCGAACGCGAACAGGACGAGCGCGGTGACACCGAGTACGAGCGTCGGCGCAGCCGCGGCCCACTCTGGCGTTATCACGGCGAACCACCTCCGAAGGTCGCGGCGACCTCACCGGCAGTCGGCAACACCGGTTCGGTCGCGTCGAGAATCGCGTCGAACGCGAGGTCGTACGGTAACGTCCCCAGCGCGACGATGAAGACGACGAGCACGAGCAGCGGCACCACGTCGTGGACCGCCGCGGGCGACACCTCGTAGTCGGTGGCCGACTCGAACGGGCCGAACAGGGTCGCCTGCATCGACCACAGCAGGTAGCCGGCCACGATGACGATGCCGAACATGCCGACCGACGTGAACACCGGTGCGCCGGCGAAGTCGGCCCCGAACGTGCCGACGAAGACGAAGAACTCGCCGGCGAAGCCGGCCATCAGCGGCAGACCCATGTAGGCGAAGCCGCCGGCGACGAACGCGCCAACGGTGACCGGCATCCGGTCGGCGAGACCGGACATGTCGCCGACCATCCGCGTGTGCGTCGTGTTGTAGACCACGCCGACGCAGGCGAACAGCAGCCCGGAGATGAGGCCGTGTGCCACCATCTGGAACGTCGCGCCGCCGGTGCCGTACATCGTGTACGCCACCAGCCCGAGCGTCACGTACCCCATCGACGACACCGACGAGTAGGCGACGATGCGTTTCAGGTCCGACTGCGCGAGCGCGAGCAGCGCACCGTAGACGATTGAGATGACGCCGAGCAGCGCGATCGGCACCGCGAGCGACTGTGCGATCCCCGGCAGCATCGTGAAGTTGTACCGGAGCAAGGCGTACGTCCCCATCTTCAGCAGGACGCCCGCCAGCATCACGGACGCGGGCGTGGGTGCCTCGACGTGGGCGTCCGGCAGCCACGTGTGGAACGGGACGACGGGCACCTTCACCGCGAAGCCGAGGAACATCGCCACGAACGCGAGCGTGGCGACCTGACTCGCGGAGAGGAGGCCGAGCCCGCCGAGTTCGCCGGCCCGCAACGCTTGTGCGATGGCGGGCAGGTCGAGCGACGCTATCGAGTCACCGAGCCCGAAGACGAGCCCGAAGAACCCGATGAACATCACGATGGAGGCGATGTTCGTGTAGACGAAGAACTTGATCGCGGCGTACTTGCGGCGCGCGCCGCCCCAGACGCCGATGAGGAAGTACATCGGGACGAGGACGGCCTCCCAGAACACGAACCAGACCAGGAAGTCCAGCGCGCCGAAGACGCCGACCAGCGACGCCTCCATGAACAACATCAGCCCGTAGAACTGGCTCTGTCGTTCGTCGATGGGCGTCCACGACGCGAGGATGGCCAGCGTCGTGAGCAGCGTCGCGAGGACGACCAGCGGCATCGAGATACCGTCCAGTCCCATGTGCCACGTCACGTCGTAGCGGCCGAGCGTCAGCCACGCGTACTGCGTCTCGAAGGACGGGTCGCCGCCGAGCAGCGCGTTGCCAACGCCGTCGAAGACCGCGTACATGTACAGCGACACCGCGAGCGGCACCAGCGAGATGCCGAGCGCCGCCTCCGAGGCGTACTCGTCTGGGAGCGCGAACGTGACGAACGCGCCCAGCAGGCAGACGCCGACGAGCAGTTCGAGCATCATGCGGACCACCTCCCACGACGGGATTCTGTGTGGCGTCTCTCGGTAGTCACAGGAACCACCCCTGCATGACGCCGAATGCGACGAGCAGCAGCGTCAGCCCGAGCGTCAACAGCGCGGCGTAGTTACTCACGATACCTGTCTGGACCCGGCGGAGCCGGTCGCCCGTGAAGAGGCTGAGACTGGAGACGAAGTTCACGACTCCGTCGACGATACTCACGTCGACCGTGTCGGCCGCGCGGGCGACGCGGGCGGTGAGCCCCTCCGCGAGCCACACCTGATACTCGTCCTGATAGTAGTTGTTGAACAGCACCGTCTTGAGAGCGCCGAGCTTGTCCGTGTGTTCGACCGGCTCGGGCCCGCGATACAGCGCGACCGCGAGTCCCGCGCCGGCGAGTGCGAGGCCGAGGGAGACGGCCGCGGAGGCGAGCATCGTCAGCGTCTCGCCGAGCGGATACGCCGCGTGGTATCCCGCGACCCCTTCGAGCAGTTCCTCGTAGTGTTCGCCGTTGAGTCCCTCCGGGCCGTGGAACAGCCAACTGTGGAGGAAGTCGATGTGTGCGCCCGTCAGCTCTGCGACCGGCGCGAGGTTGATGACGCCGGCGACGGCCGCGAGTGCTCCGAGTACGGCGAGCGGACCCTTCACTTTCCAGCGGACGCCGTGCGGGTCACGCGCGGTGTCGGACCGCGGCTCCCCGTGGAACGTGAGCAGCACCATCCGGAACGTGTAGAAGCCGGTGAAGAAGACGGCGAGCAGTCCCATCGCGTACGCGCCCAGGAGGAGCGGCGAGTCCCCCAGCCCGTGAATCAGCGTCTCGAACAGCACCTCGTCCTTCGACCAGAAGCCGGAGAAGGGGACGATACCGGCGAGCGCGAGGCTCCCCGAGAGGAACGCGTAGTAGGTGACGGGCATTTCCTCCTTCAGCCCACCCATGTCCCACATGTTCTCGTTGTGGTGCATCGCGATGATGACCGACCCCGCGCCGAGGAACAGCAGCGCCTTGAACACGGCGTGGGTGGTGAGATGGAAGACGCCGGCGACGTAGCCGCCACCGCCGAGCGCGAGCATGATGTAGCCGTACTGCGAGATGGTGGAGTAGGCGAGCACCTGCTTGATCTCCCGCTTCACGACGCCCATCGTCGCGGCGAACAGCGCGGTGAAGCCGCCGACGAAGGCGATGACCGCGAGCGCCGTCGGCGACAGCGCGTAGAAGCCGTACATCCGGGCGACGAGATACACGCCCGCGGCGACCATCGTCGCGGCGTGGATGAGCGCGGAGACGGGCGTCGGACCCTCCATCGCGTCCGGGAGCCACGTGTGGAAGGGGAACTGTGCGGACTTCCCCATCACGCCGCCGAGCACGAGCAGGCCGACGATGGTGAACCACGTCCTAGGCGCGAAGCCGAAGGTGTTCACGCTCGCCTCGCCGTCGAGCGCCAGTTCGGCGAGATGCGGGAACGACTCCTCGACGCCGGGACCGCCGAAGGCGGCCGTCCCGAACGTCGCGAAGACGGCGACGACGCCGACGAGGAAGAAGTAGTCCCCGAAGCGCGTGACGAGGAACGCCTTCTTCGCCGCCGACGGCGGGCCGGCCTCGCGGAACCAGAAGCCGATGAGCAGATACGAGCAGAGCCCGACCAGCTCGAAGAACATGAACGCCATCAGCAGGTTGTCGGCGAAGACGAAGCCGAGCATGCTCGCCGAGAACAGGCCGAGTTCGGCGTAGTAGCGCGGCAGTCCGCCCTCGTCCTCGTCGTTCATGTAGCCCAGCGAGAACACGTGGACGAGGAAGGAGATGAGCGAGACGATGACCAACATCAGCGTCGACAGTTGGTCGAGCAGGATACCGAAGGTGAGCTCGTAGGGGACGGCCTCCCCGCCGACCCACGTGTAGAGCGTCGACTGGTGTGCGTGGCCCGTCGCCACCGTGTACAGCATGAGCAGCGACAGGACGAGCGATCCACCCATCGCGAGGATGCCGGCGAGCGCTCCCTTCTTGGGGAGATACTTCCCGGCGAACAGCGCGACGAGGAACGATACGAACGGCAGGACGGCGATAGCGGGTGCGAATGCAGTTATCTCGGCCATGTTACCACCTGAGCGTCGTCGCCTTGGTTACGTCCACGTCCGCGAAGTTGCGGTACAACACGAGGATGATGCCGATGCCGACCGCGACCTCTGCGGCGGCAAGCGCCATCGTGAACAGGCTGAACACCTGCCCCGTGAGGTTCCCGTGGTAGTACGAGAACGCGACGAAGTTGATGTTCGCGGCGTTCAGCATGAGTTCGACCGACATCAGGAACAGCAGCGCGTTCCGTCGGGTCAGGATGCCGAACAGGCCGACACAGAAGACGAACGCCGACAGGATGAGATAGTACTGAACGGAGACCGCCATCAGCGGTCACCCCCGTCGGCCATCGTCACGCTCTCGTCGCTCTCCTCCTCGTCGTCGCGCTTCCCGAGCATCACCGCCGCGGCCAGCGCGCCGAGCAGGATCACGTCGATGATCTCGAAGGAGATCAGGAACCCCTCGGAGGGGAGCGACCCGGCGTCGAGGTTGAACATCGCGTAGCCGATGCTCGCGGTGATGCCCGTCGCGCCCTCGAACGTCGCGTGCGAGCCGAAGTCGGCCGTGAGGAAGACGGCCGCGAGGACGCCGAACAGGACGAACGCGACGAGTCCGACGACCTGCGTGCTGCTCGTGTGGAGTCGCGGACGCGTCGTCATCCCGTCACCTCCAACTGCTTGTCCTGCTCGCGGACGAGCATCACGGCGAACGTGATGAGGATGAGAACCCCACCGACGTAGACGAGTATCTGCATCGCCGCGAGGAACTCGGCCCGTAACATTACGTAGTGGACCGCGACGGACACCAGCGCCACCCCCAACAGGAGCGCGCTGTGCCAGACGTCACGAACCAACACGACGCCGAGGCTGCTGCCCGCCGTGAGTAGTGCGAACAGCAGAAACGCCGCCAGTTCGACCGGTGCTACAGCCATTACCCGAACCTTTGCGGCCTTGTGTTTGAAGCTTTCTTTGTGCGTCCACGCGTTCGCGCTCGGGCACGCGCAGCCAGTATACTGTCTCACGACGAACCGGCAGCCCCCGAGGTGAGATTGGATCGACCGGCGCGACCCTCGTCTCTGCGTGAGATAACCAGTGATCGCGGGTCGTGTCAGACCCAGTTGTCGAGCCACTCCACGGTGTCGTACAGTTCGCTTCGCTGGTAGTGACGGCCGATCCGGACGACCGCCCCGACCGCTTCGCGCGGGGAGATGCGGAGGAAGTCTGCGTCAGTGTAGAGGGCGATGCCCGCGTGTTTGTTCTCGTCGGCCAAGCGGGCGAAATCACGGTCGTTCGTGAGCCACTCTGATCTCGAATCGGCTTGGCCTCAGCGCGTTGACGAACACTCGCGGAACGTGTTCGTCGGCGAGAAACCGAAGCGTCCCCATTCAGGCGGTCTTCGTCGGGGCGTCCGACCGGTCGCGAAGCTCCTCCTCAAGCGCCTCGTATGCCGCCCGTATCTCCGCCATCTCGTCGGGATGACGGTAGTAGTACGCCATCGCCCCGTGGACTTTCGCGAGGGAGAGACCGAGCTGATCGGCTGCCGTCTCCGGCGTTGCGCCCCCGAGGACGAGTTCAGCGACGTGGAGCACCGAGACGCGCCGCCCCTCCAGCCGCGGGTCGCCGGCCAGCACCTCCTCGGTCTTCACGATAGGCACACGCGGCCGTAGCGCGCCACGACACAAAAAGTCACGCTGCCAGCGTCCGGTAGTGTTCAGCTAAGGGTGACTCCGGAGATATGAGGGAAACGGGGTGTAGAAAGCCCCCGGGCGCTCGACCGTCCGCGGCTCGCTGCGCGCCTCGCGGGCCTGCGGCCCGTTGCGGTGCTTTCGTCGTCCTCAGAAATCGAAGATTTCTGATGGGCTGCGGAAGACGCACTGCGTCTTCCGAACGCCGGGGCCGAATCGAGCGCCCGGCCGGTTCGCGGCACGCTCCCTGCGGTCGCGTGCCGTAGCGCGCGCGGACTGGAGGCGAGCCGGAGGCTCGCCGAAAGGAGCACGCGCGCATATTTTCCCCAAGTTTTTGCCGAGGGATCGCCTGCGGCGACCCCTCGTGTAAAAAGTAGGTTTTTACTGATAGTCGACTTCGCCTTCGCCCTCGTTTATCCAGCCGCCGCGGTCGGGTTCGCGCGACGCGAGCGGGTCGATGTCCTTGTACCACGGGACGTTCTTCAGCTGCTCCATGTTGTACGCGAGGTCGTCCTTCGTGTCGCCGGTGAACTCGAAGTTCTGGGTGAGCAGGATGGCGTCGACCGGACACACCTCCTCGCAGAGCCGACAGTAGATACACTGGCCGATGTGGAGGTTGTACTGCTCGCCGTTGCGCTTGTCGTCCGTCACGATCTGGATGGTGTCGTTCGGACAGACGTTCTCACACTGGCGACACCAGATGCACCGCTCCTGTGAGAACTTGTGGACGCCGCGGAACCGCGGGGACACCTCCGGGGTGTCCTCCGGATACTCGACGGTGAACGTGTCGCCGTCGAGGGCGTGTTTCATCGTCGTTGCCATCGATTTGAGTAGTCCAATCATGCTATCACTCCCACGATGACGGCCGTGAGCACGAGGTTAGCGAACGATAACACCAGCATTCCCTTCCAGCCGATCTCGATGAGCTGGTCGATGCGCACCCGCGGGATGGCCGACCGCATCCACTGGGTGAACAGGAAGACGGCCCAGATCTTGACCACGAACCAGAGGAAGCCCGGCAGTATCTCCACGCCGACGAACGGACTCGTCGGGCCGCCGAGGAACACCGTCGCGATGATGGCACCCCCGAGGAAGATGTGGAGGAACTCGCCGAGATACATGAGGACGAAGTAGACGCTCGAATACTCCGTCTGGTAGCCGGCGACGATCTCCGTCGGGGCCTCCGGCGTGTCGAACGGGTTGCGGCCGACTTCCGCGAGATTCGCGACGAGGAACAGCAGGAACGCGAACGGGTTGACGAACGCGTACCAGCTCTTCAGGCCGAAGCCGAGCGCCGCCGTCTGCGCCTCGACGATGCCGCTCATCTGGAGCGTGCCGGCGAAGATGACGACCGACGCCGCCGTGATGACGAGCGGAATCTCGTACGCGAGGTTCTGTGCCACGGCGCGCAGCCCGCCCAGCAGCGAGAACTTGTTGTTCGAGGCGTAGCCGGCCATCACCAGTCCGACGGAGGCGATGGAGGCGACGGCGAACACGTACGCCAGCCCCACCTCGGGGTCGGCGAGTTGGATGCCGTTGCCCATCGGAATGACGGCGAAGCCGAGCAGCGCTGACGAGGCGAGCACGAACGGCGCGAGATCCCACGCTGGCCGGTCGACGTCCTCGGGAACGATCAGTTCCTTCGACAGCAGGCGGACGGCGTCGGCCACGATGATGAGCAGGCCAAACGGGCCGACCCGGTTGACAGCGATGCGGTCGGTGAACGCCGCGGTGATCTTCCGCTTGGCCCACGGACCGGCGAGTGCGGTCATCGTCAGCATGAGCGACCCGACGAGCACCGCGCCGACGAGCGACCCGACGACGTCGCCGACGAGGCCGCCGAGGCCGAACAGCGACGAGATAGTGTCGGGCAGCGTGCTCGCCATCAGCGGTCCACCTCGCCGAGCACGATGTCCAGACTGCCGAGCGACGCGATGAGGTCCGGAATGTACTCACCCTGCGACATCTCCGGCAGCGTCTGGAGATTCGAGAAGCAGGGGGACCGGATCTTGAACCGCGCCGGCTTCTCCGTCCCGTCCGAGCGCATGTAGATGCCGAGTTCGCCCTTCGCGCCCTCGACCGACCGGTAGATCTCCGTGTCCGGGTCCGGCTTCAGCGTGCGCGGAACGTTCGACTGGATCGTTCGGTCCTCCTCGGGCCACTCGGCCAGCAGGTCGACGCACTGCTCGATGATCTTCGCGGACTCCTCGACCTCCTGTAGACGGACGAGGACGCGCGCGTAGTTGTCACAGCCCTCTTCCGTGATCACGTCCCAATCGAGTTCGTCGTAGTAGCCGTACGGGTCGTCCCGGCGGAGGTCGTAGTCGATACCGGAGCCGCGGGCGACCGGCCCGGTCGCGCCGTAGCTCTTCGCGATCTCCGGTTCGAGGACGCCGGTGTCGACACACCGCATCTGGAAGATCTCGTTGGACGTGACGAGGTCGTGGTACTCCTCGAGCTTCTCCGGAAGGTCTTCGAGGAAATCGTGAATGCTCTCGAAGAACTCCTCGCGCGGCTCGGGCAGATCCCACGCGACGCCGCCCAACCGGAGATAGTTGAACATCAGCCGCTGACCGGTGAGGTCTTCGAGGATGTTCTGGACGACCTCGCGATCCCGGGTAGCGTACATGAAGATGGCCGTAAAGTCGCCGTACACGTCCAGCGCGAACGTGCCGAGCGCGAGCATGTGACTCGCGATCCGGCAGAGCTCAGCGGACATCGTGCGGATGACCTGCGCGTACTCCGGCACGTCGATGTCGGCCATGTCCTCCGCGGCGCGAGCGTACGCCCACTCGTTGAGGATCCCCGCCGAGATGTAGTCCCAGCGGTCGGGGTACGGCATGATCTGGTGGCGGTAGGTGCCGTTCTGACAGATCTGCTCCTCGCACCGGTGGAGATAGCCAATGTCGCTCTCTACGTCTGCCACCTGCTCGCCGTCGAGCGTCGTCTTCAGGTGGAGCACGCCGTGGGTCGCGGGGTGGTGGGGACCGATGTTGACGAACATCGTGTCCGAGTCCGCCTCCGCGCGCTGGTCCTCGTTCAGCGGGTTGGCGTGTTCGCTGAACGTGACGACCTGCGGCTGCTCTTGGTCGTAATCGAGCGACAGCGGGTGGCCCTGCCACGTCTCCGGCAGGAGGATGCGCTCCATCTGCGGGTGGTCGTCGTAGTCGACGCCGACGAGGTCGTAGGCCTCGCGCTCGTGCCAGTCGGCCGTCCGGTAGACGGGTTCGGCCGACTCAGAGACGGGGTCGTCCGTCGCGGTCGGGACGACGACGCCCACCTCTTGGGTCGGGTCGTCGTACTTCCGCAGGTGATAGATCGACTCGTAGCGGTCCTCGTACTCCTGTGCGGTCACACACGAGCAGTGGTCGAAGCCCGCCTCGTCGCGGAGCAGGAACAGCGCGTCCTGCACCTCGTCGGGCCGGACGACGAACGCCTCGGCGTTGCGGTGGCGCTCGCGCCCGACGACGTGGTCGCCGAGCAGCGCTTCGAGCGCGTCGTAGTCGACACCCTCTGCCGTCTCGCCGATGTCGAGTTCCGGTCGGCTCGGGTCCTCTAAGCTCATGGTTCCACCGGAGATTCGGCCCAGTCGTAGCGCATGACGAGTTCCTCCTCGTCGATCCGGTCTGCGAGATGCTGGACGAGTTCGTCGTCGTCCAGATCACTGAACTGTTCGAGCTCGTACGGCTTGACCGTCACCGGCGAGGTCTCGCCGTTCGCGACCCGCTCTTGGAGCTTGGCGATGCCGTAGACGAGCGCCTCCGGACGGGGCGGACAGCCGGGGACGTGGATGTCGACCGGAATGACCTCCTCGGCCCCCTTGATGACGTTGTACCCCTCCTGAAACGGGCCGCCGGAGATAGTGCACGATCCCATGCCGACGACGAACTTCGGTTCGGGCATCTGGTCGTAGATGCGCTTCATCCGCGGGGCGAACTTCGAGACGATGGTGCCGGGCACGATGATCACGTCCGCCTGCCGCGGCGAGGCCCGTGGCACGCCCGCGCCGAACCGGTCGAGGTCGTGTTTCACCGCGTAGGTGTGCATCATCTCGATGCTGCAGCAGGCAATACCGAACTGCAGCATGAACATCGAGGAGCCGCGCACCCAGTTCATGAACTGGTCGAACTTCGTGAGGATGAACGGCGACGAGCCGAACGCCTCACGCAGTTTCGAGTTGAACCGGGCGTCGACTCCCTCCCCCATTCGCCCTTCCTGTGTCGACTGTGTGTTGTCGCTACTCATAGTTACTCCGTACTGCCAGCGGTGTCACGCGCGCGGGTCGATTTGACCCACTGGACGGCACCGTTACGCCACGCCCACGCGAGTCCAACGACGAGCACCCCGATGAACACCAGCATCGGCACGAGCGTCTGTGCCATCCCGAACTGCTGGACGCCATCGCGGTAGATGACCGTCCACGGAAAGATCAGGACGGTCTCGATGTCGAAGACGACGAACAACAGCGCGACCATGTAGTACTGGATGTTGAACCGAATGCGCGTGTCGCCCGTCGGCACCTCGCCGGACTCGTAGACGGCGGTTTTCCCTTGCTCCGGCACGCTCGGTCGAAGCAGCGCCGAGACGACCACCATCGACACCGGGATGATGATCGAAACGAGCGTGAGCGCGCCGATAGCTATCCACGGATTGCTCATCTGTTCTGTATCATCTCACGGTTAGGAGAGCGGGTACATAAGGGTTGATTCTCACATGTGCGCACGCGCGGCCAACTCAGCCGCGTCGCTCGCGGAACGCTGCCGTCCCGGCCTCGTGCAGTTCGCGCGACACCTCGCCGACCCCCTGCTGGCGCGTCTCGTGTAGCTCGACCAGCCGCCCCTCTAACTCCTCGTGTTCGCGCGCGAGCGTCTGCACGGCCGACAGCGCGGCGTTGTACGACTTCCCCGCGTCGACGGCCGTCAGCGGCGCGCCCGTCGGCATCCCGACGACCGAATCGACCGACTTCTCCTGTACCGGCACACCCACCACGGGTAACGGATAGGCGATGCTCGCGGTCATGTTCGGCAGGTCGGCCGACTTTCCGCCCGCCCCGGCGATCAGCACGTCCAGTCCCCGCTCGCGTGCCGTCTCGGCGTACGCGTACATCAACTCCGGCGTCCGGTGGGCCGACACGACGTACGTCTCGAAGGTGAACCGCGCCTCGGGCGGGTCGTCGCAGTCGGTCACCTCCTCGAAGCCGAGCGCGGAAAGCGCCTCGTAGGCCCCGTACATCACGTCGAGGTCCGAGTCCGAGCCCATGACGATACCCACCTCGGGGGTCGCCTCCGGCGAGCGGTCGCGGTCGGCCTCTGCGCGCAGGTCGGCGATCAGCGAATCGACTGACTCGGGCATACCGGTGGGGTGTCCCGCATCACCTTCGCCGTTGCGGTTAGGCGAATGTCAACCGGTCGGGAATCGCCCGCACTCGTTCGAGCAGCGCCTCGGGGTCGCGCGTTCCGGCCCCGTCCGCCGGGAGCGTGACGTGGCCCATCTTCCGGAGCGGGCGCACCTCGTCCTTCCCGTACCAGTGGAGCGCGGCCGCGTCGGTCGCGAGCAGTTCCTCGACGCCGGCGAGTCGCGCCCGCGTCGGCTCCGCGACCGTCCCGAGCAGGTTCGCGCTCGCGGTCGGACATCGCCGGTCGGTCGCGCCGAGCGGCCACCCGAGCACCGCGCGGACGTGCTGTTCGAACTGCGAGGTGACCGCGCCCTCTATCGTCCAGTGACCGGAGTTGTGGGGTCGCGGCGCGACCTCGTTGACCAGTATCCGCCCGTCGTGCTCGAACAGTTCGATGCCGAACACGCCGCGCCCGTCGAGGCTGTCGAGCACGTCGAAGGCGACCTCGCGGGCCCGCTCGCGGACAACGTCGTCGGTACGGGGCGGCGACACCGTCTCGCGCAGGATCTCTGCCTCGTGGATCGTCTCGGTGACGGGGAAGGCGGCGGTCGTGCCGTCGTGGCCGCGACAGCCGATGACGGAGAGCTCACGCTCGAAGTCGATCATCCGCTCCGCGAGCGCGCCGCCCTCGCCGGCTCCCACCTCGGCGAGCGCGTCGACCGCGTCCTCGGGCCCTTCGACGGGAACGTTACCGCGGCCGTCGTAGCCGCCGGTGCGCGCCTTCAGCATGACCGGCCAGCCGAGTTCCTCGCCCACCGCCCGGAGGTCGTCGGCGTCGTCGACGCGCCGGTAGTCGGGCAACGGGACGCCCGCGTCGTCGAACGCCTCGTTCTGGACGAGCTTGTCCTGTATCGTCCGCAGCGTGTCGGGACGTGGATGGACTGGCGTGTCGGTCGCCTCGCTCACCGCTTCGAGCGTGTCGGGGTCGGTCAACTCGATCTCGTAGGTGAGCACGTCGGCGCGCTCGGCGACCGCTCGGATGGCCTCGTAGTCGTCGAACGCACCGACGATCTGGTCGTCGACGGCCGGACTGGCGGGACAGTCGGGGATGGGGTCGGAGACGACGACGCGGACGCCGAGCGGGGATGCCGCCTCGCCGAGCATCCGGCCGAGCTGGCCGCCGCCGACGACGCCGAGCGTCGGGTTGGACGCGGAGAGATGCATATCGGCCACACTGAGCCACTAAGGGTCAACTTTGCGGTTACCTGTCCTCGTCGACGTAGACGATCATCCCGTCGAACCAGTTGCCGCCGGTCGTCCGGTGGAGGAACGCGTGCCGCTCGTAGCCGTCCACCCGGTCCGCAACGCCTTCGGGTGGCTCCATCGCCGTCGGCCGCTCGCGACAGTCGACGGTCCGCTCCAGCGCGCAGTCGCCGGGAACGACGACGACGGGCGGGAGGTCGCTGGGGATGTCCTCGGGCGCGTTGCCACACTCGACCGTCGCCTCGCTGGCCGACAGATACCAGCCGAGCGGAAGCGTCCGGAACCACGTGATGCAGGCCGGCTCCCGCGTCGCGTTCCCGTCGCCGTCGACGAAGTCCTCGTTGCCGCCGCCGTACACGTACACGTCGGTTCCCTCCGTGTCGGCCGCCACGCCCTCGATGTCGTCGACGGCGGCGCGCATCTCTTGGCTCGGCTGCGCGTACTGGACGAGCGCGTTGTCCGGCGAGGTGGTGTTCGCGTAGACGCCGGTCGCGGCCCCGCCCGCGACGGCACCGACGACGAGGATGAGCAGGAGCGCGACGACGCCGACGCTCACCGCATCCTCTTGGACGAGTGATTCGCGACCGATGTCGACGAGGCGGGCGAGGCCGACCGCAGCGGGAACGGCCAGCGGCACGAGCGCGTTCGTGAGCACCCACGCGTTCAGGATGTCGGTCGCGAGGGCGTAGCCGGGAACCGAGACGAAGCCCCAGTAGGCGCAGCCGAGCACGAACTGGCGCGGCGAGTCGCGGCCGTACCGTTCCGCGAGGAAGCCGCCGACCGAGAGGAGGACGAGCGGGGCCGCGTAGCCGCCGACGGCCTTCGCGGAGATACCGAGTTGGTCGATGACGGTGCTCAGCTTCGTCTCGCCGGTGCCGCCGAACCAGTAGCCGTAGCCGGTCGCGACCTGGTCGACCGTCGTCGACAGCATCTCGGGGAAGAGTAGGGGGTTCGCCAGCGCGTCGTAGAGGCCGATCCACTCCCCGCCACGAGGGCCGTACATGAACACGGCCACCACCGCAAACACGAGCGCCGCGCCGACCACGTGTCCCGTCCAGCGGACGGCCATCGGGTCGAACGCGCCGTCGGTGCGGAGCCGTGCGACCGCCGCGTCACGCCAGCGCGCGAGTCGGTTGACGCCGGCGTCGCCCCGGAACAGTTTCGCGTCGACGACGAGCGCGGCCGCACCCAGCCAGCAGAGCACGTAGACGGCGGCGTTCTCCTTCGCGCCGAAGCCGAGCGCGAGCATCGCAGTACCGACGTACAGATACTGCGGACCGAAACCGTCGTACGCGCGGACGAACGCCGCGAACGCGACGAAACAGAAGGCGGCCACGAGCAGGGTCGAGCGCATGAACCGCCCGTAGTAGAGCAACAGTGGATTGACCGCGAGGAAAAAGGCGAGGCCGCCGACCTCGACCGCGGCGAGTCGGTGACGGAACCACAGCGCCACGAGCGGAAACAGTCCGCCGACGACGGCGACCGGGAGCCGTGCGGCGAAGTCGGTCGCGCCCAGCAGCGCGAACAGCGGCCGGCCGACGTGCTGGATGAACGGGCCGTGGATGCTGTAGCGGTAGTGGAACTCCCCGGTGTTCAGATAATGAAGCGTCCAGTAGGCGACGCGGGCCTCGTCGAAGTGCGCGACCCGCGCCCTGAGAAGGACGAGGCGGGCGAGCAGGCCGACGAGCGCGAGCGCGACGACCGCCTGCACGGTTCGGTTCCGAAGCGGGGCGCGGTCGGTCATTGCCGCAGTCGTCGGCCGACGCCGTAAGAAGGCTTCTGGTCTCTGCGACGGCGCGTCACCGACGCGGACGGGAGCAGGTCGCCTCGGCCGTCAGGGCCACGTCCCCGAC
The DNA here is from genome assembly GCA_003021175.1 of Halobacteriales archaeon QH_7_66_36. Taxonomy (GTDB): domain Archaea; phylum Halobacteriota; class Halobacteria; order Halobacteriales; family Haloarculaceae; genus Halosegnis. The sequence continues at coordinate 105,609 of PXQV01000018.1, read as the reverse complement.
TCGGCGTGTGCGTCGACGATCCGCTCGATGGCGACGATGTAGGCGGCCGTCCGGAAGTTCGGTGCGTCGTAGCTCTCGTACGCCGCCACCAGTTCGTCGAAGGCATCACAGATGATCCGTTCGAGTTCCTCGTTGACGCGCTCCTCGGTCCAGTAGAACCGCTGTCGGTTCTGCACCCACTCGAAGTACGACACCGTCACGCCGCCCGCGTTCGCGAGGATGTCGGGGACGACGTGCACGTCCCGCTCCGTGAGCACGCCGTCGGCTCCGGGCGTGAGCGGGCCGTTCGCGGCCTCGACGATCACGTCGGCCGACACCGTCTCGGCGAGGTCGGCGTCGATGGCGTTCTCCAGTGCCGCCGGGACGAGCAGGTCCACGTCGAGACCCAGTAGTTCCTCGTTGGTGATCTCCTCGTCGGCGTCGGCGAAGCCGACGACGGAGCTGGCTTCGTTCTTGTGTTCCTTCGCGGCGGCCGCGTCGAAGCCGCCGGGCGTGTAGATGCCGCCCGAGGAGTCGGAGACGGCGACGACGTTCGCACCGAGTTCGGATTCGAGCAGGCGCGCAGCGACGGAGCCGGCGTTCCCGTACCCCTGCACGGCGACCGTCGCTCCCTCGATGCGCCTGCCGAGATAGTCGAACGCCTCGCGGGCCGCGAGCATCGTCGAGCGGCCGGTCGCCTTCACTCGTCCCGCCGAGCCGCCGGAGCCGGGCGACTTCCCGGTAACGACGCCCGGTTCCGTCGTGTTCTCCAGCGTCTCGTATGTGTCCTTGATCCAGTTCATCTCCCGCTGGCCGGTGTTCACGTCCGGCGCGGGAATGTCGCGGTCCTCGCCGATGAGCGGCCGGAGCTCCTCGGCGAAGGCGCGGGTGAGCCGTTCCAGTTCGCCCCCCGACAGCGTCGTCGGGTCGACGACGATGCCGCCCTTCCCGCCACCGTACGGGATGTCGACGGTCGCGGTCTTGTACGCCATCCAGCCCGAGAGCGCCTTCACCTCGTCGCGGGAGACGTCCGGGTGATACCGGATGCCGCCCTTGTACGGGCCGCGGTCGCCGTTGAACTGCGAGCGGTAGGCGCGGAACGTCTCGAGACTCCCGTCGTCCATCCGGATGGTGAGGTTCGTCTCCAACACGCGCTCCGGCCGTTTCAGCCGCCCGAGCAGTCCGTCGGCGACGTCGATGTACGCCGCGGCGTCGTCGACTTGCTCCTGCAGACTCTCGAACGGATTGGCCTCGTCCGTCATGGCTACTGGGTAACACCTCCTCCGCAAAAGCTCGTCGGAATTATATCACAGGGAGAACCTAGTATATTTTAAGGTCGGCGTCGGCAGTCCTCGCCTCCGGTGGGTCTGCCGTCCCGAGCTGGCGTCGCGTTCTGCTCTGTTGTCCGAGTCGAGAGCGAGCGCGGCGCTCACTCGGGAGACGCGCCGAACGTCACCAGCGAGGCACCCGACAGCAGGATGAGCGCCAGCGGGACGCCGAACTGCGGCTGAGTCGGTTCCTCGTCCGACGTATCGCTGGCGTCGGGGGTGTCCGGCGCGTCAGTGGGGTCGGGGGTGTCCGGGGTATCCGGCGCGTCCGTCGCCGTCGGCGTTATCGTCGTCGTGTACGCCGCGGCCGCGTTGCCGCCGCGCTCACTGGGGTCGACAGCCAGTTCGATCCAGTGGCTGTCCTCGACGTCCGGATTCTCGACGCCGCGGAGTTCCGCGACGATCTCGTCGTCTGCGGTCAGCGAGACGCTCCCGTCGAACTCGACGAGAAGCGTTCCGTTGTCCATGACGTCGACCGACGTGATATTCTCGGTCGCCGACGTGTCGAACGTGGTGCCGGGCTCGTCGTCACCGTCGTCGACGCCGACGGCGATGTTGCTCTCGTCCAACCGCTCGATCGACGCGCTCTCGTAGCTCACCCGTACCGCGTCGAGCTGGTCGGCAGAGGCGTCGCCGATGTTGATGTAGACCGTGTGTGTCGCGACCGCGCCTCCGACGGAGGTGTTCGTCTCCATATCTGCGGTGGTCGCCGCCGTCTCCGGAGTGGATGTCGCTGTGCGGACTCCGTCACCGCCGCCACCGCCGCCGCCACCACCGGACGGCGCTTCAGGCGTCGGGGTCGGGGTTGCAGTTGGCGTGGAGGTCGAAGTTGGAGTTGTGGTCGGCGTCGGGGTCGGAGTTGCAGTTGGTGTGGGAGTCGAAGTTGGAGTTGTGGTCGGCGTCGGGGTCGGAGTTGCGGTTGGCGTTGGAGTCGAGGTCGGCGTCGGCGTCGAAGTTGGCGTTGGCGTCGGAGTTGCAGTTGGTGTGGGAGTCGGCGTCGGCGTCGAAGTTGGCGTTGGCGTTGCGGTTGGCGTAGGGGTCGGGGTTGAACTGCTAATGGTGTACGTCGTCTGAACTTCCTGTCTGGGGTTGCTCTGCGGGTTGATAGTTATACTTGCGTTGTACGTTCCCGAACTGCTGGGGTTGACGGCATCGCTGAACACGACGACGAGTTCGTCATCTACCTTTAATTGGTAGCTCCCGCCGAGCTCAATCTTCAGCGTCTCTCCGTTGCTGTTGGGGCTGCCGACGCTGTCCACGTCGTCGGACGTGTTGACATCGATGGTGTCGCCTGAGTCGTCGCCGTTCCGGTCGATACCTATCTTGACGATGTCGTTCTCTCCGACGTCACTGATGTCCGTCGCCTCGGAGCCGACGCTGTAGTCGACGACGTAGCCGCCCCACGAGTCGCTCCCCTCGTTCGTGACCATCGTCGTGTGTGTCGACGTTGCGCCCGGATCCGCCGGATCGGGTTCTATCGACGCCTCGGTCGCGGCCGTGCCGACGTTAGCCAGCGGACTGAGCGCGACGATCAACAGCAGTGCTACGGCGAACGCGGTCGTGTGCTCGCTCATGGCTCGGGGGGTAAGCCGGCTTCGTCCGGTGTCAACTTGTGAAACAAACTCATCGTTGAAAAAATAGAGGGGCAGGTCCGCTCTTGACCGGCGTCGAGCAGGGCGGAACGGGCTGGCTGACGTGACTGTGTGACCGTCACGCTATTGGGCGCGGCGGGCGGGCCATCGGTATGGCAGGTCGGTACTACGAGGAGTTCGAGGTCGGTGAGGCGATCGACCACCCGCGCCGGCGCACCGTCACCGAGCGGGACAACCAGACGTTCTGCGACATGACGATGAACCAGCAGCCGCTCCATCTCGATGCGGACTTCGCCGCCGACACCGACTTCGGCGGCCGACTCGTCAACGGACTCTACACCATGTCGCTCGCCGTCGGCATGACGATCCCCGAGACGACCGACGGCACCATCGCCGCGAACCTCTCCTACGACGACGTCCAGCATCCGAACCCGGTGTTCCACGGCGACACCGTGTACGCACGCACGACCGTCACGAGCAAACGCGAGACCAGCGACGGCGAGCGAGGTATCGTCGAGATGCACGTCGACGTGTACAAGATCGGCGACGGCGGAGACGGCCCGGACGGGGACACCCTCGTCTGCGAGTTCGACCGGACCGCGCTGTCGCTGCGACAGCCGGACGACTGAGACGCCCGCTTTCCTCCGTGACAAGCAGCCCGGCAGTCGCGCCCTTGCCGCGCCCGTGACACGGCACACCTTTTGACCGCCCGCACCGTGCTCCTGTCGTGAACGAACGCTTCGCCAGCGTGCGGCGTCGCAGTCGCACGATCGCGGCCCGCGTACCCGCGCCGTCGACGTTTGCCCGCGTCGGCCTCGGTGTGACTATCCTGCTCGCCGGCGTTCACAAGCTACTCGCGCCGGCGGCGTGGGCCGCCTACGTCGTCGACTGGCTCGCGCCACTGCTGATCGTCTCGCCGGTCGCGTTCATGCTGATCAACGGCTGGCTCGAACTCGGCTTCGGCCTCGCCATCATCGTGGACCGGTACACGGCACCGGCGGCCGCGGTGGCGGCGGTATCGCTGTCGGCGACGGTCGTGTATCTCGCCATCGTCGCGGTCACTCACGACGGACTCTTCGTGGACGTGCTCGTCCGCGACGTGGGACTCGCGGCGCTCGCGTGGGCCGTTCTCGTCGGGGAGCTTCGGCCCTGAGCTACTCTTCTTATCGACGGACTGCGCTCTGCTCACCCCGATCATCGCCGCCGAGAACAGGAGGATACGTTTACTCCCACGAAGTCCGAGTAAACGCGTCCGGGCAGCGATTCAGAGGATCGTGCCGTGCTTCTTCGACGGGCGGTCCTTGTCGATATCCTCGTAGAATGCGAAGCGTGCGGCGAGTTCCGCCCGCAGGTCGGACGGCGGGACGATCTCGTCGATGACGACCTCGCTCGCCATCCGGTGGATGTCGATGTCGCTGCGGTACTCCTCGCGGAGTCGCTGTTCCATCTGGGCGCGCTCCTCGGGGTCCTCGACGGCGTCGAGTTTGTTCGCGTACACCGCGTTGATCGCTGCCTCCGGACCCATGATTCCGATCTCGCCCGACGGCAGGCCGATGGTCGATTCCGGATCGTACGCCGGGCCGGACATTGCGTAGATGCCCGCGCCGTACGCCTTCCGGACGATGACGCACTGCTTCGGCACCGTCGCCGACGAGGTGGCGTAGATCATCTTCTTGCCCTTCTCCAAGATGCTCTCCTTCTCGACCTCTGCCCCGGGCATGAAGCCGGGCGTGTCACACAGATACAGCAGCGGGACGTTGTACGCGTCGCAGGTCCACACGAAGCCGGCAGCCTTGTCGGCGGCGTCCGGGAAGATGGCCCCGGCGCGTTCGGTCGGCTGATTCGCGACGATGCCGACCGGGCGGCCGTCCACGCGGGCGAACGCCGTGATGATCTCCTCGCCGTAGTCAGGTTGGAGTTCGAAGAAGGAGCCGTGGTCGACTACGCGCTCGATCACCGACTCCATGTCGTACGCCTCGTTCGGCTCGGCGGGCACCACGCTGTCGATGCCGTCGGGGGATTTTCGGGGCGGCTTCGACTTCGCGCGCGGCGGCTTCTCGTCGCTGTTGTCCGGCAGATACGTGATCAGCTGCGCGACCAGTTCGCGGGCGTGCTGCTCGTCGCGCGCGACCAGATCCGCCGACGCGGAGTGTTCGGCGTGGACCGCCGGGCCGCCCAACTCGTCCATCTCTATCTCTTCGCCGGTGACCATCTTCACCATGCGCGGGCTGGCGATAGCCATCGCCGACATCCCCTCGACCATGATCGTGAAGTCGGCGAAGACGGGGGTGTATGCCGCACCGGCGATGCAGGGGCCGTAGAGGACGCAGATCTGCGGCACCCGCCCGGAGAGCCGCGAGTGGTTGAAGTAGTACTTCCCGATCCCTTCGCGGTTGGCGAAGAAGCCGGTCTGCTCGTCGATGCGGCCGCCCGAGGAGTCCATCAGGTAGAGGACGGGCTTTCCGGTCTTGAGCGCGCGCTGCTGCATCCGGAGGAACTTCTCGACGCCGCGGCCGGCCATCGACCCGGCCTTCACGGTGAAGTCGTTCGCCATGAAGTGGACGTCCCGGTCCTCGAACGTTGCCGCGCCAGTCAACAGGCCGTCCGCTGGGACGCGGTCGGACTCGTCGTGCTCGTCCACGGCCGGCGAGTCGGGGTGCCAGCCGTCGAAGTGCGCGAACTTTCCGTCCTCGAACTGGACGCCGTCGCCGAACCACAGGTCGAGTCGGTCGCGGACGAACAGCTTCCCCTGCTCCGACAGTCGCTCCTTGTACTTCGACGGGCCACCTCCCTCGATGTCGGCGATCTCCTCGCGGAGCTGCTCCTCCCGCTCGGTGGGGCCCATGTCGTCCTCGATGGGGGCGGTGAGGTCGATGTCGCGGACGAGGATCGGCTCGTCGGCGTCGCCGACGAAGACGCGGATCTCGTCGTCGTCCGTGTGTTCCGCGAGCGCGCTGGCGATGGCCGACGCCTCCTCCTCGGTCGCGTCGGCACCGATGCGGACGTTCATAGCTTCGACTCCCACTCCCCGCGACTAATCGGTTTCTGTTATTGGGTTACGAGACGAACGTAGTATCGGGGCCACGAGCTATGGAGCCTACGAGAGCGCCGCTTCGAGTCGGTCGACGAGCGACGCGTTGCCGACGTGGACGGGCACGCGCTGGTGGAGTTCGGTCGGCTCCACCTCCAGCAACGACCCCGTCCCGTCCGAGGACGCGCCGCCGGCCGTCTCGACGATGTGGGCGATGGGGTTTCCCTCGAACTGGAGACGGAGTTTTCCGTCGGGTGCCGATTCGAGGCCCGGATACGCGAAGACGCCGCCGTATGTGAGTATCTGATTCACGTCGCCGATCATCGCGCCGCCGTAGCGGAGTTTCAGCTCCTGTTCGATTGTCTCGGCGTAGCCCGCGAAGTCGTCGGGCCAGTCGGGGACGCGGCCGCCGAAGCCGTACACCGTCGGGTCGTCGGGGAGGGTCAGGTTCTCGGTGAGTACGGTCCGGTCGCCGTCCTGTACGAGATACTCCGTCACCGTCCCCTCGCGGGCGGCGACCATCGTCGTGATGGGACCGAACAGGATGTACGCGCTCGCGACGAGGCTCGTCCCCGGCGCGGGGAGCGATCCGTCGTACACGCCGACGATAGTGCCCATCGCGTTGTTCGACTTGAGGTTCGAGGAGCCGTCGAGCGGGTCACAGGCGACGTGGTAGGGACCGTCGTCCTCGACGACTGCCTCGCGTTCCTCGCTGGCGTAACTTCCCACGGTATCGAGCGCGAGCAGTCGCTCGCAGAGCAGTTCGTCCGCGTACTCGTCGGCCGCGAGTCGCCGCTCGCCAGACGGGTTCTCGTCGTCGGCGTAGGTACGCCGCTCCGGGAGTCCGTCGCGGATGTCCGGTGCGGTCGCGGCGACCGTTTCCAGTATGTTCATTCGGCGCGAGCGAGCGCCTCGTCCACGCTCGTCTCGTCGAAGATGACGGCTTCGAGCGCGTCGAGGATGCGGGTCGGGTCCTCGCGCTGCCAGACGTTCCGGCCGACGGCGAGACCGACGCCGCCCGCGTCGATGACGCTCTTCACCGATTCGAGGAACTCGCGGTCGGTCGTCTTCGAGCCGCCGGACATCACCACGCGGGTCCGGCCGGCCATCGAGACGGCGTGTTCCATCGCTGCCTTCGAGCCGGGATACTTCACCTTCGCCACGTCCGCACCGAGTTCGAGCGCCTGCCGGGCCGCGTAGGCGATGGTGTCGGGCGCGGTGTCGTCCTTCAGCCCTTGGCCGCGCGGATACGACCACATCACGACGGGCAGGTCGTGTGCGCGGGCGGCCTCCTGTGCCTCGCGGAACTCCTCGGCCATCTCGATCTCGTGGTTGGAGCCGCCGTAGAGCGTGAAGCCGACGGAGGACGCGCCCAGTTCCGCGGCGTACTCGACCGAGCAGTTCACCGCCGAGTCGGGTTCGCCCATCCAGAGGTTCGAGGTGCCGTTGAGCTTCAGGAGGAGGTCGACGTGCTCGTCGTAGGAGGGGTAGTACGATTCGGCCACGCCCTTCTGGACGGCCAGCGACGTGACCGCGGGGTGGGTCGCCGCCTCGAACGTCCGCGCGGGGTCTTCGCTGCCTTCGAGCCCCTCGAAGTCGACGGGGCCGTGTTCGAGGCCGTGGTCGTACGCGAGGATGAGCACCTTGCCGTCTCGGGCGAGCGGGGAATCGTCGAACGGTTGCATGGGCGACAGTCGGATTAGCTCCCCAAAGAAGCTACTGATAATGTGGACGACTCCACGGAGAGGTAGCTACTTGCCACGACGCCCGCGACCGCGGGTGTGACCAGCCACCGACTCACCAGCGGCGACGGCACCGGCATACACCTTCACGCGGCGAACGACGACGGTGAAGCAGCCGTGCTGTTCGTCCACGGCGCGACGTTCGGTGCGCGCCCGGCGTTCGCGACGCCCGGCTACTCGTGGCTCCGCGCCTGTGGCGCGGCCGGCCGCGCGGCGTACGCGCTGGACGTGCGCGGCTACGGCGACAGCGACCGGCCCGACGCGATGGACGACCCGCCGGGCGGCGAGCCACCGGTGCGGGCCGACACCGCCGCAGACGACCTCGACGCGGCGCTGGCGTTCGTCCGCGAGCGCCACTCGACGGTCCACCTCGTCGGCTACTCGTGGGGGAGTATGATCGCCGGCGTCGCCTGCGAGCGCGGCGCGGCGGTCGACTCGGTGACGCTGTACGCGCCGGTGTATCAGCCGGCCCCCGAGCGCGTGAGCGACTTCGACCCCGGCGACCCGCCCGCCGCGCGGCGCACCGTCACCCGGACCGAGGCGCGCGAGCGGTGGGACGCCCACCTCCCGGAGCCAGCCCGCTACCGCGACGACGCGGCCTTCGACGCGTTCTGGACCGCGCTCCACGACGGACAGGACGTCCCTGCCGACGAGCCGACCATCGAGGCTCCCAACGGCACGCTCGTCGACCTGACCACGGCCGCCGAGGGTGACCTCGCGTACGACGCCGGCGAAATCACCGCACCGGCGCTCGTCGTCCGCGGCTCGCTTGACCAGACTGCGACGCGAGCCGACGCGCTCGGTCTGTTCGACGCCCTCGGCTCCGAGGACCGGGCGTACGCCGAGGTCGCCGGCGGTTCGCACTTCCTCGGGTTGGAGCGACGACGCGGGGCGCTGTTCGGTCGCGTCGCCGCCTTCCACGACCGAGTCGGGGAGTGACGACCCGGTCGCGCGGTGGCTCGCGCGCGTCCGGCAGTCTTTACCCGTCACCACCTAACTCGCGACCATGCGAGGAATCGACGAAATAGCGACGGTCGGCGTCGTCGGTGCGGGCACGATGGGCAACGGCATCGCGCAGGTCGCGGCGGCGAACGGCTATGATGTCCTGATGCGCGATATCGAACCGGCGTTCGTGGAGGACGGCCTCGACGCCATCGACGAGTCACTCGGGCAGTTCGTGGAACGCGAGGAGATCACGCCGGCCGAGAAGAAGGCGGCGCTCGACCGGATCACCGGGACGACGGAGCTATCGGACCTCGCCGCTGCGGACGTGATAATCGAAGCGGCCGTCGAGAAGATGGACGTGAAGCAGGACATCTTCGCGGATCTGGACGAGGTGGCGGACGACCACGTGGTGCTCGCGACGAACACCTCCACGCTCTCGGTGACGAGCATCGCGTCGGCGACGGACCGACCCGAGCAGATCGTCGGGCTTCACTTCATGAATCCCGTGCCGCTCATGACCGGCGTCGAGGTGGTGACGGGCGAACGGACGGCGAGCGAGACGACGACCTTCGCGCACGCCCTCGCCGAGAGGTTCGGCAAGGAGACGTGGGAGTCCGACGACAAGCCGGGATTCGTCTCCAACCGCATCCTGATGCCGTGGATAAACGAGGGAATTCGGGCGTTCGACGAGGGCGTCGCCACGAAGGCGGATATCGACCGCGGGATGAAACTCGGCACGAACGTCCCGATGGGACCGCTGGAACTGGCAGACCACATCGGACTGGACATCTGTCTCGACGCGACCGAAACCCTCCACGAGGAGTTGGGCGACCGCTACAAGCCGGCGTATCTCCTGCGCCGGAAGGTGGCGGCCGGCGACCTCGGCAAGAAGACCGGGCGTGGCTTCTACGAGTACGATTGACGCGCCGCTGGCGGGCGAGCGATGGAAATAATCGTCGGGCGGACAGCGTGTACCCCTACCCGCGTCCGCCGTCACCGGTCCTCCTCGTGAGAGCGGTATGTGTTTTGTGGGTTTTCCCGCGCGAAAGCGACAAGTGAACACGGTTACAGACGAGGGTATGGACCTCAGTCTCACGCCGGAGCAGAAACAGATCGAGGAGATGGTCGCGGAGTTCGTCGACGAAGAGGTGGTCCCGCGCGCGGCTGAGATCGACAAGGCCGACGAGTTCCCGGCGGACCTCGTGGACGAACTCGCCGACCTCGGGCTGATGGGGATGCCGTTCCCCGAGGAGTACGGCGGCGCTGGTCTCGATTACCACTCCTATCCCATGGCGCTGGAGGAGATCAGTCGCGGCTCGGGCGGACTCGGGACCATCGTCGCGGCTCACATCTCGCTGGCCGGCAACATGGTGTACGCCTTCGGAAGCGACGAGCAGAAAGAGGAGTATCTGACCCCCCTCGCGCGCGGCGAGGACCGGCGACGGCTACCGCGTCAACGGCAACAAACTGTGGATATCGAACGGCTCCGTCGCGGACACGGTGACGCTGTTCGCCAAGACGGACCCCGAGGCCGGCAACAAGGGCATCTCCTCGTTCGTCGTCCGCCCGGAGGAGGACGACGGCTTCATCGTCGAGGGCACGGAGGAGAAACTCGGCGACAAGGGGTGTCCCACCGCCGAACTCCGGTTCGACGACGTGTATCTCCCGCAGGACCGGCTCCTCGGCGACGAGGGGCGCGGCTTCGTCCACGCGCTGAAGACGCTCAACGGCGGGCGCATCACCATCGCCGCCCGCTCGGTCGGCATCGCACAGGCGGCCCTCGACGCGGCGAGCGACTACGCCACCGACCGCGAGCAGTTCGACCAGCCCATCAGCGAGTTCCAGGCCATCCAGCACAAGATAGCGGACATGGACACCAAGACGCGCGCGGCCCGGCTCCTGATGCACGACGCCGCCGACAAGAAGATCCGCGGCGAGAGCTTCGCCAAGGAGGCCGCACAGGCGAAACTCTACGCCAGCGAGGTGAGCCGCGAGGTCGCCAACGAGGGCATCCAGATCCACGGCGGCTACGGCTACACCAAGGACTTCCCCGCAGAGCGGTTCTACCGCGACGCCAAGCTCAACGAGATCTACGAGGGGACGAGCGAGGTGCTGCGCAACACCATCGCGGGCGAACTGCTCGAGTGACGCCGGACGTAGACCGGGTTTATCCGTTCAGGGACCAACTAGGTGGTATGAGTCAGCCCCGCGGCGATGCACTCGTCGAGTCACTCCGCGCCGAACTCGGTGACGGGCTTCGAGCCGTCGCCGAGTACGACCGCGAAACGTTCGAGCTACGGTATCTCCGCGACGACGTGCGCGACGACTACCCCGACGAGACGCAAGAGGAGGTCTGGGACGACATCCTGCTTCAGGAGGTCGCGATGGACCGTATCGAACAGCTCTACGTCGAGATGGGGGACACACGCGGTAACATCGAAATCCTCGAGGACGCCGCAGTCGCGCATTTCTGGCCGGAGGATGCCCCCGGCGTCTTCCTCACGTTCGACCGGACCGCGAACCCCGGCATCTACACGCTCGAACGGCTCTGCACGGGTTAGTGAGCGGTCACTCCCCGTTCATCCGCTCGCACATCCACTCGTACTGCGTCTCGACGGCCGCGCGGCCGCGCTCCGTGAGCGAGAGCACGTCGGCGATGCCGTCGACCTCACGCCCGACGTGGCCTGCGTCCACGAGCGCGTTCACCGCACCGTCGAACTGTTTCGGGCGAAGCCGGCGGTCGTAGCGCCGCTGGAGCGCCGCTGGCGAGCCACTCCATACGGGTCACTCGCCCGGACGCGGGGAATGCGTTGTGCTCGACGCGTCCTGCCAGAACCGTAGGGTTCCCGTACCGTGGGCGCGTAGACGACGTGTGACCGAGTCCACCGAGCAGGACGTGACGGCGGAATATTACGAGACCGACGAGGAGCGAATCCTCGCCTACGAGGCGGACGGCGCGACGGCCGCCGTCGCGCAGAACATCGAGGGCTACGCCATGCTGAAGGTGCGTCCGACCGCCGACGGCGACGAGTTGGAACGCTACTACGGCTTCGACATGGCACTCGACCACGCCGCCGAACTGCTGGGCGTCTCGGCACACGACCTGCCGGTGCCCGACCCGGCCGAAGACATGGGGATGTGAGGCGGCGTCTCGGGAGTTGAACGGCACGGTCGAAATCCGCCGGCGCGCGTTACTGTGCCGGCACGCGCTGCTGGAAGGCGTCGAGGAACTCCGCGGGTTCTTCCGCGTGTGGGAGCAGGTCCGTCGCCTCGATGGCGACGAACGCGCCGTCGGCCTGCTCGGCGAGATCACGGCCGTAGTCGGGGGCGGGCATCTCTGCCTCGCTGCCCCACACTATCGTGACCGGCGCGTCGAGCGCGTCGAGATCCGCACCCAGATCCGTATCGAGGTTGAGGAAGCCGCTGATGAACGACGCCGGCGCGTAGCGACTCCCGGGTTGGTGGGCCGCCTGCCAGTCGTACTCGACCCACTCCTCCGTGACGCTCTCCTCGCGAGCGAAGCCGTGGTCGCCGAGGAACCACCGGATGGACGGCTTCGCGGTGAGCGCGTTGTAGATACCCTCGCCCACGACCGGCGCGCGAAGCAGCGACCGGAGCCACGTCCGCTGGCCGGGGAACGCCCGCGCCGTCGGACAGACGAGGACGAACTCGGTCACGGCCACCTCGTCGGCCGCCTGCACGGCGTAGGCCGCGGTGAGCGACGACGCGAGCACGGTCGGTTCGTCGGCCATCTCGCGCAGGAAGTCGGCGACGAAGGCGACGTACAGCGACCCGGAGTACAGCAGCGGGGGCCGGTCGGAGCCGCCGAAGCCGGGAAGATCCGGCGCGATGACGTGGTACTCCTCGGCGAGTTCGTCGACGACCTCGCGGAACTCGTGGGAGGAGCCGGCGGCGTTGACGCCGTGGAGCGCGACCAGATCGGGGTCGTCAGGGTCGCCCAACTCCGTGTAGGCCACGTCGAAGCCGCGCCACCGGTAGGAAGCCTGTTCGCGGTCGAGCGGTGGCTCGAATCCCTCGGCGTCGAGTCGGCTGTTCGCCCCTGCGACCGCGCCGACCAGCCCGGCGACACCCAGCACCGCGTGACGGAGTTTCATGCCCGGACGGACGGGCGGGGGAGGCAAAAGCTCACGCCTCGCTGTCGCCCTCCGCGTCCGAATTCGCGTCGCTTCCTGTCTCTCCTCCTTCGGCCTCGTCGATTGCCGCCTCGGCGAGCACCGCCTCGACGTCGATCCCCTGTTCGACCGCCAGCGCCTCCACCAGCGCGCGCTGTTCTTCGATCTCGTGTTCCAGCGCCGCCACTCGGTCGTGGGTGTCGTTCATGCGGTCGTTCATCTCCTCGACCCGTTCGCGAAGCGCGTTCAGCCGCTCGAACAGCTTCTCGGCCGTCGTCGCGAGCGTCTGGAGCTTCTTCGCCGTACCGCTGAGTCCGACCATGGTCGTGTTCGATCCGGCGTGGCCCTGACGTTTTCCCTTCTGTGAGCCGTCGGGCGCGGCCGTTCGACCCTCGACCCGTGGACATCGGGCGGCCCTGTCGCGTGATTCTCGGCACGCTTAACCGGTGGCGACCGCGACTCGTGGATATGGACGAAGTACGTGTCGCCCCGACGGCCGGCATCGTCGCCTGCCTGCTCGTCGTCGTCGCACTCCTGCTCCCGTATCTGCTCGTCACCGAGGCGTCGGCCGTCACCGCCTACTACGGCGCGGGCGCCATCACGCCGCTCGCGGCCGGGCTGTTCGCGCTCGTCGGCGTCATCGTCTTCGCCGCGGGCCGCGAGGAGCGCACGGACCCGCCGCTCGCTGCCGGTGCCGGCCTCGTCTTCGGGCTCTTCTCGACGGCCGTCGTCGGCGCGTGGGCGCTGACGGTGCCGGTGTCGGTCGTGCTCCAACTCGGCACCGCGGGCGGCGCTGTCGCGACCCTCTTCGAATTCCACCGGTATCTCGTCGCGCTCGCCGCCGTGCTCGTCGCCGTCGCCGGCGGCTGGTATGCGCGGGCGCTCCGGTTGGTGTAACTGTTCGTCTGCCACGACCGGCAGTATTCGGTTAAGAGTGGCTCCGGAGGGCGTGCGGACAACGAGATGTAGAAAGCCCCCGGTCGGTACGGTCGCGCGCAGCGAGGTGGCAGAGCCACCTCGGGCAGTCGGCGCAACGCGCCGACGACAGCGCGGACCAGCGGTCCGCGGGCCGTGTGAGCGGCGGTGCCGCGAACAGACGGCCTGCGGCCGCGAGCAAACCTCGCTGCGCGCCTCCCCCGCCCGTCGGTCGGGCTGTGGTGTCCTCGCGCGGTTGCACCGCGCGAGCGGGCCGAGGCGACGCCGTCGTCTCGCGGCTTGCGTCGTCGGGTTTCCCGCAGCGTCCACCGGGAGAGCGGCGCTCTCCCGAGCAATCGGCGGCGAAGCCGCCGATAACGGCCCCTCTCAGTCCCATCCACCACAGTTTCTTGACCGGGCGACGCCCTGCTTCTCTGAACCTCGCTGTCAGGCGACCTCGACCAGTCGGTTGAGCGCCCAGACGGTTCGGAGCGGTTCGTCGGCCTTGCCGCGGTCGAACACGAGTTCGTCCGTGCCCATGACGTGGTCGAGCACGTCACGAGAGGCGTGTTCGGGGGCGGCGGCGATGCCCGCGTTCTCGGCTTCGGCCCAGCGCATCACGCGGAGGTCGCTCTTCGAGTCGCCCATCACGAGCGCGAACGGGTCGTCGACGCCGAGCACGTCCAGCGCCGCCTCGACGCCGACCACCTTGTTGAGTTCGAGACTGCCGATCTCGGCGGCGTCGGCCTCGTAGTACGCCACGTCGATCCGCTCGAACACCTCCGCGACGGCGTCGGGCACGTCGGCGGCGGCGAGCGACGGCGAGGCGTCACGCGTTTCGAGGACGCCGCGGATCTCGGGGTCTTGGTCGGCGTAGTAGGCGCGGGCCCACGCCGTCGGGTCGCCGTCGGGCGCGTCCGTCTCCGCGGCGACGGCCTCGCCGAGCAGGTCGAGCTGGTAGACGAGCGCGCGGTCGATGACCGCCTCGGCGTCGCGGCTCCCGGTCTCGAAGTTCGGCTTCAGTGTGACGTTGAACTCGTTGCCCTGGAGGTGACAGCCGCGCCGGAGTCGCTCGGGGGCGTCCGGCAGGATTCGCGAGCGAACCCGGTCGAAGACGGCGCGTATCTCCGGCGCGAGATCCTCGTACAGCAACTGCTTCGTCTCGGAGCCGTGACCGGGCGTGAACACGCCCGTCCCGGCCTCGTAGACGATGGAGAGCTCCCCGGAGTGGACCAACTCGTTGCCCAGCCCTTGGTTCATGAACCCCTTGACGTTCTCTAGCGTCTGCCCGGTGCAGACGACGATGGGCATCCCGGCCTCGTGGAACTCCGTGAGCAGGTGGAGCGTCTCGCGCGGAATCTCGTTGTCCGTGCCGCCGGCCGACCGAAGCGTCTCGTCCACGTCGAGGACGAACACGTTGACGCCGCGGTCGTACCGCTTGAGCAGGTCGAGCGCGGTGAACGCCTCGTCGCGGGTCGCGTGTGCCGCGATGTCCGCGAGCGCCTCCCCGACCGCGGGAAACGTCGCGCGAATCCCTTCTCTCCGGTCGTCGAGTTCCTCGTCGGCGCGCTGCCAGTGCTCCAAGGCGACCCGGGCGTCGACCGGCGGAAACAGGTCCGTGAACTCCTGGTACGCCCGGAGCGTCCCCGTGTCGAACTCCTCGTACAGCCGGTAGAGTTGGTCGTATCGTTCCATGGCCACACACGCGACGGTGGTCGTCGCTCAGTGGGATATATAATTTACTCAGAATAGGATAAATCTTTTGTCGGGGCGGCAAGTAGGCGCGGTATGGACGCGGTCGCGCTCCGTCGGGGCGAGTCGGCCCCGACGGTGATACACAGGCCGATGCCGGAGCCGGCGGTCGGCGAGGCGCTGGTCCGGACCCTCCGCGTGGGCGTCGACGGGACGGATCGGGAGGTGATCGGCGGCGCACACGGCAGTTTCCCCGAGAGCGAGGACCACCTCGTGCTCGGTCACGAGGCCGTCGGCGTCGTCGAGGACCCGAACGGGACGCGGTTCTCGCCCGGCGACGTCGTCACGCCGACGGTGCGTCGCCCGCCCGAGGGTGCCAACGGCTACTTCGAGCGGGGCGAGCCGGACATGGCACCCCCCGATATGTGTCTGGAGCGCGGCATCGACGGCGCGCACGGCTTCATGTCGGAGTACTTCACCAGTCCGGCCGAGTCGCTGGTGCGGGTTCCGGAGTCGCTGGCGTCGCTCGGCTTCCTCGTCGAGCCGTTGAGCATCTCGGAGAAGGCGATTCGACACGCCTACGCCTCGCGGTCGGCGTTCGACTGGCGGCCCGAGTCGGCGCTGGTGCTCGGCAACGGTCCGCTGGGGCTGTTGACGCTGGCGATGCTCGACGACTACGACCGGACGTACTGCGTCGGCCGGCGCGCTCGCCCGGACCCGACGATCGACATCGTCGAGCGGCTGGGCGCGACGTACGTCGACTCCCGCGAGACGCCCGTCACGGCGTTCGCTGACGAACACGAACCCGTCGACTTCGTCTACGAGGCGACCGGCCACGCCAAACACGCCGTCGAGACGGCGGCCGCGCTCGCGCCGGGCGGGGTCGGGGCCCTGCTCGGCGTCCCGGAGTCGTGGACCTTCGAGGTCGACGGCGGCGACTTCCACAAGGACATGGTGATGAACAACAAGGCGCTGGTCGGCAGCGTCAACTCGGGCGCCGACCACTTTCGAGCCGCCGCCGAGCGACTCGCAGAGTTGCCGGAGTGGTTCATCGACGCTCTCGTGACGCGCGTCGTCGGTACCGGCGACGTGGCACGGGCCTTCGAAAACGACGAAACGACAATAAAGACCGCGGTGGAGTTCGATACACGATGAAAAACGTCGACGACCTCATTTCGAGCGCGGCGGAGCTAGCCGAACAGGGCCTCTCGAAGGGCGAGATAGCCGACGAACTGAACGTCTCCCGCGAGACGGCCAGTTGGCTCGTGGAGCGGTCGGAGACGACCCCGACGACGACGCCACAGGAGACCGGCGGTCCCCACGACATCCACGTCGACTGGTCAGCGCTCGGCCGCGACAGCACCCGGCTCGGCTTCGCCGGGAAGTCGATGGCCGACCTGCTCTCGAAACAGGGCGAAGACGTAGATCTCACCATCGGCATCGAGAAGGCCGGCGCGCCGCTCGCCACGTCGGTCGCGCGCGAACTCGACACCGATCTGGGGACGTACGCGCCGAGCAAACACCAGTGGGAGGAGGGGGACATCGATGAACTCGGCGGCACCTTCTCGCGCAACTTCGCCGAGATTCGCGGCCGCGACTGCTACGTCGTCGACGACACCATCACCTCCGGCACGACGATGAGCGAGACAGTCGAGGCGATCCGCGAGGAGGGCGGTGAGCCGGTCGCCTGCTGTGTACTCGTCGACAAGCAGGGCGTCGAGGAGATCGAGGGCGTTCCGGTGTACTCGCTGCTGCGCGTCATCCGCGTCGGCAACGGGGACTGAACTATCCGAGAGGGATAGGCTCTTAACGCGGCTGACCGACCATCTCACAATGAGTTCCGGCGACCCGCGAAGCGCGCTCGAGGCGGTGAGCGAGCGCTTCGACTTCGGCGACTACGAATCGGAGGCGTATCTGAGTATCCTCCGACACGGTCGGCTGACGGCCTCGGAGATCGCGGACCGAACCGACATTCCACAGCCGCGCGTCTACGATACGGTCCGCGGCCTCGCCGACGCGGGCCTCGTCGAACTCCAGGAGTCCCGGCCCATACAGGTGTTGGCCGTCGAGCCGGAGGAGGCGTTCTCGGAGATACAGCGCTCGTTAGACGACCTCGTCGGCCAACTCGAACGCGAGTACTCCGCGCCGGCGCGCGACTCCGAGGCGGTGACGCTCATCAAGTCCCGGTCGACGATCCTCCGGTATCTCGGCGAGATAATCGAGTCGGCCGACGACGAACTGGTGCTCGCCGTCCCGCCGGATCTGGTCGGGCGGTTCGAGTCGGAGCTGCGGGCGTGTCGCGACGAGGGCGTCGTCGTCGACCTCCTGCTGTCGCCGGCCGCTGAGGTGCCCTCGCCGGCGGAGTACGACTACGAATCCATCGCCACGCACACCCGCGCGCGTCGCGGCGTGACGACGCCCGTCGTCGCCGTCGCGGACGGCACCTACTCGCTGTACGCGACACGGGCCGCACTCAGCAGCGACCGGAACCGCTACGGCGTCATATTCAACCGCTCGGAGCTGGGCTTCCTCGTCTCCGGCTTCCTCAACACCGTCGTCTGGACGAGCGCGAAGACGCTCGCCGAAGCGGAGGAGCGGCCGACGTTCCCACATCGGTACGCGACGATTCGCCGGTGCGTGAGCGACCTCTCGTCGATGGACGGCGAGTTCTACGTCAGCATCGTCGGCCGCCATATCGAAACCGGCGAGGACCGAATCGTGCAGGGGCGCGTCGTCGACGTGTCCGTGGGGACGAACCGCGAGACGGCCGCCCTCACCGTCGACACCCACGACGGGCTCGTCTCCGTCGGCGGACAGGTGGCGGCGCTGGAAGACATCGAAGCCCACGAGATTCACGTGGCGCGGGACGCACCACCGGCGGTCTAATCGGGAAGTACCCGTCACACTCCGACATGCAGGCGGTCGGGACAGCGGTCCGACGACACTCTCATGCTCCCGACTCGCGATTCCGTTCAGTCCTGAGTTGACTTGCGCGAACTTTGACGCCCGCAGTTAGGGAGCGCGCGTCTTCAGTTCCAGCGCGTGAATGTCGGTCGTCATGTGCTCGTCCAGCGCGTCGTACACCCGGTCGTGCTGCTGGACGAGCGATAGGTCCGCGAACTCGGGGGCGATCACCTCGGCCTGCAGGTGGTCGTCGTCGTGTTTGCCGCGCGCACGCTGGACTGTCGCGTCGGCGTCCTCGATGGCCGCCTCGATGAGTCGCTCGACTTCCTCCGGGTTCATACCCGCTCCGAAGGGGTCGGGGACGAAAAACGCAGCGGGACGGGTCGCGTTCGCTACGTCCACCGGTCCAGTCCCGTCTGCACGAGCGACTCCTCGATGCGTTCGAAGCCACGCTCTACCTCGTCGGGGGCGACCGCCCACTCCTCGGTGACGTAGGCCTTGGCCGCGTCCATGTCGGGGTCGATGTCGAGGTCGACGTCCACGCCGTCGGTCACGTCGGGGTCGAGAAACAGCTCGCGGATGAGGTCCGCACCCTCGATGTACTCGTCGCGAGCGTCGAGCGTCCCCCAAAGGTCGCCGTGTTCGCCGATTAGTTTCACTGCCGTCTTCGGCCCGACGCCGTCGAGGCCGTCGTTGAAGTCGGTCCCCATCAGGATGCCGGCGTCGACGAGACCCTCCCACGTGAGGTCGTGTTCCGCGAGCGTCGCCTCGAAGTCCATCAGTTCCGGACTCCCCTTCGAGGTGAGCTGCCGGAGCGTGTGGGGAGCACCGAGCAGGAGTGCGTCGTAGTCTTCGCTGCCGACGTAATCCGCCACGCCGGTCCGGGCCATGTGGGCGGCCTGCGCTTCCCCTTCGGCCGGCGCTTCGACGACCGGCACGTCGAGGCGGGCGAGCAGGCCGCGCGTCGTCTCGTGAATTGTGTCCGTGAGCCGCTGTGTGCGCGACTGGAGCGTGGCGATGCGGGCGGAGTCCTCGCCCTCGGCTTTCGCCGTCTCCAGTTCCGCCTCGTACTGCTCGCGTTGTTCGCGCCGCTCGTCCACCTCCTCGCTCTTCAGGTCGGTGACGCCGCCGTCGAAGACGAAAACAGGGGTAATATCGTGTTCGAAGAACTTCGGTAATCCCTGTACAACGCCGATGAGGTTCGCCACCTCCTCGCCGTCGGCGGTCGTGTACGCGTCGTCGCGGGTGAACTTCACCGTCGTCGTCAGATACCGGTAGAGCCAGTTGTGCGCGTCGACGGCGACGACGCTCCCGGCGAGGTCGTCGAACTCAACCTCGGAGATAGCGGCCAGCGAGCGGATGTCCGCGTTGCCCATACCGGACGCTCGGGCGCGGGGCGCTTGAAGGATGCTACTCGGCGACTCGCGTCAGTTCGACCGGGTCAGGGCGTCGGTGACGCGCTCTCGTCGCTCGCGGACGACCCCGAGCGCGGCGCTGGCGTCGGCCAACACCGGGTCGGGGACGGGGAACTCGTCGTAGAGATACGTCGGCACCGCGGTGATGTCGGAGACCCGCGCGGTCCGCTCGGTCACGACCTCCTCGACGTGGCTTTCGAGGGTTTCGAGCCGTCGCCAGCGCGCTTCGAGATCACCGAACGAGGCGTCGAGATCCGTCGCGAGGTCGACCGATTCGGCGAGCAACCCGGCGAGTCGGCGCTCGGCCGATTCGAGCGACTCGGTCTCCTCGTCGAGTCGGCCGAGGAACTCGCGGCGCTCGCGGGCGGCCGCGTCGGCCCGGCCGGCGAGCACCTCCTGTAAGCCGGGCGTGAGGTCGCTCGCCTCGGCGAGCGCACCCCCCGCGTCGGGCCCTAACTCGGCGCGAGCGTGCTCGGATAACGTCTCGTCGTAGTCCTCCGCGAAGTGGTTGACCGACATCACGGTGTCGCGGTAGGCGCGGCGCGCGGCGTCGAGACTGTCGTGCTGTGAGTCGGCGACCGCGCCCTCGACCGGTGGCGCGACGCCGGCCGGTGCGGCCGTCGACGACGGCGACCCGGGCGAGAGCGACCGGACGCGCGTCCCGAACTGCTCGAACGCCGCCAACTCGGCCGCGATGCGGTGTCGCTCCTCGCGGCAGGCGTCGCGCGCCGCGGCGATGTACGAGAACGCGGCGACGGTCCCGACGGCCCACAGCGTGAGAACGAAGGCCAGCTTCGGGAGGAGCGACGTGGTGACCGGTCCCCACGGGGTGTCGAACAACCCGGCACTCGCCTCGGTCACGCCCATCACGGTGGCGGGAACGGTGGAGATCATGGTACGCCACGCCAAGAACTGATGACATATAATTCCACGTCTCGCCGGTGCTATCGCTCCGGTGGGCCCTCGCGCTCGTCGAGAAACGACCGCTCCGCGTCCGTGAGATCGCGCTCGGAGAACCGCTCCAGCCCGGCGCGGTATCGATCCGGGTCGCGGGCTGACGGCCGGTCGAGGACGAGTTCGGCGAGCCCCGTCGTTCGGCCGGTGAAGCCGAAGCCGGCCTTGTAGAGTGCCTCGTAGGCGAACGGGTTGTTGACGGCGATGCGAAGCCGGTCGTAGCCGCGCGCGAGGGCACGCTCGGCGACTTCGTCGCACAGGCGCGGCCCGAGACCCTCGCCGCGAACGTCCTCGCGGACCGTGACGTAGCGGAGCCACAGCGTGCGGTCGTCGGTGCGGTCCTCGTTGAACGCGACGGCCGCCAGCACGGACTCGTCGAACTCGTCCGCCCCCGCGTCACCTTCCCGGAGGATGGCCTTCCCGGTGTTCGTCATGACGAACTTCCCGGCGTAGCTGAACCGTCGCCAGTCGAGACGGAGCCGCGGTCCGTCGTCGGTGTCCGTCTCGGCGGGATGCCAGCCGACCACGACGAACTCCATACCTACGTCTCGGGAGGGAGCCGCAAACACGTTATCCCCGGCGCGCGACGAGGAGGCATGCGCGGCCACCTCCGCGGCCCGGACGTCGGCCGATTCCACCGGTTCGCCCGGTTCTACGACCGCGTGATGCCATCGGCCGACGCGGCCGCGCTCGGACGCGGCCTCGCGCACGCCGACCGTGACGTGGAGCGGATACTCGATGTCGGCGGTGGAACGGGCCGGGCGACCCGCGCGCTGGGCGGCGCGACCGTCATCGACGCGGCCGAGGGGATGGTGCGCGCGGCGGCCGCGAACGGCGACCAGTCCGTCAGAGGCGTCGCAGAGCATCTGCCGGTCCGAGACGCGAGCGTCGATGCCGTCGTGGTGGTCGACGCGCTACACCACTTCGCCGACGGCGACGCGGCGCTGCGAGAGGCCGCGCGCGTGCTCCGACCGGGTGGCGCCCTCGTCGTCCGGGACTTCGACCCCGAGACGCTCCGGGGGCGCGCGCTCGCCGCGGCCGAACACGCGGTCGGCTTCGACTCACAGTTTTACAGCGGCGACGACCTGTCCGACCGTTGCAGCGCGGTCGGACTGACGCCCGCCCGTCCGGACGACGGCTTCAGCTACACCGTCGCCGGGGTGAAGCGGCGCGACTAAGCCGGTGCCGCTCGCACGACCGGTATGCAGCTTCGCCCCCGGATGTCGCTCACGCGGACGACCGGACTGACGCTCGCCGGTGACCTGCTGTGTATCGGGCTGTTCATCGCCGCCGGCGTGCTCCAGCACTCGGGGATCGAGGCGCTCCCGACTCGGGTTCCGGCGGCGGCCGCGCCGTTCGTCGTCGGCTGGCTGGTCGTCGGCGCGTTCGTCGGCGTGTTCACCGAGGCTGCCACGGCCGAGTCGCGAACCGCGGCGACACGTGCAGCGGTCGCGTGGGGCGGTGCCGCCGTCGTCGGACAGGGGCTCCGCGCGACGGCGGTCGTCTCCGGCGGCGCCGCGCTGGCATTCTTCGTCGTCTCGTTGCTGGTCGGCGGGAGCCTCCTCGTCGGCTGGCGGACCGTCGCGGCGCGGCTGATCGGAGGCTGAGGTCCGCTACGAATACTGAGACGGGAAATCTGCATCGTAAGTTATGGAAAACGTATGAGACACATACCTGCACGTATCTCCGTCATTTAGGAAATACTTATACCAAACACCGTCATCTGTTGTGATAGATATGGCAGGTTACTACGACGTCGTTCTCGGTCTCATTCCGGTGGCGCTGTGTGGGCTCACGGCCGGGCTCTTCGTCGCCGGCGTGAGTTTCAGCCTCGCAGTCGTGCTGGCCTCGCTCGTCGCCGTCGGCTGTATCGGACACGCGATGTTCGTCCGGACACCGACCGGCACGTCGGAGACGCAGGCCCCCACTGCCGGCCCTGCGAGCGCGGACTGATACGGTCGTGCGTAACTGGTTTTACTGACACCCGTCAGAATCATCGCGTCGGGACCGCCGGCACCGAAGGTGATTCTCGACGTGGGCAAGAATTACGCACGAGCGTACGGTCCCAGCCAGTAGAGACATAACTGCGGCGCGGGAACGTCGGATATGACAGAGACGCTGTTTCTGACGAGCGAGGATACGCGTGGGCTGGCGACGATGGACGAGTACGTCGAGGCAGTCCGTGACGGCTACCGCGAGGTCGGCACTGACGCACCGGCAGCGCCGCGACAGAAGCTCGTCAACGGCGACCCGCCGGGCATTCTGACGAGCTATCTGTCGATACTCCCGGAGACGGGCGCGATGGGCGGCTACACGTACGCCGCCGGCTTCGGCGATGTGGACGCACATTTCTTCCTGCCGCTGTTCGACGCCGAGAGCGGCGCGCCGCTGGCGCTGATCGACGGGGCCGCGATGAATCCGTACAAGACCGGTGCCGTCGGCGGCGTCGCCGCGGACGCACTCGCGCGCCCGGACGCCGAGACGGCCGCGATCATCGGCACGGGAGCGCAGGCGAAGGGGCAACTGCGGGCGCTCACCGCAGTCCGTGACCTCTCGACCGTGAACGTCTACTCGCCGACGACGGACCACCGCGAGTCGTTCGCGGCGACGATGAACGAGGAGCTGGAAGCGGCCGTCGGTGCGGTGGCGTCCTCGGACGCGGCCGTCGAAGGGGCCGACGTGGTGGTGACGGCGACGGACGCGACGGAGCCGGTGTTCGACGGCGACGTGCTTGACGACGGAACCCACGTCACGGCGATGGGACAGTACGACGAGTCGGCCCGCGAACTCGACACCGACACCCTCGCGCGAGCCAAGTACGTCCCGGACCTGCACGACCGTGCGCTCTCCGACTCCGGGGAGTTCCTCACCGCGCGCGAGGAGGGTGTCATCGACGAGGAACACATCCACGCGGAGTTGGGCGAGATACTCACCGGCGAGGCATCCGGCCGCGAGGACCGCGAGGAGATCACCGTGTTCGACTCCGGCGGCACCGGCGTCGAGACGGTCGCGGCGGCGCACATGCTGTACGAGAAGGCGAAAGACGCGGGACTCGGCCAACCCATCGACCTCGCGCCGGCCAGCGAGGCGCTGCGATAGTTACAGATACGACGCGAGGCCGAGCGCCTCGACGAGCGGGACGCCGGCGACGACCGCCCCGAGGAGGTAGCCGCCGATTGCGCCGCCGTTGAGCAGGGGCAGGCCGGCGTGGGCCCGCCCGCGGACGACGAACCGCATCAGGACGACCAAGCCGACGAGCGTACCTACCGCCGCGGTGAGCGCGGGGAGCGAGACGCCGGCCACGACGCCCGGCAGCGACAGGAAGTGGGCGGCGCTCGCGACGAGCACCGTCGGCATCACAGCGTCGCCGAGACCGATGAAGAACGCGTCGCGGTCGGTCGGGTCTGCCTCCGGCTCTCCGTCCTCGCCCGCGCCGCCGTCCGTCGCCGCCTCGCCAGTCATCTCCTCGCGGTCCTGTCCCTCGCTGGTCCGGAACGAGTAGGAGAGCGACAGCGGCACGACCAGCAGGACGGGCATCTTGAGGTCCATCACGCCGGATGCGAGTTCGAGCATGTGTTCGGTGCCGTAGACCGAGATCGCGTCGTAGACGGCGAGGACGGTCAGCAGGACGATGGCCGGGAGCACGCCGAAGGAGATGCCGAACAGCCCGGCCGCGCCCCCGCCCATGATGACGCCGGCGGCGTCGATGACGTACCACTCGGGATACGCGAGAAGGGCGGCCGCGAGTCCGAGCGCGGCCACCGCGGCCGGCGCGGAGACGCTCGCGACTTCGACGACCGGCAAGACGACGGAGAAGACGTAGTAGCTGATGGTGGCCGCGCTGAGCGCGATGAGCCCGCGGATCAACTCGTCGACGCCGAGCTTGAACGCCGCGAGCATCACGCCCGTCGCGACGAGGATGCCGCCGACGTAGACGAGGCTGTTGACGGGGTCGTCCGTCTGCCCCTCTGGGACGGCCTGATAGCCGGCGGCGTCGAAGGGCGCGACAAGCGAGAGCGCGATGATCTGCACGAGGACGAAGAGCCCGACGATGGCCCCGATAGCGACGAGAGCGCGCTTCATACCCACATCTCGCCGTCGTTCGGTAAGGCGGTTGCGCTCGCGAACGGAGCGACACGGCGAAGTGGCGGCGGGACGCAGCCTCGGTATGATACAGAATCTCGCCGCCGACGTGGAGGCGTTCACGAGCAACGTCTTCCTCGTCGACGGTGGCGACGGACCGGACGACCCAGCGGCAGAGAACCGCACGGTGCTCGTCGACGCCGGCAACGAGTTCGATGTCGTCTCCCGGACCGAACAGCGAGCCGACGGTCTCGACGCCGTCGTCCTGACGCACACCCATCCGGACCACGTCGGCAACGTCGAGCGCGTCACGGCTGCCTTCGACGTGGACGTGTGGGGGTTCGACCCCGGGCGCGACCTCGTCGATCACGCCATCGACGACGGCGAGACGATCCGGCTCGGCGCGCACGACTACCGCGCGCTCCACACCCCCGGCCACAAGGACGACCACCTCTGCTTCCGCCGGTTGGACGGCGCAGTGGTCTTCGCCGGTGATCTCGTGTTCGCCAACGGCGGCTTCGGTCGCACCGACTTGGAGGAGGGCGACCGCCGCCGCCTCGTCGAGAGCATCGAGCGGCTACAGGACGCGACGGACGGAGACCTGCGCGCGCTCCACGCCGGCCACGGGCCGAGCGTCGAGCGGAACGCACGCGACCACGTCACCCTCGCGCTACGGGCCGCACGGACGCGATGACGCGACCGACTCACACCGCGACCGACAACAGCGCCTCGTAGGCGGGCGCGTAGGCGTCTGCGACCGCGGCTGAGTCGGCTCGTTCCTCACCGGCGAGCACCGGCAACTCAGCCGTCGCGACCGGCTCGACCAGTTCCAGCGCGTTATCGACCGTCTCTTCGAGCCGACCCGCCCGGGCGCTGCCGGACGCCACCGAACAAGCCTTCAGATACCGCTCGCCGTCGAAGATGCGGCACCGGCGCGGCTCGACGACCGCGACGGCGTCGACCTCGATCTCTGGGTGCGGGCGCGCGACGTCGGCGTACGACTCGACGACGGCGCGGTCGGCTGCCGCGATCTCGTCGACCAGCCGCTCCGTCGCGGGGGCGTGGAGTCGCGCCATCAGGTCGTTGAACGCCGGGAGTTCGGCGACGGTGGTCGCCGTCGCGAGCGGGAGGGCCTCCGTCGCCGACGCGGGCACGTCGACCGCCTCGTTAACGACGTACGTATCGCCCGCCTCGGTCGTCGGCACGCTGTCGGGGGCGGCGTCGCCGAGATGAACGCGGTCACAGACGAACGCCCGGTCGTCCCGGCCGAGGATGCCCGTACCGCCTCCCGGCGTCGGCCGCCACAGGCGATGCACGGGGTTGATCGCCTCGGGCCGCACGGTTCCGGGCGAGGCGTCGGCCAGCCGAGCGGCGTCCCGCCCGTAGAGTCGGCCGTCGGCGGCCGCGCGTCGGTAGTCGTCGTGGTCGAACCAGTGGTCGTTGCCGGCACGCGGCTTGTAACCCCGGGCCGAGATCTCTTCACAGAGCCCGACGGAGAAGGTGGTCTTGCCCGCGTCGACCCGGTCGCCGCCGGCGACGAGCAGCTTCACGGCTCGCTGGCTCGGCCGTCGTCCGCGCGGAGGCCGTAGAAACCCGGTTCGTCGTCGCGCTCCGGCTCGGCGAAGCAGAGCGCCGACTCGTGGTCGAGCATCCACGGAATCGCCCAGTCAAGCAATATTGCCTCCGTCTCGGCGTCCAATTCCTCGTCGGGGTCGACCCCCTGTAGCAGCCGGGCGATCTCGTAGACGGTGTACATCTGGTCTGCCGCGAGCACCTCGTCCGGGTCGCGGAACTCGAACGAGCGCAGGTCGTCGAAGGCGTCCTTGGGGCGTGGCATATCAGCGATTGCACGGAGCGACTCGTAAACGCTCCGGGCTGGCGCTGTCGAAGTCTGCGGCTCAACGCCGGTAAAAAAAGGAGAAAGCGAGCTGTTACTCGAACAGCTCCGTAACCGTCTTGAACTCCGATTCGGCCTTCTCCCAGTTCACGACGTCGAAGAAGCCGTCGATGAAGGAGCCGCGGTCCGGGCCGTAGTCGTAGTAGTAGGAGTGTTCCCACACGTCCAGCGCGAGGATGGGGTGGCTCCCCCACAGCGCGCCCTGGTCGTGCTTGTCGACGGGGACGTTCCGGAGCTGTTTCGCCACGGGGTCGTAGACGAGCAGCGCCCAGCCGCCCGCAGCGGACGCGGCGGCCTCGAACTCGCCCTTCCAGCCCTCGTAGGAGCCGAAGTCCGCCTCGATGCGGTCGGCGAGCGCGCCCGACGGTTCGCCGCCGCCGTCGGGCGACATGTTCTCCCAGAACAGCGTGTGGAGATAGTGACCACAGCCGTTGTGGGTGACGTCGCTCATCGCGCCGGCCGACGACGAGAAGTCACCGGCCGCGCGGTTCTCTTCGAGCGTCGCCTCGGCGCTGTCGAGACCGTTCACGTACCCCTGGTGGTGGGTGTCGTGATGCCACGTCAGCACCTGTTCGCTGATGGACGGTTCGAGGGCGTCGTAGTCGTACGGGAGCGGGTCAAGCTCGGGATGTGAACGTTCACTCATGATTTGCCTCCACGTGATACCACACCCGGCTGGAATAAAAGGGTTGATACCGGAGTGGCAAATCGCCTGTAGCTGAGTTCAGTAAGCGAGCCGAAAGGTTACCGCTCGGTCGCGTTCAGCGGTTGCGGGAGCGGGTACAGGTTCGCCGTCGTCTCCGTCTGATCGATCGCAAGCACCGTTCGGCCGTTGAGGGTGACGACGAACGCCGGTCGCGCGAGCGTCGTCGCAAGCCCGACCTGACTCGCTCCTTGCCCGTCACAGCGGTCAGTGTCGTCGTCCGGGACCGTCCGCAGCGCGAGTTCATACCGGCCATCGGCCCGGCGGGTGACGTTGGCGTCCACCGTCTCTTCGGGCGCGTGGACGACCGTCGCGTTGAGCGTCGTCGGATAGCCCTGTCCGAAAGCGACGGTGTGGACCCAGCCGCCGTGTTCCTGCGGGCCGTCGTAGCAGCCGCCCGACAGCGAAAGAGAGTAACCGGGGTCATCGAGGTTGGGCTCCGGTGACTGGGAAGCACCGATACCAACGGCCGGAGCGACGAGCAGACCGATCAGCAGTCCGGCGAGGAGACCGACACCGAGGGCCTGATACACCGAGTGGATGGAGGGCTGCATGTCTGACCTTCAGGTCAAGTTAATGAAAGGCTACTCGTCAGGGTCCTCGCCGCGGGCGCGCTTGAACATCGCCAGCGCCCGCTCGCGGCGCTCGCCGTGGTCGACGATGGGCGCAGGGTAGTCGGGCGCGGCGAACTCGCGCGTCTCCTCGTCGACTTCGTGCCACGAGTGGATGGTGTCCGGGTTGACGCCCGCGAGTTCGGGGACGTACTCGCGGATGTACTTCGCGTTCGGGTCGTAGCGTTCCCCCTGCGTCATCGGGTTGAAGATGCGGAAGTACGGCTGGGCGTCCGTCCCGGTGGAGGCGGCCCACTGCCAGCCCCCGTTGTCGTTGGCGGTGTTGTGGTCGACGAGATGGTCACGGAAGTGCGCGTAGCCGTGTCGCCAGTCGGCCATGAGGTCCTTCGTGAGAAAGGAGGCGACGATCATCCGTACGCGGTTGTGCATCCACGCCTCCTCGCGGAGCTGGCGCATCCCGGCGTCGACGATGGGGTAGCCGGTCCGGCCCTCCTTCCACGCCGCGATCTCGTCGGGGTCGTCGTGCCAGTCGATCCCCTCCTCGTACTCCTTGTAGTTCTGCGTCACCACCTCCGGATCGAAGTGGAGGACGTGGTGGTAGAACTCTCGCCACGCCAGTTCCCCCTGAAACTCCTCGACCGACTCGGCGGCGTCCTCGTCGGGGGCGTCCGACGCGGCGCGTTCCGTCGCCGCGTACACCGTCCGCGGTCCAACGGTTCCCCACCGCAGATGCGGGGACAGCCGTGACGTTTTGCTCGTCGCCGGGTCGTCGCGCGCCTCGGCGTACTCGTAGATCGGTCCGTCGACGAAGGTGTCCAGCCGCTCGCGTGCGACCGTCATCCCGGCCTCGTCGACATCGGCGCTCGGCTCCTCGAAGCCCAACTCGTCGAGCGTCGGGAGCGGAGCGCCCGACACGTCGGCGATGTCCTCGGGCGCGTCGTACGACGCCTCCTTCTCGCGGTCGCGCCACTTCTTCCAGAAGTAGGTGTAGACGGAGTAGGGGTCGCCGGCGTTCGTCGTGATCGACCCCGGTTCGTGGTGGAGGGCGTCCTGATGGGCCGCCGCCGAGACGCCGGCGTCCGCCAGCGCGGCCCGGACTGCCCGGTCGCGCTCCTGCGCCAGTCCGGAGTAGTCGACGTTGTAGTGGACCGTCTCGACCCCGTGTTCGGCGGCGAGGTCGGGGAGGACGGCCGACGGGTCACCGTGGGCGACGTAGAGGTCACCCCCCTGCTCGCGGTACCACGACCGGAGTTCTGCGAGGGCGTCGAGCATGAACGCGACGCGGGGCGGGGAGCCGTGGTCGAGCACCTGCTCGTCGAAGACGAACACCGGCAACACGTCGCTCTCGGCGGCCGCGAGGCCGACGTTGTCCGTGGCTCGGAGGTCGTTCCGGTGCCAGTGAATCTCCATACGCGACGAAGGGGTCCCGGGGCCGTATATCTACTCCAAGCGGCGGATGGGAGTGTTCAGCCAAGGGTGACTCTATGGAGTGGGCTGACAACGAGGTGTAGAAAGCCCTCGGTCGCTACGGTCGCGCGGCTCGCTGTGCGCCTTGCCCTCCCTTCGGTCGGGCTGCGGTGCTTACGTCGCCGTGCTTCCCGTAGCGCCCACCGGGAGAGCAGAACTCTCCCGAGCAATCGGCGGCAAAGCCGCCGATAACGGCCCCTTTCAGTCCCACCTACTGCGGTTGCTCAGCCGAGCGACGACCCGCGTATCTGCACACCGCCCGCCGGATGTTCGTCACCAACACCTCTATGCGGCGGGCCGCTAACCGCCCGCTATGGAGCAGTTCGATCTGAGCGGGCAGACGGCGGTCGTAACGGGCGGGTCACGCGGCATCGGGCGCGCGGTGGCACACGGCCTCGCAGAGGCGGGCGCGGACGTTGCCCCGCTGTCGCGTTCGCGTGACGACGTGGCCGCGGTCGCCGGGGAGATCACCGACCGCGGACAGGAGAGCACGGTCACGACCTGCGACGTGAGCGACGAGACGGACGTGCGAGCGGCGTTCGGCGAGGTGCGCGACGCGCTCGGACCCGTCGACATCGTCGTCAACAACGCGGGCGTCAATCCGGAGGGGGCGCTCGGACCGCCGGAACGCGTCGAGAGCGAGGACTTCGACTTCGTCACCGACGTGAATCTCGCGGGCGCGTTCACCTGCGCGCGGGTCGCGGCCGAAGACCTCCACGACCGGGGCGGCACGCTGGTCAACGTCGCCTCCGTCGGCGGACTGGTCGGCCTGCCGCGCCAGCATCCGTACGTCGCCGCGAAACACGGGCTGGTGGGGCTGACGAAGTCGATGGCGCTCGACTGGGCCCCGGACGTGCGAGTCAACTGCGTCGCGCCGGGCTACGTCGCCACTGACCTCACGGAGGACCTGACCGAGAACGAGGAACTTGCCGCGTCGATCCGGGAGCGGACACCGCTCGACCGGTTCGCCGACCCGGAGGAGATCGCAGGCCCGGTCGTCTTCCTCGCGAGCGACGCCGCGAGCTACGTGACGGGGTCGGTGTTGGAGGCAGACGGCGGGTGGACCGCGCGCTGACTCGAACATCGTTCAATCCCTCGCCGGGATAGCTTTACAACGGCTGGCTCGCTGTGACGGGTATGAGCGACGAACCGGTCATCGTCGACGTAGCGGACGGTATCGCCACCCTGACGCTGAACCGCCCGGAGAGCCGCAACGCGCTCACCAGCGAGATGTCGGCGGCCATCATCGACGCGATAGACGACTTGGAGGCGCGCGACGACGTGCGCTGTCTCGTGCTCGCGGGGCAGGACGGCACCTTCTGTGCCGGCGGCGACATCGACGCGATGCTCGGCCGCCTCTCCGGCGACGTACCGCTCCACGACGCTGTCCGTGACATCCAGCAGGTCACCTCGCGGGCCATCCGACGGGTGTACGGCTTCCACCGGCCGACGGTAGCGAAGGTGGACGGCGTCGCCTTCGGCGCGGGTGCCAATCTCGCCATCGCCTGTGACTGCGTGCTCGCCAGCGAGCGGACGCGAATCAGCTTCGGCTTTCGACAGGTCGGTCTCGCGGTCGACTCGGGCACGTCGTATCTCCTGCCGCGAATCGTCGGGGAGAACGTCGCCAAGGAACTCGTCTACACGGGCGAACTCGTGGAACCGGAGCGGGCGAAGGACCTCGGACTGGTGAACCACGTGTACGAGGCGTTCGACGAGGAGGCGGACGCGTTCGTCGACACCATCGCATCGGGGCCGTCCATCGCGCTCGAAACCTCGAAGCGACTCATCGAGCAGGGGTTCTCCGCGGACCTGAAGCAGGCACAGGACGACGAGGCGGCCGCGCAGGCGGCCGTCTTCGCGACCGACGACCACGCGGAGGGCGCGAACGCGTTCATGGAGTCGCGCGAACCGGAGTTCGGCGGCGAGTGAACTCCCCGGCCCGCCACGATCCTAACGTCGTTCGTGTGACGCCGGAAGCTATTTTACATCGTAATCCAATCTCGGGGTATGTCGTTCAAGCTGGATGGCGCTCACGACGCCGTCCGTCGTGCGGTGCGCGAGTTCGGCGAGGAGGAGATTCGACCGGTCGCCAAGGAGCACGACGAGAGCAAGGAGTATCCGCTGGACCTTCGCAAGAAGGCAGCGGAGTACGACTTCGTCGCACCCTCCGTCCCGGAGGAGTACGGCGGCGCGGGAATGGATCCCATCTCGCGTAGTATCGTCACAGAGGAGTTGTGGCGTGCCGACCCCGGCATCGGGAGCGCCATCGGCTCGGCAGGCTTCGGCTCGTCGATGATCCTCGAGTACGGCGACGAGTGGATGAAAGAGGAGTGGCTGCCGCGCATCACCGCCGGCGAGTCCGCGTCGTTCTCGGCTATCTCCGAGCCGGCACACGGGTCGAACGTCGCCGGGATGGAGACCACCGCCGAGAAGGAGGGCGACGAGTGGGTCATCGACGGCAACAAGACGTGGATCACGAACGGGACAGTCGCCGACGTGGGCGTGTTGATGGCGAAGACCAGCCCCGGTGAGGGCCACCGCGGCATCACCGCGTTCCTCGTTCCCGCCGACAGCGAGGGGTTCGTCCCGACGAAGATCGACAACAAGCTGGGCATCCGCGCCTCCGACCTCGCGGAGATCCAGCTCAACGGCGTCCGCGTCCCCGAGGAGAACGTCATCGGCGGGGTCGACAAGGGCTTTTACCAGCTGATGGAGTTCTTCGCGGCCGGCCGGACGAGCGTCGCGGCACAGGCCGTCGGTGCTGCACAGGGCGCACTCGACGCCGCCCGCGACTACGCTACCGAGCGCGAGCAGTTCGACCAGCCGATCAGCGAGTTTCAGGCCGTCAGCCACAAGATCGCGGAGATGGCGACGGACGTGGAGGCGGCCCGCTCGCTCACCTACCGGGCCGCGAGCCACGTCGCCGAGGCCACGGACGACGAGGCCGTGAAGCTGGCGTCGATGGCGAAGCTCCGCGCGAGCGAGATGGCCGTCGACGTGGCCGACGAGGCGATTCAGGTCCACGGCGGCGCGGGCTACGTCACGGACCACCCCGTCGAGCGGTTCTTCCGCGACGCCCGTATCACGAAGATATACGAGGGCACCTCCGAGATCCAGAAGAACATCATCTCCGACCGGCTGCTGTGATGGACCACGAGACGTGGACCGACGCCCAGTCGTCGGTCACGGTGTCCGTCGACGGTCACGACGTGGCGATGGCGTACTACGAGGACGGCCCGGCGGACGCGGAGCCGGTCGTGTTCCTCCACGGCGTGCCGACGTGGGGATTCCTGTGGCGTGGTGTCGTCCCCGAGTTGAGCGATGAGTACCGGGTCGTCGTGCCGGACTTGGTCGGCTACGGCAACAGCGCGAATCACGAGGGGTTCGACCGCTCGGTTCGGGCACAGGAGCAGGCGCTCGACGGCCTGCTCGACGCGCTCGGTATCGACGAGGCCCATCTCGTCGCACACGACATCGGCGGTGGGGTCGCGCTCCGGTTCGCCGCCCACCAGCCCGAGCGCGTGGAGAAGCTCGTCTGTTCGAACGTCGTCTGTTACGACTCGTGGCCGGTCGAGTTCATCGTGGAGACGGGACTCCCGAAGACGGCCGGACTGTCGGACGAGGAACTCGACGGCATGCTGGAGTTCGCGTTCGCGGACGGCGCGCACGGCGAGGCAGACCCCGACTTCGTCGCCGGTATGAAGTATCCGTGGCTGGAACGCGACGGCGGCAAGGTCGCGCTCGCGCGAGCGGCCGTCTCGACGAACACGAACCACACGACGGAGATCCCGTACGACCAGATCAGCGCCGACCTGCTGTGTCTGTGGGCGGAGAACGACCAGATGCAGCCGGTCGACTACGGCGAGCGGCTCGCCGACGACGTGGGCGGCGAGGTCGTCCGTCTCGACGAGTCGTTCCACTGGGTGCCGGAGGATCGCGCGGCGACGTACCGCGCGGATCTTCGGGCTTTCCTCGCCGGCTGATCGAAAACGACAGGTACACCCCAACTGAGATGCACGCATGACCGAAGACGCCCCCAACTGGGAGTTCAAGGAGCGCGACGTACTGGTGTTACGCGAGCTATCGCGCGACCCACAGCTCTCGTCGCGTGACTTGGCTCGCATCCTCGAAGAGAAACACGGTATCGAGGTGAGCCACGTCACCGTCAGCGAGTCAATTCGCGGGATGCGCGAACGCGGCGTGTTCCGCGAGGCGGTGATCCCCAACGAGGAGTACTTCCTCTTCGGCCTGTTCGAGTTCAAGTTCAACACGGAGAACTTCGAAGAGGGATGGCGCGACGCGATGGAGTATATCCGCGACTCGCCGAACACGCTCTTTTACTTCCTCTCGGACGGCGAGTACCAGTGGAAGGCGGTGATGATGTTCCCCACCCGAACGTCGGAGTCGCGGTGGATCCACGAGTGTTACAAGAGCCACGGCGACGTCATCGAGAACATCCGCAACAGCGTCATCCACAACGTGCTGAAGTTCCGCACCGATCCCGAGATTCTCGCCACGATCCGCGACGGCGAGTGACGGCTCAAAAGTCGTCGAGGCTGGCCTGTCCGTCCGCCTCGGCGTCCGTCTCTCGGAGCTGTTCGCGACGGTTCCGCGACAGCGACGCGCGCCGCCACACGGTCGGCGTCTCGATGGCCTCGCGTGCGCGGTCTGACAGCCGGGCGAACCGGTCGCGCGCCTCGCTCGCGCGGCGCTCGTAGTCGACCACTGGACGGGGGTAGTTGCCGTCCGCGCCGAGTTCGATGCCGGCCTCATCGAGCGCCGCGAGCGGTGCCTTCTCCGGGCGCGGCAGATGTGCATCCGGCAGGGCCGCGAGTTCGGGGACGTACTCGCAGACGAACTCGCCGTCGGGGTCGTACTCGCGGACCTGCTTGGCGGGGTCGTAGACGCGGACGGGGTGGACGCCGACGACGCCGGCCTGCGACTGCCACTGCGTGTGGTTGATGCCGGGGTCGGCGTCGATAAGATGGTAGTAGTAGAAGTCCGCGCCGTACTGCCACGGCTCGCGGAGCACGTAGGTGAGGAAGCTCGCACACATCGCGCGCATCCGGAAGTTGATGAATCCCGTCTCGACCAGCGCCCGCATCGCCGCGTCGACCAGCGGGAAGCCCGTTCGCCCCTCCTTCCACGCGGCCAACAGCTCCGGGTCGTGATTCGAGCGGTTGTAGCCGCGGAACACGGGGTTGACGGCGCGGTCCGTCCAGCCTGCCCAGTCGGCGAGCTTCTGCTTGTAGTGGCGGTTCCAGAACAGCCGCGACTCGTACATCTCGCGGCCGCGACACGCCGGCGCGGATTGAATCCGCTGGTACACCTCGCGCACGGAGAGACAGCCGAACTTCAGATACGCGGAGAGCCGCGAACACCCCGATTCGGCGGCCGCAGGCGGCGCGACGTTACCCGGATACGCCGGCACGCTGTCGACGAATCGGTCGAGACGGCGTAGCGCCGGCGCTCGGCCACCCTCGGGAGCGTTCGTCTTCGTCGGCGACGTGTCGTAGCGAGTCTCGATGTCGTCGATTGTCACCTCCGAGTCGAGCGGATTCGCCGGGAGCGTCTCGGGGGCGGGGTGCGGGTCGGCTTCCATCCACGCGGTCGCCTGCTCGCGCCACTCCGAGCGCGTCTCGTCCGCGTCGCGAACGATACCGTCGCCGCCGAAGGCGCGCACCGCGTCCCACGCGAACACGTCGTCGTCCCGGTCGCGACCGTAGCGCGCGGTCACGTCCCTGTTGACGTACAGCGCGTCGTACTCGTCGAGCAGGTCGCGGAGTCGCTCGCGGGGGTCGCCGTGGAGCAGCGCGAGGTCGGAGCCGAGCGCGCGGTACTGTCCCCGCAGGTCGGCCAGCGACTCGTGGAGAAAGCGGAGTCGGGCGTCGCAGGCGAGGCCGTCCGCGCCGTAGAACTGCGGGTCGAAACAGAACAGGGGGACGGGGTCGCCGTCCAGAGCGGCGGCGGCCAGCGCCGCGTTGTCGGCCGGGCGGAGGTCCGACCGGTGCCAGACGAGGATCTCCGTCACTGTCCTCACGTAGGGTCGCGTGGCACAAAAGCGTCCTCGCCGGATGGGGGTGTCGGCCGCACGACCGGCCGTCATCTTACCGGCGTCGAAACGCCGAACACGCGCCGATACACACCTATTGGTATGACACGCGTCTCCGCCGGCGCTCGCCTCCACGTCGGGTTTCTCAACCTCTCGCTGGCGCACGAGCGGCTCTACGGCGGCGTCGGCATGGCGCTCGCGGAGCCACGGGTGAGCGTCACCGCCGAGCGGGCAGAGCGCGTCGACTGCGCGGACGATACCGTCGCCGACTACGCGACCCGAGCGTGTGACCTGCTGGACGTGCCGGGCGCGGCGGTCCGCGTCGAGGAGCCGCTGCCGCGACACGTCGGGCTCGGGTCGGGCACGCAGATCGCGCTCGCCACGCTGGCGGCCGTCGCGGGTGCGTACGACCGCGAGCCGCAGGTGCGTGACCGTGCGCCGGCGCTCGGCCGGGGCGGACGTTCGGGCGTCGGCGTCGCCGCCTTCGAGTCGGGCGGGTTCGTCGTCGACGCCGGCCACCCGACGGGCCGGTTCACGACCGACCGGCCGGCCGACGGGGAGTGGACCGTGCCGCCGGTCGTGACGCGACACGCCGTGCCGGGCGACTGGCGGGCGCTGTTGGTGGTGCCGGACGCGGCCGAGGGGCGCTCGGGGGAGACGGAAGACGCGTCGATGCGTGCAGCCGTCGAGCGAGCGGACCCGGCCATCGGTGACGAACTCGCGGGGCTGTTGACCCGGCGACTCCTCCCGGCCGCGACGACCGGTGATCTGGGCGCGTTCGGCCGAGCGGTCGCGGAGTTCGACCGGCTCAACGGGGCGTGGTACGCGGACGCACAGGGCGGCGTCTACCGACCGCCAGCCGGCGCGCTCATCGACGCGCTCGACGGTTCCCCAGCGCTGGCAGGCGTCGGCCAGTCGTCGTGGGGGCCGGTCGTGTACGCGCTGACCGACGCCGACCGAGCGGATGCGGCACGGGAGGCCGGCGAGGCGGCGCTCGATACGACCGGCATCGGCGGCGACGTGCGGGTCGTCTCGTTCGCCAACGCAGGCGCGACCACCGAGTGAGCGGCCGTCCCCGCGTGCTTTTAAGTCTGCTGCGGCGTAGGATGATGGTATGGAGCGCATTCCCTTCGGCATCCGCCGGCTCGATGCCACCGTCGACGGCGGGGCACCGGCGGGGAGCCTCGTACTGCTCTCGGGCGAGGCGGGGTCGGGTGCACGGGAGTTCCTGTACACGTCGGCGGCGATGAACGCGCTGTCGAGCGCCGATCCGGAGCTGTTCGATCTGTACTACGGCGACATGATCGAGAGTGCGGAGATACCGCCGGAGGTCCACTACATCACGTTCACGGCCAAGCGGTCGCAGCTTCGACGCGAAGTCAAACACGTGTTGAACGACGAAATCGTCGGCTCGATGGCCGAAAGCGTCCAGTTTCACGACCTCTCGCCGGAGTACTTCCGCGTCTCGCCGGTGCCACGCGAGTGGTACTCCGCGCGAACCGCCTCGATAACTGGCCTCGGCGCGGCCGACGACAGAGCGAGCGTCCCGGAGGCGCTCGGGGCAGTGCTCACCCAGCACGCCGACGACAGCCTCGTCATCATCGACTCGCTGACGGACCTCATCAGCACCGCCGGCGAGGAGCTCTCGTGGTCGGACATCCCGCAGCTGCTCAAAGGGATGTCGCGAGCCGCCTACGAGTGGGGCGGGCTCATCCTCGTCCTCCTCAACCACGAGACGCTGTCGCCGGAGCGACACGGCCAGCTCATCGACGCCTCGGACGGCACCTTCATGTTCGAGTGGGAGACGGGCGGCTCGACGCGCGCACGGACGCTCATCGTCCGGCAGTTCCGCGGCGTGCTCTCACAGATCGAAGACGAAGACATCGTCCGGTTCGAGACGGAGATCGGCGACGCCGGGCTGGATATCAGCGACGTGCGGAAGATCCGGTGACGCTCGCGGCCTCGGGTGGGCCAACTCTTATCACACTACCGACGGTAATTCCGACAATGGCTGCCGAGTCCGAGGAGGATCAACTGTCGGTCCAACTCCCGCCTGACCTCGAGGCGTGGCTCGACGAGCAGGCGTCGGACCAAGGGGTAGAGCCCGAGCGTCTGCTCCAGCGACTCCTCGAAGCGAGCCGGCTGGTGATAGCGGAGGCTGACACCGACGCCGACATCGAACTCGACAGCCTCGTGGACCGCGTCAGGACGCTCGACGATGCGGTCGGCACACTGGACGCTGATCTCGACGAGAAGATCGAGGACGTGCGGAGCCGCGTCCTACAGGTAAAACAAACGGCGGAGGCGAGAGCACCCGCCGACCACGACCACGACGAGTTCGGCCAACTCGAAGCCCAGATAGCCGAACTGGACGAGGCGGTCGACGAGATGCAGACGAGCGTCGAGACGCTCGAGAGAACCCTCGACAGCCACGACGCCCAGTTCGAGTCGGTGAACGACCGCCTCCACCGGGTCGCCGCCGCTATCGTCGGCCTCCGGAAGTCCGTCGAGGAGTTCGAACACGACGAGCGACTGACCCATCTGAAGGAGACCGCGACCCGGCGCGGCTTCCAGAAAGCCTACTGTGGCGGCTGCGGCCGGTCGATCAACCTCGGCGTCCTCACGGCGGCGACCTGTCCCCACTGTGAGGTGGAGTTCCACGACGTGATCGGCAACAGCGGCTTCTTCTCGACACCGACGCTCGTCGGGGAGGAGGAAGCATGAGCGAGGAGAACGAGGGGGAGGACAACCCGTTCGCCGACTTGGAGGAGGTGGACGCCGCAGGCGACGACGTGTTCGCGGAGATGGACGCGAGCGTCGAGGCGGTGTCAGAGTCAGACGTGCTCTCGCTGCTTGACGCCGACGACTCGCTCCAAGAGGTCGACATCGGCGAGGTGCCCGACGTGGAGGTGGACGACGAGGGACTCGTCGTCCCGAAGAGTCGCTACTGCGAGCGGTGCGAACACTTCTCGGAGCCGCCGGAGGTCAGCTGTTCCCATCAGGGGACGGAGATCCACGAACTGTCCGACCGGACGAATCTGCTCGTCTCCAACTGTCCGATCGTCGCCGAGCGGGGCCACGTCAGGTCGGTCAGCACCGACCGGTAGCGGGGAACGGGCTTTTACTCGTCGCCGGCAGAGGACGACGCATGCAGTTTTGCGACGAGTGCGGTTCGCTGATGCACGCACAGGGCGACGAGATGGTCTGTTCCTCGTGCGGTCACGGCGTGCCGAAGGAAGCGGACCTGTCGGAGCAGTACGTCTCGACGGACGCACAGGACGAGGGCGACGTCATCGAGACGAGCGAGGAGGCCAACTTCGAGGGAAAGCCGACCGACGACGACGTCTCCTGTGACGAGTGTGGCAACACGACGGCGTGGTACACGATCAAACAGACCGGCAGCGCCGACGAGCCACCGACACGCTTCTTCAAGTGCACGGAGTGCAAGAGTGTACGGAGAGCGTACGACTAATATCAGTTTGGGTATGAGAGTTGGAGTTGGATGCCGGTGGGGAACAGAACTTCCACTGCGGATACTTCCAACCACGATCGTAAGTATCTGATAATCAAGTCGTGCTAGTTTGAGCTAACTCGTATTATATCATACATGTATGTATCGAGTGTAACGTTGTGTGGAACAGCCAAAATTCAAAGAACGGTACTTCAACCCGGATGCTGAGTTGCCATACGGAGCTGAGCCTGAAAACGTAGCTGACGCTATCGATGAGTTCTACACTTTCTACTCCGAACTAAACGAGTTCCTGTTGAACAGCGGGTTCGGTCGGATAGAGTCGATCCTCCGTGCCAACAACGCTCTGTCCGACTTCATCGGGAACGTTGTAACTGAAGCGGTCGCAGACCAGAGTGACGCTCTCATTCACAATCAGAAGCCAGACGGGTTTCCGGACCTCCTACCCGTGAACAAAGCCGAGTACGCCGAGCAGGACTACGAGGTTCACCACGGAACTGAAGGGATCGAGACGAAGTGCAGCAAGTCGAGTGGTGGGTGGCAGGCACACAACAACGAGGAAGCGTGGTTCATCGTGTTCAGATACGAGCGTGGAGACCCGGATGAAGCGATAGAGGATATGTCTCCCATCCAGTTCACGCAGGTTCTCGCAGGGAACCTCGATGAAGACGACTGGAGCCATTCAGGACGTAGCGAAGATTCACGTCGAACCATCACGTCTTCCATCATCTCGTCTGGAATGCACAAACTCAGAAGCAACCCGATATATCAAGACCCGGATGCAATCACAGGACGGGGAGAGGAGCTGGTTCAGTACCGACAGCAACAGGCAGGGTTTGATTCTGCGTTCGCTGAGGAGACCTCCTGAGTACGTGAGCGAGGAACAGGGATAGGGGATGTGTAGGTCACGTGTAATCATCCAGAGAAGCCGTATCAGGCTGTATATCCTCCAAGTCCTCTCGTTCTTCTACGGGAGTTGAAACCTCTGTCAACCTCGGGATTGCATTCTGAGCCATCTCGTAGAACGTCTCGTCGATCTCGATTCCGACAGCGTCGTAGCCAAGGGATTCAGCACCCGCAATGGTCGCCCCGCTACCCATGAATGGGTCGAGAATAGTTCCAGTCTGCAGGGGAAGCGAAGCGTGGCAGAGTTCACGCATTAGATATTGAGGCTTGAGGTTGGGATGAGCGTTCTCTTCATTTGGGTTGGCCTCCTGTACTATCTTTTTTTCTTGCTTCGGCGTCTTGCCGTCTTCCAGCAGGTCAGTAAACGGTCTCTCCTTGGATTCACGGCGAAGCCCCCCTGTCTCCCATTCGGCTAAATTGTCGCGGAGACGGTTGTCGAACGGCTTTCTGTACACCAGCCACGGCTCCCACCACACGCGAGGCATAGACGAAACCATCTCGTAATCTGGGTGATCATGAGCTCCCTTTGGTCGGTCTCCACCACGGAGGGTCTTGGACTCCCGAACCAGTACGTCACGGCGCTCAAGACCCGCCTTATCCAGCTGTTTCGAAACTTCGTGCATCAACAACTGCGTAGTAGCAACGAGGACGTGACCCCCCGGTCTAAGAACACGCTCAACAGCTTCACCGAACGTCTCGAAGAAGTTGCGTAGCTTCTGCTTGTCACTCTCGGACAGAACAGTAAACCTTGGAAGAGGCTTCCTCTCGCTTCCGTCAAGCTCAGGGGGAATACGCCAAATCCCGCCCGACCCGTCACGCATTTTCTCTACGTTAGCGGTCTCGAACTCTACCACGCCGTACGGAGGGTCTGTAACAACAGCATGGAAATGATTCTCATCGTACTCCTCTAACAGTTGAAACGCGTTACCGTGATGAAGCTCATATCCCATTATCTGCTCATTCGCAGTCATGATTCCTTATTACCTCCCCTTCGAACCGTCGAGGTTGTAAGTATTCCGAACTAATTCGTATGTAAGTACATATCAACACGGCTCAAACCGATTCACTGATGAGCAATGAAGGAGCGGACGCGGGTTACATATCTTCCAGTAAGCACAGAACCGCCGTTGTCCGCCGTCTTTACGACTCGCCTGCGATACCAAAGACTCTGAAAGAAGACACAAACCGCCAGTATTCTCGCGTCTCAGAGGCCTTGTCGGACCTCCGTGATGAAGGCATAGTTGAACTACTATCACCAGAAGACAGGAAGAAAGGGCGGCTCTACGCTCTCACTAAACGAGGAGAAGAAGCGTGGGAGTTCATGCTAAGAAACGATATAGCAGATTAAGATGCGGAACGCAACAGACGGAGCATACGCAACCAATATACCACGTTCATATAGTAGAAAGCGAATATAGTGACACATCCGAAGACACACGGTGACCTTTCGGTGCGTAGATAACACTGTACGGAGTGCGGTCACCGCTGGCGGGAGTACAGCTGAGCATCATACACGCCTCGTCACCCGGGGAAACTGAAGGCGAAGATGACCAGCGAGAGCAGCCCGAAGACCGCCACGGAGCAGCCCAGATACCAGACGCAACCGGCGGCGAGCGCGACTCGGCCGTCGACACCGTCGTCAGCGGGCTCTCAGCGGCCGGTCCGTGGCAGCCCGAACCCGACGGCGAACCACGCGACGGCGAGCAATCCGACCGTGACTCCGACGGCGGTCCGGAAGACGACGAGCAGATTCGCGCCGCCCTCTGCGGTCACGAGGAACAGCCCTGCGCAGACGGCGATAGCGTCGCCGAATGCGAAGCCACCGACGCCGAGCGCGTAGTTCAACGGGAGTGTCTCGGTCGGAAAGCCGGTGAACAGCCGGCGGACGTTCGCGGCGACGAGGAGGGGAGTCCACAGCACTGGCAGAATGACGGTGAAGCCGACGAGCAGAGCGAGGAGGGTCGAATCGACGGTGGGAACCATAGGGGCCTGCCGGCGGCCGACCGTATGTGTTTTTAGGTGGCGAGAGACCGACGGACGTGGCTCAGTAGCGTAGCGCGGCGGGGAGTTCGTCCACGAGGTCACCGGCGAGCAAGCCCTCCCCCTCGCAGTCGACGAGTCGGCCGCCGGCGCGACCGATGGCGTACGCGCCGACGGCGGCCGCATCGCGCGGACGGAGCCGGCAGGCGAGCGCGCCGACGGTGCCCGCGAGCACGTCGCCCGTGCCGCCGCCGGTCATGCCCGGATTCCCCGTCCGGTTGCGCCGGGTCACCTCGCCGTCGGAGATCACGTCCTGTGCGCCTTTCACCAGTAGCGTGTAGCCCACCTCGGCAGCGAATGACTCCACGAGTGCGGCCCGCTCTGTGGGATCGTCGGCGGTCTCGCCGCCCATCGCCCGTAACTCGCCCTGATGGGGCGTACAGATCAGCGTGGCGTCCGTCTCCACGTCGGGGACGACCTGCAGGGCGTCGGCGTCGACGACTGCGGTGCCGTCGTAGTCGGCGAGGAACGCCCGCACCGCGTCGAGCGTGGCGTCGGCGCTCCCGAGCCCGGGGCCGAAGACGACGACATCGTGCGCTGCGGCGCGGTCGAGCAGGTCGTCGACGACGGGCGGCGTCAGTCGGTCGGCGTCGAAGCCGTGGACGATGAGTTCCGCTGCGTACCCCTGTATCTCGCGCTCGATGCGGGCCGGGCAGACGACCCGGACGAGGTCTGTGCCGGCGCGCATCGCGGCCCGCGCTGCGAGCGCCGGGGCACCGGTGTACGGCCCGCCGCCGACGACGAGCACCTCCCCGTGGTCGCCCTTGTGCGCGTTCTCGGCCCGGGAGAGACGCAGGAGGTCGCCACGGGCGACGAACTCCTCGGCGGCGGTCGGAATACCGATGTCCGCGACGGTCACCTCGGCGTCGAGCGCGTCGAGACCGGGCTTCGTGTCGTGGAAGGTGACGACGGCGTCCGCCTCGACTGCGAGGCCCGCGGCCTCGCCCGTGTCGGCGTCGACGCCGGAGGGAACGTCGACAGCGAGGACCGGCGCATTGGCGTCGGTGAGCGCGCGTGCGACCGTCGCCTCCGGTTCCCGGAGCGCGCCCGTCACACCGGTGCCGAGCATCGCGTCGACGGCGAGGTCGGGGTAACCGAGCGTGAAGTCGGCGGAGTCCCGAACGACACGCGTCTCGACCGTGTCTGCTTCGAGCGCGTCCCAGTTCTCGCGTGCGATGTCGGTGCTGATGGTCTCGGGGCGGCCGAGCAGGTGGACCGTCACGTCCCGGTCGGAGAGGAATCGGGCCGCGACCATCGCGTCGCCGCCGTTGTTGCCGCGGCCGCAGACGAGCGCGACGGCGTCGCCCGGTGCCGTGCGCTCCCGGACGGCGCGTGCGACGGCGTTGCCCGAGGACTCCATGAGCTGCTTGCGCGGCACTCCCAGCGCCTCGCTGTTCGCATCGACGACCGCCATCTCGTCGCTCGTGATCATGCGCGAGCATTCACGCCCCGCGACGAAAAGCGCGGGGTCGGCGCGTATAGCAGTGTTCAGCTAAGAGTGACTCCGCAGACTATGATGGCAACACAGTGTAGAAAGCCCCCGGTCGCTACGGTCGCGCGGCTCGCTGCGGTCCGCCCGCTCGCGTTGCTCGCGGTGCGGTCCTTACGTCGCCGGGCTTCCCGTACCGACCGGCCCCTTTCAGTCCCACCACCACGGATTCTTGGCCGGGCGACAACCTGCGTATCTGAACGTCGCCGCGCGTACACTTTTATTCTCGGAGGCGGTCAGATCGCAGATGGACGAGTTCCTGCCCCTGCCGCGCGCCGACGGTACGGTGGCCGACGCGGGTCACCTCTGGCTCCGCGAACACGTCTGGGGCAGGCGGCTCCGCTTCCGGTACGACGCAGGACTGCAGTTCGGTGACGGCGAGACGGCGTTCGAGCCGGGGAGCGAACCGCTCGGCGTCCGGGCTGGGGTTCGGGCAGTCCGTGCGGCGTTCGACGCAGACGCGTTCACTACGGACGTGTCCGAGCCGGGCGGATACACCTTTTACGGGATCGCGACGCGGAACGAAGGGGTCCCGTACGACTGGAACCGGCTTCCCGCGTTCCTCGGGACCGACATCCGGAACCCCGACGGTGACCGCCTCTCGGTTGACGCCGCACACCGCGCGTTCGACCGACTCGGCCTCGCGCCGCTGAACGTCTTCGAGAAGGAACTCCCGGCGCGTGACTTCCGCGTCGGCCGGCACGACGTTCCGGCGTCGGCGTGGTACGACGGCCCCGCGGCCGGCACGCGCGTTCGCCGGAAAGACGGAGCGGAGACGGTCGTCCCCGGTGACGTCGACCCGCGGCCGGTCGAGTCGCTGGCTCCGGCGGCGTTCGCAGAACAGTACGTGACGCCCGAGGCGATCGAGACTATCGCCGCGGCGTGTGGCGACGACCCGTCTCCCCGGACGGTGCTCGACCGCCTGCTCGCGCGGCTCGTCCGCCGTCGGTATCGCGAACTCGACACGGTGGACGAGGCGGCGCTCCGTGAGGCGAGCATCGAGCGGGTGGCACGCCACCTTTAGCGTCGAATCCTGA
The DNA here is from genome assembly GCA_003021175.1 of Halobacteriales archaeon QH_7_66_36. Taxonomy (GTDB): domain Archaea; phylum Halobacteriota; class Halobacteria; order Halobacteriales; family Haloarculaceae; genus Halosegnis. The sequence continues at coordinate 61,264 of PXQV01000018.1, read as the reverse complement.
ACCCGTCTGCGCCCGTCGGCTCCTCGTACTCGACGCTCACGTCGTCCACCCGTGCTCGGGGACTCCCGTCGTGACACCACTCGACCATCGACTCGACGGTCGCGCGCGGTCCCTCGAAGACCGCCTCGACGCGGCCGTCGTCGAGATTCTGCACCCAGCCGTCGACGCCGCGCTCGCGGGCGGCGTCGCGAGTGTTCGCCCGGTAGTAGACGCCCTGCACGCGACCGGAGACGAAGACGTGTGCGCGGACGCGGTCGTCCTCACTCATGGATAGAGGGTCACGCGCCGACGCCAAGAAGATGGGGTCGTCAACAATCGGTCACCGCTCGCCGATCAGCAAGCGGTAGCGCGGAGCCCCCGGCCTACTCGCTCGCTTCGCTCGCTCCTTGAGGCCGGGGAGGAAGCGCGTCACGAACCAAGGCGAAACCCCAA
>PXQV01000018.1:0-60777 GCA_003021175.1 Halobacteriales archaeon QH_7_66_36 | reverse complement strand
GGTCGCGGGGCACAATGTCGTTGCAGGAAAGCCCCGCCCTCAAGGAGTGACCGACCGCCGCAAGGCCCGAGGGAGCGAGTAGGACGGGGTAGTTTACTCACCGTCTCACTCGCCGCCGGTCCGGAGGTGGAAAAAGAAGTACGTCTGCACGTAGCCCGCGTAGTCGCCGCCCAGTCGCTCGCGGATCGCTCGCGAGGTTTCCGTGTAGCCGTCGCGGTCACACTCCGGGAAGTAGTCGGCGATGGCGGTCTGGATCCACGTGTCCAGCGGCACTGCCTCGAGGAAGCCGAGCGAGAAGAGCAGCACGCAGTCGGCCACCTTCTCCCCGACGCCGACGAAGCGCGTGAGATACTCGCGGGCCTCCTCGTACGGTAGGTCGCGAGCGGCGTTCGGGTGGCCCTCGCCATCGGCGACGAGTTGGGCCGTCCGCTGGACGTACGGCGCGCGGTAGCCCAAGGAGAGGTCGCGCAGGTCTGCCTCCGTCGCCGCCGCGAGCCGTTCGGGCGTCGGGAACGCGTGATACGTCTCGCCGTCGAACTCGACCGGCTGGCCGTACTCGCGGGCGAGGCGGCGACACATCCCGTGGATCCGTTCGACGCGCATCTGCGCCGAGCAGATGAACGAGACGAGACAGGCGAAGGCGGGGTCGCGGACGAGTCGCATCCCTCGGTAGGCGTCGACCGCGCGGTCGAACAGCGGGAGGTCGGGCGACGCGTCCATGATGGCGTCGAGGTCGTCATCGAGACGGAGGAGATGCGTCAGCAGTCCGGGGGCGTGCGGCGTCGACGCCGCCCACTGGAGCGTGTCGTCGACCTGTCGGACGCGAATCACTTCCGGGTCGCCGGAGGGCGTGAACGACGCAGGCAGCGCCGTGTGATACCACGCGTCGCTCCCCCACGCGCGGTCGTCCTCGAACATCCGGTCGTCGGCCCGGTCCCAGAGATACGTCTGGCCGGACTCGACGGTCGCCTGCATGTCGAAGCCGCCCGACAGCGTGTCGAGCGGAATCTCCCCCTCGTGCATACCACCGGTTGGTAGGGCCGTCGCTTCCGGGTTACGATACCAGACGGTGAGGAAGTTCTGTCGGTAGGACCGCGCGGCCGGTTAGTCGGCGGTGGCGGAGACGGGTTCCTGCTCGGCCGGCTCCTCCGTCATCGCGTCGGTGAGACCGTCGGCGAGCGCAAAGACGGCTGCCTTGTGGTCGGTTTTCGAGCGGTGAATGGACGTCGGCTGCACGCCAAGAGAAGCGTATTCGTCGTGGTCAAATTCGGTTCCGTTCGATTCTTCGTAGTGTGTTCGTACCTCTGCGAGAAGCCCGTGAAGGTGAATCAGCTCCTGCTTTTTCATGGTCGTACTTCGCTTACGTTTGGAGGGTTAAATTATTATCCTGAGTAACGTTAACACACGGCCCCGAATACAGCCGGCAACTGCCGATACGCGGCGGTAGACCGCGTGAAACGTTCACGTGGCGCGGCGGTGCCGAACGGCTTTTGAGCGGCCCGCCCGGAGTCCGGGTATGAGCTACGACGAGCATCTCGACCGGGCGATGTCGAAGACGGAGTCGAGTGGAAGCGCCGGTCGCTTCTCGCTGCCGGACCCGGAGCTTCGGGCCGACGGCAACTTCACGCTGTTCGAGAACTTTCAGGAGACGCTGGACCGATTCGGCCGCGAAGAGGGGAGCGTCATGAAGTATCTCCAGTCGGAACTCGGCACCGCGGCCAGTATCGACGAGTCCGGCCGACTCCGACTCACCGGCTCGTTCAAGCAGCGGCGCGTCCGCGAGGCGCTGGACGCGTACGCCGACGAGTACGTGCTCTGTCCCGACTGTGGCCTGCCGGACACGAATCTCATCGAGGACGGTAACACGACCTACAGACAGTGTGAGGCGTGCGGCGAACGGACGCGCGCGGGCTCGTAGACACGACTGTTTCCCGACGGTGTCTCCTAGTTCTGTCGGCCTGTGGCCGCTCGCGAGCGGAACGTGTGGTGCGAGCGTCCGCCGTTGCGATCAGAACGCCTGCATCGTCTCCAAGTCGTGTTCGGTGCGCGCGAACTCGGAGAGGCGACGACTCGCGTGACAGTTCGAGCAGTGGAACGTCCGCGCCGGCTCCGGAAGTTCGTTCGGCGACTCCTCCCAGTGTTTTCCACATTCCGGGCACAGCAGTCGGACGTACGTCTCGACCATACCTCAAGCGAGAGTCGGCTACGGTGAAAAAGTTTGGTCGGACCGTCGAGAGCGACACGGAGCCCCCCGGCTGATAATCGCCTCAGGACACACTGATCGGGCGTCTCGCCGTCGCTTGACACTCCTGCCGCTGTCGAGATTGAATATTCGCAAAACGGAGTGCCGCGTCCCGTGAGGTCCTCAGGCCGTGACGACGCCTTCCGCTTCGAGGAGCTCCTTGTAGCGGTTGCGGATGGTGACCTCGGAGATGTCGGCGACCTCGCTGACCTCCGACTGCGTCACCTTCTCGTTGGTGAGCAGCGCGGCGGCGTACACTGCGGCGGCAGCGAGGCCGACCGGCGACTTGCCGGAGAGTCGGCCGTCCTCGCGGGCGGCGTCGATGAGCTTTCGGGCGCGGACCTCCGCCTCGTCGGAGAGGTCCAGATCCGAGGCGAATCGGGGGACGTAGCTCTCGGGATCGGCGGGCGCGACCTCCAGATTCAGCTCGCGGATGACGTACCGGTACGTCCGGGTGAGCTCCATCCGGTCGATCCGGGAGACGCCGTGGACCTCGTCGAGCGAGCGCGGGACGCCAGCCTGCCGAGCGGCGGCGTACACCGCGGCCGTGGCGACGCCCTCGATGGAGCGGCCGGGCAGGAGGTCCTCGTCGAGCGCGCGCCGATAGATGACGCTGGCCGTCTCGCGGACGTTGTCAGGCAGTCCGAGCGCGGAGCTCATCCGGTCGATCTCGCCGAGCGCCTGCTTGAGGTTGCGTTCCTTGGAGTCGCGGGTGCGGAACCGCTCGTTCCAGGTGCGGAGCCGCTGCATCTTCTGGCGCTGCCGGTTGGACAGGGACTTACCGTAGGCGTCCTTGTCCTGCCAGCCGATGTTGGTCGACAGTCCTTTGTCGTGCATCATGTTCGTGGTCGGCGCGCCGACGCGGGACTTCTGGTCGCGGTCGGCGGCGTCGAACGCGCGCCACTCCGGCCCGCGGTCGATCTCGTCTTCCTCGACGACGAGACCACACTCGCTACAGACGGTTTCGCCGTGCTCCGTGTCGGCCTTCAGCTTGCCGCCACACTCCGGGCAGACGAGTTCGTCCGTCGACTCGTCTTCGCGTTCGCGGGTTTCGGGTTTCGTCTCGGTTCGCTGGTGGGTGTGTATCTCTGATTCACTCATGATGGGAAGCGGGTTGCAACGGGCTACCGGGCGGGGACAGCGAAGAAGCCGGCAGCGCGCTTGCTAACTAACTGTAAGTGCGTCAGCCATTTAAATCCACCGCCAGTGTGCGCGCCTCAAACCCACGATACCGGGCGCATGAGAGATTTTGGCGTGTCTCGCGGGTAACCGGGTAACGTCGCCGTGGTTACTGAAAGATAATAAACGTTGGTGTCGATGGGAGGTCAGCCGCCAAGGTACGACTCGCGGATGTGGTCGTCGGTGCGAAGCTCCTCGGGCGGACCGCTCCGGACGAACTCGCCGTTCTCGAGCAAGTGTATCTCGTCGGCGTGGTTCATCGCGAACGTGACGTTCTGCTCGCACAGGAGGACGGTCACGCCCTCGTCTTGGATGGCGTCGATCCCCTCGCTGATGTCTTCGAGGATGATTGGCGCGAGCCCGAGCGTCGGCTCGTCCAACACGAGCAGGTCGGGGTCGCTCATCAGCGCCCGCCCGATGGCGAGCATCTGCTGTTCGCCGCCGCTCATGGTGTGGGCGTGTTGGTTGCGCCGCTCCGCCAGTCGCGGGAATAGGTCGTAGACGAGATCCTTCCGCTCCTCTCTGTCGCCGCGGCGGTACGCGCCCAGATCGAGGTTGTCGTCGACGCTCATAAACCCGAACAGGTCACGCGACTCCGTGCAGTGGATGAGACCCGACTCGACGATGGACTCGGGCGAGTGCTCGCGCACCGAGTCGCCGCGATACTCGACGGTGCCGTCGTAGTCGAGATAGCCGGAGACGGTGTTCGCGAGCGTCGACTTCCCGGCCCCGTTCGGGCCGATGACGGAGACGATGGCCCCTTCGTCGACAGTCAGGTCAACGCTCCGGAGCGCCTGCACCTTTCCGTAGGAGACATCGAGGTCAGACACCGAGAGCACGCTCTCGACGCTCACAGCTCGTCACCTCCGAGATACGCCTCTTGCACCGTCGGGTCCTGCTTGATCTCCTCGGGTGCTCCCTCGGCGATCATCGCCCCGAACTGAATGACGATGGCGCGGTCGATCAGCGACAGCAGGCCGCGCATGTTGTGGTCGACGACGACGAGCGTCAGCCCCTCGTCGCGCAGATCCGAGAGGAGATTCGAGATGCTCTCGACCTCCGGGCCGGAGAGCCCGGCGAACGGCTCGTCGACGAGCAGCAGCTCCGGCTCGGTCGCGAGCGCGCGGCCGAGTTCGAGCCGGAGCAGGCCGGCGTGGGGGAGTTCGTCGGGGAGCATCTCCATGCGGTCGCCGAGACCGACGCGTTCACAGATCGCCGCGGCGCGCTGACGCGTCTCACCCCGCAGTCCCTGCAGCGAGAACAGTTTGTCGGGCGTCAGCGCCAGTTCGACGTTCTCGCGGACGGAGCGGTCCTCCAGCGGGCGGAACTCCTGGAAGGTGCGGGCGAGTCCCTTCGTCACCATCCGGTGGGCGTCGGTGCCGGTCACGTCCTCGCCGTCGTAGTACACCGTGCCCGAGGTGGGCGGATACCGGCCGGTGACGCAGTTGAACGTCGTGGACTTGCCGGCCCCGTTCGGCCCGATAAAGCCGAGTATCTCCCCCTCCTCGACCGCGATGGAGAGGTCGTCGACCGCCGTCAGCCCGCCGAACTGCTTCACGATACCGTCGAGCACGAGAAGGCCGTCGTCGGGATCGAGCGCCGACGCAGTCTCAGCGCTCATCGTCGTCACCTCCCGAGAACCACTCGGCGTAGCTGTCGTACACCTGTTCGAGCGGCGTCTGGCCGCCGTCTGCGGCCACGTCGTCACGGCCTCGCAGCTTCGCAACGCTCTGTCCCCCGAGTTCGATCACCCAGCGGACGATGCCGCCGGGGAGCGCGTACAGCAGGACGAGCGTGATGAGCGCGAACACGAGGAAGTCGATGTCGGAGACCGGCGTGTCGATGATAGGCACCGTCCACGCGACCTTGCTCAGCTGCTCGCGCAGCAGGATGAGGAGGATACCGCCGACGCCGGCGCCGACGATGGTTCCCATCCCGCCGAGGATGGCCGCGATGATCACCTCCACGTTGACGGTGACGGACATCAGCGTCGTCGGACTGGCGTTGCCGCTGGGCGTGTGGACGATGACCGCGCCCGCGAGGCCGCCGATGGCGGCGCTCAACACGAACGCCATGATCTTGAACTTGGCCGGATTCAGTCCGGCAGCGGCGACCGCGTCCTCGTCCTCGCGGATGGCGGTGAACACCGACCCAGCGTCCGAGCGCGTGATCAACAGCAGTAGCGCGAGAACGCCGACGAACAGCCCGAGCGCGACGTAGTAGAACGCCGTCTCGTTGCCGAACGTGCTGAGGCCGAAGAGCGGGTCGACGCTCGACAGTCCCTGTTCGCCGTTGAAGATGTCGCTCCGGAAGATGAACACCTGCACGAGAATGAGCGGGGCGACGAGCGTCACTAACGACAGATACGGCCCCCGGAGTCGGAGCGCCGGCACGCCGATAATAAGTCCCGCAACCGCAGCCAGCAGCGCGCCTACCGGAATCGAGAACACTGGGTCGATACCGTAGCCGAGGTTCAACAGCGCAGAGGTGTAGCCGCCGACGCCGAAGAAGACGCCGTGGCCGAAGCTTATCTGCCCGGTGTAGCCGGAGACGACGTCCCAGCTCATCGCGTAGACGCCCCAGAAGTAGGCCAACGCGAGCGTCAGCGCGAACGTCGCGTCGATGACCAGCGGGAGGGTCCCCAGCCCGACCAGCCCGACCAGCCCGAGCTGGTGGCGGAGCCCCAGCCGCATGGGGTTCAGTCGGTCGAGCGGCTGTCCGTCCCCGCGGTCGCTCCGGTCGCTCATGGATGTGTCCCTTTCATAGTATCACTCGGCGAGCTCACGCCCGAACAGCCCTTCCGGTTTCACGAGCAGTACCCCGACCAACACTAATAGCGGCGCGATACCCGTCAGATCGTTACTGATGAACTGGACGAACCCGACCTCGATGAAGCCGATGATGTACGCGCCGACGACGCTCCCGCGGATGGAGCCGATGCCGCCCAGCACGACGATGGAGAACGACAGAATCAGCGGCGTCCGGCCCATGCTGAACGTCGCGCCCAGCTGTGAGCCGAGGGCGATGCCGGCGATGCCGGCGAGCACGCCCGCGATGATCCACGTGATGAGGTTGATGCGGTCGCTGTCGATACCGACCAACGAGGCCCCCTTGTCGGACATGCTCACCGCGAGAATGGCCTTGCCCGTCTTCGTGTAGTTGACGAACAGGAACAGCCCGACGATGATGAGCCACGAGAGGACGAACACGGCCAGCAGATTGTACTGGACGTTCGTCCCGCCGAGCGTGACGTTGCCGGGAACGAACTGCGGAATCGCGACCGGCTGTGAGCCGGCGGTGTTGAGCACCAGCAGCTCGACGGCGATAGAGGTCACCAGCGTCAGTATCATCACCATGATCGGCTCGTGGTCGAATCGCTTGATGATGCCGAGATACAGGAGCCCGCTGAACGCCGCCGGCAGCAACAGTCCCACGACGAAGCCCACGCCGGTCGTGAGTCCGAGGACGGTCGTCGCGAGATAGACGCCGTACGCGCCGAGGACGATGCTCGCGCCGTGTGCGAGATTCAACACGCCGCCAACGCCGAAGATGAGCGTGAAGCCGATGGCTACCAGCGCGTAGAGCCCGCTCCGTATCGTCGACTGGATGACGAACTGTGAGATACCTGCCATGCTGAACGGTCAGTTCAGATCCACGGCGGCGTCTGGTACTCGGCCGTCGAGAGGTCTTCCGGGAAGATGACCTCCTGCGTGCCGCCGGCCTGCGGATTCTCGGGGTCGTCGGGCTGCCACTGCTGGTAGACGGGCCAGACGGTGTCCTGTCCGTACTTCACGTCGTGGGCGAACTCGCTGTCCGGCCCGTAGTACTCGATGGTGCCGGTCGTGCCACGGTAGGAACTCCCTTCGAGTCCGTCGACGACGGCGTCGGCGGCCACGTCGTCGGAATCGGAGATGACCTCTGCGAACTGGTTCACCGCGTCGTAGGCGATGTAGCCGGTGTAGACGGGATAGCTGTCGAACGCTTCGCTGTAGGCGTCGGCGAAGGCCGTCGTCTTCTCCGTCACCTCGGCGGTCGGCGTCGCGGAGTTCTGCGTGACGCCGTACGCACAGGCCCCCTTGACCGCGTCGTAGTAGGAGGGAAGCTGCATCGGGACGTGGATGCCGCCGAACTCGAAGGGTCGCTGCTGTTTCGCCCACTGGATGACGGCCGCCGTTCCCGTGTGTGCCATGGAGATGAACGCCGCGTCGGCACCGGACTCCTCGACCTCGTTGTATATCGGATTAAAGTCCTCCGTACCGGAGGGGTACCGGTTGGTCATGGCGATCTCGACGTTCGTCTCGGAGAGCTGTTCGTCGAGGGCGGCCGACACCGGCTCGGTCCACTTGTAATCCTCGATGAGCACCGCGACGCTCTCCCAGCCGAGCGCGTCCGCCTTCGCCTCGACGAAGTCGACGAGGTTCACGCCCAGATGGTGGGCGTTGATCGGTCCGGTCCGGAAGTGGTACTTGTACTTGTCGTACGACTCGCTCACCTTGGCGCTGGCCTCCGGGCTTGCGGCACCGGCGGTCATGTGCGGCGTCTCCGAGCCGGCGATGTCGTCCAGAATCGCCAGCAGCACCTCGCTGGTGAAGACACCGGTCGTCAGGTCCACCTCCTCGTTCCGGATGAGTTCGCCGTAGCGGGTGCTACCGGTCTGTGGCTCCTCCTTCGTGTCCTTGACGACGAGCGACAGCTCCGCGCCGCCGACGCCGCCCTCCTCGTTAATCTGGTCGACCGCAAGCTGCGCGCCGTTGGCGATGGACGCGCCGATAGGGTTCTCCGACGGCACCGGCGCGAGCACGCCGATCCGGACCTCGTCGCGCTCGGAGAGCGGGTCGGCGACGTCGCTGCTCGACCCCTCGCTCCCGTCACCAGAACAGCCGGCGAGACCGACCGCGCCAGCCGTCCCGGCCGCCGCGATAGCCTGTCGACGACTGACCGAGTGGTCGTCGCCCCCCGTCTCGACACTGTCTGTGACTTTGTCTGTCATTGTCGTGCTCTGCTGTTAATCGAACACCCTTAAACATATGGGTACTGTTCGAACACGGGGAGGCGGAGATTACCAACGTAAATCGGGATGGGGATGGAAGCTACCGGTCGCTGAACCGTCTTTTTCCATCATTCGACCGTGAACAGGTGGCCGTCGGTCGGTACGTCGAACAGGCCGATTCGCGCGCCCGCGTCCAGCCACGCGTGCCCGTACGAGAACGCGGCGAGCGCGTTGACCGGGTCGTCCTCGCTCCGGAAGTGGCGACCGTCCGCCAGATACGACGCGGCCATCTCCTCGCACTCGTGGGCGGCCTCGTGCAGCGGCGACCCCTCGGGTGGAGCGACCGTCGCCGCCTTTAGCGCCTCGGCCAACAGTTCCCCGTACCGATTCGTCTTCTCCTCGAGATCCGCGGCCATACCCTCGCTTGCAGGCCCTGCCCGTTGACATTTCCGCCCGGCGACCGTGCGGCTCGGCGACCAGCGGGCGCAAGCTAATTACGCGCCGGTTGGCTATCCTCGGGTATGACCGAGGACGCCGATCACCGCCGGCTCATCGTCGCCGGCACGGGTATCGCCGGGTTGAGCGCCGCCATCTACGCCGCTCGCTCGAACAACGAACCGCTGGTGTTGGAGGGGGTCGAACCCGGCGGCCAGCTCACGCTGACGACCGACGTGGCGAACTACCCCGGCTTCCCGGACGGGATCGGCGGGCCGGAGCTCGTGAACAACATGAAAGAGCAGGCCGAGCAGTTCGGCGCGGAACTCGACCACGGCGTCGTCGTGGACGTGGACGACGACAGCCGGCCGTTCGGCGTCGAGCTGCGCGACGGCACTGTCTACACCTGCGATGCGTTCATCGCCGCCTCCGGCGCGAGCGCGCGGACGCTGGGCGTCCCCGGCGAGGACGAACTGATGGGCTACGGGCTCTCGACGTGTGCGACCTGTGACGGCGCGTTCTTCCGCGGCGAGGAGATGCTCGTCGTCGGCGGCGGGGACGCCGCGATGGAGGAGGCGACGTTCCTCACGAAGTTCGCCTCGACGGTCCACATCGTCCACCGCCGCGAGGCGTTCCGCGCCGAGGAGCACTGGGTCGACCGCGTGACCGAACAGGTCGAGGCCGGCGACATCGAGATCCACCGCAACACCGAACTGTTGGAGATTCACGGCTCGCCGGAAGACGGCGTCGACCGCGTCACGCTGGCGGAGAACCCCGAGGGCTACCCTTCCGAGAAGCTCGACGACCCGGACACCGACACCTACGAGTTCGATGTCGGCGCGGTGTTCTACGCCATCGGCCACACGCCGAACACCGAGTACCTGGAGGGCACCGACGTCCAGACCGACGAGGACGGCTACATCCGCACGGAGGGCGGCCGCGGAGCCGGCCAGACCGAGACCGACGTGCCGGGCATCTTCGGTGCCGGCGACGTGGTCGACTTCTACTACCAGCAGGCGGTGACCGCTGGCGGGATGGGCGCGAAGGCGGCCATCGACGCCGACGAGTATCTCGAGGAGGAGGCGCGGTCCACGAGCGTCGAGGCCGAGGCGGCCGCGGACGATTGATCAAGGCGACTGCCGAACGGCCGCCTTGGACGACTGATCGGCCCGGCTGGCGTACGGCCGGGCCGGACGACTGATCAAGGCGACTGCCGAACGGCCGCCTCGGACGACCGACGCGAGGAGCAAGGACGACCAGCGTGGCGCGGAGCGCCACGGGCCGTGCGAGCGGCGAAGCCGCGAGCAGAGAGCGAAGTGAACGACACGCAAGCTGCGGGCGGGCGACTGCTGGACAATTCGGCCGTCGCCCGGTCGTGTGTGACTCCAAACGCAGACCCACAGGGTCAAGAGTCGGCGGACCCTGACTCACGTATGGCTGACTCCCAGACGATCGAGATCAGTATCGACGGTCCGGACGGCGGCGACGACCTCGCGCTCCCGGCACCGCTGGTGGACATGTTCGCGGAGAACGACGAGAACGCCGCGGAGGTCGTCGGCGACCTCGCGATGATCAACGCCGCCCAGCAGATTCACGCGGCCGTCGCCCACGGACAGGGCGAGCCCTCCGAGGAACTGAAGGCCGTCGAGTCGCTCCTGATGAGTCTCTTCGAGGAGCGGTTCGGCCAGACGTTCGGCGAGATGACCGGCCACGACCACTGACGACGCGAGCCGACGACTCCTTCCTCGGCTTGGGCGTGACGACCGTCAGGCCCTTGCGCCGCGCTCGCCAGCCTCGGACATGGACCTGTACGACGACCTGCACGGACAGGTGGCGCTCGTGACGGGCGCGAACCGCGGCATCGGTGCCGAGATCGCGCGCAATCTCGACGCGCTCGGCGCGACCGTCTACGCGAGCGCGCGCTCGATGAACGCCGACGTGCCCGACGGCTGTGAGAAAGTCATGCTCGACGTGACACAGGAGGGTGACGTGGAGGCCATCGCCGACGGCGTGTTCGGCGAAGTAGGGCGGCTAGACATCCTCGTCAACAACGCCGGCATCGGCGAGTTCGGTGACGACAGCACGTCGCGAAGCCCGGGGTCGGATCTCGTGACGGAACCCACCGACCGGATCGACCGGACGCTGGCGACGAACCTCCGCGGCCCGATGCTGCTGTGTAAGCATCTCGTCCCGCTGCTGCTCCAACGAGAGGCCGGGCGGGTGGTGAGCGTCTCCTCGCGGATGGGTGCGCTCCACGACATGGGCGACGGCGCGCCCGCGTATCGGGTCTCGAAGACGGGACTCAACGGGCTAACGGCGTATCTCCACGGCGAGTACAACGACGACGGACTCATCGCCAACTCGGTCTGTCCGGGGTGGGTCCGGACGGACATGGGCAGCGTGGAGCGAAGCTCCACGGGCCGTGTGAGCGGCCAGCGGCCGCGAACAGATGGTGACGAGGCGACCCGGTCGGTCGAGACGGGCGCGGAGACCCCGACGTGGCTCTGCCGGTTTCGCCCGGGCAGTGAGTCGGGCAGTTTCTGGCGCGACAAGGAACGCATCGAATGGTGACCCCCTCGACCGAGGGCCGCAGTCCCGATGGATCGAGCGGACAGTCGCAGTCGCCGTCCGGCGGGTGGTCTCAGACCGTCTGCTCGCGCTGTTCGGAGGTGCCGAGCAGGAGCGTTCCGGTGACGGCAAACAGGACGCCGACGAATCCGAAGAGCACCTTGCCGGCAAGCGAGGAGACGCTGCCGAACGTCATCACGGCGATGAGAACGGTGCCGACGAGGATGCCGACCGCGCCGCCGAGCACCTTCTGCTGTTCCGAGAGTCCCTCGCTGACTGCGATGAGAGTGTCGTACATGACACGATGTTACACGTCCTCGTATTAATCTCCATCCGTTCGCCCCCGGCAGTGTTCAGCTAAGAGTGACTCCGAGGACTGGGAGGGCAACAAGGTGTAGAAAGCCCCCAGTCGCTCGACCGTCTGCTCGCGGCCGACGACCGTCTGTTCGCGGCTTCGCCGCTCACACGGCCCGTGGCGGCTTCGCCGCCACGCTGTCGTCGGCGCGTCGCGCCGACTGCCCGAGGTGGCGGAGCCATCTCGCTGTCCGCGGCTCGCTGCGCTTCTCGCTCACTGCGTTCGCTGGGGTGTCCTCGCGCGGTTGCCCCGCGCGAGCGGACCGAGGCGACGCCGTCGCCTCGCGGCTTACGTCGTCCGCAGAAATCGCAGATTGCTGCTGGGCTGCGGAAGACGCACCGCGTCTTCCGAACGTCGGGGCCGGATCGAGCGCCCACCGGGAGAGCAGAACTCTCCCGAGCAATCGGCGGCAGAGCCGCCGATAACGGCCCCTTTCAGTCCCGCCCAGCACGGTTGCTCGGCCGAGCGACGACCCGCGTGTCTGAACACCGCCGTCGGCCGCCGGGAGCGATACGGACAGCAGTCGCCCACCGTCGGGTGGCTTTTTACGGCCGCCCTCGAACACGTCGTATGCACTTCGACCAGCGGGAACAGGCCGCGCTGCGCGCGGTCGGCCTCGACACCGCCGACCTGCAGGCGGCTTCCGACCGCGTCGTCGACCTCGCGACGGAGGCGGCCGCGGATCTGGAAGCGTTCTTCGGCGACGGCGGGACGTTCTACTCGGATATGGATCTGGCACACGCGAGCGACGGCGTCGCCGGACACACCGTCGACTACCTCGACACGTACACGCACGCGGCCGACCTGCGCGGCTGGCTTTGCTTCGAGACGTGGGGCGTGCCGGTCGAGGACGGCCGAGTGCTCTCCGAGGACGTGGTGGAACTCACGCTGAGCGGGCGGCACGGCCGCACGCGGTTCGCGACCGACCCCGAGGCGCTATGAACGTCCGCGTCCGCGGCATCTACGCGACCGCGCTGACGGCGCTGTTCGGCGACGAGACGGTCGTGCAGGCGTCGCCGGCGATCCGTGAGCGGTTCGACGCCGAGTTCCCGGTCGCCCCCGCCGCGGCCGCAGTCGAGACGACCGACGACCGACAGGGCGTCACGCTCGTCGGGGCGCGGGCGGCCGTCGAACGGGCACGCGAGCGACTCACGGCGGTGTCGCGCGACACGCTCGCATGGGGTGACGCCGCGCCGCAGGACGCCGTCTTCGACGGCGTCGTCACCGAGACGCTCGGCTCCGGTGCGGTCGTCGACCTCGGCGACACGGAGGGCTTCCTCCCGTACGATAACGCCGACGGCTACGTCGAGACGGACGACCGCGTTCGCGTGCAGGTTCGCCGCCCGGAACCGCCGTGGCTGGACCGGCGGCCCCATCTCGACGGTGCCATCGAGGTGTCGGGCGACCTCGTCCGACTCGTCCGCGGCACCGCGAACGAGGCGGCCGGCGGCGCGCAGTTAGTCGACATCCTCCCGATGGACGTGCCGGACGGCTGGGTGCCTCGGTGGGGTCGCGACGAGGAGGAGGCGTCGATGGACGCGCTGGGCGACGCGCTCGACGCGGCGACGGCGCGGGCCGACCTGTTCGACGCGGCGCTCGCGGACGCAGCGTCAGACGACGCCCCCGCTCGACTGGCCGCGCCGCTCGCGACCGCCCACGTCTGGTTCGGGCGCGAGGGGCGATTCGCGCTCGACCGGAAGCGCAGGGGCGTGACGGCGACGATGCCGGGTCACCACCGGACGAAGGCCGCGACCGACGCGGCGAGCGCGGCGGTCGATTTCGTCGAGGCGCTCGCCGACCCCGGCCCGGACGGCGAGTTCCCGTTCGGCGTCGCGACCCGGCAGTTCGGTCCCCGCGAGGGTGACCGACTCCGAATCGAACACGGGAAGCCGGACGGCCGCCTCATCACGCTGGGACAGGGTGAGGTGACCGAGCGCGACCCGGACGGCGAGGTCCGGATGGAGCGGGAGATGCACCCCGGCGGACAGTACGACGCGCTGGACGTGGAGCGGCGGGCGGGCGACGTGGCCGTCACGAAGTTCGCCGAAGGGCGCTGGTGGTACGCGACCGTCTACCGGGGCGACGACGGGACGCGCCGGGGCACCTACGTCAACGTCTGCACGCCGGTCGAAGTGTTTCCGGACGCCGTGCGCTACGTCGACCTCCACGTCGACGTGGTGAAGGGACCGGACGGCGAGGTGCGCCGGGTCGACGACGACGAACTCGACGCGGCGGTGGCGGCGGGAGACATCTCCGACCCGCTGGCCGAGCGGGCGCGAGCGGTCGCGGCGAAGTTGGAGGAGGCGCTCTAATCGCCGCGGAGGCGTCGCCACGCCGCGAGTCCGATGCCGGCCAGCGCCGCGGCGACACCGAATCCGGGCTGGCCGGTGGTCGGTGTCGGCTCCCCGGCGGTCGTCGGCACGTCGGTCGGGGTCGCAGTTGGCGTGGATGTCGGCGTCGCCGTCTGGGTCGCCGTCGACCTCTCCGACGTCGTGTCGTCCGGCAATTGGAACGTGAAGAGTGCCGCCGCCGAACTGTCGGTGTCTGCGCCGCTGTCACCGGGGTCGCCGCGACTCGACGCGACGAAGACCCCGTCGCCGGCGTGTTGTGCCGTCCAGAAGCTCGTCGCGTCGGCGTCGCGGTACGCGCCCGTCAGTATCGGCTGGCTCGGGTCGGAGATGTCGTAGCTCCGGACGCCGCCCTGATACCACGAGGAGACGAGCGTGTCGCCGCTGATCTCGAAGTTGTGCGAGGTGGTCCAGACGCCGTCGTAGCCCGGGTCTGGCGTCTCCGGCGCGGGGATGGTCGCCACCGCTTCCGGCGCCGTCGGATCGCTCACGTCGTAGAGGTGGAGCGCGCCCGGACGAACGTCCTCCTCTGTCGTGCCGGCGTCCCACGCCTCCACGCTGATGCAGACGAGCGAGCCGTCGTCGTTGGCGGCGGCGAAGTGGTCGTTTCCCGGCGGTTGCAACTGGGCGCGCTGGATCGCCTCGCTCGACCGGTCGACGTACTGCGCGGCGTCTTGCCCGCGCACGCGACCGACGAGTTCCGGCGTCGGTGGGTCGCTCACGTCGACCATCCACGTCCCCGCGTCCCACTGTGCGAGGTAGGCGGTGCCGTTCTGGACAGAGACGTCGTGGAGCGGCCACACGGCGAAGGGAACGTCCTGCCACGTCTGGTCCTGCGAGACGACCGACCAGTCGCCGAGACGCTCGCCCGTCGCCGCGTCGACGGTCACGAGCGCGTTCCGCTCGCCGTCGTTGCCGCACAGATACACCGTGCCGTCGGCGAGCGCGCAGTTGTGATTGAAGAAGTCCGTCTCGTGGACGGTGACGCGCTCGGGAGCGGCCGGGTCGCTCACGTCGTAGACGACGGCCGCGCGGAGCTCTCCACCTCCGTGTGCCGGGCCGGTGACGACGAGTCGGTCACCGTCGACGGCCACGTCGTAGACATCGCGCAGCGGGCCGTTCTCGTGGTCGGCGAGGACGGAGCGGTTCTCGTGCGCCAGCGTCGGCGACATAGGGTCGGACAGGTCGACGACCGCGAACCCGTCGGTGACGGCGACGTAGGCAGTGCCGTCGGCGACGACGACCTCCTTCGCCCCCGGAAGCGTGAGTCGGCCGAGCGTCGCGAGCGCGTGGTCGTCGCGACGCTCGCGACTGCGGCGACCACCTGCGATGGTGGTCCCACCGAGCGCCAGTGCCCCGCTCCCCCCGAGCACTCGGAGGGCCTTGCGCCGTCGCATACTCACGTGTGGGGACGGGGGGAAATAAGCGAGAGGGCTGTCGGCACGCCTATGTCCGGGGAGCGAGTCGCGCCGATATGGAACTCACACCGGATCTCTCCGGACGGGTCGCGCTCGTGACGGGGGCGGCGCGGGGGCTCGGTCGCGCGTTCGCCCTCGCGCTCGCCGACCACGGTGCCGACGTCGCCGTCCACTACAACACCAGCGAGACGGCAGCCCACGAGACGGCCGCGGACGCCCGAGAGCGGGGCGTCGACGCGACGGCCGTCTCCGCGGACGTGACCGACCCGGATCTCGTCGACGACCTCTTCAGCGCCGTCGAGGCGGAACTCGGAACCGTGGACGTGCTCGTCAACAACGTCGGGAACTTCGCGCCTGACCACTGGGAGGAGATCGACTGGGAGCGGTGGCAGTCGGTCACCGCGACGAACTACGACGCGACGGTGCTCTGCTCGAAGCGGGCGCTGGGACCGATGCGCGAGCAGGCGTGGGGTCGTATCGTCAACGTGGGCTACGCCTCCGCCGAGGACGGGCTGGTCGCGCCGAAGAACTTCCCGTACTTCGTCGCCAAGGCCGGCGTACTGATGTTCACGCGGATGCTCGCCGCCGACACGCAGGACGACGGCGTCACCGTCAACGCCGTCTCCCCGTACGTGGTCGAGAGTTCCGACGAGTTCCCCGACGACGCGCCGCGAGGCCGGTGGGCACGCTTCGATGATCTGGTCGCGCCCGCGCTGTTCTTCTGCACCGAGGCGGCGAGTTACGTCTCCGGCGAGAACGTCGAGGTGGACGGCGGCTGGCTCCCCGAGGACGTGTGACCCGCGCCGTTTCGGGTCGAGTGTCGCCAAGACGGCTCGGACCGTCGCCCGCCGGCAAAGTGCACGAATATGGAGGATAATGAAACTCTCCCGAACGCTTATTCGCGATGCGCGAGCCACCCCCTGTAAGGAGGATGGAATGAGCGTCCGCAAACGGCTGGCGAGGCTCATCGGCGACACCCAAGAGCAGACACACTGTGAGTGTCGCCGGTGTGGCCGAAATCTCGAGTGTACGCAGTCGCCGTGTCCCGAATGCGGCGGGCCGACGGTGACGTACGAGTTCTGAGCCGACGCCACCATCCACCGGTGGCGGCGTCTCGGTAGTCGCCGCTCAGTTGCCTTGGATGGCGTCGATGACCATCGCAGCGGCGACTACCGGTTCGGTCGGCACCTGCTCGGCGTCGTCGATGCTGATCTCGTAGGTGTCGCGGAGGGAGAACTTCCCCGCGATGGTGCCGACGTGATTGCCGTCCACGTCGGTTATCTCGTACTTGTGCTGTCGAGGATAACCAGTTCCTCGCCGGTGGCCGCGTCGACGAGCGCGTAGTCGCCCGCGACGTCGATGATGCCGCCGGCCTTCACCGTGAACGCGTCGTTGCCGTCGGCGTCGGTGAACGGGAACTCCTCTTTCAGCTTGAACATCTTCTGTTTCCCGCGGAGGACGACATCGCCCGACGCGTCGGTCGCACGATACTTGTTGCGTATCAGCGACTGAACGACCGTGTACGAGGAGTCGGTTAGGTCGACGCCGCCGATATCGTAGTCGGAGGACACACCCTGTGTGGCCCGGCCTCGTTTGTAAACTTCCGGGCCGTCGCTGTGGTAGTGTTTAGTTACGCGATTGCAGGCGAAAGAACCGGTCGGGGTGGGACTGGAAGGGGCTGTGCGTGCGCGGCGGCTGCGCCGCCGCGACCAGTCGAGGCCGGCGGAGCCGGCCTCGCGCTCGACGACGACTGGCGATGTAAGGACCGCACCGCGAGCGAGAGGACCGCAGCGAGCCCATCGAGTCGAGCGTGCAGGGGCTTCCAAGCCCTCGCTGCTCCGGTCACCACAACTCAAGAGTTTACTAAACACCGCCGTCCTAACCGGGGAAACGGACTTGACGACTGCCGTCCAATCGTGGTATCGGGTAGAACTAATATGGCCGACTCCGACACCGACTGCATCTTCTGTCGCATCGTCGACGGCGAGATACCGTCCAGAACCATCCACGAGACCGACGGCGCGCTCGCGTTCCTCGACGCGAACCCGCTCGCGCGCGGCCACACGCTCGTCGTCCCGAAGGAACACTACCGGCACCTGCAAGAACTGGACGGTCCCTCGGCCCACGCGCTCTACGAGACGCTTCACGAACTCGTGGGGGTCGTGGAGGAGGCCGTCGGCGCGGACGCCTCCAACGTCGCGTTCAACAACGGTCCCGCGGCCGGCCAAGAGATCCCCCACGTCCACGGCCACATCATCCCGCGGTTCGAGGACGACGACGGCAGCCCGGTTCACGCCGTCGCCGGCACGCCGCCGGACCCCTCGGACGAGGAACTCGACGAGGTGGCGGCCGCCATCTCGGACCGGGTCTGACGCGCGGTGGGCGACGAGGAGAGCCGGCGTCAGTCCTCACCTCGCTCTTGGCCGTCGTCGCCCTTTCCGGTCGCCTTCAGGACGAGCGGATTCACCGGTGACCCGGTGGCTCGTTCGACGTTCAGCGGCGCGGCGGTGAAGAGGCCGATCTGCCACGGGTAATGTGACCGTGGAACAGTACTTGTGGAGCGCCGAGCTCATATAAAACCACAGACAAGATTATTAACACAGATTTGCGGTTGGTACAAAAACACCGAAGCGAATTCTTTTCAGGGGTAACGAGAACAAACCAACTATGACGACACCGACGGCGGCGTTCGTCGGCGCGACCGGCGGCGCTGGAACGACCCGGCTCTGTCTCGAAGCGGCGGCGCTGCTCGCGAGCGAGGGCGACGACGCGCTCGTGCTCGACGCCGCGTACGCGACGCAGGGACTCGCCGGCCACGTTGAAGGACGCATCGACACCGACGTGACCCGGCTCGTCACCGAACAGCGCCCACTCGCGGCGGGCTGTTACGAGGTTGCGACGGCCGGTTCGGGCACCGCCGAATGTGTGCCGGCTCGCGCCCCGTTCGAACGGGTGGCGCACGCGAAGACGCCGGAGGCCGCACAGCGACTCGCGTCGCTGGTCGCGAGCGCCCGCGAGCGGGCCGACGCCGTCCTGCTCGACGTGCCGCCGGTCGCGGCGAACCAGTCGGTCGCGGCGGTGGACGCAGGCGACCGAATCGTGGTCGTCGCGCCGGACACCGGTCGCGGTGCCGGCGGAACCGCGCGGACGCGAGACCGGCTGACAGATATCGGGACCGAGGTGGATGCGGTCGTCGCGACGCGAACCGAGGACGCCGACTTCGCCGATGTCGCGGTTCCGACGGACGACACTCCCACCGGTGACACGCCGATTGCAGACGCCGGTAACGGCCCGTTCACGGCCGGCGTCGCAAGCGTCGTGGAGACGGTCTTTGACGTGACTATCGAGCGGTCGTTCGACGACGGCTTGCTCCCACTATAACAGGTCGTCGAGGTCGGAGCGGGCGTCCGCGAGCGGGTCGTCGCGGTCGACGGCGAGCGCGCCGGCCAGCGCCTCCTCGGCGCTCGGGATGGGGTCGTGCGTCTCGATGTACACCGCGAGCGCGAACTCGTCGTCGTCCGTCCCAGTCAGCTCCTTCGCCTCCGCGCGCGAGAGCCGCGCGTTCAGCCAGTCGCGGACCACCTCACGGCCCGTCGGGGCGAACGGTGACACGTCCTCGCCGAGCCGGTGGAGCGTCTTCGCGGCCGTGGCGGAGGCGACGTTCGCCCCGCGTGCTGCCTCGCCGACGCTCGCGCCCCCAGCATAGGCGTCGACGACCGTCGCTGCAGCCGCGGGCGTACACGGAAACTCCTCCGCGAACGGGGCGAGTCGCTCGGCCAGCGGTGCGTCCACCTCGTCGCGGACGGCCACGCCGCGCTCGCGCTGCTCGGTGGTCACCTCCACTCCGGCGGCGATGTCGTCAAGACTCACACTGAATGTGTATCCATGCTTTATTAAATAATTTTGCCTCGAAAACTACGGCAGTGCTCAGCAGGGAGATTCAGTCAGAGGAGCCAGCAACAGAGTGGAGAAAGCCCCCGCGCGCTCGCCTCGCGCGCCTCGCTGCGGTCCGCCCGCTCGCGTCGCTCGCGGTGCGGTCCTTGTCGTCGTCGTGCTTCCCGTAGCGCCCGGCCCCTTTCAGTCCCAGCCACACGGTTTCTTGGCCGAGCGACGACCGGATATCTGAACATCGCAGGAAACCACGGCCGAACCTACCGGTGACCGGTAGGTAGTCTCGGCGGATCGAGGGTTGTTTCCACCCGAACCGACTCCGTTTTTAACCCCTTTCGCGACCGAGTTTCGGGTATGAGCACGACCCAGACGACGTGCCCGGAGTGTGACGGAAGCGTGACCACCGAAGGAACCGAGCGGGTCTGCCGGCGCTGTGGCCTCGTCGTCAGCGAGGACGCCATCGACCGCGGGCCGGAGTGGCGCTCCTTCGAGGACGACGACCGGAACCCCAAGCGGACGGGCGCGCCCCTGACCCGCTCGCGGCACGACCGCGGCCTCTCGACGGAGATCGGCCGCTCGACCCGACTGAAAGGGCGGAAACGTCGCCGCGTGAATCGGATGCGGCGACAGCACAAGCGCGCTCGCATCGGCACCAAGCGCGACCGGAATCAGGTGTACTCGTTCACCGAGATCCGACGGCTGATCGCCGACCTCGAACTCGGCGAGCCGATCCGCGAGCAGGCTTGCGTCCTGTTCGACTCCGCACAGGAGGCGGACCTGCTGCGGGGGCGGTCGCTGGAGGGGTTCGCCGCGGCGACGGTGTACGCCATCTGTCGGGTCAACGGCGTCGCCCGCACCGTCGAGGAGGTCGCCGACCGCGCGAAGGCGACGACCGCCGAACTCCGCACCGCCTACGACGCGCTCAACCGCGAACTCGGACTCCCTACGGGACCGGTCCACCCGGAGGAGTATCTCGCCCGGTTCGCCTCGGAACTCGACCTGCCGCGGCCCGTCGAGACGCGCGCTCGCGAGCTCACCGAGCGCGCGGACGAGGAGGGGCTCACCGTCGGGCGCAACCCCGCCGGGGTCGCCGCGGCGTGTCTCTACACCGCCGCCGACGAGACGGGTGAGACGCTCACGCAGAAGCGCGCCGCCGCCGTCGCAGACGTGACGCCCGTAACGCTCCGGGCAACCTACACCGAGCTAACCGACCGCTGAACGAGCGTCGCCAACTCGTCGATCCGCGCCGTCACCGCACTGTCGGGTGCAATCTCGCCGAGCGTGAGTCCGTGTCGAGTCGCGCGCGCTATCGCCGCCGATTCCGGCAGCGCGACCGCCGGCGCGCCGAACTTTTCTCGCACAGCTCCCGGATCGGACGCGAAGTTGACGACGACCGCGACGAGCCCGGCATCGAGCGTCCGCGCCAGTTCGCGGGCGCGGAGCGCGTCCGACAGCGCCGCCCGCTCGCGCGTTGTGACGACGAGACACGCGTCGGCGGCCGCCAGCGCCGCGCCCGAATCTCGCCCGAGGCCCGCGGGACAGTCGACGACAGCGCGGTCGTACTCCGCCGCGACCGTCTCCAGCACCGCTGAGAGCGCCGTCGGCTCACAGCCCCGCGCCCCCGCGAGCGTCCGCCCGCACGGGAGCAGGTCGACGGGTCCGGACTCGTCGACCGCTTCTATCGGTGTTGCGCGACCGGCGAGCACGTCGTGGAGGTCCGGCCCACACCGCGACGGGAGATCCGCCATCCCGAGGTCGCCGTCGACACACACCGCGTCGAGTGCTGCCGCCAACTCGAACGCGACCGTCGACTTCCCGACGCCGCCCTTCCCGCCGATGACGGCGAGTATCACGACAGCCGCTCCAGCGCGTCCATCGGTGGCTCGGCGGCCTCGGCTCGCCCGGCCAGCGTCAGCGCCCGATCCGCGACAGCCAGAAGCCGCTCCCGGTCCTTCGCCACCTGTGCGTTCAACGCTTCGACGGCCGCGAGGCCCCCTTCGTCGGCGAGCGCCCGCGTGGCCGCCGGCACCGTCGTCGCCGCCGCGACCGCTGCCAGCCGCTCGATGCGGGTTTCGCTGTCGGCGAACCGTGCCTCCAGTGCGGGCGTGCCGTCGTCGGTCGGCGGCTCGGCCTCTGGCGACCCGGCTACCACGGCGTCGTGCGGCGGTCGCGGATCGGACAACCCTGCGACGACGTCGGCGTCGCTCTGCTCTTCGGTCGGTCGCTCCGTCTCGATCAGTCGCGCCGGTGGCTCGGACGGTTCGGCGGGCGTCGCAAATCCCGTCCCGACGACCGCGTTTTCGGGAAGGGCCACCCGAAGGGTTGCGTCCTCGCCTGCGTGTCGCGGCGGCGCAGTTCCGGGCGGGTCCATCTGACTCGCGACGCGTGCGACCCGCGGCTCCGGCCCGTCGTTGTTTAGTCGACATGCGACGAGCGTGACGCCGCGCTCCCGACAGGTGCGTGTCGTAAGCGTCACCATGCCGTCGGTGGTCGCGGCCTCCTACAAAAACTACAGCCGGACGACCGGGACGTCGAGCCACTGGGCCGCCTCGCTCGCGTCGAAGGGGCCCGCCGTCACCACCACCGGTGCGGCGACGACGGCGACCCGCGCGGCCGCGAGCAGCCACTCGTGAGTCGGTGGGTCGTCGGAGTCAGCGCCGAGCGCGCTGAGCGCCTGCTTGATGCGCGGTCGGACGGCATCCGCCAGCGACGCTCGCGCCGAGCGTTCGAGATTGCCGATCTCGTCTTCCAGCGCCAGCCGACGCTCACGGGCGTCGTACCGGTCGCGAACCCGTGCCCGCTCGCGGTCGAGCTGCTCGGTCGCGGCCGCCTCCGCCGTCGCCGCCTCGGACAGTTCACGCGCCGCCGCCCGGAACCGTTCGGTCGTCTCCTCGGCGTCGAGTCCGGCCTCGCGTCGGGCCTGCACCTCGCCGCGAAGCCGTGCGACCCGCTCTCGGAGTCGTTCGCGCTCGCCGGCCGTCGCTGCTGCCTGTTCGCGCGCGGGCCGGAGGTCGGTCGTCGTCGCCTCGATTGTGGTCAGTTTCTCCCGTGCCGCCGCGAGGGCGTCCGCTTCGGGTGCACGTAACCCCCGCGAGCGTGCGATGGCTGCCGCCGCCGCTCGTCGGTTCAGCGTCGCGTCCGCGGCGACGAACCCGACGTGGTCGTGGACCGGCGCGGCGCGTGGACACCGCACCCGGTCGTCGTGCGGGTCGCGGACGGCCGCGAGCACGCGAGCGGGGTCAAGCGCCGCGTCACGGCAGTCGACCGCCCTGCCGCATCGGTCGCAGTCTGCCAACCGGAGCCTCACGCGTCGAGCGGTCGGTCGCGGAGGCGGTCGGGATCCGGGTGGTCCGTGCCGGTCGCGAACCGAGCGTAAGGCGTGTGTTTCGTCGCCTCTCGCTCGTAGGCGACCGCGGCCTCGCGCACCCTGTCGGGCACGTCGGTGAACTCGTTGAACGGCGCGGTTCGCTCGACCTGCACCGCGTCCGGATGACGTTCGCGGAGCCGACAGGCGAGGAACGCGCCGTGGTCCGTCGCCGCCAGCAGCGCCGCGCGGCCGAACCGCCGGACGACGCTCTCCTCGTGCGCGCGACAGATGTTTCGTAGCGTCGTTCGGGCCGCCCGCGAGTAGGTGACCACGAGTAGCATGCGCGGGCTGTACGCCCGACTATATTTAATTTCTTTCGAGCAGGAATAATCTCACATCGGCGCGACGTTCCGGTCCGTGGCCGTCGCGACCCGACTCGCCATCGACCCCTGATAGTCGGCGTCCTCGCGACCGCCCAACACGATGAGGTTGGCGTCCACCTCGTCGGCGTAGGACGCGATGACGCGGTGCGGGCGGCCGTATCTGACTGCGGTCTCGGCACACAGGTCGCGGTCGAGGGCCCGCGCGGCGACCGACAGGACGAGCGCCTGTCCGCGACGGTCGGATCGATCACGACCGGCCGATGGCAGCGCAGTCGCGCAGCCGTCGGGGACTGGCATGACGGTGAGCGCGTGGACGGTGGCGTCCCACGTCTCCGCGATGGCGAGTGCGTGGTCGACGCCGCGACTCGCGGCCTCGCTCCCGTCGGTCGCTACCACGATGTCCACGTCGCTCGCTCGGCGCATACGTGTAGTACGTAGACTCTGCAGACGTAGACTAAGGGTAACATGTTCGGCCGGCGTCACGGAAATTTATTCGGTCGGTCAGTCGCGCACGTCGCTCCTCAGTCGTCGGTCAGTCCGGTGTCGACCGCTCCGTCGCCGCGTTCGTCACGGTCGAATGGGCTTTGCGCGGCACGTTCCGAGGAGTCGTGCTCCAGCCAGTGGCACGCGACACGGTGGGCAGGAGCCGACGTGTCCGCCCCGTCTACGGCAGTCAACTCGGGGTCGACCTTCGCACACTCGCCGTCGATGTACTCCGGACACCGGGTGTGGAACCGACAGCCCGTCGGCGGGTCTATCGGACTCGGTGGATTCCCTTCGAGCAGTATCTCACGACGGCCGGTCTCCCCCTCCACGCTCGGGATCGCGTGCAGTAACGACCGCGTGTACGGGTGTTCCGGACGCTCGAAGATATCGTCGGTGGGTCCCGTCTCGACCACTTCGCCGAGATACATCACGGCGACGCGGTCGCTGACGTGTTTCACCACGCTCAGGTCGTGGGCGATGAACACGTACGAGAGCTGGTACTCCGCTTGGAGCCGCTTCATCAGATTGATGATCTGCGCCTGAACGCTCACGTCGAGCGCGGACACCGGCTCGTCGGCGATGATGAGCTTCGGCTCGACAGCCAGCGCGCGGGCGATACCGATACGCTGGCGCTGCCCCCCGGAGAACTCGTGGGGGTATCGGTGTCGTGTATCCGGGTTCAGGCCGACCTCCTCGAACAATTCCCGGACGCGGGCGGTCTTTTCCTCGCCCGTCGCGATGTCATGTACCTCCAGCGGCTTCCCGACGATTTCGCCGACCGCTTTCCGGGGATTGAGCGACGAGAGCGGGTCCTGAAATATCATCTGGACATCCTTCCGCAGCTCCTTCAGCCGGGCTCCCGAGAGCGACGAGATGTCCTCGCCATCGAACCGGATGACGCCTTCGGTCGGGTCGTGTAGGCGCGCGAGCGTTCGACCGAGCGTCGACTTCCCACAGCCGGATTCGCCGACTACGCCCAGTGTCTCCTCCGTGGCGACTTCGAGCGAGACACCGTCGACGGCATGCACCACCTCGCTGTCGCTGAACAGCCGGTCGAGCATCCCCTGTTCGACCGTAAAATGTTTTTTGACATCCTCGGCGACCAACAGCGGATCGGACCCGTCGGTCACTGTCGCTCACCTCCGGGTTCGACGACGCCTGACCGCTCGTCAAGCGGCTCCGTCTCGGTCCCGTCGAGCCGTGAGTGGAGCGACCCCTCGACGACCGGCTCGCCGTCGTCGATATCGACAGCGTCGTGCTGGAGGTGGCACCGCACCTCGTGGTCCGTGCCGGTCGCATCGTATCGATCCAATGGCTCCGAGCACAACTCGAACGCGGCGTCACACCGATCACGGAACGGACAGCCGCTCGGCCTGTTGAACGGGTCGGGAACCGTCCCGTCGATGGCGTTCAACCACTCGCGGTCGTCGTCCACTCGCGGGATACTGCGCAACAACCCCTTCGTGTACGGATGCGTCGGTTCATCGAACAGCGTCTCCGTCCGGGCCGTCTCCATGAGTTCGCCGGCGTACATAACGGCGACGCGGTCACACGTCTCCCGCACGACCGCGAGGTCGTGTGTGATGAGCACGATAGAGACGCCGAACTCGTCACGGAGTTCGAACAGTTCGTTGAGTATCTGTGCCTCGATGGTCACGTCGAGTGCCGTCGTCGGCTCGTCGGCGATGATGAGCGACGGATCGCCCGCCAGCGCCTGTGCGATCATCACCCGCTGTTTCATCCCACCTGAAAGCTGGTGGGGGTACTCGTTCGCCCGCTGTTCCGGGTCGGGGATGCCGACGGTATCGAGCAGCTCGACGGCGCGCTGCCACGACCGGCTCGAATCGCTGGTCCCGGTGACGTACTTGCGGCGAAGCTCCGAGAGAATTCCCGTCGATTCGCCGACCTCCCCGTGGTGTCTGACGACCTCGGCGATCTGTTCGCCGACGGTCATCACGGGGTTAAGGCTGCTCATCGGGTCTTGGAAGATCATGCTTATTTCCCCACCACGAACCGCCGACATCTCTCTTGTCGAGAGCTCTTCACCGCGGAAGCGGATCGCGTCGGCCTCGACCTCCCCGTCGGCGGCTAGCCCGAGAATCGACAGCGCAGTCACCGACTTCCCCGAACCGGACTCTCCGACGATACCGAATATCTCGCCGGTGTCGACGCCAAAGGAGATACCGTCGACGGCAGTCACGTCGCCCCGATCCGTCGGGAAACTGGTCCGCAGGTTCTCGACCTCGAGTAGCGGTTCCTCCCGTGTCGAACCCTGTGTGGGTGTCCTCGGTGTCATGTTTCGGTCTCCTTGACGTCGAACGCGTCACGAAGGGCGTCCCCGAACAGATTGATACCGAGGACGGTGATCATGATGGCGATACCTGGAATGATTGAAATCCACCACGCCTGCGTGATGAAGCCGCGCCCCTGTCCGAGCAGGGCCCCCCACGTCGGCGTCGTCGGCTTCACGCCGAGTCCGAGAAACGAGAGGGTGCTCTCCGCGAGGATGGCCCGCGCCGTGAACACGGTGAACTGCACGATGAGCGGGGCGACCGTGTTCGGGAACACCTCCTCGAAGATGATCTCGGTGTCGGAGAGTCCGATGCTCTCGGCGGCGAGCGTGTACTCCTCCTCGCGGACCGACAACACTTCTCCCCGAGCGAGCCGGGCGAAGTCGTCGATGTACGCGAAGCCAACGGCGAACATGACGTTCCAGAATCCCTGTCCAAAGATGGCGACGAGGATGATGGCGATCAACAGCCACGGGAACGCCCACATCACGTCCACCGCCCGCATCAGGAGGTCATCGAGCCAGCCGCCGTAGTAGCCGGCGAACAGGCCGATGAGAATGCCGACGAGGGCACCGAACGTCACCGCGCCGAGACCCACGGCGAGGCTGATGCGGGCCCCGTACATGAGACGGGAGAGCAGGTCCCGGCCGAACGAATCCGTCCCCAGCGGGTTCGCGCTCGACGGGTTCGGCGACTGGAGCATTCCGAACGCCTGCGCCATCGGGTCGTGTGGCGCGAGCATCGGCGCGAACACCGCCGAGAGTCCGAACAGGACGACGATGGTGAAGCCGATCTTCGCCCGCAAGTCGAGACGGATCGTCTTCACCAAGCGGTCGAGCAGGTCGGAGCGAATGCCGAGAACACGGCTCCCCTCTTCGGTTGCGAGGCGTTCACGGACGCGGTCAGCGACCGACATCACTCACCACCCCCGTACTTGATGCGCGGATTGATCGACGTGTACAGGATGTCCACGAGGAGGTTCATCGCCACGAAGATGAACGAGATGATGATGACCGCCCCCTGAATGACCGGGAAGTCGCGGCGTTCGATCGAGGCGATGAGCAGTCGACCGAGTCCCTGAATACCGAACACCACCTCGACGGCGACGACACCGCCGAGGAGCACGCCAAGGAGGATACCCGCGATGGTGATGATCGGTATCAGCGCGTTCTGAAGCCCGTGTTTGAAAAGGACGAGCCGGTTGGAAAGCCCCTTCGCACGAGCCGTTCGCATGTAGTCTTCGTTGAGCACGTCCATCATCGACGAGCGCGTCATCCGCATCAGGATACCACCGTACGGGAGCCCGACAGCGATGGCAGGGAGGATGATGTGTTTGAACCACGGAACGATCCCTTCGCTGATCGAGACGTAGCCGAACGCCGGAACGAGTCCGAGTCGCGCCGAGAACACTAGCAGGAGCACGATACCGATCCAGAAGCCGGGCATGCTGATGCCGACGAACGAAACCGCCGTCGCCACGTAATCCTCCCACTGATACCGTTTCACCGAGCTCACGATGCCGGCAGGCAGCGCGATGAGGATAGCGATCACCATTCCGAGTGCGGCGATGCTGGCCGTCGGCTCGGCGACCCCGAGGAGCATATCCAACACCGGCTGGTCGTTGAACACTGACTGTCCGAAATCCCCGCGGACGAGGTCTCCGAGCCAGCGGAGATACTGGACGTACAGCGGCTGGTTCAGACCCATGTCTTCGCGCAGCGCGGCAATCGCATCCGCGTTGGCATCGCCGCCGAGCAACACCCTGGCCGGGTCACCGGGAATCGCCCGGACGGCGAAGAACACGACGGTCGCCACGATGTAGATGACTACGGCCGCGTGTGCGACTCGCTTGGCGACGTATCGTTTCAGCCCCATTCGTGCCTCCACGACCCGCGATTACTGGTCGGCGAAGCGTTCGGTGTCATCCGGCTTACTCGTCTACGTGTGCCCGGTGGAAGTTGCTCAGCCCCACCTGATTGCCGACGTTCTTCAGCGTGGACGCGCGCCCCTTCGGCGTGAGCGGGAACGTCGTCATCGCGAACGGCGCGTCTTCGAGGAACACCTGCTCGGCCTGCTTGACCAACTCACGGCGCGCCTGCTTGTCGGGCGTGATGAACGACTGTCGGAGGAGTTCGTCGAACTCCTCGTTCGAGTAGAGGTTCTTCTGCCACGCGCCAGAGGAGCCTTCGGCCATCGGCGTCCGTAGCTGCTTCCACCACGACATCCACGGGTCGATGTCGCCGCCACCGCCGTAGATTTGGAACATATGGTTGTACCGGTAGATGTTGTCCCAGAACGACGACTCCTGTTGGATGTCGAGCTCCACCTCGATGCCGACCTGTCCGAGCTGCTGTTGTAGGACGGTCATCACCCGCTTGTCCGTCGGGGTGCCGAGGATTCGCCCCGAGAACCGGGAGTCGCCGGTGTAGCCGGCCTCGTCGAGGAGCTGTTTCGCTCCGTCGGGGTCGTACATCTGTGCGTTTTCCGGTTGTTCGTCGTGCGCCCACGCGATGGCCGGATTGATCATCGAGCGAGCCGGCTCGGCGTATCCGAAGTACGCCTTGCTTACCAACTCCTCGCGGTCGATTGCCTTCGCCACCGCACGCCGGACCCGGACATCCGTCGTCGGAATCTCCTTTCCCTCCCAGTAGTCCGTGGGTTCGTCGTTCCCGCTGGCGTACGACTGTCGGTCGGTCCACTCCTCGGAGGCGGGGTCGTTACACAGCATCGAGAGACACGACCACTCACCGGCGTTCGCACCGGTTACCTCGACGCCGCCGGCTCCCTGTTTGGCGTTCTGTGGCGGTATCTCGTCCGTGTACTGGATTCCGCCCGTCGAGATGGCACTCCACATCGTCGACGGCTCCGGGATGAGGTTGACCGTAATCTCGTCGAGATACGGAAGGCTGTTTCCGTCCGCGTCGGTCTCGTAGTAGTCGTCGAACGCTTCGAGCGTGAGCGACTCGCCCGACTTCCGGCTGGTCAGCTCGAAGGGACCGGAGCCGACAGGGTGGCGTTTGTACGCCTCGGGGTCGTCCTCCACGGCGGTCTTGTTCACGATGGTACCGGCCCGACCGGGACCCCGCGTCAGGAAGGTGATGAACGGTGCGTTGGGTTCCGCGAGGGTAATCCGGAGCAACGTCGGCTCCGGTGTCTCGATGCTCTCCACCGGCGCGACCTTCCCGACGTGGGGCGAGTCATCCAGCCCCATGAGTCGCTCCATCGACCACTTGACAGCCGACGCGTCGAGCGTGTCCCCGTTGTGGAAGGTCACGCCCTCCCGAAGCGTGAACTCGTAGGTGGTGTCGTCCGGGAGGGTCCAGTCGGTCGCCAGATCGCCGACGATCTCTCCGTCACGGTTCAGCTTCGTGAGTCCGGAGAAAATGTTCGAGAAGACGGTGATCTGTTGCCAGAGGTCGACGTAATGCGGGTCGAGCACCTCGACGGAGTCGAACGCCCAGCCCGCCTCGATTTTGCCGCCACCCGACGCGTCACCGCCACCGTCGTCGCTATCGGTCCCGTCGGAGGTCGAATCACCGTCCCCACCGAGACAGCCGGCCAGACCGGTTGCTCCGGCCAAGCCGGCCGCGCCGAACAGCTTCGTCGCCGTCCGCCGGTCGATTTTCGATCCTTCTAACGCCTCTCTGTCAACATCTCGCATACATCTACTGATGTAAATAGAGTAGTATACGCGTTTAGCCAGATATATCCGGCCCGGCTACCAGCAATCGTTTCTCGTTCCACCACTCACAATGGTAACGATTGCCGTATTCAGGCTATGTGGGGTACCGAACTGGCCGTCCGGCATCGCGGGTGTCCAGTGTCGGATACCTGCATCGACCATCCGTCCATAACCGTGGGGAACCTCTCCAAGCTTCGGCTCGGGGAGAGCCACGAAAAGCGGCTCCTTCGCGTTCACGGGCCGCCCGAGGCAGTCGACGCCTTCGCCGGTGACTTTCGGGAGCACGACGGTACGGTCTCGTTCGACCGAATCTCGGACACCGATCCCGAGGCTCCGACGTACTTTACGAGCGAGTTAGCCTATCAGGAAGAAAACCCCAGCATTCTGAGTCTGATTCACCAGACCGAGTGTTATCAGCACTCGACGGTCTCGGTCACACAAGGCATCGAGAACTGGACGATATACAGCGAACAGAAGCCACAGGTTCGCGACCTCGTGGAGCTTATCAAAGAGCACGGAAACAACGTCGACCTCTGTCGGAGCGTCGATGTCGCCACGATTACGGATGGGAAATCGATGCAGCTGGCGACGCTCCAAACCAAGCTCACCGAGAAACAGACCGCCGTGTACGAAGCCGCACTCGAACTCGGCTACTACGACGACGACGCGTCGGTGACGGTCAGTGATCTCGCCGACCACCTCGGTCTCCACCGCTCGACGGTCGGGGAACACATCAAGAAGGTTGAAAACCGGATTCTCACGGAGATCGGGACGCAAATGTTCACGGCTACGGAGTATTCACGAGAGTGACGCGAACAGCGGTCAGTCGTCCGCCGCGGGCGTCTCGGCCGCCTCCTGTTTGTACTTGTGGCGGCGGCTGTCGGCACGCGGCCCGTCCAGCTCGACGGCCGGCAACAGGTCACGCAGATACCGACCGGTGTGTGACGCGTCGGTTCGGGCGACCTCTTCGGGTGTTCCCTCGGCCACGATGGAGCCGCCGTCTTCCCCGCCCTCGGGACCAAGATCGACGATGTGGTCCGCGTTCTTCACGAGGTCGAGTTCGTGTTCGACGACGGCGACGGTGTTCCCCTCGTCGGTGAGTCGCTGGAGCACGTCGATGAGCTTGCGCTCGTCCGCCGAGTGGAGGCCCGTGGTCGGTTCGTCGAGCAGGTACAGCGCCTCGCCGCTGTCTTTCTTGCCGAGTTCCTCGGCGAGTTTCACGCGCTGGGCCTCGCCGCCCGACAGCGTCGTTGACGGCTGGCCGAGCCGCATGTAGCCGAGACCGACGTCCTTCAGCAGTTGGAGCCGGCGGCGGAGACCGGTGTGTGACTCGAAGAAGTCGTACGCCTCGTCCACCTCCATGTCGAGCACGTCGGAGATGGTCGCGCCCTTGTACGTCACGTCCAGCGTCTCGTCGTTGTAGCGCGCGCCGTCACACTCCTCGCAGGGGACGTACACGTCCGACAGGAAGTTCATGTCTATCTTCACGGTGCCCTGGCCGCCACAGGCCTCACAGCGACCGCCCTTCACGTTGAAGGAGAAACGACCCCGCTCGTAGCCGCGCTGTTTGGCGAGCTTCGTCTCCGCGAACAGCTCCCGGATGTGGTCGAAGACGCCGGTGTACGTCGCCGGATTCGAGCGGGGGGTGCGACCGATCGGCGACTGGTCGATGAGCCGGACGCTCTCTATCCGATCGATCCCCTCGATGTCGTCGTGTTCGCCGGGGTACACGTCGGTGTCGTTCATCCGCTTGCGAAGCCCCTTGTACAGTATCTCGTGGAGAAGCGTCGACTTGCCGGAGCCGGACACCCCGGTGATCGCCGTGAAACAGCCGAGCGGGAACGCCACGTCGAGGTCGTCGAGATTGTGCTGGCGCGCCCCGCGAATCGTCAGATGCCCCTCTGGCTCACGGCGCTCTTCGGGCACCGGGATCGCCTTCCGGCCCTCTGGCACCGGAATCGCCTTCCGGCCCGCGAGATACTCGCCCGTGACCGACCCGTCGGTGTCCATCACCGTCTTCACGTCGCCGTGTGCGACGATGTCGCCGCCGCGCTTACCCGGTCCCGGTCCCATGTCGATGACGTTGTCGGCTCGCCACATCGTCTCCTCGTCGTGCTCGACGACGAGCAGCGTGTTGCCCAGATCGCGCAGTCCCTCCAGCGTGTCGAGCAGTTTGTCGTTGTCGCGCTGGTGGAGCCCGATGGACGGCTCGTCGAGCACGTACAGCACGCCGACGAGTCCGGAGCCGACCTGCGTCGCCAGCCGGATGCGCTGGCTCTCGCCGCCCGAGAGCGTCGACGCCTCGCGGTCGAGCGTCAGATACTCCAAGCCCACCTCCTCCATGAAGCCGAGTCGCGCGCGGATCTCCTTGCATATCTCCTCGGCGATGGTGCGTTCACGCTCGGAGAGGTCGGCTTCCAGCCCCTCGAAGTGTTCGAGTGCGTCGCCGATGGACATCCGGTTCACGTCGGTGATGGGCGTGTCGGCGACGAGCACGGCCCGCGACTCCGGGCGGAGGCGCGTCCCCTCGCAGTCGGGACAGGTCGTCGTCGCCATGTACTTCTCGATGTGGTCGCGGGTGCTCTCTGAGTCCGTCTCGATGTAGCGGCGGTCGAGATTCGGGATGACGCCCTCGAACTGCTTCTGCTTTCGGCGCGTGCCGTTCTTCGTCTGCCGCTGGAAGACGACTGACCTATCGGTGCCGTAGAGGAACGCCTCCCGCGTGTCGGCGTCCAACTCCTCGAACGGGGTGTCGACGCTCACGTCGAAGTGTGCCGCGACGGAGTCGAGTCGCGTCCGGTAGTACGACCGCGAGTACGACCACGGCTCGAACACGTCCTTGATGGGTTGTGAGGGATCGGTCACGACGAGCGTCTCGTCGACCTCCTTCGTCTCGCCGATGCCCTCACACTCCGGGCACGCGCCGTGCGGGGAGTTGAACGAGAAGGAGCGCGTCTCGATCTCGGGCAGGTCGATGCCGCAGTACGTGCAGGCGAGTTCCTCCGAGAAAGTGACGACGAGGCGGTCGTCGCCGGAGCCGGCGAGATCGCCCGTCGAGCGCGTCTCGCGGCCGCCGATGTCAGCGTCGGCCGGCGGGTCGGGCAGGATGACCTTCAGCGCGCCGTCGGCCTCCTCCAGCGCCGTCTCCACCGAGTCGGTGATGCGCGAGCGGGCGTCCTCCGTGACCTTCACGCGGTCGACCACCACGTCGACGGTGTGGTTGTAGTTCTCGTCGAGGTCGGGGCGCTCGGTCGCGAGGTCGTACTCCTCGCCGTCCACCTCGACGCGGGCGTACCCCTCGCTCGCGAGGTCGTCGAACAGCTCCTCGAAGGCTCCCTTCTGGTCGCGGACGACCGGTGCCGCGAGCTTCGCGCGCGTCCCCTCCGGGAGTTCCAGCACGCGCGAGACCATGTTCTGTGCCGACTGCTCGCCGACCGGGCGGCCACACTCCGGACAGTGTGGGTGGCCGACCCGAGCGTACAGCAGGCGGAGATAGTCGTGGAGTTCGGTGACGGTGCCGACGGTCGACCGGGGGTTGTTGGCGGCGTTCTTCTGGTCGATGGAGATCGCGGGCGACAGCCCCTCGACGTTCTCGACCTGCGGCTTGTCCATCTGCCCGAGGAAGTTGCGGGCGTACGCGGACAGCGACTCGATGTAGCGGCGCTGTCCCTCGGCGTAGATGGTCTCGAACGCGAGCGAGGATTTGCCCGACCCCGAGAGGCCGGTGACGACGGTGAACTCCTCGCGGGGAACCCGGACGTCGATGTCCTTGAGGTTGTGTTCCTCGGCCCCTCGGACCTCGATGTAGTCCTTGCTCATCTGCTTGCGTCCAAGTGCGGGCGCACCGAAACCCTGTCGGTCGCCGCGTGGTGCTGGCGTGTCTCTCCTCCGTGTCGGGGATCGGGGTAATGTTTAGATAAGATTGGATGAGCCGGCACAGCCAGTGTGACGAGCTTGGAAGTCCCCGCCCCCTTCCAGTCCCACCCGACCGCCCGTGCTCAGGCAGCCATCGCCTATCTGAACACCGCCGGGGTCGGTGCCCATAGGACTAACCGGTGGGGACTACAGGGTCCCACCATGAGCGAGCAGGACGACCCCGCGTTCGAACTCGACGAGCGCGCGTGGGACCTCGCGGCGGAAGCAGATGCCAAGATCGAATCCGTGACCGTCGACGAACTCGACGCCGAGCGCGACGATCCGGAGACGGTCGTGTTGGACGTGCGAGACGTGCGCGAACGCTGGATCGAGGGTGCAGTGCCCGACGACCAGCACGCGCCCCGCGGGATGGTGGAGTTCTGGGCCGACCCCGAGACGGAGTATTACAAGGACTTCTTCCACCCCGACACGCGGTTCGTCTGCTACTGTAACGAAGGCGGCCGGTCGGCCTTGGTGGCGCGACGACTGACCGAGATGGGTTACACCGACGTGGCACACCTGACCGGCGGCTTCACGGCGTGGCAGGACGCCGAGAAAGAGACCTTGGCAGTCGAACAGCGGGACTACGGCGACCGGTGACGGTCGTGTTTAAATGAGCGATGACTGACTGAGCAACTGCGGACGGGTGGGACTGAAAGGGGCTGCCGGCTCGTGAGCCGAGACGACACGAGCACCGCACCGAGCGAGTGTAACGAGCGAGGGAGGAGCACAGCGAGTCGCAGGCCACGAGCCGGCAGGGGCTTTCGAAGCAGTCTCGGGGCGGGTCGACAGTTGATCCGAGCAGTCACCCGGCGACGGTGCTGTTTAGTAAGCCTTGAGTTACCGTGAGAGGAGCGGAGACGGTTTTGGAAGCCCCTGCGCGCTCGACTCGATGGGCTCGCTGCGGTCCTCGTCGGTCGCACTGGTCGCGGCGGCGCAGCCGCCGCGCACGCACAGCCCCTTCCAGTCCCACCCGTCCGCCAATGCTCGCTCGGGCAGCCATCGCGTAACTAAACACGACCGCCGCGACAACCGAGCACACCCCCCTCGCCAGATACAATATCCCCCCGTCCGCACGGGCCGCGTGTGAACCACTCGCGTCGTCGCGTGCTGATGTGGACGCTGCTCGCGACGGGCTTTCTGTTGGTGAACTTCCACCGGACTGCGACCGCGGTGCTCGCCGACAGCCTCGCTCAGACGTTCGACGCCAACGCCGCCGGACTCGGCTTCCTCCACGCCTCCTTCTTCTACATCTACGCCGCGCTCCAGTTGCCGGCGGGGCTGGTGGTCGACCGGTACGGCCCGCGACGGGTCGCAACGGTCGGGCTCGGGGTCATGACCGCCGGAACCGCCGGCTTCGCACTGGCGGGGACGTTCACGGCCGCGGCGGTCACGCGGGCAATCGTCGGACTCGGCGGGAGCGTGCTGTACGTCGCGACGCTGCGGTTCTGTGCCGCGTGGTTTCGCGCGGAGGCGTACGCGACGATGACGGGCTTTACCAGCGCCGCGGCGGGGATCGGCGGCATCCTCGCGACCACGCCGCTCGCGCTCGCCATCGAGGCGTCCGGGTGGCGGACGGTGCTGCTCGGTATCGGCGCTGTCGGTGGTGTCACCGCCGTCGCAATCGGCCTGTTCGTCCGGGACCGGCCGCCGGTGACGCTCGCCGACCGGTCGGAGCCGACGACCGACGGCGGCGACACGGCACCGCCGACGCTCGCGGAGGTGGTCGCGAACACGCGGCACGTGCTCGGCGAACCCGAGACGTGGCTGATGGGGCTGCTGTTGTTCTTCGTGTTCGGCGGGAACTTCGCGGTGCTCGGCCTCTGGGGCGTCCCGTTTCTGGTCGACGTGTACGGTATCTCCGTCGCGGCCGCCTCGACGTACGTCCTGCTCGGCAACGTCGGCTTCGTGGTCGGGTCGCCGGCGTTCGGCGCGCTCTCGGACCGACTGGAGCGGCGAACGAGCCTCATCGTCGCGGCCGCGCTCGCCTTCACTGCGGCGCAGGCGCTCCTCATCGCCGCGCCGCCCCTCCCGGTCGTCGGCGCCGCGCTCTTCCTCGCGCTGTTCGCCAACGGCGGAGTCGCGCTCGCGTTCACCGTCGCGAAGGAGCGCCACCGGCCGGCCGTCGGCGGCACCGTCACCGGCGTCGTCAACAGCATCGGCTACTTCGGCGCGGCCGTGCTCCCCGCCGCGATGGGATACGTCCTCGACAGCTACTGGACGGGCGACGTGATCAGCGGGGCCCGCGTGTACACGCTGCTCGGCTACCGCATCGCGTTCGGCATCGCGGCCGCCGCCGGTGCCGTCGGCGCGCTGTGTGCCGTCGCGCTCCACTACCGCGAGTCGAGACAGTCGGCCAGCGTCTCGACGTAGCTCGCCCGCGTGTGGCCGAGCCGCGACAGCCACACCTCCTGATAGCTGGGGTGCAACAGCGGGACGACGGTCCCGACCGCGGTCTCTGTCGGCTCCAGCACGGCGTCGAGAAAGCCGTCCAACTCGCGGCCGGCGAGCGCGAGGATCGACCGCGTGGCGTGTTTGCCGGTCGGGAGCAGCACCGCCGGGTCGACCATCTCGACCTCCTGCTGGAGCCACGACCGGCAGTTCGCCCGCTCTTCGGCGGTCGGATCGCGGTTATCCGGCGGGTGGCACTTCACCGCGTTCGTGTAGTACGCGTCACCGGCGTAGCCGGCGTCCGCGACCAGCGCGCGCACCTTTCGCCCGGAGGTACGGGACGTGTACGCCGCGCCCGTGTGGTTGCCGCCTCGCCAGCGGTCCGCCTCCGGGTCGCCCGCGGCCGGCGCTTCGCCGACGACGAACAGGCGCGCGTCCGTCGGGCCGTTCCCCCACGAGATGCGCGTCCGGGCGGCACACAGCGCGGGACACGCTCGGCAGTCGTCGGCCAGCGGCTGCTGCTCGGCGGCCGGATACGACACCTCGCTCGGCTTCACTCCCCGGTCGGCTCCGTCGAGGCGTCCGGCTCCTCGGCGACCGTGTAGGAGGGAAGCGGAACGAGCGTCACCGGCCGGTCGATCCGCTTGATCAGCGACTGCGAGACGCTGCCGGAGATGATGCGCTCCGTCCGCGAGTGTTGTCGCAGTCCCGTCACGAGTCGGTCGGCGTCGACGTTGTCCGCGACCTCTAGCATCTCCTCGGCCGGGCTCCGACCCCGATTGAGCTGGCGACAGCGGTGCTCCGCGTCCACCTCGAAGCCCTCCTCGAAGGCGGTCAGCGCCTCCTCGCCGGCCTCCGCGGCGTCGACGTCGCTGTTCGTGAGCACGTTGACCACCTCGACTTGGTCGCCCGGCTCTGCGATGTCGTTCAGGAACGTCGCGATGATCTCGCTGGCCTCCGCCCCGTCCGTTCCGACAAGGTACGTTACCATGTATCACGGCCCGGAGCAGTGAGTAAAAAATCTGTCCACCGGGTGCGTCGGCAGTCACGCTCCTCGGGTATCCGAGAACGGTCGTGCGGTGACGCGAAAGCGATTTACCGTTCCCTCGGCGAGCGTCCGTATGCCGAAACTCGCCTCCGACCTGTCCGGCGAAGCCGCCGAATTCCTGTTCGACCTGTTCGTGGCGGTGCTGTTCACCGCCGCCGGCCTCGAAGCGGAGCTGTACGGGCTTCAGACGTTCGACGGTAACACGGCGCTGGCACTGTGGACGAGCTACATGGGCGCTATCGCGCTGTACGCGGGGCTGGTCGTCTTCGGCGGGGAGCGACTCCTGCCGCGGCTCCGGTCGGTAGACGCGTCGCAATAGGCGTCTGCGAGACCGATTCTCCTTTCAACCAGCGGCCGTCATCCTTCCGTATGGATCGTTTCGCCGAGGTCTCCGACCAGTACGACCCGGACGACGTGGAGCCGGGCGTCTTCGACTACTGGGACGAGACTAGCGCCTACGAGCGCACCCGCGAGCACCGCGCCGACGGCGAGGAGTTCTTCTTCGTCGACGGCCCGCCGTACACCTCCGGTGCGGCCCACATGGGGACGACGTGGAACAAGACGCTGAAGGACGCCTATATCCGCTACAAGCGGATGCGCGGCTTCGACGTGACCGACCGCCCGGGCTATGACATGCACGGCCTCCCCATCGAGACGAAGGTGGAGGAGCAACTCGGCTTCGAGAACAAAAAGGACATCGAGGCGTACGGGATGGAGGCGTTCATCGACGCCTGTAAGGAGTTCGCCGACGACCAGCTCGACGGCCTCCAAGCGGACTTCGAGTCCTTCGGCGTCTGGATGGACTGGGAGGACCCGTACAAGACCGTCTCCCCGGAGTACATGGAGGCCGTCTGGTGGGCGTTTCGGCAGGTCCACGAGCGCGGGCTCGTCGAGCGGGGCAAACGCTCCATCACGCAGTGTCCCCGGTGTGAGACCGCCATCGCCAAAAACGAGGTGGAGTACCACGAGGTCGAGGACCCCTCTATCTACGTGAAATTCCCGCTGCGCGAGGCCGAGCGGAGCGAGGCCTCGAAACGAGCGAGCGGGAGTGAGCGAAGCGAACGACATGCGAGCCAGCCGCGCGAGGGGTCGCTGGTCGCGTGGACGACGACGCCGTGGACCGTGCCCGCGAACACGTTCATCGCCGTCGACGAGGACGTGACCTACGCCGGCGTCGACGCGACGCGAGACGGCGAGACGGAGCGGCTCTACGTCGCCGAGGACGTGATCGAGGAAGTGCTGAAGAAGGGTCGCTACGACTCGTACGAGGTCGCCGAGACCCTGCAAGGGTCGGAACTGCTCGGCTGGCGATACGACCATCCGCTCGCGGAGGAGGTGCCCGAACACCCGGACTTCGAGGGCGCTGGACAGGTGTACCACGCCGACTACGTCGAGGTGGACCGGACCGGCCTCGTCCACTCGGCACCGGGCCACGGACAGGAGGACTTCGAGCGCGGCAGCGAACTCGGCCTCGACATCTTCTGTCCCGTCGGCTCCGACGGCGTGTACGACGAGCGGGCCGGCGAATACGCGGGCGAGTTCGTCCGCGACGCCAACGACGCCATCATCGCGGATCTCGACGCGAACGGCCATCTGCTCGCCGAGGAGACGTACGTCCACGACTACGGCCAGTGTTGGCGCTGTGACACGGACATCGTCTTCCTCGCCACCGACCAGTGGTTCATCACCGTGACGGACGTGAAGGAGGAGCTGCTCGCCAACATCGACGACAGCGAGTGGTATCCCTCGGAGGCACGCGACAACCGCTTCCGCAACTTCGTCGAGGAGTCGCCCGACTGGAACGTCTCGCGCCAGCGCTACTGGGGTGTGCCCATCCCCATCTGGCTCCCCGCAGACGACGACTGGGGTGGTGACATGAGCG
Source organism: Halobacteriales archaeon QH_7_66_36 (assembly GCA_003021175.1). Lineage (GTDB taxonomy): Archaea > Halobacteriota > Halobacteria > Halobacteriales > Haloarculaceae > Halosegnis. The sequence goes on along the minus strand of PXQV01000018.1, from coordinate 21,966 downwards.
AGGCCATCGTCGTCGGGACGCGCGAGGAGTTGGCCGAGCGTGCCGACCAGGACGTCGACCCCGCAGAGGTCGACCTCCACCGGCCGACGGTCGACGGGCTGACCATCACCGAGGACGGGACGACCTACGAACGCGTGCCCGACGTGTTCGACGTGTGGATCGACTCGTCGGTCGCCTCGTGGGGCACGCTCGATTATCCGAGCACCGAGTCGGCGTTCGAGCGGCTCTGGCCCGCCGACCTCATCATCGAGGCGCACGACCAGACCCGCGGCTGGTTCTGGTCGCAGCTCGGCATGGGGACCGCCGCGCTCAGCGAGGTTCCGTACGACGACGTGGTGATGCACGGCTACGCCAACATGCCCGACGGCCGCGGCATGTCCAAGTCGAAGGGGATCACCGTCGAACCGAACGAGGTGATCGAGGAGTACGGCGCGGACCCGATGCGGCTGTTCCTCCTCTCGCGGAACCCGCAGGGCGAGGACATGCGCTTCTCGTGGGACGAGACGGAGAACATGCAGCGTGACCTGAACATCCTCTGGAACGTGTTCCGGTTCCCGCTGCCGTACATGCGGATGGACGGCTTCGTGCCAAGCGTTCCGTCGGAGACGGAACGAAACGGAGGCGGTGACACCGCCGACGGCGAGGCGGTGTCGCTCGCCGACTGCGCGCTCGAAACGGAGGACCGCTGGCTGCTCTCGCGGCTCCAGACCGTCGTCGAGGAGATGACCGCCGCGTGGGAGGGGTACCGACAGGACGAAGCGCTGGACGTGCTGTTGGAGTTCCTCGTCGAGGACGTGTCCCGGTTCTACATTCAGGTCGTGCGCGAGCGGATGTGGGCCGAGGGCGAGTCGGCGTCCAAGACGGCCGCCTACGCGACGCTGTATCACGTCCTGCTGGAGACGGTGAAGCTGTTCGCGCCGTACGCGCCGTTCATCACCGAGCGGGTGTACGGGACGCTCACCGGCGACGCCGGCCACCCCACCGTCCACATGTGCGACTGGCCGACGTTCGAGGAGGAGTGGTACGACCCCGAACTGGAGGCCGATATCGAGACGGTGCGGGCCGTCGAGGAGGCGGGCGCGAACGCCCGCCAGCAGGCCGAGCGGAGTCTTCGATGGCCGGTGACGCGCGTCGTCGTCGCCGCGAACACCGACGGCGTCGCAACCGCGGTCGACCGCCGGCGCGACCTGCTGTGTGACCGGCTCAACGCCCGCGAGGTCGAACTGGTCGAACCCGGCGCGGACTGGACGGAACTCGCGTACGGCGCTCGCGCCGACATGTCCGTCCTCGGCCCCGCCTTCGGCGGCGAGGCGAGCGAGGTGATGAACGCGCTCAACGCCGTCACCGTCAACGCGAAGGACCTCGCCGCGCTCGAATCGGCGGTCGCCGACGAACTCGGCCGCGCGGTCGATCTCGACCCCGACATGGTTGAGTTCGTCACCGAGACGCCCGAGGGCGTCGAGGGGACGGAGTTCCGCGTCGACGGGGACGGCGGCGTCGTCTACGTCGACACGGAACTCACCGACGCCATCGAGGCCGAGGGGTACGCCCGCGAGATCATCCGCCGCGTACAGGAGACGCGCAAGCAACTCGACCTCGACGTGGACAGCGAGGTGGTGCTCGAACTCGACGTGGCCGACGACCGCGTGGCCGACCTCGTGCGCGACCACGAGGCCCTCATCGCCGGCGAGACGCAGGCGGAGTTCGGCGAGGTGACCGACGGCAGCCGCGAGACGTACAAGATAGAGGGCGTGGAGATGACGATTGCGGTCGCACCGGTCGACGCCGCGACCGCCGACTGAACGGTACACTCGGCTCGCCGGCTGGCTAACACAGCCGGCCAGTGAATTGACCACCGTTCGGACGATTAAGAACGCATGGACCGCCGCGCGTATCTGATGACAGCAGCCACGGTCGCAACCGCTGGCTGCTCCCGCTCCGGTGAACCGGGGGTGATAATTGAATCAATCAAGGGGTTCAATCTCCACGACAGCCCGCATACGTTTAGTATAGCTATACACCGAGAAGATGCGACCGTATACGAGGGTAGCTTCGACTTGGCTTCGGCCAGTGCTTCTGATGAGGAGACGAGTTTCTACGTCGATGAGGGACTTCCCGACACCGCCGCCGAATATGTCGTCGAGCTACAGAACGACTCTGCCGAGCCGAAATCATACGATATCGCCCCGAAAGCCGAGACGGGTAGTGTCACTCTACTTGTGAATATTTCGCAGGAGGACACAGTTGAGCTGTATCTGCAGGAGAGTGAGTCTCAGTGATACATCACCCGACCAATAGATTTTCAACTGACTGTGCGAGGTAGTGTTCAGCTAAGCGCAATTCAGTTGGAGGAGCCAGCAACAGGGTGGAGAAAGCCCCCGCGCGCTCGCCTCGCGCGCCTCGCTGCGGTCCGCCCGCTCGCGTTGCTCGCGGTGCGGTCCTTACGTCGTCGTGCTTCCCGTAGCGCCCGGCCCATTTCAGTCCCCCCCCCCCACCGTAGTTACTCAGTTGAGCAACGACTCGTGTATCTGAACACCGCCTCGTGCGACTGACTCCGTCGCAGATAACGAACAGCTACCCCACCTGTGACGGTGATGGCTTCGTCCGTGCGGTCACATTCGGAGTGACTCGCTCGTTGCTGGAGGAGGCGAACGGCACAGGCATCGATTAACTGATACTCAGAGGTGCTCGGCCAATGCTGGCGCGACGCTCACGGCGCTGACGGGCCGTTCGACGGTATCGGTCGCCCACAGCCCGGCGACGCCGGCGTCGGCGAGCTTCGCTCGGGCGTTGTCGGCGAACACCGGGTGGAGACAGGCGACGTAGACGGCCGCGGCGTCTCGCTCGTAGAGCTGGTCGATGGCCGCCGACATCGTGGAGCCGGTGGCGACGATGTCGTCAACGAGGACGACCGCCCGGCCGGCGGGGTCGGTGCCGGCGGGCGCGACGCGAACCTCGCCGGTGTCGTAGTCGCGCGTCTTCTCGAAGTAGTCGGTCGTACCCGCGCCGTAGGCGTCGCGGACGCCCCGCGCGAGGTCGGTCGCTCCCTCGTCGGGCGCGAGGAAGAGCGGATTCTCGATTGCGGGGAGCGGGTCGGCGAGCAGCGGCGTGGCGTCCACCGTCTCGAAGGGCACGTCGAAGAACGCGCCGACGTCCGGTTCGTGCGGGTTGACCGCGAGCACGCGGTCGGTCCCCGTCGAGATGGCGCGGGCGACGGCCCGCGCGGAGACGGGTTCGCCGTCGCGGAAGGCCTGATCCTGTCGCGCGTAGCCCATGTACGGCAGGACGGTCACCACCTCGTCGAACGACTCCTGCGCGAGGTCCTGTAGCTGGAGCAGTTCGAGATGCGCCGCCGCCGAGGTGGTCGCCGCGACGACGACGGCCCGCTCGCCGCCCGCGTCGGGCACGCGGAGCTTGAACTCGCCGTCCGCGAACCGCTCCGTCTCTACGACCGCGAGCGTCTCGTCTAGCTCGTCGGCGAGCGCCGCCCCGAGCGACTGCGACGCCGACCCCGGCAGTATCATACCTGAGGCTCCGCTCCCTCGGTAACAAGCGTTTCCTTCACGAGTCGCCGTCGACCACCGTGAGCCGCCGACACCCCTGCAACCCGAGCGTGCGGTCGCGCCAGCCGTCGCCCGCGTTCGCGAGGAACGTGCCGTCAGTCGTGACCGCGTACAGCGCGTCCGGCATCGGGACGGCGTCGGCCACGTCGCCCGGTGCGCCGACAGCCGTCCACTCGCCGTCGCGTCGCTCGTAGAGCGTGCCGTCGGCGACGGCGACCGCGCGGCCGGCGTTCGTCGCGACGGCGCGGATGGCTCCGTCGAGCCGCTGCATCCAGCCGTTGGCGAGCGCGTAGAGGCCGTCGCCCGTTGCGGCGAACACGCTACTGCCGACGGCCACGTCCCGCGCGTCGTCCAGCCCGACATGCGTGCCGTCGGGTCGGTAGACGCCGCCGTCGGCCGCGAGCAGGTCGCTTGCGACCGCTCGCACGCCGTCGATTTTCCCGATTTCGATCCACGTCCCGTCGTCGTAGCGGGCGACGCGCCCCTCGCCACAGGCGATCAGCCCGTCCGCGAAGCCGACGGCGTCGGCGGAGCCGAATCCCGTCTCGGCGAAGCCATCCTCGGTCGCGACGAGCGCGTCGGTCTCGGTTGCGACGGCGACCCGGCCGTCGTCGGCGACAATATCGCTGGTCGCGTCACGGATCGTAAGCCCGAACTCGCCGACGAGGTCGTCGGAGACGGAGACGCGCGCGAGTCCGGCCTCGCTCGCGACGAACGCCGACCGCGCGGAGCCGCCGGCGTACACCCGCTTCTCGTCGAGCGAGATGTCCTGCTCCGCGCTCACAGCCGTTCACCCCGCTCGCGGTACGGCTCGTAGGTGCCGCGTGCCCACGCGACCGCGCCGTCGGCCGTCGAGTGGAGCAGGCCGCTCACGCCGCCGTCGTCGTAGGTCGTCAGCGCGGCCCCGTCGTCGAGGACGGTCAGACCGAATGGGAGCGGCTCGTCGATGGCGTACATCGCGAGTCCGGACGCCAGCGCCTCGTCGAACGCGTCGTACTCGGCCGCGAGCGCCTCCACGGCCGGCCGCTCGACGACGATGCTCCGGTGTGCGCCCGCCGCGACCGACTCGTGGAGGTTGGACATGAACCGCGGCACTGCGGCCGGCGACAGCGACCGGATGTCCTCCGCCTCGTCGGCGAGCGACTCAAAGACGGTCAGCGGCCGCTCGGGCGCGTGTCGGTCGGCCGTGGCGACCGTCGCGTCTTCGAGGAAGGCCGGCGGCACACCGGCGTCGGCAGGCAGCGACGCCAACACCGACTGTGCGTCCGCGAGCAGTTCCAACCGCTCGCGGTACGTCGTGTGTATCTGCTCTGCGAGTCGGCCGCTGGCCGTCAGCACGTAGCCGTCGGCCGTCTCACGCACCAGCCCGAGCGTCGTCAGCTCTCGGATTCCCTTGTACACCGTCGAGCGGGCGACGTCCAGTTCGTCGCGGAGTTCGCGCTTGGTTCTCACCCCGGCCGCGAGCGCCGTCAGCAGCGGCTCTCGGGTGTCGAGGGCCTCTCCGAGCCCCTCGGCCGTCCCGTCCGGTGAAACCCAGCTCATGCCCTCCGTTCGTCCGGACCCCACAAAGCGCTGTTCGTTTCGACCCTCGAATCACGCGTCCGTGGACGAACGCTCCGTCGGACGATGAAGTGAAGACGGGAGACCGTGTGCAATTATATGCAACCTGCTGGCGACTCCTGCCTTCCATTCTCGTCTTCCGACGGCATCGATAGCGATTTGCATCCGCCACGGATACGGTCGCGCATGAAGGTGTTCGGGTCGAGCGGCGTCCGCGGCGTGGTCGGCGAGGCGATCACCCCCGAATTCGTCGGCCGGGTCGCGCGTGCCGCCGGCTCGACGCTGAACGCAGATACCGTCGCCGTCGCCCGAGACACGCGGCAGACGGGCGAGATGCTCGCGGACGCGGTCGCCGCCGGCCTCGCCGTGACGGGCAGTGACGTGCGACGACTCGGCGTCGTCCCCACGCCGGGCGCACAGGCGTACGCCGAGCGCGCAGGCGTCCCGGGCGTGGTGGTGACGGCCAGCCACAATCCACCGCAGTACAACGGGGTGAAGCTCGTCGGCGCGGACGGCGTCGAACTCTCGCGGGACACGCTCGAACGCGTCGAGGACCGCCTACTCGCCGAGCGGTTCGACACCGCCGACTGGGACGCGACCGGCGAGCAGCGACAGGTCGAGTCCGCCCGCCGCGAGTACGTCACCGAACTGCTCGCGGCCGTCGACCGCGACGCCATCGCGGCCGCCGACCTGACGGTCGCACTCGACCCCGGCCACGGTGCCGGCGCGCTCACCTCCCCCGAGTTCTTCCGCAAACTCGGCTGTCGGGTCGTCACCGTCAACGCACAGCCGGACGGCCACTTCCCCGGTCGCGACCCGGAGCCTGTCCCCCCGAACCTCATCGACTTGGGCGAACTGGTCCGGGCGGCCGACGCCGACATCGGCATCGCCCACGACGGCGACGCCGACCGCGCCATCTTCTACGACGAGAACGGGAACTACGTCGAGGGCGACGCCAGCCTCGCGGCGCTGGCGGCCGACGCGCTCTCCGAGGGCGACACGACCGTCTCGGCGGTCAACGTCTCCCAGCGGCTCGTCGACGTGGCCGAGGCGACGGGCGCGACGCTCGAACTCACGCCCATCGGCTCGACGGAAATCATCACTCGCATCCGCGAACTGACAGCAGAGGGCGAGCGCGTCCCGGTCGCCGGCGAGGGGAACGGTGGCCTCCTCTTCCCCGACTATCGGCTCGCCCGCGACGGGGCCTACACTGCCGCGCGATTCCTTGAACTGCTCACCGACCGGCCCGCCTCGGCGGTGGTCGCCGACTACGACGGCTACGCGAACGTCCGCGAGAACGTCGGCTACGAGTCGGACGCGGAGCGCGAGGCGATACTCGCGGCCGCCGAGAAACACGCCGAAAGCGCGGATACGACGCCGACGACTATCGACGGCTACCGGCTCGACTACGGCGACGCGTGGGTGCTCGCCCGCCCGTCGGGGACGGAGCCGGTCGTCCGCGTCTACGCCGAGGCGCGGGCACGCGACCGCGCCGAGAGCCTCGCGACCGACCTCCGAGACATCCTCGTCGACGCGCGAGCCGACGCCTAAGCCTCGGGACCCGCCGCGAGCGTCTCGGCCAGCGCCGCTCGCTCCGCGCGCCAGCGTTCGAGGTCGGCCGTCACGTCGCCGGCCAGCAGCCGCTCGCGGTCCTGCTCGTCGAGTTCCGACAGCGCCGTCGCCGCCTCGCGGAGCCGCGCGTAGTCGGTGTCGTCGGGGAGACCCCGCACCGCGCGGAGCGCCGACAGCGTCTCATCGTCCGCGAATCGGGCGGCGACGCGGGCGTACTCCTCACACTGATACCGGAGCGTCTCGGCCTCCGGCGGCGGATACGGCACCTGCAACGGCAACGCGTCGAGCCCGGTGAGATACGTCCGGTTCGTCGCGACGTGACGCTTCAGGTCGCCCGGGTCCTCGACGTAGTGGGAGAGCTTCTCCGCGGAGTAGTCGGCGTACGACAGCAGCGTCGTGATGGACTCCTCACCGACCGGCGCATCGGCGACGTACTCTGCGAGCCGCGTCGGCGGCTCTCGGAAATCAACCAGCGGATAGGCGTCGGCCGCGTCGATAACGTCGAACACCTCGCGGGCGGACGCCTCGCGTTTCAGCCGGTCGAACTCGGCCGCGACCGCGTCGTTGTACCGGTCGACCGGGTCGCGGAGCCGCTCGACCGGCGCGTCGAGGTCCGCCTCGCCCAGTTCGAGCAGTCGCTCGGCGTCGGCGATCTGCTCGTCGAGCGCGTCACGGCGGGCGCGGGCGTCGTGGCGCGCCTCCCGGAGCAGTTCCTCGGCAGCCTCCCACTCCACGAGCAGGTCAGCGTACTCGCGGGCGGGGTCAAGCGCCGCCCGCGCCTGCTCGAAGTCCGACGCCGAGAGTCGCTTCTTGTGGATCGCGTCGTCGGCGGCCTGAAACGCGTCGTAGGCGGGGAGCGACTCGTCGAGGTCGGCCGTGTGGTCGGCGACCCGCTCCTGAAACTCGATGTACGCCTGAAAGCCGGAGCCGGTGGCCGACTCCTCGTTGTCGGCGAGCAGTCGCCGGAAGGTATGGTACGCGCCCGCCGCCCGCCGCAGCGGTGACTCGCCGCCCGCCGCCTCAACGGCCGTCGCGACCCGCTCGTACTCGTCGGCAGCACGGACGAGTGCGCGACGGACGCCCTCCGGATCGGGGGCCGTCGCGTCGGCGTCGGACGCGCTCGCCATCAGTCCTCGTACACCTCCGCCGGGTCGAAGACGCGTTCGCCGACAGAATCACCGTCGAGCGTGCGGTGGAAACAGGAGCGGTGGCCGGTGTGACAGGCACCGCCTGTCTGGTCGACCAGATAGAGGAGGGCGTCGGCGTCACAGTCGACGCGCACCTCCCCGACACGCTGCGTGTGGCCCGAGGAGCTACCTTTCCGCCACAGTTCGTCGCGCGACCGCGAGTAGTAGTGTGCCTCGCCCGTCTCCCGCGTCCGGGCGAGCGCCTCGCTGTTCACGTACGCGAGCATCAACACCTCGCCCGTCTCGGCGTCCTGTGCGACCGCAGGGACGAGACCGCTGTCGCCGAAATCCACGTCGATAGCGGCGTCCGTCTCGCTCATACGTCGGATCGACGAGCGCGACCGATAGGTCTTTTCACGGAGCGACGGGTGGTTTTGATGAAATCTCGGAGTTGCGGTGAATGTAGAGAAGAGGACTTCGGAAGCCCCTGCGCGCGGCGGCTGCGCCGCCGCGCACGCACAGCCCCTTCCAGTCCCCATGATTAGTTCCGTCGTCAGCAATCACTTCAAAAAAGACCTCCTGCATGGCAGTGTCCAAACACATGAGTTGTCGCTCGACTGAGTAGCCGCGGCGGGTGGGACTGAAAGGGGCCAGTCGGTACGAGAAGCACGACGACGCAAGCACCGCAGCTCGACCGAAGGGAGGGCGAGACGCGCAGCGAGTCGCGCGACCGTACCGACTGAGGGCTTTCTACACTTCGTTGTCCGCCTAATCTCCGAACTCATCCCTAGCTGAACACGACCGGCCGGGGGTTGCATCCCCCGCACGAGGCGAGCGCCGAGGCGTCCCCGTCCTGCCCGTATCTCCATCGTCACCGAACGGTATTTGCCCGCCGAACCCACAGCGGGGAGACATGGAGGAGGCCCTCGGCGCGCCGGCGAAGATGGCCGACCGGCGCGAGGAGTTGACGCCGATGCTGTCGCAGTATCTCGACCTGTGCGAGCAGTACCCCGACTCGCTCGTCCTGTTTCAGGTCGGGGACTTCTACGAGACGTTCTGTGAGGCGGCCGAACTGACGGCCCGCTTGCTCGAAATTACGCTGACCAAGCGGGAGGATTCGACGGGCCGGTATCCGATGGCCGGCATCCCGGTCGACAGCGCGGAGAGCTACATCGAGACGCTGTTGGACGCGGGCTACCGGGTGGCGGTCGCCGATCAGGTGCAGGAGCCGGCGGCGGCGAGTGGCGTGGTCGACCGCGCGGTGACGCGCATCGTCACCCCCGGCACGCTGACGGAAGACGAGTTCCTCGACGAGTCGAACAACTTCGTCGCGGCGTTGGCCACCGCCGGCCCCCGCACTGAGCAAGCGGGGGCGGGCAGTGGCGGTCCCCGTCCCGAACGGACGGGGACGGCCGAGGCAGGGACAGAGACGGCCACACCGGGCGACGAACGCGGCTTGGCCGTCCTCGACGTGTCGACCGGCGATTTCTACGTGACCGGCGGCGAGGCGGACGCGATCCACGACGAGATAGACCGGTTCGCGCCCGCGGAGGCGGTCATCGCGCCCGGCGTCGACGCCGACGCGTTCGACGCGGAGACGATGGTGACACCGTTCCGCCCGGACGCCTTCGACCGCGATCGGGCCCGCGCGCAGGTGGAGGCGTACTTCGGCGACCCGGACACCGTGCTCGCGAGCGACGCGGAGGTGCGGGCCTGTGGCGCGCTCCTGTCGTACGCCGAGTACGCTCGCGCGGGTGAGGCCGACCGACTGGCGTATCTCACCCACGTGACCCGGTACGACCCGCGCGATTACCTCATGCTCGACGCCGTCGCGCTCCGCTCGCTGGAACTGTTCGAGCGGCGGGCGCTGGGCGGCGAGGCGAGCGCGACGCTGTTCGACACCGTCGACGAGACGGCCTCCGCGCTGGGGGCACGACGGCTCACCGACTGGCTGCGCCGGCCGCTGCTCGACACCGACCGCATCGCCGCCCGTCACGACGCCGTGGGCGAGCTCGTCGCGAGCGTGGTGGCCCGCGAGACGCTTCACGAGGAGCTGCGCGACGTGTACGACATCGAGCGGCTGGTGTCGCGGATCTCGCGCGGCCGAGCGAACGCGCGCGACCTCCGCTCGCTGAAGTCGACGCTGGATGTCGTCCCGCGCGTGCAGACGGCACTCGCCGACGCCGACGCGGCGCTCCTGCAGGAGTTACACGACCGGCTCGACCCGTGTGCGGACGTGCGGGCGGCCATCGGCGACGCGCTGGTCGACGAACCGCCCATCGAGTTGACGGAGGGCGGTCTCATCGCGGGGGGGTACGACGGCGACCTCGACGCGCTGCGCGCGACCGAACTTGAGGGGAAGGCGTGGATCGACTCGCTGGAGGCGAGCGAGCGCGAGCGCACCGGCGTCGACTCGCTGAAGGTCGGCTTCAACCAAGTCCACGGCTACTACATCGAGGTGACGAACCCGAACCTCGACGCGGTGCCCGACGACTACCAGCGGCGACAGACCCTGAAGAACAGCGAGCGGTTCGTGACGCCGGAACTGAAGGAACGGGAAGAGGAGATCGTCACCGCCGAGGAGCGGGCCGACGACCTCGAATACGACCTGTTCACCGACCTGCGTGCCGACGTGGCCGCCGAGACGGAGCGGCTCCAGCGCGTGGCCGACGCGCTCGCTACTGTCGACGTGCTCCAGTCGCTCGCGACCGTCGCGGCCGAGCGGGACTACTGCCGCCCGGAGTTGGGCGGCGACCGATTCCACATCAAGGCTGGGCGGCATCCGGTCGTCGAGCGGACACAGCCCTCGTTCGTCCCGAATCCGACCGACCTGTCGCGCGGCGAGATAGCCGTCGTCACCGGCCCGAACATGGCCGGCAAATCGACGTACATGCGGCAGGTCGCGCTGATACAGGTGCTCGCGCAGGCGGGGAGCTTCGTCCCCGGAGCCGCGGCGTCGCTCCCGGTCGTCGACCGCGTCTTCACGCGCGTCGGCGCGAGCGACGACATCGCCGGCGGCCGCTCGACGTTCATGGTCGAGATGACGGAACTCGCGACGATCCTCCGGGCCGCGACCGAGGAGTCGCTCGTCTTACTCGACGAGGTGGGTCGCGGCACCTCGACGGCGGACGGGCTCGCGCTCGCGCAGGCCGTCGTCGAACACGTCCACGACGTGGTTGGCGCGACGACGCTGTTTGCGACCCACCATCACGAACTGACTGAAACCCCGGCGTCGCTCCCCCGCGCCCGCAACTACCACTTCGCGGCCGACGGCACCGGCGACGCGGTGAGCTTCACACACGACCTCCGCGAGGGAGCCGGGGGCGCGTCCTACGGCGTCGAAGTCGCGCGTAGCGCCGGCGTCCCCGACCCGGTCGTCTCCCGCGCGCACGAATTGCTGGACCGGAACGCCGCGTCCGAGACGGACGACGCGGGCACGGCGAGCGGGCCGGGCGAAGTGACCGACTCGGTCGTCCCGAACGGCGGCGTCGACCGGGCGGTGTTCGACCGCCTCCGCCGGACGGACATCGCCAGCACCACGCCGCTGGAGGCGCTGGAGCTGCTCGCAGACCTGAAGACAGAGTTAGACGAGTAGGGTCATTACGCCCGGTTGTCGCTCAGCCACGCGACGCCGAAGTCCACGAGCGCGCGCTGGTCGACGAGCGTCGCGTCGGCGGCACCGACCTGTCCGTGCGTGACGGCGTCCGGATGGCTCGCCTCGAAGGCGGCCCCGCAGTCGTCGAAGTCGCCGTCGTCGAAGTCGAGTCGCCGGTAGCTGACCCACTCGCGCTCACCGTCACGGAGCACCGGCGCGCCCGTCTCGCTGTATGATTTCGACCAGTCGGCGCGGTGCTCCGCGAGGTGGAGCGAGGTGTTCCGAGCGTGGCCGACGCCGAGCAGGAGCACGCTGCCGTCCCGCTCGTACACCGCGTCCAGCGGGGAGTCCGGGCCGAGTCCCGAGCCGAGCGTGTGGCCGTCGGTCACGGCCTCGGCGTCGACTCCCCACGCCGTGAAGGAGTAGTGTGGGTGGTCGCTCCGCACGGCGTCGTCGTAGTCGCGGAGGCACTCCGGGATCGCCCCCATCCCGCGAGTGGGGGTCGCGTCCGGCCGGTAGGCGGGCGTCGATTCGCGGATGGTTTCGTACCACGACTCCGGGACGGGCGGGTTCTCCCAGTCGCGAGGGTCCGTCAGGTCCGTCGAGTGCGTCGGGACGACCAGCGTGCCGGCCGGCGTGACGGCATCGCGCAGTGCCGCGACGACGCCCTGTGCGCCGCCCGGCACGAAGCCCAGCGACGACAGCGACGAGTGGACGAGCAGCGTGTCGCCGGCCGCCACGCCCAACTCGCGGAGGTCGTCGGCGATGCGCTCGGGCGTCACTGGGTCGTCGACGAGGTCGGCCGGCAGCGGCTCGGCGTCCGCGTCGTCGCTCACGGGGACCACCGTGGCATACTCCGGCGGAGCGGACGGGGCCGTATAGGCCTTCTGTCGATTAGCCGGGTAGTGTTCGGATAAGCACGGAGGGGCCGACTCAGTCAGCGTGACCACCTTGGAAGCCCCCGGCGTCTTGACGAACCCGGCCGACGCAAGGACCGCAGGCCGAAGGCCGAGGACCGCAGCGAGGCCCGGGAGTCAAGACGCCGGCCCCTTCCAGTCCCGCCCGCCCGCACTCGCTCGGGCAGCCATCCCTTATTTGAACACCGTCGTTAGCCGGTGGTGTTCAGATACGCGGGTCGTCGCTCGGCTGCGCAACCGTACTGGGCGGGACTGAAAGGGGCCGGGCGCTACGGGAAGCACGGCGACGTAAGCCGCGAGGCGACTCCGTCGCCTCGGCCCGCTCGCGCGGTGCAGCCGCGCGAGGACACCGCAGCCCGACCGAAGGGAGGGCGAGGCGCGCAACGAGCCGCGCGACCGCAGCGGCCGGGGGCTTTCGACACCCCGTTGCTGGCTCATCCAACTGAATCTCCCGTAGCTGAACACTACCGTCAGCCGCCCGGTAACATGGCACGCAACTGTTCGCGGGAGAACAGCGTCGTCGGCTCGTCCATGTGGACGCCGATTTCACCGGAGAAGGCGCGCAGACCGAGCCGCTGGACCGGGTCGGGCAGCGAGTAGCCGGCGCGGACGGCGGTTCCGAGCCGCTGGTCCGTCCGGAGGGCGTCGCGCCACGCGTCCTCGTAGTCGCCCAGCGTTTCGGGCCGAGCGGGGTCGACGGTTCGGGCCGCGTGGTCGGCCGCGCGCATCCCGTAGAGGATGCCGCCGCCGGTGAACGGCTTCGTCTGGCCCGCGGCGTCACCGACGAGCAGCGACCGCTTCCCGGTCACGCGAGGCGGCGGACCGACGGGGATGAGGCCCGAACAGCGGCGGTCGATTGCGGCGTCGTAGCCGTCGACGAGGCGGTCGAACCGGCCGTTCGGGTCGTCGCCGGGGCTGACCGCGAGACCGTACTCGACGCCCGCTTCGCCGCGCGGGATGCGCCACGCGAAGAAGCCCGGCACGGTGAGATGCACGTCGACGAAGTCTTCGTCGTCCGGGTCGGGGTCGAAGCCGAGCACGCCGTGGAGGAACTCGTCCGGCTCCGGGAGGCCGCACTCGTCGCGGACCCGCGAGCGGGGACCGTCCGCGCCGACGACGACCCGAGCGTCGAATCGCTCGGTGCCGTCCGGGCCGCGGGCGGTGACGGTCACCCCGTCGCGACCCTCCTCGACGGCGGTGACGGTGTGTCCGTCGCGCACGTCTGCACCCGCGTCCGCTGCCGCGCGAGCGAGCGTCCTGTCCAGCGCGACGCGGTCGACGGCGTTCGAGATGGGGTCGTCGCGGTGGAACGGGTAGGCGCGCGAGCCAGCGCCGCCGAGGTGGAACCGCGCGCCACGGATGTCGTTCTGGAACAGGCGGTCGCGCGCGTCGTCCGGCACGTACTCCCATACGTCGAGCGAGACGTGTCCCGAGCAGGCGAGCGGCTTTCCGATCTCGCCCTGCTCTAAGACGAGAACGTCGCGGCCTCGCTCGGCGGCCGAGCGAGCGAACCGCGCGCCGGCCGGCCCGGCACCCACGACGACGAAATCGCGCATACGTGACGGTTCGGCGGCGCAAATAAGTGCCTTTCAGTCGCGGGCGGAGCGCATCAACAATTTTAGCCCTTCCACGCGTGTGCAATTAGGTAGATGACACGAGACACGGGGCGACGGGAGTTCATCGCGGCGACCGGAACGGTGAGCCTGTCGCTGCTGGCGGGGTGTGGCGAGAGCACGGACGGTGGCGGCACGACGACGGAGACGGAACCCGACACGGCGACCGACGAACCGGCCTCCGGGCAGGTGACGGTCGTCCACGACACGCATCTCCACGGGCGGTTCGGGTCGCCGGACGATCCGGCGAACATCGCGACGTACTCGGGGTGATGGCCGACATCGCCGCCGACGCGGACAACGTCCTCCGGATCGGCTCCGGCGACAACCTCGCGGCGTCGGTCATGTCCTCCGCCTTCGACGGGCGGCACGTGGTCGACGCGTTCGACGCCGGCGGTCTCGACCACCACACGTTCGGCAACCACGACATATGGTGTCTTCGACGTGGGGATAAATTACCTGCCGACAGACGCACAACGGTCCGCCATGCCCGGCGCAAATGCCCCGGAAGAGCGTATCACCCGCGAACTTGACCGTCTCGATAGGTCCAACATTCCCGAGGACGACAGTGACGCCATCAGGGCGACTATCAACGACCTGAACGACTACAACCGGGACAGCACAAACCCCAGCAAATCGACCAAAGCCGGGTACTGCAAGAACCTCCGCTTGCTCTCTGAGTACGCCATGAGCGAGGAACACGGTCCGCTCACCCTCATGGCTCCCGACGGACTCAACGCCGTCATGAGAGCACGTGTGGACGACGCGGACTGGTCCGACACGACCGTCGCGCAGTATCAGTCTGCGCTCAAGGCGCTCGGCGCGTACCTCGGCTACGACCGCGAAGACATCGACATAGACAGCACTCAACGTTCCAGCGGGCAGGTGGACCCGCGCACGGTCCTGACGCCCGAGCAGTTTCACGCCATCCGCGAGAACGCCGTGAACATGCGCGACCGGGCGATTATCGACTTCCTCGGCTACACCGGCCAGCGGGTGCGGGTCATCCAGACGCTCCGAATCCGCGACATCGACATCGAGGAAGGTGTCTGGTTCATGCCGGATGCCGACGGTCTCAGGGGCGCGGAAAAAATCGGCAAGAAGCGGCCACTCCTCGGCGCTCGCAAGAGCATTCAAGAGTGGATACAGATGCACCCAACGGGCGGCCACAGCGACCACCTCATCACCGCCATGCCTCACGGGCCGAGCGGAGACGTAGGCGACGAGATCTCCCGGCAGACTATCGCCCGCCGCATCGAACTTGCCGCCGAACGGGCCGACGACGACATCATCAACACCGACGAGACACCAGTTAATCCCCACGCACTCCGGCACTTTTTCGTCACAGTAGCGAAGGAACAGTACGACATGGACGACAGCACCGTTAAGTTCCTCATCGGCCACGGCGAGGGGAGCAACGTCATGGCAACGACATATCGCCACCTCAGCGACGAGTACCACGTCGAGACGGCGATGGAGGACTTCGGCCTCGACACAGAGGACGACGACACCGGCTTTGCACCACCCGTCTGCCCAACGTGTGGCACACCACTCCGCCCCGACGCTGAGGCGTGCCCGACGCCGGCTTGCGGCGAGGTGTTTGTCCCCGGTGCGGACGCCGGAACGGCGACCACCGGCTATGCAGGCACCGGGGTCCCGAAGGAGACGTTCAAAGAGGCAGTAAAAGAGTCCATGCAGGCGAGCTTCAGCGCCCTCGGAGAGATGCCGCAGGAACAGCGAAACGCCGTTCTTGACGACCCCGATAGGACAGCCCATTTGGACGAGGCAATTGACCGATTCGCTGAGAAGGCCGTTGAAAACATGGGCAACGACTGACGGCCGCGGGGCTCGCCTTTCACCGGCCTCAGCCCCGCAGGTCGCCGCAAACGACTTGTACGGGGAACGAGAATGCTGGGACAGGCAAGCTCGGGGACAAGCGAGTTGCCATGCCCGCCCCCTCTCGGGGCGTGCTTTCATCCTAATTGGCCGTTAGCTCGGGTCACACCACCGATTTGCGCCGCGTACGATTCGCGCGGGTCGCCGGACACTCAGCCGAACTACACCGCGAGCGACCGCTCTCGACGCACTGTCTGTGCTCACGCGTCTCGGACATCGGCATCTCGACCCACGCGCCTCTCGCCATCTCGCACGGCCAGCGTTCGGTCTGCCCCTTGCGCCGAGAACGTCTGCCGGGAAGCGTCGACGTACTCGCCGCCCAGCGTCTCGACCAGCCCGCTCCGGCGCGCATCGAGCGCGAACTCGGCGCGAGAGCGAGCGACACACCCGCCACGCCAATGGCGAGCAGCGACTCCGCGCTCGCCTCGCCGTCGTCGCTGTCGGCGTTATCGTCGCTCATATCGTCGCTCAGTCCGCCGTTCATGCCGGCTGGCCGTCTCGCGGTCGGGGTCGAAACCGTCGCCACCCTCAGTCTCGGCGTCAGCGTCAGCCTCCGCGTCGCCGCCGTCAGTGGCGAGAGACGCCCCTGAGCCGCCGCGAGCGCCACGCAGACGGTTCACAGCGACGACACCCCCAGCCCGACCACTCCCGCCGCGAGCGGGGCCAGCATCCCCTCACCGGCCTCACTCATGCTTCACCGGCCTCCTGCTCCGCGAGTCCGGGCGTCCGGATGTGCGACAGGTCGGCCTGCTTCAACACTCCCTGCCACGACAGGCCCGCCGCTTGCTTCTTGCGATTCAATCGGTCGTAAACCACCTCATCGAGTCGTACGGATATGGTAACACTATCGGTCATGATGGGGTGATGCCGACCACCGCCGCCGAGCGATCACGCGAAGGCGACCAGCCGCCCACAGAGGGACGCTGGGATGGCATCTCTTCCACAAGATACTGGACAATCGTAGCGCTTTGCACCCCGCGGCGGGGGGTGACTCCGGCTGCGGTGGTCGGCAGCGTTGCGCCCGGCGGCGGTCGAGCATCGCGTGGTTGATACTCAGTGCCACGCACACATAAGATTTATGATATTTTTTCATTCCCTTCACTTTCGGATGTCCTTCGGTTTTGCTATGCTTCTGCTTTCGGATACTTTGGAGGCTAAGACGCCAACTCACCAAGCACAGGCCGACACCACATATTATATATACGAAAATACAAATCTGCGAATTTTCGGCCTTTAGTGCGAGAAAAAAGCCCCATTATTTCCTGATAACACACATTATCAGGTGAAGCCAATACCCGCGCTGTCTTGCGGTTTTGCTTCTACCGGGCGCTACTTCCCATGTGCCGCATTTTTTGTGTCGGAAAATTTTGCTTTGCTTTATTTTGACGCGAAAACCAACGTACCCCACCGCTCCCGGTGGGGGACACCCTCGGACGCGGCTCCTATGGCCCACACGTAGGGACCACCCCACGGGGCCGACGCGCTCCGAGCGGCACCCGACGGCCCGGCTTACCCGAGGGGAGGAGCAGGAGGTCACTCCACCACGTCCCGGCGCACCAGCTCCCACCCCTGCTCATCGGGGTCATGGCCGTAGGCGATGACGCTCTCGGGAAGCCAAACCGCCACAGCGATGACTCCCTCGGGGTCGCCGGTCGTGGCGGCTATCGGCTCCACGGCCACGACTCCGGACATCTCTACCAGACTCAACAGGTCGCTGTCCCGGAGCGGCCGCTCCGAAAGGTGCTCACTCAGCTTCATTTTGTTGAGGGGGCGGTTGCCCCCTCTCTCGTACCGACTCGCCCCCGACCTCCACACGAATCGGCACCATGAACGACACCCCGCGCTGCGACGGCGGGCGCTCCCCGTCGCCGTCCGCTATGGCCCTCACCTCCCACTCCCGACCGTCGTCGCCGTAATCCGGAACCGGCGGCGCGTCCTCAAACTCGTCGCGTATTTCACGACCCCGGCGGGCCAGCCGCACCACCCCCTGCGACCGACGGACCCGCTTGGTATTCGTGGCCCACGTCACCGCCTGAAACAGCAACTCATGGAGGAGACGGCCCTCGATGTTCTCGGGGAACCCACCGATGTACTCCGACAAGTAGCTTCCGAGGTTGCCGATGTCCTCCATCTCCTCGCCGTCACCGGGGTCCGCGTCCGGGTCCACCGCGTTGACGCTCACCGCGTCGTCGCCGTGAGCCGACGCCCCAGCGTGGTCGCACCGTTCAACGTGCTTGGCGATCGCCTGCCGGAGCGTGTGCTCCTCGACCGGATGGGACGTGACCACCGCACCTGAAAGTGTGCGTATCCCGTCGCGTCCCCACCGCCTCCACGCGGCTCGACCACCGTAAGGTAGTCCCACCAGCGGGCCGGCTCCACGTTGTCGCATACCATCTTCATGCCGGACCTCACACCCGAGTCAATCGTGCCGCTGTCGGCGTGTTTCGCCGGGTCGTACCGCTCAGTAAACCCGGCGTCCTCAAGCGCCCGCTGGAGCGCCTTGCGAGTGTGGTTGGTCCACGTCTCTTGCAGTCCCGCGAGGTGGTCGCCGGGCGGCCGGGGCCGACCGTCCCCGTCGGTGGTGGACGCCGTGAGCGATAGCATCGCCGTGTGCGGCTTCGGGGCGTCGTAGACCAGCGCCCGCTCGGTGTCCTTCAGCCGCCCGTACCACTGTCTCCCATAGTCGTCGCTGTAGCTGTTGGGCGCGTCAACCCGTAGCTCGGTGCCGTCGCCGGCCTCGAAGATGATTTCCTCCTCCTCTTTTCCGAGGTACCACCGGAGAAACGCCTTCAGTACACCAGCCAGAACCCGGCTCTTGTACCGCTCCCCGTGCCGGTGCCCGCGAATCTCTTGGACACACTCCTTCCTGAGCTTGCGCTCGGGCACGAGCGACACCGCGAGACGAGCAAGGTCCGAGAACTCCTCGCGGAAACTGGCGAGGATACTGGGTATCGCACTCCCCTCTCCGCTACCAGATTCGGGATTTTGGGCGCTCTGACTCCCGGAATCGGGGTCTGGACACTTGGCGTAGGAAGGCCGAGAACCGCCGTCAGACTCCGAGCGGCGAACGCGGCCGTCGGCGAGCGCGTGAGCGACGTGTCGGTCGGCGGCGAGTCGCTGTCCGCGTCGGCTAACTACGCCGTCGCGACGAACGACTTCGTCGCCGACGGCGGCGACGGCTACGAGATGCTCACGGACGCGACCCGGCGCGTGCCGGCCAACGAGGGCGACCTGCTCTCGGCGCTCGTCATCGACTACGTCGAACGGGATTCGCCAATCGCATCCGAAACGACCGGTCGCATCACGCGGCTGTAGCCGGGACGCATTTCACTCGCCGCCGAGCAGCTTCCGGAGGAGCAGCACCGCGACTAACGCGACTGCGACCAGCGCGAGCGCGCGCAGTCCCTCCTCGTCGTCGGAGAGGTCCGGCAGGTCCACCTCGTCGTCCCGTTCGGCCCCACTCCGCGTCTCGGTCGCCGGGTCGGGCGTCTCGACCGCCGGGTCGTCGTCGACGGCCTCGACTTCGACCGCCGTCGGACCCGACTCGGGTTCGGCCGTCGACTGCTCCGTCGCCGTCACCTCGACCTCCGTCTCGGCGGCGGATTCTGCACTTTCTGTCGTTTCTGCTTCGCCCTCGGCGATTTCCGTCTCACCGGTCGGCTCCGCCTCGCGCTCGGGAAGCCACCAGACCACCTCGTTCCCGTCGGTCGTCCGCTCCAGTAGTCCCTCGTCGACGAGGCCCTGCAGTCGGGTGCGCGTCGTCCCGCGGGTGACCGGGAGCTGTCCCGCGACCTCCGTCGTCGTCATCCGCAGCGCGTCGTTCGACCGGAGCACCTCCAGTATCGTTTCGTCGTCGACCGTGGCCATACTCGGATACTGGTCATCGCGCGACTTAAGTACAAGCCGTCGGCGTTCCGGGAGTGTTCAGATAAGAGTGACTCTGGAGACTCTGCAGCCAACGAGGTGGAGAAAGCCCCCGGTCGCTGCGGTCGCGCGGCTCCGCGCGAGCGGGCCGAGGCGACGCCGTCGCCTCGCTGCTTGCGTCGTCCGCAGAAATCGCAGATTGCTGCTGGGCTGCGGAAGACGCACCGCGTCTTCCGAACGCCGGGCTTCCCGTAGCGCCCACCGGGAGAGCGGCGCTCTCCCGAGCAATCGGCGGCGCAGCCGCCGATAACGGCCCCTCTCAGTCCCACCCGGTACGATTTCGGGGCCGAGCAACGACCCGCTTATTTGAACACCACCCCCGCAGTGGACAATCAGTCGGTTACCCGTGCGCCAAGGTGGGTTTACGCCCGAACCGGCAACGACACCGTTCTCCGACCGGCCCCGGCGGGAAACCTCAGACGACCCTTTGACCCTCCACAGGCCCTTTGTACCCGGTCTCGGATGCTGATCATGGTCTCCCGCAGACGTATCCGCCACCTCGGTGTCGGTGCGCTTGCCGTAGGAGCCGGTTGCATCGGCTCCACGGACGACTCGCTGGACGCCGACGAGCCGGCCGGTCAGTCCTCCCCGACCGATGCCGGCGATGGTCCCACGACCACGCCCGACGAGAGCCTCCCCACCTTGGAGCCGGCGTGGCGGCTCTCGTTCGACGACGCCGGCGTCCTCGGGCTGGATGCTCGCGACGAGATGCTCTACCTGACGCTGAGCGCGGAGGACGGCCCATCTTCGGTCGCGGCGGTCGACCCCGCCGAACGGGCTGTGGTCTGGCGCACCCAGTCCGAGGGTGAAGCCGTGTCCGGGTCGCACGCGAGTAGTCAGGGCAGCGCCCGTAGTAGGTGGGGAGCGACCGTCACCGACGGAACAGTTTACAGCGTCGCCGGGCCGGCCGAGGAGCGCGAGTGGAGCGCCCTCCACGCTCTCGACCGCGAGACGGGTGACCCCCGGTGGTCGCTCCAGCGCGACCGTGAACTCGGCGTCGCGGGCGTCCACGAGTATCTCGTGGTCGCGAC
This sequence comes from Halobacteriales archaeon QH_7_66_36, assembly GCA_003021175.1. Taxonomy (GTDB): domain Archaea; phylum Halobacteriota; class Halobacteria; order Halobacteriales; family Haloarculaceae; genus Halosegnis. The sequence continues at coordinate 1,168 of PXQV01000018.1, read as the reverse complement.
CGGGCTGGCGTTCTTTCCCGGTCCCGAGCAGACGCCGGTCAGTCACCAAACGCCCGATGAACCGCTCGTCACGGTCGTCTACGGGCTTGACCCACAGAACGGGGACGTTCGTTGGGAGCGGGCGTTCAAGGACGTGGCCGAAGTGGCGGTCTCCCCGGACGGCATCTTCGTCGGCACGAGCGACCGGCTCGTCGGTCTCGACGAGGCCGGCGGAGAGACGTTCACACTCGACCGTGGCCCGGCGACTCGGGTCGAGGCGACCAGCGGTCGGGTCTACTACCTCACCGGCGACCCGTACGGGGACGACGGCCCACAGACGCTCCACGGGGTCGCACCCAGCGGCGGTCGCGAGTGGCACCACGACCTGCCGGTTCGCGAGGTCTTGCTCGACAGCGACCGGCTGTTCGCCGGTGGCGGTGTCGTCGTGGCGGTCGACCCGGACGGGACCGTGGTCTGGCGTGACCGTGACCACGGCCAGTGGCTCCTGCTCGACCCGGACGGCGACAGGCTGTACACCCGGAGCGGCGTGCAGGCCGACGCTGCGACGGCATACGATACCACCGGCGACGCATGCTGGACCTTCGATCCGCCGGTGAACAACGCGTGGCGGGAGGCTGCCACAGCGGATAGGCTGCTGGTCGGCACTGTTTCCGGCCCGTCCTACGCTGTGAACGCCGAGGGTGAGGCGACTGCGACACTGGAACGGGAGACCGTGTTCGACGCGCTCGGTCTCGACGGGGCAGTGTTCGTCGGAGACGGCCGAGAACAACTCCTCGCGCTCGACTTCTGATTACTCTGACAAGCATTAATGTGAATCCACAACGTACGGACTCCCGAGATGTGCTACAGTCCCCTGTTCGGTGGCTGTTATCTTAGAGACGAGATCGCCCGCGAGCTGTTGGAGTCGGACGACGAGGCCCCCGAGGCCCGTCGCGAACGCGCCGACGAGCACACGGGAAGTAGCGACAGCGAACCAGTCGCGGGCGACTTCGACATTCTGACCGGCGGCGCGTCGGGGGAGTGACCCGTCCGGGATTACTTTCAATACCACCCACGGCGAAGCCCGAAAGAGAGGGATATTGATGGATATCGAAGCTATTGTCACGCGAGAGTTCACCGAGGTCGCGACCGACGAGCGACTCGGCAAGGTTCGCTCGGCGTTCGAGCG
>PXQV01000017.1 GCA_003021175.1 Halobacteriales archaeon QH_7_66_36 | reverse complement strand
ACATTCGTGAGCGACTTCCACAGGCGAAGTGGCACCACGTCTGGGCGTTCCGACGCCTGTTTGAGTACGTCGAGTACAAGGCTCCTGAGCGCGGTGTCTCTGTGGAACAAGTCGAGCCGAACCACACGTCCCAACGCTGTTCGCGGACGGACTGCGGGTTCACGCACGACGATAACCGTCACGGAGAACAGTTCTGTTGCCAGAAGTGCGGGTACGAAGTGAACGCAGACTACAACGCCGCGAAGAACATCGGGCTACGATACGCCCGAAAGCGACAACATAGACTCCGTTCCTCGCCCACGTCGGGGAGCGGAGACGCACCAGTAGACGTGCGTATGAATGGTGGGACGCTGAACGGCGAGAGTCACCGGCCGATTGCCGGTGACTGATTGCCGGGAGTCCACATCAAAACCCGCCCTCAACGAGCGAACCCTGTATGGGGTGAGCAAAATAGGGTAGGGTAGTTTACGTGCCGGAGAAGTCGATGCGGCCGCGCGAGGAGAGGTCGATGTCGTCGCTCGGGCCGCGATGGTCGAACTCGTAGTCGTCGTCGGTCAGGTAGACGGCTCTCTCGTGGATGGTCACGGCTATCTCTTCGAGATACGCGCCCTCACACGGGCCGTGGGTGCATTCGCCGTCGGCGGCCGTGAACGTCGCGCCGTGCTTCTGACACCAGATTTCGCCGTCCGTCACGCGCGCGCCGGACCCCTTGTCGAGTCGCACGTCCGTCCAGTGTTGACACGCGTTCTTCCAGCAGGCCACCCCGTCGGCGAGGCGAATCAACAGCGCCTCGTGCTCGTCGAAGCCGTCGCGGAGGGTGACGAGCAGCGTCGAGTCGCTCGGCACCTCCTCGACGTCCGCCAGCTTCCGGTCCTCGCTGAACACACTCGAACGAGTAGCGTCGGCATCTCGAAGCTTGCGGTCAGTACAGCTCCATCGCCTCGATCTGCTCTTGATAGCGGTTGCGGATGGTGACCTCGGTGACCTGCGCGACGTCGGCGACTTCGCGCTGTGTCTTCTTCTCGTTACAGAGCAGCGAGGCGGCGTAGATGGCCGCCGCCGCGTACCCCGTCGGCGATTTCCCCGACAGCAACCCCTGCTCGGCGGTGATGTCGATGATCTCTTTCGCCTTGGCGCGCACCTCGTCGCTCACGCCGAGCGACGAGCAGAACCGCGGGACGTACTTCTTCGGATCGACCGGCTCCATCTCCAAGGCAAGTTCCTGTGAGACGTACCGGTAGGTGCGGCCGATCTCCTTGCGTTCGACCCGCGACACGTCGCTGATCTCCTCCAGCGAGCGGGGGATGCCCTCTTGACGGCAGGCGGCGTAGAGGGCGCTGGTGGCGACGCCCTCGATGGAGCGGCCACGGATCAGGTCGTCGTCGAGCGCCCGGCGGTAGATGACCGACGCGACCTCGCGAACCGAGTGCGGGACGCCCAATGCGGAGCTCATGCGGTCGATCTCCGAGAGGGCGAACTGGAGGTTGCGTTCGCCGGCGTCCTTGTCGTGCATCGTCTGGGTGGTCGGCGCGCCGACGCGGGACTTCGACTGGCGCTCGGTGTGGTTGAACGCGCGCCACTCCGGCCCCCGGTCGATGTTCGAGTCGTCGACGACCAGTCCACAGTCGTCACAGACGGTTTCGTGGTCGCCCGTGGTGACGAGCGTGTCGGAACCGCAGTCGGGACAGCCGGACTCGGACTCGTCCTCGACTTCCTCGGCTGTCTCCGGCTCACGCTGGCGCTCGCGGCTCGGCCGTGACATGCAACGCGCACCCACGACCTGTCTTCGAATAAAAGTGTTGGGGGTTCTGCCCCGCGCGCGAGAACGGAACGGCTAACGCGCCGCCGCGCACAGTCCCGGTCGTGCCAGTCATCGAGTGTGATCCAGACGCGGTCCGCAGCCGGTTGGAAGCCGCCGGCGTCGGCACCGAACCGGGCAACACGGACCACGAGCGGTGGCGTGCGGCCCACGCAGGGGCGACCGCCGTCGCCTACGACGGGAAAGTGGTCGTACAGGGAGAGAGTCCGGACCGGCTCGTCGGACTGCTCCGCGAGGACGGCGGTCGCGCACACGTCTACTTCGACGGCGCGTCGCGCGGCAATCCGGGCCCGGCAGCCGTCGGCTACGTCGTGGTCACCGGCGACGGCGTCGTCGCCGAGGGGGGCGAACGCATCGGCGAGGCGACGAACAACCGCGCCGAGTACGCCGCGCTCGTGCGAGCGCTGGAGGTGGCCGCCGACTACGGCTTCGACGACGTGCACGTGCGCGGTGATTCACAGCTCGTCGTCAAGCAGGTGCGCGGCGAGTGGGACGCGAACGACCCGGCGTTGCGCGAACGGCGCGTCCGGGTGCGAGAGCTGCTCGACCGCTTCGACGAGTGGTCGCTCGACCACGTTCCGCGGGACATAAACGACCGCGCCGACGAACTAGCGAACCAAGCGTTCGATGATTCCTGACGACGTCATCGAGGAGGCGGAGCGACTGACGCGGCTGGCCCGCGATGCCGACCGACGAGAGGCATCGAGTAGAGCGAACGGTGAAACCGTGAGCCGTGACGCCGACCGGCGGGAGGCGTCAGACAGAGCGAGCGGCGTGGCCGCGAGCCGCGATGCCGACCACCGGGAGGCATCGGGAGAGACGAGCGACCTGTCCCCGCCGTTCGATGAACCGTACGCCGGACCGACGGAGGCGGAACGCTACCGGCAGCGCCGCGACGACCTGCTCGCGGCCCACGGCTACGTCGCCCGCGTTCGCTCGGAGGACACCGGTGAGGTGCTCGTGTGTCACCCCGGCGACTGGCTCGACGACGATACGGTCGTCGTCGACCGCGTCGACCCTGAGGAGGCCGTCGAGAGACGGCTGTCCGGCACCGGCGACGCCGACCGCTGGGAGGCGGTCGAGACGCACAATCGCGCGGTCGCCGAGGCCGTCGAAGCGGCCCACGGCGACGCGCACGGCTACAACGCACACAAGCTCGCGGACTTCGCCAGCAATCACTACGCGAAGCCGCTGGAGGATCTCACGCCGGGGGAGCGCGAGGAGTTCCTCACGGAGTACTACCCGCGCAACGGCTGGCCGAGCGACGAGCAGCGGACGCTCGTCGCCGAGTCGGTCGAGTTGGCGCGAGAGCGGGCCGACGCCGAGTGAGTGCCGTCCGCCGACTCAGTCGAGTCGCTCTCGGAGCGCGGCGGCCAGTTCGTCGTCCGCGGCGACCCGGTCGAACTCCCACTGGAACTGTTCCAGTAGCGTCTCGACGCCGTCGTCGGTGAGCTCGTACTGGTTGGTTCGCTTGTCGAGTTCGCTCTTTTCGACGAGCCCCAGATCGACGAGGTCGTCGAGATTCGGATACAGGCGACCGTGGTTGACCTCCGTTCCGTAGTACTCCTCGAGTTCCCGCTTGATGGCGAGCCCGTAGCGCGCCTCCTCGGCGAGAATCGTCAGGATGTTTCGCTGGAAGGCAGTCAGTTCACTCGCGATGCCCGGCGTGCTGGATACCGATTGTGCCTCTGACATTGTTGGATGGTACTACCGTGGAACCCTCCACGCTCGCCACATGGCCCGTACGCGAACGCAGAGCGTTACATTACTTTGACTCAACAATAATTAGAGGCTTTCGAATGCAGGTCGGGACCGCGCCGTCGCCTCGTCTGGCAACCGAAAGTAGTTTTTAATCGCCAATCGCACCCTCGGTGATGACGAATCTCTGGGAAGACCTCGACACGGGACCGAACGCCCCCGAAGAGATCTACGCCGTCGTGGAGTGTCTCAAGGGCGACCGCAACAAGTACGAGTACGACAAGGACATCCCGGGCGTGATGCTCGACCGCGTGCTGCACTCGAACGTCCACTATCCCGGCGACTACGGGTTCATTCCGCAGTCGTACTACGACGACGAGGACCCCTTCGACGTGCTCGTGCTCGTCGAGGACCAGACGTTCCCCGGCTGTGTCATCGAGGCGCGCCCGGTCGCGCTCATGAAGATGGACGACGACGGCGAACAGGACGACAAGGTCATCGCCGTCCCCAGCGAGGACCCGCGCTTCGACCACATCGAGGATCTGGCGGACATCGCCCAACAGCAGCTCGACGAGATCGAGGAGTTCTTCGAGACGTACAAGAATCTCGAAGCGGGCAAGGAGGTCGAGACGCTCGGCTTCGCAGACCGGCGGGCCGCCTACGATGCCATCGAGCACTCGCAGGAGCTCTACGACGAGCACTTCGGCTGACGACCCGCCTCTTATTCGTCCTCGTCGAGCCCAGCGAGCACGCTCGGCAACTCGTCGACCAACTGGTCCCGGCGCACGGTCGCCGCCGCGGCCGGATGCGTGTCAGGCCCGTTGTCGTACCTGACCTGCACAGGGACCAGCCCGGCGTCGCGAGCGCCCACGATGTCCTTCTCCGGGTGGTCGCCGACGTACGCGACGCTCTCGGCTGCTGTGTCGAGTCCAGCCACGAGCGCAGCGAAGGCTCGCTCGTCGGGCTTGGGTGCCGGTAGCGCGCCGGTGACGACTGCCGCGTCGAACAGCTCTCCCCATCCGAGACGGTCGAGTTTGCCGCGCTGTGTCGCGACCGGGCCGTCGGTCAGCAGTCCGACCCGGTACTGGTCGCGCAGGTCCCCGAGGAGCGCGGGCACGCCGCCGACCGGAGCCAATGCGTCCGCGAGCGCCTCGCGGTACGCCTCGGCGAGCGCTGCCGGGTCGACGTTCGTGTCGCGGTCATCGAGCAGCGCCGCGAACACGGGTTCGCGGGTATCGGCCCCGCTGTGTTCGTCGTGTGCGGCCAGATACTCGGCGCGCGTGAGCCGGTCGACGCCGACGCGGTCGGTCGCCGCGGCGAGGATCGCCACCCGCGACCGCTCCGTTCGGGCGAGCGTCGCATCGAGGTCGAACCCCACCGCGTCAACGCGCATACCAGGCCGACGGCGCGAGGGGACTTGTGATTGTGCCCGCGCTTCACAGCCGCGTTGAGGTCGCGGGTTGTCGCCCGGGCGAAAAACTGCGGTGGGTGGGACTGAAAGGGGCCGTTATCGGCGGCGTCGCCGCCGATTGCTCGGGAGAGCTCCGCTCTCCCGGTGGTCGGTACGGGAAGCACGGCGATGTAAGCACCGCAACGGGCCCCAGGCCCGCGAGGCGCGCAGCGAGCCGCGCGACCGTACCGACCGGGGGCTTTCTACACCCCATTGCTAGCTCATCTGGCTAAATTGCTCTTCTCTGAACGCTGCCCGCCCCACAACTCGGAAGCTTGTAGTGGGCCGACGGCGACCGCCCGGTAATGACCTTCTTCGCGGACCTCGCGGCCCGCATCGAGGCGACGGACAGCGTCGTCTCGGTCGGCCTCGACCCCGACCCGGATCGACTCCCAGACTTCCTCGACGCCGACCTGCCGCGGTGGGCGTTCAACCGCCGGATCATCGACGCGACCCACGAGCACGCGGCCTGCTACAAGCCGAACGCCGCGTTCTACGAGGACCCCGACGGCTGGCGCGCGCTCCGGGAGACGGTCGCGTACGCTCACGGCAAGGGGGTGCCGGTGTTGCTCGACGCCAAGCGGGGCGACATCGGCAACACCGCCCGCCGGTACGCGACCGTCCTCGACGACGTGGACGCCACCACGGTCAATCCGTATCTCGGCGAGGACGCGCTCCGGCCGTTCCTCGACCGCGAGGGCGGCGTGTTCGTGCTCGCTCGCACCTCCAATCCCGGCGCGCGCGACTTCCAGAACCTCGAAGTCGGCAACGGAAAGCGACTCTACGAGTACGTCGCGCAGCGCGCCACCGAGTGGGACGAGGGGAACGTCGGCCTCGTCGTTGGCGGGACGGCTCCCGAAGAACTCGAAGCGGTGCGTGACCTCGCCCCCGACCTCCCGTTCCTCGTCCCGGGGGTCGGCGCACAGGGTGGTGACGCCGAGGCGGCCGTCGAACATGGCCTCGCCACGGAGCATTCGGCGGCGGGGGAGACGGGCGTCGGCCTCGTCAACTCCTCGCGGGGAATCATCTTCGCGGGAGAGGGAAGCGACGAGAAAGACGCGTACTTCGCCGCAGCAGGGCAGGCAGCGAAGCGGCTCAAGTCACGGCTGAACGAGTATCGATAGGGACAGACGGCCCGCTCTCCGTCTGCCCGACCGGGTGCGCGAGGAGCAGCTTACATCCGATAGGTGTCGACGCCGTCGCGCCACTCCTCGTTGTCGGAGGTGGCTTCGCCGGGCCGTTTCAGCTCCGCGGCACACTCGGTGCAGTAGCCCGTCTCGCGGTCGTAGTGCTCGTCGCAGACGAGTCTGCCACACCGGTCACAGCCGAACGACGCGTCCCCCGTCGCGCACACCTCACAGCCGCCAGAGACGCTCATGCGAACGAGTAGCAGACGAACAGGCAAAAGCCTCGGGGCGAGACGCTTACGGACACCGGGGGCGTACGCCGGCCGTGAACCGTTCACCGCTCATCGTGGGACTCGCAGGGGTGTTCGCCGGGATGACCGTCCTCCTCGTCATCCTCGCGGCGGTGTTTCAGGAGCTTCTCGTTCTCTTCATCGCGCTTCCGTTCGCCGGTGCGACGTATCTCTTCTGGCAGCACGCGTCCGGTCGCCTTCGCGAACGCATCCGCAACCGGGCTCAGCGTGCTCGGCAACGCGAGGCGACGCGTGAGCAGTTCAGCGGCGACGACGCGCGCGGTGGCTTCGGCGCGGGGCCGCGCTTCGGCGACGCCGACACCCGGTTCGGTCGCGAGGCGCGACAGGCCGGCGCGCGTGCCGGCGGACGCACCCGACAGGGCCAACGCATCGACCCGAACGCGCCGAGCGGTCCCTCGCGGCGCGAGGCGTACGAGACGCTCGGCCTGTCGCCCGACGCCGACGAGGCGGCCGTCCGCCGCGCCTACCGCGAACAGGTGAAGGAGACGCATCCGGACCGCGGCGGCGACGAGGAACGCTTCAAGGAAGTGACCGACGCCTACGAGCGGCTGACCGAGTAGTCGTCGTTCGACACCGAACCGCTTCTTGTCTCTCCGCCCGAACCGCGTGTATGCGACCGCTCGCAGTCGATATCGACGGCACGCTCACCCGGCCGCGACCGGACCGGGGCGTCGATCCGCGGGTGTTCGACGCGCTGCGGGCGTACGCCGCCGAGGCACCAGTCGTCGTCGCGACCGGCAAGGCGTTTCCCTTCCCCGTTGCCCTCTGTGAGTTCATCGACATCCCGAAGCGGGTGATCGCGGAGAACGGCGGCGTCACGCTCTGCGAGACCGACCCGGGCGACGACCCGTACGGCGGCGGGGACTCCGACGGCATCACGCACAACGGCGACCCGACGGCCACAGAGGCGGTCGCCGACGCCTACCGCGAGGCGGGCTACGACCTCGGCTGGGGAGAACCAGATCTGGTGAACTACTGGCGGGAGACGGAGGTGGCGGTCGCCCGCGACCAACCGCTCTCACCCCTGACGGCTATCGCCGCCGACCACGGTCTCGAAGTCGTCGACACGGGCTACGCGTACCACGTGAAGAGTCCAACCATCGACAAGGACACCGGCCTCGAAAGCGTGGCCGCGGCGCTCGACCGCGACCCGGAGGCGTTCGTCGCCGTCGGCGACAGCGAGAACGACGCCGAACTGTTCGGGGCCGCCGGCGAGTCGTACGCGGTCGCCAACGCCGACGAGCACGCGACGGCGGCCGCCGACCACGTCACGGAGGCGAGTTACGCCGACGGATTCCTCGAAGCGCTGGAACGGGCGAGCGGCGGCTGAGATGTCGAAACGCACAGCTTGGTTGCACTCCAGTCGGTACGTTCAGCTGAGAGTGATCCCGGGAACCGTGAAGACAACGAGGTGTAGAAAGCCCCCGGTCGCTACGGTCGCGCGCAACCGCCGCGCGAGCGGGCCGAGGCGACGTGCGTCGCCTCGCGGCTTGCATCGCCGTGCTTCCCGTACCGACCACCGGGAGAGCGGCGCTCTCCCGAGCAATCGGCGGCGACGCCGCCGATAACGGCCCCTTTCAGTCCCACCCGACCGCAGTTGCCCAGTCGAGCGACGACTTGCGTATCTGAACACTGCTTTCCGGCCCGAGGAAGGCTTTTGGTCGGGCGGGCGTTACCGACTGCCAATGAGCGCTGACCGCGCCGCGCTCGACCGCGCCCTCGCGCGGGGCGAGGAAGAGGGCGGTAGCGTCGAGTTCAAGGAGCGCTTGACGAAGGACGTTCACCTCGCCGACGGTCGCTTGGAGTCGCTCGCCGCCCAGTTGCGACACCGGGTGCTGTCGGGCGACGGGCAGGCGACGTACGTCGTCGGTGTCACGGACGACGGCGGCATCGCCGGCGTCAGCCCCGACGAGTTCTCCGAGACGATGGACGTGCTGTCGCTGCTGGCCGAGGAGGCCGGCGCACATATCGACGACGTGCAGACGTGGAACGCCGACGACGCCGAGGGCGGAACGGCGGGCTTGGTCGGCGTCGCCACGCTCCACGAGGGGGCCGTCCTCGACACGGACGACGACCACATCGTCGTCGGCACGGCCGGCCACGTCGACCACGGCAAGTCGACGCTCGTCGGCTCGCTCGTCACCGGGCAACCCGACGACGGACAGGGCGGCACCCGGTCGTTCCTCGACGTGCAGCCACACGAGATGGAGCGCGGGCTGTCGGCGGACCTCTCCTACGGCGTCTACGGCTTCGACGAGCGGGGCGTACCCATCCGGATGGACAACCCCGACCGCAAGTCCGACCGGGCGGGCGTCGTCCGCGAGGCCGAGCGGCTCGTCTCCTTCGTCGACACCGTGGGCCACGAGCCGTGGCTCCGCACGACGATTCGCGGGCTGGTCGGCCAGAAGCTCGACTACGGCCTGCTCGTCGTCGCGGCCGACGACGGGCCGACGAAGACCACGCGCGAACACCTCGGCATCCTGCTCGCCACCGAACTCCCCACCGTCGTCGCGGTGACGAAGGCCGACATGGTGAGCGACGAGCGGGTCACGGAGGTGCAACGCGAGGTCGAACGGCTCCTGCGCGACGCCGACCGGACCCCGCTGTCCGTCGAGCGCCACGGCGTCGAGGCGGCCATCGAGGAAATAAACGAACAGGTCGTCCCCGTGCTCTCGACCAGCGCGGTGACGATGGACGGGCTGCCGGTGCTCGACGAGCTGTTCGAGCGGCTCCCGAAGACGACCCACGAGGCGGGCGACGAGTTCTCGATGTACATCGACCGGACCTACTCCGTCACCGGCGTGGGCGCGGTCGCGTCCGGCACCGTCCGCTCCGGTCGCGTCGAGGCCGGCGACGAACTCCTGCTCGGGCCGATGGCCGACGGCTCGTTCCGAGAGGTAGAGGCCCGGAGCATCGAGATGCACTACCACCGGGTCGACGAGGCCCGCGCGGGCCGCATCGTCGGCATCGCGCTGAAGGGCGTCACGGAGGAGGAAATCCAGCGTGGAATGGTGTTGCTCCCCCGCGAGACGACGCCGACGCCCGTCCGCGAGTTTGAGGCCGACGTGATGGTACTCAACCATCCGACCCGCATCGACGACGGCTACGAGCCGGTCGTCCACCTCGAAACGGTGAGCGAGGCCGCCTCTATCCACCCTGCGGAGGGGCAACTCCTCCCCGGCGACACCGGCCGAGCGACGATCCGATTCAAGTTCCGCCCGTATCTCGTGGAGGAAGGCCAGCGGTTCGTCTTCCGCGAGGGGTCGAGCAAGGGCGTCGGCACCGTCACGGACGTGACGCCCGCCGGATCGGAGTGACTCACCGCTCGCGCCACGGCGGGCGCGTCAGATCCTGCATCGACCCCAGCGTGTACGTCGGGGTGGGGTCGACGCTCCCGTCGGCGTCCGCCGCGAGCCACGCCGAGGCGACGCCGGCAGCGTGTGCGCCGGCCACGTCCGACGACAGCGAGTTGCCGACGTGGACCGCACGCTCCGCGCTCGTCCCCAACTCGGTCAGCGCGTGTTCGAACGGCTCCGGATCAGGCTTCGCTCGCGCGTCGTAGCCCGCGTGAACCACCGTCTCGAAGGCGTCGGCGAGACCGATTCCCCGGAGCTTCGCCGACTGCATCGCCGGCGCGCCGTTCGTCACGACGCCGACCCGGTGATCGGAGGCGATGGTCTCCACGGCGTCGAGGGCACCCGGCAACGGCTCGACGTTCGTGTGGTCGCGCTCGGCGGCGAAGGCCCGCGCCACCGCTCGGCCCACGTCGGGGTCGCGGCCCGCGTCCGCGGAGATGGCGGCGAAACACTCCCGGCGCAGTTCCCGCACGTCCTCGGTCTCGTCGACGAACTCCGCGTACCGGTCGTAGTACGCCGTCTCGTCGAAGTACGGGTCGACGCCGACCTGTTCGAAGGCCGCCGTCAACACCTCGCCCGCGCTCCGGCGGTAGCGACAGAGGGTGTCGTCCACGTCGAAGAGGACCGCCTCGTACACGCCGTTCTGCTCTCCGTCCGGCGTTAAATCGTTACCGAGTTCGCCCCGGTCTCAGACGGACGCGTAACCGCCCTCGCCGTGCTCGACCAACCCGAACAGCACCGCCCAGTCCAAGATTCGCTCGATGCGGCGCTGCCACGTGTCCTCCCAGTCGGCGCTCCGCGCGCGCTCCCACGCGGGGATGCGGTCGCGCACGCGGTCGAACATAGCATCGGGACCGAGCCGTGCGTCGGCGTCGGCAAGGACCGTCAGCGCCTCGCTTGCCGCGTACACGTTCTCCCGGAAGCGCTCGGGGAGCGCGTCGGGGTCGTAGCCGTCCCGTACCCGCGAGTAGCCCCGCGGCCCTTCCTCCGCGAGACCGAGCGCGCGACAGAACGTGAGCCACTCCTTCGCCTCGTCCTGTGCCGGCACGTCGGCGTCGGTCATCAGCCGGCGACAGCAGGACTCCTCGGCGTCCGGGACGATGGGGACGCCCCGGTGGACGCGCCGGAGCCGGTCGAGCGAGTCCGGAACGGGTGGGACGATCTTGTATCTCACAGCCCGAACGACTCCGCGAGGAGTTGCTCGTCGACCGCTCCGAGGACGTGGGTGTCGCCGCCGACCACGTCCACGGTCACCTGCGCGGGCGCGAACACGTCGTTCGGCACCTCGTAGAAGTCCCAGCCGGCCTCGTCGAAGATGTCGGCGAACGGGCGGCCGTACGCCTCGTTCGCGGCCGAGGGAAGTTCGTCGAAGCGGTCGAACGACGACTCGACGGTGAGATGGACCCGAGCGCCGTACGCGAGGGCGTCGTTCGTCCGCGCGATGGCCGTCTCGTAGTCGTCGCCGACGGGCGCTACCGGCGCGCTCCCGTGAACGGTGAGGATGTCCAGCGGGTCGTAGCCCAGCTCCGCGAGGCGGAACGCGGCCATCTCGCCGGCGCGCGCGGCCAGCGCGACGCTGCCCGTGATCGAGGCCGTCCGGAACGTCGGGAGGAACACCGATCCCGGGTCGAGTTCGCAGGTCTCGGCGACGTGGTCTGCGACGGCCGCGTCGGGGATAGCCTCGCTCTCCAGACACAGCGTGGCGAACTCGCAGGCGTCGGCGTAGCCGATCCGACGGAACACGTCCTCCTCGGCGACGAGTGCGCGGGCTGGCCCGGAGCCGAGTCCCTCGAAGCCGTCGACAGACACCTCCCAGCCGGCCTTCTGTGCACAGAGCAGCGAGAGCGCAGGGTGGTCGGTGTGGAGCGTCGCGTGCGGTATCGGCGCGCCGTCGATTTCACCCGTCTCGGTCTGGACGGTGGCGAGGCCGCCGGTCTGTATCTCAGCGAGCAGGAGTCCCGCCTCGTAGCCGCCCGTCGCGTCGACGCCGAAGTCGATGGCGGTCGCGCCGTTCGCCAGCTCGACCGGCTCGACGGCCAGCTCGTCGGCGAAGTCCATCGCCTCGTCGACGAGTTCCAGCGCCATCCGGTTGATGCTCTCCATACCGGACGTTCAGCCGTCGAGGCCAAAGGCGTGTCCGTTCAGCACACCTCAGCCGTCGCGATCGCCACGCGCCGTCCGGCCCAACTCCTCCTCGACGCGCTCCACCTTCTCGCTGGCCTCGTACTCGCGGTCTCGTTTGTGGTCGATCTTGAGGACCGTGCTGACCCGGTCGCCGTCGACCGCCTTGTGCGCGGCCGTCGCGGCGGCCATCAGTTCGTCGATGCTCTCCGCCTCGATGACGGTCCCCATCGGATTCGTCTCGTAGGCCACGTCGAACTCGTCGAGCGCGGCGACGGCCTTCGCCACCTCGACGGCCATGCTGTCCTCGATCACCGGAGCGACGCTCAGCAGTGCCACGACGGTCATACCGGCGGGTTGGTCCCCCACGGATATAACACCGGGCGTCGACCGGCCGGTATGGACGAGACGCCCGCCGGTGCCAGTGACGCGCCCGCTCCGGACCGTTTCACCGTCACGGCGAACGGCCGCCGCTTCGAGGGATACGCCTACGCCGAGGGCGAACCCCTGCTGTGTCTCCACGGCTTCCCCGACGACCCGCGCACGTTCGACGCGCTCGCAGGCGAACTCGACGGCTACCGGCTGTTCGTCCCGTACATGCGCGGCTACGGACCGAGCGAGGGGACGCCCGACGACGAGTACGGACCGGCGGCGCTCGGCGCGGACGCCGCCGCGCTCGCCGAGGCGTTCGACGCCGACTACGTTCTCGGCCACGACTGGGGCGCGGTGGCGACGTACGCCGCGCTCCCGTCGGGGGCGTTCGACCGGGCGGCCGCGATGGCCGTTCCGCCACGGTTCGACGCACTGCTGTTCGCGTATCCGACCCAGATCCTGCGGTCGTGGTACATCTGGGCGTTCCAACTGTCCGGTGCCGAGCGACTGCTCTGTGCCCGGGGGTTCGCGCTCGTCGACCTGCTCTACCGGTCGTGGTCGCCCGGGTGGGACGACCCCGCCCACCGCGAGCGCGTGAAGCAGACGCTCGCGTCGGGCGACACCGCGGGGAACGCGCTGGCGTACTACCGCGCGCTGGGACAGGGGCTGTTCGCCGCGCTCCGCGAGCGAGGCATCCGCGACCCGGACGAAGGCCGACCGTTCGAGACGCCGACGCTGTTGCTCTCGGGGGCGACGGACGGCTGTATCGGGACGGACCTGTTCGAGCAGGCCGACGCGGCCTTCGAGCGGTGTCGGGTCGCGCGCGTCAGCGGGACCGGCCACTTCCTCCACCGCGAGCGGCCGGCGGTCGTCGCCGAGGAACTCGCCGCGTGGTTCGACGGGTGAGCGGTGCATTCCTCGTTCAGCGGGAGCGGCGTTGAGCCACGTCGTGAGTGCCTGCGGAGCCGCCACACGAACGGCCGTCAGTACTTTGTTACGCTCGGCCCTCACGTCGGACGATGGCCCTCCACCGACGCACGCTGTTGCGGACAGGTTTCGCCGGCGGCATCGCCGCGCTCGCCGGCTGTTCGAACTCGCTCGCGGGCGGGAGCGAGGGAGCGACGTTCGCCGACTGGCTCTACGCGCCGGGCACCGTCGCCGACACGGACCACTACCTCTCGCTCCGCTACGAGCCGGCGGCTATCGCTGACCGCGCAGGCGAGTTCGACGGCGACGTGTACGACGCGCTGCGCGCGTTCGGCAGTTCGGCCCGCGACACCGTCGGCTTCCGGTTCGCCGGCACCGACGTCCACCTCGCCTTCGGGAAGAACAGCGTCCTGACGGCCGACTTCGAGGCGAGCGAGGTGGTGTCCACGCTCAAGGACGACGAGTTCGTCGCGGGTGGGAGCTACGGCGGCTTCGACCAGTATCTCGGCCCGGACGAGAACACGGCGGTCGGCGTCGGTAGCGACGCCGTCGTCGTCGCCCGCTCCAGCGGCATCTTCGGCAGCGGCGTGCAGGCACCCCGCATCCTGCAGGCTATTGCCGACGCCCACAACGGCGACACCGAGCGGTACGCGGACGCCTCGGCGGATTTCGAGACGCTGACCGGCGCGCTCGGCGACGGCGCACTCCAGTCCGCGCGCACCCACCCGGAGACCGATGAGACCGACACCGAGGACGGCGAGTTCGCGGGCGAGGTGGCCCGCGGCATCGACTCTACGCTCACCGACGAGGGCATCGAGACGACGTTCGCGCTCGTCTTCGCCGACGAGTCGGCGGTCGACGCTGTCGCCGTCGAGGACTGGGTGGCCGCTAACCGAAACGGCGGCACGTTCGCGACCTTCGAGTCTGTCGAGGTGTCGACTGACGGACGGACGGCACTCGTCACCGGGACCGAACCCACCGCCGAGTACGACTTCTATCTGCGAGACTTCTGAGTCACTGGTCGGCTTCGGCGGACGTCGTCACGGTGAAACATCATGACTCTGCGATACTCGTGAACATCTCAGAAAAACCGGGAAGGAGAGGGAGTGCACCGGCCGAGATTTGAACTCGGGTTGTGACCATGGCAAGGTCACGTGATACCACTACACTACCGGTGCGCCTGCATCAGACGCGAGTGCGCTGGTGAGTAAAAGGCTTCCGAATCGGCACATCGGGCCACCCTCACCCGGCTACGTTCGCCCGCCGCTCGCCCGGTGTGAGTGTCACTCGTGTGCGACGGAAACACACGCGAAACCCCTGTGAGAGGCCCGCAGGCCGGCGTTCGAACCGCGCCACTTTTATGTGCGGATTCGGTTATCAACGTTACAGTCTAGTGAGTGGACGAGGAAGCGGGACGGCATGACACGCAGCGTACTCGTGCCGTCGTCTCTGACCCGGGAAGCCGAGGACAAACGCGAGGCGACTCGCAAGCTCGGCTACGTCGCACGCGCGGCGGTCGTGTTCCGGGTGGATCGGCTCGTCGTCTTCCCCGACGCGGAAGGCGAGACGGGTCGGTTCGACGACGGGTTCGTCGATACCGTGTTGCGGTACGCGGCCACGCCCCCGTACCTCCGAAAGGAGGCGTGGGGGAGGCGTGACGAACTGGAGTTCGTCGGCGTCCTGCCGCCGCTCCGCGTCGCCTCACGGACCGGCTCCGGATCGGACGATTCGGGGTCGTCAAGACAGGGAATCGTGACCGAGGTCGGATCTGACGACCGCGTTCGGGTCAATTGCGGACTGCAACACCCGGTCTCCCTCCCGGTGCCGCCGACGATGGCGACGCCGACGGAGGGGGAGCGCGTCTCAGTCAGGGTTACTTCGCGAGAACCGGTCCGCGCGCGGCTGACCGACGACCCCCTTCCGGGGTATCGTGTCGCCCGCGAGGACGTTTCGACGGCGCTCGCCCGTCCCGATGCCGGCGTCCGTATCGCCGCATCGCGGCACGGTGAGTCGCTCTCGGCGTCACGGCTCGACTCGGTAGTCGAGTCCGTGCGCGAGAACGTGACCGTCGCCTTCGGGGCCCCCGAACGGGGGTTGCCGGAGATGTTCGGCATCTCGCCGGACGAAGTGACCGACGCCGCGGGCGCAGACGCGCCGGCGGTACGCGACGAGTCGTCGGACGCAGCCGCGTCCGGCGGAGACGACGAACCGCACGCGCGGTTCGACCTCTGGCTCAACACGGTTCCGAACCAAGGTAGCGAGGTGGTGCGAACGGAGGAAGCGCTGTTCGCCACGCTCGCTACACTCACACTGGAGTGAGACCAGAATGCCACAACCAAGCAGACCACGAAAAGGCTCGATGGGCTTCGGCCCCCGTACCCGCGCGGCCAGCGAGGTTCCGCGGTTCAACAGCTGGCCGTCCGACGACGGCCAGCCGGGGCTACAGGGCTTCGCCGGCTACAAGGCCGGGATGTCCCACGTCGTGTCGATCAACGACGAGCCCGACTCGCCCCGCGAAGGGATGGAGGAGACGGTCCCTGTCACGGTCGTCGAGACGCCGCCGATGCGCGCCGCGGCCCTTCGAGTCTACGAAGACACAGCCTACGGGCTTCGACCGCTGACCGAGACGTGGAGCGACGAGCTTCACGACGACCTCGGCCGCGCGGTCGACACGCCCGAGACGAACAGCACGGACGCCGACGACGTTCGCGCCGCGCTCGACGAGGGTCGGGTCGCGGACGTGCGCGTGGTCACCCACACGGTGCCGGGTGCGCTGTCGAGCGTTCCGAAGACGAAACCCGACGTGATGGAGACGCGCGTCGGCGGCGGCTCGCTCGGCGACCGCGTCGAGTTCGGGCTCGACCTGCTCGACGAGGGCGGCGAGCACGCCGTCACCGACGTGTTCCGCGCCGGCGAGTACGCCGACGTCGCGGGCATCACGAAGGGGAAAGGCACGCAGGGTCCCGTCAAGCGGTGGGGCGTCCAGAAGCGGAAGGGGAAACACGCCCGTCAGGGATGGCGGCGGCGGATCGGCAACCTCGGCCCGTGGAACCCCTCGCGCGTCCGGTCGACCGTCCCCCAGCAGGGCCAGACCGGCTACCACCAGCGCACCGAGCTGAACAAGCGGCTCATGGCGCTGGGCGACGAGGACGTGACGCCCGACGGCGGCTTCGTCAACTACGGCGAGGTCGACGGCGAGTACGCGCTCGTCAAGGGCTCACTGCCGGGTCCGGAGCAGCGTCTGCTCCGGCTGCGCCCCGCCGTGCGACCGAACGACCAGCCGCGTCTCGACCCCGAGGTGCGGTTCGTCTCGACGGCGTCTAACCAAGGATAATGAAGGCAACAGTACGTGATCTCGACGGTTCGGAGGCCGACGAGGTCGAGCTGCCGGCGATGTTCGACACCGACTACCGGCCCGACCTCATCGAGCGTGCCGTCCGCGCCGCGCGAGCCAATCGACGACAGGACTACGGAGCCGACGAGTTCGCCGGTCTCCGCACGCCCGCCGAGTCACCGGGTTCGGGCCGCGGCATGGCCCACGTGCCCCGACAGGAGGGGCAGGCACGCCGGGTGCCGCAGGCGGTCAAGGGCCGCCCGGCCCACCCGCCGAAGGCGGAGAAGGACCGCGGTCTCGACATCAACACGAAGGAGCGAAAGCTCGCCGTCCGGTCGGCCATCGCGGCCACGGCGGACGCAGAGCGGGTCGCCGAGCGCGGTCACGCGTTCGACGACGACCTCGACCTCCCGCTCGTCGTGAGCGACGAGTTCGAGGAGCTGCTGAAGACGCAGGAGGTCGTCTCCTTCCTCGAAGCCGTCGGCGCACACGCCGACATCGAGCGGGCCGACGACGGCAAGTCCGTGCGTGCGGGCCGCGGCACGAGCCGTGGACGCAAGCACGACGAGCCCTCGTCGGTGCTGTTCGTGACGAGCGAGGAGCCGTCGAAGGCCGCCCGCAACCTCGCGGGTGCCGACGTGGCGACCGCGTCGAACGTCTCCGCGGAGGACCTCGCGCCCGGCACGCACGCCGGCCGCCTGACGGTCTGGACGGAGTCCGCGCTCGCGGAGGTGGCCGACCGATGACGGTCAAGTATCCGCTCGTGACGGAGAAGGCCATGAACGACATGGACTTCGACAACAAGCTCCAGTTCGTCGTCGAGACGGACGCGACGAAGCCGGAGGTCAGCGACGCGGTCGAGACGCGCTTCGACGTGTCGGTGACGAGCGTGAACACACAGGTAACGACCGACGGGACGAAGAAGGCCGTCGTCACCCTCTCCGAGGCGGACGACGCGCAGGACGTCGCGTCGCGCATCGGGGTGTTCTGAGATGGGACGACGAATCCAAGGACAACGACGCGGTCGCGGCACGTCCACGTTCCGGGCGCCGTCGCACCGCTACAAGGCGAATCTGTCGCACCGCACGGTCGAGGACGGCGACGTCGTCTCGGGGACGGTCGTGGACATCGAACACGACCCCGCGCGCAGCGCGCCCGTGGCGGCTATCGAGTTCGAGGACGGCGACCAGCGTCTCGTCCTCGCGCCCGAGGGCGTCGGCGTCGGCGACCAGATTCAGGTCGGCGTCTCCGCGGAGATCGCGGTCGGGAACACGCTCCCGCTCGCGGAGATTCCGGAGGGCGTCCCAGTCTGTAACGTCGAGCGCCAGCCCGGCGACGGCGGCAAGTTCGCCCGAGCGTCGGGCGTCAACGCGACGCTGATGACCCACGACCGGAACGCGGCAGTCGTCCAGCTTCCCTCCGGAGAGGTGCGCCGACTCAGCCCGGAGGCCCGGGCGACCATCGGCGCGGTCGCGGGCGGTGGCCGGACAGAGAAGCCGTTCGTCAAGGCCGGCAACAAGCATCACAAGATGCGCGCACGCGGCACGAAGTGGCCGAACGTGCGCGGGGTCGCGATGAACGCCGTCGACCACCCGTTCGGTGGCGGCGGTCGCCAACACCCCGGCAAGCCGAAGTCGATCTCGCGGGACGCGCCGCCGGGCCGGAAGGTCGGCGACATCGCGTCACGATCCACCGGTCGCGGTGGCAACGGAGGCAACAATGAGTAGCGAATACCAGACCGGCCGCGAGGGTGAGTTCACCTACCGCGGCCACACGCTCGACGAACTCCAGTCGATGGAGCTCGACGAGGTAGCCGAACTGCTCCCCGCACGCCAGCGGCGAAGTATCCGACGCGGCCTGACCGAGGAGCAGGAGAAGCTGCTCGACACGGCGGCCGAGCGCGACGAGGAGGGGACGGCCAACGACCCCATCCGCACGCATCTGCGTGACATGCCGGTGTTGCCGGCGTTCGTCGGGCTCACCTTCGCCGTCTACGACGGTCACGAGTTCGAGCGCGTCTACGTCGAACCCGAGATGCTCGGTCACTATCTCGGCGAGTTCGTCCTCACGCGCTCCTCGGTCGAACACGGACAGGCCGGTATCGGGGCGACCCGGTCGTCGAAGTTCGTCCCGCTCAAATAATGGGTATCAGCTACAGCATCGACGCCGACCCGGACGAGACGGCGAAAGCCATGCTCCGGGAGCGTCACATGAGCCACAAGCACAGCAAGGCCGTCGCGCGTGCGATCAAGGGCCGGACGGTCGGCGACGCCGCCGACTATCTGCAGGCCGTGATCGACGGCGAGCAGTCTGTCCCGTTCAAGTCCCACAACTCGGGCGTCGGACACCGCTCCGACATCGACGGCTGGGACGCGGGCCGTTACCCGGAGAAGGTCAGCGAGGCCTTCCTCGACCTGCTGGAGAACGTCTCCGCGAACGCCGAACATCAGGGCTTCGACGCCGACGCGATGGAGATCGCACACGTCGCCGCCCACAAGGTCGGCGAGTCGCCGGGCCGGCAGCCCCGCGCGATGGGGCGTGCCTCCGAGTGGAACACGCCGCAGGTCGACGTGGAGGTCGTCGTCGAGGAGGTGGCCGAGTAATGGCCGACGAACAGCAGTTCATCGATGACGGGCTCCGTCGGACGCAGATCGATGAGTTCTTCGCCGACGAGCTGGCTCGCGCGGGCTACGGCGGCATGGAACTCGCCCAGACGCCGATGGGCACACAGATCGTCCTCAAGGCCGAGAAGCCCGGGATGGTCATCGGCAAGGGCGGGAAGAACATCCGGAAGCTCACGACCGCCATCGAGGAGCAGTTCGACCTCGACGACCCGCAGATCGACGTGCAGGAGGTCGACGAGCCGGACCTGAACGCCCAGATCGTCGCCGACCGGCTGGCCAACGCCCTCGAACGGGGCTGGTACTTCCGGAAGGCGGGCCACACCACCATCGACCGAATCATGGACGCCGGCGCGCTCGGCGCCGAGATCATCCTCTCGGGGAAGGTCACGGGCGCTCGCTCGCGCGTCGAGAAGTTCAACCGCGGCTACGTCAAGCACAACGGCGAGCCCGCGGAGGAGATCGTCGACCACGGCGTCGGCACGGCCGTGATGAAGCTCGGCACCATCGGGGTGCAGGTGAAGATCATCCCGCCGAACGCCCAGCTGCCCGACGACTTCCGCATCCAGGAGGACGCGGACGTCGAGGCCTTCATCGAGGAGGCCGAGGGCGACGTGGACGAGCTGCTCGCCGAGGCCGACGAGGCCATCGAGGGCGAGGTCGAGACCGACGAGGAGGTCGAGGGCGTCGAGTTCGAGGAAGAGCCCGACATCGCCGGGGAGGAACTCGACATCGCAGAAGAGGAACTGGTCGACGAGGACGCCGAGACGGACGCCGCCGACGAGAGCGTCGGCGCGGAACTCGACGAGATCGAAGAGGAGGTCGAGGCGCTCGACGAGGAGACCGAGGCGGAGGCCGAGGAACTGCTCGACGAGATGGACGACGACGAGTCCGAGACGGAAGCCGAGGAGGGTGACGACTGATGGCCATCCTGCACGTCGAGGAGATCCGCGACATGACGCCCGCAGAGCGCGAGGCGGAAGTCGAGGAGCTCCGCACGGAACTGCTGAACGCGAAGGCGATACAGTCGGCGGGTGGCGCGCCGGAGAACCCGGGGCGCACGAAGCAGCTCCGCCGCACCATCGCGCGGATCAAGACGATCCAGCGCGAGGAAGGCGACCACGAGTCGCGAAGCGACTCGGAACGAGCGAGCGGTGGAAACCGCGAGCAACACGAGGACGAAGAGTAACGATGCACCCAACGACCCTGCCACGACACGAACTCGCCGGCCTCCACGTTGAGGTCGTCGAGTCGCGAAACGCCGACCTCGTCGGCATCGCGGGCGATGTCGTCGACGAGACGATGCAGACGCTCGTCGTGGCGGGGGCGTCGGGCAGCAAACAGGTCCCGAAGGCGGCCGCGACGTTCCGCTTCCGGCTGGGTGGCGGGGAGGCGCAGTGCGCCTCCGAACGCGCGAGCGGGCGAGGCCCGCGAGCGGAGCGCGTCATCGTAGACGGCGAGCGACTCGTCGCGCGCCCTGCCCGACGGACCGAAACAACGACACCAAACAAATGGCGCTAGGACTGAACGTACCGAAACCGGAGACGACCTGCTCGGACCCGAACTGTCCGTTCCACGGCACGCTGAGCGTGCGCGGACAGACGGTCGAGGGCGAGGTCGCCTCCACCGACATGGAGAAAACCGTCGTCGTCGAGCGAGAGTACGACGTCAAGGTGCCGAAGTACGACCGTTTCATGAAGCGACGGTCGCGCATTTCGGCGCATCACCCTGACTGTCTCGACGTATCGGTCGGCGACACGGTTCGTATCGCAGAGACACGACCGCTCTCGAAAACCAAATCACACGTCGTCGTGGAGCGCGTGGCCGCCGAGGCCACCGCCGCGGCCGGAGGTGACGACTGATGGAAGCACTCAACGCGGACGTGACGCAGGGCCTCGAAAAGGGGTCGCTGCTCGCGTGTGCGGACAACACGGGGGCCCGTCAGCTGAAGGTCACCTCCGTGTCGGGCTACTCGGGGGCGAAGAACCGCCACCCCAAGGCCGGACTCGGTGACAAGATCACCGTCTCCGTCACCAAGGGGACGCCCGAGATGCGGCGGCAGGTGCTCGAAGCCGTCATCATCCGTCAGCGGAAGCCGATCCGCCGGCCGGACGGGACGCGGCTGAAGTTTGAGGACAACGCCGCCGTCGTGATCGACGAGAATGAGGATCCCCGCGGGACCGAACTCAAGGGTCCCATCGCGCGGGAGGTGGCCGAGCGGTTCGGCAGCATCGCCAGTACGGCGACGATGATAGTATGACACGACAGCCAGACAAACAACGAAGCAGACAACGACGCGCCCCGCTTCACGAGAAGCAGCGGCAGGTCCGTGCCCACCTCTCGGAGTCGCTCCGCGAGGAGTACGGCAAGCGCAGCGTCCGTGTCAACGAAGGCGACACCGTCGAGGTGACACGTGGTGACTTCGCCGGCGAGGAGGCCGACGTGGTGAACGTCGACCTTCGGGACGCCGTCGTCCACGTCGAGGACGTTACCCTCGAAACAGCCGACGGCGAGGAGGTTCCGCGTCCGCTCGACGCGTCGAACCTCGTCGTCACGGACCTCGATCTCGAAGACGAGAAGCGCGAGGCGCGTCTCGAGGAGGACAACGAATGACGCGACACCAGAAGCGACTGTCGGTACCGAACTCGTGGCCGGTCGAGCGCAAGGAGCAGACGTTCACCGTGAAGGCGGACGCCGGTCCGCACGGTGAGGCAGGGGTTCCCCTGCTCATTCTCCTGCGCGATGTGCTCGGCTACGTCGACTCGAAGAAGGAAGCCCGCTACGCACTCGGGCAGGACTCCGTGCTCGTCAACGGGACGGCAGTCAGCGACGAGGAACGTCCCATCGGGATGTTCGACATCCTCGCGTTCGCGGAACGAGAGGAGTTCTACCGCGTGTTCCCCGACGAGGGTGGCCGCCTCTCGCTCACCCCCATCGACGCCGACGCCGCCGACTCGCGGCTCGGCAAGGTGGTCGGGAAGCGGCAGGTACCCGGCGGCGAGACGCAGCTGACGCTCCACGACGGGGCGACGCTGCTGACCGACGACGAGTCGATCACGCGCAACGACTCCATCGTCATCTCGAACGACGACAACTCCGTCGTCGCCCACTTCCCCTACGAAGAGAGCGCGCTCGTCACGGCCGTCGACGGCGAACACGCCGGCGAGATCGGCGAGATCGAGCAGATTCAGGTGACAGCCGGCTCGTCGGACAACAACGTCCTCGTCGACGCGGACGGCGACCGCATCGAGACGGTCGAGGCGTACGTCGTCGTCATCGACGAGAACTTCACCGAGGGTGGTGACGAATGAGCTCCGACGCGAGCGAAGAGTTCCACGAGATGCGGAAGCCCCGCGTCGAGAAGGTCGTCGTCCACATGGGCGTCGGTCGCGGTGGCCGCGAACTCGCCGACGGCGAGGCGATTCTCGAAGAGATCGCCGGTCAGACGGCCGTTCGCACCACCGCCAAGCGGACCATTCAGGAATTCAACATCCGCGAGGGCGACCCCATCGGTGCGAAGGTCACCCTGCGGGGTGACCTCGCCGAGGAGTTCCTCGGCAAGGCGCTGCCGATCGCCGACATCGACGCCGACCAGTTCGACGAGACGGGGAACTTCTCCTTCGGCATCGACGAACACACGGCGTTCCCGAGTCAGGAGTACGACCCCGAGATCGGCATCTACGGGCTGGACGTGACGGTGAACCTCGTCCGCCCGGGACATCGGGTGCACAAACGCGACAAGGCGAGCCGACAGATCCCCGGCAGCCACCGACTCACGCCCGAGGACGCAGCCGCGTTCCTCGAAGGCGAGTTCGACATCGAGGTGAACGCATGAGCGAGACAGAACAGGAGGCCACGACCGGTCAGGCCCACGAGTGCCAGCGGTGCGACCGCAAGCAGGGACTCGTCGGCAAGTACGACATCTGGCTGTGTCGACAGTGCTTCCGCGAGATCGCCCGCGACATGGGCTTCGAGAAGTACAGCTAACAATGGCGGACAACGACCCACTGGCCAGCGCGCTCTCCGGGCTCGACAACGCGGAGGGCGTCGGCCATCTGACACACACGGTACGACCCGCCTCGAACGAGATCGGCTCCGTGCTCGAGGTCCTCGCGGACCGCGGCTACATCGACACGTTCCAGTTCGTCGATGACGGGAAGGCCGGCGAGTTCGAGGTCGAACTGAGCGGCTCGATCAACGCCTGTGGCGCGGTGAAGCCGCGCTACTCGGCGGGTGCCGACGGGTTCGAGACGTGGGAGAAGCGGTTCCTCCCCGCCCGCGACTACGGGACGCTCGTCGTCACCACCAGCCACGGCGTGATGAGCCACTACGAGGCCCGCGAAGCGGGCGTCGGCGGACAGGTGATCGCGTATGTCTACTGAGGTCGAGATCGACGTGCCCGACGAGGTCACGGCGAGCATGGACCACCTTGAACTGACCGTCGAGGGGCCGAACGGCAGCGTCACGCGCCGGCTCTGGTACCCCGACGTGTCCGTCTCCGTCGACGACGGGGCGGTCCAGATCGAGGCGACCGAGACCGACGCGAAGACGAACGCGACCGTCGGCACCTTCGAGAGCCACGTGGAGAACATGCTCCACGGCGTCACCGAGGGGTGGGAGTACAGCATGGAAGTGTTCTACTCCCACTTCCCGATGCAGGTGAACACCGAGAGCGACGAGGTGGTCATCGAGAACTTCCTCGGCGAGAAGGCGGCGCGCCGAACCCCGATCCACGGGGACACCGAGGTGGCCGTCGACGGCGAGGAGATCACCCTCTCCGGCCCGAGCATCGAGGACGTCGGGCAGACGGCCGCGGACATCGAACAGCTGACGCGCGTCTCCGGGAAGGACACCCGCGTCTTCCAGGACGGCGTCTACATCACGAGCAAGCCGAACCGAGGTGGTGCCTGATGAGCGAGAACGACGAGACGGCAGACGAGACAGAGCAGGACGTCGAGGCCGAAGCGACCGAGGAGGTCGACGCCGAGGAGACCGAAGCGGCCGAAGTCGAAGAGACGGACGCCGAGACCGAGACCGAGACCGAGGAGATGGACCTGACGGACATCTCCGGCGTCGGCAACGCGAAGGCCGCGGCCCTCGAGGGCGCGGGCTTCGAGACGGTCGACGACGTGCGTCGCGCCGACCAGTCGGAGCTGGCGGACGTCGAGGGGATCGGTAACGCCCTCGCCGCCCGTATCAAGGCCGACGTCGGCGGTCTCGAAGTCGAGGAAGAGACCGAGGCCGAGGTCGAAGAGGAGACCGACGCCGAGGAAGAACCCGAGGAGGAGGTGGAGACGGAGCTCCGCCCCCGCGGGCACGCGGACAAGACGCCGGATCTGGACGAGGAGACCGAACGGCTCCTCGCCGAGCGCTCCCGCGTCGACACGCCGCAGTTCAACCGGCAGGATTACCACAAGAAGAAGCGGACGCCGACCTCGTGGCGCAAACCCCGCGGTGGCCTCTCCAAGCAGCGGAGGGGTCAGAAGGGGAAAGGGCCGAAGGTCGAGGCCGGCTTCCGAACGCCCGAGTCGGTTCGCGGCCTTCACCCGTCCGGCTTCGAGGAGGTCCACGTCCACAACGTGGACGACCTCGAAGGCGTCGACGGCGACACGCAGGCCGTCCGCATCGGGTCGACGGTCGGCGCGCGCAAGCGCGAGGCCATCGAAGAGACGGCGGAGGAACGCGAGATCCGCGTTCTCAACCCGACGTACGTCGAAGTCGAGGTGGAATCCAATGAGTGACCTGACTGCACAGCGACGACTCGCGGCCGACATCCTGGATGTCGGCAAGAACCGCGTCTGGCTCGACCCCGAGCGACAGGGCGACATCGCCGACGCGATCACCCGCGAGGACGTGCGCGAACTGATCGACGAGGGTGTCATCGACTCGAAAGACGCCAAGTCCAACTCGCGTGGCCGTGCCCGCGAGCGCGCGGAGAAGCGCTCGTACGGCCACGGGACGGGCGCCGGCTCCCGGAAGGGGAAGGCCGGCGGCCGACAGGACGAGAAGACGGAGTGGCAGTCGACGATCCGCGCACAGCGGAACACCCTCAAGGAACTGCGCGACGAGGGCGAACTCGACGCCTCCGACTACCGGTCGCTGTACGACCAAGCGTCGGGCGGCGAGTTCGACTCCGTCGCCGACCTCACGCGACACATCGAGGAGAACTACTGACAATGGCAACCGGACCACGATACAAAGTGCCGATGCGGCGTCGCCGCGAGGCACGTACGAACTACCATCAGCGGTTGCGCCTGTTGAAATCCGGGAAACCCCGGCTGGTCGCTCGGAAGAGCAACCAGCACACGAGGGCGCAGCTGGTGATCACTGGACAGAACGGAGACGAGACGGTGGCGAGCGCCACCTCGGGAGACTTGGCCGACCACGGCTGGGAGGCACCGACCGGCAATCTGCCGGCGGCGTATCTCACCGGCCTGCTGGCCGGCCTCCGCGCCATCGAGGAGGGGTACGACGAGGCCGTCCTCGATCTCGGCCTGAACACCGCTACCCCCGGTAGCAAGGTGTTCGCCGTGCAGGAGGGCGCTATCGACGCCGGGCTGGAGATTCCGCACAACGACGACGTGTTCGCCGAGTGGGACCGCACGCGCGGCGTCCACATCGCCGAGTACGCCGAACAGCAAGACGGACTCTACAGCGGCGAGTTCGACGCGACCGAGCTGCCCGAGCACTTCGACGAACTCCGCGAGGCACTACTAGAATGAGTAATCGAGGCTGGGAGCCGCGAACGCGGCTCGGAAACAAGGTCGTAGAGGGCGAGATAACCGACATGCGCGCGGCGCTGAACAGCGGGCTGCCGCTGAAGGAGCCGGAGATCGTCGACCAACTCCTCCCGGGGATGGACGACGAGGTGCTGGACATCAACATGGTCCAGCGGATGACCGACTCCGGTCGCCGGGTGAAGTTCCGGTGTGTCGTCGTCGTCGGCAACCGCGACGGCTACGTCGGCTACGCCGAGGGCCGCGACGATCAGGTCGGCGGCGCAATCGAGAAGGCCATCGACATCGCGAAGCTCAACGTCATCGACGTGTCGCGTGGCTGCGGCTCGTGGGAGTGTGGCTGTGGCCGCTCGCACACGGTCGCGCTGCGCACCGAGGGGAAGGCCGGCTCCGTCGAGGTGGAGCTTCGGCCAGCCCCGCGTGGCCTCGGGCTCGCGGGCGGTGAGACCGTCCGCAACGTGCTCGAACTCGCCGGCATCGAAGACATCTGGACCCGCTCGTCGGGCAACACCCGGACGACGGTCAACTTCGCGAAGGCGACGTTCAACGCGCTCCGCGCGACGAGCGAGGCGCGCGTCCCCGAGCGCGCCTTCAAGAAGCGCGAGGTGATCGAGTGATGGAGGCAATCGTCCAACTGCGCGGCGAGGTGAACCAGAGTCAGGGCGTGCGCGACACGCTCTCGATGCTCAACCTCCACCGCGTCAACCACGCCACCCTCGTCCCGGAGACGGACACCTACCGTGGCATGATCACGAAGGTGAACGACTGGGTCGCACACGGCACGCCGAGCGCCGAGACGGTTGCGCTGCTCATCGAGCGGCGCGGCGAACCCGCCGAGGGTGACGCCGACGTCGACGACGGGTGGGTGAGCGAACACACCGACTACGACGACGTGGAAGCGCTGGCGACCGCAGTCAGCGAGGAGGAGACCACCCTGCAGGAGCAGGGGCTCTCGCCGACGCTGCGGCTCCACCCGCCTCGCGGCGGTCACGACGGCGTCAAACACCCCACCAAGGAGGGTGGGGCTCTCGGGAAGCAGTCCACCGAGAGTATCGACGACCTCCTGCGAACGATGCGATAATGACCTCGAAGAAACGCAGACAGCGCGGCTCGCGCACGCACGGCGGCGGCTCGCACAAGAAGCGTCGCGGTGCCGGTCACCGCGGTGGCCGCGGTCGCGCCGGCCGCAAGAAACACGAGCAGAATCAGTATCCGCCCCGCCGAAAGTACGGCTTCTCGCGCCCGCAGAAGACGCAACGCGAGGTCGAGACGGTGAACCTCCGGACGCTGGACGAGGACATCGTCCTGCTCGAAGCCGACGGGGTCGCCGAGGAGACCGACGACGGCTACGCGGTCGACGCGCGTGACGTCGTCGAGGACGGCCACGAGGTCGACGCGGTGAAGGTGCTCGGCGGCGGCCAGTGTCACACGGCGCTGTCCGTGACGGCCGACGCCTTCTCCGACGACGCCGAGGCAGCGCTCGACGACGCCGGCGGCGAGGCCGTGCTCACGGAGCACGGCGAGGAGCTCGCGGCCGAGGCCGAAGCCGAAGAAGATACGAACGACGAGAACGACGACTGACAAAATGAGCTGGAAGGAGACCGCCGAACCGGTGCTCTCGCGGATGCCCGGCGTGGAGCGTCCCGAGGGCCACGTCCCGTTCCGCCGAAAGCTCGGCTGGACCGCGGGCGTCCTCGTGTTGTACTTCTTCCTGACCAACGTGTTCATCTACGGTCTCGGTCAGGGGAGCTCCGACGCGTTCGGACAGTTCCGGTCCATCCTCGCGGGTGGACAGGGCACCATCCTGCAGTTGGGTATCGGTCCCATCGTCACGGCATCGATCATCCTACAGCTGCTCGGCGGTGCCGACCTGCTCGGACTCGACACGGAGAACGACCCCCGCGACCAGGTGTTGTATCAGGGGCTCCAGAAGCTACTGGTGGTCGTGATGGTGTGTCTGACGGGCCTGCCGATGGTGTTCGCCGGGAGCTTCCTACCCGCGAGCCCGCAGGTCGCCCAGAGTCTCGGCGTCTCGCTGACCGTCGTCAAGTGGATCATGTTCGCGCAGATATTCGTCGGCGGTATCCTCATCCTGTTCATGGACGAGGTCATCTCGAAGTGGGGCGTCGGCTCCGGTATCGGGCTGTTCATCATCGCCGGCATCAGCCAACAGCTGGTCGGCGGGCTGTTCAGCGTGCCGAACGTCACCGGCTCCACGCCCGGATTCTTCTACAGCTGGTACGCCATCATCACCGGTCAGACCCAACTGGGCTCCGTCCTGAGCAGCCAAGGGATACAGGCGCTGCTCATCGGGCCCGGACAGATCCTCTTCCTGCTCACGACGGTATTCATCTTCGTCGTCGTCGTGTACGCGGAGTCGGTCCGCGTGGAGATCCCGCTGTCTCACGCCCGGGTGAAGGGCGCGCGCGGTCGCTTCCCCGTGAAGCTCATCTACGCGAGCGTCCTGCCGATGATTCTCGTGCGCGCACTCCAGACGAACATCCAGTTCCTCGGTCGCATCCTCAACGCGCAGTTGGCGTCGATGCCTGCGTGGCTCGGCGTCTACAGCAGCGGCCAGCCGGTCGCCGGGTTGTTCTACTATCTCGCGCCGATCTACAACTACCGTGATTGGATGTGGTTCGCGGCGAACCCGGCGGGCGAGCCGATAGATATCCTCATCCGCATCGCCATCGACCTGACGTTCATGATCATCGGCGGTGCGATATTCGCCATCTTCTGGGTGGAGACCACCGGCATGGGGCCGGAGTCGACCGCCCAGCAGATCCAGAACTCCGGGATGCAGATCCCCGGCTTCCGACAGTCGCCGGGCGTCATCGAGAAGGTGCTCGAACGCTACATCCCGCAGGTGACGGTCATCGGCGGCGCGCTCGTCGGCGCGCTCGCCGTCATGGCGAACATGCTCGGCACTATCGGCCAAGTCTCCGGCACCGGGCTGCTGCTGACGGTCTCCATCACGTACAAGCTGTACGAGGAGATCGCCGAAGAGCAGATGATGGAGATGCATCCGATGATGCGCCAGATGTTCGGTGACTGACGGGAGCAACTGGACACAAATCCCGGCGAGTTCGACTCCTTCTGTTCGATCAACTTGCGGCCGCTGATTCGCTCTCGCCGTTCTCGACAGCGAAATCCGTGTTGACGCCCTCACCAGACAGCAGTTGCCCGGCGAAACTGTTCGCGAGCACAGCCGAGACGGACAGCACCATCGCGATCATCGCGAACACCGGATGGACGAGGCCGGTCGTCGCCGCGACGACGCCGACGCCGTTGAACGCGAACGCCGCCGCGAGGTTCTGTCGCGTCTTTCGATAGCTCTCCTCACCGATCTCGCGGGCGTCCATCGCACCGCCGAGCCGGTCGCCCATCAGGACGACGTCCGCCGACTCGATGGCGACATCCGTGCCTGCGCCGATGGCGATGCCGACATCGGCCTGCGTGAGCGCCGGCGCGTCGTTGATGCCGTCACCGACCATCGCCACGCGGTGGCCCGTCTCCTGCAGGCGGCTGATCTCTTCGCGCTTCTCGTCCGGAAGCACGTCAGCCAGTACGCGTTCGATACCGACCGCGTCGGCGACGGCACGGCCGGTTCGCTCGTTGTCGCCGGTGATCATCACGGGCGTGATGCCGGCCTCGCGCATCCGCGCGACGGTCTCTGCGGCGTCGTCTTTGGTGTCGTCGCCGATACCGATCAGGCCGACGAGATCCCCGTCGCGGGCGACGCCGGAAACCGTCAATCCCTGCTGTTGGAGCCGTTCGATTGCACTGTCCGCATCGGACAGTTCGACCTCCTCGGCGGCGAGCCAGTCGGGTTTGCCGACCAGCACGTCTGCCCCGTCGACGGTCGCGCGGACGCCCCTGCCGGTCACCGAGTCGAACGCGTCGGGGTCGGTGTAGTCGACGCCCTGCTCGTCGGCGTGGTCGACGACGGCGTCGGCGAGCGGGTGTTCCGAGAAGGTCTCCGCGCTGGCGGCGGTTGCCAACACCGCACGCCCGTCGGCGTCTACCGTGACGACTTCGCTGACGGCTGGCTCGCCGACGGTGATGGTGCCGGTCTTGTCGAGCACGACGTGGTCGACGGCAGGGAAAATCTGGAAGGCGTCGCCGGAGCGCATCAGGATGCCGCGGTTCGCCGCCTTCCCGCCGCCGCGAATCAGGGCGAGGGGCGTCGCCATCCCGAGCGCACACGGGTAACCGAGGACGAGCACCGCGAGAGCCGCGAACGCGCCGCGCTGGACAGCCGGATCGCCGCCCCACGCGAGCGGTGCGACCAGCCAGACGCCGAAGGACAGCGCCGCAATCGCGAGGACGCTCGGCACGAAGTACCTGAGAATGCGGTCGGCCAGTTTGACGATCCCGGGCTTCGCTGCGCGGGCTTCTTCGATCTCACGAGCGACCCGATTCAGGAACGCGTCCTCGCCGGTCGCGGTCACTTCCACGAGGAGCGTGCCGGTTTCGTTGACGCTACCACCGATAACGGCATCGCCCTCGGCTTTCTCTTTCGGGATCGATTCGCCGGTGGCGACCGACTCGTCGACGGTCGATTCGCCGTCGACGACCGTTCCGTCGACCGGGACGCTCTCGCCGGGCCTGATTCGGACGCGGTCGCCGACCGCGAGGTCGCCGACGGGCACCTCTTCCACGTCGTCGTCGGTGACGCGGCGTGCGGTGTCGGGCCGCAGGTTGAGGAGATTCTGCACCGCTCGGGCGGCGCGCGTGCGAACGACGAGACTGGTGTACTCCGAGAGGACGTGATACGTGGTGATGAACACGCTGACGGCGAAGAAGTGGACCGTCGGAAAGTCGGGGAAGACGAACAGGCCCAGACCGCCACCCGCGAGGCCAGCGAACGCGCCTGCCTCCAGCAGGACGTGTTGGTTGAAGATACCTCGCCGGAGGCTCTGGTGAGCCTTCTCGCCGATGTAGCGACCGGGGCCGAACATCGTCCCGAGGGCCAGCGCGAGCGTGAGCAGATCCATCCACAATGCCTGCGACTCGAACGACCCGCGGACGAATATCATCCACAGCATGAGTGCGGCGGTGACGACGGACGCCCCACCGGCCAGCAGGAGGCGGCGCTTCCCGTCGGCCAGCTCCGCGCGCTGCTCTTCGAACCGCTTCTGTTTGTCCGGGTCGCGGATTGTGTAGCCGAGGTCACGGAGCGTGTCCTTCAGCTCGACCCCGCTCAACTGGCCGTCGTCGTACCGGACGAGCACCTCCTCGTGGGCGAGGCTCACGTCCACGTCCTCGACGCCGTCGGTGCGGGCGTAGGCCTTCTCGATGCTCTCGGCGCAGAACGAACAGGCCATCCCGCCGACGTTGAACTGCTCCTGTGTCGTCGCCATCCCAGTCCAGCTTGCTACGCCGGCACAATAACCATTACGACGTACGTAATAGTGGTATCAGGCGTGTCATACCAACATCAGATACGTGGCGTTACTCTTACCCTCGTTGTGGCTGTAAACGTCGCAGGAACATGACGCTGCTCGAATCTGACGTGCCGATCCGCGAGGTGGTCACGACCGACCCGGAGCGGGCGAAGGTGCTGGACAGCGACGTACGGGCGAAGATCCTGGATATGCTCGCCGAGGAGGCGATGCCAGTTGAGGCAATTCACGAGGAGTTGACGCGACGCGGCGAGGGGAGGGCTGTGACGACCGTCCGTCATCACGTGAACGTCCTGAACGACGCCGGCATGGTCGAGATCGCCCGACTCGAAGAGGCTGGCGGCGGAACACGCAAACACTACCGGTCGAACACCCGCGTCTTCTCGTACGACCTGCCCGCCGACGCCGACGAACAACTCGCGGAGACACAGGCGACCGCGACCGAGGAGATGGCGTCGCTCGTCGAGACGTTATCCGCCGAACACGGCGAGGCAATCGAGGCGGTCGCCCGCGAGATGCAGCCCTGCGAGTACTGTGAGACACAACACTACGAGGAGTTCGTTCTCCGCGAGTTGGTGAATCGCGCGCTCATCGAATTAAGCGAGCGCGGAACCCTCGAAACGGCCTCGACTGATTGACTTCCACTCGACGCGGCAACTCATCCGCCGAGCGAGCCAGTTCACCGGGGACGGCGCAGACAGCACCCATTTCGGTGTGGCTCGGGAACGGTCGAACGTGTCGGCAGGCTCCGACTCGGACGGCGCTCGCGCCTGACTCGTCGAGCGGACGTACTCCGATGACGCGATCTGGTACTCAAACTCGAGGGGACGCCGTCGGGAATAATCACGGAGTCTTGACTATCCGTTCGCGCTCGTCGCACAACGAAAGATCGTCGGGTACGGGATCAGTACGCGATTTCGGCGTCGAGCGCCTCCATCTGCTCCTGATACCGGTTGCGGATGGTGACGACGGTCACGTCGGCCACCTTCGCCACCGCGCGCTGGGTGAGCTTCGGGCCGACGATCCGGGAGGCGGCGTAGATGGCCGCGGCCGCGTAGCCGGACGGCGACTTGCCGGAGTGGAGCCCGAGGTCCGTGGTTCGGTCGACGATCTCCGCCGCTTCGTGTTGGATCTCGTCGTTCACGCTCAGTTCACTGGCGATCTGCGGGATGTACTGCTTCGGGTCGACCGGCTCCAGTTCGAGGTCGAGTTCCTGTGAGATGTAGCGGTAGGTCCGCCCGATCTCTCGACGGGTCACCCGCGAGACGGCCGCGATGTCGTCGAGGCTTCGCGGCACGTGCTCCTGTCGGCAGGCCGCGTGCAGCGCGGCGGTCGCGACGCCTTCGATGGAGCGGCCGCGGATGAGGTCACGGTCCAGCGCCTGTCGGTAGACGACGGACGCGACTTCCCGCACGGAGCGGGGGACGCCGAGCGCGCTCGCCATGCGGTCGATCTCGCTCAGCGCGAACTGGAGGTTCCGCTCGCCGTTCTCTTGGGTGCGGATGCGCTCCTGCCACGTGCGGAGCCGCTTCATCCGACTCCGCTTCTCCTGTGAGATGGCTCGGCCGGAGGCGTCCTTGTCCTGCCAGTCGATGTTCGTCGTCAGTCCCTTGTCGTGCATCGTGCGCGTGGTGGGCGCGCCGACGCGGGACTTCTCCTGCTGTTCTTGGTGGCTGAACGCGCGCCACTCCGGCCCGCGGTCGATCTGCGCCTCTTCGACGATGAGGCCGGTCTCCTCGTCCATCAGCTCGCCGTTCGCCGTGCGAACGAGGTTGTCCGGATCGACGTTTTCCTCTATGTCGGTACTCTGTGGCTTCGACTGTTCCTGTCGCCGTGAAATTCTGGTCATTCTCTGCGGTCGAGTTGGGGGGTTGGTTAGCATGCTGTGTCGACCGACTGGGCGCTGTGCCCAGTTTCTGATCTACGTGGGGGGTGTGTTGGGGGGTACACGTGGCCTTTCGCTTCGGCCTGTCGCTGACAATAACGAGCGCACTCACTTATAATTTTCCTGCTGTGTGTGAAAATATCCGTCCGTTTCGGGAG
Source organism: Halobacteriales archaeon QH_7_66_36 (assembly GCA_003021175.1). GTDB lineage: Archaea > Halobacteriota > Halobacteria > Halobacteriales > Haloarculaceae > Halosegnis. The sequence goes on along the minus strand of PXQV01000017.1, from coordinate 110,873 downwards.
GGATCGGGTCACTCCCTCCCTTTCCTGTCGGTGCCACCACCGGTTTCGGTCAGGGCGCAACAGTGCCCCGCGGTGTGCCGTCCTCGGGCGACCGGCGAGACCTCACAGACGACGCCAGTCGATTGCAGGACTTCACCGGCGAGAGATAGCACCGAATCGGAGTCGGGACGCGGGGACAGGCGGCCGAGAGTGAACCCTACCCGTAGTGACGCAGTCAGGCTTGGATGATCCCGTCGTCGTCGGGTTCGGGCACGCGGAGTTCGCCGTCTAGCGCGACCGTCGCCGTACCACCGACGCGCACCGCACCGCGCGTCGTCGCGTCGCTCGCCTCGACGCGGACGCGACCGTCGCGGTCGAGGAAGTGGCCCTGTTCGAATATCATCTCCGGCGGCGTGGGGTCGAGCGCGCCGAACCGGTCGAGATACGCCCCGCAGGCGCCCGAGGCGGTTCCCGTCACCGGGTCCTCGGGTACGCCCGCGCCGGGCGCGAACATCCGCGCGTGGAGCGTCGACTCGCTCGCCAGCGTGTCGAACGTGAAGACGTACACCCCCGTGCAGTCGTGGTCGTCGGCGAGCGCTTCGATGGCCTCCATGTCGGGATCCATCTTGCTCAGGTCCGAGAGATACTCCGCTGGCACCATTAGGAACGGCAGGCCCGTCGACGCCCGCGCCAGCGGCAGGTCGTCGCGCAGTCCCGTCAGCGCCGACTCGCGGACGCCGAGTGCGTCGGCGACCGCATCGTAGCCGGGGTCGACCTCGCGTATCTCAGGCGGGTTCTGCGTCATCCACACCGCCTCGCCGTCGAGTTCGATGTCGAGCGTGCCTGCGTTCGTCTCCAGCGTGTACGTCCCGTCGGCAAGTTCCTCGGCGGCGAGCAGCGCGTGGCTGGCTATCGTCGCGTGGCCGCACAGGTCCACCTCCTGCGTGGGGGTAAAGTAGCGGATCCGCCGGTCGGCCGTCTCGCTCTGCCGGAGAAACGCCGTCTCGGAGGCGTTCAGCTCCCGGGCGACCGCCTGCATCTGCCCATCTGAGAGGCCCACGGCGTCGGGCACGACCCCGGCGGCGTTGCCAGCGAGCGGTTCGTCGGCGAAGGCGTCCACCAACAGCGCGCGGCGTTCGTCCATGCCGATGTCACGACGACGGGGGCCGAAAGGGTGTCGCCGGCGGTGGCTGTCGACTCAGTACGGCCAGCACTCGCGATGGACGTCCTTCCCTGCGGTCTCCAGCACCGGCCCGTGGACTGGAACCTCTCGGTCGCCACGGCCGAGGATCTCTGCCGACGGAACGACCGCTCCCCCGCCCGTGAGGTCGGCGGCCGTCGCGGCCGACACCGAGTAGACGATCCCGCCGAGTGAGGCGATGTAGATGCCGCCGGAACACATCGCACACGGCTCCGTGCTCGTGTACATCACCGTCTCGCGGCGGGTGTCGGCGTCGAGTTCGCTCGCCGCCCGCCGGGCGAGCGTCAACTCCGGATGCCGCCGGATGTCGTCTGCCGTGTTGACGCCGTTCTGTTCTTCCATGATGACCTCGCCGTCGTGAACGAGCAGGGAGCCGAACGGTTCGTCGCCCCGGTCGCCCGCCTCGCGAGCCAGCGTCAGCGCACGCTCCATGTACCGCTCGTGATCCAGCGCGTCGATGTCCATGCCCGTCCTGACGGGTCGCGGCCACAAAACAGTCGTGGGCGATGACACGGAGAAAAGTGGACGTACGACAGTGTTCGATTCGGCCAGACGGATTTTAAGTTACGAATCCGTTATTAAACCAATGCGTCTTCCGCAACCTCCCGTTCTGTCGAGAGTTCTGTGTCTGCTCGGCGGTGGACTCGTCGTCGCGACGACGGCGGTGGCGCTCGTCGCTCCGGCGGCGTACCTCACTTCGGTGGTGCAGGGAGGGCTCGCGCTGTTCGCCGTGGTCGCTCTCATCGAACTCGTGTGGACCGAAGTGGTCCCGCCGCTGGTTGGCGGCTCGGAGCCGTTCTTCGACGGGTTGACGACCGTCGCGGCCATACTTTCCATCGGGTGTCTCGTTACGTGGTACGACTGGCGTCGAGTCGCCGAGCAGCGCCGCCGCGAGAAGAACCAGCAGAGCTACCGGGAGATATTCGAGCGGGTCAACGAACCCATTGTCCTCCACGACGCCGACACCGGCGAGATACTGGACGCGAACCCGCGCGCCCAAGAGGTCTACGGCTACGCTACCGAGGAGCTGGGAGAGCTGGGTGTCGGTGGCTTCTCCGCCACCGACGAAGGGTACGATCAGGCCACCGCCGAGGCGAAGATCGACGAGGCCATCGAAACGGACGGAACGACGTTCGACTGGCGCATCGTCCGACCGGATGGTACGCGCCGCTGGGTCGAGGTGAGCCTCAAACCCGCGATGATCGACGGCGAGCAGCGCGTGCTCGGAACGGTGCGCGACATCACCGAACGCGAGGAGCGCACCGAGGAGCTGCGCGTCAAGAACCGTGCGCTCGCGGAGGCGAGCGTCGGTATCACTATCGCCGAGGCGGACGGTGACCGTCCGCTCGAGTACGTCAACGACGCGTTTCTCGATCAGACGGGCTACGACCGCGCGGACGTGCTCGGGCGCAACTGCCGGTTCCTGCAGGGTCCCGAGACGGATCCGGAACGGGTCGCGGAGCTGCGCCGCGCCATCGAGGAGCGTGAGCCGACGACGGTCGAGCTGTTGAACTACCGCGCGGACGGCACGCCGTTCTGGAACGAGGTGACCGTCGCGCCGGTTCCCGACGACACGGGGACGGTGACACACTTCGTCGGCTTCCAGATGGACGTAACCGGGCGAAAGCGCCGCGAGCGAGCCTTCTCCGTCGTGAACCGCGTGCTCAGACACAACCTTCGCAACGACCTGACGGTGGTCCGGGGGAACGCCCGCCGGCTGTCGGAACGGCTGGACGGTGAGAGGTCGGACATCGCCGAACGCGTCGTTAGATCGGCCGACGGTCTCGTCGAACTCGGCAAGAAAGCCCGCGAACTCGAAGAGGTCATCTCGGAGGAAACGACGCCACGACCGGTCGATGTCGCCGACATTGCGGCCTCGGTCGCCGCGACGCTCCGCGAGGAGTACCCCGACGCCGCCGTCAGGGTCGAGATGCCAGACGAGCCGACCGTGCTGGCGACGACGCATCTTGAAGCGGTGCTACACGAACTCGGAGAGAACGCGCTGGAGTACGCCGGCTCCGAGGTGATCTTCAGGTCGCGCCGCTCCGGGGACGAGATCGCCATCGAGGTGATCGACGAGGGGGACGGGCTTCCGGAGATTGAAAAGGAGGTTCTCCGAACCGGCACCGAGACCCAACTCTCCCACGGGCAGGGGCTCGGCCTCCGACTCGTCAACATGATGGTCACCGACACCGGCGGGGAGCTACTCATCGATCCGGACTGCGGCGCGGCCGTCGTCGTCCGCCTCCCGACGCCCGAAGAGAGACGAGCGCAGCCGACGGCCGTCGCGGAGCTCAACGAGTAGGCCGTCGTCGGCCGGGACCGGAACTGACACCCTTTAACAGGGACCGGAACGGACGACCGGGCATGAGCGACCTTCCCGGCGACTTCGACTGTACGGTGACGAACTGGGAGTACATCTACGATCTGTGTCGTGCGGTGTCCGAGCAGGTGAAGGCGGCCGACTTCGAGCCGGACGTGGTGGTGGCGCTGGCGCGCGGCGGCTGGTTCGCCGGGCGCTGTCTCTGTGACTTCCTCGGATTAGACGACCTGACGAGCCTGAAGATGGAACACTACGTCGGAGCCGCGGAGAAGACGGGCGACCCGACCGTCCGCTATCCGATGCCGGAGGGGAGCGTCGAGGGGAAGGACGTGCTGATCGTCGACGATATCGCGGACACCGGTGGGTCGATCAGCCGCGCCCACGAGTACGTCACCAGCCGCGACGCGAACGAGGTGCGGACGGGGACGCTCCAGCTGCTCGACACGAGCGAGTTCGACCCGGACTTCGTCGGCGAGAAGCTCGACGAGTGGACGTGGGTCGTCTACCCGTGGAACTTCATCGAGGACATGATCGACCTCGTGGAGGGGGCGATGGACCGGGCCGACGAGACGGCGTTCGACGAGGAGGCGATCCGGCAGGCGCTCGCGACCCACCACGGCATCGACCGCATCGAGATGGAAATCGCCCAACCCGGCCGTCTCGACGAGGTGCTCACGGAGATGGAGCGGCGAGACATCGTCAGGGCGACGGCGAACGGCTGGACGCTCTCCCCGGACGACGGTGACTGACGACGAAGCAGACGATGCGGCGACCGACCCGTTCGACGGCCTCGTCGAAGCCCTCGCGCTGAAGGACGAGGCCCGGACCGGGTGGGTGCTGCGCGGCGTCGCCGACCCGGAGTCGGTCGCGGCCCACTCGTGGGGCGTGACCCTCCTGACGCTGCTGTACGCGGACGCCTTCGACGAATCCGCCGACCGCGAGCGCGCGCTCGCGCTGGCGACCGTCCACGACCTCGGGGAGGCGAAGACGGGCGACGTGCCGACCCGCGCCGACCCGGACGCGGAGACGCCCCCCGACGACGAACAGCACGCCAGCGAGGCCGAGGCGATGGCCGAGTTCGCGGCGGCACTCGACGCCGACGCGCTCCCCGACTCCGATGTCGACCTGTCGGCGCTGTTCCGCGAGTACGAGGCCTGCGAGACGCCCGAGGCCCGACTGGTCCACGACCTCGACAAGGTGGAGATGCTCGTGCAGGCGCTGGCCTACGAGCGGGCCGACCGATACGACCCGGCGGCGGGGACGCCGGAGTCCTTCGCCGCCTACGACGACTTGGACGAGTTCTTCGCCACCGCCGACGCGGCCATCGAGTCGTCGCTCGGCCGTCGGCTGTACGACCGACTGCACGCGGCCTACGAGCGCGCCAAGGAGAACGGCTGGAGCGAGACGACGTGAGCCTGCTGGACATCTTCGCGACGGCCATCCTTCCCGGTCGTGACGATAGCCGCTGTCCGTGCCTGTGCTGACCGTGCTCATCGCCCTGTTGCAGGACGGCCTGCTGGTGTAGTCGGACCCGTGGGCTTTAGCCCGCGGCCGCGAACGTCAGGGTATGCCCGTCGGCTTCATCGGTGGCTCCGGCATCTACGACTCGCTCCCGCTTGAGGACACCCGCGAACGCGACGTGACGACCCCCTACGGCGACCCGGCCGCACCCGTCACGGTCGGCACCATGCCCGACGGCACGGAGGTCGCCTTCCTCCCGCGACACGGCCGCGACCACCAGCTCTCCCCGACGACCGCCCCGTACCGTGCGAACGTCCACGCGCTGAAGCAGGTCGGCGTCGAGCGCGTGCTCGCGTCCAACGCAGTCGGCTCGCTGCGCGAGGATCTGCCGCCGCGCACGCTCGTCGTCCCCGACCAGATATTCGACCGCACGCGCAAGCGCGAGTACACCTTCTTCGACGAGGGCTGTGTCGTCCACATGCCCTTCGCCGAGCCGTACTGCCCCCACGTGAAGTCACATCTCGCGGACGCGGCCCGGACGGCTGCCGAGGCCGACGTCGAGGAGGACGGCACCTACGTCTGCATCGAGGGGCCACAGTACTCCACGCGGGCCGAGTCGGAACACTTCCGCGCGTCGGGGTTCGACGTGGTCGGGATGACGGCGATTCCGGAGGCCAAGCTCGCCCGCGAGGCGGAACTCTGCTACGCGACGGTCGCCGGCGTCACCGACTACGACGTGTGGAAGGCCGACAGCGAGGTGACGCTTCAGGAGGTGTTGGAGAACGCCGCCGCCAACGAGGACGCCAACAAGGCGACCGTCCGACACGCCATCGAGCAGATGCCCGACGAGCGAGCCTGCGACTGTGCCCACGCCGTCGAGGGCGCGGTGAATACGCCGACGGAAGCGATTCCGGCCGAGGTGCGCGAGCGCGTCGATCTACTCGTCGGCGACTACCTCTGAGATCAGTCGTCGGCGGTGTAGGCACCGCTTCTGTGCTCGATACGGTGTACTTCAAGAGCCGTGTCGCGATGGTTCAGCGTACACGCGAGCCGGTACTCACCCACGCGCAGTTTCGAGAAGGGACCGCCGGTAAGGGGTTCGAGGAACGCGTCCGGGTCGCGCCACTGCGACTCGACGACCTCGTCCAGCTTCGAGACGATACGGTCCTGTACGTGTGTTTCCAGCCCGTCGAACTGGTCGGCAGCGCGAGGTGTGAACCGCCACGTCCACGCCTCACTCGTCATCTACGTCCTCGCCTACCATCGCCAGCACCTCTCCCCGTGAGACGAACTCGGCGTCCTCGGTTCGGAGTTCGTGCTCGTTTGCGGCGACCTGCTTCCATCCCGTACGGGAGAAATCCGGGTGTTTCACCGCGTCACGGGCGACGTACCGGAGGAACTCGCTACGGGAACTGAACCCCTGCTCGCGCCACGTCGCGTCGATGTCCTCAAGAAACGCCTCGCTGAGACGGAGGTTGATCTGAACCATCTCCGGCGCATCGTCGTCGGTCGCGTCGGCGTTTGACATATACAGATGCTATACGTCCGCATATACATAAGCGTTCGACCGACCCCCGAAACCGGCCCGGGAATTATACCGGAGCCATCGAACACCGAACATGGACGCGACGGTCCAGCTCCTCGAACACGAGGCGACCGGCTGGAAGGCCGGCACGTACGACGATATCCGGCGGACGCTGCGCGCGCCGCTGGTCAACTCCGTCTGGCGCGTGGCGATGGCCCACGAGCCCGAGCTGTTCCGTCACGCGTGGTATCAGCTCGCGCCCGTCTTCACGACCCGCCGCTTCGCGGCCTTCTCGGTCGCCTACCGCGACGCGGTGCTGTCGGGCGTCGACGCGGCCGAACTCGACCCGAGCGGGCTCGACATCTCCCCTGCGGAGCTGACGGAGCTTCGCGGCCAGCTCGCGACCTTCGACGTCGTCGCGCCGCGGCTCGCTGTCGCCTTCGAGACGTGCGACCGGCTGTTGAACGGCGGGCGCGTGGCGACCGACCCTGCGACCGGCCGGGCGGCGACCGCGCCGTATCCCGAGCCGCTCGACGCCGACCGCGGCCGACCGGTCACGCTCGCGGGTATGGACGAGTCGGCCGAGCGGGCCCCCGAACCGGTCGCAGCGGTGCGCGACTACCACGACCTCGGTCCCATGCTGCCGAGCATCCACCGCTGTCTCGCGCAGTGGCCCGACGCCTTCGACGCGCTGTGGGCGCGACTGGAGCCGACGTTCACCGCGAGCGGGTACGACGACGCGACCGACGACGCGGCCGCGCTCCTCGACACGTTCGTCCGCGGGCTGCCGACGGCACCCGCGCTCACGCCGGCGGAACTCGACGCGGCCGGCTTCGAGGCGGACGCCGCTGTCGCGCTCGCCGACCACTTCGCCGACTTCAACGCGAACGCGGGCGGTGTGCTCCCGACGCTGCACGCCTACGCCGCGACGGTCGGTGCCGCCGGCGAGCGAACGGCGTTGCAGTTCCCGTAGTGTGCCACGGCGCGGTTCGTTTGTCTGCGGTAGCGCGTGCTGGCGGCGTGTGCCACCCGTGGCATTAGTCGCTGCGATTCCCAGTTCGTGACGCGCCCGTCGAATCGACCCCGACTACTCCTCGGTGCCCCCATCCGCGAGCGCCTCCGTTCCCTCGCCGGTCGCGGCCGGATCACACACCCACAGGTCGCCGAACAGCTCGTCCTGTTCGAGTCGGACCTGTCCGCGGTGGGCGAGAAACAGCAGGCCGAGGAACGTGTCGACGCGCGAGCCGCCGGCGTCGACGATCTCCGCGTACAACACCTCGTCGCGACCCTGCTCGTACTGGCGCTGACACGTCAGATACACGTCGTTCACGATCTCCTCCATGTGCTCCTCGTGGGTCCTGCCGAGCGCCTCGTCCTCGCGCGGCTCCTCGTCCACGCGCATGTCGTCGCCGCTCCGGTAATCCAGCGTCTGGGTGCCGCGCGCGTAGCCGCCGGCCGACTCGGAGGTGTCGTACGTCCGCGACTCCTTCCACACCGTCTCGCGCTCCCGCTCGCGGAGTTCGCGGACGAGTTCGTCGAGCGTCTGTGGCGTCCCCCGGGCGTGTTTGCGGTCGAGTCGACGGTCGATCTCCCGTTCCAGCGCCGCGAACGGGTCGTGTTCGTCGTCGCGCGGCGCGTCCCACGGCTCCGGTTCGGGCTCGGCCTGCTTCTCGCCGTCGTCCAACATCGCGTCCGACTTCATTCGCAACAGGACGGAGGCGTAGAACAGCGCTCGCCCGCCGGCCCGCAGGTCGGCGTCGTCCAACCGGTCGAGGAACCGCTCGGTCACCCGCACGATGTCGATGTCCCACGGCTCGATGTCGCCGTCCTTCGCGAGTTGGACGAGCAGTTCCACCGGCTCCACCTCGTCGCCCTCGCCGGGTGCCGACACGTCGAACTCCGAGAGCAGACCGTCGTCGTCAGTTGCCGCGTCGTTCGGGGCGTCAGTCGACGGTTCACCCTCGCGGCGTCGCTTCTCCTCGTCGTGGCCGGTGATGTCGAGCGGAATGTCGTCGGTCACGGTGACCCACCTCGGAGTTCCTCAGTCATCCGCGGGCACCCCCTGCTGGCTCAGGTCGATCCCCGTCACCGCGGAGATGTTGTCGTCGCCCATCGTGACGCCGATTGCCCGCTCCGACCGTTCGAGCAGCGCCGACCGGTGCGAGACGACGACGAACTGCGCGTCGCCCGCGAGTTCGTCCACCATCTCGCCGACCATCTCGGCGTTGGCCGCGTCGAGGAACGCATCCACCTCGTCGAGCGCGTAGAACGGTGCCGGGTTGTACCGCTGGACGGCGAAGACGAAGGCGAGCGCGGTCAGCGACTTCTCGCCGCCGCTCATCGCGTCCAGCCGCTGGACGGGTTTGTCGCGCGGCTGTGCCTTCATCGTCATTCCGCCGTCGAACGGGTCTTCGGGGTCTTCTAAGACGAGTTCGCCCGACCCGTCGGAGAGGCGCGCGAATATCTGCTCGAACTCCGCGTTGATCCCCTCGAACGCCTCCATGAACGTCGCTTTCTTCTTCGCGTCGAACTCCGCGATGCGGTCGCGGATGCCGTCGGCCTCCGCTTCGAGCGTCGCCCGACGCTCTTCCAGCTCTTCGAGGTCGGCCGCCACCTCGTCGTACTCCTCGATGGCGAGCATGTTGACCGGCTCCAGTTCCTCCATCCGATTCTCCAGCTTCGTGATCTGGCCTTTCACGCTCGACAGGTCGGGGATCTCCTCGGCGTCGTAGTCGCCGACCTGCGACTCCAGCTCGTCGATCTCCCACTCCAACCGCTCGGCCTGCTCCTCCAACTCGGCGAGGTCGGTCTCGACCTCGTTCACCTGCGACTGCTGTTCGTCGCGGGCGTCCTTCGCCTCCCGAACCTCCTCGCGCAGGTCGTCGCGGTCGGACTTCAGCTCCGACAGCTCGGCTTCGAGTTCCGCGACGGCCTCTCGCTTCGCTTCGAGGGTCTCCTCCCGCTCTCCGATCTCGGCTTCCAGATCGGCGACCGTCTCCTCGGCCTCAGCCTTCCGGTTCTGTGCCGTCTCGATGCTCTCGTGGAGGTCGTCGATGGCGTCCTCGGCGTACTCCTTCTCCAAGGTGAGTTCGTTGAGGTCGGCGTCCAGCTCGTCCATCCGCGAGTCGAGGTCGGTTACCTCCTCGCGGATCGACTCGGCCTCCTCGTTGAGCGTCTTCACCTCGGAGTCTTCGAGTTCGGCCTGTAGCTCGTCGATTTCGGCTTCAAGGTCCGAGATTGCGTCGTCCGTCTCCGCGATGTCCGCCTCGATGGTCTCCATCTCCAACTGGGTCTCCTCGCGCTCGGCTTCGATATCTTCGAGGTCTGCTTCCAGTTCCTCGATTTCGGCTTCCACGTCGGCTATCTCCTCCTCCTTCCGCTCGATCGACGACTCGATGTCGCGCACCTTGTCGGCGGCGTCGGTCTTGCGGTCGCGGGCGTCCTCTAATCGCTCGTCCACGTCGCTGATCTCCTCGCGGAGCGCGGCGCGGTCGTCCTCCAACTGCTGGATGCGCTCGGCCATCCGCTGGAGCTGGCCCTCGCCGCCCTTCTCGAAGGAGTAGCGCGACCCGGAAGTCGACCCGCCGGTCATCGCGCCGGACTTCTCGGCCAAGTCGCCGTCCAGCGTGACGAGGCGGAAATCGCCCATCAGTTCACGGGCGGTGTCCATGTCCTCGACGACGAGCGTATCGCCCAGCACGTAGGAGAACACCTCGCTGTACGTCGAATCGAAGTCGACCAGATTGTACGCGAAGTCGACGACGCCCGGCAGCGAGGGGAGACTCGGCAGCGACCGCGCGTGCATCTCCGTCATCGGGAGGAACGTCGCGCGCCCGGCGTTGCGCTGTTTCAGGTACTCGATACAGCGCTGCCCCACGGAGTCGTCGTCGACGACGACGTTCGCCATCCGCCCGCCGGCCGCCGTCTCACACGCCTCGGCGTACTCCGGCGACACGGACCCGAGTTGCGCGACTGCGCCGTGCACGCCGTCGAGGCCACCGTTCAGCACGGTCGAGACCGCGCGGCCGAACGAGGAGTCGCCCGACTCGCCGGCCCGCGCCTCCAGTTCGGCGTACTCCTGCTGTTTGGCCGCGATCTCGTCTTCCAGCTCGTCAAGGTCGCTCTGGAGCTCCGCCTTCTCGGATTTCAGGTCGTCCACTACCTCGGAGATGGTGTCGAGATTCGCCTCCGCCTTCTCCAGCTCGGATTCGAGGTCGGACTTCTCCGCCTCGATGTCCGGGATCTGTGTCTCGGCGGTTTCGATCTGTGACTCCTTCTCGCGTTTCTCCGAGGAGCGACGGCGAGCCTCGTCGAGGAGACGGTCCTGCTCGCGCTGGAGGTCGTTCTTCTCGTCGCGGAGCTCGTCGGCCTCGGCGCGTCGCTCGTCGATGCCGTCGCGCAGCTCCTCGTACTCCGTGTCGAGGTCGGCGATCTCGGCTTCTATCTCGTCGAGTTCCGCCTGCTTCTCCTCCTTGTCCGCCTTCAGCGACGCTTTCTGCACCTTCAGTTCGCGGATGTCCGTCTCCAGTTCGTCGACCGTCTCCTGTTTCCGGTCGATCTGGACGAACGCCTGACTCCGCTCGTTTTCCGCCTCCTCGATGCGCTCCTCCTGCGTCTCGATGCGGTCCTCGAACCGGTCGATCTCGCCTTTCAGCGACTCGATCTCGCGTTTGATCTCGATCTGCTCGTCCTCGCCCTTCCGCTCTATCTCGTGGTTGAGGTCTTCGAGGTCCTCTTCGAGCCGCGTCACCCGGCCCTGTCGCTCGTCGAGTTCCGTCCGGAGCGTGTCGAGGTCGGCCTCCAACTCCTCTCTCCGCTCGTTCGCGTCGGCCAACTCCTCGCGTTTGTCCTCCAGTTCGGCCGCCTTCAGGTAGCCCTCGTACTCCTCCCTCTGATCGCGTAGCTCCTCGTACTTGAGCGCGGTCTCCCGCTCGTCGCTCAGCTGTTCGAGGCGCGTTTCCTTCTCCTCGATGCGGAGAGCGGCCTCGTCGACGCGCTCTTGGACCGTCTCCAGCTCCTCGAAGGCGTCCTCCTTCTTCGCGTCGAACTCCGCGACGCCGGCGATCTCGTCAATGATACCCCGGCGCGCGAACGGCGACATGGTGATGATCTCCGTCACGTCGCCCTGCATCACGACGTTGTACCCCTCCGGCGTGACGCCCGCGGCCGCGAGCAGATCCTGAATGTCCGAGAGATTCACCGCGCGGTCGTTGAGATAGTAGTAGGAGTAGTACTTCTCCTCGTCAGTCTGCTTCACGCGGCGACGGACCCGTATCTCGTCGACATCGCCCACGTCGTCGCTGCCGGCGGCGGAGACGACCTGTTCGCGCGTGAGCGTCCGGTCGTCGTTGTCGAGGATCACCTCGACGGACGCCTCGCGCTCGCCCGCGAAGCTGTCCACGCCCTCGTCGCTCGGGTCGAAGATGAGGTCGGTGAGCTTCTCGGCGCGGATCCCCGACGTGCGAGCCAGCCCCAGCGCGAACAGCACGGAGTCGATGATGTTCGACTTGCCCGAGCCGTTGGGGCCGCTGATCGTCGTGAAGTCCTGATAAAACGGGATACGAGTCTTCCGGCCGAAGCTCTTGAAATCGTCCAGTACGAGCTCTTTGATGTACATTGGGCGCTCGTGGCGGCCCGGGTTACGCGACGATGATGTCGTCGGTCCCGGCGCTCTCGTCGTCGCCTTCCGTCTCCTCAGGCTTAGACCCGTCGGCCGATTCTGTCGCCGCCCCGACGGCAGCGTCGACGGCCTCCTGTGGCGCTTCCTGCGGCGTTTCGGCTGGCTCGCTTGCTGCAGTTTCCGCGACCATGTCCGACGAGCGACTGGTTTGCCCCTCGATGATGTCGTCCAGTTCCGGCCCGAAGTGGTCCTCGATGAGTCGAAGTCGCTCCTTCGTCTCCACCAACTCGTCGGTCAGTCCCGACACCGTGGCTTCGAGCTGTGCGACGGTGTCCTCGAGCTCCTCCACACGGTTGCCTGTCATGTCCACAGCCCCACACCCCACGAACATAAACCTGCGTCAGACAATGGCATGACGCCTGATACGTCCGCGCCGCCGTGCGTTCCTCTGGAGCTGCTGAAACGACACGGCTCGCGCGACTGCCGACTGCCCGGAGCCAGCCGCCCCGGCGACGTATCGGCGGTCCGTCAAACTTTAGCAGTCAGCCCCGAACCACACTGTAATGACTGCACAGACCGCCGAGCGTGACCTCTCGGCCGTCATCGGGCTGGAGGTCCACGTCCAGCTCGAGACGGACACGAAGATATTCTGTGGCTGTTCGACGGACGCGGCCGACGACGAGGTGCCCAACTCGCGGGTGTGTCCGACGTGTCTCGGCCTTCCCGGTGCCCTCCCCGTGCTCAACGAAGGGGCCGTCGAGGCCGGCGTGAAGGTGGGGAAGGCCATCGACGCCGAGATCCCCGAGGAGACCAGCTTCCACCGGAAGAACTACTACTACCCCGACCTGCCGAAGAACTTCCAGATCACGCAGTACGACGCGCCGATCTGTGCGGACGGCGAACTCGCTTTCCGGGTCGACGGCGAGGAACGCACCGTCAACATCCGCCGGGCCCACCTCGAAGAGGACCCCGGAAGCCTCCAGCACGCCGGCGGCAGCATCGACACTGCCGACTACACGCTCGTCGACTACAACCGCGCCGGCACGCCGCTGATGGAGATCGTCACCGAACCCGACTTTCGTGGGGCCGACGAGGTGCGCGCCTTCCTCGCGAAGCTGGAGGAGGTGCTGGAGTATCTCGGCGTCTTCGACGCCTCGCGGGACGGCTCGCTGCGCGTCGACGCCAACCTCTCCATCGTCGACAGCAAAACGCTCGACGGTGACGACATCTCGGCGGCGCTCGAAGACGCCAACCGCACCGAAGTCAAGAACATCTCCTCGCACAGGGGCGCACAGCAGGCGCTCGCCTACGAGGAGACGCGACAGAAGAACGCCGTCCGCCGCGGCCGCGAGGTGGAACAGGAAACGCGCCACTGGGACGAGTCGCGCGGCATCACCGTCTCCATGCGCTCGAAGGAGGAAGAGAAGGACTACCGGTACTTCCGCGAGGCGGACCTGCCGCCGCTGCGCGTCTCCGGCTGGAAGGAAGAGATCGCCATCCCCGAACTCCCCGACGCGCGCCGCGAGCGGTTCCGCGGGGAGTACGACCTCTCCGCCGAGTCCGCATCGAAGCTCACCTCGACGAAACAGGTGGCGGACTTCTACGAGACGGTCGCCGCCGAGTTCGACTCCGACCTCGCGGCGACGTGGGTCGCGGACAACCTGCTCGGCGAACTCAACTACCGCGACATGCAGGTGACGGACGTCGAGGGCCGGCTCGACGAGTTCACGCGGCTGATCGACCTCGTCGACGGCGAGGCGATCACGACCAAGAACGCCGAGGAGGTCGTGCTCCGCCGGATGCTTGACGACGGGCTCGCGCCCGACGCCGTCGTCGAAGCCGAGGGACTGGGCAAGACCGACGACAACGCGGTGCTCGCGGCGGTTCGGGAGGCCATCGAGGAGAACCCCGACGCGGTCGACGACTACGAGAGCGGCGAGGAGGGGGCGCTCAACTTCCTCGTCGGACAGGTGATGCAGGCGACGAGCGGCTCCGCCGACCCCGGTACGGTCAACGAACGGCTCCGCGCCGAACTCGACGAGTAACGGTCCCCGCGTCCTCCTACCGCTCCGAGGCGTCCGCACCGACCCCGATTTCGATGCCACCCTCCGTCGCTTGCGGGTCGTAGCGCAGTAGGACGACGAGCAGCGCGCTCGCGGCGAGTTCGAGCGTCACGGAGACGACGCCCAGCAGCGTGCGCGCCGATCCGCGCTGGTCCGTCGCGGCACCGACGGTCGCCAACAGCGGCTCGACGTAGTGCGAATACAGTGTCGCGAGAAGGCCGCCGTGGACGTGCGTGTCCGTCTCGCCACCGCCGCCCGCGAGCGCGAACCCGTGGTCGAGGACGGTGTGCCACGCGACCCAGCCGACGAGATACGTTCCCATCGCGAGCAGGCCGAGCTGGTAGGCCGTTCGCCGGTCGATGCGTCCACGTCCTGCGGCGACGAGCCCCGCGAAGATGGCGAGCGACGAGCCGACGAACAGGAGCGCCCGCGGTCGCTGGAGGACGCGTCCGCCGAGATACTCGGCCAACAGCCCGTTCGCGGCGATGGTGGCGAGCTGCTCGGAGCCGACCGCGAAGTGAATCACGGCGATAGCCCCGACCAGCTGTACCGCCACGAACCGGAGCCGTCGCGCCGTGTGCGTTTCCATATCCGAACGTGGCGGCCAGCCGCCATCAGCCCCGTGATTCTACGCGGTAGCTCGTCACGGATCTCGGCAGCACTTCCCGACGCCGAAACCCCACGCACGCCGACAGTATACTCCAGAGTAATCGCGGCGTAGCGGCAAATTTATCATGATTATGGATGGGGTTATCCGTCCCGAGTCGCTACGGTCACGTGTATGGCCGCTAAGAAGCGCTCCGGGTTCGGTATGGATCACCCGACTGTCGTGCCAGTGAACTTCGACCACGACGCGAGGGACGACGAGGAGTCGGACCGACAGACGGGACACGACCCGGACGGGTAGCTCCCCGATTCCCCCCAGCGTTCCGCCGCTTTCTCTCGACAAACGGTCCCGTTTGGTGCGAAAAGAAGCTTGATGTGACTGCGGGGTGGACCGGACGTATGGGACTCTTCGACCGACTGCGCGGCGACGACGGCCCGCGCGTCGCCTTCTTCGGCATCGACGGCGTGCCGTATAGCCTCGTCGCCGACAACCCGGACAGGTTCCCCAACCTGACAGCACTGGCAGACGACGGGGCCGGCGGCCCGATCGACTCCATCGTCCCGCCCGAATCCTCGGCCTGCTGGCCCGCGCTCACCACCGGCGTCGACCCCGGTTCGACCGGTGTCTACGGCTTTCAGGACCGCGAGAACGGGAGTTACGACACCTACGTGCCGATGGGCCGGGACGTGCAGGCCACCCGAATCTGGGACCGCGTCACCGACGAGGGGCGTAACGCGACCGTGCTGAACGTCCCTGTCACGTTCCCGCCACAGCGTGACGTCCAGCGGATGGTCTCGGGCTTCCTCTCGCCCGGCGTTGAGAAGGCCGCCTACCCGGACGACCTGCGCGACCGGCTGGAGGAACTGAACTATCGCATCGACACGAACGCGAAACTCGGCCACAAGGACGACAAGTCGGCGTTCGTCGAGGACGCCTACGAGACGCTCGAACGGCGCTACGAGGCATTCTCCGAGTACGTCGCCGAGGACGACTGGGACCTGTTCTTCGGCGTCTTCATGACGACCGACCGCGTCAACCACTTCCTCTTCGGCGACTACGAGCAGGACGGCCCGAACAAGGAGACGTTCCTCGACTTCTACGAGCAGGTCGACGCGTATCTCGGCAAACTCCGCGAGCAGCTCCCCGACGACGTGACGATGATCGTCGCCAGCGACCACGGCTTCACCACGCAGACCTACGAGGTGCACCTCAACACGTGGCTCGAAGAGCAGGGGTGGCTCTCCCACGTTGACGACGACCGCGACTCGCTCACCGACATCGCCGACGACGCGCGCGCCTACTCGCTCATCCCCGGCCGCGTCTATCTCAACCTCGAAGGGCGCGAACCCCGCGGGAGCGTCCCGCAGTCGGAGTACGAGGAAGTGCGCGACGAACTGAAGGCCGAAATCGAGGGACTGGAGGGACCGACCGGCGAGCCGGTCGCACAGCGCGTCGTCCCGAAGGAGGACGCGTTCCACGGTCCCCACGACGACATTGCACCGGACCTCACCGTCATCCCGACACACGGCTACGACCTGAAGGCCGGCTTCAAGGGCCACGACGAGGTGTTCGACACCGGGCCGCGCAACGGGATGCACTCCTTCGAGAACGCGTGTCTGTTCGTCGACGACGAGCGCGCACGGATCGACGACGTGGACCTCTTCGACGTCGCGCCGACGATTCTCGATCTGATGGAGATCGACGCCGACCACGGCGAGTTCGACGGCGCGTCACTGGTCTGAGTCGTCGCCTCCGTTCGACCGCGGGGGGAAGGGGAGGGGGAGGGGGCAAAAACGTTCGCGGTGCTGGGATAGGAGTCAGGCGAACGGGTTCTCCGCCGTGTCCAGACGCGTCAGGCCGTCGACGGCGTCGAAATCGTCGTCGAAGCTGTAGATGTATTCGATGCCTTCGCTCTCCATGAACGCGGCCTGCAGAGCGTCGCCGAACGAGAACTCGGGGTACTGGCGGAAGAGCGCCCGACTGCGCCCGACGTTCCCTTTCGGAGCGTACGGCAGCCGGTAGTGCGCGCTCTCTTCGAGCGAATCCAGCAGATGCGTCGCCTTTTCATCCCCCTGCCGCTCGTTCACGAAGTTCAGCACCTCCACCAGTGCCTCGTGGAGGATGACGCCGGTCGGTAGCTTCCCGTGGTCGATTGCTCGGACGATTGCCTCGCCGCGGTCGTGGTCCTCGTCGTCGGGATCAGCGAACGCGATGACGACGGTGGCGTCGACAAGTGCGCGAGCCACGAGGCTACCGCTGCGCGCCGGTCAGGTCATGCGCCGTGGCGCTGTCCCCACCCATCGGCTCGGGCTCGAAGTCGTCCAGCGCGCCCTCGCGCTGCCGGACGACCTCGACGCGGAGCGCTCCGTCATCGGTGGCGGTCCAGCGGAGTTTGTCGCCGGGCTGGACATCGAGGCGCGACCGGACCGCTGCCGGAATCGTCGCCGCGTAGTTCTCGGTGATCGTCGACTCGTCTGTGGCCATAGGTGAGTGTAGTGAGCCAATAGGCAAAGCAATTGGGGGTCTCGTCGTCAGAACAAGCCGTCCAAATCGTCGCTCGTCACCGACTCCGTGGCGTCCTCGCCCTCGGTATCGTCGACGGCCTCGTTCGCCCGGTCGAAGAACGCCTCGATACGGTCGGACCGCTCCACACCACTCAGTAGGACGAGCGCGGCCACCCGCTCGGAGTCAACGGGCATATCGCCGCCCCGAACCTGCATCGTCCCCGTCTCCTCACCGAGCCACGAGCGGGCGGATTCGACACCCTTCCGGCTGATACGGTCGGGGTCGCCCGCGACCACGAGGAGGGCCGCTTCCGCGCTCGTCGCGTCCGGCAGACTCGTCTCCGTCAGCAGGGCGTTGCGCGTCACCGACGTGATCGCGTTGACGTTCTCGTCGGGGTTCTCGCTGCTCTCCGCGGCGGCGTAGCCGACGGCCGCGAGCGTCCCCTTCCGGAGCGTGTTGATGATCTCCGAGGCGTCGACGACGCTCTCACCCACGGCGTCGCCAGTGCTCGTCTCGTCGGCGGCGAACAGGAGTCCGATCCGCTTTGCGATCCTCTCGTTGATCTCGGCGTACCCCTCGCCGAGCGACTCGCCGCTGGCGCGCCACGCGTCGTTGTCGACGAGGAGCACACTGTCGGCCTCGCGGGCGAGCGTCTTGAGCGACCGGCCGGCGTTCCGCTGGTACAGCGACCCCTCGTCGCGTCCGGGGAGAATGCCGAGCACGTACACCGGGCGGTCGTAGACCCGCGAGAGTTCGCGGACGAGTACCGGCGCGCCGCCCGACCCGGTGCCGCCGCCGAGGCCGGCGAGGACGACGAGCGCGTCGCACTCGCTGGACACGTCGAGCGCGTCGATAACCTCCGCGACGTCCTCGTTCATCACCCGGGCACCGAGTTCGTTGTCGCCGCCGACGCCGTGGCCGTTCGCGCGGTCCGTGCCGACGAGCAGCGTCTCGACGTCGAGCGACTGGAGGTCCGCAGTGGCGGTGTTGACCGCGAGCGCGCCGGTCACTGCCGGGCGTGCACGCCTCTCCGTAGCGAGGGCCTCGGCCAGTTTACCGCCGGCTTGACCGACGCCGAGCAGGGCGACCTTCATACCCGTCGCTCGGCTGGTGTCCTATTGAGGCTTCTCCCCCGTTTCGCCGCGCGAGAACGCGGATAAATGTCCCCCGTCACGGCCTGCACGTGCCCACAGTCGGTGGACGACGCCTCCAGCACGCGGCCGAGGATTCAAATACGGAGACGCGGCCAGTCGCGGCGTGACCGACGACGTGACCGAGCGACTCGCCGCGGTCGAACGGGCGTTGACCGACGACGAGACGGCGCTGGCGGACCTCTCTGGCCCGGCCGAGGTCGAATCGCGACTCGACGCGCTGGAAACCCGTCTCGACGCCTTCGAGGAGCGACTGGCGGACGTGGAAGGCGACATCGCGGCCGTCCGGGGCCACGTCGGTGCGGCCGAGCGCGTGGACCGCGAGACGGAGCAGATCGCACAGCGCGCGCTCGCGACTACCCGCGAACTCGAAGCCCGACTCGACGACGAAACCCCCGCACCGCGCGACCGCCCGATCCCGGTCGAGAAGGGGAAAACGCAGGAGACGCAGAGCCTCGTCGACCTGCTACGCGAGCGATGGTAATCCGGGTCGTGGTGACCGTGCTGCTCGCCGCGGCGCTCGTCGGAGCCGTGCTTCCCACCGTCGACACCGCTCGCGAGGATCACGCCGCGGCGCTCGCTCGCGACGAACTCGTGGATCTCCGTGCGAGCAGCGCGGAGTTCATCGCGGAGAACGACCCACCGCCACCGGGGGTAGCCGGCCCGTCGCTACTCGTGACCGTGCGCGTCCCGGACGGCGTGACGCTCCGCGTGGGCGTCGGGCCCCGCGGCGAGTCGCTCGCGTGGCGACGGGAGAGCCGAACTGGGCGTGTCGAGACGGACATCCCGTTCGCGTCGTCGCTGACGCTCCGCGAGCAGGGGCGGCATCGCCTCCGACTCACGCTTGCCGGGGAGAGGGGCGACGCGACGCTTCGGGTCCGACGAGCATAGGGCGGCACTCGCCAGCGTCGCCACACAGTCATCCCCGAATCGAGCGGTGATCCGTCGGTCTCGACCGCACGCTCGGGTCGGCGAAGGTTCAAGTGGGAACACGCGACCAGACCGGCGCGTGTTCGGACGCGACTGGGACGCGGACTGCCGGTGTGACGCACGGTTCGACGGCGACACGCTTCGGGTAGACGCACGCGACTGTCCGAGCGACGGCGAACTCGCCGCCGAACCGGCGTGTCGCGAAACGACCGTCCGTGCCCTGTGTGACCGCGACGCCGACACTGTGTTCACGCGTGCGAACGGACTCCAGCGCGCCTACGAGGACGCCGCTGCCGGGCTTCTCGTCGCGGCGGGCCGGTTTGCCGAGCGTGCGTCCTTCCACGACGAGCAACTGGCTGCGCGTGCGACCCGTGACCCGCTCGCTGCGGCCCACGCAGCCACGGGTCGTGCCGGTCCCGTCGCTCGTATCGCGGCAGAGACCGGACTCGCTGCCTGTGCGGAGGCGGTGACGGACTACGACGACGCATTTCGACCCAGAGTGGCCCCCACCGTCGGCACCGACCGGGTCGTCGCTCGCCCACCGAAGGACGCGCGACTCACCGACCGCTACGAACTCGACACCGGGGCCGTCGTCCGGCGATACGAGCGACCGGACGACGCGCTCGTGACGTATCACCTGACGCCGGTCGAACTCACGCTCGACGCTGACGCGACGGCGACGCTCGCCGCTGCGGCCGAGTATCTCGCGGCGAACGCGCTCGACGGTGACCGCGCCGCCGGCCGGGCGGTGCGTGCCGTCGCCGACCACGGCGCGCCCGTCGAGACGCTGACGGCAGTGTTGGCGAAACACACCCGCGGGCTCGGCGTCCTCTCGGATCTGTTCGCCGATTCGGCTGTCTCCGACGCGTACGTCTCGGCTCCGGCAGCGGACGCGCCGGTGCGCGTCGAGGCGGACGGTGAGCCCCTGCGCTCGAACGTGTATCTGACCGACGCGAGCACGGGAGCGCTCGCCTCGCGGTTCCGTCGCGAGAGCGGTCGCGCCTTCTCGCGGGCCGACCCGACGCTCGACGCGACGGTCACGACGGCCGGCCGCGAACTCCGCGTCGCGGCGGTAACGGAGCCGGTCAGCGACGGCCACGGCTTCGCCTTTCGCGCCCACGACGGCGACCGGTTCCGACTGCCGGACCTCGTCGCGAACGGGACGGTGCCGCCGGCCGTCGCCGGTCTACTGTCCGTCGCAGTCGAACGGGACGCCGCGGTGCTCGTCGCCGGCGGACGCGGCGTCGGCAAGACGACGCTGTTGGGCGCGCTCCTCCCGGAAATCGCGCCCGGCACGCGGACGATAATTGTCGAGGACACGCCAGAGCTGCCGGTCGACGCGCTTCGCGCGGCCGGCCGTGACTGCCAGCGGCTCCACGTCGACCGCGACGGCGACGGACTCGGGGCGACGGCCGCACTCCGGACGGCGCTTCGGCTCGGCGAGGGAGCGCTCGTCGTCGGCGAGGTGCGCGGCACCGAGGCTGAGGCGCTCTACGAGGCGATGCGCGTCGGTGCGGGCGGCGCGACGCTCGGCACCGTCCACGGCGACGGCCCGGCGGCCGTCCGCGAGCGCGTCGTCACGGATCTGGGCGTCGCGCCCTCGGCGTTCACCGACACCGACCTCGTCGTCACCCTCGACCGCGCAGACGACCGTCGGGTTGCGAGCGTCGTCGAAGTCGTCGGCCGCGACACGCCGGAGTTCGCACCGCTGTACGACGGTGAGTCGACCGGGCGGATCGACCGTGGCAACAGCGCGACGGTGGCGGCGCTCGCGCGCCCCGACGAAACGTACGCCGACGTGCGCGTCGCGCTCACCGAGCGAGCGAGTGCGCTCGAATGAGCCTCCTGTCGCGGCTCGCACGACTCGCGCCCCGTGAGCCTTCTCCGGATCCAGCCCTCCGCGGCGCACTCCAGATTCTCGACGCCGACACTACGCCGGAGACGTATCTCCGGGCCGTCGAGGGCAGTGTCGTCGCGCTCGTCGTCGCCGGACTCGTCGGCGTTATCGCTACTCCGGCTCAACTCCGCCCTGTCACCCTGCTCGCCGTCGCGCTCGTCGCAATCGGTGTCCGAGAGACGGGGCGGGTGGTGCCACGACTGCTCGCGACGGCCGCGAAACAGCGGACGCTGGGGACGGCCCCGTGGCTCGTCTGTCGCGCGGCGATGCGGCTTCGGGTGACGCCGACGACGGAAGCCGCGACGGCGTTCGCCTCGCGGAATCCGACCGGTCCGCTCGACCGCGGACTCGCCGCGGCGGTCCGACGCGGCCGGGCGACAGGAACCGCCGGAATCGACGAATTTCTGACACGCTGGGGCGACCGGTTCCCGCCGCTCCGGCGCGGGATGCGACTGCTCGAACGCGCTGCGGCGGCTCCGACCGCGGAACGGGAGCGCGACGTCGACCGAGCAGTCGACACGGTGCTGGAGGGCGTTCGAAAACGCGCCTCCGAAGACGCGGCAGCGCTTCGCGGCCCCGTGACGGCCGTGTACGCGTTCGGCGTGCTGTTGCCGCTCGCGTTCGTCGCCGCTCTGCCCGCGACACGCGTCGCCGGTCTCCCCGTCTCCGTGCCGCTGCTCGTTGCCGTGTACGACGGCCTGCTCCCGCTCGGTCTGTGCTGTGCCGCCGGCTGGCTGGTCGCCAACCGCCCGGTCGGGTTCCCGCCGAGCCGGGTTCCTCGGTCGCATCCGGACGTGCCAGACGACCCCCGATTCCCGGTCGCGGCCGGAGTCGCCGTCGCGGCTTGTGCCTTCGTCGCCGCACCGCTGCTACTCCCCGCGTGGACGCGGTCGTTCGCCGCCGTCGGCTTCGGGGTCGGCACCGCGCTGACGCTCCACTATCGACCGTATCGCGCCGTCCGCGAGGAGGTCCGCGCGGTCGAAACCGGATTACCAGACGTGCTCCACGGCGTCGGCCGCCGCGTGAGCAGCGGCGACCCGGTCGAGACGGCGCTCTCGGCGACGGCGGCGGAACTCGACTCACACGCCGCTGATCTGTTCGGCACCGCCGCAGACCGGGGGGCCGCGCTCGGGGTCGGGGTCCGGGAGTCGCTGCTCGGAGAGCACGGCCCAATCGCCCGGCTCCCGAGTCGTCGGACGCGGGACGCCGCCAGATTGCTCGCTGCGGCTGCCAGCGAGGGTCGGCCTGCGGGGTCGGCACTCGTCGCCGCTGGCGACCACCTCGCCGAGTTGGCCCGCGTGGAGGCGCAGGCTCGCAGGTCGATCCAGCACGCGACGAAGACGATGGGCAACACCGCGGCCGTCTTCGGCCCGCTCGTCGGCGGCGTCACCGTCGCACTCGCGGGGCGAGTCGGTGGCTCCAGACTCGGCGAGACGCTCCCACAGGCACCGCTCGCGCTCGCTATCGGCGGGTACGTCCTCCTGCTCGCCGCGCTCCTGACCGGCCTCGCGACGGGGTTGGAGCGTGGCTTCGACCGCGCGCTCGTCGGCTACCGCGTCGGACTGGCGCTGCTGGCCGCGACCGCGACGTATCTCGCCGCCGTCGTCGCGGGTACGCTCGTCGCCTGAAATTTATATACCGAAACGCGGCCACCTCGCGTATGTTCGACACGCCGGTCGACGGCTGGTACACGTGGCTCGGCGTCGCGCTCGCCGGCGTCACGGTTCTCGGGGTGACGCTCGGGTTGCCGGTCGCGCCACCACCGACAGCGACCGATATCGCGACGGCCGTCGACGCGACGGCGACGAGCGAGCGCGACGCGGCGACGACAGTCGATGTCGACGCCGAGGCGATCCGACTGACGCCCCGCGGCGTCGGCGTCCGGGGACGCGGCGGCGCAGCGCGAGCGACGTTCCAGTACGGTCCCGTCGTCCAGGTCGTCGGTGGCCGGCTCGACGCGGTTCTCGACGGCGTGGAGCCGGCCAGCGTCTTCGCGTCGCCAGCGGCGTTGAAAACGGCCGCCATCGAGGCACGAACGACGGAACCGGAGTGGCGACCAGCGCCGCGTCGACTCCGCGTCCGCCACGTCACGTGGGGAGGTGTCGATGTCACGCTCGTCGGATAGAGGGGTGACGGAGCCGCTGGCCGCGCTCGTCGCCGTCGCGGCGGTGTGTGTCGGTCTCTCCATCTACGCCGGTCTCGCCGTCGACGCGCTCCCGTCGTCCGAGCCGAAGCCCGACGCGACGCTGCGCATCGTCACCGACGAGGTTGCACCAGACGGCGTCGCCCGGCCCGCCCGCCTGCGCGACGTTTCGCGGCCACAGAGCGCGCGGCTCAACGCCTCGCTGGCGGTCGGCAGCCTGCGGTGGACGACCGGACCGACGCCGCCGAGTCACGCCGCGCGCGCCAGCCGTCGGCTACCGGTCCGGACCGGACCGGCGACGGCACGCCCGGGCCGGCTCAGGGTGGTCGTGTGGTGACTCGCGGCGTCAGCACGGCCCTCGACGCCCTGTTGTTCCTGTTGCTCGTCTCCGCGGCGGCGACGACGCTCGCCGTCCCGACAGGACCGACGACCGGGCCGGACGCCGACCCCGCCGCCACGGTCGTCTCTCGGTCGACTGCGTCGGTCGACTACCGACTCACCCCCCGAGCGGACGACGAGACGTTTCCACGCCGGGATGTCGGCTTCGAGCGGCACGCTCGCGGCCGACTCGCCGCGCTCCTCGCTCGCGCGGCGACGCGAAACGCCACCGTCGACGGTCAGCCGATCACCCACACCGGAGACGGGCTGGAACGGGCGGTCGCGACCGCAGTCGCGAACGCGACCGCGCCTCGGACGCACGTCGTCGCGGTGTGGCGACCGTACGAGAGTGCGGCGATTGCCGGCCGCGTGACGGCCGGCCGACCCCCGCCGCGGGACGCGTCCGTCGCGAGCAGGACGCTGACCGTGCCGACGAACGCCGCCGGCACGCGGGAAGCTGCACTCGCCGCGGCGAACCGGTCCGGCTACGAGGGTGTCGCACGCGTCGTCGCCGACTCGACGCTCGCCGTGCTGGTGCCCCGTGACGGTATGACCGGCGCGCTCGCTGCCGACTACCCGACCGACCGGATCGCGGCGCGCCGTTACCACCGACTTGCTGCGCTACTGGGGACGGACGTCTCGACGGCCGTCGCCCGCGGCAACGCGTCGGCTGCGAACGCGTGGCTCCGAACCGCACTCGTGGACAGACTGGAACCGACGCTGCGCGACCGGGTCGCGTCGCCGACTGCGGCCGCACGCGCGGTGCAGAGTGGCCGCGTTCGAATCGTCGTCCGACGGTGGTCGGCGTGAACGACCGCGCACGGATCCCGTTCGCGCTCGCAGGCGTGCTACTGCTGGTCAGCAGCGCGACGCTCTCCGGGGCGCTCGGTGGTGTCACTCCGATTAGGGAGCCAGCGACGGAAGCAGCGTTCGACGAGGCGGAAACCGAACTCGGGGGGTTGCTTCGAGACGCGACCCGGCACGCGGCCCGCGAGGCCGCGGCGAATCCGGTCGTCACTCCGGCGAACACCACGCTCGGTCGAGCGCTCGCGGCGCAGGACGATCCGTTCCGCGCGGCGCTCGAACTGCGGGTGTATCTCGCGCTCCGCGAGCGACTGGCGGTGACTCGCGCCGACGGCGTGCGGGTGAACGCGTCCCTCCCACCGCTTTCGACCCGGGCCCACCTCCGTCGCGCACTCGACCGCGTGCACGTCGAGCAGGCTGGCCCGAACGGCACTGCGGTCCGAGTCCGCGTCGACGACGTGACGCTCACCGCTTCTCGCGGCGATCGGATCGTCGAGCGGACGACCGTCTCTCCGTCGGTGGTAGTCGCCTCGCCCGTCCTTCTGCTCCACGAGCGAACGACGCGGTACGACCGGCGGCTCGATGCGGACGCAACCCGCCCCGGCTTGGCGCGACGCACGACCGCGCGCCTCTACGCGCTGGCGTGGACTCGCGGGCTGGCACAGTACGGCGGTGCTCCGATTGCGAACGTAGTCGCGAACCGACACGTGGCGGTCGCGACGAACAGCGCACTGCTCGCCGAGCAGCGCGCTGTCTTCGGCGCGGCCGACGGTGCTGCCGCCCGCGCGACCGGTACCGCGGCTACGCGAACCGCCGGGACAGATTTGCTCGTCGGGACCGGCGCGTCGTCCGAGGAGGCGACGGCACTCATCGAAGTGGCAGATACAGCTACGCCGGGATCGACGGTCGATCCGCTGGCCGTCTCCGGAGAGAGCGTCGGAACTAATGACACGCTCCGGGTGGGCGTGAATCGGACCGCAGATGAGGCGTTCCGACGCTTCACGGACGGACGACTCGCCTCTGTCTTGGATGGCGTCTACCGAACCACAGCCGAGCGACGGGTCGAGGTTGTGGAACGCAGCGTCGATGCACGCGGTCGAACCGCACCAGCGGGTGAGGGCTGGACGCTGACCGCGACGAGCCGGAGCCGTGACGTATCGGTCGCTGGTCGCGTGACGCCCGAATCCGACCCGCCCGGACGGTGGCACACCCTCTCCGCCGACGGTCGCCGTGTCGCCGAAACCGTCACGACTGTTCGACGGTGGAGCCGCGGTAACGAGACGACACGGACGACGCGGACGGTCAGGCGAGCGTACCGTGTGTCGATTACGGTCGTTGGTCGCCACGACGGCGGTCAGGCTCCCGCACGTCCGGTGTCACCCGTCCACAACGCTGGTACGGGCGCACTCGACGGCCCGAATTTGGCGGGTGTCGAGACCATCGCGACGGACGAACTCGTCGCTGACGACGGCGGTGTCGACGCGCTCGCACGTCGCGCCGTGACTGACGGCGTCGAAACGCGTCGGGTCGCAGTCGACGGTCAGCAGCCCCCCGACCTCCGCGCGTGGGTGTACCGGGATCTGGTGGCGCTTCGCGAGCGGATCCGAGCCGTGTCTGTCACGGTCGAACGGGGCGCTGTGGGGACGTATCGGGTCGACCCTGCCGGACGACTCGCCGCCAAACTCCGGGAGCGGCGGGCGTCGTTCGTCGACCCGCCGGCCCGCTACGACGGCGTCGCTGCCCGTGCCCGCGTCGCGGCTCGCGCTGCGTACGTCGACGCGGTCATCGGGCGCTTGGAAGCGCGGGCCGCTGATAATCGAGACGCAGGCGAGCGGTTCGACGACGCGCTCGCCGACCACGGGCTCTCCCGAGAGCGGCTAGGAGCACTGTTGTCGGCGCGGCGAGCGGCTGGGGATGCCAACTCACACCCGACCGGTGACGTGGGGCGATACGACCTCGCTGTCAACGGTGCGCCGGCGTACCTTTCACTGTCCGACGTGCCGAGGCGGGCAACTGACGCGACGGGGACAGGATCGTACCGGCCCCTCGCGGCCCGCAACGTGAACGTCTTCACGGCTCCCTACGGCGACGTGGCCGACGGCGTCGTAGGCGAACTGTTCGGCAAGCGACGCACGCGACCGCGGACCGCCGCTCTCGCACTTCGAGCCACCAACCGACTCGCGACGACCACGACCGACGAGCAGCTCGACGACCGGCGAGACGAGTTGCGGCGCGCAGTGACGGGAGCCGTCACGCGCCGCCGCACTCGGTTCCGTCGGGTTCTGCGTGCGGCCGGTGTCGGGAGTTCGACGACTGACCGAAAACGCGTCGTCGCGACCGGTCTCTCGCGCTGGAACTCGCCGGCGGCACGTGCCCTCGCGATGGCGAACGGCTCCGCCGCCGACGCAGTCGCCGAGGTCGCGGTCCGACAGTATCCCGACGCGTTCGCCAGTGTCGAGGCGCGCGATACCCTCCGACTGGAGCTGCGTGCGGCGGCCGCAGGGGGAGGCGTCAGCCAGTCGGTCGTGGAAGCGAACACTCGCGTGACGAGGCGCGTCGCCCGTGAGGCCGCGAAGCGAGCCGCGGAACGGGCAGGGGACGCGGCGCTCGACCGCGTCGAACGCCGGCTCGGCCGGTCGCTCGCACGTGTTCCTGCAGGCCTGCCGGTCACGCCAGTACCCGCCTACTGGTACGTCACGACCAACGTCTGGCTCGTGGAGGCGTCCGGCGCGTACGACCGGTTCGCCGTTCGAGTCCGCGACGGCGGCACCGGCCGTGCGCTCGAATACGTGCGCGACGGCGATCCAGTCCGCATCGACTGGAACGGCGATGGCGTGGGCGAGCGCGCCGGCCGCGCCTCGGAAGTCGACCTCAGCCTCCGGACGGCGGTGGTCGTCGTCGTTCCCCCGGGGGGACAGGGCGTCGGCGACACCGACGGAAACGCCGACGAGCGCTCGTCCGGCTGGGACGAGCGAAACTCGAAGGCTCTTAACATGCCGTCGCGTACCGCGGTCCATGTTCCACGAACTCGTCTCCGATCCCGGGACGCACACGGGCGCGGAGCTGTACGACGCGCTCGAATCTGAGCTCGTCGCCGTAGTCGAGCAGGGCGGCGTTGAGTCTGTCGCCGCCGAGACGGATGTCGACCCGGCGACGCTGGAGGCGCTCGTCGCCGGTGACGCGCCCGAGCTGACGCTGGAGGAAGCCGCCAGCGTACTCGCAACGACCGAACCGGACACGGCGGCGGATATCGTCGCGCTGTCGCGAGACGCGCTGATGATTGGGATGTCGCGGGCCGTCCTCGACGTGGATGCGCTCGCGGCGGCCGCCGACGGCGACCTCGAACCGCGCGAGATCCAATCGAAGCTGGAGGGGCGATTTCCGATGACGCTCCGGGAGTTCGCCGTGTTACACGCGACGATCCAGTCGCGGCTCGAATGAGTATGCGGGTCGTCATCCTCGGCTGTGGCTACGTCGGGTTGGCGCTCGCCCGCCGACTCACACCGACTCACGACGTGGTCGGGGTCCGTCGGTCCGATCTCGATTCGGTCCGCGACGCCGGTGCGGAGGCAGTCCGGACAGACGTGACCGATCCCGACGATCTCGCGGCCGTGCCCGACGCAGACGCGCTCGTGTTCGCCGCCTCGTCGGGCGGACGCGGCGCGTCTGCCGCCCGCGAGGTGTACGTCGACGGCCTCCGGACGGCCATCGACGCGTTCGCTGACCGCGCAAATTCGCCCGACAAACTGGTGTACACCTCCTCGACCGGCGTCTACGGCGACCACGACGGCGCGTTCGTGGACGAGTCGACGCCCATCGAGCCGACGACTGCGAAGACCGAGGTGCTCGCCGAGGCGGAGCGACTCGCTACGGCGTACGCCGACGAGCGCGGCATCGACGGAACGGTCGCCCGGTTCGCTGGCCTCTACGGTCCGGACCGCTACCGACTGGAGCGGTATCTGAAGGGGCCGGTGACGGCCGGCTATCTAAATATGGTTCACCGCATCGATGCCGCTGGTGCTGTCGAGTTTCTCCTCGGCGGCGTCGACGAATCGGTCGTCAACGTCGTCGACGACGAGCCAGTGTCGAAACACGACTTCGCTGACTGGCTCGCGGACGCCTGTGACGTGAGCAGGCCCGAGAAGCAGACGAAAGCAGAGCGACTCGCCGCGAGCGACCTCTCGGAGGCGGCGGAACGCCGGATACAGACGAGCAAGCGCGTCTCGAACGGACTGCTCCGCGAGTTGGGCTACGAGCTCGAGTATCCGACGTTTCGCGAGGGGTATCGGGCGGCGGTCGACGCGCACGCCGAGTAACGCGGCGGGAAGTTACTTGTTCGATGCGAGGATAGAGACCGGTAACCGACATGTCACCGGTCGCCGTTCCGGCGAACGCAGTCGGGGCTACCCTGCGGATGCTCGTCGAGCAGCGACCATCGCTCCTGTGGGGCGTTATCGTCGGCGCCGGTGGGGTCGCTGTGCTCGCGGCGGGTGCCGTGCTGACGGCCTGGATCGCGAGACGCGTGCGGGAGCGACTCGCGGAGCCACCGCCGGGAGAGCGTCTGCGGCAGGTGCTCGCCGACCACGACGCCGTCGCAGTGGTGATGCATCCCGACCCGGACCCGGACGCGATGGGGGCGGCACTCGGCGTCGCCCACCTCGCCGCGACCGCCGGGACGGACGCGACGGTACACTACCCCGGCGAGATCCGCCATCAGGAGAACCGGGCCTTCCGCGCGGTGCTCGACACCGACTTCGAGCGGATCGAACGTGCCGCCGACCTGCCGTCTGTCCCGGTCGTCCTCATCGACCACAACACCGTTCGTGGGCTCGATGACGCCGAACGTCTCGACCCACTCGCGGTCGTCGACCACCACCACGGCGAGGGGAGCGGCACCGAGTTCACCGACGTTCGCCCGGACTATGGGTCGACGTCGACCATCGTCACCGAGTACTTCCGAACGCTCGGGTTTCGACCGGCAGTCGAGCCGGCAGCGGTCGGCGACATTCCCGTAGATCCGGGGACGAGCGACGCGGCCGCTGTCGACCCCGCCGGAAGCAACACCCTCCCGCCGCAGATTGCGACCGCGCTCCTGTGCGGTGTGCGGACGGACACCGCCGATCTCACTCGCGGCTGTTCGCCGGCCGAGTACGACTGCTGTGCGTATCTCCACCCCGGCGTCGACCGGGACGCGCTGGCGCGCATCGCCGACCCGCCGATGGACCCGGAGACGCTGGAGATCCGCGCCCGAACGGTTCAGGAGCGCGTCGTGCGCTCGCCGGTCGCGGTCAGCGACGTCGGCCCCGTGTCGAACGTAGACGCCATCCCGCAGGCGGCCGACGAACTGCTTCGGCTCGAAGGCGTGACGACGGTCGCCGTCTTCGGACAGAAGGACGGCACCTACCACCTCTCGGCCCGGTCGCGCGACGACCGTGTCCACGTCGGGATGGCGCTGGAGCGAGCGGTCGACGGTCGCCGGGGAGCGACCGCCGGCGGCCACGCGCGAACGGGCGGCGGTCAGATTCCAGTCGGCTCCCGGCAGTCAGACGCCGGTGCGGCACCGCTCCGCGACCGACTGTTCGACGTGATGGAGGGTAAGCTCGCCTGACCGTACCGCCGACGTTTTGCGCCGGCGCGCCGAACGCCGGACATGGCTACCCGCGACGCGACGTGGAGCTATCGGAACCGCTTCCACGAGACGTTCGCGCGCACCTACTTCCGCCGGTTCGGCGACGGACTCGTCTCCTCTCTGGGCATCGGCACGTATCTGGGTGAGCCGACGGACGCGCGAGACGAGCAGTACCACGAGAGCATCGTCGCGGCACTGGAGAGCGGCGTGAACGTCGTCGACACGGCAATCAACTACCGGTGTCAGCGCTCGGAACGGGTCGTCGGTCGCGCGCTCGACGCCGCCGACGTGGACCGCGATGCCGTCCTTATCACGACGAAAGGCGGGTTCGTCCCCTTCGACGGTGCCCGACCCGCGGACCCGGGCACGTACGTCCGCGAGGAGTACCCCGACCACGCCGAGGAGTTCGTCAGCGGCAACTGCATCGCGCCCGGCTACGTCGACGACCAACTCGACCGCTCGCTTGCCAACCTCGGCCTCGACACGATCGACCTCTACTACGTCCACAACCCGGAGACGCAACTGGAGGAGCGCGACCGCGAGACGGTGTACGACGAACTCGAAGCAACCTTTACGCGACTCGAAGGGCGGGTCGCCGCGGGCGACGTTCGCCACTACGGGGTGGCGAGCTGGGAGGCGTTCCGCGTTCCGGACGGCCATCCGTCGTATCTCTCCCTGCCGGAGGTCGTTCGCCGGGCGCGGGCCGCCTCCGACGCGGCGGGAACGACATCGACCGGCTTCCGCGCGGTGCAACTCCCGTTCAGCGTCCAGATGGCGGACGCGTTCACGGTCGAGAGCCACCCCGGTGACGGCCCGCAGAGCGCACTGTGGTTTGCACACGAGGCTGGACTCGACGTGTTCACCAGCGTGCCGCTGATGCAGGGAGAACTCACCGCCGGACTGCCGGAGGCCGTCGCCGCCCGACTGGACGGCGAGACGAGCGCGCAGCGCGCCATCAACTTCGCGCGGTCGGCCCCCGGCGTGACCTGCTCGCTGGTCGGGATGGGGTCGCCCGACCACGTCGCCGAGAACGTCGCCGCGGGCGAGTACCAGCCGCTCGGCGCAGAGGCGTTCGACGCCATCTTCGAGTAAGTCAGTCGATGACGCGATGGTATTGCTGCGAGATAGAGACGGCAGTCTCGCCGGTCTGCCGGCTGGCGACGGGTCCGAATGCGGGTGCGCGGCTCAGCTGATCTGTTTGTACTCGCGACCACACTCGGGACACGCCCGGAGCTTACCGACCCCTTCGGGATTCTCCTGCGTGGCGAGCGACGCCTCGCAGTGTGAACAGATGAGCCGTTCGTAGGTGTCCTTCTCGATGTCGCCGGCTCGGAGCCCCTGATGTACGGTGTCCATACGACCACTTAGTGCGCCCCGAGTTTTAAACACCGGCGGCCGTGACCGTCGGTGGTGGCCGCGGCGCGTCGAACACGGCGGCTCATTTCGAACTCCGACCGGACCCCGATTTCGATAGCCGCCTCGGTACAACGTTATTAACGTGTTGTTATTCCCGTCTTGAGAACGGAGGGAGACAACTTAAGCCCCTACAGCGTTATGACCGATCAAGATGACATCGGCCGAGGCGAGCAGACGACCCGACGACGACGTTCAGATAGTTCCAACCCCAGCCCCGGGGGAGAACGTTCTGCTGCTGTCGTCTCCGATGGAACGCCCGGTCTCGGCCAAGTGTCTCACCCCACCCGGAGCCGCGGCCAGCGAGTCGGACATCATCACGGTGGCTCTCGACGAGAGCGTCCGCCGGGTGACACAGAACTGGCGACGCGCGGCCGGCGGCCTTCCGTCCCGACTGGCGGTGATCGCCGTCGGCGAGATAGAGCGAAGTGCAGTGGCCGACGGCAGGAGCGGTCCGACCGGCCCGCCGTCGAACGTCTCGACTGCGTCCATCTCGTCGCCGGGTGACCTGACCGGTCTCGGTATCAAACTGAGCCAGTGTCTCTCGTCGTGGTCGGGCGACGCGAAGCCGACGGCGGTCCACTTCGATTCGCTGACGACGCTGTTGCAGTTCGCCGACCTGAAACGCGTGTTCCAGTTCGTCCACGTGGTGACGGGTCGCATCGAGAGTGCGGGTGCGGTCGGCTACTTCCATCTCGACCCGGCGGCACACGACGAACAGACCGTCGCGACGCTCCGCAGCATCTTCGACGGCGTGTACGAGTACGGGTCGGACGGCTGGCGGCAACCCTGACCGCCGGTCGGAACTCGACACCGTTTTTTCGCTGCCTCGCTTCGCGCCGGTAGTGACGCTTCGTCTCCTCCACTACTCGGATATCGAGAACGCCTACGACGATCCAGAGCGCATCGGCCGGCTGGCGGGCAGTGTCGACGCCGTGCGCGACCCCGACACGCTCGTGTTCGGCACCGGCGACAACACCTCGCCGGGCATTCTCCCGCTCGTCACCCGCGGCGAGCAGTCGCTCGACTTCTTCCGCGCCGTCGACCCCGACGCCGACACGCTCGGCAATCACGACTTCGATTACGGGCCGGACCGCGCGCTCGAACTCATCGACCGCGCCCCACAGCCGTGGATCTGTGCCAACGTCGAGCGAAACGGCGGCCACTTCGGCCGCGACGGCGACATCTACCGGCGGCGCGTCTTCGACGCGAACGGCACACGCGTCGGTGTCTTTGGAGTCGTCACGCCAAGGACGGCGAGCATCAATCCGGCGACTGAGGACGTGTCGTTCACCGATCCAATCGCCGCCGCCGAGGAGGCGGTCGAGACGCTCCGAGCGCAGGGCGTCGACTACGTGGTGTGTCTCTCGCATCTCGGCCGCGGCGACGAGCGTCTCGCCGCGGCGGTGGACGTCGACGTCGTGCTCGGCGGCCACAACCACGCCGAGCGCGTCGAACGGCTCGACGGGACGCTACTCACGCGGCCGGGCGTCAACGGCGAGATGCTGTTCGAGGTCGAACTCCCGGAACGAGCGGTAACTCGCCACGCCGTCGCCGACGGGCCGCTCGACGCGACCGTTCGCGACGCGATGGAAGAACAACTCGCCGAGGCCGGCGTCGACGAACCCGTCGCAACGGTCGACGAGCCGATCGAGCGGACCGAGACGGCCTGTTTCCACGGCGAGTCTCGCGTCGGGAACTTCGTCGCCGACGCGTACCGCTGGTACACCGACGCCGATGTCGGTCTCCAGAACGCCGGCGGCATCCGCTCGGGGCCGCAACTCGCCGGCGAGGTGACAGTCGGCGACCTCATCTCGCTGGTTCCCTTCGACGAGCCGTTGGCTGTCGCCGAGGTGACCGGCGCGGCGCTGGAGCGCGCCTTCGCGCAGGGGGAAGGCTCGCGGCTCGGCTTCGGCGAACCGGACTGGTGGCACGCACACGTCTCCGGTGCGACGATCACCTACGACCGGACGGCCGAGACGCTGACGGATGCGACGGTCGGGGGCGAACCGGTCGACCTCGACCGCCGCTATCGGGTCGCCGTCTCCGACTACATCCTCCACTCCGACGACGAGTTTCCGGTCCTCGACGCGGCCCACCGCGTCGACAGGCTCGAAACGCAGTACCGCGTGCTCGCCGAGTACGCCCGCGAGGTCGGTATCGACCCGACGGTCGAGGGCCGGGTTCAGCACGTCTGAGTCGACGCCGCGTGGGGCTTGTTCACGTGTCTGCGACCAGTCATTTATTCGTGGAGCACGTAACTCGGCCATGAGCGAACGAACGCCCGCAGGTCCCCCGAGCGGCGAGGCCGACAAGATGGCGCTGTTCTGTCAGGAGTGTGGACACACGAGCCCGATGAGCGGTGACTGGCTCGTGCAGGAGGGAACGGATGGCTACCGGGTCGTCTGTCCGGAGTGTGGGACAGCCGTCGTCTCACAGCCCGTCTTCGGCGCCTTCGCCTGACTACGGCGTTCGCGTCCCGGCGTCGGTGAGTATCGAATCGACGAGGTGGAGCGGCGTCGCGTCGTAGGCGGGGTTGTGTACGTCGAACCCCTCGGCCGGTTCGCGCATTACCTCGACCGCTGGCCGGTGCTCGTTTTCGAAACTGAAGCCGCCCGAATCGATGACCTTGGACGAGGAGCCGACGACGTCGACGGGAACGGCGAGTTCGTTCGCCGTTGCGGCGATGGGGAAGGTGCCGACGCGGTTGTAGAAGCTGTCGTCGACGACACAGGTCATTCCGAAGACGGCCCGGTCACACTCGTCGAGCACCTCGCCGGCCGCCGAGTCGACGATCAGATGCGGCTCCACGCGGTCGATCCCGGCGAGCATGCGGGCCGCCTTCCGGCCGAGATACCGCGGCCGAGCCTCTGTGACGTACACGTCGAGGTGCGTGCCGTCGCGGGCGGCCGCCTCGACTGCTTCGAGAAGCGTCGTCGAGTAATCGTGTGTGAGAATCGTCTCGCCGTCGGAGAATGACTCCGCGGCGGCCTCGGCGGCCTTCCGCTTCCCGGTCGTGACGCGCTCGACCACTCGGTCGATGACCGCTTCGGTCTCCTCCATCGCAGTCTCCACGTCCGCCGCGTCCGCCTCCTCGACCGTCGTGACGATCTCTCGTTGGGTCGTGTGAAGCGACGCGTGCGAGGGGTTCGCGCGCCGGAGCGCGCTGGAGTTGCGTTCGAGGTCGCGGAGATACCCGTCGACGGTCGGATACTCCCGGTCGAGCAGTTCGCGAAGCGCCTCGGCCGCCTTCACGGCGACGACGGACGAGGAGTGTGTCCCCATCCGCTCTATCTCTGCCACGGTCTCGTCTATCATGTCGGCAGCGAGGCTGGGGGCGGGCAAAGTCCTTCCGGGTACCCGGAGGCTCAAATCCCGCGAGCGTCTACGACGCGTATGGTCACCGTCAGCTATCACTGTCCGCGCTGTGAGGCCGTCGCCGAACTGGAGCGGGACGCGTATCTCTCCGACAAGTGCGTCACGCCGGACCCACTCGACGGCTGGGAGTATCTCCCCGCCTACGAACTCGACAGCGAGATCGACCCACAGAAGCAGGCCGACGGCGTCGAACTGGTCTGCGGGGCCGCCGAGACGGACGGCGACGGCTGTGGCGACCCGTACTATCTCTCCTTCGTGCGGTTCGAGGACGGCGAGGAGATCGACCCCCGCGTGTCGGTCGCGGACGCGAACTTCGACTTCCTCCGTCGGTGACGCGGCCCGCCACTCCTTCCCATGAAACCGCGTCACGTAGCCGACCCGAACCCAGAACGTACTTAAATCGGTAGACGAATTCCGACCACATGGCCAACTGTCTCAACTGCGACTCCTACGTCTCCGAACAGTACGTCAAGGTGTTCGCCCCCGACGAACTGGACAGCGTCCGCGTCTGCCCCCACTGCGAGGACAAGATGCGCGACGGCAACGGTGTGCGCGAGGCACGGGCCCCGCGTCAGCAGTGAAGTCCCGCGGGGACAAGCCCCGCGGCTTCGCCGTCTTGACCGCCCGCTCAAAAATCGGACGGGCCGTCGCAGGCGAATGTAATCCCCCTCGACCTCCCCGAGTTGGGTCGGCTGGAATTGACACCCGAACACTCGCTGTGTCCGTGAGGGTCGGCGGCTCCACCCCGCCCGACAACTCCCGTCTCACCTGCCGTAGCAGGGTGTTGAGAGGAGTCGCATTTCTTCGCAACTGCCAGCAGTTGCTTCGGAGTAAGGTCTTTAACCCACGTCGCAACTGTACCCGATGGTTCGGCCGGATGGGTAATAACCGTACGGCCTTCACCCTCGGGGGCAAGCCCCGAGGCACTCGGCCTGCTCCGCCTGTAGAACCTTTTTGTACCTCGTTCGGTCGCTCAGCTCCCTCACTCGGGGAAACGCTCATGAAAAAGACACGTCGGCCCTCCAGCCGCGCCGCTCCCCGCGGTCGCGGCGCGTTAGTCGGGCCTCGGTCCCACGGCTCCCTTCGGTCGCCACGGCGGTGTAAGCCTCGTGTTCCCGCCAACCCCGACAGCACCGCTCACCGCTCGATCACACTGAGAACGTGCGCGCCACCCTGCCGCCAATACCGGGCGCGTCGGAGACGCGGACCTCCCGTCGATGTCCTCGGCCCGACGCCTCCTCGACGATGGTCGTGCCCGAATCCGATAGCGACTGTGTCCGGCCGCGATAGCCTGTCAACTCGGTGCCGGCTCGCTCTCCGACACCTCGGCCGCCTCGAACAGCTGGTCGAGCGAGTACGGCCCGGCCCCGAGCGTGAAGACGGCAGAGGTGAGTCCGAACATCGAGACGTGCGCGAGCACGGGGTCGTCCGGGAGGCCGAACAGGGTCGTCGTCAACACGAGGAAGGCGACGGCTGCGGCACCCCGCGTGTACAACCCGGCGATCAGCAGCAGTCCGATCGCTACCTCGGTCAGTCCGGCGCCGACGACCCACATCCCCGGATCGACCGGGAGGAGCGCGTCGAGATTGTACTTCTCGACGACGAGTAGCGCACGCGCCGGCGAGAACAGCTTCTGGGTCGCGCCGAGGAAGATGAACGTGGCACCCAGACCGACCCGGAGCAGCGTCGGGAGGAACGGCTGGTAGGGGGTGAGGAACTCGCGGGTCCGGCTCGGCAGTTCGCCGAGCGGGTCGATCCGGCCGTAGAGCGTGCCGGGCGTCTTCGCGACGCGGGCGAACATCTCGTCGGCGCTCGGTCGGCCGCCGCCGACGAGTGCGATGGCGGCGTAGACGAACGGATACTCGCCGGCGAGCAACAGCGCCGGTTCGGCGGGGACGACCGTCACCCACAGCGCGAAGCCGAGGAGCGCACTCGCACGGGTGAGGAAGCCGGTGAGCAGCGCGAATCCGACGCCGATGAACGCGAGCCGGATCACCGGCGTCCCGACCAGCGGGTCGAGTAGCGACGGATACAGCGCCGTGAGCGTCTGGCTCACCGCGTCGATGGTGACGACCGGCGTGAAGTAGTAGCCCGCGAATCCGGCCCCGAGCGTCGGCAGTCCGACCGAGAGCCGGAGCATCCACGGGACGAGGTCGCGGTAGTCGGCGAGCGTGTCTGCGAGCACCGAAAGATCCGGCACGCGCCGCCGCGCGTACGCACCGGCGACGAGTGCGGCCGCGCCGCCAATGGCCCCGGCGATGAGCAGCGCGGCGTTGACGGGGTCGGTGACCACGCGCAGAATGAAGCCGATGGCCGACCCCGCCCGGTCCGGAACGCCCGTCACGTAGTCGACGTGGGCTGGAATCAGCCACGCGAGCGGTAGCATGATCCGGGAACTAGCCCGCCGCTACTAAAAGATGAATGCCGAACCCGTGGTCACTCGTCGGTCCGTCCCGACGCCTCGGCGGGGGTGGTCTCGGTCGAGTCGCGGTCTTCGGGCGCTCGGCCGGACGCCTCGGCGGGGGTGGTTTCGGTCGAATCACGGTCCTCGGAGGCTCGTCCCGACGCCTCTGCCGGGACCGTATCGGTCGTTCCGCGGTCGCGACTCCGCTCGCGGGCGGCGATCTTCTCCGGGGTATCCGAGTGTTCGGGGGAGACGGCGGCGTCGTACTCGGCGATCCGCTCCTTGGACACCTCGGTGCCGCGCGTCGTCGGTGAGGCGTCCTCCGGGGCGGTCTGCTGGTCGACCCGCTCGATCCGGCCGAGCGTCTGCATCTCGTCGGCCGAGAGCCCGCGGAGTTCGGGGTCGTCGTCGCTGCTGACGGCGACGCCGGAGGTGACGATGGACCGAATCCCCTCCTCGACCGTCAGGTCCACGTCGACCACGCGGTCGCGGGAGACGTGGATGACGAACCCGCCCATCACCGGATTGGGTGCCATCGGCATGAACAGCGTGACCATGTCGTCCACCTGTGTCGCCTCCTCGATCACCGGCGGCGTCCCGGCCGTCTTGAACGCCACCGTGTACGACTCCTCGCCGGGGTACTCGACCAGCTTCACGTCCTGAAAGCTGTCCGTGTCAGAATCGAGCATGATCTCGGACATCTCGTCGAAGGAGGCGTACACGGAGCCGAGCCCGGGAATCGCGGCCATGAGATCGTCGAACTGCTCGCCGAGCTGTGTGCCGCGCTTCGAGAACTCCGCGACGAACCCGAGGAAGAACACGATACCGACGAACACGACGACGGTGACGACCTTCAGCGTGAAGTCGGTGAACTGGTTCGGGCCGATCGGGCCACGCTTGATTATGTCGATCACCGGTATGAGGAACCCGTTGACGAAGTTGAGCGCGAACGTGATGACGACGGCCGTCACGACGATGGGGATGACGACCGCGATGCCGGTGATGAGCGATCTGCGAACCACTTCGCGCACGGTGTCCGGCTCGTCGACCGATTCGGTCTCCTCGCCCGACGCTATCCCCGTCGCCATGCTCGAACACACTGGACGCCGAAACGAAAGGGTTCCGGGGGTGGTAGCGTTGGAGTTATACTCGGCCCGGAGTTAGGGTGAGGTGGTGAGTGCCACGATAGAGCTCCGCGTTATCGACCGGGGCGACGACGGCCTCGTCGAGGACGCGTGGACACTGAAAGAGCACATTCGCCGCGAGGAGGGCGTCCTGCGCCAGCGCCGCGGGTTCTTCACCGACGCCTACACCCGGGCGACGACGTACGCGCTCGTCGAACGCGGCCTCGACGACGAACAGCTCGTCGGCTTCGCATCCGTCCGCCGCGACGGCTACGTCCTCTTCCTGGCCGTCGACGCCGGACACCGGGGTGAAGGATACGGCAAACGGCTCATCGCGGAGGTCGCCGACGACTACAACACCGTCACCTGTCACGCGCGAACGACGAATCAGGACGCCATCGACTTTTACGAGGAGATCGGCTTCGAGGTCGTCCGGCGCATCGACAAC
Organism: Halobacteriales archaeon QH_7_66_36; assembly: GCA_003021175.1. Taxonomy (GTDB): domain Archaea; phylum Halobacteriota; class Halobacteria; order Halobacteriales; family Haloarculaceae; genus Halosegnis. The sequence goes on along the minus strand of PXQV01000017.1, from coordinate 71,890 downwards.
TACTACGAGGACCGCGGCGACGCCTACTATCTGAAGCTCGGCGACGACTCGTTCGCGGAGAAGCTGTCGCGGTTCATCCGACGGTAGCCGGGGAAACCGCAACATCTGTCTTGGCGCGGATTCTTATCCCCGCAGCACACAACTCGGGTGTATGAGCCAGCAGGAGCCACCGGAGCGCGAGCCACAAGAAGAAAAGCCCGCGAATCTCAGATCGCGGGAGGTCACCGAGGGGCCGGAACGCGCCCCGCACCGCGCGATGTTCCGCGCGATGGGGTTCGACGACGATGACCTCTCGAATCCGATGGTCGGGGTGGCGAACCCCGCCGCCGACATCACGCCGTGTAACGTCCACCTCGACGACGTCGCCGACGCGGCCATCGACGGCATCGACGACGCCGCAGGGATGCCCATCGAGTTCGGCACCGTCACCATCTCGGACGCCATCTCGATGGGCACCGAGGGGATGAAGGCCTCGCTCATCTCGCGAGAGATCATCGCCGACTCCGTCGAACTCGTCGCCTTCGGCGAACGGATGGACGCGCTCGTCACCGTCGCCGGCTGTGACAAGAACCTCCCCGGGATGATGATGGCCGCCGTCCGGACGGACCTCCCCTCGGTGTTCCTCTACGGCGGCTCCATCATGCCCGGCGAACACGAGGGACGCGAGGTCACGGTGCAGAACGTCTTCGAGGGGGTCGGCGCGGTCGCCTCCGGCGAGATGACCGAGGACGAACTCGTCGAACTGGAGCACGCGGCCTGTCCCGGTGCCGGGTCGTGTGGCGGGATGTTCACCGCGAACACGATGGCCTCCATCTCCGAGGCGCTGGGTCTCGCGCCGCTCGGCTCCGCCTCGCCGCCCGCCGAGGACGAGTCGCGCTACGAGGTCGCGGAGCGGGCCGGCGAACTCGCGCTCGAATGCGTCCGCGAGGACCGCCGTCCCTCGGACATCCTCACGAAGGAGAGCTTCGAGAACGCCATCGCCGTGCAGGTCGCGCTCGGCGGCTCGACGAACGCCGTGCTCCACCTGCTCGCGCTCGCGGCCGAGGCGGGCATCGACCTCTCCATCGAGGAGTTCGACGAGATCTCCGCGCGGACGCCGAAGATAGCCAACCTCCAGCCCGGCGGCACCAGCGTGATGAACGACCTCCACGAGGTGGGCGGGGTTCCGGTCGTGATCCGACGGCTCGTCGAGGGCGGCTACGTGCACGGCGACGCCGCCACCGTCACCGGCCGCACCGTGCGCGAGGAACTGACCGAACTGGGGCGGCGCGGCGATCTGCCGCCGGATTCCGAAATCGACGAGGAGTTCCTGCGACCCGTCGCTGACCCGTTCTACGAGGAAGGCGCGATCAAGATCCTCACCGGCAACCTCGCGCCCGACGGCGCGGTGCTGAAGGTCACCGGCGAGGACAAGTGGTTCCACGAGGGACCGGTCCGGGTCTTCGAGGACGAGGAGGCGGCGATGGCGTACGTGCAGGAGGGGGAGATCGAGTCCGGCGACGTGATCGCCATCCGCAACGAGGGGCCGCAGGGCGGCCCGGGGATGCGCGAGATGCTCGGCGTGACGGCCGCCGTCGTCGGTGCCGGCCACGAGGACGACGTGGCGCTCCTGACGGACGGCCGCTTCTCCGGCGCGACCCGCGGCCCGATGATCGGCCACGTCGCTCCCGAGGCGTTCGCAGGCGGCCCCATCGCCGCCCTCGAAGACGGCGACACCGTCACCATCGACGTCGACGAGCGCCGCATGGACGCCGACCTCACGGACGAGGAGTTGGCCGACAGACTCGCCGACCGGGACCGGCCAGCGCCGAACTACGACACCGGCGTGCTCGCGAAGTACGGCCAGACGTTCGGCTCCGCGGCCAACGGCGCGGTCACGAACCCCGGCGCGAAACGGGAGTAGCCGAGACTGCGGGATTGGTATCGTCGGAGGACGCGCCGGCAGCGGTTCTCCCCCGACGGACGGGGGAGCCGCCCACGGCAGAGTGATGAATTTCTTAACGTGGTCCGGTCGTACGGAGTTGCTGTACGGCCGTGGAACGGCCCTTGCGATGTGAACGCCAGAGCGTTCTCCTCGGGGTCGGGCCAGCGCCCGAATCAGGCCCAGTCGTGGTTCCCCCAGCCCTCGTAGTGTTTCAGGCGGCTCTCGATCTCGAACGGTTCCCACTCGCACTCGTGATAGAGCACCTCGGCCAGTCGCCCGAACTCGCCGTTGCCGAGTTCGATGCCCCGGTTCCCCCTGTTCGTGACGTAGGGTTCGGACCGTAGGTCGTCGAGGACATCGCCGGCGGTGTGGTAGTCCCTCGGCTCGATGGCGGCGATAGAGAGGAGGTTATCTTCGGTGGTGGGTGATCCCCAACGTGTTCGGCCACCATCGCCGCGAGGAGGGCGCATTTTACTGACGGCTTGCGCATGCTCCGCCGTTTCGCCCACCTCACGTAAGCAGACGTTAACCGGCGTTTACGCGCAGGAGAACCGTTATCGGTCTCTGCCGGTAATCCGATTACATGAGTGAGACGCCGCAGGGACACCCGGCAGCGGAGACCGACACCAAGGAGGCCCGCCTAGAGAACCCGAGCGGCATCCTCTACCTCTTTCAGCACGAGAGCGTCCCGATACTCGTCGATGCCGTCCTCACGCTCCCCCCGAGTCGGGAGGTAACCAAGACGGAACTCGCGGACCACGCCAGCGTCACCCAGCAGACGGTGAGCAAGTACACCGACCTCCTGCTGGAAGCCGATATCCTCGAAGGGGTCCCGAACTCGTCGCCTCGCCGCTACCGAGTCGCCAAGAGCGACGTCGCCCGAGAGCTCTTCGAGCTGAACAGTGCCCTGAACGCAGGCGAATCCTGAGTGTGAATAGCATCTTCGGGAGTATTGCCGTTTACGAACACCTGTAGAACATACGCCACCAGCCAGTGTAATTGACATCCTCCTTCGCGTAAACGCGGAGGAATCCCGAGCGGTGGGAGTTTCAGGTTTGCAGTCCAGTCACTGGACTACCAAACCTTTCGGGCACGGGTAGTCCTACAGTATCGGTGTGGTGGACTGCTGGCCATGCCAAGTGGCCGTTACCCCTATCCTCAAGATGTACGGCGTCCCAGTGTTGTTTTTGCCACAGGGACGCCAGCAGGCGTCAGCGGACTCGGGGGTACCTTTGGATTGCTTCGAGCAGCCGGCACGTCGGCGCACCCTTTAGGGTGTGCGTTCACCGCCTGCCATTTCGGATACTGCCTCGTTACGCGGGCGGACAGGCCGCCTCCGAAGGACGGGTCGGAATCCGCTCCGTTCCGACCGGTTCCTCCTCGCTGATACGGTGGGCTGTCAATTAAATGCTCTCGTGGGAAACGCAGGACTGGCTTTTGAACGGTGGGCTGTTTCACTGAGTGACGCGCGTATCCACGCCGTGAACGACGTGGGATTGCGCCTGTTCCGCCTATAGAGAATGCGGCTAACGGTTCGCTCCTCTTTCGGGGATACTACGATTATCAGCGCCCCGATTGCGGAAGGTGAGACGAGCTCTGTGATTACTGTTCACGACAGGTCAACGAAAGAGGGCTGCCGTCTAATTCTACGGTCGTCGAATTCGGTTCGTTGACGTCCTCTACACAGAGCGCATTTCTGACTGCTATTGAGTGAGGAGTGCAGAGTTACAATCCTCCCCATCAGACCGTTTCGGCGGCAAGCCAGCGTATATCAATTATCAGGATTCGTACTACGAGATCGATGTTGCGGTCGATGATGGAGATACGAGCGCATACCCCCGTCTTCAGGCGGGGGTCGAGCGACAGCCGGCCCGTTTGTCCCAACAGTTTGAATCCCGTGGCCCGCGACATCGGTACTGCTACGACAGCCGTGAGATGCCGTCCTCGAACCACAGGAGGAGGGGAATCGGCGGTGGTTCCCACGGCGATGACATGGCTGTCGATGGGGCCTCATTGGCCGGGCCACAGCCCGACGAGGGAGACAAACGAGAGTTCCCCCGGTGTGTCGCCGGTTCCCTCCGAGTGCGGGTTGGAACCGAAGGGCGGCGACCGCCCGAATCCAATGGTCGGATTCCCGCGTCTTCAGGCGCGGGAGGAGGTCAATCGTCCGACTTCGGAAGGGATGTCGATGGTCTGTGGCCGTGCCAGCGGACTCGACGCGAGCGTGCGTTCGAGGCTCGTGCCGCTCGTATTCAGAACGAACACACGACCCGGGCTTGAACGATCAGCGTCGGCGTGTAACAGAGACGACGGAACGCCCGCAAATCACTCCGGTGACGCCTGCGATGTCGCTCTCTGTCCGGAGAATACGGTAGAGTGGGACCGCTGAGAGTCGAACTCAGGTCCTACGGACCCCATCCGCAGAGGATACCACTACCCCACGGTCCCTCGCATTCGACCGAAACACGGTTCCGCTGTTAAGGGTGTCGCTTCGCGGGGAAACTACCCACGGAGTTATATTTCCGTCGGGAGTGACCCTGCACGATGGAGCCGCTACTGCAGGTCGGGGTCGCCGACCGGTTCGTCAGGTACGCGAACGAGTCGCTCATCCCGCAGGCGATGGATTTCGGGACGGACGCCGTGGCGTTTCTCCTCACGTTCGCCGTCGTCTACGCACTCGGTAAACTCGTCGTCGGGTCGAGCGTCAGGCGAATCCTGTCCGCTCGCGAGGTGGACGAGACGCTGCGAAAACCGACCCGGAAGGTCGCCGGCGTCGGCGTCGTGTTCGTCGCGCTGGCGGTCGCCTTCGCCGTCGCCGGCTTCGGCAACCTTCTCTCGTCGCTCGCCACCGTCGTCGGTGCGCTGACGCTGGCAATCGGCTTCGCCTCGCAGGACCTCATCGGCAATCTCGTCGGCGGCGCGTTCCTCATCGCCGACCGCGAGGTCCAGATCGGCGACTGGGTGGAGTGGGACGGCCACGTCGGCGTCATCGAGGATATCTCCTTCCGCGTCTCTCGGGTTCGCACGTTCGACAACGAACTCATCACGGTGCCGAACGGCGAGCTGGCGAACACCGCCATCACGAACCCCGTCGCGAAGGACAAACTCCGCATCCAGTTCCTCTTCGGCGTCGACTACGACGACGACATCGACCACGCGAAGCGGGTCATCACCGAGGAGGCGAAGGCGCACGGCGAGATCCTCGACAATCCGCCGGTGAGCGTCCGTCTCACCGAACTCGCGGACTCCTACGTCGGCCTGAAGTCGCGGTTCTGGATCGACGAACCGGACCGGTCCGACTTCGTGCGCATCCGCTCGGAGTACGCCCAGGCGGTCAAGGAGCGGTGTGACGCCGAGGAGATCGAGATGCCGTACCCGCACCGACAGCTCACGGGCGAGGTGGGCGTCGGCGACGACACTGCCGAGCCGGTCGACGCGGCAGACTGAGGCTGCTTCGCCGCTGCTCAGACGAGAACGCGCTCCAATTCGACGACGGCACCGGCATCGGCGGTAGGGTCACCGACGAGCGTGCCGAGCGCGACGGCCGCGCCGTCCGGTGTGTAGCAGGCGACGAACGTCCCCTGCTCCGTCGTCTCCGCGTCGAGCACCCCCGGCGCGTACACCGGCGCTCCCTCCGCGATCTGTTCGGCCGCGCTCGGCGCGACGGTGACGCGAGCGATGCCCGCCAGCGCACGCTCGGCCGGCTGGACGACCTCGCGGAGCGGCCCCTTCTCGCCCCGCTCGCGCCACTCGACGACCGCGTCGTGGAGGTCGTGCATCGCTGCCAGCGTCGTGTCGTCGAAGCTGCCCGTCGCCCTCCGTCGGAGGTCGCCCATGTGTGCGCCCGTCCCGAGCGCGAGTCCGATGTCGTGACACAGTTTTCGAACGTACGTGCCCGACTCACAGGTGACGCGCAGGAGCGCCTGCCGGTCGCGAACTTCGAGCACGTCGAGGTCGTGGATCGTCCGAGTGCGAAGCCTGCGGGCGACGGCGCTCTTCCGCGGCGGTTTCTGGTAGATCTCGCTCTCGAACTCCGCGACGACGGACTCGGTGTCAGCCGGCGCGGGACCGTGTAGCTCCAGCACCGCGATGTACTCCTTACGGCTGTCGTCGAACACCTGCGCCATTCGAGTAGCGTCACCGAGTAGCGTCGGCAGACAGCCGGTCACCTTCGGATCGAGCGTCCCGGCGTGGGCGGCCCGGTCCTGTCCGGTCAGGTCGCGCACCCAGCCGGCGACCTGATGGGCCGCCGGGCCGGGCGGCTTGTCGAGGTTGACGACCCCGAACCCGAGGAGGGCTTCCGGCGCGCGGTCCGAGGGGTCGCCCCGCATCAGAACTCGTAGTCGAGCGCGACCGGTGTCTTCCCCTCGTCGCCCTCGGCGTCGTACGCCCGAACCACGGTTTCGATGGCGTCGACGACGCCGTCTGGGTCGAGGCGCGCGGTGTTCAACACGAGGTCGTAAATGGAGAGGTCGTCGATATCGATGCCGTAGTACGCCTCGTAGCGCTTCGCCTCGCTGTCCGCCCGCGCTTCCGTCTCGGTGCGCGCGAGGTCGGGATCTTTCCCCTCTCTGTCGGCGATGCGATCGGCTCGGACGCCGAGCGGAGCGTCGAGCCAGACGCGGAAGTCGGCGTGTTCGCCTGCCATCCACCCGGCGAGTCGCGATTCGAGCACGAGGTCGTCACGCGCGGCGGCGACCTCGCGGAGCCGCTGGTCGAGGTCGCGGTCGATCTGGTCGTCCTCCTCGGCGAGCTTGTTCAGTTCGAGCGCCGTCAGGTCGCGTTCGGCAGCCAGTTCACGAAAGATGTCGCCGCCTGAGGCGTGGTCGTAGCCGAGCCGGCCGGCCAGCTCGGCGGCGGCGGTGGACTTCCCACTCCCGGCAGGTCCCGAGATGGTGATCAGCATGTCTACACTCCGGCAGACGGGCTAAAAGGGGTTGTCCTTCCTGTCGGCACAGTCGCGGAGGCGTGAGAAGAGACGGACCGAAGTTACGTCGTCGGCGTCGTCTGGAGGTTCAGCGACTTCCGGATGAGCTGGCTGAACCCCATCGAGCAGACGAAGTACCAGAGGATCCACGCTTGGAGCGGCCCGAGCACGCCGCGCTGCCACTCGACCGTGCCGAGGAGCGGCATCGTCACTTCGAGCGAGCCGACCCCCTGCGTGAGGATCATCCAGTACATCCAGAGGAAGACGGGGATGGTGAGCAGCATGATCCACACCATCGGGCGGAACTGCTCTTTGAACATGCCGAGGTTGTCGCCCATCGCCTCCATCTGCTCCTGCTGGATCTCTTCGAGCGCCTCGTCGTCGCCCTGCTCCTTCGCCTGCTCGCGGCGCTCCTTCATGTCCTTCATCCGCTCCTGATAGGCGGCCATCTTGTCGGTGTCCATCAGGTTCGCCTGCAGCAGCGAGGTGTACAGGCCGGTGAACACGGCGAGCACGAGGATGACACCGTAGAAGGGGAGCGCGCTGTTCACCGGCCCCAGCACGGTGTCGATGGTGCTGCCGATTGCGTTGCGAACCGACGAGATGGAGTAGCCGGCGAACAGGCCGACGGCACCCAGCGCGGCGAGCTTGTCGTACGTCGACCACGAGGAGTCGTCTTCGATCTCGGTCACGCCGTCGTCATCGTCGTCGGCGAGCGCGTCGCTGACTCCCTCCGGGTCGGCGAGTTCGAACCCGTCGCCGGCGTCCGTGAGCACGCCCTTCTCGATGAGCCGACCCCACTGGCCGCTCGTGAGTTCGTCCGAGACCTCGCTCCACGTGACCGGGCCCTCCCGTTCGAGGAGGAACTCCAGCGCGCCCTCCATCGACGCGTCCTCACGCGTGATTTCGGCCACCTTCTCCGCGGTTCGTCCCATTACCCCACCGTTGCCGACGCGACGGTTTGACTCCTGCGGTCACTCCACGACGCCATCCCACCGTCCGGTCACGACCGTCTCGGCGTCGTCCGCTTCCGACTGTCGTGTTCGGGAGCCGTCGATGTCCGTTCCCGACTGCCGTTGCCGGGAGTCGTCGGTGTCCGTTCCCGACTGCCGTCGCCGGGAACCGTCGCTAATCCGCTCGAAGGTCAACTCCGCCGCGACTTCGGTGCGGCCGTCCTCGCGCTCGGCGACGGTCGTGAACTCCGCCGTACAGCGTATCCGCTGGCCGGTGTAGACGGGACGGCGAAACTCGTACTCCATCGTCCGCGCGAGCACGGTGAAGCGACCGCCGATCTCGGTCGCCAGCGTCGCCGTCAGCAGTCCGTGAACGAGCAGTCGTCCGTCCTCGTCCGGTTCGAGATGGTGGTCGCCGCGGTCGCCGCTCAGTTCGGTGAACGCCCGCACGTCCTCGGGGGTGAACGTCCGCTCGGCCGTCGCCACGTCGCCGACCTCGATATCCATGCTACGGGGTGTCGCCCCGCGAGACAAGAACGTGCTGACGCGGCCTCAGAAGACGTACGGGTCGTCCGCGCCCGCTCGTTCCGGCACCACCCACTCACCGTCGGCGTTCCGTTCGATCTCGCCGCTGGCCTGCAGTCGCTGCAGTCGTTCCTTCGCCTCCTCCGTACCGATGCCGAGCGCGCCGGCGACGCCACGGACGCGCACGCCGTCGCTCCGCTCGATCATCTGCAGTACGTCGTCGCCCGGCGCTTCGTCGTCGCGGCGACCGGCGTCAGTGTCGTGCATAACCCGAACTCACCCGTCGGGACGTAAGAGCCCACGGGTCGCCGCGCCGTTCGCGTCGTGTGAACACGACGCGGGAGCGACACGCCGACAGGATCGCGAGGGTCCGTCCGGCCCCGCTCAGGGGTTGCGGGCCTCGATTGCGGCCTCGACCTGCTCCCACACCTCGTCGGGCGACCCCTCGCCGTCGATCTCGACGTAGGCGTCCGAGTCGCGGTAGTACTCGATGACCGGCTCGGTGTTCTCGGCGAAGACGCGGAGCCGCTCGCGGACCGTCTCCTCGGTGTCGTCCTCGCGCTGTTCGAGGTCGGTGCCACACTCGTCACAGATGCCGGTCTCTTCGGGCTGGTCGAACTCGACGTGGTAGTTCACGCCACAGCTCGGACAGACGCGACGGCCGGTGAGCCGGTCGATCAGCTTGTCGTCGCTCACGCCCAGTCGGACCACGGCGTCGAGGGCCGTCCGGTCGTCGAGGAACTCCGCCTGCTCGATGTTGCGTGGGTAACCGTCCAGCACGAAGCCGTCCGCGTTGCCGAGTGCCGTCACGACGATCTCGTTGACGACCTCGTCGGGGACGAGTTCGCCGGCGTCCATGAAGCCGCCAGGCGTGTCGTACTCGAATCCGAGCTCGGAGATGTCCATCTCCTTGTTGTTCCGGAGCGCGTCCCCGGTCGTGATGTGATCCACGCCGAACCGGTCGGCGATGCGTTTGCTCTGTGTTCCCTTTCCGGCCCCCGGCGCGCCCAGCAGCAGCACGTGTGGCGAACTCATACGCCGCGCTTCTCGGTGTGGCCCTAAAGCTTTGAAGAAACGAGTCCGGCACGCGACGACACGCTCGCTTGGTCCGGTTCACGTCGGCGTGTTCCAGCGGTTACGTCGCTACCCTCTCCGCCGCGGTGTCCGAAGGGTGGAGTTTAACCCCTCGACACCACCAGACGGGGTATGACCGACGCCGCGGACCCGGGGAGCCGCCGGACGCTGCTCGTTCGGCGCCTGATGGAGCGCCGCGGTCAGCGCGACGAACTGGTGGTCCATGCGGGCGAGCGGAGTGAGCCCGCAAATAATGCGAGCGGCGAAGCCGAGAGCCGGGCGAGCGACCCAGTAGAGAGTAGAGACGAGCGACGGATCCGCTACGGCGACCGACAGCTGACGCTGTTTCCCGACGCGACGGAACGTGACCGTCTCGACGAGTTGCTCGACGAGTATCCCGTGTTCAAACTCGACGCGCCGGCGACGCGGAAGTCCGAGGACGGAACGGTGTACGTCTCCGCCGTCGCGGACCCGAAACATCTCGCTGACTTCATCGAGGACTGCTGTCGGCAGGTGTACGACCTCCCGACGGGGTACGCGCTCTCCGTCGAGTGACCACCGGACTGCGGGCGGCACACATATTCACCCGCGGCACGTACGCCGGAGCATGACACAGAAGTTCCTCACCGTCCGGGGCACCGAGGTGCCCGCGCTCGGTCTCGGCACGTGGCGGCTGACCGGCGACGACTGCTACGACGCCGTCACGACCGCCCTCGAACTGGGCTACCGGCACATCGACACGGCCCAAGCGTACGGCAACGAGCGCCGGGTCGGCGACGCGATCCGCGACAGCGGTGTCGACCGGGAGGACGTCTTCCTGACGACGAAACTCAACGTCGGTAACCGCGCGCACGACGACGTGATCCGGTCGACGGAGGAGTCGCTCGCACGGCTCGCCACGGGCTACGTCGACCTCCTGCTCATCCACAACCGCGCCCAGCGGACGCCGCTCGGCGAGACGCTCGACGCGATGAACGAACTCGTCGACCGCGACAAGGTGCGCCACGTCGGCGTCTCGAACTTCGACATCGACTTGCTTGACCGCGCCCGCCGGCTCTCCGACGCCCCAATCTTCACCGATCAGGTGCAGTACAACCCCTACTGGCCGCAGGGCGAACTGCTCGACTACTGTGACATCCACGACGTGCTCGTGACCGCCTACTCGCCGCTGGCGCACGGGGCCGCCCTCGACGACGATCTGCTCGCGGAGATCGGCGACCGCTACGACAAGTCCGCGGCACAGGTCGCGCTTCGCTGGCTCGTCCAGCAGGGTGTCGCCACGGTGCCGAAGGCGACGTCCCGCGAGCATCTGGCGGCGAACTTCGATATCTTCGACTTCGAGCTGACCGACGAGGAGATGGAGGCCATTCGCCGGCCGTCGAAGACACGCGCGCTCGGCGGGTTCATCCGCGGGCGACTCCCGGTGTAGTTTGAGCATCGACTGCGACGACCCCGGGCGTTCGGCAGGCGGGTTTTCCCACAGCGTTTCGTAGCCAGCAACATGGGTCAGATCCATCCGGCTCCGGTCGGCTGGACGGAGATAGAGTCTCCGCCGGCAATCGTCGCGAAGTACGACCCGCGCGAACCGACGCTGTTCGAACACGGTCCCGACCTCATCGCGGTACACGTCCTACCGGAGACACAGCACGTCCGCAGGCGCGACGACCGGTGGCGGGTCGGCGTCGTCCACGGCGGCGGCGAGAACTTCGAGGGGAGCGAGCCGATCCGGACCAACCTCGACGACCGGCCGGCGGCGCTGTCGCTCGCGGAGTCGTTCATGGCCGGCTACCGCGAGGTCCGGGAGGGCGGCCGGACGCTGACGGGGCTGCTCACGGACTGCTGTGAGCCGGCTATCCGTCGACGCGACGGCTAAGCGGCCGTCCCGGCGACCTCCTCGGCGACGACTGACGGGTCGAGCAGCCCCGGGTCGAGGATGTGGCCGGCCTGCCCTTTCGCGAACTCCGGCAGCGAGCCGTGAGCGTAGACCACGACTCGCACGTCCGGGTTGAGATCCTTCGCCACCGCGATGCTCGTCGCCAGTCCCATCTCGGTCAGGACGAGCACGTCGGCATCGAGGATGCCAGCGTCCTCCAGTGCGGAGCGGTCGGCGGTTCCGCGCGCCTGCGACACGTCGACCCCCTCGGCGGCGAGGGCGTCACCGAGTCCGTCACCGTCGCTCCCCGCGATCACTGCGCGCGTCATGTCTCCCTGTTCTCGGGGGCGAGTATAAGAATTGTCACGGACCGGCGGGCGGTGTCAGATGAGCGATGGCTGACCGAACAAGTGCGGTCGGGTAGGACTGGAAGGGGCCGCCGGCTCGGCGAACCCGGCCGACGTAAGGACCACAGGAGGGAGCGGAGCGACCGACGAGGACCGCAGCGAGGCCCGGGAGTCGAGCCGGCGGGGGCTTCCAAGCTCGTCACACTATCAACAGCGGTTCGTCCAGTCTTATCTGAGCACCGCTGATCGACGGGGGATTCTCTATCTTTTATCAATTACTCGTACTCGATGGTCGCCGGCGGCTTGTGGGTCACGTCGTACACCACCCGCGAGACGTTGTCGAGCGTGCCGGTTATGCGCGACTGGATGCGCTGGAGGGTGTCCCAGTCGAGCTGCTGGGCGCGGGCGGTCATCCCGTCGCGGCTCTCGACGGAGCGGACGGAGACCACCCAGCCGTGGACGCGGTTGTCGCCCTTCACGCCCGTCGCCTTCCCGATGACGGCGGCGAACGCCTGCCACGGCTCGTGGTCGGCGGTCTCCTCTTCGACGACGTGACACGCCTCCCGCGCCACCTCGACCTTCTCGCGGGTCACCTCGCCGATGACGCGGACCGCGAGTCCGGGGCCGGGGAACGGCATCCGCTCGGAGATGACGGATTCCAGATCGAGTGCGCGAGCCACCTCGCGCACCTCGTCCTTGTAGAGGTCACGCACGGGTTCGACGATGCCGTCGAAGTCGACGACCTCCGGAAGCCCGCCGACGTTATGGTGGGACTTGATGTTCCCCTCCGACTCGACGCGGTCGGGGTAGATGGTCCCTTGGACGAGATAGCGCGCGTCGGCCTCGCGGGCCTCGCGCTCGAACTCGCGGATGAACTGCTCGCCGATGACGTGGCGCTTCTCCTCGGGGTCCGTGACGCCCGCCAGCGCGTCGAGGAAGCGGTCCTGTGCCTCCACGATCTTCAGCCCGTCCATGAACTCGAACGTCTCGCGGATCCCCGCTGTCTCGCCTTTCCGCATCAGGCCGGTGTCGACGTAGACGGCGGTGAGGTGTTCGCCGATGGCCTCGTGGGTGAGCGCCGCGGCCACCGACGAGTCGACGCCGCCCGACAGCGCGATAATGGCCTCCTCGTCGCCGACCGCCTCGCGGATCTCGGCCTTCGCCTCGTCGATGAACGGCTCCACGTCGACCATCAGACGCTCACCTCCCGTTCCGCTCGGTCGACGACTGCTTCGAGCAGACCGACGAACGGCGGCGACGCACAGCCGGGCCGTGACCGGAACTCGGGGTGGAACTGCGTGCCGACAAAGTACGGGTGGTCGTCGAGTTCGAGTATCTCCATCCGGTTGTCCGCGCGCCCGGAGAACGTTATCCCGGCGTCTTCCAGCTGCTCGATGTACTCGGGGTTCACCTCGTAGCGGTGGCGGTGTCGCTCCGTGCAGGCGTCGCTGTCGTACAGCTCGTGGGCGAGCGTGCCGGGTTCGATATCCGTCTCGTGGGCACCCAGCCGCATCGTCCCGCCCATGTCCTCCACCTCGTACTGCTCGGGGAGGATGGCGATGACCGGATGCGGCGTCTCCTCCTCGAACTCCGTCGAGTCGGCGTGTTCGAGACCGCAGACGGTGCGCGCGAACTCGATGACGGCCACCTGGAAGCCGAGACACAAGCCGAGGAAGGGGACGCCCTCTTCACGGGCGTAGCGGACGGTCTCTATCTTGCCGTCCGTGCCGCGCGCGCCGAAGCCACCGGGGACGACGAGGCCGTCCGCCTGCTCCAGTCGGTCGCGGTGTTCCGCCGTCATCTCGTCGGCGTCGACCCACAGCGCGTTCACGTCGACGCCCGCTTCGAGGCCGGCGTGTTTCAGCGCCTCGTGGACGGAGAGATACGCGTCTTCGAGGTCGTACTTCCCCGCCAGCGCGATGTCGACCGAGCCGGTCGTCTCCTGCGTGACGAGATTCCGCCAGCCGTTCTCCCGCTCGTCGCGCGGGAGTGCCTCCTCCGCGAGGCCGAGTTGCTCCATCACGTACTGGTCGAGGCCCGCGTCCTCGACGACCAGCGGCACCTGATAGATGTCGTCCACGTCGGGGTTCGAGAACACCGCGTCGGTCGGCACGTCACAGAACAGCGCTATCTTCTCCTTGGTCTGCTGTTCCAGCGGGTCTCCACACCGCCCGACGAGGATGTCGGGCTGGAGACCGATGGAGCGGAGTTCCTTCACGGAGTGTTGGGTCGGCTTCGTCTTCTGCTCGCCGTTCTTCGAGTAGGGGACGAGCGTCACGTGCGTGAAGAGGATGTCGTCGTCGTCCTCCTCGTGGGCGAACTGTCGGAGCGCCTCCAGATACGGCATCCCCTCGATGTCGCCGACGGTACCGCCGACCTCGACGAGACACACGTCGTGGCCCTCGGCGGCCTCGCGGATGCGCCGCTTGATGTCGTCGGTGATGTGCGGGATGATCTGGACGGTCTTGCCGAGGTAGTCGCCCGCCCGCTCCTTCTCGATGACGTGTTTGTACGTCTTCCCCGTCGTGACGTTGTGGTCGAACGTCATGTCGATGTCGAGAAAGCGCTCGTAGTTGCCGAGATCGAGGTCGACTTCGCCGCCGTCTTTCAGGACGTACACCTCGCCGTGTTGATACGGGTTCATGGTCCCGGCGTCGACGTTCAGATACGGGTCGATCTTGACGGCGGTGACGTCGAAGCCGGCGTTGGCGAGCAGCCGGCCGGTCGACGCCGCGGTGATGCCTTTCCCCAGTCCCGACATCACGCCGCCGGTGACGAAGACGAACTTCCGACCCAGCGAGGGGTCGTACTCCGTGACGGATTCCGTCGGCATAACGAGTGTCTGCGGGGGGCGGTCAAAACCGTTGCGAACGGGCGTCGAGTGCTGTCCGGTTGTCAACTTACGAGGCGGGCGACACAGCGCGGCGCGACGGACGGGTTCTCGCCTCGGTCACACCGGCCCATCGAGTGCCGACCGCAGAAATTCGCCACACGACTCGCCGACACGCTCCGTCTGACCGACGAAGTGGTGGTCGGCACTCAGCGACTCGACTGTCCAGTCGCAGTCGCGTGCCTGCTCGACGACTGGTTCCCAGTCGGCGGTGGTGTCGCGCTCGCCGTAGCACACGTAGCCCGGCGCGTCGATCACAGTCAGTCGCGCGGTCGCGTCGAGGTCATCGACCAGCCGCGAGGCCGGGGCGAGCGCGGCGACTGCCGCCGGCGGAACGTCCTCGTCGCTCTCCGCGGCCGCCGCGAGCAACGCGACACACCCGCCGAACGAGTAGCCGAACAGCCCGACGGTGTCGTACCTGTCGCGCGCCCATCCGAGGGCGTTGCGCGCGTCGGCCACCTCGCCGTACCCTTCGTCCCACGCGCCGTAGTCGAACCGGAGGGTCGACACTTCGGGCGCGATCGCGTCGCTCACGGCCTGTAACCGGCGGTCGGTTCGCTTGCCACCCATCTGCGGATGCGGCGGGCAGGCGACGACGCAGGCGTCCGCCCCCGGCGAATCCAGCGTGGCGCGGACGTCACGCCCGCCGGGGACCAGCACGCGCTCGCTCATACCGGCGTCTCGGCCCGACGCTACTTCGCGTCTTCGTACGCCGACCGCGTGATTGAGAACCGGTGGCGGTCGACGGGACCCTCGGCCCGCCTGCCGTCGTTGCGGAAGCACCCCTCGTAGCGGCCGCTCCACCGGTCAACGTACTTCTCGACGGCGCGCTTCGAGCGGTCGTTGTCCGCGTGGACCGGGACGGCGACGCAATCGAGACCGAGTCGGTCGAACGCGAGCGCCAGCAGCGCGTCGGCGCGCTCGCCCGAGTAGCCGGCCCCAGAACCGCTTGCGGAGTCGGACAGCGAGCTTCGCGAGCGAGCGGTCCCACGCGAGGACGAGTCCCGCAGTTCCCGCCAGTTCGCCGGCCCCGTCCTCGCCTTCGCGGGGACGGAGCGCGTACTCCGCGCGCTCGCGGGCCTCCCACTGCTCCTCGAACTCGTCGAGTCGGTCGGCCGCGCCGCCCATCGTTTCGACCGGTTCGCGGGGGATATAGCGCAGTTCCGCTTCCGCCGTCGGATTCGGCTCTGCGCCGACGAGCTCGTAATACTCCGCGAGCGGGACGTTCTCGCGGCAGAGCCGTTCGAAGCGGAGCCGCTTCGTCGACAGGGTGGCCGAGGACACGCCCGAGAGTCGCGGCGGGTCGACTAAGCGTTACCCCCGCCGTACGAGTCGATGGCAAGCGACTTGACGGCGGCGGACGAGTGGATGATATGGACCGATATCCGGACCTCGACCCGGACGCGGGCGAACTGCTCACCGGAGAACTGGTGGTCACGGACGACGTGCTGGTGAAAGCGTTCGCGCTCGGCCCCAGCGCGGAGATGGAGCCGCACGACCACCCCGGCGCGACGAACGTGTTCCACGTCACGGAGGGGACGGTCACCGTCATACAGGACGGCACTGAGGAGACGGTCGAGGCCCCCGGCGTCGTGCTCCACGAACGGGGGGCGGCACACGGCGCGCGCAACGACACCGACGAGCCGGCGATCCTCACGGCGTCGCTGTGTCCGCTCCCCGGAAGCGACTGATACCCGACAGGGGAGATCGACGGACCAGCGAGTCGCCGTCGCGTCGGTAGCGCTACTCCTCCTCGTCGTCCCGTCGCGCGAGGCCGGCGAGATGGCCCGCCTCCTCGACGATGATCTCCTCGGTCCCGAGCGTCGCGGCGTTCTCCGACCCCGGCAGACAGAACACCGGCACGCCGTCCGAAACGCCGGCGACTGCGCGCGTTCCGACGACCTTCGTCCCGATTTCGTCGTACGAGAGGTCGCGGAACAGTTCGCCGAAGCCGGGGAGTCCCTTGTCGAACAGCGGGCCGACCGCCTCGACGGTCACGTCGTCCGGAGTGACGCCCGTGCCGCCGGTCGTGACGACGACGTCCGTGTCCTGTCGGCCGACAAGTTGCTTCACCGCCCCCTGTACGCCGTCGAAGTCGTCGTCGACGAGTTCGCGGTGGACGACCTCGTGGCCGGCCCGCTCGAACGCCGCGGCGATGGCGTCGCCAGCTGGGTCATCGTCCAGCGACCGGGTAGACGACACCGTCACGACGCTCGCGCCGAGCGCGTCGAGGTCGTGCCGGTGGTGGTCGTGCTGGTGACCGTGTTCGTGCTCGTCTTCGTGATCGTGGCTCACGTCCGAACTCCCGCTTTCGAGGCCGAAAAGTCCGCCGCCGTCAGGCGTCGTGGTCGCGCCCGCGGACGAGCACGCCGCCGACGAACACCAGTCCGGCCCCGAACCCGAGCGGCGCGACGACGCGCTCGCGGTCCCACGGCGTGCAGTCGCCGCGCTCGGTGGCGGTCACGACGAGATACGTCTCGTTTTCGTACGCGACGACGGCCTCACGGATCGCATCGCGGTCGACGAGCGCCTGCCCGCCGGCCTCGCGGACGCTCCGGAAGACGCGCTGTTCGGTCGCCGTCAGGTCGGCGTAGTCGACCCGCTGGTAGCCGTCGAGCGAGGCGTTCACGCCGTCGGTGGGGACGACCCGGACGACGCCGACGGACGCGCAACTCCGCTCGTCGAGGTGTGTCGCCGCGCCGGCACCGGCGGTGGTGAACCCCACGAGGAGGATCACGAGTCCGAGATACGTCCAGCGCGTTACGCCCCGCGTCACGACCGGAAGGTTCGGTCCCGCGCGGAAGGCGGTTTCGCTCCGGAGCGGCCGCTCGCGGCTCCGTTCGACTATAGAGGCGATGTTCAGATGGGAGGTGGCTGACCGAGCAGGTGTGGGCGGGTGGGACTGAAAGGGGCCAGTCGCTCGATTCGTCCCCGGCAACGAAAGCACCGCAGCGAACGCGGTGAGCGAGGCGCGCAGCGAGCCGCGGCCGGTCGAGCGACT
Organism: Halobacteriales archaeon QH_7_66_36; assembly: GCA_003021175.1. Taxonomy (GTDB): domain Archaea; phylum Halobacteriota; class Halobacteria; order Halobacteriales; family Haloarculaceae; genus Halosegnis. The sequence continues at coordinate 54,376 of PXQV01000017.1, read as the reverse complement.
GGGGGCTTTCTACACCCTGTTGTCCTCCTGCTCTCAGGAGGCACTTTTACCTGAACACTATCACCATGGGCGACCGGCACGACTTTGTGCCAGCACCCCACAGCCCCGGTTATGCAAGGTGTGTTCTACGAGGAACACGGTGACACCGACGTGTTACAGTACGGCGACCTCCCGGACCCGGAGGTCGGTCGCGACGAGGTGCTGGTGGACGTGAAGGCCGGCGCGCTCAACCACCTCGACGTGTGGACGCGCAAGGGGATGCCCTCGCCGGGCGAGTTCCCGCACATCCCCGGGTCGGACGCCGCCGGCGTCGCCGTCGAAGTCGGTCCAGACGTGACCCGTTTCGAGGAGGGGGACCACGTCGCGGTCGCCGCAGGGTCCTTTTGTGGCGACTGCGAGCACTGCCGGGCGGGCGAGCACTCCCAGTGTGTCAGCTACACCATCACCGGCGAACACAGCACCGGCGTCCACTCCGAGTACACGGCGCTTCCGGAGGAGAATCTCGTGGCGGTGCCCGACCACGTTGACTGGGAGACGGCGGCGGCCGCGCCGCTCGTGTTCCAGACCGCGTGGCGGATGCTCCACAGTCGGGCAGAGATAGAGGCCGGCGAGTCCGTGCTCGTGCTCGGGGCCTCCGGCGGCGTCGGCCACGCCGCAGTTCAGATTGCCGACCACGCTGGCTGTGAGGTGTACGCTACCGGCTCGACGGAGGCGAAACTGGAGGCCGCGAAGGCCCTCGGCGCGGACCACGTCGTCAACTACGAGGAAGAGCCGTTTGACGAGTTCGTCGAAGAGCACACCGACGGCCGTGGCGTCGACGTGGTGGTCGACCACATCGGCGGCGCGACGTGGGAGTCCTCGATGACGTCGCTCGCCAAGGGCGGCCGGCTCGTCACCTGCGGCGCGACCGACGGCCCGCAGGTGGAGGTGAACGTCGCCGACCTGTTCTGGAACCAGTACGACATCCTCGGCTCGACGATGGGCGCGAACCACGACATCGACGAGGTGCTCGAACTCGTCTGGGAGGGCACGCTCGAACCGCAGATCCGCGACGTGCTCCCGATGAGCGAGGCCGCCCGTGCCCACGAGATGCTGGAGGACCGGGAAGGGTTCGGCAAGGTCGTCGTCGTTCCCGACAGCGAACTGTAATGCCCGACGGCGAGTCCGGAGCCGGGGGGCCGGACGACGCCGACCGGCGGGACACACCTCCGGCGTACGTTCACACGCCCGACGGGGCGGCAACGGACGACCCGCAGGCCGACGACCGCGAGTTCGGCTGGCGGGGATGGGTCCTCGTCGCGTGGCTGTTCGTCTCTCTGATCGTCGTGCCGACGATCCTGTTCTACATCCCGCGGGCCGGCGCGTTCACGAAGTCGCTCGGCCTCGGCTACCGCGACGCGTTTCTCGTCCTGCCGTTGCTGCCGGCGCTCGGCCTCGGCGCGCTGGCGGTGTGGGCGGCCACGCGACCCTGAGGTGTCACCGGCGCGCCATCAGTATCGCGACGGTCCACGAGCAGACGACCGTCTCGTCGTCCGCCCGGAACATCTCGATGTCGCGGACGACGACGCCCCGGTCTGGATTCGACTCCGAGACGCGCGTCGACACCACCTCGTGACGCACGGCGAGTTCGTCGCCCGGATAGACGGGGGCGTGCCACGACAGCTCCTCGATCCCAAGCCCGCCGAGATTCGAGGAGTCGTTGAGGAAGTGCTCTACGAGCAGGCGGATTCCGACGCCGACGGTGTGGAGGCCGCTCGCGAACACGTCGTCGTATCCCTTCTCGCGGGCGGCCTCGGGGTCGAGATGCATCGGCTGTGGGTCGAACTGCTCGGCGAACGCGAGCATCTCCTCGCGCTCGACTCGGCGCGGGCCGTACGTCTCACTCCATCCCGGGTCAAGGTCGTCGAAGTAGAGGGTCACGGTCGCCGCTCCGCCGACAGGTCATCACAGGTCGGCAAGCTCTCGTCGACCCGTCTGCCGGCGCGCTGGGTCGCGCAGTCGGTCACAAAACTAGTATGGTGCATACCGAGTGCGTGGCTCGTAGGGACTAATGATCCGGGGTCGGGGCGAAGGCAGTGTTCAGACAAGCGGGTCGTCGCTTGGCCGAGAACCCGTACGGGGTGGACCGAAAGGGGCCAGTCGCTCGATTCGGCCCCGGCGTTCGGAAGACGCGGAGCGTCTTCCACAGCCCAGCAGCAATCTGCGATTTCTGCGGGTGACGCAAGCCGCGAGGCGACTGCGTCGCCTCGGCCCGCTCGCGCGGGGCAACCGCGCGAGGACACCCCAGCGAACGCAGTGAGCGAGAAGCGCAGCGAGCCGCAGACAGCGAGGTGGCGGAGCCACCTCGGACAGTCGACGCGATGCGCCGACGACAGCGTGGAGCGGCGCTCCACGGGCCGTGCGAGCGGCGAAGCCGCGAGCAGACGGTCGAGCGACCGGGGGCTTTCTACACCTCGGTGGCCGACTATTTTCCAGAGTCGCTCTTAGCTGAACACTACTCGCTTAATATCCCCATCTGCTTTTATTATCGATACTGTCGAATTAGCGCCCATGAGCACCGACGAGCGAGAGCCGATTCAGAAGTTCCGGGAAGGCATCCGAACCCCCCAAGCGTTCGCAGTCCCCGTCGTCGGGGCCCTCGTGGCGTGGCTCACGACGGTCGCCTCGAACCTGCTGTACGTCGTGGCCGGCGCGCTGCTGTTCGTGGTGACCGTCGCGATGAGCATGGAAACCGTCGACCCGCGGACGGTCGAGCGGCGACTGTATCCGGGTGCCGCGGTGTCGCTGATCGTACTCGGTGGGCTCGCCGTCGCCACGGGCCCAACGGACGGCTACACCGCCGCGGGCGCACTCGCCATCGCGGTCGGTGCCGGCCTGCTCGCCACTGCACTCGGCGGCGAGCGGGTCCGAGCGGGGGCGCTGATCGTCATCGCGGCGGTCGCGGCGGTCGCCGGCGGCTACTTCGCGTTCTCTCGGGGCGTCGTCGTCTCCGGCGGTGTGTTGTTCGTCATCGCCGTGGGCGCGCTGGCACGTGGCGGCATCGTCGCCCGCAACAAGATGGGTGGCGGCGACGAAGCGCTACACGGCGAGCGCGCCGACGGCGTTGCGACCGACGGGCGCGGCCCGGACTGAGAACCCGGAGGCGTTTTTAGGGCGCATCTCCCACGTACAGGCGTGTCTCAGCAGGTCGCCGCCGTCGAGACGCTGTTCCTCCACGGGCGGTCGGACGGCGATTTCACCGTCGCAGTCGAGCAGTCCGGGAGCGACCGCGCACCGGAGCAGGGCCGCGGCACCTCGAAGGGGACGCGCGTCCTTCACGGCCGGCTCGAACTGAAGCAGACGGACGCCGGCCCGCGGCCCGCACGCCTGCGGGTGCAGGACGGCTCCGACGAGGTGCCGCGCCCGCCGGACCAGTTCGTCGAAATCGCGCGGCGAGCGACGCGTATCCGCATCTCACAGCAGACGGGCCGTGCCGACCGCGACCGACTGCGCGCGATGTTCGCCGGCTACCAACTCGACGAGAAGGTGAAGGCCGTCAGAACCTGTCGTCACTGCGCGAACGACGGTCGCTACTCGCCGCTCACCGAGGAGACGGCCATCCGCGCGAGCGAGGAGTTCATCTGTCCCGACTGCGCCATGCGCGAACTTGACCGCGAGGCGAACTTCCGAGGGCTCCGGTCGGGCGCACGCGAGCGGCTGGAAGAACTCCTGCTCGACGTGGGCGACCTCGAACGGATCACGGACCTGCTCTCGGGGAACCTCGACCCGGACGTGACGCGGTTCGACACCGTCTCTGCGACGACCGACGAGATCGACCTCGTCGAAACGTCGTCGCTGAACCTCCACCCCGGCATTCAGTCGAACCTCGAAGCCCGATTCGACACGCTGTTGCCCGTCCAGAGTCTCGCGGTCGACAACGGCGCGGTCGACGGCGAGGACCAACTCGTCGTGAGCGCGACGGCGACCGGGAAGACGCTCGTCGGCGAGATGGCCGGTCTCGACCGCGTGCTCTCGGGTGAAGGGACGATGCTGTTTCTCGTCCCGCTGGTCGCGCTCGCCAACCAGAAGTACGAGCAGTTTCAGGACCGCTACGGCGACATCGCGAACGTCACCATCCGGGTCGGTGCCTCCCGAATCAACGACGACGGCACCCGCTTCGACCCCGACGCCGACATTATCGTCGGCACCTACGAGGGGATCGACCACGCGCTCCGGACGGGGAAAGACCTCGGCGAGGTCGGCACCGTCGTCATCGACGAGGTCCACACGCTCGGCGAGCAGTCGCGCGGCCACCGACTTGACGGCCTCGTCGCCCGCATGAAACACTACACCGAATCGCGGAATCAGGACACGCAGTGGGTGTATCTCTCCGCGACCGTCGGCAACCCGGAAGAACTCGCGGGGCAGCTGGGCGCGCGCCTCGTCGAGTTCGAGGAGCGACCGGTTCCCATCGAGCGCCACGTCACCTTCGCGAACGGCCAAGAGAAGCCTCGCATCGAGAATCGGCTCGTGCGGCGGGCGTTCGACTCGAGGTCCAGCAAGGGGTATCGCGGGCAGACGATCATCTTCACCAACTCCCGCAGGCGGTGTCACGAGATCGCCCGCAAGCTGGAGTACGACGCCGCGCCCTACCACGCCGGCCTCGACTACGGCCGCCGCAAGACCGTCGAGCGGAAGTTCGGCGATCAGGAACTGGCCGCGGTCGTCACCACCGCGGCGCTGGCCGCCGGCGTCGATTTCCCCGCCTCGCAGGTGATCTTCGACTCGCTGGCGATGGGTATCGAGTGGCTCTCCGTCCAGGAGTTCGAGCAGATGCTCGGCCGCGCGGGACGGCCGGATTACCACGACGAGGGGACCGTCTACCTGCTCGTCGAACCGGACGGCTCGTACCACGGCTCACAGGAGATGACCGAAGACGAGGTGGCGTTCAAACTGCTGAAAGGCGAGATGGAATCAGTCAGGACCGTCTACGACGAGTCCGCGGCAGTCGAGGAGACGCTCGCGAATCTCGTCGTCGCGGGCAGCGAGGCCAAGCGGCTCACCGACCGAATGGTCGGCGAAGTGCCGACGAAACACGCGCTCGGAAAGCTACTGGAGTTCGGCTTCATCGACGGACTGGAGCCGACGCGACTCGGCCGGGTCGTCTGCCGGCACTTCCTCGCGCCCGACGGGGCGTTCACGATGCTGGACGGCCTCCGGAAGGAGAAGGACCCGTACGACATCGTCGCCGACCTCGAACTGATGGACGAGGAGTAGCACGGTGGGCGGATTTTCATCCGTCGCCCGTCGATGCGAGACGAGTCACGAACGCTAACGAAACCCTTTCACACCTCCTCGGGGTAATAGGGGTGCGGGACCGTGGGGTAATGGTATCCTTCGGCGTTTGGGACGCCGTAATCCCGGTTCGATTCCGGGCGGTCCCACTGCTGGCGTGTCGCGAACGAACGTGAGCGACTGTCAAAACGGCTCCCGGGATCGAGCCCTACCACGAGCGAGCGGAGCGAGCGCCGTGGTTCCGGTTCGATTCCGGGCGGTCCCACTCCTTCGGCTCCACTCGAAAAGTGACTACACCGCGTCGTACGTCACGCTGCCGCCGTCCACGACGGCCACGCCCATGGCCGGCGTCCCCCAGCGCAGGTGATGCTCCGGGACGAGCGGCATCGGCACCGGCTGGTAGCCGCTCGTCCGCATCGCCGCGACGCCGCCGAAGCGGCCGACCTCGCGGTCGGCGTCGAACACGCGAAACGACCCTTCGCGGCGCGCGTAGCGGTACGGGAACACGGCTCCCGGCCCGGGACAGGTGAGCGCGTCCACGGAGTCGAGCGTCGCCGTCGGCCGTCGGTTCACTTCGAGAACGAGCGTGGGCGACTCGGTGGCGGGTTCCTCGCGCCACGTGAGCACGCGGTCGGCGCTCTCGCGGGCCAGTTCACCGCGGCGCGGCGTCGGCTGTGCGGCCTTCACCGCGGCGTAACTGCCGTCAGACAGCCGGATGCGGTCGGGGACGTGGTAGAACGTCCGGAGGCCGTCGCGCTCGGCGGCGACGAACCGCGGTTCGGCGAGCATCTCTCGGACCCCGGCCGCGTCGTCTGCCTCGACGACGTAGAGCGTCGCGCGGTCGTGGCGCGCGGCGTGGGCCGCCCGCTCGACCAGTTCCGTCGGGTCGCCGACGACGGGTTCGACCGCCACCGGCCCGTCGAGCGGGATCCCGTCGTCGCCAATCGCGAGCGCCGGCGGTTCGCCAGCGTCCGTCGGCCGGTCGACCTCGCAGCCACGAGCGCGCAGATCCGCGAGCACCGAATCGAGCACACCGACAGTACGGTCTCCGGCGTCGAAAATGCAACGCGTCGGTCCTCTCGCGTGTCGTCAGAACCTGTCGACGGCCGTACCGACGAGACAGCCGTCGCTTGCGAACGTTCTTATCCGGGGACGCACAAGAGAGCCTAACCGATGGCCCGCGCGGAGAACGCCGAGATAATCGACCGGTTCGAGGAGTTCTACCGCACGTACTACCGGAACGAGATCGGCGAACTCGCCCAGCGGTACCCGAACGAACAGAAGTCGCTGTACGTCGACTGGAGCGACATCTACCGGTTCGACTCGGATATGGCAGACGACTTCATCGCCCAACCGGCACAGATGCAGGAGTACGCCGAGGAGGCGCTCCGCCTGTACGACCTGCCGGTCGACGTCAAACTCGGCTCCGCGCACGTCCGCGTCCAGAGTCTCTCCGACCGGACCGGCATCCGCGACATCCGTGCCGATCACGTCGGCAATCTCGTCTCCGTGCAGGGCATCGTCCGGAAGGCGACGGACGTGCGCCCGAAGATGCAGCAGGCCGCCTTCGAGTGTCAGCGCTGCGGGACGATGACCCGCATCCCGCAGTCGGACGGCGACTTTCAGGAGCCACACGAGTGTCAGGGCTGTGAGCGACAGGGCCCCTTCCAGATCAACTTCGACCAGTCGGAGTTCGTCGACTCACAGAAGATACGGGTCCAAGAGTCGCCCGAGGGGCTGCGCGGCGGCGAGACGCCCCAAGCAATCGACGTGAACATCGAGGACGACATCACCGGTCACGTCACCGCCGGCGACCACGTCACCGTCACCGGCATCCTCCGACTCGAACAGCAGGGCTCCGAGCAGGAGAAGTCCCCCGTGTTCGACTTCTACATGGACGGGATGACCGTCGCCATCGAGGACGAGCAGTTCGAGGAGATGGACATCACCGAGGAGGACAAGAAGCGCATCATCGAGCTGTCGAACGACCCGAACATCTACGAGCAGATGGTCGAGTCGATGGCCCCCTCGATCTACGGCTACGAGAAACAGAAGAAAGCAATTATCTTGCAATTGTTCTCCGGTGTCCGAAAGAACCTCCCAGATGGTTCAAGAATACGGGGAGATTTGCACATCCTTCTAATAGGAGACCCCGGAACCGGAAAATCGAAAATTTTACAATACGTCAAGAAGCTCTCCCCCCGTTCGGTGTACACCTCGGGGAAAGGTTCCTCCTCGGCGGGACTCTGTGTCACCGGAGAGACGAAAATACACACCGCGGACGGATTCCGGGCAATCCGGGATATCGTCACGTCCGACCTGCCGGACCCGGTCGACACCGAGACCGCAGCGGAACGGGAGGTCGGCGTCAGCACCTTCGACCGCGACGCTGGCGAGGTGATACAGCAGTCGTCTTCGCACGTCTGGCGGATGCCCGAGAAACCGTGTCGGCGCATCGAGACCAGCCACGGCAAGGAACTGGAAGCGTCAGTGAACACGCCGGTGCTCACCTGCGGCGAGAACGGCATCGAGTGGACGGAAATCTCCGATGTCGAAGCCGGCGACCACGTCGCAGTCCCGCGCTACGAGGACATCGACCGGTCGGCAGTTCCGGTGCGGGAGTTCCTCGAGCTCACCGAGGAGAAGGTCAAACTCGACGAGGAATCCGTGGCGTTCCTCCGCGAGCGGTTGACCGCCGAGTACGGTCACCTCCGGGGCGCTGCCGCCGCGCTCGACCTCTCTGAGGACTTCATCTACGACTCGCTGAAGAACCGCCACGTCCTACTGGGGAAACTCGACCGGATACTGGACGGCATCGACGCGACTCGCGGGGACATCGCCTTCGAGCGGCTGATGCTCCGTCACGGTGACAGCATCACGGTTCCCGGAACCTTCGACGAGGACCTGATGTACCTCCTTGGGCTCGTGTTCGGCGACGGGGACATCAGTCTCGACCGTCGGGACGGGAACCGGGGATGTGTCCGCATATCGAACAGCAACGAAGTGCTCCTCCGCCGTGCGGCCGACATCTTCGCGGAGAAGTTCGACAAGCGACCGGAGATCGAACGCCAAGCCGATAGGGTCCCCTGCATCCGTGTCTACAGTGCAACGATTGCGCGACTGTTCGCGAACGCCGGGATGCGGACGCCGAAAGCGGAGTTGGCGCTGCACCCGAAACTAACGACTGCCGAAGGCGCGGACGCGTTCGTTCGCGGGCTGATGGACGCCGACGGCGCGGTGTCAGCACGGGAAAACGGTGGGTCGAGCGTGCTGTTATCGACGATCAGCGAGCGGCTCGCCGAGCAGTTGCAGTTGATGCTGGAGACGTACGGCATGCGGGCACGGACGCGGGAGCGCGACCGCCGTGGCGAGTACGAACTCGAAGACGGTCACGTCATCGAGTCGAAGCACACACAGCACTTCGTCGAACTCTACGGCGTTGATATCGAGCGGTACGCCGACGCCATCGGCTTCGGTCTCTCCGAGAAACAAGCCGCACTGGAGACCATCACTGGGGACGCGGTTCGACGCGAGGAGACGATCCCCGTCGCGCCAGCACTCGCGACCGTCGACGGCCCTTCGGGCCAGTACTACCAGAACTTCAACCGCGGTGACAACCCCGGCCGGGGGCGCGCCGAGTCGATTCTGGCGGACCGAAACCTCGGCGATGTCGGTCCGGTCGTCGCGGAGGCCGTCGAGGCCGACCTGCGCTGGGACGAGGTCGTCGCCGCCGTCGACACCGGAAAGAAGGAACTGTTCGACCTCACCGTGCCGGAGACGCACAACTTCGTCGGTAACGGCGTGGTCACCCACAACACGGCCGCCGCGGTCCGCGACGACTTCGGCGAGGGCCAGCAGTGGACGCTGGAGGCGGGTGCGCTGGTGCTCGCGGACCAAGGTATCGCCGCTGTCGACGAGTTGGACAAGATGCGCTGTGTCACGGGAGATACGCTGGTGCATCTCGGCGACGGGGGGGTTCGTCGGATTCGTTCGGTGGCAGCCGAGGCAGCGACGGACGGGAGTATCGAGAGCCATTCGAACGGTCGCACGATCCGTAGCGTGGACCTAGACGTGTGGACGATGGCGGACGATGGACGGATAGTTAAGCGACCGGTCACCGCGATCCACGAGTACGAGGCCCCATCGGGGTTGACCGAGGTGACCCTCGCAACCGGCGAGCGGCTCACGACGACCGACGATCATCCGTTCTTCGTACGGGAAGACGGGGAGCGCATCGAACGAGCGGCGGCCGACCTCGCAGCCGACGACTGGGTGTACGTCCCTCGGTCGATTCCGACGGAAGCGTGCGACGGTGGCACCGAGACGCAGGTCCAAGATGCCGAGGTATCGCCACTGGAGCACGTCGACGGACCGACGCCGGCGTTCGGTGCGGTGCTGGGGTATCTCTCCGGTGACGGGAACGTGTATTCCGGACGGACGGAGTGCGGTCACGGCATCCGGTTCACGAACGCCGAGGAGGAGCTGCTACGGGACTTCGAGGCGGCGTGCGAGCAGGTGTTCGAGGCCGAGCCGACACGCCCACCCAGTGAGCAGCGCGATGACGGGGTCGAGACGGTCCACGTGTTCGGCAAGGCGGTCGCCAAGGCCGTTCTCGAAGCCGGAATGAACCTCGAGACGTATGACGGGAAAGCGTTCCCGGCGGCCGTCTCGACGGGGCCCCGTGCGACGAAGGCGGCGTTCCTGCGAGCACTCGCTGACAGCGAGGGAACCGTCGATACGGCGACCGGCAACGTCCGAATCTTCTCCGCGAGCTACGAGCTATTGCTTGGTGCGAAGGAGCTCTTGCTCGAGTTCGACGTTACGGGACAGATACAGCTTCAGGAGCGAGCGGACGGGCGTGATCTCTACATACTCGCGATAACGAATGCGAGTTCGCTCGAAGCGTTCGCCCGGCGTGTTGGATTCACGCTCGACCGCAAGCGCCGGTCGCTGGAGACGGTGGTCGAAGACGCCTCGGGCGACCGGACGATACTCGACGTGATCCCGCAGGTCGGGGGCCTCCTGTCGAACTGCCGTGACCAGCTTCGCCTGTATCAGAGCGAGTGCGGACTCCCGAGTGGCACGTACTGCTCCTTCGAGAACGGAGAGGCGAACCTCTCGCTGCACCGCGGCGAGCGCGTGCTCGACGCGTTCCGACGGCGGCGACGGCAGGCGACCGAGGACCTCGCGACGCTGGCCGGGGATTCGGACACCATTGAACCCCTCTCTTGGGAGGAACTGGAGGCAATAAAGGAACGGTATCACGTATCGCAGACGGAACTCGCCGAAACCACGGAGTACCACCAACAAGGGATATCAGCGCGATGGGGGAGTGACCCCCAACTCCGGATGGCCGTCCACCGTCGACTTGAGGCTATCGTGTCCGATGTCGCCGAGACCGATCTCTCCGAACTCCGCGAACTGGTCCGCGGGGGGGTGAAGTGGCGACGGGTCGATACCGTACGGAGCGTTTCATCGACGACGGTCACGGACCGCGTCCCGGTCATCCGAGAGGAGGTCGCTGATATCCTCGCTGTGACTCCGAACGACGCCATCGAGCGAGCGCGAACCGTGCTGGCTACCGGGCCGACACTGGATTCTTGGGACTCGATCCGCGACGAGATTCGTCGGCACAACGTCTCCTTTACCGATATCGCGGCCGACCTCGGGGTCGCCGGCTCGACCGTCTCCCGCTGGTTCGCTGGCGTCGTCGAAACCGACCGCTTCGAGGATGTCCGCACCGTCGCGGAGGGACGGATAGCCGAAGTCCGAGCCGAACTCGCTCACCGCGTCGACGCGATCGACGCGGCGCGAACACCCAAGGTGTACGACCTCACGGTCGAGGGAACACACAACTTCATCGCGAACGGGATGGTCGTTCACAACTCCGAGGACCAGTCGGCCATGCACCAGGCGCTGGAACAGCAAGAGATTTCGATTTCTAAGGCCGGTATCAACGCGACGCTGAAGTCGCGGTGTTCGCTGCTGGGCGCGGCCAACCCCGTTCACGGCCGGTTCGACGAGTACGAGCCGATGGCCGAGCAGATCGATCTGGACCCGCCGCTCATCTCGCGGTTCGACCTCATCTTCACGGTGACCGACAAGCCGGACGAGGAGGAGGACCGCGCGCTCGCGGAGCACATCATCGAGACCAACTACGCGGGTGAGCTGTTCACCCACCGCGAGAGCGTGGCGACCTCGAACGTCAGCGAGGAGGAGGTGAACAGCGTCGGCGAGGACGTCGAGCCGACCATCGAGACCGAACTGCTCCGGAAGTACGTCGCGTACGCGAAGCGGAACTGCTTCCCGACGATGACCGCGGCGGCGAAGGACGCGATCCGCGACTTCTACGTCGAACTCCGCCTGCAGGGGCAGGGGGAGAACAATCCGATTCCCGTCACCGCACGGAAACTGGAGGCGCTGGTTCGGCTCGCGGAGGCGAGCGCGCGGGTGCGACTGTCCGACACCGTCGAGGAGGAGGACGCCGAGCGCGTCATCGAGATCGTCCGCTCGTCGCTCGAAGACGTGGGTATCGACCCGGAGACGGGCGAACTCGACGCGGACATCATCGAATCCGGCCAGTCGAAGAGCCAGCGCGACCGCATCAGGAACATCAAGGGGATCATCGACGAACTCGAAGCGGAGTACCAAGACGGCGCGCCGATCGACGAAGTGTACGACCGGGCGGAGAAGGCGGGGATGGACCGCGACAAGGCGGAACACGAAATCGAGAAGCTCCGCCGACAGGGTGACATCTACGAACCGACGACCGACCACCTCCGGACCGTCTGATGGACCGCATCTCCGCACTCCGGAACGTCGAGGAGGCGCTGGCCGACTTCGAGGCCGGCGAGACCGACCTCGCCGGCTTGGAGCGGCGGGTGCGCGGGACGCTCCGGACGTACGCGACCGACCTCGACGGAGACCTGCGCGCATACCGGGCAGTCGGTGACGGTCCGGCCGACGGGACGGTGGTGCTCGCTCCATCGCCGGGGGCGGCACGCGAGCGAATCGAGGAGCTGGTCACCACGGATTCGACCTTCGACGTAGAGCTAGTCGATCTGTAATAAGGATATGAATGTTAGTACGAAGGCATCAACAGGAAAGATATGGATCACGTCTCTGGGAACCGAACGCGCAGGTGGCGGACGTGAGCGTCGACGGTGGGCAGCGGCTGGTGCCGCTGGAGCGACCCGGGGGACGCTGCCGTGTGATGTGTCGATGGCCGGCAACGCAGACGCCTGCGAGGCCGCACTCAGGCCGGAGAGCGACGAGTCGGTGCTGTGGGTGAGCTACACCCGGCCGCCGGAGGACTGTCTCGACCGGCTTCCGTCCGTGCCCGACGACCGAAAGACGGTCGTCGACATCGGCGGCGGGACGCGCGCGGCCGCGGCCGGCACCGCGGCGACGCCGACAGACGGCGAGATATCGGTCGCGGAGCCGAACGACCTGACGGGTCTCGGGATCGCCATCGCGGAACAGCTCCGAGACACCGACGGCGTCCACGTCTGCTTCGACTCGATTACGGCGATGTTACAGTACGTCGGGACGTCACGCACCTACACCTACTGAACTCGCTGCTCGACCATCTGTGGGACGCGGACGTACACGCCCACTTCCATCTCAACCCCGACGCCCACGACGAGGAGACGGTCGCCGCCATCACCTCACTGTTCGACGCCCGCGTCGATGTCGACGACGGCACCGTCGTCACGCGCGAGCGTAGCTAATGTGCGGTGACGACGCGGAGACACAGCAGGAGCGCTCCGGCCGCCAACCCGGCGAGGACGACGAACAGCGTCGTCGTCCCGGTGTAGGTGAGTAAGCCGCCGGCAAGCGTGGCTCCGAGCGCGCCGATGCCGAACATCCCGAGATACGTGTAGCCGTACGAGAGGCCACGCGCGTCCGCCGTCACGTGGTCGGCGATGGTGGCCTGATAGATGGGTGCGGTCGCGTAGACGGCGAAGCCGAGGACGGCACAGATGCCGAGCAACGGCACGATGCCCGCCTCCAGCGCCGGCACGAACAGCAGCGCGATGGCGACGAGCCCCGCGAGGACGCCCGCGAGCAGGCGATCGGTCTCGAATCTATCGGTGAGACGACCGCCGGCGTACTGGCCGAACACGCCGAGCACGAGCAGTCCCGCGTAGACGAACCGGCTCGGCTCGAACGTCGTCACGCCGACGGTCATCGGCGCGAGGAACGACGTGTCGGCGAGCAGGTCCGGCAGGAACGTGAGCACGCCACGGTAGTAGAGGCCGTACAGCATCACGACGCCGAACACGAGGACGAACCCGCCGGTGAACAGCCGTCGCGAGTCGCCGAGCAAGTCGCGCAGGGTCGCTGGCCCGCCGTCGGTCATCGCCGTCTCCTCGCTCTCGACGGCGGCCGTCTCGTCGAAGGAGACGCGGGCGGCGACGACGGCGCCGACGATCGCCGGCACGACGAACGCGAGCGCGACGAGTCGCCAGTCGAGGAAGACCAACAGCAGCGCCGCGACGAACGGGCCGAGGGCGGTGCCGACGTTGCCGGCCGCGCCGTGGTAGGCGAAGCCGGCCCCGCGCTCGGTCGTCCCGCGGCTCAACAGCGCCAGCCCGGCCGGGTGATAGAGGCTGGCGGCCACGCCCCACACCGCGAGCGCGAGTGCGATACCGACAACGCCCGGCGCGGCCGCGAGCAGGCCGAACCCGACGCCCATACCGAGCAGCGAGACCACGATGAGCTCGCGCGATTCTCGGGTGTCGGCGAGGATGCCCGCAGGGAGCGCGCCGAGCCCGACCAGCCCGTAGCCGAGTCCGACCGCCAGCCCGAGGGTGGCCGGCGTCGTCGAGAAGGCGTCGAGCCACGCGACGACGAACACCGGAATCGACAGCTCGTAGGTGTGAAACAGCGCGTGACCGAGCATCGTGAAGCTCACGATGCGACGGTCGTTCGGGTTCATATCCCGGCTGGCGTTTCCCGGTGGAAAAAGGTTCCCACAGTGCAGGTCAGAACTCCGTCTCTCGACCGTCGTCGCGCGGCACGGCCGCTCTCGTCGGCGACGGCACTCGGCCTGACCGTCGGATTCCCGCCCGCGAGAGCGTGGCGACCTGTTCGCGTAACCTCCATGTGACCCCTTCGCGAATGGGGGCGTATGTCATCGAACGATGGCGACGAGACGCGGACGCGCGTGCTCGACGGAGTGACGGTCGTCGACCTCTCGACGTTCGTCACCGGCGGGTTCGCGACGACGATGCTCGCCAATCAGGGAGCAGAGGTGATCAAGGTGGAACGGCCGGAGGCCGGCGACGACTCCCGCCACTCCGGGCCGCCGTTCGTCGATCCCGGCGAGCACGACGGCCCGGGAACGACGCCCGCGAAGGGCGAGTCGCCGTACTTCTGGACGGTCAACTACGACAAGCGGAGCGTCGAACTCGACCTGAAGACGGACGAGGGGTTGGCCGCGCTGTACGACCTCGCGCGCGAGGCGGACGTGTTCGTCGAGAACTTCCGGCCGGGAACGGCCGACCGCATCGGCGTCGGCTACGACGACATCCGCGAGGTGAACGATGCCATCGTCTACTGTTCCATCTCCGCGTTCGGCGACAGCGGGCCGTGGCGCGAGCGGCCGGGCTACGACCTGCTCGTCCAAGGGACCAGCGGCATCATGTCCGTCACCGGCTCGGAGGACGGCGACCCGGCCAAGGTTGGAATGCCCGAGACAGATCTCATCACGGCGATGTGGGCCGCGTTCGGCATCTTGGGCGCGCTGTTCCGGCGCGAACTCACCGGCGAGGGCGACCGGGTGGAACTGGCGATGCACGACGCCGCGCTCCCGTGGCTCACGAAGCAGGCCGCCAAGGCGTTCGTCGGCGAGCAGCCGACGCGCATGGGGACGAAAGACCCCGTCCTCGCGCCGTATCAGGCGTATCCGACCGCCGACGGCTATCTCAACGTCGGCTGTGCGAATCAGAAACT
Source organism: Halobacteriales archaeon QH_7_66_36 (assembly GCA_003021175.1). Taxonomy (GTDB): domain Archaea; phylum Halobacteriota; class Halobacteria; order Halobacteriales; family Haloarculaceae; genus Halosegnis. The sequence continues at coordinate 39,145 of PXQV01000017.1, read as the reverse complement.
GTGGCGCGGGCTGTGTGAGGCCATCGACCGACCCGAGCTGGCCGACGACCCGCGCTTCGAGACGAACGCCGACCGCGTCGAACACATGGACGAACTGGAGGTCGAACTGTCGGCCACCTTCAAACAACGGCCCACGGAGGCGTGGGTGGAGGATCTCGCCGAGGATGCCGGTCTCCCCGTCGGCCCGGTGTACGACGTGCCGACGGCGCTCGACAACGAGCAGACGCGGGCGCGGGGCGTCGTCACGACGCTCGAACACCCCTCGGTCGGCGAGATCGACGCGCTCGAACACCCGCTGAACTACGAGAACGGCGAGGCTGGCTTCGAGGACGGCCCGCCGCTGTTGGGAGAGGACACCGAGGCCGTGTTGCGCGAACTCGGCTACGGCGCGGACGAACTCGACCAGCTCCGGGCGGCCGGCGCTATTCCCGACCGCTGACGGCCCGCCACGCGTCGACCGTCGAGTCGAGCGCCGCGCCGGTCGTCGTCACGTACGGCACCGTCCGCTCGTGGGCCGAGCCGTGCGACCGGAGGCCGACGGTCGCGTGCGTCGCGTCGGGGTCGCCGTCGACGGCCGTCTCCGCGTCGCCGCCGATGGGCCCGAAGACGCTCTCTTTCGTGCCGAGCACCAGCGCGTCGCCGATGCGGTCGGCCGGCAGTCGGTACTTGTCGGCGGCCGCCTCGCGGTCGAGCACCGCGTCGACGCCCTCCACGTCGGCCAACAGGTCGAGTGCTCCCTCGCCCGCGCCGTCGAGGTGGACGTAGGCCGCCCCGCCGAGATTCCGGTGGTGGTAGGTGTGGGCGTCGCGGATACACCGGACTACCTCGGCGTCGTACCCTGCGTTTGCGAGCACGGTCGGCAGGTCGACGCACAGCGACTTGGCGGACATCCCGTGGTCGGCGGTGACGACGAGTTCGTCGCCGGGCCGCGCGAGCGCGGCCAGTCCCTCGTCGAGCGCCTGCACCCAGTCGGCGGCCGGGGCCGTCCCCGGTTCGTGCTTGTGCGGTATCACGTCCGTCGTGGAGACGTACAGCACGTCCGGCTCCCGCGTCTCGCGGACGTGTGCGGCCGCCGCGAGCGCCCACGCGCTCGCCTCGCCGGAGTAAACCCCCGGTGCCTCACCGACCGCCTCCTCCAGCCGCGCCGGCGGCTCCTCGGCGCTGGCGGCGTCGACGCTCTCGCCGAACAGCAGGTCGCGGAGCTTCTCCTTCACGACAACGGCTGCGGCCGAGCCCCCGTCTGCGACCACGTCGCCGAGCCACGTGTCCGCTTGTCGGTGCTCGGCCGAGCGAACGTACTCCCGCTCGCCGGTGTCCGGGTCGAACAGCGTGTTGCCGGGGATGCCGTGGTCCGTCGGCGGCCTCGCGGTCGTGATGGCGGCGTTGTTCACGTTCGTCAGCGTCGGAACGACGGCCTTACAGGTGCCCTGACGGCCCCGCTCGGCCAAGGTGTCCCACGCCGGGGTCTCCACCGCGTCGAGATACGTCGGGTCCAGCCCGTCCAGACAGACGACAGTTCGCGTCACGTCCGCTCCTGTGTGGGTCGGAACAAAGCCGTTCGGGTGAACAAAGGGGTGGTGTTCAAATAAGGGCGATTCAGCTGGATGAGCCAGCCTCGCTCACTGCGTTCGCTGGGGTGTCCTCGCGCGGTTGCCCCGCGCGAGCGGGCCGAGGCGACGGCGTCGCCTCGCGGCTTGCGTCACCCGCAGAAATCGCAGATTGCTGCTGGGCTGCGGAAGACGCTCCGCGTCTTCCGAACGCCGGGCTTCCCGTAGCGTCCACCGGGAGAGCGGCGCTCTCCCGAGCAATCGGCGGCGCAGCCGCCGATAACGGCCCCTCTCAGTCCCACCCACCGCAGTTGTCGGTCGAGCGACGACCCACGTATCTGAACACGGTCCGACGCTCCGAGATTGTAGCGCAACGAAGATGGTCGTCAGGTAGTCGTTCCGGCTCACGGCCGAGAGCCGTTCGGCGGCCTCCCGCTGTCGTCGGCGCTTCGCGCCGGCTGCCCGAGGTGCCGTTGGCACCTCGCTGGTCGGCCGCCTGTCAGTCGTCCGGTCCGGCCGTTCGGCAGTCGCCCCGATCAGTCGTCCGCCGGTGCTGGTCCCGCATCCGCCTGCGCGGTCCAGAGATCGGCGTACTCGCCGCCGCGCGCGAGCAGGGCGTCGTGGCTCCCCTGTTCGACGATGCGGCCGTCGTCCATCACGACGATCTCGTCGGCGTCCTGAATCGTCGAGAGGCGGTGGGCGATGACGAACGCGGTGCGCTCCTCGACCAGTCGGTCGAGGCTCTCCTGTATCAGCTCCTCCGTCTCCGTGTCCACGTCGCTGGTCGCCTCGTCGAAGATGATGATCGCCGGGTCATTCAGAAGTGCGCGGGCGATGGCGAGCCGCTGGCGCTGGCCGCCCGAGAGCTTGACACCGCGCTCGCCGACGCGGGTGTCGTAGCCGTCCGGCAGGTCGGTGATGAACTCGTGGGCTTCTGCGGCCTCCGCGACCGCACGCACCCGCTCGCGGGCCGCCGTCGCCTCGCGTTCGTCGGCTCGGCCGTACCACTCGGCGTCGAGCACGTCGCGGTCGCCGTAGGCGATGTTCTCCGCGACCGTCCCCGAAAACAGATACGGGTTCTGCTCCACGATGGCGATTTCGTCGCGCAGCGCCTGCAGGTCGTAGTCGCGAACGTCGACGCCGTCCACCCGGACCTCTCCTTCGTTCACGTCGTGGAACCGGGCGAGAAGTTTCAACAGCGTCGACTTGCCGGCACCGGTCGCGCCCGCGAGGCCGACGGTCGCGCCGGCGGGCACTGAGAGCGACACGTCGTGGAGGACGGGGTCGCGGTCGCCGTACGCGAAGGTCACGTCTTCAAAGGTGACACCGCCGTCGACCGACTCGGGGCGGTGAGGGTCCGCAGGCGAGGTGACGGTCGGCTCGCGGCCGAGCAGGCCGAACACCCGCTCGGCGCTCGACTTGGCGAGCTGGTACTTGTTGGCCGACTTGCCGACGCGGCGCATCGGCGAGTAGAGCCGACGGAGCAGGAGGAAGAACAGCGCGAAGCCACCGGTCGACAGCGCGATGCTCTCCGGGGCCGTGATGATGTCCGTCCCGCCGACGTACAGCGCGAGCACGAAGACGATGCCGGTCAGCAGTCGCAGACCGGAGAAGAATCCGCGCCGGATACGGAGGGCGGCGACCTTCTCGTCGTGGTAGCGGTCGCTCTGCTCGGCGACGCGGGCCCGCTCGAAGTCGTACCGGTCGAACGTCTTGATCACGGCCGCGCCGCCGAGGTTGTTCTCCAAGCGCGTGTTCAGCCGCGCGACCGTCTCCCGGATCGACTTGTAGCGTGGCTCGATCCACGTGAGGAAGCGCCCGCTCGCCAGCCCGATGACCGGGACGGGTGCGAGCGCGATCAGCGCCAGCTTCGGCGAGTAGAACCACAGGATGACGGCGATACCGCCGACGGTCGCGACCACGCGGATGAACTGGCGAAACTCCGTGTTGAGGAACTGCTCCAGCCGGTTGATGTCGCTGTTGAGGATGGACATCATCCCGCCGGTCTGGTGGTCGACGAAGAAGTCCATCGAGAGGTGCTGGAGGTGGTCGTAGGTGTCGTCCCGGAGGTCGCGCTGCACCTTCTGGGCGGTCGCCTGCAGGAGATACCGAGAGGTGAATCTGGTGATCGACCGGACGGCGTACGCGAGCACGGCGATGACGACGAGCTGTTCCAACAGCGCGAGGCGGGCCGCCTGCCCGGTTATCTCGCCGGGCGGCAACAGGCCGACGCGTGTCAACAGCCCCGTCTCGCCGGAGGTGCGGATGACGCGGTCGATGGCCGCCGCGACGATGATGGGCGGGACGAGTCGGGCGAACCGCGTCAGGAACGACGCGACGACGCCGACCGTCAGCCGAAGCCAGTAGGTGCGCGCGTACGACAGCAGACTCACCATCGGGTGGCCCACGACGTTGTCGCGGACATCCTCGAACCCCCCGTGGTCCTCACTCATTGGCCGTCGTAGTCGGCTCGGAGTCAAGTATCCGACGGCATCCGGACGGTCCCTCGGGGGGTGGACGGCACGGGAGCCACGGCGTGACCGCGTCCCCGAACGCGCCCGCTCAGTCGCCGAACGCGCCCGCGTCGGCCCACTCGTCGAGCGTGGTCTGGTCGCCGGCCACGTCCGCGAACACCTCCTCGGTGTGTTCGCCGAGACGCGGAGCGGGCGACCGGATCGACGGCTCGAAGTCGGGGAAGTTGACCGGGTGGCCCGGCAGCGTGATCTCGCCGGCGTCGGGGTCCTCGTGGTCGACGGCGAGCCCGCGCGCGGCGGTCTGCTCGTGGTCGACCACGTCCGTGAGGTCGTTGAGCGGGCCGTTCGGGAAGCCGGCGTCGGTCAGCGCCTCCAGCCAGTGGTCGACCGGCTCCTCGCGAAACTCCTCGTGGAGTATCTCGCGGACCCGCTCGCGCTCGGCCATCCGCTCGTCGTTGGTGTCGTACTCGCGGAGCTCCTCGCGGCCGAGCAGGTCGACGAGGTCGCCCCACCGCTCGTCGCTGGGGACGCCGGTCACGAAGTGGCCGTCCGCGGCCTCGAACAGGCCGTACGGACAGATCGACTGGTGGGTCGTCCCCTGCGGGCCGGGCACCTCGCCGGTCATCGAGTGGAAGGTGACGTACTCGTTCATCACGCTCGCGATGGCGTCGAACAGCCCCACGTCGAACTTGCCGGTGAACGCCTCGGCATCGGCCTCGTCAACCTGTTCGCGCTCGTGGAGCCGCGCCAGCAGCGCGATGGTCGCGAACATGCCCGCCGTGAGGTCGCCGATGGCCTGTCCAACCTTCACCGGGTCGCCGCCCTCGGGACCGGTGACGGACATGATCCCCGCCTCCGCCTGCAGGATGAGGTCGAGCCCCTTCTTCTCGCGGAGCGGGCCGGTCTCGCCGTACCCCTTCACGCTCGCGTAGACAATGTCCTCGTTCACCTCGCGGACGGCGTCGTAGCCGAGGCCCAGCTTCTCCGCGACGCCGTAGCCGAAGTTCTCGACGAAGGCGTCCGCGTCGGCGAGCAGTTCCAGCGCCGCCTCCGTCCCCGCGTCCGTCTTCAGGTCCAGTTCGACGGACTGCTTGTTGCGGTTGTTGGCGATGAAGTAGCCGGACTTCAACTCGGGACCGGGGCCCTGCGACCGGGCCGGGTCGCCGACGTTTGGCCGCTCTATCTTGATGACCTCTGCGCCGAGGTCGGACAGCAGCGACCCGGCGAAGGGGCCCGCGCGGTGCACGGTCAGTTCGACGACGGTCAGATCGGCGAGCGGTCCCGTCATGCTTCCTCGTTGAACTCGTCGACCAGTCGCCGGCGCTCGTCGGTGGCGAACTGCTCCCACCAGAGTTCGGCCTCCCGCTCGCGGGCGGTTTCGAGGTCGGGGCTCGCCATCGCCGCGTCGATAGCGCGCTTGGAGTTCTTCACCGCGAGCCGGCCCGTATCCTGAATGGCGGCGACGAGTTCGGCGACCGTCTCGTCCAGTTCCTCGCGGGGGACGGTGTCGTTCACCAGTCCGATGCGGTGGGCCTCTTCGGCGTCGATCATGCCGGCGGTGTAGACGAGTTCCTTCGCCTTCGCCTCGCCGACGAGCTGGGCCGCGCGGTAGGTGGAGCCGCCGGTCGGTATCTGCCCGATGTCGGTGACGGGGACCCCGAACTTCGCCTCGTCGACCGCGATCCGCAGGTCACAGTACATCGCGAAGATGAGGCCGCCGCCGACGCAGTAGCCGTTGATCTTCGCGATGACCGGCGCGTGGACGTTCTTCGCGGCGGCGTACACGTCGAAGAAGAGGTCCTGTCGTTCCGTCTGCATCGGGTCGTGGTCGTCGCTCGGACCGGCGTACTGCTGGATGTCCGCGCCGGCGGAGAAGGCGTCCTCCCCCTCCCCGGTGACGACGATGACGTCGATGGAGCGGTCGAGCCGGAACTCGGAGAAGGCGCGCTGGAGGTCCAGCATCGTCGCCGTGTCGAGCGCGTTGTACTTCTCCGGGCGGCCGAACGTCACCTCGGCGACGCCGTCCGCGACCTCGACGGTGATGTGTTCGTACGGGCCGTAATCAGCCATGTCCGGGGGTTACCCCCCTCTCACAAAGGATTTTGGAAGGCGGTGGCACACGGCAGGATGTGCCAACCATCGACGACGTGACCGCGATTCCGCTCCGCCGCGAGCTGGACGAGCGGTTCGCGAACGCACAGAAGTGGATAGATAGCCGCGAGTACTGTCTGGTCCGGGTCAAGGCGGGCGAACAGACCGGCTGGGGCGAGTGTTGGGGCCCCGTCGCCGGCAACCGCGAACTCGTCGAGGAGTACGTCGCGCCGCGGCTCCGCGGCCGCGACCCCACGAACGTCGAACAGATCCACGACGACCTCGTCTTCGAACTGCGGTCTTCGTACCACTCCTACGTGCCCGCGAGCGTCGTCGGGGGCGTCGACATCGCGCTGTGGGACCTCCGCGGGAAGCTACGCGGCGAGTCGGTGGCCTCGCTGCTCGGCGGTCGCCGCCGCGACAGCGTCCGAGCCTACGCCACCGGCCACTTCTTCCGCGACGTGGATTCCTTCGACGCGCTCCGGGCGGCGGTCGTTGAGGAGGCGCGCGGCCACGTCAAGGCCGGCTTCACGGCGCTGAAGAACAAGATCGGACTCGCACGCCACACGCCGTGGGGCCGTGAGGAAGACATCGAACTCGTCCGGGCCATCCGCGAGGCCGTCGGTGACGACGTGACGCTGCTGACGGACGCGAACCACGCGTACGACGCCGCCGACGCGCGGTGGGTGGGCCGCCGCCTCGCCGACCTCGACGTGCGCTTCTTCGAGGAGCCGATTCCACCCGAGGGGATAGACCAGTACGCCCGCCTGAACGACGCGCTCGACGTGTCGCTCGCCGCGGGGGAGTGTTGGGCGTTCGAGGGTGAGTTCCGCCGTGCCGTCGAGGCCGGCGCTGTCGACTACCTCCAGCCGGACGTGACCAGCGCCGGCGGCATCACCTCGACCGACCGGGTGGCGTCGCTGGCGCGGTCGGCGAACCTGCAGGCGTTCCCGCACGTCTTCGGGAGTGCGGTCGCGCTGGCGGCGAGCCTGCAGGTGCTCGCGACGCTGCCGGGCGAGCCACTGTTGGAGTTCGACCGCACGCCGAACCCGATCCGTGAAGATCTCGCTGTCGAGCCGATCACCAACGACCGGGACCGCGTGCCGATTCCCGACCGCCCCGGCATCGGTATTGAGGTCGATGAGGACATCCTCGCGGAGTTCCGGGTGGACTAGTGGTGTTCTGATGAGGGTGAGTTCGGAGACTAGTCGGCAACTGAGGTGTAGAAAGCCCCAGGTCGCTCGACTCGCGCGCCTCGCTGCGGTCCTCGTCGGTCGCGTCGCTCCCTCCTGCGGTCCTTGCGTCGGCGGGCGTCGGCGACCGACCGGCCCCTTTCAGTCCCACCCACCGCGGCCGTCAGTCGAGCGACGACCCGGTTATCTGAACATTACCCTACCGCCTGAGCCGGCGTTTATGCCGCTACGCCCCGTTCGCCCGGTATGCGACGGTACGATATGGTGCGGGACTTCCCGGTCATCGTCGACGGGCTATCGCTGTCGCGGCGCGAGCGGGACGTCTCCAGCGGCTTCACGCGGGTGACGACGACCGTCGAGCTGTCCGGCGGCGGCGTCGTCGGGCGGGGCGAAGATGTCTGCTACGAGCCGGCCGCCCACGAGCCGTATCCGCGACCGGACCTCGGCGGCGAGTACACGGTCGACGGCTTCTCCGACGCGGTTGCCGACGCCGACCTGTGGCCCGAGGAGCCGTCGGCCGACCACGCGCCCGCGTTCCGCCGGTGGGCCGTCGAGTCGGCCGCGCTGGACCTCGCGTTGAAGCAGGCCGACATGACCCTCGCCGAGGCGCTCGACACGGAGCCGGAGCCGGCTCGGTTCGTCGTCTCCACCCGACTGGACGGCTTCGAGCGCATCGAGGAACTGCTCGTCGCCAACCCCGAGGCGGAGTTCAAACTCGATCCGACGCCCGACTGGTCCGACGCGCTACTCGACCGACTGGCGGACACCGACCGCGTCCGGGTGCTCGACCTGAAGGGCCTCTACGAGGGAACGGACGTGGACGTTCCCGCCGACGCCGACTTTTACCGGCGCGTGCTCGATGCGTTTCCCGACGCGATCATCGAAGACCCCGGCGTGACCGGCGAGACGATGGATCTGATCGAACGGGAGCGCGACCGAATCGCGTGGGACTACCCGATCACCGGCGTCCCGTCGGTGCAGGCGCTCCCCTTCGACCCTGCGGTGCTCAACGTCAAGCCCTCGCGGTTCGGGAGCGTCGAGTCGCTGTTCGACACGCTGGATTACGCTGACCGGCTCGACCTGCAGTTGTACGGCGGCGGCCAGTTCGAGTTGGGCGTCGGTCGCGAGCAGGTACAGGCGCTCGCGGCCCTCGCGTATCCGGACGGCCCGAACGACATCGCGCCGAGTGTGTACAACGATCCCGAACCCGACGGACGACTCCCGAGAGGCCCGCTCGACCCACCGGTCGGCTTCGGTCGCCGCTAATCCTCGGCCATGTCCAGATACTCCTGCTGGACGGCGACGACATCTTCGGAGTCGTCACAGTCAGCGTAGCGCGCCAGCGGCTCCTCGTTGAGTTCGAGGAACGTGTGACCCCACCGGAACTTCGACATAAGCTGTTCCGCCTGCGTCTCGTCGCCGAGGACGTAACAGCCGGCGGCGAACGCCTCGGCGGTATTGAGCCGGAAGGGTCGCCCGTGGCTCACGGGGTTGCCAGCCACGAGGAAGGGGAGCGCGCGGTGGGGACCGTCGAGTCGGAACGCCTCCGCCTCGGCCGTCTCCCACGAGCAGTCGAGCGCGACCAGCGGCAGGTCGGCGTCGTCGGCCGGCGAGAGCGCCTGCTCCGCGTGCGGGTCGAGGACGATGCCGCGCGGAACCGACCGCGGCGACCGGTGTAGCTCGGCGAGGTCGAAGCGGGCGAGCTTCCGGGCCGTACACTTCTCGGGGTCGTCGTCCCCCTCGTAGCGGACGTGCAGGTCCACGACCGGGATAGCTGGCGACGGGACTAAAGCCGCTCGGCGCGCGTTCAGGATATGGATCGCCGCGAACTCGCCCGCGCGTACTACGAGGCCATCGACGCCGACGAGTACGAACGGCTGCGCGGGCTGTTGGCCGACGACTTCCGGCAGGAACGTGGCGACATGACCCTCGACGGGGTCGACGCATTCGTGCGGTTCATGCGCGAGGAACGGCCCGAAACCGACACCTCCCACGCCGTCGAGGCGGTGTACGGGTCGAGCGACGGGGTGGCAGTCGAGGGGGTGCTCCGGCGGGCCGACGGCTCCGTCTGGTTCCGGTTCGTCGACGTGTTTCGAGTCGAGGACGGCCGCGTCGCGCTCCTGCGGACGTACACCCACTGAGCGGCGTCTCGGGTGTGGAACGTACCGGTATATATCGGTCCGGACGAGTCATACGACCAATTAAACACACAGAGAACTGTCCTCCCGCCACTGATGTTCCGAAGTCGATCTGCGAACGGTGAGCCATCGCCGCTTGAATCGTACCCGCTCGACGTACGCATCGTCGAGACGACCGAGAGCACGTATCGCTTCGAGGCACCCGAACACGTCGGCAGGAGCTTCACCGATCCGGAGACGGCACGCCTGTACGCCGACGTGTACTTCGCGGTCAACGGGTTCGTCGAGGCCGACACGGGCGACCGGGGGGTGCCACCCGAGGTCGTACAGGCCGGCAAACACGCGCTCGCGGCGTACCTCGCCGTGCAGACCTCCGTCGACTGGGTCGCCTCGTTTTATGGCTCGGAGCCGCAACGAATCGAGCGGTTCCTCGCTCGCGTCCGCGAGCAGGCCACGGAGGTCAGGGCGCAGGCGGCCGAGTGATCCGTCTATTGACTCGACTATATCCGTACAGCTTCGTATGTGTGGAACGGAGTTGAATACATCGCTCATACAATCGATTAAACCCGTTCGCGACGGTTCGATACCTGTATGCCGGAGTTCACCAGACGGACGTTGTTATCGAGTACAGCCGCCGCTGCCGCAGCCAGCCTCGGCGGGATCCCTTCCGTCGCTGCCGATTCCGACGCCGACGCGAACGCTCCGTACATCGACGGCGATGTCGAGCTGTTCGCCACGACGGCACTCGGCGCGGAGGTGACGGGCCCGTTCGTGTTCGAGACGGACGAACTGCTGTTCAGCCTCCAGCACCCGTCGACCGACAACCCAGCACCGTACGACAAGGGCGCTATCGGCGTCGTCGAGAACTACACCACGGACGAGGATTTCGAGGAACTGTCCGTCCCGACGACCAAGGCCGAGCAGGGACGGCTCCGCACGGCCGCCGGCGACTACAACATCCTCGCACGGGAGGGCGACGAGATCGACGGCGGCGACGGCGCACTCGGCGTCCCGCGCACCCCGTCCGGGGAGCGCGTCGACAGCTTCGACGGCTCGCGCTACTCCGATCTGGGCCACAACCCGGATATGAACCAGTTCGTCGCGACGAACGACGACGGGACCGAGGGCTACCTGTTCACGAACTTCGAGCAGGGTCCCGGCGAAATCAGTCGCATCCCGCTCAGTCGCGGCGAGGACGGCTGGGAGGCAGACTTAGAGAACGCGATCAACCTCTCGAGTCTCGACGCGTTCCGCGAGATGGACGGGACCCGCATCGACTGCGGTGGCGACCTGAGTCCGTGGGGGACGCCGATACCGGCCGAGGAGGAGTACTCGCACGCACTCACGACCGGGACGGCGAGCGTGAGCGACATGATCGAGGCGGAGACGGGCGTCGGTCTCCGCGGTGCCGGACACTTCTTCAACCGACCGAACCCGGCCGGGATTCAGGACGCCGTCGGGGAACTCTACGGCGACGATGCGTGGTACGTGCAGGGGTACTGGGCGCTGTCCGGCGTCGAACTGCTGGCGTATTATCTGGGCGCGTACCCGCTCGACCAGCAGCAGACGGGCAACACGCAGATGGCCATCGGCGGCGACGGAAAGTTCCCCAACAAGTACCGCCACGGCTACCTGCTCGACATCCGCAACCCGACGGGCGAGGAGCCGAAGCCGATGAAGTACTACGTGATGGGACGTGCCTCGTGGGAACTCCCGGAGGTCGCCGACGATATGCAGACGGTGTTCGGAACGAGCGACGGACAGGACAAGGGCGGCTTCTACAAGTTCGAGGCCGAGGAGCCGATTCCGGAGTACGACGACCCGGCTGACATCCGTGGCACGCTGTACGCGCCGAAGCGGACGAACGTCCCGGACGAGCCGGAGGCGGCGAAGGACGCCGTCATCGAACTCGAATGGATACCGCTCGGCACGGCGACCAACGGCGAGGTGGAGTCGTGGATCGCCGAGTACGACAACATCGACCAGTTCGACTACCTCCAGCACGCGGACACCCCGTGGGCGGTCGACTACGAGCAGGCACTGGCCGAGGCCGACCGCGAGGTGGCCGAGAACGGGAACAAGGACTACATCGCCGACGAGGACATCGTCGAGTGGGCCAGACAGCACGAGCAGAACGGTCCGGATGGGGTCGACGAGCGGCTTCGTCGCGTCCCGTTCCTCGAGACGCGCGCCGCGGCCAGAGAGCTGGACGGCACCGTCGAGTTCCGCAAGTCGGAGGGCATCGACACCGACGGCAACCGGCAGGGCGCACAGCCGGGCGATAATATGTACATCGGTCTCGCGGAGGTCAACGCCGGCATGGCCGATACTGAGGACGACCTGCGTCACGAACAGGTCGACGGCGGAATGGTGTATCGTGCGACGGTCACCGACGACTACGACGTGACGCGGCTCGAACCCGCCGTCGTCGGGCCGAACGCTGCGGACCCGGCGTCCGTCGCGGACAAGACGCCGCTGAATGTCGATAACACGTACGTCATCCCCAACGACGGTCGCGTGCTACTGTGTGAGGACGCCGACCAGCTCGGCCGCTCGTACCCCAACGACGGCCTGTACGTCTACACGCCGTCGGACCTCCAGTAGCACACGGTCGCACTCGCGCCGACGCGGGCGCGGCTACTCCCGCTCGCCCGCGCCGACGGCCGACTCGCCGACCGGCTCCGATCCCTCGATGACCTCGCTACCCATGTACGGCTGGAGCGGTTCGGGCACGTCGACGGTGCCGTCCGGATTCTGGTAGTATTCGAGGATAGCGACGAGCGTGCGCGGCACCGCGAGCCCGGAGCCGTTCAGCGTGTGGACGTGTTCGGCCGACTCGTGGCGCTCCGGCCGGTACTGGATGCCGGCGCGCCGGGCCTGAAACGCCTCGAAGTTCGACACCGACGAGACCTCCAGCCACCGACCGCCCGCTTCGGGACCGGCGGGGTCGTCGTTGCCGGGGGCCCACACCTCGATGTCGTACTTCTTCGCCTGCGTGAACCCCATGTCGCCGGTACACATCTCCAGCACACGATAGGGCAAACCAAGTTCCTCAAGAACTGCCGTCGCCTCGCTCACGAGGCCGTCGAACCGCTCGGCGCTCTCCTCGGGGCGGACGAAGTTGACGAGTTCCACCTTGTTGAACTGGTGGACGCGGACGATACCCCGCGTCTCGGTGCCGTGTTCGCCCGCCTCGCGCCGGAAGTTCGGCGAGTACGCCTGATGTTTCAGCGGGAGGTCGTCGTTGAGCAGGATCTCGTCGCGGTACATGTTCGTCACCGGCACCTCCGCCGTCGGCAGGAGCCACAGGTCGTCCTCGTCGTACGATTCGTCGTTCGCGCCCCCGATGCGGTAGGCGTCCTCGACGAACTTCGGGAACTGGCCGGTCCCCTCCATCGACCGCGAGTTGACCGGCAGCGGCGGGAACACGTCCTCGTACCCCTGCTCGCGGTGAAGTTCGAGCATGAACTGGATCAGCGCGTGCTCCAGTCGCGCGCCGGCACCCTTCGTGAAGTAGAAGCCGCCGCCGGATACCTTCGCGCCACGCTCGAAGTCGAGGATGTCGAGGTCCTCGCCCAGATCGTAGTGCGGGACGACCTCCTCTGGCAGGTCACGTAGGTCGTCGAACCCCTCGCGGCGGAGTTCGACGTTGTCGCTCTCGTCGTCGCCGACCGGGGCGTCCTCGTGCGGGACGTTCGGGATGCGCAACAGCGCCCGCTCCAGTTCGGCCTCGAGTTCGTCGGCGCGCCGCTCCACCTCCTCGATGTCCGCCTTCAGGTCGCTCGACCGCTCGATGGCCTCTTGGGCGTCCTCGTCTTCGCCCGCCGCCTTCAGTTCGCCGATGCGCGAGGAGATCCGGTTGCGCTCCTGTCTGAGGTCGTCGCCCTCGGATTTGAGCGCGCGCCACTCCTCGTCGGTTTCGAGGACGCGGCCGAGATCCACGTCGACGCCCTTCGTGTCGAGTGCCCGCCGAACCTCGTCGGGGTTCTCGCGGACGAACTGTCGGGACAGCATTTGTCCACCGTTCTCGGCTACCGGTCAAAGGGGTGTCGGTGGCACGACACCGCCACACACCGGGCGCGACCGGAGCGCCGGGGACACGCTTTAGCGCCCCGAGACCACGAAACCGAGTATGGCAATCGGCGACCTCTACGAGGTGGACTACCCGTCCGTCTCGGACGTGTACTACCTCGACACGGGGATGTACGAGACCGCGGAGTACGGCGCGCTGTACGTGCTCGACACCCCCGACCCTGCGATCATCGACACGGGCATCGGCGGAAACGTCGACAACACGCTCGCGTCGCTGGCCGAGGTGGGTATCGACCGCGACGAGCTGTCGTACATCATTCCGACACACGTCCACCTAGACCACGCGGGGGGCGCGGGCCATCTCGCCGAAGCCTGTGAGAACGCGACGGTGCTCTGTCACGAGGCCGGGGCGTCGCATCTCGTCGACCCGGCGCGGCTGTGGGAGGGCACGAAGCGAGCGGTCGGCGAGCAGTTCGAGCTGTACCGCGAGCCGAAGCCAATCCCCGCCGCGCGCATCACCGAGACCCGCGGCGGCGACGAGATACCACTCGGCGACCGCACGCTCGACGTGTACGACGCCCCCGGTCACGCCCCGCATCAGGCGGTGTTTCACAGTCCGGCCGACGACGCCGTCTTCGTCGCCGACGCCGCAGGCATCTACGCCCAGCGACACGGCGAGGTGCGTCCCACCTCGCCGCCGCCGACGTTCGACCTCGAAGGCTGTCTCAGCGACATCGACACCTTACGTGAACTCGACCCCGCCGTCCTCCTGTACGCGCACTACGGCCCGACGGAGACGGGCGAGAAACTCGATATCTACGAGTCGGTGTTGACAGACTGGGTGCAAGACATCGAGGCGGCCCGCGACCGACTGGACAGCGACGAGGAAGTCGTCGAGACGGTCGCCGAGGGGATGGCGGCCATCGAGCCGTGGAGCGAGCGGAAGGTCCGCACGGAGGCAGCGATGAACGTCCGCGGCGTCCTCCGGTATCTCGACGCCGAGTAATCCGGGCGACCGTACTGTGCCGCGCACAGACCGCCGTCGCCGCTCGTGGGAGTCAAGCCGCTGGCTGCGTCGGCTCTTCCGGGCTTATTCCCAACAGCATCGGGCTTACATGCCAAACACTTCCAGAGAGTCCTTTTCCAGCGAGGATTTCGAGAACAGGGAGACGACGTCCCCCGGTTGAATGACGGTTTCTCCTCTGGGTGTGAGCACGTCGCCGTCCCGTTCAATGCCGACGACGAGGACCTCATCGGCCAAGAGACCGTTACTGACAGCCTGTTCGATACTCGAATTCGCGATTTTGGCCCCCTCAGAGACGGTGAACTCGACGACTTCTGCGTCTCCGGCGAGGCTCATGAAGTCCGTCAAGGATGGTTCCTTCGGCACGTCTTCCGGTCCGAACGGACTGTACGACGTGTGGTATTCGTCTTCGACCACGCTTTCGTCGTCGATTGCTACCCCGAGATCGGAGAGCTTGTGAGCGATTCGCGTGATCTCGTTAGTGTCGGCTCCGACGGCGGTAATCGATAAGTTCGAAGAGCCTGCCATCAGCTCTCTGGCCGTCAGTACCCCGCGAATCTCCAGCGCAGACTGAGCGAGTCGCTTACGATCCGGAATAGCGGCCGTACATCTAAACTGATACTTCACGTACGAGTCGATGGCCTTGTAATCGATGTCGGCAGAGTAGCCTCGGAGAATTCCGTGCTCTTCGAGCTGTTCGATCCGATTCCGGATCGTCGCCGGGGTGACTTCGGTCTCTTCGGCGATATCAGATGTCGTCGTATTCCGGGCATCTACGGATAAATAATAGAGGATGCGTTTATCGATCTCGTCGATGCGCTGTGCCATAGAGTAGCTACGATTCGCGGTATAAAGTGTCTTTCCTGTCGCTCGTGTGATCACAGCGATTGTAACTATCCCGACTCAACATTTCCTGCCCGCGCAACGTTCTGGTAACGGAGGTCAATCGTGTCGGATCTATGCGGGGGTCGATTTGCGACCGATTATTTTGACCGCTTGATATTATTTCGCTTTAGCAAAATTTGAGGGACAAAATTTTCTTTTGACGAAACAGAAAGCCAATCCTTATTGTTAGAGGAGAACTCACGGTGGGATAGACAGACTCCGTGATCGGATCTTGGGTGCTCCACAGCGGTCTCGACGGGCATCTGGATCCGGGATACGGTTATGCAATAAAGATCGCACATGTACATCATCATCGTCGGGGCGGGCAACATCGGCACCCCACTGATCGACATCGCGACCCGCTCCGGAAACGAAGTGGCTGTCATCGAACGGGACACACGGAGAGCCGACTCAGTAGCGGGCGAGTACGACTGCATGGTGCTCAACGCGGACGCGACCGCGAAGGAGACGCTGGCCGATGCCGGTGCCGCGCAGGCTGATGCGATCATTTCGACGACCAATCAGGACGCCACGAACGTCATGGTCTGTCTGCTCGCAAAGGGGTCGGACGTTCCGAGGATTACGTCGGTCGTTCACACTGCAGAGCACATGAGCCTCTTCCGTCAGATCGGCGTGAACACGATCGAAAACCCGCAACAGCTCATCGCGGGCTACCTCTACCGAGCGGTCGTTAGACCCGCGATCGTCGACTACATGCAGATAGGCGACGAGGCAGAAGTCTTCGAAATCGCGGTGACGGAGGACGCCCCAATCGCGGGAAAGACGCTCACAGAAGCTGACAACGCGAATCTTCTGCCGGGGGACGCGCTGATCGTTGCCATCGAGCGGGAGGGCCGAGACAGACCGCTGACACCCCGAGGCGACACCCGGATCGAGGCGAGTGACCTGTTGACCGTCTACTCATCGAAGGGAGCGAAACCGGAGCTCACGGACGTTTTCGGTCATTACGAAGACCAGACGGTGGAACGATAATACCATGTCTGCTTCGTCAGCCGGTCGATTCGGTGCTGTGGCAGCTACGAAGACAGTCGTGAGGGACATCGGTGCGCTTCAGGTGCTTATCGGCGGGCTGATGCTGGTACCGCTGCTCGTCTCCCTGCTCTATCAGGAGTGGTACAGTGCGCTGTCGTTCCTGATTGCGGCGGGGGTTACGGCACTCGCTGGCGGGGCCGCCTACAAGCTGTGTGAGGACGCCCCGGAACCAAAGCGCCATCACGCGATGATCGTCGCCGCGCTCGGGTGGTTCGCCACGGCGGCATTCGGGGCCCTCCCGTTCGTCATCGCGGCGTATATCACGCCGCCGGCGGTGCTCGAATCCTTCGTTCCCGTGGGTGCGAACTATCAGTCGAGTCTCCTCAACTTCCGGAACCCGCTCCACGCTTTCTTCGAGAGCATGAGCGGATACACGACCACCGGCCTGACGATGAGCGTCCACGAGCCGTCCGTCGGGCACGGCTTCCTCTGGTATCGCTCCCAGATGCAGTGGATCGGTGGGGCGGGGATGATCGTTCTCTCGCTCGCGATCCTCCGACAGCCGCGTGGCACGGCAGGGCTCTCGCTGTACCAGTCAGAGGCGCGAAGCGAGCAGTTACGGCCGAGTATCGCGGGGACTGCCCGTGCGATCTGGAAGATATACATCGGCGTCACTGCGCTGGTCGCCGTCTATCTCGCAGCCGCAACGTTCCTCGTGCAACCCGGATACGGTATCGAGAACACGCTGTTCGACGCGATCAACCACGCGATGACCGGGCAGTCCACCGGCGGCTTCAGTACGCTGGACGATTCCATCGCCGGCTACGACTCCTACGCGATGGAGATCGTCCACATCCCGGCGATGATCACCGGCGCGATCTCGATTCCGGTCTACTACGGAGTCGTCTCCGAGCGTGACATCCGTGAGTTCACGCGAGATTCGCAGGTCAGGGTGCTGTTCGGCCTGTTCGTCGTCGGTGTGGTAGGCTTGACGGCGTTTCTCGCACGATGGGTCGGCGTCCCGTACAGCGGTGATCCGGTCGGGTATCTCGGGCGAGTGGCGACGAGTCAGGCGTTCCGGGACGGACTGTTCCAGTTCATCAGCGCACAGACGACGACCGGCTGGCAGACGTCGGCCATCGGTGACTGGAACAACGGGGCTGTCATCTTCATCGTCTTCGGCGCGATGCTCCTCGGCGGGGCCGCCGGCGCGACCGTCGGCGGGATCAAGATCATTCGGGGCTACGTCATCGCCCGCGGGATCAGTTGGGAGGTGACTCGCGTGTTCCTCCCGGAGCACGCCGTCGACGACCTCCGAATCGGGGAGGAGATATCCAAGGCCGACGAGGCGAACGACGAGATACGCGCCGCGGCGACCTTCGCGTTCACCTACCTCCTCCTGTTGGGGCTCTCGTTGTTCCTGCTCTTGGCGGTCTTACCGTCGGACTTCACGCTCGCGGACGCGATCTTCGAGGTGGCGACCGCACAGGGGACTGTCGGGCTTTCCTCCGGCATCACTGGACCGGAAATGCCGGTTATCGCGGAGGTCCTGTTCATCTTCCAGATGTGGGTGGGACGACTCGAGATCATTCCCGTGTTGGTGCTGCTGAACAGCATCCTCAGGCGGTGACCTGTATGCACGAGTCGACCGTTTCTGATACGCCCGTGCTCGACGTTCCCGGACCACCCCGCCGTTCTGGTCCGATCGAGCGCATCGCCAGCTAACCAGCAGACATCTCACACGCACACATGTACATCATCGTCGTCGGCGCAGGCCGCACCGGAAGCAAAGTCATCGAACTCGCAACCCAGGACGAACACGAGGTCGTCGTCGTCGAACGGGACCAGGAACTCGCCGAGGCGGCGAGCGCGACCTACGACTGCATGGTCATTAACGCGGACGCGGCCTCCGAGGAGATCATGCTCGAAGCAGGGGTACAGGAGTCCGATGCGTTGATCTCCACGACGGAAAACGACTCCGTGAACCTCATGATTCAGATGCTCGGGAAACAGTACGACGTCGAGACGCTCGTGAGTTCGATAAACGAGCCGCAACACATGGAGCTGTTCGGGAACCTCGGCGTGAACGTCGTCGAAAGCCCACACGAACTCAACGGGCAGTATCTCTACCGTGCCGTGCAGCGACCAGCGATTCAGGATTCCATGCAGGTCGGGGCCGGAGGAGAGATCTTCGAACTGACGGTGGACGAGGGAGCTCCAATCGCCGGACTCACTCTGGTCGACGCCGATGCCAACGGCCTTCTCCCGGAGGAGACAGTGATCGTGGCAATCGTCCGTGACGACGAACTGCACATCCCGCGCGGGGAGTCCGACATTCAGGCGGGCGATACGGTGACGATATTCGCAAAGGGCGGGGCCAGCGACCGTATCACGGATGCGTTCACGAAGGGCTGAGTATGTCAGACAACAGCGAGGCCACTGTTCCGATTACCGTTCCGGCGGTGTCAGCTGAATCCGAGGCGGATTCGCACGGATACGGTGGAGGGGTCATCCGTCGGCCGGATTACACCGTCGTAGTGCCAGTCGTCAGTGACCTGTTCGACGGCGATACCGGGATCAACGCTCGCCGGTTCCTTCAGACGGCGATAGCGCTAGCCAATGACAACGACGGACGGGTGCTCCTGCTTGGGATTACGGAGGTCGCTGACGAGACCACGACCGAACGGGTGCGAGAGTACACGCGGTCTGATGACGGAGACAGAGACGAGCGATCTATCCCCGAAACCGTCACCGAGCGACAGACGCAGTTGGCGCAGATAGTGAACGTCGCGGAGGATATCGACCCAGCGGTATCGGTGCGCGCGCTGGTACGAGTCGTGACCGACACGACACAAGGGATCCTCGCCGCGCTCGGCAGTAACGGGACGGCTGTCCTTCTCCTCCGAGGGGCCGGATTCGAGGAGAGCCGGTTGCTGGGCAAAAACACGATTGATACAGTAGTCGACGAGGCCGAGTGTGACGTGTTCGTGGAGAACATCGGCGGCCGAGCGGGGACAGGTGCGCTGTACGTCCCGGACGTCGAAGGCCATACCGTCGCCTCGTTGGCCGAATCGACCGCAAAGCCGGTCGAGTCGATACTCCTGCCGGTGGGGACAGGGCCGCACGCTGCGCTCGCTTCGGAGGCCGCTCGGGCGGTCGCTCGCGCGTTCGATGCATCGGTTACGGTACTGCACGTCGTTTCCCCGGACGCGTCCGCGGAGGAGCGGAGTGATGCGAGAGGCCTGCTGACGTTCACAGAGCACGTCCTCGGCTCGGAGGTAGAGCTCGAAACTGAGCTCCGTGAGGCCACGGACCCGACTGCTGTTATCATCGAAGAGGCGCAGAATCACGACTTCACGTCGATTGGCTCGCCGGAGCGGAAGTTCGGACTGCGCGACCTACTGTTCGAGCCGGTGCAGGAGACGTTGGTCGGAGAAAAGAACGTTACCGTCCTGATGGGACGTGATACCGACCGGACGATGCGCTCGCTCTACTACAGATACACGCGAGCGATGGAAAACTCGGATACGTGAGTTCGGAGATCAGCCGGACAGCGGGGGGTAGAAAGCGCCCGGTCGCTCGATCGGCTCTTTTGATCCCACCCGACACGGGTTCTTGACCGAGCGACGCCCCGCGCATCTGGGCACCACCTCTGTCGGGATACGGACGTTTATTAGCGCCGACGGCAAAATCGATGACGATGGAGGGTGTCTGATGGCTGGCGGATCGAGTCTGCTCATTCCCAGTGTTGCGGCCATCATCGGCCTCGGCGTCGGGGCACAGATCCTCGCCGACCGGTTCGAGGTGCCGAGCATCGTCTTCCTCATCGCGGCCGGCATCGCGCTCGGCCCCGAAGGGTTGGGTGTGATCACTCGGTCGTCGTTCGGTGATGCACTGCCGGCCATCGTCGGCCTCTCCGTTGCGATCATCGTCTTCGAGGGGGCGTTCCACCTGCGGATCGAGAAGCTCCGCGAGGCCCCTGCGGAGAACACGCGACTCGTCACCGTGGGCGCGCTCATGGCGCTGGTCGGAACCGCCGCCGTCACGAAGTTCGCCTTCGACGCCCCGTGGGACATCTCGTTTCTGATCGGGGCGCTGCTGGTCGCGACCGGGCCGACGGTCATCACGCCCATACTCGAAGTGGTGCCCGCCCGCGACCACGTCGAAACCGCACTGGAGACGGAGGGGATCGTCAACGACGTGACGGCGGCTATCATCGCCGTCGTCGTCTTCGAGGTCATCGTCACGACGAGCACCTCACCGCTGGATTTCCTCACGCTGTTTGCCGAGCGACTGGGCGTGGGGCTGTTGGTCGGTGTCGTCGTCGCGCTCGTCGTCTGGTATCTGCTGCGATACATCGACCTCTCGCCGGGGAACGCCCCGCAGAACGCTCGCCTGCTCGTGCTCGCGGGGGCGCTGGTCGCGTACGCTATCGCCGACACCGTGTTCGCGGAGGCCGGCGTGGCGGCCGTCGCCACGGCGGGCGTCATTCTCGGTAACCTCGGCGTCCCGTACGAGGAGGACATCGCCGAGTTCAAGGGTGACATCACGCTGGTCGTCCTCTCCTTCGTCTTCATCGCGCTGGCGGCGCTGCTTCGGTTCGAGGACCTCATCGGGTTGGGGCTTCCGGGACTGGCGGTCGTCGCGGCCGTCGCGCTCGTCATCCGCCCGGCGCTCGTCTTCCTCTCGACGGTCGGCGACCGGTTCACGCGCGGCGAGAAGCTGTTCATGAGCTTCGTCGGCCCGCGCGGCATCATCCCGGCGTCGGTCGCGACGCTGTTCGCTATCCAACTCCAGACCCGAGCGGCGGAGCTACGAACCGCCGGTGAGGCGGCACAGGCGGCACAACTCGAATCGAGCGCGACCCTCCTCGTGGGGGTCGTGTTCCTCACCATCCTCGCGACGGTCGTATTCGAGGGCGGCCTCGCGCGGTACATCGCCGGCTTCCTCGACATCATACCAATGCGCGTACTCGTCATCGGAGGCGGGCGGGTGGGCCGAGCGCTCGCCGACCGCCTCGAAGATAGGGGAGAGAACGTCGTCATCATCGAGCACGACGAAGCAACCGTCGAGCAGGTCCGCAACGAGGGCCACACCGTCCACATCGGTGACGGCACGGACACGGAGGTGTTACGTGCGGCTGGCGCGGCCAACGCCCGCATCGTCGCCGCCGCGACCGGCGACGACGACGTGAACCTGCTGGTCGCACAGCTCGCCGACTCGAAGTTCGACACCGAGACCATCATCGCGCGGGCGAACAACCCCGACAACGTCGAGGCGTTCGAGGACCTCGGCGTCCGCACCATCTCCTCGTCGCTCGCGACGGCCCAGGCGCTCGACAACGCCATCGAGCGGCCCGCGCTCGCCGACTGGATGGGCGAACTCGGCCGCTCGGGCGACGTGCAGGAGATCGAGGTGACGAGCGACGAGCTCATCGGCCGCAGTATCGACGACGTGGGACCGGACCTCCCCGCGGGGACGCTCATCGCGCTCGTCGCGCGGGACGGCGAGACACAGGTTCCCGAGGCCGACCTGGAACTGGAGCACGGCGACCGTATCACGCTCATCGGCCAGCGCGACGGCGTCCGGGAGGCGATGCGGTTCTGCCATCCGGAGTCGTAGCCGGCGCGAAGCCCTACTCGTCCGCGTCGTCCCGCCCGTTCAGTTCGATGTAGGTGATGTCGCTGATGCGCCCGTCGGCGAGCAGTCCCTCGCGTGCGGCTTCCGGGATCTCCTGATCGACGTTGTAGACGGTCATCGCCTCGCCGCCGATGGTCTCGCGGGCGTTGAACATGCCGGCGATGTTGATGTCGTACTCGCCCATAGCGCTCCCGATCCGGCCGATGACGCCCGGTTCGTCCGTGTTACGCGCGACGACCATCCGGCCGCCGGGGACGGCGTCGACGCGGTAGCCGTCGACGCGCACGATACGCGGGTCGTCACCGGCGAACAGCGTGCCACAGACGGGGACGGCGTCGTCTGTCCCCTGCACAGAGACGGTGACAAGACTCTGGAAGTCCTCGGACTGGTGGCGCTTCGTCTCGGAGACGTCGATCCCGCGCTCCTCGGCTATCTGGCCCGCGTTGACGCTGTTGACCTGCAGTTGCGAGGGCTCGAAGACGCCCTTCAGCGCGCTCGCGGTGACCAGATCCACGTCCTCGTCGGCGATGTCGCCCGCGTACGTCACCTCGACGCCCTCGATGCGGTCGTCGAGCAGCTGGACGGCGATCTTGCCGGCCGTCGCCGCGATGTCGATGTACGGTTCGACGCGGGGGAACGCGGCCTCGTCCATCGACGGCGCGTTCAGCGCGTTCACCACCGGTTCGCCGGCGAACGCCGCGAGCACCTGCTCGGCGATTGATGTGGCGACGTGTTCCTGTGCCGCGCTGGTGGACGCGCCCAGATGCGGCGTGACGACCACGTCGTCGACGTCGAGCAGCGGCGAGTCGGACGACAGGGGCTCCTCGCCGAACACGTCGAGTGCCGCCCCCGCGAGCGTGCCGTCCTCGACGGCCGCGGCCAGCGCCGGTTCGTCGACGATGCCACCCCGAGCGCAGTTGACGACGTAGCCGCCGTCCATCGCCGCGAGCTCTTCCTCGCCGACGAGATTCTCCGTCTCCGGCGTGAGCGGCGTGTGGATGGTGAGGAAATCCGCGCGGTCGAGCGTCTCGTCCAGTTCCGCGAGTTCCGCGCCGAGCTGGTCGGCGCGCTCCTCGGAGATGTACGGGTCGTAGGCGACCAGCTCCATGCCGAGCGAGCCGAGCCGCTTGGCGACTTCCTGTCCGACGCGGCCCAAGCCGACCACGCCCAGCGTCTTGCCGTTGAGTTCCGTGCCGAGATAGTCGCTCTTCGCCCACTCGCCGTTCTTCAGGCGGACGTGCGCCTGCGGGATCGAGCGAGCGGTCGCGAACGCCATCGCGACGGTGTGTTCCGCGGCCGCGCGGACGTTCCCCTCCGGCGCGTTCGCGACGACGACGCCGTGGTCCGTCGCCGCCTCGATGTCGATGTTGTCGACGCCGATGCCGGCGCGGCCCACGATGACGAGGTCGTCGGCCGCCTCGAACAGGTCGCGTGTCACCTCGGTGCCGGAGCGGACGACGAGCGCGTTCGCGTCGGCGACCGCGTTGCGCAACTGCTCGCCGCCGAGATCGTAGCCCGTCTCTACGTCGTGGCCGGCGTCGCGGAGTCGGGCGATACCGGCGTCCGCGATGGGGTCCGTGACGAGTACCTTCACGTGCGGAGGGCCGGGCCTGCCGTGGTTAACCCTTTCTTCCGTGACACCGAGTGACGCAGGCAGGGAGGCCGACTGAGTTCAGTGGCGGTAACGGTTCGTCCGTGTCGGGTCGTCGGCGAGATTCGAACGCGGAGGAGCCGCTGGACCGCACCGTTCATACGGTCGCCGGGCGGAGCGGGCGCATGCTCGTCGCCTTCGACTTCGACGGGACGCTCTCGGACTCCGAGATGACCGTCCTGCTCGGCGACCGCCGCGGCGTCGCCGACGAGATGGCAGCGATCACCGACCGCGCCATGAACGACGAGATCGACTACGCCACGTCGCTCCGCGAGCGGGCGGTCCTGCTGGAGGGGCTTCCCGAGGACGAAGCCGCAGCCGCGTGGGATCAGGTCGTGCTCCGAGACGGCGCGAGCGACGTCATCGACGCACTCCGAGCGGCCGGCCACACCGTCGCCATCCTGACCGGCGGCTTCGAGACGGGCGTGGAGGCCGCGCTCGCCCGGGCCGGGACGACGGTCGACACCGTCGTGGCGAACCGACTCCCCGCCGACGGCGAACTCACCGGCGAGGTGGAGGGGCCGCTCGTCGAGGGGACGAAGGACGACGCGCTCGAACGGTTGGCGACCGACCGCGGCGTTCCGATCGCCGATACGGTCGCCGTCGGCGACGGCGCGAACGACCTCCCGATGCTGGCGGTCGCGGGACTCGCCGTCGGCTTCGAGCCGAAACCGGCCGTCGAACCGGCCTGTGACGACGTGGTCGCGTCGATGCCGGCACTGCTCGACCTGTTCGCGGAGCGGGGTCTCGTGACGCCCGAGTGACCGGCGTCTGACGCGCGTCGTCCGGCCGTCGTACGCGACTTTTTGCCGTTCCACACGAAACGGAGGGGTAGATGAGTTTCCTCACGCGTCCCGTCGCGGCGGTCGGTCGGTGGCTGAGTGATCACCCGCTTCGACTCTCCGGCGGCCTCGTCGCCGTCGGAGGGACCGCGGCGACGTATCTCGGCGTCGGACCGGAGGCGACAGTCGCGGAGCTACTCGCGTTCGCGGGCGCGCAGCCGGCGTACGTCGCCGCAATCCTGCTCGGAGTGGCGACGCTGCTGTTCGTCGACGGCTAGTCGAGCCGCGCTTCGAGTTCGGCTATCTTCCGAGCGATGGCTTCCCTGTTCTCGACGTTCGCCGTCCGCTCCTGTATCCGGAGGAACCGGAGCCGGATCCGTATCTCCGCGTCCGACAGCTCCGCCGACTCGTCGGTCACGTACCAAATGCGGCTTCGCTCGGTGTAAATCCTGTCCGGGTCGTCAGGGTAGTGTTCTGATAAGAGCAATTCAGTTGGATGAGCCACCACCGTGATGTAGAAAGCCCCCGCGCGGTTTCGCAGTCGAGCGGCGACCCGCGTATGTGAACATTACCGCCACCGTCGAACAGCGGTCGAGGTCTGTCCGGATAGTTCTTGTAGCCACCCCACGTCGCCCCCGACATGTCACCGCCGCTGTCCGCTCGCGAACTGATGAGCACGGATGTCGAGACCGTCGGGCCGGCCGCGCCGATGCGCGCCGTCGCCGAGTATCTCTACGGCACAAGCGTCGGCTCCGTCGTCGTGACCGACGAGGCGGACGTACCGGTCGGTATCGTCACCGGGCGAGACCTGAGTCAGGCCGTCGCGGAGGGCGTCGATCTCGACGAGGAGCGGGCCGCCGCCGTGATGACCGAGTCGCTCGTCACCGTCGAACCGGGGACGACCGCGACGCAGGCGGCCGCGACGATGCGCGACCACGGCGTCCACCACCTGCTCGTCGTCGAGAACGACGGTCTCGCCGGCGTGTTGACGGCGACGGATCTGGCGTACGTCCTCCCGTACGCCACGGAGCGCGACCGCGAGAGCGAGGTGCCGTCGGTCGACCCTGGCGACCTGTACGACGCGGTCGACTGGCGGTTCGAGGACAGCGAGACGCGGCGCGAGGCAGGCCGGACGAGCGAACCGTGGCCGCAGGCCGGCGACCTCTCGCTGTCGGTGGGCGAGACGTTCACCTTCGAGAAGACGCTCTCGGACGCCGACCTCGAGGCGTTCGCCAAGGCGACCGGCGACGCCAACCCGCTCCACCTCGACGACGAGTACGCCCGAGAGACGCGCTTCGGCGGCCGCATCGTCCACGGGATGCTCACGGCCGGCGTCGTCTCCGCCGCCGTCGCGCGACTCCCCGGGATGGGTATCTATCTCGGACAGGACTGTGAGTTCACCGCGCCCGTCCGGCCGGGCGAGCGCGTCACTGCCGAACTCGAAGTCGTCGAGAATCGGTCCGAGGGCCGCTACCGGCTGACGACGGTAGTCCGGACGGACGACGGCGAGGTCGTGCTCGACGGCGAAGCGCGCGTCCTCGTCGACGAGGAGCCTTAGCGCGGAACGGAGGCGTTGGTGTCGTCGGTCGCGTTCGGGAGCCGCTCGGGACGGCAGTAGTCGAACGTGCGCGGGGCGGTAGTGGTCGTGAGACGCCGCTCGTCGGTCCAGCGGGCGTCGTCGGTTCGCGTCTCGGTCCGGCTGCCGGCTCGGGGTCGCGTCGTGGATGTGGTCGTGCTCATGTGGGTCGAAGCAGATCGATTACAGACTGTACTGGAACTCGGAGGATTAGCGGCGAAGCGTGCGTACAGCGAGCATCTGTATCCGCCCGAATGGACGGGTATGTAATGAATCTTCGTATTCTTACATGGTCGTCCATGTATAAAGTGCCACGATCCGGCGGGTCAGACGGGGCCGTAGAGCAGCAGGCCGACTGCACTCGCGATGAATCCGACCTTCAGCGTCGTGTTCACGACGATCACCTTCGAGCCGAACTCCGCGCCCCAGATGCCGTACTGGAACGGGATGGAGCGCTTGAACGTGGAGACGGCGAAGGAGACGATACCCCCGACGAGCATCGTCGCCACCGCGCCTTCGGGCGTGAAGGTGTCCGCCGGCAGGGAGGCGAGGAACAGCGCGCCGTTCGTCGTGTCGAGCGTGAACACCGCGACCACGGGCACCGCGGCCCCCGGAAGCCCGAGCACCGACACCAGCGGCTCGGCCGCGCTCGTTGCCCGCGTCACGTCCACGTTCGCGGTGAGGACGGCGACGACCGCGTAGATACCGGCCAACCGCGGGAGGATGTCGCGCGTCTTCGCGTACCCCTCGCGGACGGCGTAGCGGAGTTTCCCGCCCACAGTCCCCGGATACTCCGTGCCGACATCGGTCGGCCGCGCTGGCTCGTCGGGGTCGGGGTCGGCTCCATCGCCGCGTTCGGTCTCGCCGCCGTCGGTCTCCACCGCGCGCGGCGTCGCGGTCCCCGCCGGCAACAGCACCGCGCCCGCGACCACGCCCGTCAGCGTGATAGCGAGCGCGATAGCGGCGCGCGACCCGACGTACAGCAGGCCGACCTCCAGCCCGAGGATGGGTATCAGGACGGGCGCGTAGAAGGTGAAGATGTGCTGGACGAAGCCGAAGAACGTGTTGATGCTCACGGCCACGAGCGTCGCGCGGTCGGAGAGCCGGCCGGACTCGCGGAACTCGGCCAACATCCCGTAGCCGGCGGTGGTCGAGGCCGCGGTGGTGACGATGGCCGTGCCAACCGCGTCGGGGAGATTGGCGGGACGAGTGAGATACTTCGAGACGCGGGCGACCCGCTCGGCGACGCCGAAGGCGACGAGCAGGTTCGCGAGGCTCACCCCCAGCGCGATGAACGCCGTCACCTTGGCGATCCGCCACGCGACCGTCGGCAGGACCTCCCACACCACCCACACGGAATCCGGTAGCGGCCGGCGGTACTAAGAGATGGTCACTCGTCGTCTCCGAACGATTTCCCCGGCCGCGTGGCGGTTCGGCCGTGAAGTCGGACGCCGAGCGCGAGCGGGGCGGCGAGCACGGTGCCGACGATGCCGGCCGCGCCGAGACCGCGCCAGCTCAGCGTCTCTCGTGGCCCGTCGCCGACGAGGACGACCCCGCGCATCCCGCGGTCGCCGTACTCCGTGCACTCGTACTTCGAGACGCCGTCGCCGCCGAACTCGACGGCGTAGCCGTACCCCTCGTCCGCGACCTGTGCTGACTCGTAACCCAACTCGGGGTCGGCCACGTCGTAGCGGCGCGGACCGACCCACTCCCATCGAACGGTCGTCCCGGGCGAGACGTGGACGGCCGCGGGGGCGAACGCCAGCTGACCGCCGTTCCCCGGCGCGCCGACTTCGACGGTCACCGTGTCTTCGCCGGTCCGGTCGACGACGCCGTCGTAGTTGCTCGTGTTCGCGAGCCAGCCGTCGAACGACCGTGGTTCGTCACCCGACGCTGACTCCGGGGTGGGCGTCGGCGTTCCGTCGCCGGGGAGTGTCACCGCCTCGTCTCCGACGACGACCGCACCGCGCATTCCCATCGCCTTGTGAGGGCCGCAGTAGTACTTGCTCACGCCGGTCGACTCGAACGTGTGGCTGAACGTCGCGTCCTGCGAGCCCTGTAGCTGCGATTCGAACGCGCCGTCCGCGGCGACGACGTTGTGACTGCCGCCGTTGCCGGTCCACTCCCACGTCACCGTCGTGCCAGGGTCGACGCGGACGACGGGCGGCCCGAAGCCGAACGCGCCGCCGTTGCCGCCCGCGCCGACCGTGACCGTCACCTCGCTGTTCCCGGTGCGGTCGACGACGGAGCCGGCGTCGTCGGTCTCTGCGAGCCACTCGGTGAGGTCCGTCCCCGCGGCCGCGACCGGACGCGAGGCGACGCCCGCCGCCCCCGCGCCGGCCATCGCAGTCATGAAGGCGCGTCGCGTCGGCATGTTACCCCTCGTAGCCGGCGTAGTCCATCAGTCGCCGGAAGATGTCGGTGTCCATCGCCTGCTTGTACACGATGCCCGAGAGCATTCCGCCGGGATACGACGCGCCGTTGGTGACGTGGTCCACCTTGTGACAGTGCATGAGGTATATCCCGGGGTCGGCGTCCGCCTCGAACTCGACGGTGTACCGCTCGGCGGGCGCGATGTTCTGCACGTCGCGCTCGTACTGAGCCGCCTCGGGCACCGGCGAGCCGTCGCGCTCGACCACCCGGAACCGGTGGTTGTGGGTGTGCAGCGGGTGGCTCATGAACCCCGCGTTGGTCCAGTGGAGCCGCACCGTGTCACCCCGCTCGACGACGACGGGCGAGCCGTCCTCCGGATGGAGCGTCCGCGGTGCCACCTTCCCGTTGACGGTGAACACGTCGGGCCGGCGGTTCGTCACGTCGAACGTCGCGTCCTGCCCGGCCAGCTGCCGGGAGAGCCGGCTGTCCCAGTCTTTCACCGTCATGAAGTACTCCTTGTCGGCCGGCTCGTACCCCTCGGGGTCGACCCGGAGCGTGCCGTACATTCCCATCTCCATGTGGCGCGGCGTCTGGTAGTGACAGTGGTAGAGGTGGGTGCCGGGCGTGTTGGCGGTGAACTGGTACGTGTGCGTCTCGCCCGGACCGACGGTGATGCCCGTCGTCGTCGGTACGCCGTCGTTCTCCCACGTCTTCTGGAGACCGTGGACGTGGAACGTGTGTGGCATCGCCGTGTCGCTGTTGTCGAGCGTCACCTCGAAGTCCGTGCCCTCGGTGACGCGCAACACCGGCCCGGGCACCGACGGCTCGCCGTCGTCGGCCTGCCACGCCCACACGACCGGCAGTTCGACCGGGCCGCCCATCGTCTCGCCGGGATGGGCCGCGTGTGTCGCCTTCACCGTCCGGAGCGTCACCGACCCGCCTCGCTCGTTCAGGTCGACGACCTCCGGTGGCTTCGTGGCCGGCAGCGTCGACTGTCCCTCAGTCGCGCGGGTCGCGCCGCGCTCCTCGACCGTCGGCTCGGTCGTGGTCGTACAGCCGGCCACGGCCGTCACACCGACCGTTCCGGTCGCGGCAACGAACTCCCGTCGCGTGATACCGTCCCCCGGTGCACCGATTCGCCGTGTCATACCAGCCGCTTCGAGCACGCCCCTTGTAGCCCCCGCCGCTGAGTCTCAGGGCGTGACGAGAACGTGAACGTGTTCGGGTGAGTGTTTAAGTAAGGGCCAGCCCGTCGGGCCGCCTTCGGCAGGGTAATGTAGCTCGGCGAGCGAGACCGGACGGAGCCGATGCCACGCGCACGCCTGACCGTGACGCTGCCGCGCGACTCGTGGCTCGGCCGCGTCACCCGGACACACCAGTCGGCGCAGCTGCGGATCCGGACTGCGGCGCTTGGCGACCCTGCGACGCTCGTCGCGACCGTCGCCGCGCCCGACGTGCTCCCGGCCGTCGTCGCGACCGCGGCCGACGCCGAGAAGGTGACGGCCTTCGACGTACTCGACCGCGAGGGCGACCGCGCAGTGTGTCGCGTCACGACGCAGGCGGCTGAATCGCTCCACGTCGCCGTGGCGGCCGGCACGCCGCCCGAGTTCCCCTTCACCGTCGTCGCCGGAACGGCCCGCTGGTCGGTGGTCGCGTCGAACGACGCGCTCTCGGCGCTGGCCGACGAGTTCGACGAGGCCGGCATCGAGTTCGAGGTGGAGACGGTGACCGCGGGCGTCGACGCGGCCGACCCGCTCACGCCCCGCCAGCGGCGCGTCACTCGCGTCGCCGTCGAACGAGGCTACTACGAGACCCCCCGCGACTGCTCGCTCGCCGAGTTGGCGACCGCACTCGACCTCGCGAAGTCGACGGTCAGCGAGACGCTCCGGCGCGCAGAGCGACGACTTCTCGCGGAGTACCTCGACGCGGACGGTGAGACGCCGTGACCGACCTGTTCGGGACGGACGACCCGGGGCTGGATGCGGTGCTCGATGCGCTCGACGACCCGGCGTGTCGCAGCATCGTCAGCGCGCTCGACGCGCCACAGACGGCGGACGAACTCGCGGCGGCGTGTGACATCCCGCGGTCCACGGTGTACCGGAAGCTCGACCTGCTCGCGGCGGCGTCGCTGGTCGAGGAGTCGACGGAGGTTCGCCCGGACGGCCACCACGCGACGCGGTACGCGCTCGACTTCGAGGGCGTCCACGTCACGCTCGACGACGACCGCGAGTTCGAACTCGAGATAGACCGTCCGCGGCGCGCGCCCGAGGAGCGGGTCGCAGAACTGTGGCAGGAGGTGCGAGATTCGACATGACACATCCACTCGTCGTCGCGGCGCTCAAGACGCTCACGCTCGCGTTGGGTGCCGTGATCACGTACTACAGCTACAAGGCGTATCGGCGGACGGACGCGGAGCCACTCGGCGCGCTCGCGCTCGGGTTCGGGATCATCACGATGGGGGCGTTCCTCGCCGGGGCCATCGACACGTTCGCGCCCGTGCCGCGACAGACCGCGTTCGTCGTGGAGAGCACGTTCACGGCGCTCGGCTTCGCCGCCATCTTCTACGCGCTGTTCGCCGGCGAGTGACCGACCCGTTCGCAGTGACGCGGGACTCGACGACGCACTCGGCGTGTTCGCAGCGAGTTAGGTTCAGGATTGTCACCATGGGAATCTGTCGGCGGGAATTTAGGCAGGCCAAAAGATTCGACGGATTCATATATTTTAGGCACACCTAAACGAGTATGCCGAGCAGACGCGGTTTACTCGGAGGAATCGCCACACTGAGCACAGCACTCGCGGCCGGAGCGGCGAGCGGCATCACGGGAGCCGACACGCAGGAGAGTGAGGAACACGGTCACGACCACGGGGCGGGGACCGCTGACTCGGACGTGTCGTACGTGCGCAACGTCGAGGAGGTGCGCGGCCATCTGACGTCGGCAGCGACGCTACTGGCAGAGGGTCGCCGCGAGGACGCGGTGTTGCACGCGCGCCACGGGAGCGACTACTTCGCGGCCGTTCTGCCCCCGGCTCGCGACGAGAACCCGTCGCTTGCGAGTCGGCTCCGCGGACGGCTCGGGACCGTCAGCGACCGGATAGAAACGGCGGACGCGGACGGGTTCGAGCGATTCGTGACGAGGGAAGTCCTGCCGCTGCTCGACGAGGCCGTCGAGATGGTCGTTTCCGGAGCGGTTCGCGAGACGACGGCGTTCGACGCAAGGGTGGCGAACGCGCTCGCCGGCCGTATCGCCGAGGAGTACGCCGCAGCGGTGACGCCGGCCGGCGAAATCGAGCTATCGGGCGAGTACTGGGACGCGCGCGGCTTCCTGACGCGCCTCGAAGCCCGCCACGACGGTATCGAGAGCGCGCTCGGCACCGTTCCCCGACAGGCGCTCGAAACGCTCAATCAAGAGATGATGGGCGTGGCACCGCCGGGCGCGGTGGTGGACGCGGCGCTACGGTTTCGGGTCGCCGTCGCCGCCGACGCCGACCTCTCGGCGGCGTCGGTCGAGGGCGTGGACGCGGCGGTCGCGTACGCGCGCAACGCCGACGAGGTACGCGGACACGCTCTCGCGTCGGTGCAACTCTCGGAGTACGGCGACGCGGGCGCGGCGGCGCTGCACGCGGGCCACGGGGCCGACTACGTGCTGGCGCTCGCTCCGCCCGTCCACGCCGAGGACCCTGCTCTCGCCGCCCGGCTTCACGAACGGCTACTGGCACTCGACGACCGGGTCGACGACGCGAGCGCGAGCGAGTTCGAACGGTTCGTGACCGAGGAGGTGGTTCCGGTCGTCGACGAGGCAGTCGCGACGGTACTGTCGGCCGACCGGCGCGAGTCGACAGCCTTCTCGGCGCGCGTCACCGTCGCCCTGCTCCGGCGCATCGAAGACGAGTACGACGCCGCCGTGACCGACGGGGAGACCATCGAACTGTACGGGGAGTACTGGGACGCACGGGGGTTCTTCCGGCGGGTTCGCGCGCGCTACGACGCGATGCGAAGCGACCTCGACAGCGAGACGCGTGAACTCGTCGAGCCGGAACTCGACATCCTCGCCGAGGAGCTTCGAACCGCCGCGCCGCCGTGGGACGTGGCGAACTCGATCGATCCGCTCGTCGATGACCTCTCCCGAGCTATCGACAGGTAGCGGGCGTCGCCGGTTTAGTTTCACCGCGCCACGCGAACCCTTTTGCCCGTTAGCGGGCTAACGGGAGTAATGGCGGCCTCCGACGCGAACGCCGGCTATCTCGACGGCCCGCTCATCACGCCGAGGTTCCTCGAAGACCGGTCGTATCAGACGGCGCTCGCGGACGCGGCACGCGAGACGCACACCCTCGTCTGTCTCCCGACCGGTCTCGGCAAGACGACGGTGTCGTGTCTCGTCACGGCGAGTCGGCTCGCGGACCGCGGCGGCACCGCGCTGATGCTCGCGCCGACGAAGCCGCTGGTCAAACAGCACGCCGACTTCTACTGCGACGCGCTCGACGTGCCCGACGACGAGATCGTCGTGTTTACCGGCGACGTGCGCCCGGACGACCGGGCCGACCTGTGGGAGTCCGCGCGGATCGTGATGGCGACCCCGCAGGTCATCGAGAACGACCTCGTGGGCAATCGCGTCTCGCTGGCCGACGTGACGCATCTCACCTTCGACGAGTGTCACCGCGCGACCGGCGACTACGCGTACAACTACATCGCCGACCGCTACCACGCCGACGCCGACGCGCCGCTCGTCACCGGGATGAGCGCCAGCCCCGGCGGCGACAAGGAGGAGATCCTCCGCGTCTGTGAGAACCTCGGACTCGCGGAGGTGGAGGTGATGACCGAGGAGGACGCCGACGTGGCCGAGCACACCTACCGGACGGAGGTGGACTGGCAACACGTCGACCTGCCGGAGGACGTGCTCGCGATCCGCGACGCGCTCAACGAGGTCATCACCGACCGGCTGACGGAGCTACAGAAGCTCGGCGTCGTGAACTCGACGGACCCGAACATGAGCCAGAAGCAGCTGAACACGGCTCGCGGCCGGCTCCAGCGACTCATCAACGACGACGACTCGGCGGGCTACGAGGGGATGAGCATCCACGCCGAGGTGATGAAGCTCCGTCGGGCGACCGAACTCGTCGAGACCCAGTCCGTCGAGTCGCTCCGACGCTACTTCGAACGACAGCGCGAACAGGCCCGCTCCTCCGGGTCATCGAAGGCGAGCCAGCGGTTCGTCTCCGAGCCGAGCGTGAAGCAGGCGATGCGACTTGCCGAGGAGTTCGACGGCCTCCACCCGAAGTTCCGGAAGACGCGCATCCTGCTCGCGGAGACGTTCGGGCTGGAGGACGGGTCACGCGCCATCGTCTTCACCGAGAGCCGCGACACCGCGGAGACGCTCACGGAGTTCCTGAACGAGTCGTTCGACACGCGCCGGTTCGTCGGCCAAGGGGACAAGGAGGGCTCCGACGGAATGACGCAGAAGGAGCAGACGGAACGGCTTGACGCGTTCCGCGGCGGCGAGTTCGAGGTGTTGGTCTCGACCAGCGTCGCCGAGGAGGGGCTGGACGTGCCGGACGTGGACTTGGTGCTGTTCTACGAGCCCGTCCCGAAGGGGATCCGCTCGATCCAGCGGAAGGGCCGCACCGGCCGCGCGAGCGAGGGGAAGGTCGTCGTGCTCATCGCCGACGACACCCGCGACGAGGCGTTCTTCTGGATGTCGCGCAACGAGGAGAAGCGGATGGAAGAGGAGCTGCGGAAGCTGAAGGGGATGGCCGGCGAGGTCGAAGCCCAACTCACGCAGGGATCGCTCGACGAGTTCGGCGGCGACGCGGACGACGCGAGCAGTGACGAGGACGAGGCCGACCCGGATGGCGCGAACGCGGCCGAAGCCAGCACCGATGCTGCTGAACCCGAACAGAAGGGGCAGGCCGGTCTCGGCTCGTTCGCCGACGAGGAGAGCGATGACAAGACGAGCGACGACGAGGCGAAGGACGACGACACAGGCGGCGCGGACGACGACGCCGACGAAACGGAGGACGCAGACGCCGTGGCCGCCGTCGCGGGCACGGACGAGGACGCCGTCGAGATCGTCGCCGACCAGCGCGAACTCGACTCGACCATCGCGCGTGACCTCTCGACGCGCGACGGTATCGAGACGCGGCTCGAAACGCTCGCCGTCGGCGACTACGTGCTCTCCGACCGGGTCGTCGTCGAGCGGAAGACGACGGCCGACTTCCTCGACACGCTGCTGGGCGAGGACCGCTCGATGTTCGAGCAGGTCGGCGACGCAGTCCGGAGTTACGCCCGGCCGGTCGTCATCGTGGAGGGCGACGACCTCTACGGTCAGCGCAACGTCCACCCGAACGCCATCCGCGGCGCGCTCGCCTCGCTCGCGGTCGACTTCGGCGCGAGCGTTCTATTCAGCGACAACGAGGACGACACCACGGAGCTACTGGCGACTATCGCCGGCCGCGAACAGACGGCGTCGGACCGGGAGGTGCGCGTCCACGGCGAGAAGGCGGACAAGACGCTGGACGAACAGCAGGAGTACGTCGTCAGTTCGATTGCGGAGGTTGGCCCCGTGACGGCCCGCGCGCTGCTCGCGCACTTCGGCAGCGTCGAACGCGTGGTGACGGCCGACGAGGCGGAACTGCTGGACGTGGAGGGCGTCGGCCCGGTCACGGCCGAGCGGATACGCGAGGTCGTCGGGAGCGACTACGCGGGTTAGCGCACCTGTTCGGCGGCGGCCAGCGCCTCGGCGGCCTCCTTCGCGGCGGTCAGATACTCGCGGGTTCGCGAGAGGTCGTCCGAACGCTCTGCCTGCTCGGCGAGCGTCGCGAGCGTTCGGCCGAGCGAGGCGCGGGCGGCCGCGGGGTCGTCGGTCGCCTCGCTCGCCGTCTCGCCCGGCACTCGGCGCGGCTGGCGCTCGCGTGCGGGCGTCCGGTCCGCGTCGGTCGGCTGGTCGGCCGCCGGTGAGTCAGTCGCCGTCTGGTCGGCGGGCCGTTCCGGCTCCACCTCGACGGTCGATTCGGCGTCGTCAGAGGCGGGCTGGGTGTCCGACGCCTGCGGCGTTCGCTGTGGTTGCGTCGGCTGTTGGTCACTCGCGGCGGGGTCGTCGCCGCTCGGGGTCGTCGCCGGTTCGCCGCCGGGGTCGCCCTGACAGGTGGGGCAGAACTCCTGTCCGTCCCAGCGGAAGATGGGGTCGCCACAGCGGTCACAGTGGACGTTCGTCATCGTCGCGCCCTTCAACAGGAGCTCCGACATCCGCTCTGACTGCTCGCGCTTCTGCTTGTCCTCCTCGAACTGTTCGCGGAGCCGTTCGCGCTCGGCTTCGCGGTCGAAGTCGCTCATGCCAGTGAGAACGCCGTGCCGCCCGAAAAGCACTTCGGGGCCGTGACTACAGCCCGAGTTCGTCGGCGAGACTAGTGAACGAGTCCACTTCGAGGGAGGGGCGGTGCCCGAAGTTCGGGTATGGGCCGTCGTCGCGGTTGACCCACACGCCCTGCATGCCGGCACCCTCCGCGCCGGCGACGTCGAACCAGCCGGCGGTGACGTGGGCGACCTCCTCGATTGGCACGTCGAGCGTGGCGGCGGCGTGTCGGTAGATACCGGGGTCCGGCTTGAACGTCTCCACCTCGTCGGCGCTGATGTACCCCTCCACGTCGTCGTGGAGGTCGGCCACGTCGAACATCGCGTCGAGCATCTCCGGGTTGCCGTTGGAGACGACCCACAGGTCGTACCCCTCTGCGAGCCGTGAGACCCCCTCCGGAATGTCGTCAAAGACGTACAGGTCCATGTAGACGGAGAGGATCTCCTCGCGGACCTCGTCGGTGACCTCGACGCCGGCGGATTCGAGCGCGTAGGTGAGCGCGTGGCGGTTGAGTTCGTAGAACGTCTCGTAGGAGTCCGTGTCGTTGGCCGCCATCGAGTACATCAGCGAGTGGGAGCGCCACCGCTCGGAGATGAGTCGCGGATCGTCGACGTAGTCGTCGAGCGCGTCGGTCGCAGACCCGACGTCGACGATGGTGCTGTACGAGTCGAAGGTGAGCGTCGAGACGCGGTCCTCGTCGAAGGACATGTGTCGCGGTCACACGCTCGACTCTCTTAGGACCCCGGGTCGGTGGCAAGCGGCACGAGCGACCACACGGCAGGATTAGGAAGACGATAGACCAGAGAGGGCCCGGTCTCAGGACCGGTAATCAGTCGGGCGGTGAGAGGGTGTCCGGGTCAATCCGGACGACCCGCTCCGGCTCCTCGTTTTTCACTACCGCTTCGAAGTCTCCGACTTCCGAAACGATTCGCTTCAGTGCCTCGTCTATTTTCGCTCGGTTGTCGCTGCCGATTCCCCGAACATCGATGAACTCGACCCGCACGTCGTGTCGTTCGCGGTTCCGAATCTTGGAGTAAATCCGCTGTTTCACGTCGGAGGTATGGTCTCCACCTGAGACGAAGATGGTGAACGGACTATGTTCGACGATCTGTTCGAACACTTCGGCGAAGTCACCCTCTCGGTACTCGTCGGTTGCGTACATCTCTTCGTACAACTCGCGCAGATACCGGCCCTCGTCGAAGTATCCGGCGGAGCAAAGGTTTATTACCTGATACGTCTCGCCGTCGTACTTCTCGGCGATGTCCTTCCGGCGCTTTCGAACCCACTCGCTGGGTGCTGGGTCCATCATCGACATTTGCTTGTGCATATGCAACGCCGCCTCCAGCGTGCCGAAATAGTGTTCGGAGAGAATCGGTCTGAAGTAATCCAGCGTCTCTCTAATGGCCGTGTCGCCGAACCCGGTCTTAATCGCCGCCTTATCCCGTGCGGTCGATTGCTTGAATAGCTCTTCCGCCGACTCCCATTCTTCAAGAAGTGCTTCCTGTGCCAGCTCACGCTGTTCGTCGGTGAGTTCCGCGATGTCGACGACGGTCGCATCGGAGTGAGAGTCGATACCGTTTGCTTGGCGGCTGTCGATTATGACCGTTCGTTGCTCTGTCTCCTCAACCGTCTTCTCACCGCCGATTATGATGTCACCGATTTCGATGTCTGGGAGGAGCGACGAGAGAACGTCAAGAAAGCCCATGACGGTTCACTCGGAGCGCGACTTGAGGTACTCCAGAACGGATACGTAGTTATCATCAACGTAGATTTCAGAGCCCTTGGCTATCCCTCCCAGTTCTTCTGGCGTGAGAGGGGTTCCGTCGGGGGTGAGGATACGCTCGCCGGTGTCCTCCTTGATGATGTATCCCTCTTCGTCGACAGCGTTATCGAACGCATCGAGTACGAACTCGATAGCACTGTCGTCGAATGTCAGTTCGGAGCTCATCGGTATCTGTCGTACAATAATGTATGACGCTCACGGATTTATTTTTTGTATTAACGCGACTATCTGCGCTTAGTCATCACCCCCCGACAGCCTGATGTGACCGTCGTTCCGCGTCGAGCACGTCGAGGTCGCCGTCCAGCGAGACGACGAGCGCCTCGTCGTCGACCGGCACGACGACCGTGATGCGCCACGCGCCGTCCTCGTCGCCGGCCTGCTCGACAGTCGTGTACTCGTCGGTGACACACCACTCCAGCGTCCAGTACGGGACGGTGTTGAGGTCGACGCCGTGGTCCCGGTAGAACGAGACCACCTCGGCGTCGTCGAGAAGCACCAGCCCCACCGACGAATAGATGGTGTGGTGACACCGCTGGCACTCGTGTTCGACCCGAACGTTGAGGTCGAACCCGTTCTCCTCGCTCGCCTCGGACAGGTGTGTCTCCATCCGGCCGGAACACTCGGGACAGACGCCGTCCGCGGAGAGACACGACAGGTGGCGGGCGCGCTGGTTGAATGCGTCCATCAGCTCCTCGCGGGTGCGGTCCTCTAATCCGCCGGGCGGGAAGGAGTAGCCGCCGTGGTTGCGGCCGCAGTCGGCACAGCGGATTCGGACCTGTTCGTCCTCGTAGTGGGCGACCAGCGACGAGCCGCAGTCGACACACTCGCCGTCGACCTCGAACGGCTGGAGCTGCGGGTCTTGATTCAGCGTGCCGGACAGCACCGCCGCGATGACCGACCGTCCGGCCGAGCGGAACTCGTAGCCGTCGTCGGTCTTGCGGACGAACTGGCCGCGGAGCTTCGAGAGGTGGTAGTTGAACTGCGCCGAGTCGGACATCCCCACGCTGCGGCGGAGGTCGGAGAACGCGGCCGGGCGGTCGAGTTCCCACAGCGACTCCAGGATCGACAGTCGGGTCTCGTTGCCCACGACCGCGAACGCCTCGGCCGGCGGGAGACACTCCTCGCAGGCGAGGATGGAGTCGGCGTCGTCGGCGGGTGAATCACTCATACACCTGT
The DNA here is from genome assembly GCA_003021175.1 of Halobacteriales archaeon QH_7_66_36. GTDB lineage: Archaea > Halobacteriota > Halobacteria > Halobacteriales > Haloarculaceae > Halosegnis. The sequence goes on along the minus strand of PXQV01000017.1, from coordinate 441 downwards.
ATCAACGCTCCCACGGGCTAAACTCTTAGCCGAACTTCACTTCTGTAATCTGACTGTGCAGTTCGCCCGCGTGCTGACCCACCGGTTCGTGCGGATGGCGGCGTTCGGACGGCCCGTGGCGGCGAGGCCGCTACGCTGTCGTCGGCGTTCTGCGCCGACTGCCCGAGATGGCTTCGCCACCTCGCTGGTCGGCCACGCGTCTCGCGTGTCACTCGCTTCGCTCGTTCCCGCTCGCTTCGTCGTGGCCTCTCGTTGGTCGGCCACGCATCTCGCGTGTCGGTCACGACGTTCCCTCCCGCTCGTCTTATCGTGGACTCGCTTCGTCTGCTCACGGGCGCTTCGCGCCCGGTCGCTGCCGGAACGTCGCGTCGGCGTAGCCGAGACGGATAGAGATGCCGCGTTTCATCTCCTCGGAGTGCTGGTCGGTCCACGCGCCCGACA
>PXQV01000016.1 GCA_003021175.1 Halobacteriales archaeon QH_7_66_36 | reverse complement strand
GACCTCGGCATCTGCAACTTTGCGGCGGTCGCCGTTGGCGATGACGCCCTACTGTATCCCGGTGGGGCGCTCAAAGAGGACGACTACTACTTCCAGAAAGAGCGGGCCAAGTGCGACGATAGCGACTCACAGAAGGCACGGCGACTGGACCGGAAGCGTGACGAGCGCCGCGCCCACTTTTTCTATGCCGTCTCGACGGACATCGTGGCCGAGTGCGCCGCCCGGAATGTCGGGACCATCGTCGTGGGCGACCTCTCTGGTATCCGTGAGGACACCGATTGGGGCGACCACGGGAATCTGGACTTGCACGGGTGGGCGTTCGACCGCTTCACCGAGATGCTGGAATACAAAGCCGCAGAGCGCGGCATCAGCGTCGAGCGCGTAGACGAACGCGACACGTCGAAATCGTGTGCAACCTATGGGTTCGTGAACGGGGCCGAGAACATCCGACAGAAGGTACTCCCGAGTCTCGCCTGTGATGGGGGAGATAGGGATAACGGCTGGATGGCACAGCCAGCGGTGCGGCTGTTCGACAAATCCACGGGGGGAGTCGCCCTACAAGAGCAGGTGCGCCGCGAACCATAATATCCCAACGCTCGGGAAACCGCGCCTTCGCCGGGCTACGCCCGGTTGCCTGAGGGAGCTTCGCTCCCTCTCCGTTTACGACGCGGAGGATGTCATAGGAAGGGGATCAGCCGGAGCAGGCCGAAGAACCACAGCACCCCGGCGACGAGAGCGGCGACGACAGCCACCTTCAGCGCGATGCTCAACACGACCCGCGCGACGAGGATGACGACGACGATCAGTATCAGCGTGCTGAGGATGCCGGGAACGCCGAACTCAGGGATCATCTGCATCGGGGCAGCGAGTGCGTCCATACTCGCTTCTGACAGGCCGGCAATTTAAGTGCGTGGGCCGAGCGTCGAGTGACTCGGTCGCCGAACGCTTCGTACGTCGGAGCAGACTCCGCGGCGACCCCCCGTCTCGAAGGCCCCTTCGCTTCTGGTGGCGAACCGCAGGACGAAACCAACGTTTCATCTCGAAGTCTCCACTTTCACTGCGGTCTACTCAGGCTTATATTACTCCCGAAGTCACCTTACTGGTGTACCGGCCGAATCCGCGTGAGTGCCAGTCGTTCCATTCACGCAGTGCTCACAGTGTCGGATAGGATCGCCGATAACTGCCCGCAGTGCCAAGGGTTATTTGGCCCGGCAGAGAAGCACGCGTCGCTACGAACCACCATGAACCATCTCCACACGAACACCACCGTTTCCGGCGTTCACGCCGGCGGGAGGGCGGAGTGATGTCTGGGGCAGATCTGTCCGCGGACGAGCTCACCCTGCCGATCAAACGCACCGACGGTGAGACGCTCGAAGACCGACTCACCGCGAACGCATACCACAACATCCTGCCCGCGCGGTATCTCCGCAAGGACCACGACGGCGAACTCGTTGAATCACAGGAGGATCTGTTCGAACGGGTCGCCGAGAACATCGCGCTCGCGGAGGCCGTCTTCGAGGCCGAAAAGCAGGACGTCGAGGTGACGGTCACTCCCGACCAGCTCAAGCCCGACCACCCCCGCCGCGACGAGCTCGCGAGCGAGGTATTCGGCAGCGAGGCGCGAAGCGCCTCGGGCCGTTCGAGCGGGCAGAGCCCGCGACAAGAAGCCGGTACCGACGCCGACTCCGACGTCGAGACCGAGCTGTCGGTGCACAACGTCAACAAATTTGCTTACAAGACGGTCGTGCCAGAGCTCCCCGACGAGATCCGCGACCACGTCGAGGCGAAGCAGGCGGAGTTCCAAGAGCTGATGGAGCGGCTCTCCTTCGTCCCGAACTCGCCGACGCTGATGAACGCCGGCGACGAACTCCAGCAGCTGTCGGCGTGTTTCGTCGACAGCCCGGCCGACGACCTAACTGACATTCATCAAACAGCCAAGGAGGCCGCCGAGGTGTTCCAGTGTCTCACCGAGGAGTCGACCGTCATGACCGAGGACCGGGGAATCATCAGCGTCTCCGAGGTCGAGGTCGGCGACCGAATCGCCCAGCGTACGGAGAGCGGCTTTCAGTACAAGCCGGTCGAGGACACCCACGTCTACGAGAGCGCGGAGACGCTGACGGTACATCTCGATAACGGTCTGTCGGTCAGTGGCACGCCGAACCACCGCCTCGCGGTCGACGGCGAGTGGACGCGTCTCGACGAGATTCGAGCCGGTCAGGAAGTCAGCTACGCGCTCGGCTGGCTTCGGGAAACCACTCGGGAGACCCCGGAGTTGGCCTCCGTCGCGAGCGGTGCCCAGTGGGCTGACAACCGGGGCGTCGAGAACGCCGAAATCGTCGAACTGTACCGAAAGGGGCTCAGCGACTACGAGATAGCCGACCGACTGGAATGTGGTAAATCCACGATTCAGCGCCGCCGCAGCAACGAACTCAAGCTCCCGCCCAACGGGGATGGCGGGCGAAAGCGTGGTTCCACGTCGTTCGACGAGGATGTCGCGCTGGAGCTGTACCAAGAGGGACACACCGACGCGGAGATCGCCGAGGCGCTCGATGCCCACCAGACAACGGTCGGGCAGTTTCGCGCACGCAAGCAGCTCGAGTCAAACGGGACGGCGGTCAAGTCCGTCAGACAGCCAGAGGTACTAACTGAGGAACTCGCCGAACTCGTCGGGCTCTGGCTCGGCGACGGCTCTTGGCACCAAGACGGCATCCGGTTCCATGCCGGCCGCGAGAGCATCGCCGACTACGTAGACCACCTGTCACGGCAGCTGTTCGGCACACCGACCTCGCGGACGTTCGCCGACGGCTGCTACGAGGTGGCTATCAACAGCCACGAGGTCAAGCGTTGGTGGCGGGCGAACTTCGACTGCAAGCCCGACGGCGCGCCGTCGGCCTACGTCCCACAGGTAATGAAGAACGCCCCCGCCGAGACGGTCGAGGCGTTCCTCCGAGGATACTTTACCGCCGACGGGACGCTGCTGAACGGTACGTACCCCAAGCTGTACAGCGCCTCCGAACGGGCCATCGACGATGTCGCGACGCTGATGATGGGGCTTGGCTACCCCGTCAAGAAATCCGTCATCCGCGACGAGGAGGCTCACCCATACTACGGCTTGGTCCCGACGACTGGTCGTGGCCGGGAGGCGTTCATCCGCGAGGTCGGATTCGTTGACGAGCGACACGAAGTCGGTATCGAGAGCATCCAATCGGTGGACGCCCGCGATTCCTACTCCGGTGACGCCGAGTACACTGTCGAAGTCGAGTCCGTCGTCGAATCCGGCGACGGGACCGTCTACGACATCACGGTCGCGGACAACCACGAATACGTCACGGACGGTCTCGTCTCGCACAACAGCGGCGGCGGAATGGGGTATGCTTTCTGGCGATTACGCCCCTATGGAGATGCTGTCGGGTCGACCGGCGGCATCGCCTCCGGGCCCATCACCTTCATGCGCACGTTCGACCAGATGTGTGAGACCATCGCGCAGGGGGGCACCCGCCGCGGCGCGCAGATGGGCGTCATGCGCATCTCGCATCCCGACGTCATCGAGTTCATCCACGCGAAGAACAAGGACGTCTCCTTGGCCCACTGTCTCCGCCTGAACGACCCCGACGACTACACGTACACCACCTTCTCCGAGGCGCTGGAGGAGGCGCGCGGCCTCATCGACGAGGACGGCAAGGTGCCCAAACACCTCCGGAACGCCGTCGAGGGCCACCTCTCGAACTTCAACATCTCCGTCGGCGTCACCGACGAGTTCATGGAGGCGCTGGAGACCGGCGAGGAGTTCACCTTCACCAACCCCCGCACCGGCGAGCCACACGTCGCCAGCGAGGAGACGAAGGAGATGTACTCGCGGTACGGGCTCGGCGACGAGGTGACGGTCGGCGAGCCGCTGTCGCTCGATCCGAACCTCATCTGGGACCGCATCGTCGACGGGGCACACGAGAACGGCGAGCCGGGCGTCGTCTACCTCGAACGCATCAACAAGGAGCACTCCTTCGACGTTGAGGAGCACCCGGACCACCGCATCCTCGCGACGAACCCGTGTGTCACCGGTGACACGCTTATAAACACGGGTAACGGACTCGTCCCCGCCGAAGAGCTGTACGAGCGGGGAACAGCACAGGATATCGTCGTCGACGGTCGGCTGAGTGAGGAGACGGTCAAGGAAGCCAGCAGCGTCTACAAGACCGGCGAGAAGGACGTGTTCGAGCTGACGACCGAGGAAGGGTACGAACTCCGCGTGACCGCCGACCACCGTGTCATGACCGACGACGGCTGGGTCGAGGCGGGTAACCTTGACGCGGGCGACACGGTTCACATCCAGAACCGGAAGGGGAGCTTCGGACAGCACGGCTCTGCCGCAGAGGGTCGCGTCCTCGGTTGGACCGTCGGTGACGGCCACCTCAAACACGGCGAGGAGCGTGCCATACTCAACTTCTACGACGGGGATAGTGAGATTTCGGAGTCGTTCGCCGCTGACGTGAACGAAGTCGTCCGCGACCCGGTCGGAAACGCCGACTACGAGGTCGGCGTGAGCGACATCAGTCGAAGCGACGGTTACCGTGGGGCGCAGGCCGTCGAGCAGCGTATCCGTTCCGCTCGGCTCTACGAGATAGCCGAGGAGGTCGGTCTCGTCGAGGAAAAACTACAGGTTCCCGATGCAGTCATGCGGGGGACCGAAGAGATGGCTCGTGGATTCCTCCAAGCGCTGTTCACCGCCGACGGTAGCGTGCAAGGAACGCCCGAAAACGGCCGCACGGTTCGCCTTGCTAGTTCGGAACTCGACCTCCTCAAACAGACGCAGCAACTCCTGCTCAACTTCGGTATAGCTAGCCGGATCTACGAGGAGCGGAAACCATCAGGTACGCGAGAGCTTCCCGACGGGAAGGGTGGAACCAAAGAGTACGACACGAAAGGATTCCACGACCTCGTCGTTTCGAAAGAAAATCTTGTCACTTTCCGCGACGAGATTGGACTCCTGCGCGAGGACAAGCAATCACAACTCGAAGCGCACATCGACTCGTATACGAAAGGACCGTGTTCGGAAACCTTCGTTGCCACAGTCGACTCCGTTGAGTACGATAAGACCGAACAAGTGTACGATTTAACCGAGCCTGAGACGAGTTCGTTTATCGGAAACGGAGTTGTAGTCCACAACTGTGGTGAACAGCCGCTCGAAGAGTACGAGGCCTGTAACCTCGGCCACATCAACCTCTCGACGCTCGCCGCCGAAGGAGCGCCCGACTGGCGCGTCTGGTCACAGCGTAACGAGTTCGCCACGCTGGAGGAAGGCGTCGAGCGGTTCCTCGAAGACGCGCTCGACACCGGGGAGTTCGAGGAGCGCATCCGGCTCGGAACCCGCTTCCTCGAAAACGTCGTCACGATGTCCGACTTCCCGGTCACCGAAATCGAGGAGAAGGTCCGCGAGATGCGGAAGATCGGTCTCGGCGTGATGGGGCTGGCACAGCTGTACATCCAGCTCGGCATCAAGTACGGCTCCGAGGAAGGGAACGAAGTCGCACGGCAGGTGATGCGACGGATCAACCACGGCTCGAAGCACGCTTCCCACGAACTCGCCGAGGAGCGTGGCACCTTCGAGGAGTGGAGCAACTCGAAGTACGCGAACCCGACCGACTACGCCGAGTGGTTCGAGAAGCAGACCGGCGAGTCGGCCGCGGACTGGGCCGACGGTTACGCCATCCGGAACCACAACACGACGACCATCGCGCCGACGGGCACGACGAGCATGGTCGGCAACACGACGGGTGGCTGTGAGCCGATCTACAACGTCGCCTACTACAAGAACGTCTCCGACGACGTGCAGGGCGACGAGATGCTCGTCGAGTTCGACGACTACTTCCTGCGCACGCTGGAGGCGAACGACATCGACGTCGACGCCGTCAAGCAGGAGGCACAGGAGCAGATGGCGACCAACGAGTTCGACGGCGTCGACGGGCTCTCGACGGTGCCGGACGCCATCGGCGAACTGTTCGTCGTGACGGGCGACCTCTCCGGCAAGGACCACGCCGCCGTGCAGTGTGCCTGTCAGGAGGGTGTCGACTCTGCCATCTCGAAGACGTGTAACTTCCCCAACGACGCGACCAAGGAGGACATGGACGAGGTGTACCGCTACATCTACGAGCACGGCGGCAAGGGCGTCACCGTCTACCGCGACGGCACCCGCTCGAAGCAGGTGCTCACCACGCGTGCGGACAACACCGAGTTCTCCGAGGACATGGACGAGGACGAGGCCGCCGAGGTCATCTCCGAGAAGGTCGAGGAGATATTCGGCAGCTTCGAAGCGTTCCTCGACCACGAGGCGGTCGAGGCGGACATCGAGGGGCCGGACGACCTGCTCGAAGCCGAGCCGCGCGTCTACGCGGAGAAGAAGCCGCGTCCCGACCAGCTTCACGGCGTCACTCAGCGCATCGAAACCGGCTACGGAAAGCTGTACGTGACCATCAACGAGGATCCCGAGACGAGCGAGCCGTTCGAGCTGTTCGCCAACACGGGCCATTCGGGTGGTTTCACCAACTCCTTCACGGACGCGCTGGCGAAGACCATCTCCGTCGCGCTCCGCTCGGGCGTCGACCCGAACGAGATCGTCGACAAGCTCAACGGCATCCGGTCGCCGAAAGTCGCGTGGGACAAGGGCGAGCAGATCAACTCCATCCCGGACGCGTTCGGCGTCGCTCTCCGTCGCTACCTCGACGACGAGATCGACCGGGTGTATCCGCAACAGCAGAGCCTCTCGGAGGCGGCCGGCTCCGCCGAGAAGGAGACGGACCCGAACCGCGAGCGGGACCGCAACCCGGGGCAGAATCCGGACGCAGCCGAACCGGAGACCGACGGCGGTGCGGCCGCCGCGACGGGTGACGACACGGCGTCACTGCTCGCCGCCGGCGAGTCGCCCGAGTGTCCGGACTGCGGCGCGATGTCGCTCGCCATGAACGAGGGCTGTAAGACGTGTCAGTCCTGCGGCTGGTCCGAGTGCTGAGCTGAGTTACCGCGTCAATCCTCTCGTTTTCGTACCCGTCGAACCTCCGGTCAACGGTTCGTAGAAGAGCTGAGTAACGATTTTACCCGTGTTGCACTCCTTAGGCTCTGATACTCCGATGTGGTTGTGCCGCATACAGGGTGCGTATTGATCACGAGAGGAGCTATTCTTCGCGGTCGTTCGCCAGTTTCGTCGGAGGGCTGCCGAATATTTTTACCACGAAACGCCCAATATTGGATATAATGGCCAGTTCGACCGGGAATAGTGACGTTCACGACGGCGAAATTCGTCTCTGGCAGGAAGACGACTGGTGGATCGCAAAAGACGTGGAAACGGGCGTCATGACACAGGGGACGTCCAGAACGGTAGCGCTGGGGAACCTCGACGACGCGGTGGCGCTGCATGACGGTGAACGTGGCCGCACGCCGACAGACGAGGAACTGCGCGCGGCTGGAATCGAACCTGCCGACAATACCACGGGCGAGCGCGAACCACCGGACGTCCTCGACTGATAGATGGGTCGGCGAACGTTCTCCGGGATGGAGGTCGTGAAGGTGCTGGTGAACACGGGCAGATTCAAATGGCGGCGAACGACCGGCGACCACGCCCAGTTGTACTACGAACACCCGACGAACGAGGCTGATCGCCGACAGGTGACGGTCCCGTTGCACGACGAACTCCGTCCCGGGACGCTCCGCGACATCGCCGAGAGCGCTGGGGCGAACGATTTCGACGCGTTCTACGAGTGGATCGACCGGAACTCCTGAGCAGCGGTGACGGGCAGCCCCGCGTCGCAACATCAAATTCCAAATATTTAGTCAGCTGTACGCTGTACAGAAGGCGCGCATCTTGTACTCATCTCTCGACAAGTAAAGATGAATCGAATCGGTCAGTGTAGGGCACTCAACGATTGATTCCCTCACGATTGGGATCTTAGGACTCATTTACTAGTTCAGCTCAGAGCCGAGAGATTATAGAATTGGCCGCTGTTGAGGGACAATCCATTGTTGGAGCAATATGAAACAAGATATATTGCGTACTGGAACTTGCTTCAGTTATGTTCTTCAGACGGTCTGTAATCGCAGCCGTACCGGTGCTTTTGGCGGGGTGTTCAATCCACGGGGGAGGCTCAGAGCAACTACTTGACGAGGAGATTCATCTCTCATCTGGTGAGTATCGAGCATTCGAATTCGAAATTCAGACCGAGCGGAGTGTCTCGTTCGGATTCCGGGGTGACGGTGAGACAAACCTCGACATATTCTTTCTGCCCCATAATGAATTCGCTGCATACGAGCGGGGAGATGAATTCGAATATCGGTATACGAGCGGTCTCGACGTAGCTGGCGGGTTCACCGAAGACGAGAATGTTGATCCAGGCTCGTATGTCGTCGTTTTTGACAATACAGACCGTGGTGAAGCAGTACCGAGCCAGCCTGTTAGCGGTCGAGTGGAAGTGACCGTCGAACCGACGAGTTGACGACAAACGTGCGTAGTAACGAAACTGGGCTGGTCGGTTCCGGCTATTGGAGATCGAGAGGATTCTCACCGATCAATAGGCACTCTGGATAGCACGGCTGATTCAACAGATTAGGAACGGAAGAAATGTGGTCGCCGTGCTGCATACATCCCCTATATTCAGCATAGGGTTCCTATCGTCTACGGAGTGTTTCAATAAAGCCCGATTGTTCGAACGTGAGGAGAAATTCCGGCTGGAATCTCTCCCTACCCCTCTATTTCCTTGGACACCCAGCCAGTCGGCCCGTTCGAGTAGGCGTTCGACCGCTCTTGCGGCTGGAGCGTGCCGTCGGCCTCGCGGGCGCGAACGACTACCTCGTGCGTCTCGCCGGGCGACTCGTACTCGTAGCCCCACTGTCGCCAGACATCGTCGCCGGGGAGTTGCTTCGAGAGCGTGGCCTCGCTCCACGTCCCGCCGCTGTCGGTCGACACCTCGACGGCCGAGATGCCGCGCGTGCCGGCGTAGGTGTGGCCGCCGACGGTGATCTGGTCGCCGTCACGTTCGACGGCGTGAAGCTTGGCGACGGTGTTGACCGGGCCGGTGCCGTGCCAGCCTTTCTCCTCCCAGTAGCCGTCCACCTCTTCTTCGAGTATCTCCATCTCCGTGACCCACTTCACGTTGATCTCCCCCCAGTGACCGGGGATGAGCGCGCGAACCGGGTGGCCGTGCCCGCGCGGGAGCGACCGGCCGTTCATCCGGTAGGCGAGCATGCCGTCGCGGAGCGCCTCGATGGGAAACTCCTCGTAGTAGCCGTCGGCGGCCCGCAGCATGACACAGCAGTTGTCCGCGACGCCGGCACGCTCGATGATGTCGGTCAGCGGCACGGCCGTCCACACGGCGGTGTCCATCTTCTTGCCGTTGAGGCTCTCGCCGACACACCGGAGCGTGGAGAACACCTCCTGTGACTCCATCGCGGTGAGTTCGTCGTACTCGACCTCGAACTGCGCGTTGACGTCACCGGTGACGGACAGCGTCCACTCCTCTTTGTCGACCGTCGGTGCGGCGGCGTTGATGTCGACCGTGAAGAACCGCTCGCTGACGAGCGGCTCCAGTCCGTCGATAGAGAGCGACTTGTCGCGCGCCTCGTCGAGCAACGACCGGACTTCGGGGTCGTTGACCGGCTCGCTGGTCGCGTCGCCGCCGCGGCCCGCGCCGAGCACGTAGCCGACCCCGCTGACGGTCAGCGCGGAGCCGACTGCCCCGAGAACACGCCGCCGTCTCGGGGAGATCGACGCCTCGGCGAGCAATCCGGAGCCGAGCAGGGGGACGGCCACCATGACCCCAGCGGCCGCGAGACCCCCCGTCAGTGCGGGAAGCGGCGCACCGGTCAGGAGCGTCGTCGTTCCGAAGACGGCCGCGGCGGTCACGGCCGGTGGCGCGACGGTCGAGTCGAGCGACCGACCGACGGCGATGCCGAACAGCGCCAGCGCCGCGAACAGCCCGGCGGCGAGCGAGAGACCGACTGCGACGTTCAGTAGCTTCCCGAGGTCGCCCAACACGGTGATGGCGAACGTGAGCAGGAACCCCGGCGAGAGCCGGGCGACGGCGCTGGCGAGCGCCGCGGGCAAGAACGCGGGCGTGAACCCGACGACGGCGAAGGAGCCGGCGACGGCCGCGACACCGGCGGCGAGTGCCGTCACGGCGGACGAGCGGGCGGATTCCATACTATTCATGGGGGTTTCGCCCGTATAGGGCTTCTCCGAATTCGGTTCCAGTTTCGATCCCAAACTCGGGGGTTGATACTCGTCGCGCGCCGAGCGACGGTATGGTCGATTCGCCGTCGTGTCCGTCCTGTGACGCGCCGCTCCACAAGCGGCACTGCAAGTACGTCTGTCCACACCACGGCGTGGTGACCGACTGCAGCGACCCGTTCACCTTCTGAGCGCCGGCCCGACTCCCCGGGCCTGTAGCAGACGGTACAGCGGTCCCGACAGCAGGAGCAGCGCAAGCGCCGTCGCCCCGACGACGAGTGCCGGACTGGCGGTGAGGCCGCGCGTCGTCAGTTCGTCGAGGCTCGCGCCGACGAGAACGGCCGCGATCACCCACGGGAGTTCACCAACTGCGGTGCCCAGCGCGTACGCACCGGGACGGACCCCAGCGAGGCCAGCGGTGTAGGAGACGGGGTCGGCCGGGAGCGGCGCGAGTCGTGCGGCGACGACACCACGGAGGTCACCGGTCGCGGTGAAGTAGCGACGGCCGTGGTCGCCGAGCGCGCCCAGCGGGCCGCCGTCCGCCCGGCGCGCGAGGAGGAACGGCGGGAGACAGGTGAGCACGGCCCCCGCGAGCGCGACCGGGACGCCGAACGGCCCGAGCGTGAACCCGACGACGATAGAGAGGCCGCTGATCGGCCACGCGGCGAGAAAGCGGAGACAGTAGCCGGCAACGAGGACTGCACCGAGTTGGAGCGGGTGGTCCGCGATCCGTGCGACCGCGGCGGCGAGACCGGCCGGCGAGAGCGTCATCGCGGCGAGACCGGCGACGACGAGAAGCGTCGCGACGCCGCTGACCTGTCGGGCGACCGCCCGGTCCATGTCTGGTGGATTTCTGCCGGTAGGAAAACCTCTTGTGGTAAATACTTATTCGCGTGGGCATCCGCCTTCCGACGTGACCGACGCCGCCGACGCCGAGGATCCGGTCGAACTCGGCGTGCAGTTGTTAGAGCGGCTCGAACACGAGTCCCTGCCGCTACCCGAGGTCATCGACCGGATCGAGACCGTCACGACCGACGCTGCGACACAGCGTCAGATACTGGAGACGGCCGAGCGCCGGGGCGTCATCGACCGCGACGCGGGCACCGTCCGCCCGAACCGCTCGTCGTTTCTCTCCTTTGAGGCCGAGGTCGTCTCCAAGGAAGGTGAGTTCACCTGCCGGCGCTGCGATGCGTCTATCTCGACGGGCTACTTCATGCGGCTCGGCGCGGGCGAACACGGCCCGTTCGGCTCCACCTGTATTCGGAAGGTGACCGGGCGAGAGTGACGAGCGTCAGCGGCCGCGCCTGAGTTCGTCGACCAGCGTCTCGATGATCTCCTGCTGGCGTTCGAGCAGTTCGGTCTGTCGCTCGACGGTCGCTTCGAGGGAGGCGAGCCGCTCGTGAACCGACGCCGCGTCGGACTCGGCGTCGGCCGTCGTGCCATCATCCTGACTCCCGGGAGACGCGTCGTCGGCCACGCGGTCGATCGCCGGATGGCTCGCGTCGGCCGGATCGTCGACCAGCGAGTCGATGTCGCTGTCGCCGAACTCGTCGGAATCGACCTCCTCGGTGTCGGGCGTCTCCTCCGTCTCGTCGTCGTGGAGGTCGGGAATCGCGTCCACGTCGTGGAATGTGAGCAGGGCGCTCTCGACGGCGTGGACGACCGACGCCGCCTCCTCTGAGGGAAGTTTGATCCGCTGTGGGCGGCCGTCGACTTCGAGCACGAGCTGGGTCGCGACGCTCCCCTCCTCCGTGTCGAGGTCGGTTACGTCCTCGAAGTTGTACGCCGCGAAGTCGTCGTCCCAGACCGCGCCGCCGACGTGTTTGAGCACCCGCGCGTCCGTGACGACGAGCGTCAACTCGGAGAATCGGAACGCCTGCCGAACACCCTCGTCGGGATTCGTCACGCCGGTCACGGCGAGCACACCCTCGAGCAGCGGTGCGATCACGGCGTCGGCGCGGTCCTCCGGGACCGTGAACTTCCCTGCGGTGTCGACGTACGTCAACTCGATGGTCTTTTTGCGGCGGCCCGAGACGGCGTCGATCCGCTCGATGTCGTGTGGATACGCGGAGACGGACTCGTCGGAGAGTAGCCCTTCGGCTCGGTAGACGAGCGTCCGAGACGGCGTGATGAAGACGGCGTCTTCGCCGCCCAGATCGACCTGTGTCCTGACGCTCTCGCCGTCGAGCCGCTCGGTCACGAGCGGTGGCACGTCCATACTCGGATGTCCCGTCGGGTGGGTATAAATCCGCTGGGAGACACCACGGTAGTGTTCAGATAAGAGTGAGTTCGGCGAATAGTCGGCCAATAAGATGTAGAAAGCCCCCGGGTGCTACGGTCGCGCGCAGCGCGGACCGGAGGTCCGCGGGCCGTGTGAGCGGCGGCGTCGCCTCGCTGCTTGCACCGTCCGCAGAAATCGCAGATTGCTGCTGGGCTGCGGAAGACGCACCGCGTCTTCCGAACGCCGGGCTTCCCGCAGCGCCCACCGGGAGAGCGACGCTCTCCCGAGCAATCGGCGGCGAAGCCGCCGATAACGGCCCCTCTCAGTCCCGCCTGCTGCGGTTGTTCAGTCGAGCGACGACCCATTTATTTGAACAATACCTCTGAGCGACCCGCGATTTATACGTTCGGAGGGTAGGCGGTATTCGATTCACACTGACGGCCGAACAGGAGCGGCTGCGGGGCAAGGGGCGCGCGCATTTGCTCGCGAATCCCTCGCCGAGAATAGCACGTTCGTGTATACCGGGCGCAACCCACAAGCGTTTTGATTCACGGATGCGCATCCGCGGATGATGACTGCCTACACCGTGACGGTGACCGTGCGGCTGAAAAGCGGGGTGTTGGACCCGGAGGCGGAAACGACACAGCAGGCGCTGGAGCGACTCGGCTTCGACCTCGACGGGCTGCGGAGCGCCGACCGCTTCGAGATCGATCTGGACGCGGACAGCGCCGACGCGGCGGCCGACCGTGCCGACGAGATGGCCGAGCGCCTGCTCGCGAATCCGACGATTCACGACTACGAGGTCACCGTCGCGGCTGCCGACCGATGACGGTCGCGATACTCCGCTTCGGCGGGTCGAACTGCGACCGCGACGCACGCGCGGCGCTGGACCATCTCGACGTGGACGCCGAAATCGTCTGGCACGAGGACGGCCTCCCCGACGACGTCGAGGGCGTCGTCGTCCCCGGCGGATTCTCCTACGGCGACTATCTCCGCGCGGGGGCGATGGCAGCGCGCTCGCCGGTGATGGCCGAGGTGCGCGAGGCCGCCGAGTCGGGTGTGCCGGTGTTGGGCATCTGTAACGGCGCACAGATCGGCTCCGAGTCCGGGCTGACGCCGGGGGCGTTCACGACGAACCGGTCGGCGCGGTTCCAGTGTGAACACGTCCACCTGCGCGTCGAGAACGCCGAGACGCCCTTTACCCAAGTGTTTGAGGAAAGCGATGTCATCTCGTTGCCAATCGCACACGGCGAGGGACGCTTCGAGATAGCCGACGACGCGTTAGCGACGCTCCGCAGTGAGGACCGCGTGCTCTTCCGCTACTGTGACACCGACGGGAACGTCACGGACGCGGCGAACCCGAACGGCTCGAAGGACAATATCGCGGGGGTCCTCGGCGAGCAGGAGAGCGTCGCCGTTCTGATGCCCCATCCCGAGCGCGCGACGCTCCCCGAGGTGGCCGGGGCAAACGGAGCCGGCACGGACGGGGCGGGCGTGCTGGCCGCCTTCGAGTAGCGGCGGGCGTACTCGGCCGTACGATCCTCATACATCGTGCGTAAACCGTTCACGGCCAGAGTTCAGTAACACCGCGCCTCGACGCGCTCGCGGTAGAGGCGCTGGAGGAGTGCGGTGATCGGCCCGGTGCCGACCTGCAGACCATCGACCGTCTCGATGGGGCGGAGTTCCCACGTCGTGTTCGTGAGGAACGCCTCGTCGGCGTCGCGGAGGTCGTCCACGTCGTACCGACCCGTCTCGACAGGGAACGACTCGTCGGCGGCGAGTTCGAGGACGAGTTCGCGCGTGATCCCCGGCAGGAGTTCCCCCATCGCCGGGGTGTAGAGGGTTCCGTCGTCGACGAAGAAGACGTTGCTCGTCGTCCCCTCCTGCAGATTGCCGTCCACGTCTCGCAGCAGCGCCTCGTCGGGCTGGTATCCTTCGTTCGCGACGCGGCGGAGTTCGAGCCGCGCCATGATGCCGTTCAGATAGTTGTGCGTCTTCGCGTCCGCCGGCACCGCGGCCGACGGGACGCGCCGCGTCTTGACCGTCTGGACCGTCGCGTGGCCGTCCCAGACCGGTTCGCCGTCCGTGCCGCCCCGCGGGAGCGGCTTGACCTGCACCACGACCGTCGGGTCGACCTCCTCACGGGGAGTGAGTTTCCCCGGCTGGACGCCCCGGGTGACCGAGGCGCGGACGTACGCATCCGCGAGGTCGTTCGCGTCGAGCGTCTCCGCGACCCGGAGCGCGAGGTCCGCAGGGACCGCTCCAGACATCCCGAGCGTCTCGCAGGTGTTCTCCAGCCGTCGTAGATGGCGGTCCCACGCGAACACCTCGCCGCCGTAGGCGCGACAGGTCTCGAAGGCGGCGTCGCCGTAGCGGAAGCCGCGGTCCTCCACGTGGACGGTCGCGTCCTCGCGTGCGATCAGTTCGCCGTCGACGTGATACTGCACACCTGCGGTTCGCGCCGCCGGTACGTCGTTTTACCGGACCGAGCCAATGAAGAGGCGTCCGCCCGACGGGTCGGTATGTTCGCGGTCGTCGGCTGCTCGGACTGCGAGGCGCTGTGGGTCGTGGAAGGCCGGCCCGACACCACCTCGTGTCCGCGGTGTGGGAAGCGCCGACAGTTCGAGAAGCTCAAGAAGTTCGCGGAGACGGAGAGCGCCGACGCCGCCAAGAACGTCCGCTCGGTCATGCAGCAGCGTCGAGCGGGCCACGACGGCGACCTCGACGATTTCGCGACGATGAGCGAGCGCGCGATGGAGGCCGGGCCGGACGAGGCCGAGTTCCTGACCGCGGCCGGCGTCGACGCCGAAGCGGTCAAGGCGGCGGGTGACCGCGCGGACGGCGACGGCCGGTCGCTGTCCAAGCGCGAGGCGGTCGAGGCGGCCGTGCGGGAACTCGACCGGCCGACCGAGGAGAAAGTCGTCGCGTTCGCCGCCGAACACGGCGTCGAGCGAGCCTACGTCGAACGCACGCTGAGCAAGCTCCGACGGGCGGGAGCTGTCACCGAAACCGACGGCCGGTACCGACTGCTGTGAGCGACGACGACTGGGAGCCGGACCCCGCGTGGGACGACCCCAACGCCGACGGTGCCCCGGGATGGCCGTCGGTGGACGACCTCGACCCCGTCTCCATCGTCGTCGGCTCGCTGGTCGCCATCGCGGGCGGCCTGCTGTTTCTCCAGCCGTCGGTGCGCGTCCTCACGCTGTTCGGGAGACGCGTGCCGACGTTCGTCGCCTCGGCGGGCGTCCTGTCGCTCGGCTTCGCGGTCGGAACGCCGGTGTATCTCCGGCGCGGCTACCGGCTTCGCGGCATTGCACACGGCATCGGAGCCATCGGCTTTGGCAGTCTCTTCTTCGCCGCCGGCTTCGGGAGCCTCGCGCTGCTGTGGCTCGGCCTCGCGGTCGTGCTCGGCGGCGTGCTGTTCCTCGTCTCGGAGACGCGGAAGCTATAACAGAAATCGAAACTACTCACACATCGGAGGGTACCGCGTGCGCCCTCCGAGCGTGTCGCTGCGTTCGATTTCTGTTAGAGTAGCCCGAGCAGTTTCGCGATGGTGAGTGCCGTCGCGACGCTGCCGAGCGCCAACTTCAGGACGCGGAGGGCACGCTTCGCGCGGTCGAGCGTCGTGCACGTCGCTGGGGGCGTGTCGGTGCTGGTGTCGGCCATACCGGACGAATTGGCGCCTCGCACCTAACCGTGAGTCTAGGTTTCCGGGTACGAGCCAGAGCCGACAGACTGTCACCGAGGATGTGCTCTCGCAGCAGTGACGCGAATCAAATCCGGTCGTAGATGCGGTCGGCGAACGCTTCGGCCCGGCGTTCGGTCGCGGCGGGGGTGTGTTGATCCTGCACGAACAGCGAGACGAGATAGTACGTCTCGCCGAGCAGGTCGGGGGCGCGCCGATTCCCGGTCCGGTCGACACCGGCTGGAATCGGGCGCACGGACTCGTAGCCCGCCCGGAACACTGTCGCACCCCCGTCAGTGAATGTCGGCCGTACTGCCCGCAGGTAGTCCCATCCGGCAGGGGCGGCCATCGCGTGCTCGAAGTCCACGACACAGCATACGTCGCCGTCGACAGCGACGTGCTCCGGCGACTACCAGCCGTGACAGCACACCGACGGCCCGGTTCCTGCGAAGGCGTCCGGGTGCGAGCGCAGATGATCGAGAACCGCCGCGACGACATCAGCGTAGCCGGACCCGGAAAGGAGGGTCCGACGCCGCCGCAGGGCAGCCAGCGCCGCCTCGTGTCACGTGTCCTGTGGAGCGACGAGTCGGCCGTCGTTGCGCTCGGGAACGCCGTAGCCATCGGCCCGCGGCGCGCTGTCCGTGTGGAGACGCGCCAAGGCCCGTCCGGCGGCACGTGTCCACGACTCGTCCGCAGCGTGGCTCCCGTCGGGCGCTGGCGCGTTCGGGTTCCAATCGGCGAGATACCAGTCGTCACCGACCCGACGGACTCGTGGCACTGGAACGGGCGTGTGGTTGCCGACGAACCGGGTCACGATGCCCTCGGTGTGGGCGCTTCCCGCAGGACCGGTGTCGAACTTGAGCACCGCGCGCTCACCGTCGGTCGAGCGCCCACACGTGATGGGGTGGCACGTCATGTAGCTGTTCATCGAGTTCGTACGATGCGTCTATCTCGTGGAGTCGCTCGCGTGCGTCGTTCATATCGTACCGCGTCCGTGCGGCGGCCGGGCGCGAACGGTGCTGCCGCTCCGGCCGTTACTGGTTTGACTCAGAACGCGACGGATAGAAGGGCTACCGACCCAGTTCCTCGTGGGCGCTCGCCAGATTCGAGGAGGCGAGCGCGCCGAGCAGTGAGAGTTCGCCGCCGAGCGCGGCAGTCGTGATGATTTCGGCGAGCGCGTCGGCGTTCGACCCTGCCGGGTCGCCGCCGCCCCGGACGCCGATCACGTCCAGCGACTCGGCCTGTGTCGGGAGCTTGGTCCCGCCGCCGACGGTGCCCACTTCGAGCGAGGCGATAGTGAGGCTCGCGTACAGCGTCTCGCCGCCGTCCCGCACGTCGACGGTCGTGATGGCATTGGCTCCCTCGACCACCTGCGCGATGTCCTGTCCCGTCGCGAGGAACGCCGCCGCGACGGTGTTGGCCGCGTGGGCGTTAAAGCCGAGCGCGCCCGCCTTCGCGCTCCCGACGAGGTTCTTGCGCGTGTTCGCCTCGGCGATGGCCTCCGGCGTCGTCTTCAGCACGTCCGCGACCGTCTCCCGCGAGAGGGTCGTGTCGGCGCTCACCGTGCGCCCCCGCCCCTCGACGGCGTTGACGGCGGCGGGTTTCTTGTCGGAACACAGATTGCCGGACAGCGCGATCAGTTCCGCGGGCGTCGCCTGTTCGATAAGGTCCGCGACCTCGCCGGTCGCGATGGTAGCCATGTTCATCCCCATCGCGTCCTTCGTGTCGTAGGCGAAGCGGACGAACACGCTGTCGCCGACGACGTACGGCGTCGCGTCTCGGAGTTCGCCGTGACTCGTCGTCGCCTCCGCGGCGGCCGCGAGTCGGTCGAGATTCTCGCGGACCCACGAAGCTACGGTCGCGGCTTCGCCCACGTCTTCGACCCGGAACACCGGCGCGCGCGTCATCGCGTTCTTCAGGACGCGGGCGGTCGCGCCGCCGCCGGCCCGCATCGCCGCACAGCCACGGTTGACCGAGGCGACGAGCGCCCCCTCCGTCGTCGCGAGCGGCAGATACGTCTCGCCCGACGCCGCGCCGCCGCCGTCAGTGTTCACCTCGATGGGACCGACGACGCCCATCGGCACCTGCGCGCCGCCGATCATGTTCTCGACGTTCGCGTCCGCGGCCTGCGCCGCGTCGAAGTCGTACGCGCCGACCGTGTCGAGGTCGACGCCCGTCTCTCGTTCCAGCAGTCGACGCCGGGCGGCCGCCGCAGTGTCCGCGTCCGCGTGTGCTTCTAGTTCGTGGAGTCGGAGGTCGCCGTCGCGGACGCGGTCGGCCAGCGCCGCCGGGTCGGTCGTGTCGCTCATACCTCGGGGTCAGTCCGCCCCCGGCATACCGTTTTCCCGTCAGTTCCGAACGCTTACCCCCCGTGGGGGCTACCGGCCGGACATGACGGAACCGGCGGACCTCCTGCTCACGAACGCGGCGGTCCACACGCTCGCTCGACCGGACGAGACACACGAGGCCGTGGCCGTCCGCGACGGTCGTATCGTCCGCGTCGGCGACGCGTTCGAGGTGTCGCTGCTCCGCGGGGTCGAAACCGAAGTGGTCGACTGCGATGGTGGCGTCGTCCTGCCGGGATTCGTCGACGCCCATACGCATCTGGAGATGGTCGGTCGTCACCTCGTCCACGCGGACCTGCGCGGCGTCGACTCGCCCGCGGCCGCCGTTGACCGACTCCGCGAGCGCGCGGCGGAGACCGACGGCTCCGTGTTGGGCTACGGCTACGACGAGTCGACGTGGGACGAGACGCGCTACCTGACGCGGGCTGATCTCGACGCGGTCGCCGATGACCGTCCCGTCGTCGCCTTCCGCGAGGACATGCATACGGCGTCGGTGAACTCGGTCGCGCTCGACAGGCACCGAGCGGCGATGCCGGACGGCGACGTACGCACCGAGGACGGCGAGTCGACGGGCGTCGTCGTCGAGGAGGCCGTCGACCCGCTGTTCGACGCGTTCGCCCCCGACGTCGCGGAGACAGCCGATCTCCTCCGCGCGGCACAGGAGCGGGCGAACGCGCTCGGCGTCACCGCCGTCCACGACATGTGTCGTGGGAGTCACAAACCGCGCGTCTACCGTGACCTCGACGCCGACGGCGAGTTGACGCTGCGCGTCCGGATCAACTACTGGACGGACCACACGGAGGCGGTCGTGGAGACGGGGCTCCGGTCGGGTCACGGCAGCGAGATGGTCGAGATCGGCGCGATCAAGTCGTTCACCGACGGCTCCTTCGGCGGACGGACGGCGAAGCTCACCGACTCGTACGCCGACGCCGACAGCGACGAGGAGACCGGCCAGTGGGTCGTCGATCCCGAGGAGTTGGCAGAGGAGGTCGAACGGGCCGCCGACGCCGGCCTCCAGTTCACCGCCCACGCCATCGGTGACGCGGCCGTCGACGCGACGCTCGATGTCTTCGCCGACCACGACGCCGGGCGGCTCCGCCACCGCGTCGAGCACGCCGAACTACTGAGTGACGACCTCGTCGAGCGGTTCGCCGAGGTGGGCGCGGTCGCCTCGGTCCAGCCGAACTTCCTGAAGTGGGTACGCGAGGGCGGCCTCTACGAGTCGCGGCTCGGCGAGCGCCGGCGGGAGGTGATGCCCCTCCGCGACCTGCTCGACGCCGGAGTGCCGCTCGCCTTCGGCTCCGACTGCATGCCCCTCGACCCGCTGTTCGGCGTCCAGCAGGCCGTCACCGCGCCCGAGGAGCGCCAGCGGCTCTCCGTCAGCGAGGCGCTGCGCGCCTACACCCTCGGTGGGGCGTACGCCGCCGGCGCAGAAACGGAAGCGGGTACCGTCGAACCGGGCAAGCGGGGCGACTTCGTCGTGCTCGCCGACTCGCCGTGGGCCATCGACGACGACCAGATTGACGACATCGACGTGACGCACACCATTGTCGACGGATCGGTCGTGTACCGGGACGGCTGACACGAGGGCTGTCGTTCTCCCGTTATCGCCTTCGAAGTAGTAACGCGTCTGCAACGACTTCTTGTAGAAGAAATCTTTTCAGAGGTGGCGCTACTAGAGAGTAGCACTCCGAGGTATCAAAACGTGGCACGAATGGAAACAGTCGAGCTCGATACGGATCTGAGTCTCTTCAAGTACGACAGCCTCGAACAGCTGCCGCCCGCGTACCGGGATCTGTCCGAGTCGGAGCGGCGACGCCGCATCACGGACGCGCTCGATACGCTGGGTGACGACTGCATGGTGTTGGGCCACAACTACCAGCGGCGCGAGATTGTGGAACACGCCGACTTCGTCGGCGACTCCTACGAGTTGTCGAAGCGCGCAGCGAACTCCGACGCCGACCACGTGGTGTTCTGCGGGGTGACGTTCATGGCCGAGTCGGCGGACATCATCACGGACGGCGACCAGTCCGTCCTGCTGCCGTCGATGGAGGCGTCCTGTCCGATGGCAGGCATGGCCGAGGCCCTGCAAGTCGATTCGGCGTGGGCCGAACTCACCGCCGCGGCCCCCGAGGCCGGCATCGTTCCGGTGACGTACATGAACAGCTACGCCGACCTGAAGGCGTTCTGCGCCGAGCAGGGCGGGCTGGTCTGCACCTCCTCGAACGCGGCCGACGCCTTCGAGTGGGCCTTCGAGCGGGGCGACACCGTGCTGTTCCTTCCGGACAAGTATCTCGGCTACAACAGCGCACACGAACTCGGTCTCGAGGATTCGGTCGCCGAGTGGGACCCGTGGGACGCCGAGAGCACCGACGCCGCGACGGCCGCCGAGGCGGACGTCATCCTCTGGGACGGCTACTGTCAGGTGCACGAGCGGTTCACCGCCGAACACGTGCGCGACCTCCGCGAGCGCCGCCCGGACGCGAGCGTCGTCGTCCACCCCGAGTGTCGCCGCGAGGTCGTCGAGGCGGCGGACGTGGTCGGCTCCACGTCGACCATCCGTGACACCGTCGCCGAGGCAGATCCGGGTGAGACGTGGGCCATCGGCACTGAGATCCACCTCGCGCGCCACCTCGACCGCTGGCACGAGGACGTGGAGGTGGTGCCGCTGTGTGGCGACGCCTGCATGGACTGTAACGCGATGCGACAGATCGACCCGAACTATCTGACGTGGATACTGGAGGAGTTGGTCGACGGCCGCGAACGGAACCGCATCGAAGTCGCACCCCGCGAGCGCGAACTCGCCGAGGTCGCGCTCGAACGCATGCTCGAAATATGAGAACGGACACACTCGTCATCGGCTCCGGAATCGCCGGCTGTGCGGCGGCGCTCGCAGCCGACCGCGCAGGCGCGGACGTGACGCTCGCGACGAAGGCGACCCAACCGGAAGACGCGGCCTCCTACTGGGCGCAGGGCGGTATCGCCATCTCGCGGGGTGACCCGGAGCGGTTCCGCGACGACATCCTCGCGGCCGGCGCGGGTGCCTGTGACCCCGCCGCCGTCGACACGCTCGTCACCGAGGCCGACGACGCCGTCCGGAACGTGCTCGTCGAGACGCTCGACGTGCCGTTCGACGGCGAGGACGGCTTCGACTACGGCCGCGAGGCCGCCCACGACGAACCCCGAATCCTCCACGTGGACGCCGAGACCGGGGCCGCCATCCTCCCGCGATTCACCGCGTATCTCGCCGAGGATACGACCGTCGACGTGCGCGAGGACACGGCGGCGCTGGACCTGATCACCCACGAGGGCCGCGTCCACGGCGCGCTGCTCGAACGCGACGGTGACGTGACGCCCTGCTTCGCGGGCGCGACCGTACTCGCGACGGGCGGGATCGGCGCGGCGTACGAGCACACGACGAACCCCGCGGGCGCGACCGGCGACGGCATCGCGATGGCCGCGCTCGCCGGCGCGGACGTGGCCGACATGGAGTACGTCCAGTTCCACCCGACCGCGTACGCCGGCGGAGACGAGACGGCGACCGAAGACGCGGAGCACGGCACCTTCCTGCTCAGCGAGGCGCTCCGCGGCGAGGGAGCGCTCCTCCGCAACGCCGAGGGCGAGCGGTTCATGCCGGAGTACCACTCCGACGCCGAACTCGCCCCGCGCGACGTGGTGGCGCGGGCCGTCCGCGCCGAACGCGAGCGGACGGGCGACGTGCGCCTCGACGTGTCGCCGCTCGACTTCGACGCCGAGTTTCCCGGCCTCGCCGAGCGGTGCCGCGAACGCGGCGTGGACCTCGATGCGGGAATCCCGGTCGGACCGGCCGAACACTTCCTCTGTGGCGGCGTCGACGTGGACCGGGACGGACGCGCGAGCCTCGACCGACTGTTCGCCGCCGGCGAGTGTGCCCGCACGGGCGTCCACGGCGCGAACCGGCTGGCGTCCACGTCGCTCCTGGAAGGGCTGGTCTTCGGTCGCCGCACCGGGCAGGCCGCCGCCGGATACGATCCGGAGCCGGTCGAGCCGCCCGAACTCCGGGACAGCGACCCCGACCTGCCGGCGCAGTTCGCGGCGGAGAAGTTCCGGCGACTCCGCCGGACGATGCGCGACCACGTCGGCATCGAGCGCGATCCCGAGGGACTGTCCCGGGCCGCAGCGCGGCTCCGCCGACTGAAGGGCGAAGTCGACTCGTACGTCCGCACCCGGACCGCCCGGGAACTGTACGAACTGCGCAACGCGACCGTCACGTCGCTGCTGGTCGTGCGCGCGGCGACGGAGAACGGCGAATCGCGCGGCTGTCACCACATCGTCGACGCGTCCGAGGCCAGTGCCGATTGAGCAGTCACAGGTCGAACGGTGGCTCCGCGAGGACCTCGGCCACCACGACGTGACGAACGACGTGCCCGGCGAGACGACTGGCCGGCTCGTCGCCACGGAGTCGGGCGTGGCCGCCGGTCTCGACGCCGCCCGCGCGGTATTCGAGTATCTCGGCGTGGAACTCACGGACGCGGCAGAGGCAGGCACGCGCGTCGAATCGGGTGACCGACTGCTCGCTGTCGAGGGAGCCGTACGCGACGTACTCCGAGGTGAACGCGTCGCGGCGAACCTCGTCGGCCACGCCTCGGGCGTCGCAACGGCGACACGCGCGGCCGTGGACGCCGCGCGCTCCGAGAGCGACAGCGTGGCGATCGCCGCGACCCGGAAGACGACGCCCGGCCTTCGCGGCGTCGAGAAGCGGGCCGTCGTCGCCGGCGGCGGCGACACCCACCGACTCGACCTGTCGCACATGGTGATGGTGAAGGAGAACCACGTCGCCGAACTCGGTCTCGAAACCGCGATAGCGCGCTTCCGCGACCGGACCTCGTTCGCGACGAAACTGGAGTGTGAGGTCGAGACGCCGGCCGACGCCCCCCGCGCCGCCGACGCGGGCGCGGACGTCGTTCTGCTCGACAACATGTCGCCAGAGGAGACGGCCCGCGCGGTCGACCTGCTGGACGGCGACGTGCTCGCGGAGGCGTCGGGCGGCATCGGCATCGACGGCGTGCCGGCGTACGCCGCCACGGGCGTCGACGTGATCTCGATGGGGTCGCTCACCCACTCGGCGGAGCAGTTGGACGTGTCGTTCCGAGTGTAGCCGAAACGCTCTCCTCGTCGCGGCCGAATTTGCCTCCATGAGCCCGGGCGACTGGCCGCGGGAGATCGGCGGTCATCAGGTCACGACGGAGTGGGAGTGTGAGCGCTGTGGCGTCTCCTTCGACTGTCTGGCGAACTTCCGGCAGAACGACTGCGGGGGCTAAAGCAGCGAGTCGCCGGTCATCGCCTCGGGCACGGGCACGTCCACGAGTCCGAGGAGCGTCGGCGCGATGTCACAGAGCGCACCGCCGTCGCGAACCTGTCGACCGCCATCGGTGCCGTCGGGTGCGACGTAGACGAACGGGACCGGGTTCGTCGTGTGAGCGGTGTGAGGGTCCTCCGCAGTTCCCATGTCGTCGGCGTTGCCGTGGTCGGCGGTGACGAGCAGGTGGCCGTCGGCCGCCCGCACCGCGTCCGCGAGCCGGCGCAGTTCGGCGTCGACCGCTTCGACGGCCGCGACGGCCGCCTCGAAGTCGCCGGTGTGACCCACCATGTCCGGGTTCGCGTAGTTCAGGACGAGCACGTCCGGGTCGTCGCGGCGAATCCGCTCGACGGCCGTCGCGGTCACCTCGGGCGCGCTCATCTCGGGCTGGCGGTCGTACGTCGCCACGTCCGGCGAGTCGACGATGGCTCGCCGCTCGCCGTCGAACGTCACCTCGCGCCCGCCGTCGAGGAAGTAGGTGACGTGGGGGTACTTCTCGGATTCTGCCACCCGCAGTTGCGTGCGGCCGGCGTCCGCGAGCGTCTCGCCGAGCGTGTCTGCAGGCTGGTTCGGCGAAAACGCCACGGGCAGATCGAACGTCGCGTCGTACTCGGTCATCGTCACGACGTGCGCCTCCGGCGGGTCGGCCGTGATGCCCGTCGACTCCCAGTCGTCCGGACGGATGCCGGCGAGCAGCCGGGTGAGCTGGCGCGCGCGGTCCGCCCGGAAGTTACAGAACACGGCCGCGTCGTCGCCACCGAGCGCCGGCCCGCCGGCGACGAGCGTCGGCTCGACGAACTCGTCGGTGTCGCCCCGGTCGTAGCTCGCCTCGACGGCGGCGACGGCGCTCTCGGCCTCGTGGGGGGCCGTGCGACGCACGATGGCGTCGAACGCGCGCTTCGTCCGCTCCCAGTTCCGGTCGCGGTCCATCGCGTAGTAGCGACCCGTCACCGTCGCCACGTCGCCGGTGCCCTGCTCGTCAGCGACGGCTTCGAGGTCGCGCAGATACCCCGCGCCGCTCTTTGGCGGCGTGTCGCGCCCGTCGGTGAAGGCGTGTGTCACCGCCTCGACGCCGGCCTCGGCCGCGGCCTCGATCAGCGCGTGGACGTGGTGTTGATACGAGTGGACGCCGCCGTCGGAGACCAGCCCCAAGAGGTGGACGCGGCCATCGTGTGCGTCGGCGTACTCGAAGGCCTCAGTGATAGCGTCGTTCTCGCCGAGCGCGTCCGCGGCGGCCGCCTCGCTGATCCGCGTGGAGTCCTGCAACACGACGCGCCCCGCGCCGATGTTGAGGTGGCCCACCTCGCTGTTGCCCATCTGGCCCTCGGGGAGGCCGACCTGTCGGCCGTGGGTGTCGAGCGTTCCGAACGCGGCCGTCTGCCGGAGGCGGTCGAAGGCCGGCGTCTCGGCCGCGGCGACGGCGTCGCGCGTCGCCGACTCGGCGCTCAGTCCCCAGCCGTCGAGGATAGCGAGGGCGGCCTGCATTACGTGGCGGGTCGCCGCGCCGACCTAAGTAGGGTTCGATGCGCGCCCGGCGACCACTTTCACCGTGCGCCCGAGCCATTTTTGCCCGGCCGCGCCGACCTCGCTGTCGTGACCCTCGACCCCGTTCACTTCAAGGCCATCTCCCGGCTCGCAAAGGGCGTCTCCCGCACCGTCGACGAGCGGGAGCACCGGGAGTTCGCCGAGACGGTCTGGTCCGAGTGGCTCGACCCGCTCGTGGACGGCGGCGACCGGGTGATCGAACCGTTAGACGAACAGGGGCGCTACCGTGTCGACGCGACGGAGATAGCTCTCGAAGCCGACCGGTTCGAAACCCGCCACGGCCTCGATTCCGGGACGATCAACCCCACGACGTTCAAGAACGGGCTGGTCGTGGACGTGGCGCAGGCGGCGATGAGTCGCGTCCCCTCGGACCTGGAACTCCATCGCGGGCGGACGAACGTGGTTGCGGTCCACTCCAGCGACGTGACCGTCGGCTTCGACGGCGACTGGCAGATGGACGACGGGGGCTACGTGCGCCAGCGCCTCCTCCACGTCCCGACGACCGACCGGTCGATGACCGCCGTCGTCCACGAACTCGCCCTGTATCTCGCGGAGGTGACACACGCGACGGACAACGCGGGCGTCGTCGATGACCTGCTCATTATGGACGGCCCCATCTACCCGAAGGGGCTGCTCACGTGGGAGCGGCGCGACCCCGAACTCGCGGAGCTGCTCGCGGAAAGCGAGACGCCACAGGGCGTCATCCAGTCGTACGTCGAACTCGTGGAGAGCTTCGTCGAGCGCGACGTGCCGCTGGTCGGCTTCGTGAAGAACCCGGCCAGTCGACTCGTGACCCGCACCGTCCGCGAGAAACAGGGCAACTCGCCGTGGCTCAACGACGCCGCGTTCTTCTCACAGCTGCTGGAGCGCGGCGGCTTCGACGAGGGGACGTGGGTGCGCGAGACGGACGAGCTGACGTACACGAACTGGTTCGTCTCTCGGGGGGCGACCGACGGCGCGCTCGCCTCGCCGGACACCCTGTCGGGGATCGACCGCCAACTCGACCACGACGAGTACGAGGTAACGTTCTCGATGGTGTACGACCCCCGGACGGACACTATCTATCGGATCGAAGCGCCCCGCTACTTCACCGACGATCCCGACACGCGGAAGGCCCTGACCCGACAACTGCTGAAGGGGATCGCGGCCGAGCGCGGCCCGCCGGAGGCGGTCGGTAAGGCCGACTCGCTCGCCCGTATCGGCAGTCGGGAGACGGCGGCACTCCGCGAGGCGCTGGAGGCGGCGTTCGACTCGGAGATAGACACGGACTACGACGACGACCGCTGGGGCGCGTTCGTCGATTGAGCCGAGACTCTACTCTTACGGCTGGGACTGTTCGACTCCGGGGTCTCGTTTTATCGTCTCGATTTCGACGTCCGACTCCGGGACGCCGACGCGGGCGAACTGCGTGCGGAGGTGCGCCTTCGCGGCCTCGATGGCCTGCTCGCGCGTCTCGAAGCCGCGGGGCATCGGCGACTCGAACGCGACCCGTATCTCGCGGTCGCCGATGGTCTGGAGTTGGCCGCCGGACTCCACCTCGTAGAAGGCGTCAC
Source organism: Halobacteriales archaeon QH_7_66_36 (assembly GCA_003021175.1). Classification (GTDB taxonomy): domain Archaea; phylum Halobacteriota; class Halobacteria; order Halobacteriales; family Haloarculaceae; genus Halosegnis. The sequence continues at coordinate 8,241 of PXQV01000016.1, read as the reverse complement.
AGACCCAGACGTACGGCGCGCCCTCGTCGGGCGCACCCTTGAACGACGGCGGCTCTTCGCCCCGCTCGTAGAGCGTTCCCGTCAGGGCCGTCCCGCCGGCGTGCCCCCGGATGAGTAGCATGAACGAGCCTATGGTATCTGGGCGTAAATGCTCGCCGGGGCAAACATTCGGCTGCTAACGACTCCAATCGGATCGGAGGTTGTCGAGGTATCGCCCCCGCACCACTTTCGCCGCTCGGTAGTGTTCAGATCAGCGGGTCGTCGCTCGACTGGGCAACTGCGGTGGGCGGGACTGAGAGGGGCCGTTATCGGCGGCTTTGCCGCCGATTGCTCGGGAGAGCGTCGCTCTCCCGGTGGGCGCTACGAGAAGCCCGACGACGTGAGCCGCGAGTGACCGCCGGTCCCTCGGCCCGCTCGCGCGGTGGAACCGCGCGAGGACACCACAGCCCGACCGACGGTCCGCGCTGCGCGCGACCGCAGCGACCGGGGGCTTTCTACACTCTGTTGCTGGCTCCTCCAGCTGAATCGCTGTTATTTGAACACTACCCGTCGGCCGGGGAGAAGGCATATGCGAACCGGATTCCAACCGGTCGTATGACGCTGTTTCGTGCGGTCCGGGCGGTTGCGGAGAGTTCCGGCGACGGCCCTATCGACTGGGACGCCGCCGCGGAGGCCGCGAAAGCCTCCGTCCAGCCCGGTGACCTGACGCTGTCCGAACGCCAGCGCGACGGCTACGCCGCCGACGTGCGCGACGCCCGCGACCGGGTTCGCGAAGTCGCCGGCGTCGACTTCGACCTGCCCGAGACCGTCGAGGTCCAGCACCGCCACCACTGGATCGACGCGAACGTCGACACGTTCCGGCGGGTCATGGCACCCATCGTCGAGGAACTCGGTGGACCGGCTCCCGGCATCGCGCGGTCGGTCAACACGGGCACGACGGGTGCGATGCTGGCGTTCCTCGGCGGCAACGTGCTCGGCCAGTACGACCCGCTCCTCCTCGCGGACGAGTCGGACCACGCGCTCTACTTCCTCCACCCGAACATCGGCAGGGTGGCCACGACGCTGAACGCGGAGCCGTCGCGGTTCCGCCGCTGGATCGCGTTCCACGAGGTGGCACACGCCGCGGAGTTCGGCACCGCACCGTGGCTCTCGGACCTGCTCGAAGAGCGGATGCAGGCGGGCGTCGAGGGACTCACCGAGGGCAGGTTCGAGCGCGACGCGCTCCGCGAGGTGAACGTCGTTATGACGGCCGTCGAGGGGTACGCGGAGCTGGTGATGGACCGCGCGTTCGACGACGAGTACGACGACCTGCGCCGGAAGCTCGACGAGCGGCGCGGCGGCACCACGCCCGTCGGCAAGCTCGTCCGTCGACTGCTCGGCTTCGGGATGAAACGCGACCAGTACGAGCGGGGCAAGGCGTTCTTCGATGCCGTCGCGGACGACCGAGGCGTCCACGGCGCGAGCGCCGTCTGGGAGTCGCCCGACCACCTGCCGAGCGACGCAGAGTTGAACGACCCCGCGAAGTGGCTGGCACGCGTGCCGGCCTAAGGCTCCCAGTCGAGCGCCGCGTCAAGATCGTGTCGCGGCGGCGAGCAGGCGCGAGCGCGGCAGGCGTAGACGGTCGGCTCCGCGCCTGCCGCGTCGGCATCCTCCCGGTCGCGCGCCTCTCGTCCGGCCCAGATCGGTGGGGCTTCGGCCAGTCCGAGCGTATCGAGCCACGACTGTAGCCCCTCGTCGGTCGGCGGTCGCACCGAGAGGAGTCGCAGTGGGAGATAGCGGTCCCCGAGCGTCTCTCGCCATGCGTCCGGGAGGCCGTCGGCGGCGACGGTCAACTCGCGACGGCCGACCGCAAGCGCGTCCGCGGCGAGCACGAACGCGGCGTGCTCCAACGGACTCGATTCGAGCGTGCTCGCGTGCGTCTCCGTCACCGTCTCCGCGACCGTAGCGAACTCCCCGTCTGGCGTGAAGTGTGACAGCGCGTCGAGCGTCTCGACGGCGACACCGGTGCTCGACGGCGTCGACGAGTCGTCGAGCTCCTGTGGCCGCGCGACGAGCGATTCGCCGTCCGCGGGCGTGAAATAGAGCGTTCCCTGGTCCGGGTCGTAGAAGTCACGCACCAGCGCGCGCCCGAGCGACAGCGCGAACGCGAGATGGTCGACCTCGCCCGTCGCCTCGTAGGTGTTCAGCGCGCCCCGCGCGAGGAAGGCGTAATCCTCCAGGTAGCCGTCGCCTTGGGCGTTATCGTCGGACCCGCCGTCGCCCTTCCAGAGCCGGGCCAGCGACTCGTCGTTCCAGAGCCGCTCCCGGACGAAGGCGAGCGCGTCGGCCGCCACGTCGGCGTACCGCTCGTCGAGCACCAGTCCTGCCTCCGCGAACGCCGAAACCATCAGCCCGTTCCAGCCCGCGAGCACCTTTTGGTCGCGGCCGGGGCGGGGCCGTTCGGCCCGGGCGGCGCGCGCCTGCTCCTCGGCGCGAGCGAGTCGCTCCTCGACTGCCGACTCGTCGAGGTCGAACTCGGCCGCGAGGTCCGGGACGGACGCCTGCTCGGTCAACACGTTCCACCCCGTCACCGACGCGTCGAGTTCCTGTTCGGGGTCGAAGTTGCCGGCGTCGCCCACGCCGTAGCGGGCACAGAACAGGTCCGCGTCGGTGTCGTTGTCGACGGCGACCGCCACGTCCTCCGGCGTCCAGACGTAGTACGCCCCCTCGACCTGTTCGCCGTCGTACTCGGAGCGGGCGTCGAGCGTCGCGTAGAAGCCGCCGTCGGGATGTTGGAGTTCCCGCTCGACGAACCCGAGCGTCTCGGCCGCCACGTCGGCGTATCGCTCCGTGCCGAACGTCTGGTAGCCAGCGAGGAACGTCCGGACGAGGCCCGCCTGATCGTACAGCATCTCCTCGAAGTGGGGGACGACCCACTCGCGGTCGGTGCAGTAGCGGTGGAAGCCGCCGCCGAGATGGTCGTAGAGCCCGCCCGAGGCCATCGCGTCGAGCGTCTCGCGGGCGACGGCGCGGTAGATGTCCGTGTCTTTGCGGGCCGCGGCGCGGAGGAGTAGGTCGACGCGCGACGGGCTGGGGAACTTCTGTCCCCGCCCGAAGCCACCGTGCTCGCGGTCGGCCCGCCGGACCGCGTCGCTGGCGGCGCTGTCGAGGAACGCGGCGTCCGGGGCCGTGCCGGGGTCGTCGGGCACCTCCTCCAGTTCCCCCTTCGCCGCCGCGGTCCACTGTTCGGCGCGCTCCTCCATCTCCGCGCGCTCCTCGGGGTCGGCCCACGCGTCGGCGATCCGGTCGACCAACTGGCGAAAGCCGGGCCGGTTCCGCCTTGACTCCTTCGGGAAGTAGGTGCCGACGAAGAAGGGCTTCCCGTCGGGCGTACAGAAGACGCTGAGCGGCCAGCCGGCCTGTCCACGGACGAGCTGACAGACGGTGATGTACAGCGAGTCGAGGTCGGGTCGCTCCTCGCGGTCCACCTTGACAGGCACGAACGACTCGTTGAGTCGGTCGGCGATAGCGGCGTCCTCAAAGCTCTCCTCGGCCATCACGTGACACCAGTGACACGACGAGTAGCCGACCGAGAGGAAGAGCGGGTTGTCCTCCCGCTCGGCGGCCGCGAGGGCGTCGTCGTCCCACGGCTGCCAGTGGACCGGGTTGTCGGCGTGCTGTCGGAGATACGGCGACGCCGCTCCCCCGAGACGGTTCCGCGCGAGTGGGTCCGTGTCGCTCATACGGCTGCTTGGACGGCCTGCCTGAAGAAGGCCCGTACGCCCGAGGCGTGCTACTGTCGCGTTCGCGGGAAGCGAAGGCTTGTTAGTCATTCCTTGTCACGGCGGGATATGGCACCGACGAGACGGCTCGACGCCTACCGGTTTCACGAGCGGGCGTGGGAGAGCTACGACGAGTTGCGGGACGACTTCGAGTGGGTCGTCCCGGAGCGGTTCAACATGGCCGCGTACGTCTGTGACCGGTGGGCCGCCGAGCGACCGGACGAGCCGGCCCTGCTGGTCGACGGGGCACGCCGCGAGACGCTGACGTACGCCGACCTCGACGCGGCCGCGAGTCGGCTCGCTCGCCATCTCCGCGCGTCCGGCGTCGAGCGGGGCGACCGCGTCGGCGTCAACGCACCCCAGTGTCCGGAAACCGCCATCGCGCACGTGGCCTGCTGGAAGCTCGGAGCCGTCTCGGTGCCGCTGTCGACGCTGTTCGGTCCCGACGCGCTCGAATACCGCCTCGACGACGCCGACGCGGTCGCCGCCGTGGTCCACGACGACAGCGTCGAGGCGTTCCGCGAGGGGACGGCCGACCTCGACTTCGGCACGGTCGCGCTCGTGGGCGGGGCGGAGCCGACACGCGCGAACGAAATCGACTTCGACGCCGCGCTCGCGGGCCGCGACCCGGACTTCGAGGCCGTCGACACCGCCGCCGAGGACGACGCGCTGCTCATCTACACCTCCGGCACGACGGGCGACCCGAAGGGGGTGCGCCACGCCCACCGGATGCTGCTCGGCCATCTCCCGCTGTTCCTCACCTCGTTTTGCAACCTCGATCTGCGCGACGGCGACACATTCTGGACGCCCTCGGAGTGGGCGTGGATCGCCTCGCTGTTCGACGTGGTCGTGCCGGCGCTCTACTACGGCCGGTCGGTGGTCGTCCACGAGTCGGCGGGGTCGTTCGACCCCGAGACCGCCTTCGACGTGCTCGACCGCAACGGCGTGACGAGCTTCTTCGCGCCGCCGACCGCGCTCCGCATGATGATGACCGTCGATGCGGACCCCGTCGAGAACGTCCGGGTCGTCGCCTCCGGCGGCGAGTCGCTCGGCGAGAGCGTCGTCTCGTGGGCCGACGGGGTCTTCGGCGGCGCGGCCGTCCACGAGGGGTACGGACAGACGGAGGCCAACATGCTCGTTGGCGACTGCACCGCGCTCGCGGAGTCACGGGAGGGGTACATCGGTCTTCCCGGGCCGGGCCACGATGTCGCGGTCGTCGACCCCGACACGGCAGAGCCGACCGTCGAGCCGGGGGAGGTATGCGAAATCGCCGTCCGCTACGCGGACAATCCGGTCTGCTTCGTCGAGTACTGGAACAAGCCGGAGACGACGGCGGAGAAGGTCACGGACGGCTGGCTCCGCACCGAGGATCTGGGCCGGATGGACGCCGACGGTTACGTCGCCTTCGAGGCGCGCAAGGACAACGTGATCATCTCCGCCGGCTACCGTATCGGTCCCGTCGAAATCGAGGAGTCGCTGGCCGACCACGAGGCAGTCGCGGACGCGGCCGTCGTCGGCGTTCCCGACGAGGAGCGCGGCGAGGTGCCGAAGGCGTTCGTCGTGCTCGACGGCCCGGAGCCGAGCGACGAGATACGCGAGCGCCTCCGCGAGCACGTCCGTGACCGCCTCGCGAAGTACGAGTACCCCCGCGACATCGCCTTCCGCGAGTCGTTACCCAAGACCGAGACCGGCAAACTGCGGCGGGCGTCGCTGGAGGAGTGATCAGACGGTCGGCACTTCGACGACGATACGGCTTCCCGACGGACCGGTCTCGACCACGTCGACGGAGCCGCCCATATCCCGCACGACCCACCGGACGAGCCAGAGGCCGAGTCCCTGTCCGTGTGAGACTGGCGTCTCCTCGCCGGTCTGGAACACCGTCTGCTCCATCTCGGGGAGTCCCGGTCCGTCGTCGGTGACGACGAATCGGACGCCGGCGTCGGTCGGCGTCGCGGTCACGCGGACGTGCGGGTCGGAGTCGGCGTGGGCGACGGCGTTCTCACACAGTTCGCGGAGCGCGGAGTAGAGGTCGCCGTCGACCGACCGCTCCATCTCCGCCGGGTCGATGTCCACGTCGACGCCGTGGCTGCGAGACACGTCCGCGGCGACCCGTTCGAGCAGGTTCGCGGGTCGGTACTGGTCGCCCGCGAGGCCGTCGACAGCGCGGTCCTGTATCCGGCGGGCCTTCTCGCTCAGCGACCGCAGCGTCTCTGCCCGGGCCTCGATGGTGTCGAGCGCCGCTCCCACCGTCTCGTCGTCGGTCGCGTCGGCGGCGATGCTGGCGTGTCCCGAGACGATGTTCACCTCGTTGCGGACGTTGTGCCGGAGGACGCGGTTCATCACGGCGTTGAGCCGTTCGCGCCGCTTCTGCTCGCTCACGTCGCGTATCTTCACCAACAGCAGCGTCCGCCCCTCGATGTCCACCCGCGAGAACCGCGCCTCGGCCGGGAGGGTCTGGCCGTCGGCCGTCGTGTAGGTGATGTCTTCCGCGCGGGCGTCGCCGGTTTCGAACGCCTCCGTGGCGACCGCCCGAACCCGCCCGGCCTCGCCGGGGTGGAGCAGTTCCAGCGAGGCACCGATCAGCTCCTCGCGGTCGTAGCCGAGTAGCTCCGTCGCCCGCTCGTTGCAGTCCACGATCTCGTCGGCAGTCGTGACGAACGCCGCGTCGTTGTCCGCCTCGAAGAACGCGCGGAACCGGTCGCGGGCTGCCTGTAGCGACTGCTTTCTGTCCGCCTGCGCCAGCGCAGCGGTCGTGTTCTCGGCCAGTAGCTCCGCGTGCTTGAGCGTCACCTCACTGAACGAGCCTCGCTCCATGTCGCCGCTGTTGACGACCCCACGGTCGCCGAGGGGCACGACGAGTTCGCTTCGGAGCTTGGTGTCTTCGTTGTAGATGTCCGGAACCGTGCTCACGTCGTCGTGGCTGCGCGTCTCGCCGTCCTGAAACGCGCGCCACGAGACGCTGCCCGAGCCGTCGAACGTCGGTGGGTCGCCGAGCAACGCCTCCGCCTCCTCCGTCCACGCGACCGGCTCCAGCACGTCTCGGTCCTCGTCGTACAGCCAGACGCCGGTCACCGGGAGGTCGAGCGCCTCCACGAACGCTTCGACTGCCCGCTCCGCGACCGTCTCCCGGCTGTCGGCGGCCATCAACTGCCGGGTCGCGGCGTGGAGGTCGGCCAGCCGCGCCCGTCGCCGCTCGTGGTCCAGTAACGTCTCCGCGTACCGCGAGAGATGCTGGAGAAATCGCCGGTCGTCGGCGTCGAACTCGCGGTCGGTCGGCGTCGACTGGACGAAGAACAGCGACCCGTACTCCGCCCCGTCGACGACGAGACGCGCGCCGACGTAACAGCCGACCGCGTCGTCCGGGGCACCCTTGGGCGTGGAGGCCGCGCCGGTGTCGGGGATGAACACCGTCTCCCGTTCCGGGCTGAGGAGACCACAGTAACTGTTCTCGATGGGAGATTGCACCTCGTCGTCGAACGCGGATTGGCCGACGCTGCACCGTGGCTTCCACGTCTCGTCTTCGAACACCGAGAGGTAGGCTTCCTCGGCACCGAACCGGTCGATCCCGAGCAGGAGGAGCCGCTCGATTCGCGACTCGACCGTGGCGTCCCGGTCGGCGATAGCGTCGCTCGCCGCCTCCTGATACGCTTCGAGCGACGTCAGACCGTCGGCGACCGGTTCTCCCTCGTCTATCATCGGGACTTATGACGACGAGTCCGACGGGGAACTTGAGTCTGGTGGCTCCGGGCATCCACGTCGGCGAAGACACCGGTCTGCGGGGAAACCAACCTTTACACGCGATTGTGCCGGTAGCCCGCGTATGCACGAGGACGAACGGGTGTTGCTCGTCGGCGGCGGTGGCCGCGAACACGCCATCGCTCGCGCCGTTGCGCGCTCGAACGCGACCCTGTACGCCTGCGCGTCGAACCGGAATCCCGGCATCGCGTCGCTCGCGGCGGAGGTCGAGACGCTCGACGAGACGGACCCCGAGGCGGTCGTCGATTACGCCCGCGAGGTGGACGCCACCGTCGCCGTCGTCGGGCCGGAAGCGCCCCTCGCCGCGGGTGTGAGCGACGCGCTCGACGACGCCGGCGTCTACGCGTTCGCGCCCAACGCCGCCGAGGCGCGCATCGAGACGGACAAGCAGTTCCAACGGACCTTCCTCGACGAGCACGACATCGCGGGCAACCCCGACTACGCGACGTTCGACGACACCGAGGCCGCGTGCGCGTACATCGACGAGTACGACGGCGACCTCGCGGTGAAGCCGGCCGGCCTGACGGGCGGAAAGGGCGTCCGCGTCATCGGCGATCAGGTGACCGCCGCGGAGGCGAAGGCGTATCTCCGCGACAGCGACTACGACCGCGTCGTGCTGGAGGAGCGACTCGTCGGCGAGGAGTTCACTGTGCAGGCGCTGGTGGCCAGCGAGGCGCAACGCGCCTCGGAAAGTGCGAGCGGGGAGCAGCGTGGCGGCGAAGCC
>PXQV01000015.1 GCA_003021175.1 Halobacteriales archaeon QH_7_66_36 | reverse complement strand
ACATTCGTGAGCGACTTCCACAGGCGAAGTGGCACCACGTCTGGGCGTTCCGACGCCTGTTTGAGTACGTCGAGTACAAGGCTCCTGAGCGCGGTGTCTTTGTGGAACGAGTCGAGCCGAACCACACGTCACAACGCTGTTCGCGGACGGACTGCGGGTTCACGCACGAGGACAACCGGCATGGAGAACACTTCAACTGTCAGAAATGCGGCTACGAAGTGAACGCGGACTACAACGCCGCGAAGAACATCGGGCTACGATACGCCCGAAAGCGACACCACAAACTCCGGTCCTCGCCCACGTCGGGGAGCGGAGACGCACCAGTAGACGTGCGTATGAATGGTGGGACACTGAACGGCGAGAGTCACCGGCCGATTGCCGGTGACTGATTGCCGGGAGTCCACATCAAAGCCCTACCCTCAACGAGCGAACCCCGTATGGGGTGAGCAAAGTAGGGTAGGGTAGTTTACCCGAGTTGGCCGGTGCCGACCAGATACAGCTGGAGGAAGGTGAACGCGTTGTACGTCCCGTGGACGAGCATCGGGACGACGAGGTTGTCGCTGAGTTCGTACAGCGCACCGAGGACGAGACTCAGCGTGAAGATGACCGCGAAGTAGGCGAGCTTCTCACCCAGCGGCGCGGCGAGCACGTTCCCGGCGTGGGCGACCGCGAACACCGCAGACGCGATGACGATACCCGGCACGCGGCTGTACGACTCGCGGAGCAGGCCCTGCACCGCCCCTCGAAACATTAGCTCCTCGCCCGGTCCGACGAGCAGATACGTGAGCGGGATGAGATACAGCGCGAGCACGGGCGTTTCGAGACCGTCCTGGACGATGGGTGTCGTCGGCGTCTGGATCCCGAAGCGACTGTACAGGGCACTGAGAGCGGCAAGCAGGGCGAGCAGCCCGACCAACCCGCCGACGATCAGCCCCACGTCGCGGCGGGTCGGCACCCGAAGCTTGATCAGGTCGAACCGGTCGCGCCAGCGGAAGAAGGCGAGCGACGTGACCAGCAGACCGACCCCCTGTAGTGCGATGATACTGATTCCGTACCGGAGGACGACGTTCGCCCGAACCGGAATACCGAGCGCCGTCAGCGCGTTCACGGCGAGGACGAACACGGCGACACCGACCACGAAGCCCGTGATCCCGAGTCCGAGGCTCAGGACGACGGCGCGTAGCTGTGATTCCCGCGGCCCTAGCGCGGCAGTATCGTGTGACACGCCCGCTCGTACACGTGTCACCCGGATACGTCTACTGGATCCTAAACTCGCGTTTCGCCCGGACCGCCTCGGCCTCGTCGGTGTCGGCTCCGCCGAGCAGTCCGCGCGCGGCCGACTTCCCCCACTCGACGGCCGGCTGCGTGAACGTCCCGACGCCCGTGAGTTCGCCCGCGAGCACGCAGGCCGCCTCGAAGGAAAAGAGCAGGTCACCGATGCCGCGCTCGTCGACGCGGTCAATTTCGACGCGGACGTTCGGCTGGCTCGCCGCCGCGAGACTCGCCTCCGTCGCCTCGAATTCGGCGTCCAGCAGGTCGGCGAGCGTCGACTTTCCGAGATACGCGAGCCCCTCAACGTCTGTTTCGGGGATAGATCGGTCCGCTCGCTCGCGGGGCCGGACGAGCGTGACGAGTTTGTCGTGACGCCCCGCCCGATACAGCTGCAGTTGCGAGTGCTGGTCGGTCGCGCCGAGTGCCCGCGCCGGGGTCTGGCCCTGTCCGTCCTTGCCGAGCGACTCGGCCCACAGCTGTGCGAACCACTCTGCGAACGGCTCTAACGCCTCCGCGTACGGCATGAACGCGTTCGTGTGGGCACCGCGCCGCTCCAGCGCAGTCGCGACCGCGCCGTACGCGTACGCCGGACAGTCGTGGAGGCTCCCCGAGAGCGATTCGCGGGCCGACCGCGCGCCAGCGAGCACCGCCTCAATGTCGTGACCGAGGATGGCCGCCGGGATGAGCCCGACGGCCGATAGCGCGGCGAACCGCCCGGGCACGCCCTCCGGGACGGCGAGCCGCGGCAGTCCCTCCTCGTTCGCGAGGTCGGCCAGCGGGCCGGCGTCGCCCGTCGTGACGACCGTCCGCTCGGTCCAGTCGACGCCCGCCGACTCGTAGGCGTCCCGGACGACGAGGAAGTTTGCCAGCGTCTCTGCTGTCGTCCCGGACCGCGAGACGACGTTCACCGCCGTCCGGTCGAGGTCGACCGCGTCCAGCAGGCGTGTCGCGTGCTCCGGGTCCACGTTGTCGAGGAGATAATGCCCGGACTCGCCGAGCGCAGCCGAGACGGTTTTCGCGCCCAGCGCCGACCCGCCGATGCCGACGGTGAGCACCGCGTCGGCGTCCACGTCCGCGACCGCACGCTGGATGCCGGCCGCGTTAGTCGTCTCGGGGAGGTTGAGGCTCGCGTAGCCGAACGCGGCGTTCGACATCCCCGCCGCGATACTGTCGTGGGCCGTCGCCACCTCGGCGTCGAGCCGGTCGAGCGCATCCGTCGTGATCCCGGGCGTGGCAACCGCGTCGAGCGCGTTGCCGATATCTACTCGCATTACTAGCAGTCGTGTGGTCGCGTTGCAAAGACGTTCGGACTGTGGAGCGAGGGTAGTGTCCAGTTAATGATGACCTCGGAGACGAGGAGGACAACGAGGTGTAGAAAGCCCCCGGGCGCTACGGTCGCGCGCAGCGAGGTGGCGGGGCCACCTCGGGCAGTCGGTCGGGCTGCGGTGTTCTCGCGCGGTTGCACCGCGCGAGCGGGCCGAGGGAGCTTTGCTCCCTCGCTGCTTGCGTCGTCGTGCTTCCCGTAGCGCCTACCGGGAGAGCGGCGCTCTCCCGAGCAATCGGCGGCGCAGCCGCCGATAACGGCCCCTTTCAGTCCCGCCCGAACCAGTTGCTCGATCAGCCATCGCGTATCTGAACACTCCCGTCGGCGGGGGACGTGACTGCGAGGGAGCCGAGTCTCCGGATGGACGGCCCGTTCCGAACTACGCCTCTGTCTCGGGGGCGTCTGCTTCCTCCTCTTCGAGCGATCGGAGCGCCTCGACGACGCTCTCCTCGTAGGTCTCGACGGGGAGGTCGTAGTGGTCGCGGGCCATCGCGGCGTACTCGTTGTCGTCGTCCTCGAACGTCTCGATGCGGTCGAGCGTCCGCTCCGCGGTCTCGACGACCCAGCGGTCGCGGGTGTCGGCGTCAACGACGCTGATCGACTCGGGCCGGACGGAGACGTTCACGCCGCCGTCGTCCGTCTCGAACGTCCGCGGCTTGCCGACCACGGAGACGTACGCCGGCGGCTCCAGGTCGCGGAGCGCGTTGGCCGCCTCCGGCTGGTACTGGCCGGCGTAGGTGAAGAACGTCCCCGTCGGGTCGACGATGCGACCCCGCCAGTACTCGGAGTCCTCGCCGATGTCCTCCGTCTCGGTGAGCGTCCCGACGACGAAGACGCGGTTGGCGTGCGCGCCGGTGGGTAGGAGTGCGTAGACGGGCGCGCGCTCGTCGTCCGACTCCTTGAAGGTGTAGCCGGCGTCGTTGAACTCCTCGGCGAACACGCGACGCGCGACTTCGCGGGTTGGGACGGACATTTAGATCGACCTCGCGCGGATGAGGGTAGACTCGGCATCCGCGCCGCCGAGTGATTCCATCTCGTTCACCAGCACGTACCGGCCGAGCGTCGGCCCGGTCACGCGGTAGTAGCGACCCAGCACGCCCTCTGCCATCTCGTCGGCGACGACGGTCGTGTCGAGCGCGTCCATCGCCATCTGCTTCGCCTCGTCGAGACCGATGCCGGTCAGGTCCTCGGTCGCCTCCTGATCGAAGATGACCTCGTGGACGTCGCCGCCGTCGTCGAGGACGCCTTTGATCCGGAGGTCGAACTCGCCGTCGCCCTCGCCGTGTTCGCTACAGCGACCGTTCTGGAGGACGCGGGTACACCCCTCCTCGGGACATCGCTTGATGAGGCCGCTGCCGGACTGGATGTCGACCAGCGCCCCCTCGACGGTGGTGCTGTCGTCGCCGACCTCGATCTCCTCGTCGAGTTCCGTGATCGAGGTGGTCCGGTTGAGCTTCACGGAGTAGTCGCCCTCGTACTCGTCGGTGACGACGTTGCCGAGTGCGTACGACTCGCCCTCCGTGAGTTCGGGGAGGTCGCTGGTCTCGAAGGCGACGAACTTGGTGGTGCCCGACTCGTCGCCGAGCAGACCGACCTGCGAGATGCTCTCCGACTGTGGCTCCCACAGGTCCGCGACGGCCACGCGCAGGTCGATCCACTCCTCGTCCGCGTCGATGTCGCCGACCTGCACCGTCTCGTTCGACCCACCGCTCAGGTCGTCACGGTCCATGTCGGCCTCGTCGAGGTAGTTCGAGACGACCGACCGGCGCGCCTCGTCGGCCGGAATGCTGTACTCGTTGACCAGCGTGTCCAAACGCTCCTCCACCTCTTCGACGGTCACGTCCAACTGGTCTGAGAACTGCTCGTATATCTCTCGGGCGTGCTGTTGCACGGTCATGGTTTGCTCCGTCTCCGCGTGTTTTCAGTGGGAGACGTACTGTGGTTGATGCTCTATCGTATTTAAATCTACGCTACCGCGGTGAAAGTGGAAAGAGCCGCTGTGTCGCGCGATTTTAGCCCGACGGCAGTCTATTGCTCAGTCGAGGAACTCGCGGATCGGCTCCGTCTGCTCGGGCACATTCAGCGCCGGCGCGTGCCCGCAGTCGACGCCGAGCGTCTCCATGTCGGGTTTCCGTTCGCGCATCTCGGCGAACGTCGCGTCGCTGAGGATGTCCGAGTGTTCCGCCTTGACGGTCATCACGGGCTGGTCAATGGCGTCGAACTGCGCCCACTGGTCCGGGCCGTCGCTGTCGCCCAACAGCAGCGGCTCCACGATGCGGGTGTCGTAGTTCGGCGCGAACTGGCCGTCCTCGGTTCGGCGCGCCGAGGTGCGGGTAAGCCGTCGCCACTCCGCGTCCGTCATCGGCGAGAAGGTATCGTACACGTCTCGGAAGTACGCCTCCAGTTCGGTGAGCGCGTCGAACGCCGGCGGGTTCGTGAGGTAGTCGATGATGCGCTGGACCCCCTCGTCGGCGGTGTCGTCGTCGTCCGGGTCCGGGCCGATGTCGACGAGCACGAGTCGCCGCACCCGGTCGGCGAGCGGGCCGGCGACGACGCCGATACCGAGTTGCCCACCCATCGAGAGGCCCAGATAGTGTGCGTCCGTCAGCCCGAGTTCCTCGAAGAAGCCGACGATGATCGCCGACAGCGACGCGCCGTCGTACTGGTCGGGGTCCCACTCGCTCTCCCCGCGACCGGGCATGTCCGGGCAGAGAACGCGGTACTCGTCGGCGAGTGCCGCGGCGAGCGGGTCGAAGTCGCGGCCGTGCCGCGAGAGCCCGTGGACGCAGACCAGCGGCGTCGCGTCCGGATCGCCCCACTCGGTGTAGTGAATCTCCGTCCCGTCGAGCGTCACGTACCGGTGTGTCGGTGCCGTCATCGCCCGCACGATGCGGCGGGGGTCCCTTAGCGCTTGCCCGGCACGCGCACTGGCAGCTTGGTTTCGCCAGCCCTTCATCAACTATAATTACGTTCGACCCCCGTTGTTGGCACTGAGTGACATGGACACGGAACGTCTGGAGACGCCGGTCGCCGAACAGATGACGACGCCGGTTCGCACCGTCGATCCGAATCTCGCCGTCGCGGACGCCGCTCGGGTGCTGTGGGACGAGCGCATCGGGTCGCTCATCGTCGACGGGAGCGACCCGGCCATCCTCACGGAGTCGGACATCGCTCGCGGGGTCGCGGTCGGCGTCGACCCGGCGACGACGACGGTTCGCGAACTCGCGACCGAAGACGTGGTCACCATCCCCGCGGACGCGACGGTCCGGGACGCCACCGTCCGGATGACCGACCACGAGATCAAGAAACTCCCCGTCGTCAAGCAGGGCGAGCTGGTCGGCATCCTCACGACGACGGACATCGCCCGCGGTCTCGTCCCGGGGTTCGACGATGTAGTCGCCGCGTTTCAGTGAGCGGCGCGGGGTTTCTTGGTCGCCGGCGCGCACCGACCTGTATGAACAGCGTCGCCGCCGCGGTCGACACCGAGCGACTGCGCGAGGACATCGAGACGAACGGTCAGTTCGGCGCGAGCACGGACCAGCAGTCCGAGGAGGGCCACGGCCGCACCGTCCGCACGGGATCGGAGGCGAACCGACGCGCCCGCGACCGTCTCGTCGCCGAACTCGAAGCCGCCGGCTGTGAGGTGCGCGTCGACGCCGTGGGCAACATCGCCGGCCGCTGGACGCCCGCGAGCGCGGACCTCGACGCGGCCCCCGTCGCGGCCGGCAGCCACCTCGACTCCGTGCCGAACGGCGGCATCTTCGACGGCCCGCTGGGCGTCTACGCGGCGCTCGAATCCGTCCGCGCGATGCGAGAGGCCGGCGTCACGCCCGCCCGACCGGTCGAGGTCGTGTGCTTCACCGAGGAGGAGGGGGCGACGTTCGCCGACGGACTGCTCGGCTCCTCCGTGGCCGCGGGCGACCGGACGGTCGACGACGCGCACACCCTGCGCGACGACGACGGGCAGAGTCTCGCGGCCGCGCTGGAGGCCATCGGCTACCGCGGCGACGGCCGTCTCGCTGCCGCCGACTGGGACGCGTGGTTCGAACTCCACGTCGAACAGCACACCGAACTGGAGACGGCTGGCGTCGCCGGCGGCGTCGTCACCGACATCACCGGCATCACGCACTGTGCGGTCGAGATCGACGGCGAGACGAACCACGCCGGGTCGACGCCGATGGCCGGGCGAGCGGACGCGCTCGCGGCCGCGAGCGAGGTCGTCCTCGACGTGGAAGCGGCGGCCCGAGAGCTGAGCGGCGCGGACAGGGCCGTCGACGACCCGACCGACCCCGCCGCCGTCGGAACCGTCGGCAGCCACGAGGTCGCGCCGAACGCGACGAACGTCGTCCCGGGCCACGCCGAACTCGGGGTCGACATCCGCTCGACGACGTACGAGTCGATGGAGTCGCTCGTCGGGACGCTGCGGGAGACGCTGCGGCGCGTCGAGGCCGAACGCGGCGTCGAGACGCGCGTCGAGCGCGGCTTCGACCTCGAACCGACCTCGATGGCGTCGCGGTGTTGCGACGCGCTCCGGGCGGCCGGCGAGCGCGTCGACGTCGAGACCCTCGGCCTCCACTCGGGCGCGGCCCACGACTCGATGTACGTCGCGCAGGTGACGGACGCCGGAATGCTGTTCGCGCCGTCGCGAGACGGCCTCTCGCACACGCCCGCGGAGTGGACCGACTGGGCGGACTGTGCGGCCGCCACGCGCGTGCTCGCGACAGCCATCGCCGACCTCGCCGCGGAGTGAGACCGACCTGCCGACGGATTGTAGTGGACTGACGCCGACGTACCGATATGAGCGATCCCCCTCGGCTCGCGGAGCTGTTGCGGGCGAAGCTCCGCGCGGCGGGCCAGCAGTACGAGACGGCGCGCCGAGAGTACGACACGGGAAAAGCCGAGACGTACGACCTGCCGACCGACGGGGAGGGGAACGCCCGCATCGTCTGTCGCCGAGACGCCGAGAAGCGCGCCGTCCCGGTCGATTCGAAGGGGCGACCCGCCTGCTACGAGGCCGACCACCCGGACTGTGAAGGGTGTGTCGCGGATGTCCGCGAGGGAACCGTCGAGACGTGGGAGGAGTAACGGTTTCTTCGTCGACCACGAGACGCGAGCATGGCCACGACCGTCGCCGTCGTTCTCGCCGGCGGGCGCGGGACGCGGCTCTACCCCGCGAGCACGGCAGAGACGCCCAAACAGTTCCGCGCGTTCGCCGGTGACCGGTCGCCGCTCGCGCGGACCGTCGACCGTGCCAACGCGGTCGCCGACTACGTCTACGTCCTGACGCGGCCCGCGTACGCCGACCGCGTGCCCGAACACGCGCCCGACGCCGAGACGCTCGTCGAACCCGAACCGAAGGATACCGGCCCGGCGCTGATCTACGCGGCCCACGAGGTCATGGCGCGCCACGACGACCCCGTACTGGTCAACCTCCCCAGCGACCACCACATGGGCGAGGGCTACGCGGCCGCGCTGACCCGCGCGGCGGCCATCGCTCGCGACACGGCGGGGCTGGTTACGCTCGGCGTACGGCCGACCAGACCTGCCACCGGCTACGGCTACATCGAGCCGGGGAAACGACACGGTGACTACCACGCTGTCGCGACGTTCGCGGAGAAGCCGGACGCCGACACCGCCGCCCGGTACTGCGAGGAGGGGTATCTCTGGAACGCCGGCGTGTTCGCGTGGACGCCGGACGCGCTGCTCGAAGCCGCACGAGCGAGCGGCCTCGGTGACTTCCTCGACGCGCTCGCCGCAGATCCGGCGGATGCGTTCGCCGACGTTGCGCCGGTCAGCATCGACTACGCGGTGATGGAGGACGCCGAGAACGCGTTCGTCCTTCCGGCAGACTTCGCGTGGGACGATCTGGGCGCGTGGGACGCCTCCGAGCGAGTGCTCGCCGGAGACACCGACGCGGACGGCAACGCCCGCCTCGGGGAGACGCTCGCGGTCGACTGCGAGGACTGCGTGCTCGCCGCGGGCGCGGACGACCACGTCGCCGCCGTCGGCGTCTCCGGACTGGTCGTCGCGACGTACGACGGCCGGACAGTCGTCGTGCGCAAGGGGGACGCCCAGCGTGTGCGCGAGGTGGTGGACGCGTTAGACTGAGCGCGTGCTCCCACCATCGACTGGGATGGCCGTCCCGGTGACGTAGCTCGCGGCCTCGGAACAGAGCCACGCGACCGTCTCGCCCAGTTCGGCGGGGTCGCCGACCCGCTCCGCCGGAATCCCCTCGCTCCAATCGTCGATGCCTTCCTCGTAGGAGTCGTACTCGCCGCGCTCGACCCCCTGCTCCACGAGATCCTCGATCCGGGAGGTCTCGTGTGCGCCGGGGAGGACGGCGTTCACCCGCACGTCCGGTGCCCACTCGTGGCTCTGGGTCTTCATCAGCCCGAGCACGCCGCGCCGGACGGCGTTCGAGAGAACCAGCCCGTCGATGACTTCCTTGACCGAGCGGGAGGTGATGTTGACGACGCTCCCCGCTCCCTCCACGAGATGCGGATACGCCGCACGGGTCGTCCGGACGACGCTCATCACGAGCAGGTCGTGAGCGCGCTGCCAGTCCTCGTCGTCGGTGTCGAGGAAGCTCCCCGAGGGCGGTCCGCCGGCGCTCGTGACGACGTGGTCGAGACCGCCGAAGGCATCCACCGTCTCGGCGACGAATTCCTCGATGGCGTCCTTCTCGGTGATGTCCGCCTCGACGGCGAGCACGTCGCCGTCGCCGGTCGCTTCGAGCGTCGCCCGCGCCTCGTCGACGTGTTCGGGCGTCGTCCCGCACACCGCGACGTGGGCCCCCTCCTCCGCCAGTGCCGTCGCGCTCGCCAGTCCGAGCCCGCCGCTTCCCGCCGTCACCAGTGCCGCGTCTCCGTCGAGTCCCAACTCCATGCGTCGGCATACTCTGGCCGCGTGAAATAGCCTGCCCTCCCGGCCAGGAGCGATGTTCAGATATGCGGGTCGTCGCCCGCCACAAAAACTGCGTGGGTGGAACTGAAAGGGGCCGTTATCGGCGGCTCCGCCGCCGATTGCTCGGGAGAGTTCTGCTCTCCCGGTGGGCGCTTGATCCGGCCCCAGCGTCCAGAAGACGCGAGGCGACGGCGTCGCCTCGGGCCGCTCGCGCGGTGCAACCGCGCGAGGACACCCCAGCGAACGCAGTGAGCGAGAAACGGGCCGTGCGAGCAGCGAGGGACTATCGGTCCCTCGGGCCGTGTGAGCGGCGAAGCCGCGAACAGACGGCCACCGGCCGCGAGCAGACGGTCGAGCGACTGGGGGCTTTCTACACCTCGTTGGCCGCCTAGTCCCCGGAGTCACTATTAGCCGAACACTACCGGACACGACTGCGCGGGCGACACGCTTAGGGGGCGACCGGGCGTATCCCAAGCCATGTCGGACGACACGATCACCCTGTACCGACTGCAGGGCTGTCCCTTCTGTGAGCGCGTGGTACAGAGTCTGCAGGACAACGGCGTCGAGTACGAATCCCGGTTCGTGGAGGCGCGCCACTCCCGGCGCGACGCGGTCCAGCGCATCTCCGGTGCCCGCACGGTGCCGGCCATCGTCGACGAGAACACCGGCGTCACGATGTCCGAGTCCGCCAACATCGTCGAGTACGTCGAGACGACGTACGGCGGGCGCGAGACCGAGGGCGAGACGCTCCGCGCCGACGGGGGGAACTGAATGGACCTCGGCTTCGACGTCGTCGACCTGCCGGACGGCGAGCCCGTCGAGGCTGGCGAGCAGGCCCCAGACTTCACCCGTCCGCTCGTCAACAGCGAGTACTGGGAGGACGCCGCGCTGTCGGAGCTGACCGCCGACGGCCCCGTCCTGCTCGTCTTCCACCCGATGGACGGCGACTTCCCGGCGACGTACATCTGGCAGGAGGTGCGCGACCGCGGCTGGCTCGACTACGACGCCGAACTCGCCGGCCTCTCCATCTCGACGCCGTACGAGCACAAGGAGTTCATCCGCGAGTGGAACGACTTCGACGGCTTCCAGTTCTTCTCGGACCCCGCCAACGAGGTGGCCGAGGCGTACGGCATCGTCAACGACCTCGACGGGATGGCCGGCATCTCGGAGCCGAAGCCGGCCGTCTATCTCGTCGACGAGGACATGACCGTCCAGTGGGCGTGGGTCGCCGAGGAGTGGCCCGACTTCCCGCCGTACGACGCCGTCGAGGACGAACTCGCGGCGCTGTAAGCCCGTGGTCAGCGCGGCGACACTCGACCGCGCCGGCGAAGCCGCTCGCGCGGGCGACCTGATCGTCTACCCGACGGAGACGGTGTACGGCCTCGGCGCGGACGCGCTCGATCCCGATGCCGTCGCCAGCGTTTTCGACGCCAAACGGCGCGACCGCTCGAAGCCCGTCTCGATGGCCGTCGACTCCGTCGAGACCGCCGCCGACGTGACCCGGCCCGCCGACCGCGAGCGGGCGTTCATGCGCGAGTTCCTCCCCGGTCCCGTCACGGTCGTCGTGGAGCGCGGTTCCGAGATTCCCGACGTGCTCACCGGCGGCCGCGACCGCGTCGGCGTGCGCGTCCCCGACCACGAGGACGCGCTCGCGTTGCTCGACCGAACACCCCCCCTGACCGCGACGAGCGCGAACGTCTCCGGCCGCGAGAGCGCGCGCACCGTCGCCGGTCTCGACCCCGAGATACGCGAGGCGGCGGCGGTTGTGGTCGAGGCCGGCGAGACGGCGGGGGGACGAGGCTCGACCGTCGTGGACGTGGCGACGGAGACGATTCACCGGCGCGGCCCGCTCGCCGACGACATCGAGGCGTGGCTACAGAAGCGAGCGTAGCGACCGCGTCTTCACGCCACACTGTTCGCGGTACTCGCAGGGGTCGCACTTCGAATCGTCGTCCAGCCGCGGCGGCGGGCCGTCGATGCTCTCGGCGCGTGCGACTGCCTCACGGTAGATAGCCTTCCGCCGGGTCGAGAGGCCGAGCTTCCGGACGACGCCATGCGCGGGGTACTCGACGTAGGCGTGGCCGACTTCCCGACCCTCCTCCCACGAGAGCGCCTTCGCGGCGGCGACCGCGCGGGCCGTCTGCGGTCGCCACGCGCCCTGCTCCGGCGGCGACCCTGCGGAGACGATAGACACCGAGAGGGGGTCCGCGAGCACCTTGTGGGCGATACCGCGCGCCTCCCGGCCTTCGAGGAAGGCGTTCCTCCGCGCCGGTGCACACAGCGCGTCCCACGCGTCGAGTTCGCGAGCACAGCCGAGATTCGCCCGAAACGTCGTCGGCGTCGGCTCGATTGGCTCCTCCGAGAGATCAGCGTCCGGATCGACGAGCTCCGGATACCGGAAGGCGAGTTCGCGTCGCTCCCGGACTGCCGCTGGCGTCGCGTGGTCGTCGTCGCGGAGCCGGTAGTAGAGCTTCCGGGGGCAGTACGCGGCCGTGGCGAGGTCCGTGAAGGCGTGCACGGGGTCGCTGGCCGCGCCTTCCTACTTCAGGCTACGCCATCGACTGTATCGCTCGGAGCAGATAGCCGAGCACGACGCCGGTCATGAGAACGAACGGGCCGGCGTCCATCCGCCCGCGATAGACGAGAAAGCCCATCCTCGCGAACAGCACGAGCACGACGACCGTGGCGACCAGCAACACGGCGGTTCCCACGCGGTCATCCCCGCCTCGCGGAGTTGCTCAGTTCGCCCGCTCATACGCGTCCGTTTCGTCGTTACTTGATAGTCATTCGCCCGTTTACGCGCTCACGTCGAACGTGCGTCGTAGCTCCTCGCGGATGGTCTCGACGTACTTGTCTATGATCTCGTCCAGCCTCTCGTCCTCGACGACGACCACACCTTCGAGCCGCCCCGCCGGGTCGTCGGGGAGTTCGATCCGGAACTCGCCGTCCTCGTAGAAGGGCTCCGACTCGCTGAGGACCGTCTGGTCGATGCCGTGGATCAGCGTCGAGTCGTACCGCTCGTTCATCTGATTGAACGCGTTCTTGTACGCCTGCTGGAGTCGCGGGAAGTAGTCGGCGTACTTCTCCTCCTCGAAGCGCTCCGGGTCCATACTCCCGGGTCGGTGCGTTCGGACGAAAACGTGCCGGTTACTGCTCCGGATCGGCCTGTTCGGGCTAGTCGTCTCTGCCCGCTCGTTCTCGTCCGCTCGCCGAATCCCTTCCAGCCGCCGATACGGTCGGCCAGTGCGTCGTCCGCGGCGAGGTCGGCGATCACCGTCGCCCGTGACGGCCACTCGGCGAGCGTGCGGCCGTGTGTCGTCTCGCTCTCGCGGTCCCGTAGCTCGATTGCGTCCGCGTCGACGCCGAACCGGTGAGCCAGCGCCGCCCGCCGCGCGTCGGTGTCCGCGAGCGCGGCTATTCGGTCGTCCCACGTCGCTCGGAACCCGTCGTCGAGACACAGGTCGTCCGCGTCGGCACACGGATCGACGACGCCAGCCCCCGACGGGAGCGTCTCCGGATTGCGCGCCGCTGGCTCGGCCGTCGATTCGTCCGCGGCGACAGGCGGCTCCTTGTCGAAGGCGGCGAGCACCCGCTCGGGGAAGTAGCGTTTCGTCAGCGTCGGCGTGCCGGGGACGAGATACTCACGGAGCCAGATGGCGGCGAACGCCGCGAGCAGGAACGCGCCGGACGCGACCGGCCACCCGGTTCCGACGAGGCGACGCCACGCCACCGCGATGCCGGCGGTGAGTCCGACCGCGATAGCGACGTTCGCGACCGTACACGGGACACACCGATTCTCGCCCGTCTACGCCGGCTGTCGGAGACGACGGATGGAGATACTCGGAGTGCCGACGGCCGTGAATCCAAATTGCACGCCTCAGCGTTAGAAATCTGAAATCGAGGTCTGGTTCCGCTTCAGCGTCGTCGCGTCGTAGCCCCACCGCGTGAGGTGGCGGGCGAACTCGTCGGCGAAGCCGTGTTGCGTGTAGACGCGCTCCGGGTCGACGCGTTCCACCACCGCGAGCAGTTCCTCGAAGTCGCAGTGGTCCGACAGCGGGAACGTCGCGTCGTAGCCGCCGCGATACTTGAAGGCGTCCTCGACGGCCCAGCCCGACACGCCGACGGTCGTCGCGTCCGTCGATTCGACCAGCGACTCCACCCACGCGAGCTTGTTGAGCTGCGTCGGGAGCACGAGCGCGTCGTTCGCCCCCAGCTCGGCGTCGCGGCTCCACCGCTCGGCACCGAACTCGACGCCTGTTGCCGCGGCGATGGGATCGTTGAGCGCGGCGATGGCTTCCGAGACGAACAGTCGGTCGCGCAAGGAGCGACCGACGAGCAACTGCAGCTTCTGTGCGCGTCCCAGCGCGTAGCCGAACAGGACGACCGCCCCGTCCGTGTCGTCGAGCCAGTCGACCAGTTCGCGCTCCACCGTCGCCTGCGGCGGGAACGTGTACGCCGGCTTCCCGTAGGTGGTCTCTATCACGAGTACGTCCGCCGACGGCGGCTCGAAGCCGTCGAGGTAGAAGCGGTCGCGCGTCGAGATGTCGCCGGTGTAGAGAGCGCGCGCGTCGCCGGCATCCACGAGTATTGCGCGCGAGCCGGCGATGTGGCCCGCGGGATACAGCTCGACGGCCGGGTGACTCCCCGCCTCGATTCGCTCGCCGTCGCGGCGGACGTTCGCGAGCCGCGCCGTCAGTCCTGAGCAGACCACGTCGCCGGGCGCGTCCCCGTACAGGTGGTCGCCGTGGGCGTGCGAGAGCACGTTCACGTCGCCGCGCGGCTCGTCGGCGTCGGCGACCAGCGTCTCCCCGCCGATGTCGATCTCGATGCCGTCGCGGTACCGCACCGTCGGCAGCGTGTCCTCACTCATCGTTGCTCCTCGTACAGTCGCTCGACGCGCTCGTGGGTGTCGGCGTCCGTCGGCGCGAGGTCCTCGCGCACCCCGAGAAAGCGCGGGAATCGGAGCGCGTAGCCGGAGCCGTACTCCGTGGACTCCTGTATCTCCTCGTACTCGGCTTCGAGGACGACTTCCGGGTCGAGGTCCACGTCGCGGCCGTCGCGCTCGCGGATCAGCGGCTCCAGTCGTTCGGTCAGCGCGGCCAACTCCTCGTCCGTGTAGCCGGTCGAGAGCCGTCCCACCTCGCGGAGCGCGTCCCGGTCGGCGTCGTAACAGGCGAGATACAGCCGGCCGAGCTGTTCGGAGCGACGCCCCTCGCTGTACTTCGCGCGGGTCACGACGAGGTCGAGCGGCTCCATCGTCGGCTTCACCTTCGCCATCGTGTCCACGCGCCGGCCGGGCGTGTACGCCGCCTCCGGATTCTTGCACATCACGCCCTCGTGGCCGGCCGAGAGCGCCTCGCGGTAGAACGTCTCGGCCGCGTCCGGCCCGTCGGGTGTCAGGTGTCGCGCCCGCTCGATGTCGCCGGGAATCGGGTCGATGAGGGCGTCCAGTCGGTCGAGTCGCGCCGCGAGCGGCTTGTCCAGCAGGGAGTTGCCGTCGTGGAGACAGTCGAAGAGGTGGAGCGTCACCGGTATCTCCGCGGCCAGTTCCTCGACGCCGTACTTCCGCTTGATGCGCTTCGAGAATCGCTGGAACGCGACCGGGTCGCCCGTGTCTGGGTCGTAGCCGACCAGCTCCCCGTCGAGGATGCAGCGGTCGGTGTCGACACCGGCTCGGATGGCCTCGACGGCGTCAGGGAACTGCGCGGTCACGTCCTCCATTCGCCGGGTGAACACCCGAACGTCGTCGCCATCCTTGTGGAGTTGGACGCGCGCGCCGTCGTACTTGACTTCGAGGTACGCCGTGTCGCCGGTTCCCACGTCGGCGAGTCCGGCTTCGAGGTCGTCGGCCGCCCGCGCGAGCATCGCCTCTGCGGGCCGGAACAGTTCCACGTCGAGTTCGTGCAGGCCTGCCTCTCCCTCGTCGCGGGCCGTCTCCGCGACGAGCGCGACATCGTTCGTCAACTGGTGGGCGCGTTCGACCGCGTCGACGGGTACCTCGAACGCTGTGGCGAGCGCGTCTCGTACCGTGCCGTCACCCACGCCGATGCGGAGGTGACCGAGTGCCGTCCGGACGACGAACCGCGCCTCTGCCGGGTCGGCGTCGCTCACCAGCCCGGCGACAGCGTCGACCTTTCGCTCCTGACTGCCGGCTCCCTCGTACTCTGCCAACTCGCGGAGCGTGTCGTGGACGCGCTCGACGGTCAGCGGCGTCGAGGCGAGCGTCCGCTGGGTTCGCTCCGCGACGGCGCGTTCCGCCGCCGCGCCCAGATCGCCCGTCTCCTTCCACCACTCCTCGATGCGGTTGGCGTCGACGCCGGTAGCCTTCTCGACGGCCGCCTGCGTCAGCGACGACGAGACGCCGAGGTCGGTGGCCGCGTAGCGCGGGTACACCTTCCCGCGTGCGAGTCGGACGACCACCGGCAGGAGATCACCGGCGTCACGAAACAGGTCCGCCAGCGCGGCCGTCTTCTCCGTGTCGGCCTGCGTCGCTTCCACCGACCGATAGACGGCCGCCAGCGTGGCGTACTCCATCACTCGTCGATAGGGGCGAGCCGCGCAAAAACACATCGGGCCAGTCGGCCGCGACCTCGATCCCAACCGCTCGACGCGTCAGGAAGAACCCCACCGTTTCCGCTCCAGTCGCTCCGTCGGCGCGTGATTTCGCCGCTCGAAAACCACTTTCGCTCCGCTATCCGAGTTGGTCGCCGACGACGCGGTTCACGTGCTCGACGAACGTCTCTTCGGTGCCGGTCGGGATGGTCGCGCCCGCGGCGACATCGTGGCCGCCGCCCCCGCCGCCGACCGCCTCGGCCGCCTCGCCCATCACGTTCGAGAGGTCGAGTCCCTGCCGGACGAGCGCGCCCGTGCCGCGCGAGGACACCTTCGTCTCCTCGTCGCTCTCCTCGGCGAACGCGACGACGGGCTTCGACCGGGCGACGCCGTCGACACCCATCGACATCCCCGCGACGATGCCGACGATGGTCTCGCGTATCTCGTCGCCGGCGTCGAACCACTGGACGTTCCCGGCGTCCGTGACGCCGTGTTCCTTCACCCAGTCGAGACCGTTCGAGAGGTTCCGTCGGTGCGTCCGAAGCAGTTCGCGGGCCGTCTCCAGCGCGCCGGTCCGGTCGCCGAGACACACAGCCAAGCCAACGTCAGCGCGGTCGTAGCGGGCGGTCGCGTTCAGCAGCGTCGAGAACTCCGAGGCGTCGCGCAGTTCCGTCCCCGACGGCTCGTTCGTCAGCGTGTACGTCGTGCCGACGAGCCGGTCGATCTTTCGGGCCGGGACGCCGCGCCGGACGGCGTGCTGGACGAGCGCGCTCGCGACCCGCCGGCGCTCCTCGTCGGTCAGGTCGACCCAGCGTTTCCACTCCCGCTCGTCGCCTCGACAGTCCACGTCGAGGTCGTCGAGAAAGTCGACGGCTCCGGTGTAGGAGTTCGAGATGCCCGGCACGTAGGTGTCCGTCGCGTATTCGAGGAGCTTGGGGAGCGGTCGGGTCTGCTTGCCGTACACCGCGAGGTCCTTCGCCTCCGCGAGCGCGCCGGCTGCAACGCCCTCCTCGACGATGGCGGCGTTCGCGCCCTGCAGTTCGCCGTCGGAGTCCTGCATGTCGCCGACCGCGCCGACGACCGCTGTGGCGGCGAGGTCGCGGTTGTCAACGTCGCCGCGTTCGAGCGCCCGCGCGAGCACGTACGCCGCGCCCGCGCCCGACAGTTCCCGTGCGCCGTTGATGCCGAATAGCAGCGGATTGAGGTGGTACTCGGTCTCCGCGTCGGCCGGCTGGTGGTGGTCCGCGACGACGGGGACGAACTCGTCCCGCCGCTCGTGGGTCGCGATGTCGTCGAGCTGGCCGGAGCCGAAGTCGGTGAACAGCACCGTCTCGTAGTTGGTCGCCGCGAGCTCCGCAATCGCCTCCGCGTCGAGCTGTTTGTAGAACGTCTGCTCGTGGGGGATACCGGCGCGTTCGAGCGCCGCGCCGGCGACCGCGGCGCTCGTCAGCCCGTCGGCGTCGATGTGAGAGGCGACCAACACGCGGTCGGCCGCGAGCAGCCGCTCCGCGCAGTCGGCCGCCCGGTCGGCCATTTTGGGTACCGGAGCCGCGTCCGAAGCCGTGCTCATCTACCGGCTCTGTGCCGCGTTCGGATTTAAATCTCCGGCTGCTCGCCTCGGTGGTGTCCAGATAGGGTGAGTTCGGTGAGTAGGATAGCAATACAGTGTAGAAGGCCTCCGGGCGCTGCGGTCGCGCGGCTCGCTGTGCTCCGCAGCCTCCCTGTGGTCGGCTTGCGGTGTCCTCGCGCGGCACCGCCGCGCGAGGACACCGCAACGAAGTGAGGAGCGCAGCGAGGCCCGGAAGTCGGGCCGCCGGGGGCTTCCAAGCTCGTTACACTGGCTGTAGCGGCTCATCCGGGCTCATCTGAACACTACCGACCGCGCTGATGAAAGAGTTATGTGCGGGCGTGGGCGAACAGTGGTAAGGGATTTCTCATGTCTGACACCGACACCACCGGGTTGGCGGAGGCTGGCGTGACGGGGCTGCGAACGCCTATCGTCGCCGTCCTCGGCCACGTCGACCACGGGAAGACGACGCTCCTCGACGAGATACGCGGCTCCGCCGTCCAAGAGGGTGAAGCCGGCGCGATCACTCAACACATCGGCGCGACCGCCGTCCCCCTCGACACCATCGGCGAGATGGCCGGCAACCTCGTCGATCCGGCCGACTTCGACCTTCCCGGGCTGCTGTTCATCGACACGCCGGGCCACCACTCCTTCTCGACGCTCCGGTCGCGGGGTGGCGCGCTCGCGGACATCGCCATCCTCGTCGTCGACGTGAACGACGGATTCCAGCCGCAGACGCTGGAGGCGCTCGACATCCTCCAGCGCACGCAGACGCCGTTCGTCGTCGCCGCGAACAAGGTCGACACCGTCCCCGGCTGGAATCCGCATGGCCGCGTCCCGATCCAGCAGTCCATCGACGCTCAGTCCGACCGTGCGGAAAAGGACCTCAACGATCGGCTCTACGAGATCATCGGCGAGCTGTCGGACAACGGCTTCTCCGCCGACATGTACTGGCGCGTGCAGGACTTCCGGTCGAACATCGGTGTCGTCCCTGTCAGCGCCGTCACCGGCGAGGGACTGCCGGACCTGCTCACCGTGATGATGGGCCTCTCACAGCGGTATCTGAAGGAGGACATGTCCGTCGACGTCACCGGGCCCGGCGCGGGCACGGTGCTGGAGGTGAAGGAGGAGCGCGGCTTCGGCACGACGGTCGACATCGTGCTGTACGACGGCACCGTCCGCGCCGAGGACACCATCGTCGTCGGCGGGAAGAACGAACCCATCGTGACGGACGTGCGGGCGCTGCTCCAGCCACAGCCGCTCGCCGAGATACGGACGCAAAAGCAGTTCGAGAAGGTGGACTCCGTCTCGGCCGCGACCGGCATCAAGATCGCCGCCCCGGACATCGACGACGCGATGGCCGGTGCGCCGGTGCGCGTCGTTCGGAACCGCTCCGTCGATGCGGTCATCGAGAAGGTAGAGGCGGAGCTGTCACAGATCGACGTGGAGACGGCCGAGAACGGCGTCGTCGTGAAGGCGGACACGCTCGGCTCGCTCGAAGCCATCGCCAACGCGCTGCAGGAGGCGGAGGTGCCCATCGTCCGCGCCGAGGTCGGCGACGTGGCCCCCCGCGACGTGGCCGTCGCCTCAACCGCCGACGAGCAGCCACACGAGGCGATCCTCGCGTTCAACGTCGACGTGCTCGACGACGCCGAACGGCAGGCGACCGACTCGGGCGTTCGGCTGTTCGCCGACGACGTGATCTACCAGCTCGTCGAGGAGTACGAGGAGTTCGTCACGGGAATCGAGGAGGCCCAACAGGAGCAGGTGCTCGACAAGATCGCCCGGCCGTGTCGGTACCAGATCCTGCAGGACCACACGTTCCGGCAGTCGAACCCCGCCGTCGTCGGCGTCGAGGTGCTCGCGGGCACGCTGAAGCGCAACTCCCACGTGGTGAAGTGGGAGGGCGGCGAGACGACCCGCGTCGGCCAGCTCAAATCGCTACAGGACGAGGGCGAGGACATCGACGAGGCGCGGGCCGGCGACCGGGTGGCCGCCTCCATCGACGGGCCGACGGTCGGCCGACAGATCGAGGAGGGCGATGAACTGTGGGCCGAACTCCCGGAGAAACACGCGAAGATCCTCGAACAGGAAGTGAACGACGAACTCCCGGCCGACGAGCGCGAGGCGCTGTCGATGTATCTGGAGAAACAGCGCAATCGCGACCCGTTTTGGGGAAAGTGAAGCTAGTTTGAGTTACATTTGATTTACAGCGGTCTGAGAAGGGTGAATGGTTCAGTGTGTTGAAGCTATTGGTAACTTTAGCTACATATCTAAATGTGCTCTCCACGTATCTTCTCTTGTGAGCGAATCAGATAACTCCCAAGACCCGAGTGAAAATGAAGGGACAGGGAAGACGGAAGACGAACAGGACGAGAACAACGAATGTGGGCGTACTAAAGTTCGTTTTCGGGCTTATGACCTCGAAGTAGAAGCCGAGAGTAAAGAGGCGTCGTTTGAAAAGATGGCGTCCACGCTGTCGGAGGAATTTGCGGAGATGCGGCGGGACGCTATGGTTGCCGAGTATGAGGAAATCGAGGAGCGCAACCTACACTCCTTCATAATCGGCGGTGATTGAGTTTGAGCCTACGGCTCGCTAACCGTCACGGAATACTCGCTCTCTTTCCTTTATTTTTCTTGAACATAGCCGTATTAGTGGCGAGCGTCATACTGTGGCACATCAACGAGTGGGTAGCGATTGGGTTTGCGTGGCTGTATTTGTACTATGTTCTGCTTCAGACTCGTATCATCGCTGTTCTGGTTGTCGTTGGAGTTGTTGGCGGTCTGATTGTGTCGGGGTTCTCTGCCGAAATATCGCAGTATCAGGTGTTCTATTCTATTGGGTTGCTGTTTGGAGCATCGATTGTAGCGCATCTCGTGGCGTTCGTATTCACGAGCATCACAGGACTCTAACACTAATGAAACGACGCAACTACATCAAGTCGGTCGGTGGTATCGCTCTTACGCCCGCACTAACGCTTACGGACACAGACGGGGGCACGGACACAGACACGGCAGAAGAATTCGACCGAGTAGCTATTTCGCAAACTCGAATTTCGCCAGAGGAATTTAAGCGTCGAACACCTCGAATCATCGGTCACAATCTCGGTCTCGAAGTCGAATTTGACGAGAGCGATTTTACTCAGGGAAAGCACATCCAAGCGTTCTATCAGAAGACCCATCCAGTCCTCCGAATCAAATATTTCGAAGCTAGCGATGGTGAGCAGATATGGGTCAACGCTGGTGGAATCATCTACGAACCGTATTCGATGGTGAACGCCGCCGAATTCATCCAATTCTTCCACGAACAAGTTGATTTCGAGCAAGTTTGGATGACGAGGAGTTCGTATAATTATCAGCAGTACACCATCGGTGATTGGTCTGCTGTGACGCAAGATGATTTGAGCCGTGATGGAGAGAGTACGGTGGCTGTCATCGACGGCGAGCGAATCGATTTCGATTCTCGTGGAGAGCGGCAAAAGAGAGTTCGGGATGAAATTGTGAAACGAATCTTCCCATGAACAGAAGAATGTACCTCAGGACGGTCGGCGCATCGTTCGCACTACCAATCACAAGCGTTGGAACATCTACGGGACAGATTGAAGAAGAACAGTGTCCCGTGTACTATACGATTAGTGTACCCGAAATCGACACGCAAATACTCCACATATCCATCCCTCAAGAGTTACTGAACGAGTCGAACTACTTGTGGACGGTTTCTCGTAAGAGAGACGTGGCGCTGAACATCTCCCGAGAGGACACAGAAGACGAGTGGGGTCTGCTCAATCTCGCAGTACAAACTGATGACCTTGAGCGGGTTTCTGTAGGCGGTGTCGAGGCAAAACGGTGGGATACACTTGACCTCGATAGAGTTGCCTTGTTGGTCACAGGAGACGCTGACCACGCTTATCTTGGCGTTACGGGTGCGGGTTCACTCATACATATTGAAGGGGTCAATCAGTCGTGGGATTTGGAGAATGTGGGATATGAGCGGATGAGGGTGGAGACAACTGACCCGAGAGACCTTGATGTAGTGGCTAACTTGGATGGAGAGGAAGAACGTATCCCTGTGTTTTCGATGACGCCGAGTTACTTCGCTCGGGTGTAATTAATCGACCGTCTCGTTACAGGGTGTAACCAACCCTACGGTATTTATATAGGGTAGTAGTTGCAACTAACAACTACACAAATGACAGATAATTATGCTGTATACATCCGACGTAGTACCGATAGTCAAGAAGACCAACACCAACACGACGATATTAACGACTGGCTTGCTGAACGAGACCTTTCCCTTGGAGAAGTCGAAGTCCTTGCTGAACAAGCATCAGGCGCTTCTTCCTCTCGTGATGAGTTCCAGAATCTTATCGACCGCATCAACACGGGAGATGTAGACCACGTTGTCGTGTGGGAGATTAGCCGTATTGCCCGCAAGGGGAGATTGGCACAGGAATTCTTCGACGCCTGTGAGAACAACGGAACGACAGTCCACATCACAAATGGGTCTATCTCAGAGATTCAACCAGATGGGACAAATCGCCTTATCGCAGATATCATCGCAGCTGTAGCCGCTGAGGAGCGGCGGAGCCTGATTCGTCGGACAAAATCAGGGGTATCTCGGGCACAGAGTGAAGGAAAATGGCTTGGTAATGTTCCTTTGGGCTTTCGACGGGACGGCGACGGTTACTTACAACCAGTCATCGACGCAGACCGTGATGAGGACGAGGTCTCCTGTCTCGAAGTGCAGGAAGCACTCGAACGAGTGGAGAACGGTGAGTCCTATAACTCCGTAGCGAAGTCGCTCCCGATTACTCGGCAGGGTCTATCGAAGATACATCAGGACGAAGAACGGCGTGCTTGGTATATCGATGGTGATGCTGAAGATGAACGTGTTCAATCCGCTATTGATTCAGTTTCAGAGTCAACTGCTGAAATGCGGTCCTTCGACTCGAACGAGCCGATTCTTCCAGACGATTACTTCAAACTTTTCGGAGAGTACGACCACACACCTGATTCAGAAGACGAAGTAGACCCGTTCCCATACAGCATCAAATATCCGTCAGACGTGGAGATAGAAGTTGAATGGTTCGCAGAAAACATGCTAGCGTTCGTACACGGCTCGTACAAATATACCGTCTATTACGCTCCCAAGGACACGCAGAAGGATGATGATTGGATTGCTCGTAGAATGTCCGAAGTAGAGGGGTTCAGAAAGAGGCAAGAACAGGACCACGACGAAGTGTCAGAGCGATACGGGACTGTTGAGGATGCTCTTGAGAGGCTTGAAGAACTCGTTGTTTTTGAATTTGATTGGGAATAAAAAATATACTTTTTGTGTTACAACCCGACTATGAAGTATACCTAATCAAAACTCATTCGATAGTGAAATTCTCAACGAAGATGATTTTGACACCCTGAAGTTCACCAGTTTTCTCAACTGTTCCGCTAAAGCTAATCTCCTCATTGTCGTGGAATTGCTTGTCGGTCTTCAGCATGAACGGACGCCCCTCGTCCTGTTCCTCATAGACGGCACGGAATCCCTGATAGTCTTCCTGATACGGCTCGTAGTAATTGACATTCTCCGCTCGGATGCTCTCACCGACCCACTCGTCGGGATGGTTAGCCACATATCGGTAGTCGGAGAGCGAATCAATCAGCTCACTAGACGGCGGCTCAGAAGTCATATCATCTGTACTACCACCGTCAGTTGCTGTGGAACCCTCAGACTGCGCCCCATCCGAAGTCGTCGTATCAGTGTCGGGTTCCGTAGACGTGTCGCCATTATCGGAGCAACCAGCAAGTGCAGTCACAGCAATACTACCACTTAGCGTCATGAATCGACGGCGATTGAACCACTTCGAATCGGACATATACAGATGTGAGTTTGACCAATATAAAGAGTGTTCTGAAAGCGATAGATGCCCGATACCCTCACACAGCAGGGAAAATTCGACTCTCTTGAGATGGATTCCGTTGCCAGAAGTCTGAATCTCGCAATTGCTCGCTCATCGTCGGGGAGACCGTAGAACTCTTGTACGCTTCATAAACACCACCATCGAAATACAGAGCGTACTCGTACCCGTCTATGGTGTACATCTCTATAACGGTGTCTCCATGCGGAGAATTGAATACCTCATCTGGATTCTTCGACTCAGCGTATTCCGTTAACAGACGGGTATCTGCCTCGTCTCCTGTACTATTGAGGGCAGTTCGTTTTTCGTCGGAAGCACACTCGTCAGCGAAATCAAGGAAGTGGTGTCGGAAGTCTTCAAGACCCTCTTGGAGGGTTTTCCCAGAGCGTTTAGAACCATCCTCCAGAACAGTACTCACATCCGTTCGAAGATATATGAGAGTGGTCTCATAGGTTGAGATGCCATATTGAGACTGCTCAAACTCTAGTTGGGCAGGGAATCCCTCGATTAGCACCGTACCTATCTCAGTTACCTCGTTCTCTAATGTAAACCCGCCATCAGGATATGCTGTTAGTAGAACTGTTCCCCGCTTCGCTAACTGGTTATTAGCAGTGACCGCTAGAACATCAGTATCTATCAACTTGTTCAACACCTCGTTCAAAGAAGGAATATTTTGTTCCATACACACATAATATCGCTACAATTATTTAAATCCTTCTATATCTACCTAAAATTAAAAACTGTATCAAGTATGGGTTTTCGGCTTGGGATTCTTTTCTGCTTGCGTTTAGCCCTCTCTCGTCAAGTAGTTGGAAAAAAGAAAGTACAATATATCTATATACTGTTGAGACAATTGAAAATGCAACTCGTGGTGAGTTACAATCCGACTAATCCCCGTCGAGTCCGTGTACAACTTGGCGTGCCACATTTGATGTAGCTATATCCCTCTCAATCGTGTTTTCTACATTATCTCCAAGTAAACCCACGGTCGCCATATCCCACTGTCCAACTCCAACACTCAACATCCAACCGTTGCCGTTCAAACTGAAAAAGCGGTCTGAGTTGTTCTCTACTTCAAATTCTTTGTGTGACAGTGCATCTTTGACTTCTTCAAGGATTTGTTCTTTGTCTATATCACTTCCGTTAGATTTACTCTGTGACATAACATCTAAACAGAATAAGTTGTAGTATTTAAACCCACCGATATTGATTTGGCATTTTCGAATTCTCATACAAAAGACGAAATTTACACTCGATTATACCTCTTAAACCCCACCAAACACACTCTCTCAACACCTTCAGTTTCGAACTTTCTATTAAGCAGAAACGAAACGATTGTAAATATCACTCGTGAGGAATGGGCAGGAGAAAACGAAGAACTTGTTGATTCTGTTCAACAGTCTGAATAAAAACAGTCTTTACTAGTCTCGAAGTATGGGATTGCGCTTGGGTTGACGACAGTTCGCTGGAAGAGGAACTGGTTCTGTGGTGGCTGTCTGTCTGCAAGAATTTCACCATCAATATCAGGCATATAATTGTCGTTGACAGAGATGTGTGAGTTGATATCGATATTAGAGGCAAACGTTCTGAGTATCATTGAATACTCTCTGTCAAACCGCTGAATATACCCAATACTTGCATCAGGATAATTACATTCTACGGGCATATACTCACCGTACTGCCTATCAGTATAATCCGTGTCACTATTCGAGATGAGAGGTCCACTATTTTGATTGTTAATATGGTCTGGCATATAGCTTGGCAGTTCCCGACCGAAAACACAAGCTTGGATGTGAGCAAGGTTCGAGCCAAACAAGTGAAGAAGTCCAACATCTGTGTTTAGCAGGTGAACTCCAATTCCACAGAAGAACGCTGAAGCATCAACACAGTTGCCACCAATTGCATCCGAATCATCTTTATTCTGATACCAATTGCTAATGACTTCTTCAGGAGCCTGCATATACGAGCCAACTGAGAGGGCGTAAGGGGAACTTCCGATTATCGTTTTCAGTATAGTTGCTTTGTAATATTCGGGGGCATCGTGTTCTTGGAAATTCGTATTATTAGAGAGAGATTCTTCAATCTCGTTCGCCCATCGCTTCAGTACAGGCCGACCAGCCGCAAACTTGATTGGATTGACATTAATCTGGTCAGCGTAATTCCATGCTTCCCCATAGCGACTGCGATAATACTCAGAGAAGGGCGTTGGTGTCTCCGCTGCGTCTCCGCTGTAGAAGTCTCCATCTGTAATGGCACTTCCCTCATCATTATGAGCAGTTCTCTCAATACCGCTTGGGGTTGTCGCTGTTTGCCCATCGTCAGACAGTTCATAATGCCCTCGTTCAATCTGTTGTACAACGAACGAGTTCCAACGACGAGCTTCAATCATTTCGATATCAGTAATATCGAAGTTAAAGACAGCCCAATCATAGAGAGGTACACGTTGGTCTTCTGACTCCATCGATTCATAAACTGGATATCGGACAACCATTGTGATTTGAAGGTCTGTCCACGGGCCGTACCAGTGTTTTGGATACTTCCCTTCTGTGATTTGAAGAGAGGAGTCTTGTGGTCGATTGTATAGTGACTCATCTGGCTCATTAAACCAGACTTCAGTCTGTGCTACAGCTGTGAAATCATCAGTATATGTGTCTGATGATGGGTATGGTGGTCCACGAACACTAACCATCTTTTCTCCAACAGCCTCATTATAAAAGGGTAGAAGGACAACATCCAACGGGTTCGGCTTCGACGGGTCTCTCCGTCTCTCTGGAATCTTGACTTCCCATGGTTCTTCTTCAGTCGGTTTGATTGCTTGTAGTGTAAACGTTAATTGCTGTCCGTACCCGAAGAGTTCTTCAGGGAATTCATAATTAACGCTAAATTCCTGTCCGTTCTCAGTCATCGTGAGTGTTTTCTGTGCAATCTCGGTCTGTTCGTCGCTAAACAGAGGCGAAGAATGAATTTTACAAATGTATTCAACGGTTTTACCATCCTGAATAGCATTCACAAATTCACCTCGGGGAATGATTTCAAATGTAGAATTACCTGATTTAATCTCAATAATACGGAACGTATCAGGGTTTTCATTTCTATTGCCATTCTCAGTACTGTTATTTCCGTTACCTGGCGCTGGCGGAGGATTGCTTGGGTCGCCTGGGCTTGGATTGAAGATATCGCCACAACCAGCTAGCGCACTTGCGAGTCCTGTCCCTCCGAGAGCAAGAGCCTTCCGCCGAGAAATCGGGGTGGTGTATGTCTTGTCAGGCTCGGGTCCTGTCGAGTTCGGCATGTTGTTTTGGTCTTGAGATACCAGCCACATAAGCGCTCCTTTCAGTGAGAGAGGGAAAAGCCGCTATTTTGCACCAATTTCGGGTTTTCACTCTTCGACGATGAATCATCCACTACTTCTCTTAGAAAGAGAATTTGTCCTATTCTCGCTCTTATTTGACCTCTCTATTGCTGTTCTCTCTCCGTTCTTCTTTGGTCGTCGTTATGGCATCTCTCCTTCTCGTGAAGTTGGGAAGAAGAACCATAGTCTCGAAGAGACCGAGAAGGAAATCTCTCTCACAGAGATGATGGAACTGAGACAGCCCTAACTCAGGGGTGTTCTCACTCTATTAATGTCGGTAGAGGGTGTTCCCCTGCCTTGAAATCCTGTACTGCCCCCTGTAACCTACAGGACGCTGAACAGTACACTACAGGGGTTGGAGACCCATCATACAAGCTAACTATGTCTCTCCC
Source organism: Halobacteriales archaeon QH_7_66_36 (assembly GCA_003021175.1). Lineage (GTDB taxonomy): Archaea > Halobacteriota > Halobacteria > Halobacteriales > Haloarculaceae > Halosegnis. The sequence goes on along the minus strand of PXQV01000015.1, from coordinate 310,235 downwards.
TATCAACGACAAAGACGAAGCGTATTTGACGGCACTCAAAGAAAACGGTACGTTATCAACTTCAGAGATTCGCAAGGCTACCGCTCTAAGCGGAGACGATGTGCGGAATCGTCACAAGAAGTTCAGTAAAGCAGGTTTTGTCGAACTTGACAAGAGAGAGGTAGAGGGGAAACACTACTCGCACGAGACCTTCGCTACCCTCACCGACCACGGAAGGACCGAGATTGTGCGGGGGCTATTCGGGGACTCTACAGAGCAAGTTAAGAAAGTCACAGAAGACGCTCGTATGAACGAGCTGGAAGAACAGGTACAACAACTACAGAATCAAGTGAACAAACTCCAGAACGAGCAAAATAATATTCTCTCCCGTATTGAGAGCATCAAAGAGTGGATGGAAGCCTGCGAGGTCTCGGTGAAAGCAGTACGATGGGCTGTCGAAGACTCTGACCTCAGTTGGGATATCGACGCATACAAGAAGCGAATCAGAGAGAACTCTGACTAAGCGGGCGTCACAGCGATTATCTCGTGACATTTATAGCACGAGTGATAGCAATACCCCGAGACTTCCTTGCGGTTGAATTTTACAGGCTTCACGTCTTTTCGACAGGCAGGACAGGATGGGTACGCCATACACTGAGCTAAGCTACGCTGTAGGGTACTTATGCGCTCCGCTCACTCCTCACGCTCAGACCTATCCACAACGGGTTCTCGCTTCTCCCACGTATCCTCATCCACCTGTTTAATCATCCCAAGGTCAGCCGCCCGCTCCAACACTAAAGACGCCTGATTATCCCCAATTCCCTTTTCATTATCTTCCAGATGCGACCACCAAATCTCATCACCTGCTTCAATCGACTGTAGGCGGTCAACGAGCGCAAGCCATGCTTTATCAGGTACTTCAACCATACACAACAGCAGAAAGAGAATCGTCTTAAAACTCAGCGTCTTCCTCTAACAACTCGATATGCTCCACAATATTTGCTAACGTATTCGAGAGAAGACCAAGCACTCAGTTAGCCAAAAGCAGATTCGCAGAGGTCTCAAAGAACTCCAAGCCATAGACTTCATCGAACACGACAAACACGCAAAAACGTACTACTTCAACCCTGATGCTTAAGCGGGCGTCACCGCCATTATTTTGTGACATTTATAACACTCGTGGTAACAGTAGCCGCTGACCTCATTACGATTAATCTTGACAGCCTTCACATCCTTCGAGCAGTTTGGACACTTGGGATACGCCATACACTGAGCTAAGCTACGCTACTCCCTACTTATGCGCTCCGCTCACAGATGAATCAGAGGCTTAGAACTGGTCGCTCGCTATTCCAGCCGCTTCCTCAGCCGTAATCCCACCAGCATTCAGATATCGTTCCAGACCGTCTGATATATCACGGTCTTGTTCGCCATGTTGTTCAAATGCACCGCTGTTTATCGTCGCCTGCACCGCTCTCATATGTTTACAGGTTTCGTCTCTGTACTTGTGATGGGGGCAGGTACAGTAGATTGCGTGGGTTACAGCATCATCTGTTGAGACAATATATCGATGCTCGGCAAGGTCGCCCTTGCTGAAGTTGACTACTGAAAATATGGCACCAGATTCTTGTTTAATTGATAGCTCTTCGTTATTAATGATTTTATTTCTAATCATATATTTATATTATTTCTAATAATTTATAAAACTTATTGTATTAAATAAGTAGTTATATATTACATAAAATTTAAGTAGTATAATATATGCATATTAGTATAAGATGAGTGAAATAACGACCGTTTCTATGAGCGAGGAACAGAAACGATACGCAGACAAACACGGCATCAGCCTTTCTAACTTAGTCCAAGAGGAAATAGATAAACGGCGAAAACAGACTGGCGACCGCCGTACACAGCTGAAGAAAGAAATCAGTGAAATCCAAAGCGACCTCGAAGAGCTACGGGAATACGAAGCACAAAAAGAAGCCGAACTCGAACAATTACAGGCTGACCTTGAAGACCTCGAAGGAGCGGAAGACGAACTTGTTATGGAAATGGTGGGGATTCTCGAAGCTAAAATCACAGGGGATGCGAAATACAAACTCCAAGACTCAACAATCTCCACCGAAGAAGCAAACAATTGTTTCGAATCTTGTATCGGACGCACAGGGACAGACATCACAGAAGATGCGGAAACCATGTTGCTCGCAGAGGGATTCACGAAAGACCACCTCAATCCAGCCAAAGTATACGACGACGATAGCGAGGTAACTGAGAAGTCCCACAAGATGGCTCTCGAACTTGTGAAGAATACCCTCACTCCCAAAGAGAAAGACCAAGTTGAGGAATGGGTTGAGTCTAATCTCTGAAGCCAAGATACGATTATCAAGTATATAATTGATTATATTTTATATAACTACTACTCCTAAGTATCCGCAGAACCGCAACATAGCGACCCTATTATATAATATATAATTTATTATATAATTATTAATTAAATTACTATTAGTTTTATAATTTGGCTTACTCAGGGATATTTAGAACAACAATATAGTACCGCCGATAGTGTGGAGTCTCTTCCTATTGTCAAACCATCTTGAAATCAGTACTGTGGATCGTAATCGTCGCAAACCTCGCTCATAAACGCTTGATGGACGGTATCAACATGTTTGCTTGCCGTGTTTGCGTTGTCTCGGGTCTTCCAAATGCGTTTTACTTCGCTAATGTGGTTGTTGACGGCTTCACAAGATACAGGGAAGGTGTTGATGATGTGGTCGAGTTGTGCAACGAGTTGGTTTCGTTGTTGTATATCGATTTGACCCACGCTCTCACAATTCGCAAGGTGGATTGCGGTGTTTTCAATTTCCTCTATTTCTTGGTCTAATTCGTCGGAGTATTCCATACTCTACGTGTAGCTCTACAGGGTTATTGGTGCTCTCCTCCCGAATGCCTCAGGGGGTGGAGTGCGTACTAACGTGTATGGCTAAAATCGAGGTTCCTGATGAATTGGATGCGGAGAAAGAGGAAGAGAAGTTGAAGAAGAAAGCGGAGCGCAAGAAGGGTAGTTCAAACGGGTCTTCAAGTAATGATGATGGTTGGTGGTTGTACGTGGCAGGGTTGATTGCGTTGGGTATCGGTGGGGCGGCTGTGGAAGCAGGGTTACTTGTTCCGCCTGCTTAGATAACGGGGCGGTGGCGTTTGTCGGCTTTCTTGATTTCCTTTCTCCGTACCGTGATATAGGTGTCAGCTAGAGTCTTCACTGTGCTGTGACCCGTGAGCCGCCTGAGGAATTCGAGGTTCATTCCGTCTCTATTTTCGTCTCCCTTGATTCTGTGAACGATAAACGAGTGTCTGTATGTATGTGCGGTCGGGAATTTGAGGTCTCTTCCTCTGCTATCTTGGGCATACACAGTTGTGAGTCCTGCTCGGTCTGCTACCCTTCGCACAACATCATTCGGATATTTATCTTGGCATTGCTCGCTCTGGTCTGTGGGTATGAGATACGGAGACTCATCGGCGTAGTCATACGAGTCTCTGCCTCCCTTGTCAAGCCACTCTCGGAGGAGGCGAGAGAATCGGGACGAGTAGTATACCCATCGGTCTTCTCCATCCTTTAGCGTCTTTAGAAATATTTCTCGTTCGTCTCTGTGGATGTGGTCTTCATAGCGAATGTTAACGAATTCTTTCCTTCTGGCTCCCGTAGTCCACAATCCCTGACAGATGAGTTCTTCTCTGAGTGTGTTGCAAGCGTTGAGCATCTGTTTGTGTTCGTCCACGGAAAGCCAGTGAATGCCATCGGGCAGGAATTGTTGTGCAAGGGTTTCTCCTTCGAACTCAGACAGGTCTACATCGTCGGCTACCTCAAGCTCTTGCTCCTGCAGGAATACTCGACAGGCTGAGAAGATACCTTGAGCGTTGAGGTCAGAGAGTCCTCGTTCGTTGATGAGCCAGAAAATGTAATCTTCCAAATCTTCGTCTGTGAGGTCTTTGTAAGAGTCTTTTCCGAGGTAGTCTTTAGTATATATACAGAATTTTCTGAGTGCTTCTCGGTGTCTATTGATTGTAACCTTCTTAGACGGTTTTTTCATTTCCCATCGGTCGAGATACTGGTTAATGTCGGAATCTTCTATTTCCCACTCTCGTTCAGGCATCCTTAGTCACCTCGCCTCCACTCTTCTTCGTTGTCCATACCAATTTGAGACAGGTCAACTCCTTCGGCGTCCCAAAATTCTTCATTCGCAAGGAGAGCGGCGTACTGTATGTCGTCCTCTGTAATTCGATACTCGTCTTGATTGTCTTGAATGACTCTTACAGCGTTGTGCGTGTCCTGAAGCCGCTGTTCTAACTCGCTGAATCGGTCAAGGATGAGTTCTTCATCGAGTGCGTCCTTGTCATCGTCAGAACGCCATTGTCTGATATACTGGTCTACCGAGCGTTTGATGAGTGCCGTGTATGTGTTTATATCAGGATGTTCATTCTCTATGAAGTCGTTCCACCCCTCTTTTGTCTCCTCCTCTACTCTCAAGTTGAGAATTGGGCGTTCTCCCATACAGGCAATTCAGCGGGTTCCTGTAAATAAGCTGTGGTTCAAACTCGCCTCACTTTTGGGGAAAGTAGGCGAGTCGGATCTCCTGTCGCGCGCTCTGCGAGCGCACTCGACTCGCGTTAGGTGTGAAACCGCTGTCTGCTCGCGTAATAAAATTTAATTAGCGGCCGCGAGTCGGTGGAGACGTGACGCAGGCCGACCGCCACGACGCCGTGCTCGCCGCGCTGCCGGCACCGCTACTCGCCGGGCTGGCGTGGGGGTGGTTGACGAGCTTCGGTGCGGTGCTCGCGCTCGGCGTCGGAAGCGTGCTGGCGGTCGCGCCGCTGACGTACGCCCTGTTCGTGCGGCCGCCGTCGGGTTAGCCGCCCGCAGGCTGGTGTCGCGTCGGCGCACTCATCGCCTCCAGCGCCGCCCCCGCGGCGATCTGGCGAGCGATGTCGTCGGCGTCCCCCTCGTCGACTTCCGACAGCGCGAAGCCGGCGGAGACGACCGTGCCCGCCGGCGGTCGCACGGCGACCGTCGCCCGGACGCCGTCGTGCCCCTCGACCAGTTCCGTCCCGACGACGAAGCCGTCAGAGAGCAGTTCCCGCGTGCGCGCCGCCACTGCCGTCCCGTTGGCCCGGAGCCGGCGGCGCTGGTCGGTCGTCAGTTCCGCGCTCGTCCCGTGCGAATCCCGTTGCATTCAGACGGGGGTGTTAACTGAGCATTCGACAAAAAGGCGTCGGCTTCTATGGTAGCGACTCACAGGATCGGCTCGCTCGTCCCGTAGGCTGCGAGCACCACCGCGGTCGTGTGCGCCGTCGCGTCCGGGTCGGTAGTGGCGAACCGGTCGTCGCGCCGCTGAATCTCCCAGTCGCGGAGTCCCTCGCCGGCCGCGAGACCCTCCGTCACCGCCGCACGTACTCCCTCCGGGTCGGTGCCGGACGACTCGTAGAACAGCCCCGGGCCGTCGTCGGCGACGGCCCACGCCAGCCCCGCGCAGGCGGGGTGCTCCTCGCCCGGCGGCACGGTCGCTCGGCCTTGGACGACGGTGAGCCGTTCGCCCGCCGGGCCGAGATTCGGTGCCGTGCCGACGACTTCCACCGTCGCGCCTGCGGGGACGACCGACGACACCTCGACGAGGTTGTAGTTCTCGAGGCCCGCGTCGGCGAGCGCGGCGTCGTACGAGGCCATCGCCGTCGGGGCCGCGCCCGTCCCCCAGACGACTCGGATCGGTTCCATGCCGCCGTTCCGTGTCTCACAGGAAAGCGGGTTACGGTTTCGCGGACCGCAACGCACAGATGCCCGTCGCCCGCAGTACCGCGTATGAGCGACGACGGCTTCGAGACGACGCTGACGACGGCGTTTGTCGACCACGGTGCCGACGAGGAGACGACGACGACGGCAGCGGAGCGGGTCGCCGCGTTCCGCGACGACCACGACGAGGACCTGACGGCCGACGCGTTCCTCGACGTGTTGGCCGACGCGGACGCGTACGACTCGTTCGAACACCGGTTCGACCTCGCGGTCGGCGAACTCGCCGCGGCGAACGAGGACTGCACTGACTCGCGTGCGTACCGGCTGGCCGGCTTCGACGGGTTGACTGCCGACCCCGAGCAGGGCGCGTAGCTGTTGCTGGTCGGCGAGAAAAGAGAGGAAAGCCGGGTTAGTTGCCGACGTTCGTCGCCCGCTCGACCACGTCTTCGCTGTATAGGTCGGCCAGATCCTCGTGTTGGTCCGGCCGGTTCTCGTACACGTCCTGGAACAGCGTGATGGGCGTCTGGACGGCCTGATAGGTGGCCTCGTCCCACATCCGGTCGTTGGAGACGTCGACCTCGACGCCGTCGATGCTGATCGTCGCGGCGCGCGTGATGGCGATGGCACCGCGGCCGGCCTCCTTCGCCGTCTCGAACTCCTCCATCGAGTCGACGATGTCGTCCATACTCGGGACGTAGGAGGTCAGGTCGAGCAGTTCGTCTTCGAGTTCCGCCTCGTCGAGATGCTGTTCGTCGCTGCCGACGGTCAGCACGTAGCCGTCGCCCGTCTCCTCCAAGGAGACGCGGTCACCGTCGTACACCTCGACGCCCTCTTCGGTTTCGAGTTCGACCTCGCGGCCGTCGGCGTCGAGCAGCCAGCTGCCCTCCTCGGGCGGGAGCGGCGACTTGTTCGCCTCGACGACCTGTCCGGGCGTGAGCGACCAGATGCCGGTCATCCCCTTCGCCTGATTGGCCGTCATCCGCTCGTGGTACCCCTCCACGTCGCGGATGTCGTCGTACGGGCCGTCGACGGCGATACAGCCGGCCGCGCTCGCGCCACGGGCGGTGTTGTGACGGAGTTCCGGCCACGACGGCAGGCCGCCGGTGGGCGTGATAGCGCGCATGTCCTTCGTGTAGTCGACCTCGCCGTCGACGAGCAGGAACATGCGTTCGAGGTTGTTGTCCGGCTTGCCCATCTCGTCGCGGAGCTTCCGCATCGCGAGCTCCGCCTCACCGCTCTCGATGATGACGGACATCGCGAGCGACCCCGCTTCGAGGCCGTGTTCGTTTTCGATGATGGTGAAGAACTCGTCGGCCTTCTTCCAGTCGTCGATGCCGCCGACCTCGGGGATCACGAAGCCGTCGAGGTTGTCGACGGCACCGTGTTCGGGGTCGGTGATCTTCAGCATGCGCTGGAACCCCTGATACCGCGTGGAGGGGTCGTCGCGGTGCCACACGACGCGGGGGTGAATCTCGCCGGGGAAGTCGGCTCCGTGCTCGGAGACGACGTCGATGATGTTCTGTGCGCCCTCGTCGCGCATCGACGGGGCGGTGGCGTCCTCGTTGTCCGGAACCCACACGTCCGGCGCCTGCATGCCGCGAAGCTCTGCGGCGCGCCGGATCATCTTCGCGGAATCGTCCTCGCCTTCGACGGCCGTCGGGGAGGTGAAGAACGTCCGCACGAACGTTCGCTGGTGTCGTCGTTCGGTCATAGGCGTCTGTAAGATAAGATACGGCGTCCGTATTAAGAACCGGTGGAAGCGGTTATTCCTCGGCCGCTCGGTCGGTGAGCAGTCGCTGGTGTGAAGAGGGCGTCAGTCGTCGCCTTCGGGCGCGACGGCGGCTTCCTCGTCTGCCTCCTCTTCGTCCGTCGAGAGCACGGCCTCGCCGTCCTCGGTGAAGCCGGCCGATTCCTCCATCCGGGCCTTCGCCTCGGGGTCGAACGCCGCCTCGATGTCCTGAAATCGCGGGACGAAGGAGAGCTCGTGGTGGCTCTCCGTCTCGTGGCCCAGATAGCGGTCCTCCAGATCGAACTGTGCCTGCTCGTCGTTCTCGGCGATGTTCTTCATGTCCTCGTACACCGCGTGCGCCCCGGAGTGGAGCGCGTAGAGGGTGATGAACTGGTAGACGTAGCCCAGCTCCCCGAGCTCCGCGAACGTGAGCGGGTCGTCCTCCTCGGACCACGCGAAGCTCGACGAGTAGTTGAACGCGAGATCGAGTTCGGGGTGGGTCTCGTGGATGGTCTCGGCGTAGTCGACGGCGTCCTCGCGCGAGGGGTCGGGCATCTCGGGCCAGACGAGGTCGACGCCGGCGTCGGCGTACATCCGGCCGCGTTCGAGATGCTCCTCCCAGTCGCCGTTGGCGGAGCCGTACGCGTCCGTCCGCGCGATGATGACCGTGTCCTCGCTCTGCTTGGCGTCGACGGCGGCCTCGAACCGCGCACGCGCCTCCTCGCGAGGAACGACCTTCTTCCCGGCCACGTGACCACACCGCTTGGGCGAGGTCTGGTCCTCGATGTGGACGGCGGCGACGCCGGCCTTCTCGTACTCGCGGACGGCGCGGCGGACGTTGTGAACGCCGCCGTAGCCCGTGTCGCAGTCGGCGACGACGGGGAGATTGGTCGCCTCGACGATGCGCTTGGCGTTCTCGACCATCTCGGTCATCGTCACCATCTCCAGGTCCGGAAAGCCGAACTGACCCAGAACGGTGGAGTAGCCGGACATGTAGGCGGCGTCCAAGCCGGCCATCTCGGCCAGTCGTGCGTCGAGCGCGTGATAGATGCCCGGCGCGAAGACGTACTCCTGCTGGTCGAACCGCTCGCGGAGTTCGCGGGCCGCGGGGTTGTCGACGTTTCGAATCATCGAGTCCGTGTCGCGGACGCTGCTCGCGACCGGGTCGTGCTCGCTGTCTTCCATTGGCACCCCCACCTGCTCCGAGACGGTACAAGAAAGTTATGAACAATAATGATAATAGTTCTTAATCAGTATCGGCGGATTTCGATTCGTGGTACACCTAATACGTATCCCAATGTCACAGCGTAACACGCCAAGGCCACCCCGGTCCGCGCCGGCAATGACGACCCTCGACGCTACCGTTAGGTGGGTCGCAGTCGGAGACCGGATATGGACATCGTCGTCACCGGCGGCCGGGGTCAATCCGGTCGCTGGGTCCTCGACCGACTCGCCGCTGACCACGACGTGACGTGTCTCGACCGCGCGCTTCCAGACGCGGGCCCCCCCGCCGTCTCGTATCGCGCGCTTGACCTGACGGACGCCGGCGGCGTCTACGACGTGCTCACGGCGCTCGACCCCGACGCTGTCGTCCACTGGGCCGCGATTCCCGTCGCGGGCACCCACCCCGGCGTCGACCTCTACGAGAACAACACGCTCGCGGCCCACAACGTCCTGACCGCGGCCGGTCGCGTCGACGCCCGGATCGTGCAGGCCTCCTCGGACGGCGCGTACGGCTTCTTCTTCAGCGACGACCCAATCGTCCCCGACCGGCTCCCGATTCCGGAGACGCACCCCCTCCGACCGGAGGACCCGTACGGTCTCTCGAAGGTCGTCGCCGAGGAGATCGCCGCGACCGTCGCCCGACGGGACGACGTGCCGGTCGCGTCGTTGCGCCCCTCCTGGATTCAGGAACCGGGCGATTACCCCTGCCGGGACGACGAGTATCAGTCCGACCTCGCGGCCGGCGCGGGCAACTTCTGGTCGTACGTGGACGCCCGCGACGTGGCCGACATGGTCGCCGCCGCGCTGACCGCCGATATCGACGGCCACGAGGCGTTCAACTGCGTCGGCCCGGACAACGCCCTCGGCCGGCCGCTCACCGAACTGATGCGGGAACACTACGGCCGGCTTCCCGACGACTGTGCAGTCGAGGGTGACGACGCCGCCTACTCGGTGGCGAAGTCGGCGGACCTGCTCGATTGGGAACCCACCCGGTCGTGGCGCGAGGCGGCCGACGCGGACGTGCCGCCGCCGAAGGTGTGAGTCGTCGCCCGCGTGTGGGACTCCCGTCGTGTGGCGACTATCCCGCGAGGAACTGGTTAGCAATCGGAAAGAACGGGGAGTGAGAGCATAGACCGGAATTTGAATCCGGGGTCTCGTCCTTACCAAGACGTTGATACGTTTCGTGGCCTGAAAACGCCATTTTGACCGTCTTCAGACGACACGTTTTTAGCTTGTTTCTCAGACCACGTCGCCGTCCTGGAATTCCCTGTATTATCCGGTTTTGGCCGGTCTCTTCGTCAACTTAGTATTATCCTGCAACCCCTTGAAACACCGGGCAAGCAGTCTTTCGGCCTGACCCACAACACTAGTTATACTCCAAAGACTCACTTCAAGAAATAGAAATTTAGTAATTGCGTACACACCTATCAATAAGAAAATGGGGAGTGGAGAACCAAATTCTGAAGAGCTGATCGTCAAGGCACAGTACTTCTTTCCTATCGAACCCACCGAAGAGAATCTAAGAAAAATCCAGAACCGACTGACTCAGATAATGATGGAAGAAGGGTTCCATACCGGTGATGCACCACTCCCATTCATGACTATTGACCGGACAATGGAGTTTCTCAAAGTCCCTCCTGCCAGTGAAAACAGTAGATGGGAGAACCTGAAAGAATCACTCGGATTTAGCGAAGAAAAAGACCCACGCGAAAGACTGACAAACAGAGAAGAGTTCTTAGATGGCTTGGGAAGACTGGTTGACGATTATCCCTTCCGAATCGTGTTCCGGTTCAAAACGTTTCACGGAGAGGAGGTAGAGGGATACGACATATTCGTCGAGTCTACACCCGCACTTCTCCAGAAGTACCGTCAACTCAATCCCCACTCTGACTACAGCTACAACATCGATAACGTAGTTGACCAGAACAAACGCGAAATAACACGGATTCTCGGCCGTCTTGAACTTGAACCCACTCACGGTCCTTATACAGAAGCTGAATCATTAGACTCCAGACTATCAGAATCCACAGTAGAGAAGCTGGATCAACATCAGTACGGACGAGCAGCTATCCAATACATCAATGAGGGCGACCAATGCCTTCAACAGAGCCTACTGAATGCCGCACTCTCCTGCTATATTCAAGGCATAGAATGGGTGATTCTCTACTATGAAGTAACCGAGCAGAACGAGGATCTATTAGAGAAACAACAGCAAGGCCAAATAGGGCCTGTCTACTTCACAGATTTAGTTGATAAAATAAGCGAGGATACGGTTGCTAGTCAAAAAACAGTTAGCAAGCTCAATAACTTCAACAGTGCTGAGAGGCGTTGGGTTGCTCACCACAAATCCGGGCAATTAGAGCGTCAAGATGTAGAGAATGTCCGATCAACGCTTCTCCGTCTCACTGAGGAAATACTATAATTCCTGTATCGCTGTGTACTCCGAACTTGTTTAAAACTCGTAGGAAATGTAGCAACTGAAATGTTAGCACAAGTTACAGAAGGGATCTTCCGTGCATTCATTCTCGGTTTCTTAGCTGTGATTATTGGTGGAGCAATTTTCGAAAATGGGAGGAAATACGTGAAAACCAGTGGCAATCAATTCAAAGGAAAGGTAGAGGCTCTGCCCTTCTTTTTCGCCACACTGGTTCTAGGTTACATCCTTCAGCACATAGAGCCGCAAGTGGATTCAATTGTATACTCCTTTCCCCCATTGACGAGAGTAGGAATGATCGGTGTTGCGACAATGCTGCTATTCAACTATAGCGTTGATGAATTCAATTACGGAGATAAGAAGTCCAGCATAGTGTATACCGTATTCTTCCTAATCGGGATATATCCGTATACAGGCTTACAACTCTAAATATGACCGAATGCCTGCTCCTGGGCTGCGACCAAACACCGTTAGAGGAAGAGGATTTCTGCGACAAACACCGGTTGGAAGTAGAGTACCCTCCCCGAAGTGAGATACACTGCCCTGAGTGCAGTGAGAATTCTGATTTTTACGAAGTATTGCTTGAACTCTGGCGCTGCCGAAGCTGTGGCGAACTATTCGATCCTACAATCTAAGCGGACACGCTGTATCTGATTCACTCCGTCAGTTTAGCTTGGCAGTACACATCGGTCGATTCTGTAGGCACGAAATTAGTTTGGCCAACCCTTAGTTCAGCATAGCACTCACACTGGCCAAATTTGTCTTCGCACTTCTCTTGAACCTCTGAAAGACGATCTCGCATCAGTTGTCACCTCCTTATTCGCTGTAAAATCTCAAACGGTTTAAAAATAATTCAAAGAAACCTTTGAACGACCTTCTTGATCCGCTTTCCGACCTACTCTCAACAGTGTTTCCAGTGCTTCTCGACAGTCGCCACTGTTCTCCGCCACCTGTTCAACGATCTCTTCAAGGACTTCATCAGGTACGGTTCCGGGTTTGAAGGCCTGTTCTACACGCTTAGAAAGTATTTCCCGTAGTTGCGGTGCGTTGTAAGAGTTGAACTGGAGTGTTTGACAGTTCAAACGGCTCCGGCTTCGAGGATCTAGCTGTACCTGGGAAGGAGGCTGGTTCGATACCATTACGATTCCCAGACTGTTTTCGGCCTCCTGATTCAGCATTTGCAAGTCATAGATGATCTCCGTCTTCTCCTGTAACTGGTCAAACTCGTCGATAGCTACGGCCACTCCACGGTTCTTGTCCAGCCATTCTTTGAGTTTGGAGAGTAGTTCGTCTACGGGTTTGCCTTTCCGTGGTGCTGGGTAGCCGAGTTTGATCAGTAGTTCTGTTAGCAGGCTTGGTCGGGTGTTATACTGCCAGGCGTTGATGTAGACTGCTTTCGCACCGGTCTCGCTTTCCAGTCTATCGAATACGTGTTTGACACAGGTGGTTTTCCCGACTCCGGCAGGCCCGTACACTAGCAGGTTCTCTGGCGTCTTTCTATGGGTTAGCGGTCGGACTGCGTCAGCTATCCTGTTGATCTCTGTTTCTCTGCTAACCGGTTCCTCCGGCTCATAATTCGTCGTCAAGTAGGTTTCCGAGCGTAGAATACCGTTTTGTGGGTGTGAATCTTGAAACATCTCGGCTATATCGGACCTCGTAACCAGTAATCCAAGTCAGGTAGCTTCAAAAACCAGATCAGGGGACACGTTTCGAATGAACCCCACAGAGTCACTGCTTGAACCAGTCCGGCAGATTTTCCCCAAATGGATAATTGTACCAGTTGGTGATGACACCACAGTTCATACATTTGAACCTGTGATTATTGATCAGCCCCTGCATCCCAGTATCGGAACAATCGTAGAGTTCACCTGTTTTATGCCACCTGTTGTTTCTTGAGTAAGGCTTCGAGGTCGTCTTTCCCTTCAGTTCCTTTGGAGCGTTTGAAGGATTGTTCCTGGTGAAATCCGTCGGCTGATGATTTTCAAAATCTGTCCTCAAAACATTTCACCGCAGTAAATACATCTCTCTGTATTTTCCTCTTCGTTCACCAAACAGTGACCGGCATCTCTGATACAGTCCTTCATACCGGATAGATATTAGATCACCTTGTCATTAAGAAGAAACCCGGAGCATTCCGCGGAACTCCCCGGACTCGAATTAAAACTAGCTACACCGCATCCTTGTACCACGTCCAATCGAAACCCGCTACCGAAAAAACCGTGTAACTCCCTTTGACCAGAGACACCTGTTATTATGCCAGAACCGCCACTCAAAGACCCGACACCGCTACAAACTAACTACATCCCACAAAACATAGAATATCGAGAACAAGAAATAGAGGCCCTCAGAGATGTATTTTCAAACGAGTCAGTTTCCCAGAACCTGTTTATCCACGGACCTCAGGGAACTGGAAAAACACACGTAACACACCTCACCCTTCAGGAGATCGATAACAAGTGCTACGTCGACTGCTCCAAACACGACACCCAGTACAAAGCTCTCAAACAAGTTCTCCAACAGCTAACCGGGGAGAAAATCGGAGACGGCTACCACACCTCCGATCTCCAGCGAAAACTGGTGGAGAAAACCGGAGTTCTCGATACCGTCGTTATCCTGGACGAAATCGACTTCCTATTATTGAATGACGGCGACGACCTACTCTACTTCCTAACCAGGATGGAAACACGCGGACAAACAGGTTTAGTCCTAATCTCATCGAACCACGAAGACCTGAAGAATAAGATCGAGGAAAGAACCTACAGCAGCCTCCAACCACGGAGAATCGGATTCGAACCCTACACCGCCGAAGAAGCCTTCCAAATACTCCTGAAGCGGGCACAGAAAGCACTGACCGACCAAAGCCTTCAGAAAGCCGCATTGACCTACATCACCGCTACAACCCAGAACATTACAGCAGGTCTCTACTGGCTGAAACACGCCGCAGAAACCACCAACTCAGTAATCACCGAATCACACACTCAGGACGTACAGGAACAAGCCTTCGAAAAGTACGCTGGACACCTCCTATCCCACTTTTCCGAGCATCATCGGTTGCTGTATCAGGCAGTGCAGGAACTCGACGTCGAGAATAACAGCATCAATACAGGAGACATCTACACGCGGTACGAGGAACTCTGCAAGACCTACAACGAGAACACGTTGTCCAAACGCCGGCTCAGCGACTTCCTCAAACACCTGGAACTCCTCGATCTGATTGAAGCAGAATACCACTACGGCGGCCAGGAAGGTAAAACAAGAGACGTGAAGTTGGCTTCACTGTAGCAGTTTGAAGAGATCACTTTCCTCTATCTCTCCCAGTGCGTGTTCAACTTCTCGTAGTTCCATCTCTAATTCGATCTTGTCCCTCCACTGGTTCCGCTTCTCCCTCCGCAAATCGCTATAGAAATCCTCGATCTTCGTCTTCAAATTCTCTTTCTCCTCTTTCTGACCGCCACCGAATCCTCGATACAGGTCTTCCAACTGTTCGATGTACCAGTCAAGCTTCGACTCTAACTCTTCAACCGACTCAGAATGAATCTCTTCCCGTTCGCTCAACAAGTCTTCTATACGCTGTAATTCCTGTTCCAGCCGATCCTGCTCACTCTGCTGCTCCCCGCGGAGAAACTCTTCCACATCGAATTCCTGAAGATCTAGGTCTTCCCAGTAGTCGCGGTACTCCATAACTGGTAGAGATCGGAGAAGTGGGAAAGATGTTATCCGTCGCCAGAGTTCGTTAGCCCCCGGAATTCTCTTGCTTTCTCCCGGTACAGCTTCGGCAACACCCCGACTTCTTCCTCCGACCAAGATTCCAACTCTTCCAAGAGTTCTTCTGCTTCCAGTATTTCGCTATACGTGACTTCATCCATTAATACTGGTAGTAGATGGGAAAGAATAGAGGGAGCGGGGTTAGGCCGTGTTACAGATGCATTCGTGGCTCTCACCGGCTAATTGGAGAACGTGTTCGTGGATGGCTTCCGCGAGTTCAAGCATTTTCTCTGCTCTCTCGTTGCTTCCTACACCTTCTCGGTAGTATGACCTGGAGCGGTTGTTTCTCCAGAGTTCGACCAGTTTATCCCTGAATTCCTGGTTATAAAGCCCTGCTTCGTAGCTCTCTTCATAGACGGCTTGATGATCGATGTACTCGTCCGGGTGGAGGAAGTCGTTCTCCAGGAGGTAGAACTGTAGTGTGCGTTCAATCGCTCCGAAGCAGGACTCGATGACAACTGTGTAGTACCCGTTTTCTTCGACTAAGTGTCTCGCTGCCTCTAGGAGTCGGCAAGCTTTCCGAAGTTGCAGCATTTCAGAATCATCAACGTCCAACCCGGTTTCGACTTCTTCAGGCCTCCTGTCGAACAGATTTTGGACCTCGTCTAGTTTGTCTTCGATATGGCTTTCATCCATTGAAAACCGCCTCCTTGACATTTTCCAGTTCGTCTGTTTTCCTCAGCTTGATGCCCTCTGAGAAGATTTCTCGAAGTTTTTCGCCGTAGCTCTCTGCACTTCCCACGGATTCAACGAGGAGCTGTAGCTCGTAACGCTCTCCATCGAACTTCTGGCCCTCCACTTCCTGCCTGATGCCGTGGAGTTCTCTCCTCGCCTCGGTCAGTTCTCCTGAGACGATTACTTGGAGGTCTATATCGCTGGCTCTGTCAGCTTCACCCCTGGCCACGCTGCCGAACAATATTGTACCGACGATCTCTGCTTCTGCTTGATCAACTTCGTCGAGGAAAGCCTTCACTGGGTTCCGGAACTCTTCCTGAGAGATTTCGAGGATCGGATCATCTGGCTTTTGAACCCGGTCTCTGTTGATGCTGACCAGTTTCTTGTTTCCATCTCTCCGAGTGGTAATGACACCGAGTTGGGTGAAGAGTGTGATTGCTGTGTCTACGGTTTTGGCTCCGTGCTCTGTGATTTCTCGGAGTTGGCGGATACCGAATTCGCTGTGAGGGTTGCGGTATAATAGTTCGAGGATGTCGTCCATTGACTGGTTTCGGAATATTCGTTTCTCTCCTAGAGGTATTGGAAGCAGGATACCAGACTCATCTTGGTCAATCATAGTGACTACGGTCAACAATACTGTCCAAGATTTAAATAGGTGAGGGAGAACCAGAAATCACTCTTCCAGCCCATCCAAGTCTCCAAGCTTTTCCAACACGCCTTTTTCATCCAGTTCGGCTAACCGCTCCAAGATGTCCTGTTTCTCTTCCATTTCATCCTCATCTTTCAGACTGAGCGGTCTTCCACATTGACGGCACTCACTGTGCTGTGACTCATTTTCTGTCCCACAAAATGGACACTCCTTGTTCTTGTCCTCGTCTTCATCACCGCTGAGACCATACTGCTCCCTGATCGCTCTATTGACGTCATCGTTGTTCAAGTGGACGTAGACCTTGGCCCGGTCACTTCCAGGCTTCCAGCCCGCGAACTTGTTCAACTGCTCGTATCCCATAAACGTCGCAACCTCAGTCAAACGGGTGTGCCGCAGGTTGTACGGCCGCCGCTTATTCTTCGGGATATCCGCCTTCTCACATGCGGACTTGAATCCCCTGGTGAAGGCGTCGTATTTCAGCCGATCCGCAAGAGCGGGTTCGTAGTTACAGGAATCCTTGTGGCGGTGCGGTATCTTGCCACAGTTTTTGCACGCCTGCTGTTCCGTCTTCACCCATAGAGGTGCGTTCGGGTCTTCAATATCTCCAGGTTCTCCACCAAGCGGATGTGACGTAATCCATTCACGCAAGGGTCTCCCTGATCGGACGAGCTGGTTTGTCCTGTCGGGAGTTCCTTTGGCCCCCTCAAGGAAGATGAAGTCGCCTTTCTCGTTCGTGGTAAAGTCCCCAATATTCCGAGAAAGTAGTTCTCCTGGCCGGGCCGCAGACTCGTAAAGAACGTAGGTGAATGCTCGGTCTCGGGTGCTGGTGAAGTTCCGAAGCAACCGCTTCAATTCATTTTTTGTGAAGAGATCCTCACGAGAAACGGAAGTCGGTTTATTGTTCTTGTGAACCGAGAAGAACTGGATTTTATCGGGTGCTTGTCCCCGGTTTTCGACCGTGTACAGCTTCTTGATCGCACATCGGAACTTGTGCTTAGTTGCCTCGGCGTATTCACTCCTGTTTAGAGCTGCGACAAGAGTCTTGAGTTCCTGTTCGGAGGCTCCACGTATCTGGAAATCTTCCGGTGCGAATTTTTTCAGTACGGTCTTCCAGGCGTAGATGTGGCGTTGCTGCTGGCTTTCACCGATGCCCTCTGCCGCAGCGTGGTTGATTAGGTCTCGGACCGCCTCGAAGTTCTGCTTAGAAACTTCATTTTCTAGGTTTTGAAGAGCTTTGGACACGTTGATGTATTCGGTTGTGGTCATATTCTTGAATTCACGGTGATTAGAGAGAAGGAAGAAGAGGAGACACCATGATTCAGTTGGATGGTTGGTCCATTGAACACTGGGTTCACTTGGCCGGGGAGATTGTTTGTCGGCTTTCTTTTGCACCCGGTCTCACTTGATGTCCATTGAACCGTTCGTAGATTGGACTCTTCGTCCGTGGAACGAACGATTCTAGGGTCTCTATCCAGTTGCTTTGCTCTTTCCTTCCTTCGTTTGGCTTTTCAAGAGAAAACTAGTCTAAGATATTTAAATAAATAATCCTAAATGCTGCTCCTAATCTTGGAAACCGCCTTACTCAGGGTGTTTCGGGGATTGAGTACTGCACTGAGTACTTTGTCCTTCCACAACAGTACCTTTCCTATGGGGCTGTCAGTTGTACGTTCTTCTGTCTCCCAGCCGTTCTCTTCCAAGTACGAGGAGATGCCTGACAGGTGTTCTCCTCCACAGCTCACGAGCACTTTTTCATAACCCTCCTCTTCAGAAATTTCGATGATGTTCTCTGCCATGTGTTCATCTCGGTCGTACATGACTTCGTCGACGATCAGCATGAAGAAGCCCAGCGCCCACACAAACCCGAAAAACAGGATTACTGCTAATCCCGCCACATACCCTGTAAGAACGGTTAGCATCGGTGATAGATCAGGCAAGAAAATTTGGAACGGGGCCGATACCAAGCCGAGTATCAACATTCCCAGGAACGGTGACAAGATAAGTAGCAGAATCTGTTTCTTCACCGAAACCATCTCATAGGTTTCACGGACTGAAGAATCAATCTCGTCATGAAAGCCAACACCCTTCTCCTCTGCATCCTCCTTCATCTCATCAAGAGAAAAGTACAGTCGCCCGAACGTAGCTCCGTAAACCAGGTGGCCGATACCAAACAGGGCGTACATCGAAGTGATATCTCGTTTGAAATAATCCGTATCATACCCCTCTCTGAAAACCGCGTCAAACTCAGAGAGATCCATCTGCATCAAGGCCTGCTTATCCTTCTTAGAGAGATGGGTTTCGCCCTTCACTACGGCTTTCATTGATATTATAGAGGACAACGAGCCTTTTCAATTTGTTTCAGTAGAGATGTTTGCCTCTTGCTGATCGGTATAAGTTATAACAAATGAGTTATACCTACCTGATAGAACATGGCTGGTGATGCAAACGCTCTGCTGTCGGGAACAGCGATGGCCGTTCTAATAGGAGCAGGAGCAATCATTGCTGCCTTTCTAGCACCAGATATCGACCTTGGGAGCCGTCTTATCCTATTTTTCTTGGGACTGTTCTTCAGTTGGGCAGGATTAAAATTCTCAAGAGCTTAACCTTTGAATCTCACCACAACAGAAACCCCAGAACACTCTACAACGGCCCTATCTCTGACTCTCTGAACTCTCGAACCAGTCGAAACGCCACCCGATCCGTAGCTAACCCTTCCTCGTCGATCCTCTGCTTCAATCCTTCCAATACCTCTTGGTTCCGAGCGGCGACCCGTACCTTATCGAACCCTGTTTCCAGGTGCTGTTTCAAATGCTGGATCTCCCGCTTGTTGTCCCCCATCGCTACTTCTACGATAATCTCTTTCTCTCCCGTGTTGGCGTAGACATCGGCGTCGAAGACTTCGAGTTCCGCGGCCCAACCCTGTTCTTCGAATGTTTCCTTGATCTGGTGTTGCCAGTAGCGGTGGATGATCCCGCCTCGGCCCTGGTGTTTCGTGTCCAGATCTAGACTGTCTTCGACGTAGTCACGGCCTTTCTCTGTCAGTTGCAGCAGCTTTCGCTTGCTTTCATCCGATTTGACGTTGCGTTCTATGACGAGTCCTTGGTCGACAAGCTCGTTCTTCGCCTTGTTTCCCTTGTAACTGCTGGAGAAACGCTCGTAACGCTCGGTGAGAGGCTTGAACGGGTTCTCAACCACGTCTTTCAGAAGCCGATTCCCAAGTTCGGAAACCTGTGCTTCCGTAGGATCGTCCGGGATACGGGGTTCCGGTACTTCCTCTGATCTTCCAGGAGCGATACGGGAGTCGAACCGCTTCGTGGTCTTCCGAATCTCATGCGAAAGCTGGCTCCACTCCTCGGCCTGCTGTTTTTCCAGTTCTCTGTCGGTGACGGTCTTTTCTATCTCGTAGTTGTGGAGTTTGACCGGGACCGGGCCACGGCTTCCGACCTGGATGATTGCCTCTCCTGTTTCAAGCTGCTGTGCGAACTCCGCCTGCCTCTCAGACAGGTTCATCGCCTCTGTGACTGCTTGGAACTGCTTCTGATCGGCTGTAGGTAGGAGGAATTTAGTGTAGGTATTCGCCTTGATCGAATCCGTCAACTTACTTGCTTCCTGATCCGCGACCACCAATCCTTCCCCGAACTCTCGCATCTTAGCCGTCAACTCATCAATCTCAGGAATACCTGCGGCATCCTGCCTCTCCTTGTACACACTGAAGACACGCTTCCCCTCATCAAGGAAAAACAAATGGTTCAAACCACTACTGCGGTGGTTCTGACTGATCCTGTACTCATAGACGTAGGCAAAGAGAATCTCCATCAGGAAGTTCTGAACGTCTCGGGAAAGACCGTCGAACTCGAAGACAACGTTCCTCTGAAGTAGTTCATCTACTGCGTAACCCTGGCTACAGTCGAAGACGGTTCCCGCGACCAGGTTCATCGCCTCCAAACGGTTGAGAAGCGTGTCACGGTAATCCGACGACTTCCTGACAAAGTTGATCTTGTCCTTCTTGATCAAGAACTCCAGCTCATGGAGACTCGGGTACGGCTCCGAAACCTTGTCAAACAAGTTGTACAGCGTGTAGAGCTCGATAATCTTCTTCATCAAGTAATTCTTCGAACCACTGAGAAGCGACGTGGCATGACCGAATATTTCTGCGAAAACCTGAGCCCACCTCCTCGGCGGGACATCTTCCGGAGGCCTGAGAGGATTGAACTTTAGCTCAGTCCACGGCAACACCAGAAGATCTAGATCGTGGATGAGATGACGGTAATCCTGCTTCAAATCGAACGCCCAGAACGGCTTCTCGACCTCGCTCATCAAACTGTAGAAGAGAGTGGTCTTCCCAGAGCCGGACTGTCCTACAGCTAAGAGATGCCTGATGAGGTTCTCTTCCGAGAGATAGAACGGACGACTATCGAACGTTTTGCCGACTCCAATACTTCCAAACGTGGTTCGTGGGTTGAAGGGGTACTGCCAATGCTGCACTATCTTTCCGAGGAGAGCTTTCGACAAGGAGTTTCTAACAGAGTCATTCTGGGAAAGGGCGGCTGCGATAACCGAGTTCCGTACCTTCTCATCATCAGTCAATCCTTCTGTGGTCAACTGTCGCAGGAGTGATTCTATATTCGGTTGATCACGGCTCGAACCAGACATAAACGATACAAAAGAGGGAAATATTCTGGATGTTCAGATAGGGCTTTGTTCGGATGAATTCAGTAATCCAAACCAATTTGTCCCGTGCAACCGTAGAGGGGTATATGCCCCAGGTCTCACAGAGAACTGTTCTTGAGGGAGTCGAGCACATTCTTGGTAGTGGAAATGGGACACTGGACTTTGCTGTAGAGGACGAAGATCAATACTACACCTGGAGAGGGAATGAGGACGCAGAATGGGACGTAGAGAATGTGGATCGTATTGAAAATGCTGAAGAAGACCGATTCGTCATTTACCCCGAGGGAGAATACTTTGTTTGCGAGATTGAAGCACAAAAAGAGGAAGGAAATTCAGGCCCCGTCCACTGCTTCTGTGAATGACTCTCTGACTATCAGTTGCCAACTGACCGAATCATCTCTTTTCCTTTCTCTATCTGGAAATAGGAGATCACCCTAAGCCCTTCAGGAAGCAGATAGTACTGCTGATCTACTTCTTTAATCAGACCAAGTTCTTCGAGATAATTCCCAAGCCACTTTACCGCATCCCTTCGAGAACTATCACTCCAATCAGTCGCTTTACCTACTCTCACAGCAAAATAGTCCTGTAAATCATCTCGTGGAACGGGATGCGAATTCTTAGACACCGCAAATATCGCATCAAGTAGAGCAACCAAACTAAACGTTATTTGGTTTGAAAAGGGTGAGGAATACAACTGGTCAATCACGAGATCAGCCTGTTCCTGAGAAACTTTCCAAACCATCTCACTCATCGCTTCATCATACTTTTTCCCTCTATCAGTCAAAAGCAATTCATTGCTTGACTCTTGAGTAAGATTGAGTGCGGAGGTAATACGCAGAAATTTCCGTATCCTATTCCTCGGATGGTTTGTTTCTCCTTTTCCGATCTTGCCGTATTTGTCTGCACACTCCTGAACCGTGACTGGCTCATCACTTTGACCTATGAATTCAATCAGGCCGCTAACCAACGAAAGGTGATTAACCCCAGTTTGGGCCCCAGCAGCTTCAAAATTCCTCAAGTTCGAGAATACAGAGTCTTGAAACCTATCTAGGACATCTGGCAAACTGAATAGGGCGACCTCCACATCGTCTGGAACGTCTTCTCTGCTTAATCCGTTAGAAACAGATGGTACAACAAGCACAGGAGAGATAGATTCGATATCCACAATATCCCCTGTCTCAATCTTTTCCTGATAGTAGGGAACATATTTCCGGATCTGTTCAATGTGACTAGACTCTAATGGTTCTACTTTCAACTCAATCAGAATTAATTCGTTCCCATGGCGGAAGACCAAATCCGATCTTCCAGAGGGGAGGACCTCTTGTCGATTAACTAGAACAAGACGCCCGGCCTCTATTCCCAGTATCTCCTCAGTGATATCTGGGTTTCGGGCGAGAATATCCTCGATGGCCTTCTCACTCGGGTTATCTGTCTCGTTCATCTAAGATCACATGACAGGGTCTGTTATCTCGACCTCATCGAACGCTTCTTTCCGTTCTACACAAGCAGGGCATTCACCACATGGCTTTCCCTCTTTATCGTTGTAGCAACTGAATGTCAGTTCCCACTTAACACCAAGTTCGTCTCCAAGACGAAGAACATCCTCCTTGGAGAGATCAATAATTGGCGTCTCAATCTCGATCTCATGCTGATCAGTGGATCTATTGACGGCCTTTTCCGCGGCCTGCATAAATATCGGTCTACAATCAGGATAGTCTTCTTCGTCCCCTTGCTGAGCACCGTGGTACAGCACTATTTTTTGGCCCGTCTCGGTGTGATGCTCAGCGGTTGCAGCTGCTGTAACCAGGAGGTGGAGATTTCTCTGAGGTACATATCCCACACTATGGCCTTCTTCCGCGATATTTTCTCTGTCGTACTCCTTGTCCTCGATTGTGCCTTCTGCAAATTCCTTGAAGACCGTCGGGTAGTCGCAGACGTGGAGAGGTATTCCTGCCTGTTCCACTTGTTTCTGGGCGTTGCCTCGTTCAATCTCTTCTGTTTGCTGGCCGTAGTTGAAATGGATAGCCTCCACCTCATCGTGTTGATTTAATGCTTTTTGGAGACAGACCGCAGAGTCAATGCCTCCTGAGAGCAGTACGAATGCTTTCGTGGTTGTGTTCTTTTCAGTCATATATCATACACCTGTGGCTTCGTCCCAAATTACGATTTGAAGTCTTTCCGTGAATTTAACCGAGTTGTTGATAGCAAGATCTGCTACATCTTCCCGAGTCAGACCAAGTTCTTCTTGATCTGCACCAGCGGGCATTAAGAAGGTATTTTCTCGCGGTATATCGAACCTGTCCAAAAACTGTGATTCTATCTCTCGCCAATCCTCCGTACTTCCCACTACAAACTTGAAATCAGTGTTCGCCTCGTCTTGAGTTCCAGTGAAGTCCTTGACGTATTGTTCTATGATTTCAGGGTTGTATCTGAGGTCTTCTTTCAATCCTGAATTGCTGAGTTTCGGACTCAGGTTGTACTGATCAACATGGCTTCTGAAATCTTCAGACGGGTATATCGAAGCATTTGTCTCAACTTCTACGAACGGATCATATCCTTGGGCTTCTACATAATCAAGAAAACTTGTTATAGCGTCTTGGTGAAGGAGTGGTTCTCCACCAGTAAGGACGATATGGCTTCCGTCTTCGATTTTATCCAGAAATCCGTTTTCGTCCCACTCCTCATATAATTCTGCTACCTCGCGTCCTTCACCGTCCATCCATTCAGCGATAGTATCGCAGACCCAGTTCGCATCTCCTTCACCCATCTTCTCAGCCATTGCCCGGGTCTGGTTTTCGTATTCGGTTCCATCATAGGCTTCCGCAGCTTGGTATCCCCCACAGAGGAAGTTGCATCCGGCAGTCCTAAGAAAGATCGATGGATGGCCCATATACCGACCTTCTCCTTGGATGCTGGAGAACTGTTCGGCAACAGGTATCTCGCTGTTCCGTTCATTCATCAATTAATCTCCTCGACTTGGTCACGCTGGAGTTCGGCGTTTCAAATAGTTGGATTCGGATTTGATCAATACGGTTCTCTTCATCGGTGGTTAGGCTTTCCTCGATGAGGTCCAAGGCCTCGTCTGCGATGTTTTCAGCAGTTGGCTCACCCTCTATGAGGTAGAATTCTTTCTCTTGTTGCTTTTCCAGTTCCTCTCTAACCGAGAGAATAGGATCAGTCGCGTTCAGAATGAAGTTGTGGTCGAAGGCTTCCATCACAGGCTCCTTGACGTGAGCAAAATCAACGATCATTCCTGTCGCTGCGTCTACTTTGCCCTCAACCTTTACTTCGAACTGGTATCGATGACCATGGAGATTTTGACAGTCAAAGTCGTGTTTACTAAGTCTGTGGCCTGCATCGAGTTCAAACCGCTTTTTAAGGTCCCCCATAAGAGAATCACCTATTAAAATTGATTTGATCAAGGAACTCTCTTCTTGGATTTTGCCCCTGGCTTGATTCCTCGAACACAGCTTTAGCTACAGTGGTAACCGTAGTAGTGTCAGGTGTTTCGACACCTCTCATCGCCTCACACATATGCTCGGCCTCAATTGCTACCATAACGCCCTCAGGATCTATCTCCTCGGATAGGCCTTCAGCAATCTCCTGAGTTAAACGTTCTTGAGTACTCAGTTTTCGGGACTTCCAACGGGTGTATCTAATCAGCTTACTCAGTCCAATAATTTCGCCATTTGGGACGTATCCGATGTGTACTGTTCCTGAAAAAGGAAGTATATGATGCTCACAGAGAGAGTGGAACGGGATGTCTTTCTTAACGACCATACCATCTTCTTCTGTGGGAAAACTGGTCATTTCGGGTTTATTCGACTCGTCATACCCCTCGGTGACCGTTTTCCACATCTCCGGGGCTCGTCGCTTCCAAGTTTCTTCTAAACCGTTTCTGGAGGGATCTTCGTTGGTTGATTCTATGAGTTTTCGAAAGATTTGAGAAAGATTACCTTCAGTAGCTTGAATCTCTTCTGTTTTGGTTCTAGATTCCATTAATGATGTCACTCCTGCTCCGTTCTATTGTCTTTCATTCGACCGTGTCGAGCATCGATGTCGTCCATTATGTCCAGCGTTTTGCGGATAGAAGTTCTCACAGCATCAGATCGGTTTACAAACTTCTTTTGATCGCCGACATGCTCATCCATATCGTCTAAAAGTTCTTGAGGTATTTCGACGGTTATTTTTGGCATTGTCTCACCTAGTGTTCTCTGGATAAGGCCCAAGTATGGTTGGAGCCTTATCAATTATAAAGGCCGTGGATAGTCCTCGTAGCTTACACAGCTATCAAAGAGATAATGAATGATATGAGGACTAATACTCTTCCAGTTTTGATTCTCTGTCCGGCGTAGCCTCCTTGATTTTCGAGCAGAGTACCGGGTAACCCGCTGAATTGAGGATGTGAACTCTGTTATCGTATAGAGGTTCAATTACCCGACGATAGTACTTGCCTGCTATGACTAAGATCCGGTCATAATCATCCAGAATCTCTGCTAACTCCGGAAGCACCTTCGGGCGAAGACTCTCCGAGTCCTCAACCGACTCAAGAGTTTCTTCGTACGGTGAAATCAGTTCCTCTGGTTCCACCAACCCATACTTTGCAGAAATGATTCGATGATCCCATCCAGTAGCCTTACAGAGACCCCTAGTGTTCTGAACTAAGCGGCCCTGATACAGTTCTTCAGCTGGCATCTCGTCACCAGGGGAATCAGATTTCTTTGTTTTAGAGCAAGATGTAATCACCAGTACTGACTCATTCTCGAACTCTTCGATATCTAAGTCCTCTATCTCCTTGGGTTGACTATAATCATTGATTTTCTGTGGCGGTTCAACTTCGCCTTCTAGATAGCCATTGAAGTAGTGATAGAATCGATACAGGTTGTGGAACCCACGTCGCATGTTACGCTCGTTTCTCCGGAAAATACAGACATGTAATCCATATTCATCACATATATGGCAGTTACATTTCTCCCAAGGCTTCTCTCGTAGAGTCCGAAGATATTCATCCTTCAGCTTTTCAAACAGTTCAACACGGCCATCTTTCCCTTCTATTTCTGCATAGGTCTTTTCCCAGTCTCTTAAGGTTTCAATCACGTCTTCAGGGTCAGATTCATCATTGATATACCTCTTTAGCTCATCGAATACTGCCTGCTCTTTTGGTTCACGTTCTTCAGCATACTGGTCTGCGATTGGAATTCGAACAGCGGTGTACTCGTTTTCAGGGGTAAGTTCGTAGTTTTTCTTACGGTCTAACCACGCCTTGCGGTGATATGCGTTGTCAACCGAATTGATTCCATAGCGTTCCATGAAAGGGAAAAGTTCCCATCGAGCCAATCCGAATTCGTGGATGTCAACGTCCTTGTCCATCCACAGAGGGTAGCATCGCTGCAAAATCGAAATTATATCGCGGGTATCTGTTCCTACCAACCCGCCGAAGGCTAACTTATCATAGCCCATCTCGATAAGTTCCTTCGCTACCCGATGATAACTGTCCGGGTCCCAGCCTTGGACAACACCGTATAGTTCGAAACTGTAGTCTCCTTCCTCGTAGGCCTGTCTCATCTTCCGGGCGTTGGATAACGTGATCTCCATACGCCGTTCTTTGTCCTCCGTCTGCTCACCGTTAATCAGATGGTCGACGGAGCAGGCCTGATCATACTGCATTTCCTCGTAGAATTCAAGAGTCTCCTCCGGGTCGTATGGTGGCTCTGATTCTTTCCTATAGCTGTAGGCACCACAGTCACCGAACACATCTAACTCATCTGGGATGTCGAAGAAATTCTTCACTCCCCCGGCTTCCTTGATTTCCTTCTTGCGTCTTGGCGAGTCTTCTATCTTACTTCTCGATATAAGCACACCATCCATCGGGGATACCTGGTTCAACTCCCATAGGAATTTGTAGTGCTGAAACCCTGTCGTCCATGTCCCTGCCCATTCGTCAAAGTCATCATAGACGTGATCCATCCAGAATGGGACGTAGAACTTCATATCTGAATTACTTGACATATTGAAACCTCAGCTCCCATCTTTCATATACTTGTTCAAGTGCTGAAACCGGTTCAATTGGAGAGTGCTTTTTCAACACAGTCTTGATCAATTTCGGTCTTCTCCGCATCAATTGCGTTATCAAGTGCTCGACCACAGAGGGATATAGTTCTGCGGATATTGCCCTGCCCTTTTTTAAGCAACGTTTGGATAGCAGCCTCGGTATATGGGTTAGGAGAGGCATCTTCCTCAAGGCTATGTGCAGAGAGATAGTCTTCAATCAAGGATTCGATCTGATCCTCATCGAAAGGACGGAGGGCGACTTCATTTCCAATCCTTTCTGAGAAGGCATGATATTCAGACATCACATCTTGCCAGACTTCAGGAGCACAAGCGATTAGGATGGAAATTCCGTCAGGATTTCTGTCCATCACATGGCGGAGACTGTTCAGTACACTCTGCTTCTTTTTGGGCTTGAGTCGGGCGATAGATTCGAACTCATCTATGAATAAGCAGAGCACGCCGTAGTCCAAGGCTTGGAAAAGCTTCTTGATGCTGGTGAAGGCCTTGACTGCCTTGCTATCGTCGTCAATGTCGGTGTGAATCTCCATCTTTTTTCGCTGCTCATATCGAAGTCCTTCACCGCTAAGCCATTGCCATGCGTAGAGTGAGGTCTCCTCGTAGACCAGATGCACTAGGGCTCGTGAAAAGTCGGTAAACTTGCTTATATCCTTGAGTTCTCGGGTTGCGAGAGGGATGATATCTGAAAGAATTACCTCTCCGTTATCTATAGCAGCCCTCATGTCGTCCGCGCCGTTGATCTCTCGTTCGGTTTCTATATCGTGCTCTGAGACGACTTTAGCAAGGTACTCGTGGGCCAAGTCTTGGAAGAACTCATGACCAAGATCATACATGAACTCATGGTATATATCCAAGAAGCTATCTCCTGGTTGAGCCACATATCCCACAATAGAGTCAGAACTGGTTTGCACCATGTTCTTCGCATGCTTCAGGGAGTGGCTTTTCCCGTTCCCATATTTTCCAGTTATGACCAGATGGTTAGATTTCCCGGTTGAAATAGCAGTTCCCAGCACATTGGCGAGTTCAGATTTCACATGGTCTTGACCTGTGAAGACGACTGGGGCTTCATCGGGGACTGGAGAGTAGGGAAATGGGTTTTGAGACAGGTTGAAACGTTCGTAGTCGCGTTTTTGTTGGAGTGTTTGTGAATTGGTCATGTTAGACATCTCCGTTGAGCTCATCAAATATGCTCAAGTAGTAATACATTTTTCCATCTTCAAGCGTGACTCCGTCAAGTATTTGTTCTGATGACATCTTAGTAGTGGTAATAGAGCCTGAATCGTCTTTTTTTATAGTCTTGATTCCAACATTGGTCTCCTTTGCCTGAGTATTCAGAGGAGCACCACTCAGTTCCATGTCTCCAATGTTGTCAAAATAAACCTGATTTAGCAGTTCATCAAATTCGCTCCGAGAAATCTGGAGTATTTCACAGACCATCTCTCGGAGTTTAGGTATCGAGACATACCTTTGACGTAGATTGACTCCTCTTTCAACCTCCACCTCTGAGTAAATCTCTTGAAGCGTTCGAGTAAAACTCCCCTCGAAATCTTCGGCCACCCAATAATAGCGACCCTGGAACACATTCTGTTGAATAGCGCCAAGGCGCTCAGCCCAGTCAGTTAGCAACGATACACCCGTAGCATTGAATCTTAAATCCTCATCAGTATCCTCTAACGCCTCTACAATTTCTTCCTCAGTTAGACCGTTCTTAGATTGACGTTGACTGAGATAATCTAAGAAAGTGCGATAATGTGGGCCTCCTTCATATAGAACCTCGTGGACTGACTCCCATTCTTCGTTTTTTAGAAAGCCGTGGAGAGCGTCCCCTTGGTCTGTTAGTACAACTGACTCATCGCCCTGTATCAAATCCAATCTTTCCATCTCTGCAGTAATCTCGTTGACACGCCCTGAAGAGGCATCCAACAAGTCTTCCAAGTCTTTTTTCGACACTTCCGACCTGTTACAGATGTCCACTACTTCTGCAATGCGGCTGAGCGAGACTGGTCTAATGGTTGCTCTCATTTTTAATTCAACCTCCTGATTTTCTGCTTGGCTGTCTGGTAAGCCCGTTTAGTTACCTCGTTTCCCTCAAACCGAAGGTCAAGGTAGTTCTCGACATCTTCACCGGCTTCTACCATCCAGCGGAATTTTCGCACCTCCAGAACCATCGCCCAGAGGTTGTGTTTCGTTATAAGATCACGGCTGGCCTTGACTTCGCTGAAGGTATGCTCAGAACAGACAGGGCACGAACAGGGTAGATGCTCAATTGAATCGAACTCGCTCATAGTGTGATCCCCAAATCCGGGAACGAAGTATCTCCTATGGCTTCCACACCGGATGAATGCGCTGGAGTCGAAAGAATCGACACCCATGTACATTAGCAGCAACTGATATAGTAGCCCACCTAGCCCGAACACATGAAGTGGTTTATCGGTGGATTGCCGAGCAGCCAAGACCAAGTCGATAACCTTGGAATAGTTCGATCTGAATGGGACTAAACCACCTAGTGCAAATCCATCAAATTCTCCATTTTTCTCTAGATATTGGATAGAATTCCGGATTGTTCTCGCGTCATGGCCATGGATAGTTGCGTAGAGAAGAGCATCATCCTCCTTGGCCTCGGAGGCTCTTTCAGCAAACTTGATGCTTTTATTTATTCGTCTCCTTTTCTTTGAGGACCGCATATCCGGAAGTGGTGGAAGATCTAGTGTAGCATAGATGTCAGCATTGAGCTTTTGTTGTGTCTCAAGTATCTTCTCGGGATCAGGTAATTCATCTTTGTCCCGAAAATCAAAGCCCCCGCTGTCAGCGAAGACCACGCCCTCGAAGTCCATTACCTGGTGGATCGTTTTCGATTCGATGTCGCTTTTTATACTCTCATTGGTGTATATTGAATGTGAGTTAATCATCGCCGTGTTGAGATCTGGAATAGCTTTGTGGTATTCTGGGGTATTATCGCTGGAACGTTTGCCGACATTCCTTACAGGGAATAGAGTGGGCGTATTGAGTTTCCCTGAGGGTGTCTGTAGTTCCCGGGTCCTGTGGAGCATTAATAGATAATCTCTAGTAGCTCGGTTTTAAACTTTGGGGGAGTGAAGCTGCTTTGACTAGACCAACCAAAAGCCGTTAAACATGAACTGAGATATACGTAGCCAATGGGCTTCGAGGAGGTCAAAGAGCTCTTCAAGCGAAAACGAGCTATTGAACTGCTACAAATACTCGATACGAGTGGAGAACTCAATTTTAAAACCATAGATGAAGATATCGAATCTTCCTCAGATACAATCTCATCTACTCTCCAACTTCTGGAAAGATATGGGCTTGTGCACAGGAACCAACAGAGCGTGAATGATGTCCGGTATTCTCTTACAGAAGACGGTCGAGACACCTTGGACAAAATCGTCGAGATACAGGACTCCTTGGAGAAAGAGGACTGACTATGAATCTTGACTTCAATCCTTCAGAGATGGGTTCTTCATGGGGAGTGGTTATCACCTACTCTACTCCTGAAGAGAAAGAGGAAGTCATCGAGGAGTTAGAAAGAGAGATATCCAATCTTCAGCGACGGAATCTCGGAAATCTCGATGAATTCGATCCTGCCATCGGTGTCGTCAACTGCGTCGACATCTCTGGTCAAGAAGATATCATACTGGCCAAGCCTGAAGCCGGAAAGCAGGTGATGGGTTGGGTCAAAGCCCACAAAATCATATTGCTCTGCAAAAACTGGGAGTGGGAACTCCTCAAAAGCCGAGATGGTCGCTGGACTAGCCACTTGGATACAGTGTATAAATCCGAGCAAATCTCGTTCGGACAGGCAGCGGAAAACCTTCTTGAGACAGAGAACATCTCAGATAGGAGGAATCGACTAATCATACACGAATATCTTCAGGAGCGATCACTCTTTACTGAGTTCTTGAGTGGTGAAGGACTCCGTCCGAACGATCTTCAAAAAATAATCGATACCAAGGGGCTCTGGTCATTGAGTGAAATCGAACAGGATCTTCTCCTAAAACCAAACGATGAATTACTTCGGTACGTGGCTGCACAGGAACTGAAAGACAGGCAGGGTAGGCGGTTCAGGCGGCAAGACTTCTCGGATTTGTTCGGAGAAATTCCCAGACAGATCAATCTCCAGTCAGACGATCAAATATTCGAAGACATACTTGACGGAATATCGGCAGACAATTTTAATATTAGTCAGTTCAGTGAAATCCCGAATCTAATAGGCATACTTCGGATCGAGGATTTCGAGAGCCAGATGGAGTCCTCGCTACGAGATATCCTAGAATCAGAACCTGAACACGTACTTGACCAAGTTAGTCAAATAGAAGAGATAGAAGAGTTCTTAAAGAGATCCAACTTTATTGTGGAGAATCTCGAATCAAACTCTGCAAGAAGTGTGTTAGTTGCTCTGAGTGCTATAGCGTGTTTAGAGGCTGCAGACCATAGTGCAGCCACGTTAAAAGTATTAAAAAACTACCGCCAAGATGTCTCTTCAACTGATAAAGGATATGTTTCAAGAGTCCTGCTGGAGAAATTCAAGCAAGACGGAATCGAACCCACCTACAACTACGATCAAGTTGCCGATTTCTTAGGAGAGGAGGGTCCAAAGATAGTTATTCTTCTCGACGGTCTGCCGACTATTGCCCCCGAGACAGAAGAATTCCTTTCTGAACGTGAGACCGATCAACGCTGGGAAATTAAACAGGCAGTTGCTCCGGCTCCATCAGTGACGAAAGTGTTCATGCCGCAGCTTAGTCAACAATATGATTTCACGGAATTAGGCGGTTTTTCAAATAATGAGGATCGATTGACAGGGATCGACATCGATGCGTTTCTGGGGGAAGAAAGGGAGGATGAACTGCTTGGAATGCTACAGAGTGGCGAATCCGTCATCCTATACGACACAAAAATAGACCAAGGCGCTCATTATCCGACTGATATCCATCGAAAAATCGAGGGGCATCTCAGAGATAATATCCCGGAGTTTATCGAAAAATACGGTGGTTTAGCGGATATACTGATTACGTCTGACCATGGGATGGTGGAGACCTACGAGTCGGAAGCTATTCCTCGACCCAGTGAGGCAGACCAGAGAGAGATGCGTCACTGCCGGGGAACATTCGTCGATGACACCGAGGCAGTACAGGGTGAACTCTCTGATGTCAACGTAAGCTATATTGAGGTTGGGTTGCCTGACAGTAATGAAGACTGTGTGATGACCAATCCTAACAATCCTAATGCTAAGTTTGGTACTCAAAATTCTGATCTCTGGATTCACGGAGGGGTATCTATCGAAGAATCCGTGGTCCCTGTTGCTATATGGAGGCGAGACTAAATGTCAATGAACGATCCTATGCCGAAAGGTGGTTACCAGGCTGTCCTTGAAATCGTACACGCGCTTGGAGAGAGTGGTAGCCAATCTATCGAGGATCTAGTCCCGCAGCTGACCCAATTTGGGTATAGAGTTGAAAAGGACGATACAGGAGAACGGTACAGTCCTGCGTTGAGTCCTGGGGGACACACCTACATTGAAATCACCGATGTACTGGGTTTTGTAGAACCTGTAAGCGGGGACAATGACCCCTTGGAAACAGAATTAACCTTGACTCAGGACTCAGAGAACAAATTTCAGATAGATACCAGCGGACAACGCATCTATGAAATATTATCATCCGACGAACTTAGTGACGAAACAAAAAGGGGAGCGGTAGGTTCCCTGATCCTCTCTCTCATTGCAGAAGACGATATTAATACGTCCAACGTAACCATCCCCCATGCATTCAGAACTTTCCTCAGCAAGGTGTGGGAGCAACGAGATGAAAGCACAGGCCGCTACCAGACCAACTGGCGAAAGGACAACACCTACTTCAAAGACATACTGACTGACCCGGAAATCTCTGAAGACTGGAACGAAGAGAAACTTCGACACTGCGCTACAAGAGCAATTGACTTAGGAGTCTGCCGCCGCTCAGAAAAAAGCGGCAGTTCAGATCTTGTATATCCCATCCTTGTTGAGGACATCTTTCAAGCAAGTGTGTTTTTCATGAACCAGCACTACCGAAAATCAATGGCAGATTCAACACCTAACATCCGAGAATTCTATGAAAAACTCGAAAAATGGTATCCGATCTCGGAGAAATTCTTTGAGATCAATGTTCTCTACGATGGGATGCTGCATGAGAATACCAAAATAACTTCCCAGAGTTACCCGGTACTCCATGACCTCCTAAACCAGGATAACAGTGAGTCGAAAGACTACCAGGTCATGTGGTTCGAAGGAGAGGACAGTTGGGACAAAAATGTGAGATTCGCTGAGTTCGAATTTGGGGTGATGGAGAATGAGTGAAAACCAAACTGAAACTGAAGCGACTGCACCGTTAGAATCTGAGCTCGGTATCGACTCAGAAAGGTTCGATGTCGTATTCTCCCAAGTCTGGGATTCAGATGAAGACCCTGCCGACAGAGTCCACATCGATACGGAAGTAGAATCAGAAGTCCTTGATCTTGTAGACGACTGGGCAGAACAAATTCACGATTCAGCAGGTAACCCAGGAGGATCTGATGACGGACTGTTCCTCGTGATTGAGGGTGCACAAGCCACCGGGAAAACGACCATGACCCGGTTTATCAGAAACCAGCTTGACCCTACGGAGAATCCAGGCCAATCCAATATCCCTATGATCATCCCGGTCTGGGACTCTACTGATCCAAACCCCACCTCATTCAAATATCGAGGCCTTCTACAAGAGCAGGGAAGAAGAGTCTTTGAGGAACTGGATGTTCCTGGAATCGATGAAAAAGTCCGTCTCCTCAATGGAATGGACGCGGAACTCTCGGAAGAACAACTTTCTAGAGTTGGTGAGCAGTATGGGACAAATCCTGAGCAGATTAAGGGCATCTTGGGAGAATACGGATTCGAGGATGGCGAATATGATGCCAAAGAAGTAGTCAAGCAACTGGCCAGTGAAGGCTACCTTTTCCTGTTTATTTTTGATGAGATGGTATCTGAGAACGATGCCGGGAAAGCAAAATCTGTCCTCAAATGGTTCAAAGACCATCTCTACCCCTATGTTGGTCTCGTACTTTTCTCCCACCCTGATGTCTCCAGTGCGATCAAGAGCGAAATGCAGGATCAGGCAACCCGCCGAAATATCGACCGGACTCTAGAGATAGCTGGAGACAGCTACGACATCAAGGAAGACATTGTCATCAATATAAGAAGAAAACAACATCGAATCGTAGACCTGGAAAAACTCCTGAGGAATTACTTTTCTGAGGTCTACATTGAGGAAGAACACCCCGAATTTGGTCCTCTTACAGAGGAGAACATTGAGTGGATGAATGATCTGTTGGCAGCCGGTGGTCTTATAGGAAACTTGGTCAACGGCATAAACACTGCAATAGAAAGATACGCAGAAGACCGGGCAAACGGGAATCAAGATTGTAAAATCGGGGTATACCTCTTCGATGAATACAGTCGGCATATGAGCCATGTCCAGATCAAGCAGAAACTCGCGGGCAACTCCGACCTTGACCCGAACGAAGATTCAGAAGTTGCTTGGAAGGCAAAGGAACTAATTACGCGAACTATCTCTCTGGAAGAAGTCAATGAAACTATTAAAACAGAGTTGGAGGAGAATCGTTGTCTAATCGAAGATCCTGAGAGTGGGGAACTCCGACTCAACCCGTACCTAGCTAATTATGAAGAGTCTGACCTCTCACGTCCAAGAGAGACAGTATCCAGAACTGATGACGAGGAAGAGGATGAATTAGCCACGTACAGAGAAACAGTTCAAGGTTTCAGTGATGACAAAGTTGATGACCGAGGAACACTCCGTCGAAACGTCGATGTCGGGCTCACTACGCTCTTGGAAAGACTGAACTCAGAGCAGATCAATATCGCCAAATCATCGACTCTGACCCTTCCCGGAGGAAAAACACCTAAATCCGACTTTGTTGAAATCATAGGCTCTTCTACTACTGGTCGTGCAGAAAAGATAGAGATTGGAGATGGAGATCTAGCCGACTACGATTATCGGTTCTTGCTAACCACTCTGTTCTCCGATGAGTCACTGAATGATCCTGATATTAGGGACGAAATCCAAGAATGGTTCAGCGGAGATAACGGTGTCCTGATAATAACGAATAAAGACGAGAGCGAGATTACAGAACCAGACTGGTTCGAGAACTCTATTGGCAGACAACAGTGGCGAGACAATGAGTACACTTGGGGTGATGTGACCAGAATCATCAACGTAAACCGCTTGCGTGACATTCTTGGTCTCTATCGCCATCTTCAGGAAGAAGATTTCGAGGATGACAGTAAGATCCTGGCTGAAATTAGAAGGCTCTCGGACCAATCTCAGTTCCCAGAACTGCCGGACTTCGACAACGTCGTAACGGACCTCTACGAAGAGGCTTCAAAGTCAGTAAGGGACATCCACGAGGAAATCTACGAGAAGTATGATGGCCCCACGGTACAGGAGGCAAAAGCTTTCTCAGCTATCTTAGAGGAAGTCAAGGATAGAGGATTTATTTCCGATTCGGTTCTGGATAAACTCCGTGAAGAACACGGGGTCGAAATTGAATCACTAATAGACAAGGGAGCGGTGAAAGAATTCACCACTGAAGAGGATCGCACCGTTGTTTACCTGAAAGAAGACTTCGGAAGCGCTTCTAAACTCGGGAGAGTCGGAGACAAGCGTGATCTCTTCCCTGTCGGGCCGGAAGTGTTCGAGATACTCGAAGAATTCCAGGATATGGAGTCGGATCGCATTACCAGGTCTAACGATGAGATCAGTACCCGGCTCGAAAATCTGGAAGAGAAAATTGAACTCCTTGACTTCTTCCTCTACGATGAAGACAAAATATCTGATATAGAAAGTAAGATTGAGAACTCAGATGTGGATGTCTTCGATGACGTGTTGGATCAAATATCCAACGCCCAGGATACAGATGAAGAAGATTTCAATCTTGTAAGGGAAAAATTCGAAGCGGATCAAGAACTCTGGTCCAAGATACAGGATCTGGATGTTGATGACGACATCTCACCTATCCACCGGGAACTCTTCTATGCTAAACTCCCGAAACAGCCACCAAACTGGGCAGAAGATTATCTCGACGATGACCGACAGTATCCATTACTGGTTTACAATCTGTACGAGACGATCCAAGAAGTACTGGAAGAACTGAACAGTTTAGATGAGAGCGTTTCAGAGGACTTCAAGGATCAGAGCGGCGACCTTGACACCTACCGCTCCAACATCGAAGACTTCCTTGATATTGACTCAGACTCAAATGGGGAAGAGGTAGAGCTCAAGGACTCGAACTCTGAAGATCTGACAGAGCTATCCAAAGACGAAATCAAAGAGTTTGATTACGAAGGATACATCGCAGACATCGCCGAGAATGAATCCAAACGGAGCAATCTCACCAGTGCCACCAGCTTGCTAACCCGGGTGGACAATATTCGCCAAAATTTCGTTGAGTCGACTGGGAAGGAATCCTTGGATGAAATAGACCATGATACCGCCTCTGGATACACTGATGTTGGGAGGAAGATAGCGCAGAGGCTGTTAGATGATGATGTTCTGTTTGAAGACGACAGCGATGAGCCTGAATTAGTGATACAGGACTTCAAAGAGTTCTGTGACCAGATCAAAAAACTCCTCCAAGATTCTGAGCAGAAACGGATATTAGAAAAAAGAGAAGCTGAAGAGAAGGCCCGGGTAGAATCTGTTCCTGGCGATGATATAGACGCCAAAATCGAGCATCTTGAACAGAAAACAGATGACCTTGAGGACGCAGAGAGGTACCTCAAACTGAAAGAGGAACACTGTGAGGTCTGTAAAAGTGACTGGGAAGATCTTTCTCCGGATCGTAAGGATGAGATCGGCGAGGAACTTGACCGGATGAGAGAAGAATATCCAGATGTGGATTTCTCTCTGGATAGTATAGATGATGCAAAGGAAGAGGCAGAGGAAGAGAAGGAAACAACTGAAGACGTTGAAGAGGAACTGAATGAAATCCGGACGGCGAAAAATCAGATTGACCTCACTGAGTATACCAGTGAGCTAGGTGACCTCCGGGAGAAATATGCATCCGATTGAAACCATATCTCGGTGGTTCAAATGAACATCCTTGATGTGAAAAATCGGTCTATTGACCATCTAACGGAGACCATCTGGTGGAACAAGGGATTAACCAAACTCAATGAGGATACGATCTCGAACTACGACGAGTTTATCCGAAACTTAGTGCAGGTGAAGGGGCCTTATCTCGAAAAGGTGCAACCTCCAAAATTCTCAAATCAGTCCTGGCCAGACTACTGTGAAAGACATGGTATTCAAGAAGAGGTTCAATCAGCGATAAGGGATGTAGTGTTCGGAGGGGGTGATGGTCGGCTTTACCGTCACCAAGGGAAAGCTGTTGGATCTATCTTAGATTCTGTTCATGGCGACACAGATGATGATATGATCATTACTGTTCCAACGGCTACGGGGAAGACGGAATGCTTCGTTATCCCGGCGTTAGACACGGCTATAAGCAATCAGCAAGAACGCGAATTTCCCCGCCAAATAAAGTCACTCATCATATATCCGCAGAAGGCGCTGGAAACGGACCAATTAGACCGTTTAGTGAAGTACACGTATGAAATAAACAAGCAGCGAACCGGTACTGAAGAGGTCAAAATAGGGATCTACGATGGTGATACACCACGAGGGCAGTACAAAATCACGGGTGGCCAGAACGTACGGGGGCTTGAATGCCCGGAGTGTGGTCAGAAACTGGGATGGGATCAGGACTCCGGTACAATGGTTTGTACCAACACTGATGAACACCGGAGACCGGTAGAAATTGACTTCTTGGAACTTACCCGAGATGATATTGAGGAAAACGGCGCAGATATCTTACTGACCAATCCTGAAGCTCTCGAATTCAGATTCTTTTCGTCAGACTCCAGAGACTTGGTCAACTCCGACCTGCTGGATCTCGTTATTTTCGATGAGGCCCACGTCTGGAACGGCAATGGGGGAAAGGCCATATCCCAGTTCATCAGTCGACTAAAGAACCGGTACAGTTCTACAATGGTACTGGCTAGCGCCACCATTGCCAACCCTGGAGAGTTCGCATCTGACCTTCTTAACCGTCCTGAACACGATATAAGTCATATAGATTTTGAGGCAGGTAATGTAGAAACCAGTGTGCGCAGTGGAGGAAATCTAATCTCATTAGATGTCTTATCTCCACAAGATGGCTTCCGGATACTGAGGGCAATTGAAGAAGAGAACCCGGATAAGGCTGAATTGATGGAGTTAGTAGAGTGCTCGGAAGAGGAAATAGATGCTACTCTAGATCTCTTGCTACGTCTTGGTTACCTTGACAAGGAGCACAATACAACGCCGCATGCCGAAGATCTCTTGGAGGAAATAAAGGGACGAGACGCTATAGAAGAAAATGAGCTTCAGTCGGTATTCAATGAGGTACTGAAATTTAGAGAGCAGATTGCCGAGAAACTAGTCAATCAGATCCCCCAAATATCAGAGATATTCCAGCAGTTTGGGGAGGAGAACTTTATCGAGGTCGAGAGACTATTGGAGGAAATTTTCTCTGATGTTGATCAAGAGAAGCAATTTGAAACTTTGACGAACCTGCTGGAGTGGTGTAAACTAGGCGGTGTTCTCTATGACCGGTATCACTACTTTATCAAGCCGTACGTGAACTTCTACTACTGCCCCGATTGTCAGAGTATGTTCACAGAGCGAGTTTCAGAGAGTGGTAGGAATAACCACTCGCTTCGTGAAGTCCGTTTTTGCTCTAACTGTCATACTCCATATTACGAGGATCGCGGGGAAGAATACGCTATTGCGGAACCTTGCTCCTGCTCCAACCGAAGTTACACCGAACCTCCTATGCAGACCACTACTTTCCTATCCTACTTCCTGTCCCAACTGGGACGGGATATGAAGGAATTCGGAGCAGGGAAAGTACTGGTTTTCTCCAACCGGAGGGGAGATGCAGAAGGAGTCGGCTCGCTCATGATGAAACTAGATTACTCTCTGGAAAGCGAGCGAATGATGATCTCTTTACTGGATGAAAATCAGGACCAGTTCTACTCTGCCTCGAACTTGAGAGAAGATCTCTATGAAAAGCTGAAAGAAAGCTATGTGAAACAGCCCTACACGTACTTAGAAGATGAAACCCTATCTCAAGGCCTCTTCTCACAACTGGGTGGACTAGCTAACCCTCTCAACAAAGGGAATCACAGGAAGTTGTGGGATGCTGGGATTATCAGCGTTAGGCCTGAATCAGAGAACAACGAGATCAATCTACTGGCCAACGAAGTAGTGAAAATTCTAGCGTTCAAGCCTCATACCGATCTAGATCAAAGCAATAGTATAAAGATTGACTCCCTCAGATCAAAGCTCTCGAACTCAGTTCCCACGTACTTTGATTCGGCACCTGACCTTGATGCCAAGCTTGACGAAGCATTGTCTGTTTTAGAACAAGCAGACATCGTCAGTCGAGAAAGAGAGCGATCTGGCGATGAAGTGGTTACAGTCCTTACTTTAAGACGGAACTTCCTCGAGCTCACTGTCCAGAGAGAAGTCCGCATCTGCGAATTCTGCTACTCCGGCTGGCCATTCTGGGAACGAAGCTACTGCCCTGACTGCGGTGAACATACAGTTGGAGTCGACCGAAATTCTTTCGACCAGGAGAACTTCGAAGGAGAAGAGTACACGCTAGATCACTGGGGGAAGGTAGTCCTCGGCCATGGTGTCGACCCATTAGTGAGCGCGGTCCACAAGGCAGGGATTAAAACGGATACCCGGAACAAGATTGAGGAAGGATTTGGAGCCAACCCGCCAAAAATCAATGTTGTCTCTGCGACGAATACTCTTGAACTAGGTATTGACATTGGGACACTGGACTGTATCGCAGGTCTGGGCATACCGCCTACGAAGACAAGCTATGTTCAGCGAGCCGGACGTACAGGACGTAGTCTGGACCGCTCCTCGATGGTCTTTACAGTGGCTCGACCGCACAACGCAGTGGATAACTTCTACTTTGAAGATATAGAAAATCGATTCCTAAATGCATCTTCAAAACCTGTACAAATCAACCATCTCAACTACGACATCCTCAAGACACAGGTCATGTCCGAAGTCCTCACGTATCTTAACCTGCGGGATCTAGACTACGGAAGATTTGAACGGTTTGAGACAGGCCAGGACATCGACGAGGTGATAAATGACGTCTATGACGGCGTGGAAGCACTATTAGATACCGTAGACGACCATCGAGGTGCAATAGAGGAACATCTCAAAGAAGCCTTTGAGGCGGATAGGGAGGATTTGGATCAGGCTTTGGAGGATCTCTTTGACAGTCCTTCTGAAGTTAAACAGCGTGTCCTACGGCGACTTTTCAAGTTCTACACTACGTTCCGTGCATTGGAAAAAGAAACAGGGCAAGGCGCGAAAGGACTTAGAAGACGAAGAGTCATCCAAGAGGAAATCCTGCAAGAACTTGAGAGAGAAGTAGGCTATCTCCCAATGCTTCTTTCCAGTGCTGGGATGATTAGTCAGTACCGTTCTACCGATGACTCTGTGGCTCTCTTCCGAGAGAAAGAAAGCGAAGAAGATGGCCAAGTTCACCTCAGCTATGAGTCTAAAAGTGTCTCTCAAGCACTGAGAGAATCATATCCGGAAGCCATGGATACGTACGGAGGGGTAGACTACGAAGTAAAGAGTGCTCAGGTAAGCCGGGATGAGATCTTCTCAACTAGCGTCTGCACCAACCAATCATGTATTCTTCCCTATAACGAGTACCCAGATCTAAAGATTTGTCCGCTCTGTGAAGAGGACCTGGAGGAAATTAGCGTTCATGAGTACCTCGGTGCGGTGTTAAAATCATCCAGGTCTCGAAAGAGAACCCGGCCGCTGATAATGCGAGGTGTTGACTTTTGACTGAATTCTCGGAGAATTTCAAAGAAGCCCTGAATTTAGACGAAGAAGAGATAGAGGGAGGTCTCTCCAGAGATTCGGAGACACTGGATGAGACGGAGTTCAAGGATCTGTACATCCGTTTCGTATCGAATCTCAAGGTGAGAAGTACAGTGCCTAAGGTTGAGATCAGCTACTTTTCCAACAGCAACGTAGAAGACGCAAAAGGAGACATCCTGAAATTCGAGGACGGAGAGGTTCAATGGGATCATGCAATTCCGGGTCACCAACATCCGACAGATGGTATCGTCTTTCTCCACAGGATAGAAGATCTCAGATCAAAACTGGGCTCAAACGACAACAGGCGAGCGATGACAGCAGCTTATTCAGCGGGTTACGGTCTTAGATCAATAATCTCCCGCAGACTCGGGGTTGACAGCTTGGACATTCAATGCTCTGTGACCATGTCCCAACGGTTCGTACAACTAATTGTACACGATGCGGATGTCGGTGGAGCTGGTCTATCCCATGCAGTGTACCAGGATCTAGAGGACTTTCTACTGGAGACCAGAGCTTCCCTGGATAACTGTGTCTGCGACGGTTTCTGTGAACAATGCCTGCTCCTCCCACGGACACCGACACATATTGTGGAAGGAGGCCTTCTGAATCGGTTTGATGGATTGGAGTTCCTTTCAGAGTAGATGGTTCAGGGTGCATCGAATTCTCCATCAAGATAACCTCTCAGGACATCATAGGCCGGATTCTTGAACAATACCTCTCCACAGTCCAAGCACTCCGTGTACAAACTTCCTTTCTGATCCCAGTAGTCCGTTCTCTCGACGACTGTACCCTGATATTGACCGTAGTGTCCTCCATTGTACTCGATATGATTGAATTCTTCACCCTCGCATTCCGGACATGGATCGCTAAGGCCATCCCACTCAGAATTTTCTACGTACTCAATCTCTAACTCCTCATTTTCAGATAACGGAAGGTGATATTGCTCGTAAACCATGCTCTCAACCTTTCCTACTAAAATTTGAAATCGCTGAGGCCGCTCTGCTCTGTCAGCACCTCGGTTGCTTCCTCAACTTTTCTGTTCCCGGATTTTCGCAGCACCATTCCGGTGTACTGTTCTTTCCCGTGGAGATCAGCCAGATTTTCCAAGTATCGTTCTGCTTCCTCTACGGAGCCGAAGAAAGGGTCGACCAGTTCGTCTCCTGATTCGGTATGGTATACGACTCCGTCTTCCCCGCTCCAGTAATACTGCGTCCTACTCCCGCCATCCGGCAGCACCTCGTCCTCTGCCTCTTCTCTGAAGGCCTGGTCAATCGCCTTCTTGTAATGCACCTCGGGGAAGTAATTCTCCAGCTCGTACCGGAGTTCGCCGGAGAAAGTACCGCCGGTAAGGTTCATCCAGAACGGCTTCTCCTCTTCCACGTACCGTTTCTGCTCCGCGTACTCTTCGAGGAGTTCATCTACTCCCTGTATTGTGGATCACCTTCCTCCAGCAACGCTTCCAACTCGGTTTCGTACACGCCGACAATATCCTCAATCTCTACTTCGCCGCCGTCAGGGAACAACGGCGCATCGTCCTCCGGATCTAGATCCGTCCTGTAGGCACCCGCCTTCTCAAGTTGCTCTTGGGAGAAGTAGCCGTACTCCCAATTCCCGTACGTGTTAGGGGATCGAACCCGGCCAAAGTACAGGCCGTCATCCTCCTTGTCGTAGGCCTCCCACTCCCAATCAGGAAGAAAAGCAGCCTCCCACTCCGCGATAGGATCTTCTTCATCGTAGTCTGTAATTGTGTATCACCTTACGCTCGTAGTTCGTGCTCTTCTCTGAGTTCTCGAAGGGTTTCGACCTCGTCTTCCCAGTACGGCTCGGAGTCTCCCTGTTCGATCAGTTCACGGCTCCGTCGGTCGACTGTGCTTCTACCAAGATTCTCCGGTTCGGGTATCTCGGAGCCTCCTGTCTCCAGTAACCGGGACAGGGATTCGAAGCCGTCGTCGAGCTCGTAGTCCGGTACGTCCCGAGTGTAGTGTGTTAGGGCACGTGTGCCCGCGTTGTACGTCTCGTAAAGCGTCGGGCTCTCCGGGTCCTCGACTTCACTATGCAACGCGTTCAACAGGTCAGGCACCGGTTGATCAAGGTACCGGTCAATCCCCGTATCCATCAATACCAGCAGGGCTTCATCCTGGTTCAACAGTTCCCGGTTCTGCGCCTGCGCCAAACGATGCTCAATCACTGCCGGGCTCTCGACAACTGCATCCACGGCATTGTACGCTAACCCTGGCTGGAACGGCTCGCCATGCGTCTGGTCGAAGTGCAGGTCAGATACGAAGGCCACCATGCCGTTACTGCATACCTGGCGTTCCGCCCCGACATCGTACTTCAAGCCGTGAAAGCCGCTATGCCCCGACCGGATCTTGAGCCCGAGATCGATAGGGTCGTCCTGGGACGCGTACACCTCCTCGTCGAAGTCAAGCATGGCACTCATCTTGTGCGCTGTCGGAGAAACTGAGACCCTGCCGTTCACGTCCAATCCGCGTTGATCTACGGCGTCTCCCACGGTTTCCAGGATATCTCCGTACTGGATTATGTTGTAGAAGTCCTGGTTGCTGGAGACTATACCTGTAGCCCTGCCGTCATCCGTCCACAACGAGTCTCGGTACGGTACCTGCTCCCATTCGTCTTCCCCGGTGTGGTGTGCGTAGACGTCGTGCCGGTCTACCTCGGGAAGTTCTGCTGCGGTTTCATAGAGTTCATCCAAGTTATCAAAGTTGTAGATCTCGTCTTGAATACTGAGTCACCTCTGTAGAAAACCACTGGATGGGGAAAGGGTAGTAGAGGATTGAGACACCGGGCTTCACTTGGAACAGTGGACAACTGGTAAAAGAATCAAGACTGGTTTCCAAACCTGTAGTGGACTACAACCAGAAGCTCTGGCTCCTCACTTGTAGCGCGGGCGTGATCAGGATCACCCAGGGATACGTAGAATCAACTATGCCGCTGCTTCTGATCTCAGTTCTAATGTACTTGAGAAGAGAAAGAGAGAGAGGTTGTAGATTGTCACTCATCCAAGTCTTGTACCATTTGATCAATCTCTCCGGTCGCGTCATCATCTGGGCCAGCTCTATCAATCATTTCTTCGCCAGCTTGTTTGAATTCATCTCTTGCCTGTTGGTAAAGTAATTCGCCATATTCTTCGTCAAGTCTCTGGAGTGTCTGGTATACAAACTCTCCTTCATCAGTCAGGTTCAGTTCATGATCTATCCATCCCAGCGCCATGAACTCGTCCTTGTAATTGTATATAGTTGAGTTTGCAACATCCATATCATCTCTGATGTCCGTAGATCTATGATCTCTTGCAATACGGTCGTAAGTAATGATTTTCTCCGGTTTGTTAAGGGCATACATCATGTCTCCCAGGACATCTACGTTCTTAATTCCATAATCCTCGTCAGCCACAACTGCGATACACCTGTCACCAGAAGAGACAACAATCTTTATATTTGTTACTTAATAGTGAATACTATTTGAGTTCTTTGCGTAGAACCACCTGGCCCGCCTACAGATACGTGAAATTACTCTATCTTCATTCACGGTTTCCATATCACGTACTTAAGAAAAGGCATAGAAAAGACATAGTATAGTAGTTCTGAGTTCGGTCTAT
Organism: Halobacteriales archaeon QH_7_66_36; assembly: GCA_003021175.1. Classification (GTDB taxonomy): domain Archaea; phylum Halobacteriota; class Halobacteria; order Halobacteriales; family Haloarculaceae; genus Halosegnis. The sequence continues at coordinate 265,645 of PXQV01000015.1, read as the reverse complement.
ATTTCTGTGATCGGACTGTTGTCTTCATCATCGACGTCTCCCAACATCACCGGCAAGTCGTGGTCTAAAAGTGCTCTTTCGATCTTTGCCCTCCACTGATCCGCCGCCCTTTCCGAAACCTCCGGATTATCATAGCTCCTTGTTAGACAGAAGTATCCGGTATCATCATCACTAACGAACTGTATGTCGTAGCCAAACAATCTCTCGCCATTCTCATCGTATGGCTCTTCAACCGTGATTGAAACATAGCTCCGATCCTTCAACTGCTCCTGTACTTCTTGTAAAGCCTCTTCGGGGTCTTCGCTATTCTCCCAGATGTTTTCTCTCGTGAATCTTGCAGAGTAACTGCTCGTCTCAAATCCTGCGTCCTCTAACGCCTCTGTAGCCTTTTCAAAAATCTTTGAGTATTCATCAACAGGATATTCAACATTTATCGAGTCGAATTCTATAGCAACCCCCTCGGTATCTACTGCTAGAAAACAAATCTTTTAATTGCTCTTGTCACCTTCGGATAATTCATTGAAAGAAGACTTTACGGCATCGCTGTAACTATCTATTTCACCCCTCTCTATCAGTTCATCCAAGGCCTCTAAGTTCTCTTCTGGCATCTGGATAACCACGCGATCCGATTTCTCAAAGTAATTGAAGAACTCTTCTTCTCTCACAACCAAGAATGTTCCATCTCCCACCAGAACTACTCTCACCTTCTCGCCAGCTTCTACAGGAAACTCTGCCGACTGCTCCTCGCCCCTTGTCCAACGCTTCGGGAGGGTAAAGAACAGCTTGGGATGGTTCTCTGTTCCTCCTTGCACCTTTCTTCCTCGTTTTTCAGCATCTTCTGAAACCCGCTCAGCCACTACATACGTGATTTCCTTTTCGGCCGTCTTCTCAACCGCCAGATTCACATCAAGCAAATCTGCTGTCTCAATACCCAATTTATCCACCTCTTCAGGTAACGTGACTCCGTACGTCTTCCCGCGTCCGTCTGTAGTAACTACTCGAATCCGCTCAGAATAGTGAGTATCGTAGTTCATAGAATGACTTTGTGACTTCTCATAATCTGCTCCTGTACTGACCCAGTCAGTTTGAGATTCCTCTTAATGCGATTGAAAACCTCCCTCGCCCTATATTTTTCTGCGGTGAAAGCCCGCTGAAAGGGCAGAAGCGTACCAGATGCCATTCGGTCGGCACGTACGCTGAACCACATTCGCAGACCAAAAATGAACGAGTCAATCACTCAGAGAGTGGCGACACTGTCTCTCCAAGCAACGGCAGTGCTCGCCATCATGACCGCGCCCGCAGCAGCACAGACACCTGAAAACTGTACTCCACCAGAGAACCTGCAACCACTCTTCGACCTCCTGAACTCAATCACAGAACTCGCCTTCCTCGGCGGTGTTGGGCTCGCAACACTTGGCTTCACCACGGCAGGGCTGCTCCTCATCCTGCCCGGACAGGACAACACCCGGCTTGGAAAATCGGTGGCGAAGAACGTGTTGATCGGGTCAATCCTGCTCCTGTCCGCGAATATGATTGTATCGTTCCTCGTGAACGAACTCGGCACCACGATCTGCTCATAAACCATGAAGAGGAACATCACTCTCGGCGTCCTCTCCCTACTCCTGATCTCAACACTACTGGCAGCCCCGGTAGCAGCACAGGAAACAACACCAGAAGACGAAGAAGAGGAAGAAGGCGAAGGACCGGTAATCGACCTGAGCGGAGTCATAGAAGCAATCAGCGACCTCAACCAGGAATTCCGGAGCTTCAAACAAGACTGGGACAGGGTACTGGCGGAGACACTCAAATCAGTTCTCTACGACCCGTTCAAAGCACTTGGAGAACACGTACTATCCGGCTTCCTCGACCTATTCGGATACACACCTACAGTCCACCCCAACCCGGCAGTAGAAGACGTTCACAGCGACGTCCTCCTCGTCACATACAGCCTCTCCGGACTGGCCTTCGTCGTCGCAGGACTCCTCCACATGATCGGACCAGTACTCGGTGTCTCCTACGGGGAAGTCCGGAAAATCCTGCCCAGAGTCGTGATAGCACTCGTCTTCAGCGCAGTATCACTCCCGCTTCTACAGCTCGGAGTCGACTTCACCGAAGCACTAACACAGGCATTCCGACCCGACGCCTTCACAACCAACTTTCAACAGATGTTCGGCCTCAGCACCGGCATACTACTCGCCTACGTCCTACAATCCCTGCTACTGGTAATCGTCGCAGTCCTCCTCATAATCAGGGACATCTACATCCTGTTCGTCGCCGCGATCTCACCACTCCTCGCGGTAGTCTGGAGCCTCCCACGGGCAAAGAGATACGCAGACACGTTCATCGCAGGCTGGTTCGCCGCCTTGATGATCGTACCCTTGGACATGCTCGTTCTCAAGTTCTCCTTCGCATTGATGAAAGGAGCAGGAACCGGTGCATTACAAAGCGTCTCAAACTGGCTTCTCGGAGTCGCATCACTCGTCCTGCTCCTGCTGGTCCCTAAACAGATCTGGGATGCCTCACAGGCCGCAGTCGGAATGGCCTACACCGCGTCAGGAAGCGTCAAGGACCGAGTCAAGTCTGAAGACCAGCAGAGACAGGAACAACTGCTGAACAGGCAGCAGCGTCAACGCCTCCGGGAAAACCGGCAGAAACGCCGCGCCTCTGAATCGATGGATGTCTCCTACCCATGGGGGAAGGATTCATGAGCGTCAAAATCCGGGTTCCCGGCCGGTTAGAAGTCCCGACAAAACTGTTCGGCCAGTTCACCTTCCCGGACATCATCCGGCTCGGGCTCTTCCCCGTACTGACCTACTTCCTGAAACCGGAACCGGTCCTCCTCGGGATCTCAGCAGTTCTCGGAGGTACCTGGTACTGGTGGACTCCCTACGGACAGCACCTCGACACCCTGCTCTACAACCTGCCCCGGTGGGCCATCGAAAAGAAGCGGTTGGAAGACTCACAGATCACCTCGAAAAACGACCGGTACATCACACTGGAAGACGGGTCAAGCACCGCAGTAATCGAAATCTCACCCACCAACCTCGACATGCGGACCGACTCAGAACAAGGCGCACTGCACAATGTCTACCAGAACCTGCTTGACACCGTCAACTACCCGGTCCACATCCACTCCACCCAACAAGAACTCAGCCTGAAAAAATACGCCGGGAAAATAGAAGAAAACCAGTCACAGAAAATCTACGCGAAAAAACATCTGAAAGAGGACTACCTCGAATTCTGCCACAGCCTTTCAGAAAGAGACCTATCCACGACAAAACACTACATCACCCTCAGAGTCGAGAAAGACACCGGAAACTGGCTGCTCAACCTACTTCCCGTCACATCCAGTAACGGAGACAAAGCGGTCAAAAGCAAGCTCGACAACCGGTGCCAGGAAGTCGTAGACACGGTCAACACCGCAGACCTACAGGCCGAACGCCTCACCGGATGGGAACTGAAAAACACGGCAGACCGGTTCGTCACCGGCAGCAAAGACGACACAAGCATACTCTACGATGGCCCGGAGCCTTCACCAACCTGGACCTCAAGAAGAGAAGGCTACAGCTCACCCTACCACTACCGGAAAACCCTCTACATCTCCGAATTCCCTACAACAGTCGAACTCGGCTGGCCGCTACAACTCCTCCGAACAGACGGACTCGTCGACGTAACACAGGTCATCGAACCAAGAGACACCGGAAAAGCCACGAAGAAACTTCAACGCCTTTCAGAAAAACTGAACGCAGAGATCGACTCCTTCCTCAGCCAAGGCTACCGCGGCACCAACAAACTCGAAACACTCCTCGAAGACACGGAATGGATACTCGACCTCCTCGCAGACAGACAAGCACAACCCGTCGACTACAGCGCCTACATCACCAGCCACAGCGAATCCAAAGCAAAGACACTGCAAACCCACAGACAGGTCAAAAACCGGTTGGAAACCCTGCAATTCCAGTACGGACACACCGCACTCAGAACCGACCAAGCCTACAAAACACAGCAACCACTCCACGGAGACCCACTCAACGAAACACAGCTAGTACCCTCAACAAGCGCAGCCGCAGGCTTCCCATTCGGAACACAGCAAACCAGCCAAGAACAAGGCATCATCTACGGAGTCGACACCAGCGACGACACACCGATTCTCGCCGACCGGTTCTCCTGGTCCTCCCATTCAATGGCGCGGATGGGAATGGTCGGCTCCGGCAAGTCCTACGCGGCGAAACTCGAACTCCTACGCTCCAAAATCGCCTACAACAACCTCCAGATCATCATCGTAGACCCGAAAAAAGAGTACAGCCATGTAATCGAATCACTCGGCGGAACCACCCACACACTGGGAGAACGAACAAAATTCGATCCTCAGGACGACGATATATGCTTCCAAGTCAGTAGCCGCGGACAGCAGGACAACGTCGAAGAACTCGTCGACCTCGTCGAGAACATCTACCACCACACCAGCAGGAACGAGAAGAAAACTCTGGTCCTGATCGACGAAGCCCGCATCCTGATGAACGACGAGGAAGGCCGCAGGGTCTTGAACCAGTTCATCCTCGAAGCACGGGACACCAACACCGCGATCACCCTGATCAGCCAGAACGCATCCCACTTCACCTACTGCCGGGAAGGCCGAGAAATCCTCGACAACATGCCCGGCAAGGTCTTCATGCGGCACGACCGCGTCCCGGACTCCGTCGTCAACTACTTCCAACTATCAGACAGGGAGCGACAGGAACTCCACGAACTCAAAACCGGGACAGACTCCGCGTACAGCGAAGCAATTCTCAAAATCTCCGGACGCCTCGACACCCGGCTCAAAATCGAATCCACACAGGCAGAACACCGAACCATCGACAACGGAGGACGAGAATAACAATGCTCGAACAACTCTTCCACTACACCACGAAACCCTCAGAAGAACAAGTCGAACAGCTTCAGAACCCCGAAAAACGATTCCACTCCATAGAAGTCCAGCCGCCGAAACACGAGAAAATCCCGGCAGTACCGGAAGAATTCATCAAAGCCATCACCGAGCTACAGTCCAAATTGCTCGGCCTCAAAAACACGTCATCAGTCGCCGCATTCGAAATCAGACGCAACACCCCCCGCAAAGTCAGGTTCCAGTTCTCCACCTCCAACATCCGGTTAGAACGGAAACTGAGGACACAACTCACCAACCAGATACCCGGCATCCAGTTCGAAGACGGGGAGAGAGGCATCCCGGTAACACAGGAAGATACGGTCGGCGGCGGAATCCTCACCACAGGTCGGAAAGACTGGTACCCGCTCCAACACGAATTCAAAGAACCCGCCAACAACTCGATAGCCTCAGCACTGCACCGGCACGCGATGAGGGACACAAAGTTCCTGATCCAGATCCTGTTCCAACCCGTCATCGGGAAACCACTGCGGCGGTGGTACTGGCGTCGACGCGCATACCAGAGAATCGGCTACCTGCGAAAAGAGAAAGAAAAACTCTGGGGCAGTAGAAACGCGACCCCACGCGAAAAACGACAAGCCGACGCCATCGAAAACAAGTCCGGAACCACCCGGTTCCACACCAGTATCAGGTTCCTCGTAATCGGGGCGGAAGAACACACCCGGAGCCGGGTCAAAGAACTTAGCGGCGGCTTCAACACCTTCGAAAACCCGGATACCGGCCAGTACCTTAACACGAAAACCGTCCGAGCCCTGCGGGAATCACAGCTCATCGACTTCGCACAAGCAGTAGCAGATAGGCGATTCAAAGGCTGGAGTAGAAGCTTCCAAACCAGCATCCCGGAACTCGCCGCACTCGTCTCACTCCCCAGCACCCAGCAGGAAAACATCCAGAACGCAAAACCATGAACCCGGAAGAAACCCGCAAACTCATTGAAAGCACAGAAAACCTCAACACCACCTACGTCGGAACCCGCGAAAGCCAGCTCGACGTCGAAGAAAACGTCGGACTCAACGACGAATACAGGCAGACACACATCCTCAACATCGGACCCACCGGATTCGGCAAAAGCCAGTTACTGGCCCACGTCGCCCTACAGGACGCCGAGAAAGACCACGGACTCTGCCTCATCAACCCCAAAGGCAGCCTCATAGACGAACTCCTCGCCAAACTCCCCGAAGACAGGCTAGACGACGTAATCTACATCAACCCGGCACAAGACCCTGTCACCCCGATAAACGTCTTAGAGCCACAGGTCACGGAGGACATGAACACAGCACAACTGGAGAACCAGAAAGAGATCATCGTCTCCGACCTCATCGACCTGTTCAAACGCCAAAGCGAAAACTGGGGCGACCAGTTCGGACGAGTCCTCGAAACCCTTCTGAGAGCGCATCTCGACCTCAACATCAAACAAAACAGCTCGAAAACACTGGTCGACGTCTTCCGCTGCGTAATCCAGGAAGAGCCTTTGACTGACTTGATCGATCAGACAGAGGACTCCGTCATCCGGGAACAACTCGTCCGGGTCAAAGAAGACATGACCAGTTACGAGATGGAGCCGTTGCAGCGCCGACTGAACGACTTCGTGATGAACCCGACCATCCGCAGAGTCATCGGCGCAGAAGAATCCGGACTCGATTTTAGAGAAGCCGTCAACAACGGGAAGATCATCCTCGTCGACATCCAGAAAGGAGAAGTTGGAAGCACAGTCTCCGAGCTCGTCGGCTCTATAGTTATCACCAAGGTCTGGGCAGCAGCACAAAGCCGGATCACACAACCAGAAGAACAACGTACACCGTTCTTCCTCTACGTCGACGAACTCCAGAACTTCGCAGGAGAAGGCAGCAACTTCACCAAAATCCTCTCCGAAGCCCGCGAATACCGGCTAGGCTGCTGGCTCGCCACCCAGTACCTCCACCAACTCTCACCAGAGATGCGAAGGGCCGTCACCAACAACTGCCGCACAAAAATCTGCTTCAACCCGAGCGGAAGCGAGGACATCAACCGGATCACCGGGATGCTCCAAGGCATCCAGAAGCAAGAACTGAAAGGATTAGGGAAGTTCCGCGCCGTCATCCAGAAACCCTCAGAGAAAAACCAGAGAGACGCCGTCAAGTTCGACACCTACCCACCCTGGGAAGCCGACCACAGCGACGTCGACAAAATCAAAGAGGAGAAAGCCGCAGCACACACCTCGAAAAAGACCCAGGTCCAGCTCGACCAATCACTTGGGAACCAGGCCAACGCCGGACAGGAAACACACCAGGAACTCCTCGCCGCAGCCAAACAAGATCTAGAAAAAAGAGGGTTCCAAGTCAACCTGCTATACCAAGACCACGAGGAAGAAAAACCGGACGGCCACGTACACCTACCCGACAACGAAGTAGCACACCTCGAAGCAGAACACTCCACACTCACCAAACCCGGCAAAGTCCTGAAAAACCTGAAACGCGGCCTTGAACAAGGACGAGAAGTGTTCTTTGTCGTCGAAGAAGGGAAAGCCGCGAAACTGGAAAACATCGTCTCCGACCCCGTCAACAGGAGAGGATCAGAGTACGAAGATCAAGAAGGCAGCTACAGCCACTACACCAGCGAAGACGGCGAACCCATCACTGAAATAGAAGAACTCAAAGAAGCGGAGTACCGGATACTGGAACTCGCTGGAGAAGAGTTAGAGGAGCAGGACGAAGTCGAAAACGAATGCCCGGAACTGGAGCACAACGAACGCGAAGACTTGGAAAACTTCTGCCTCTACCGAGAAGAGGACGGGTTCTGCTCCGCACTCGAAACACAGTGCGTCCTAACCGAAGGCGATGACTGACCACGAACTACGCGATAAAGAACACCTCATACTCCAACAAGTAGAACAGGAAAACGACGACGTACAGAAGATCACCCAAGACACCACCCTGGAAAACCACCACGTCACCTACGCCTTCCAGAAATTAGAGAAGCTTGGACTCGTAGAAGTGTCGAAACCCGAAGGCACAGTAGAACGAGTAATCGACGGCCAGAAACGAGTCTTCCAACACCCGAAGAAGGCAGAACTAACAGGGAAAGGGAAACAGCACTTGAAGCACTCGGAGCGAGAGGATATAGACGAGTACGAAAACCTGAGTCAAAGAGAACTGGTGGAGAAAGTCAATCGAATGGAGGCAGAGATAGAGGACCTCCAAGGTTCGCTAGAATCTTTTAGAAGACAGGTTCAGGAGCATCTATGAATCACTATCTTGTGTGGCAAAGTCTGAGATATCTGTCTCAAAGTCGACTGCATCCTCCACTTGTTCTGCTAAGTCTTCAGTGATTTCTCCTGTTACTCGGTCTAGAAGGTTATTGAAGAAAACAATCTTCTTACTCGCCTCAATTTTTGAATGATAGTCCGATACGTTCCCATGGAGAATCGGGTTGCGTTCCACGAACAGTTCGTCAACGAAATACTCGACCATATCCTCATTTAGGTAATCTTGAACGACAGTCTCCGAAATAAGATCCTTCACACTTGGAGACTCCATCTCATTACCTTCTGTATTCTTCAGAGATAGATTATCATGATCTCTGGGATTGAAACGCCAGAAATGGTTGAAGTTGGCATTCAACAGAATTTCCTCGTTCTTGTGTTCCTGGAGATAAGCGGCATAGATCCAGACGAACGATTCAATTTGTGGGAGAATCAGATTAATAACTGAGGCAAATCGCTCGTCCCTGTAGTTGTCGACGATTTCTTCAATTATGTCTCCTCGCTCTTGGAAGAATGGTACCTTCTGGGTTTCAGCATACAGGTTGTCAAGATAGCCCTCACTCTGGACCTCATTAACGAGATATTCTTCTGGGAGGTCACCCGTATCTTGCCATTGTCTGTAAAGCAACCGATCTTGGTGAATAGGCAAATGAGTGAGCCACTTCAGAGGGAACTCATCGTACTCTTCCTCAGAACTGTATACTGTGGTGTGTAGCTCTGGGTTCCAGATTTGAACTGCGTAGTGTTTCTCTTTCGCTCGTTCATCGCCAGATATCGCTCTGGTCCCCTCCTCAACATCCGACTGTGAGTAGGGGAAGGATTTCACCCTCTTTTTGTCTTTTTCCAGTATATTAATTTCAGTCCAGAGATTTTCGTTTGCAGGATCTTCTTTGAAGGGTTTCTTTATTCTCTCCAATATTTCGTCCTTGTTATTACGATCAGACGCCTGGATGTCCTGCATCTCCTGATATTTCTCTCCGTAGATCTTTTGTTTCCGATCTTCAATCAATTCATCTATCTTTTCTAGAACTGGCTCTGCATTCTCTTCATGGATCGATTTCAACTCTTCAGAGACCTCTCCATTGTCGAAGTCAGAAACAACCATATCGTAGATCTCAGAACATCTATCCTCGTTTTCTAAATAATATTCAATTTCTTTATCGGAAACAAGGCTAATCAGCATGATCGTCTGAACCAGATCAACTGCAATCTCTGGATGTTCCTGAAGAAGGCTGTCTTCGACCCATTGACTCTTTTTCGCCCTACTGAATGCATCTCGAACAAGAGTATCCTTGGTCACTTGTTCTATTATAAATTCCCGCAGCGCTTCCTCATCAATATCTTCCTTATCCAGGTCATCCGGTAAATCAGCCATATACAATAACTGATTAGGAGACGGTCATTAAACTTGGCTTGGCCATTTTCCCGCAGGTATAACAATCTAAGAATCAGAAATCAACTGGACCAGTCAGAAGACCTAGCTGACGAACTCTCCAAGTTGTAGAAATAGGTCAAAGTCGATTTAATGTCGTGACTTGATAGAGAGACGAGCGCATACCCCCGTCTTCCCGTGAGTGACTAGTGTTCCGACAGGTGTCGGAACTGAGGACCGAACAGGCGGGGGTTGAGCGGACACAGCGGTCACAATTCATGGACGGTGGCTGGTCGGGATTTCTCACCGCAAGCATTTTGCTGTGGTCCCATATACAAAGAAGTGCTACGGAATCGGTGAGATGCCGTCCCCGAACCACAAGGGGTGGGGAATCAGCGTGGTTCCCACGGCGATGACACGGATTCCGATGGGGCCTGTTTGACCGGGCCACAGCCCTATACAGGGGAGGAAACGAGAGTTCCTCCGGTATGCTGCCGGTTCCCCTTGAGTGCGGGTTGGAACCTCGAACGCCTCACTTGGCGGAAATCCGATGGCCGGATTCCACGTCCTTCAGGGCGTGGAGGAGGTCAATTTCTTGATTGATTCGGGTGTGTAGACGTTGTCTCGATGCATTACTCCGAGTATGACGACTGTGTCTTCGTCCAGGTCGAAGAAGATGCGGTGGTCTAAGTTGTTGTCTTTCAGTTTGAGGCGGTATATTCTCAGGCCTTGCTTGTTGAGAAGGAAAGTGTTCTCCCCCAGCGGGTTGTCGCTCAAGTCCTCGATCTCGTCTCTAACCTGTCTCTGAACCTGTTCACTCATTTGTTTCAGGTCTTCTACAGCGCCTTTCCGGACATCAAGCTTCATTCAGACAACCCGAGTTCCTCGTCTAACTCTTCGAGAGTGTAGCCTTCAGACTCGCCTTCCTCGTACTCCTTGAGTCGTTTCCGCAGCTTTTCAGCTACTTCAGGACGTAGAACAAGATCTTCCTCCACCTTGTCGCGTAGTGCTTCACGGACGTACTCAGAAGTGCTGTTGTAGTTCTTCCTGCGGCGTCGTCGAATTCTACGTCGATGATTTCACCGGTCTTGCCGTGAAGGTGGTTGTCTGGACCAGTTTCTTTGTCGAGTATGAGTTTGACGCGGTCTCCTTTCTGGTATGCCTGCGCGATAGATGGATCACTCTGTGGCTTGGTCGAGGAGCTTTTCTTGGGTTAGCGTGGAGATGAGAAGGAGTCGTTCCTGCGCGTTCATCTCTGAGAAGGCGTTTTTGTAGCGGTTGATTGTGTCGCGCGATACGTTGAGCTCTTCTGCGGTCTGTGTCTGGTTCTGCCGCGTGATCGCGTCGACGTATTTGGCTGCTGTTTCTCGTGAGAGCCCGTATTCTTCAAGTACTGTCTTCGTGTCCATCCTGTCTCTGTACAAGTAGTTAGAAGATTGATTTTTATTAGAGAACTCCACGGATTCCGGATCTAGAAGGAGAAGACGAGGCCAGTGTTTATAATGGTCCATCGGTTTTCCGCCTCATACTGTAGCTGCTGTGTCTGGTGACGATGACGTGGTCGAGTAGTTCGACGTTGATCTTCTCCAGTACTTCGTGGGTTTTCTGAGTGGTTTCGATGTCTTTTGCTGTAGCCGTAGAACTGCCGGAGGGGTGGTTGTGTACGAGGATGGCTGCACCGGCGTTGGTGACTGCGGCAGCCCTGACTACATCCTGTAGGTCGGTTTGAACTGAGTCGTTGGTTCCTAAGCCGATTAGCTTGTCCGCGATGAACTGGTTGTCATTGGTTAGGAAGACGGCGTACAGGTGCTCCTTCTGCTCGTATTTCAGGGATTTGTACCGGTCGATAACGTCGTGAAGTGATTCGATGGCCTCCGGCTCTTGTTCCTTGATTTCGGCTTTCACCGTGAGGTTGCCGAGTTCCTGCTTCACTCGTTACCACCTACATTGTACTGGTCAAGGTGGTGCTCGTCGTGGTGTCGAATCATGTAGATGAGTTCTTTCTTCGCTATCCGGGTGGCGTTCTCCGGCTTTAATTCGAGGTCGTGGTTTGCCGTGAATTCTTGGAGGTCTCCGCTGTGGGCGTCTTCTCCCCAGGCCTTGGCCTGTCTGTAGAATTTCTCTCCGCCGATGCGCTTCACCTCTTCCAGTACTTCCTGGATTGCGACGTGCCGGGTATGTTCTTCGCTGGTTTTGAAGTTTTCACCGCATTTGCAGGTAATACTGTGTCCCGAGTCCAATACAATCACCTTATCTTACATATTGTCTATAACTTTTAAATAATTATATTACACTTAGACAGTTAGGGTTGGGAAACCAGCACCAGAAACAGGTCAGAACCTAACCACCCGGTCCAGAAAAACAGCCCTGAAACAGGTCTTACCACTTCTTCCCTGGTTGGACAGGAAGGTCTGAATCAGGTCCTAAATTTGAACGACTTACTGCCGTGTACGGGTTCACTGCGAGGGGAAGAGGAGAAGGTGGTGTTTAGTCTATGTTGTTGACGGCGTCTTGTTGCCTGGTGGTGGAGCTGTGCTCGTATTTCTCAGTAGTTCTCTTCGACTTGTGTCTACACTGCTGGGCGGCTACTGCGAGTCCTTCTTCTTCGGCTATGTAGGTCGCTGTACTGTGGCGTATTGAGTAGGGTGTGAGGTCTCGGTTTTCGAGGTCGAGGTTGGCTTCTTTGGCGATTTTGCGGAAGACGTCTCGGAAGCTGTCTTTGTTGTAGCGGTTTTCGTACATGGTGAGCCAGAGTGCGTCCCGGCCGTCGTACTTCTCCCGTGTCTCGCGTTCGTTGAGCCAGCGTTTCAAGATTTGACTGGTTTCTTCTTTCAGTGCGACTATCCAGTTTTCCCGGTTCTTCGAGCTTTCTTCGCGTGGTATTCTGAGGACGCCGTTTTCCGTGTCGACCCACTGAACGTTAGAGCGTTTTATCTCGATAGGACGTAGGCCCGCGTCAAGTGCGACGTGGATCATCGAGGTGTATTTGAAGGAGTTGGCTCGTTCCCAGTCCTTCATCGTGACTTCCTCCTTTGGCTTCTGGAGTCGCTGTGAGAGGTATGTCTTCCAGCGTTCGCGTTCTTCAGGGGTTACACTGTTGTAGTGGGGTACCGAGCCGTACTCCATGGCGGCTTCTCTCATCTTGCGGCGGTCGTCTTTGGTTAGGTAGTCCCGTGGAGTGTAAGTCGTACTGGGGTCGCTGTATTCGATCTCGGGTTCCCATTCTACGTCCTTGTTTCGGGCCTCGCGTTTCCACTTGAACAGGGTTTTAGCGGCTTTCTGGTAATGGTTCTTCGTGGACTCTTTCATCTCCTCGGTCGCCAAGTGCCGCATCCAGTCGTCGGCGTGCTCGGTCGTCAGTTCCTGGATGTACCGGCCTTTCCTGTCCCAGATGAAGCGGTAGAACAAGTCCAAGCGGTTCATCCTGTTCTTGGCCGTGGAGTGGCTGTAGCCTGTGGCTTTGTCCGGGTTCTTTCCGAGTGCGAGCATCCACTCCGCGAGTTCTCGCCGGTGCTCGCGGTACGTGACTTCCTGTCTCGGGTTTAGATACTCCTGTGCGTCCTCGGTGACGAGGACGATTCCATCGACTTTGTTCTCGTCGCTGTGCGTCATTTTCGACACCTCTGTCTAGAAGCTAGAACTAGAGACCAGCAAATTTTAAATATATACTGTAATATGCCTGACTTTTTTCCATAATCGCATGACTGCGTCGGTCCGGGGAAAACACACCCAGGTACTCGTTCTTGCGTGGTGTACATTATTTCACCGACGAAGAACCCAGTAACTACCGGACGTAACAGCCAAAGAGAGCCTAGGCCGGGATTTGAACCCGGGCTCTCGTCCTTACCAAGGACGCGCTTTACCGCTAAGCTACCCAGGCGCGCACCCGTCGGTAGCCGGGTTGCGTTGTTAGTCGTTTCGATTCAGAGGGCGTCCGGCACCCCCTGTCACGGCCGCGATCCGCTCGCTTGCAGCCGGATCGAACAGCGCTTCGGTCGTCGGCAGACCTGCGTCGGCGTCGGTGACGAGTTCGCGGGCGAGCGTTCCCGGGTCACGCGGCGTCGCCCCGCCGGCGGTCGCCCCGGCCACGAGCGCCAACTCCAGCACGTCGGCTTCGAGCTCGCGGTCGACCGGCGGGTCGTTTGCCGCCTGTCGTTTCGTCTGCGTGCGGCCGAACGACTGCACGACGCCGACGGCGTCCGTGGCCGCCTCGGTGTCGGCCATGAGCGAGAAGCCGCGTGCGACGAGCACGTCCGCCGCGAGAATGTCGATATCGGCCTGCTCGCGGGTCGAGTCGCGTTCGTCCGGTGTCCCGGCATTCGCCGCGCCCGTCCACGGCGGGTCGTCGGCGAGTCGTCGGGTGAGTCGAAGGCCGTCGTAGATGAGTTGGACGGCGGCGGCCCGCTCCGTGTGTGCCGCTGGGTCGGCGTCGGCGGCAGCGGCGGCGAGCAGGGTCAACACGCCGGGCACGGGGGAACCGTCGGTGACGAAGGCGTCGATGTCGTCCCGGAACGAATCCGGGTCGACGTCGTCGACGGCCTCGCGTGCGGCCCTGCGGACCGCAGCGGCTTCATCCATCGCTGATCGGTAGGCGAGCGAGTGGCAAAGACCTTTGGAAGCGGCCAGCCAGCAGAGCGCATGGTGCGTATCGAGGAGGGCGACCGGGTCCGCGTCGTCACGCTCGACCGTCCGGACGCGCGCAACGCGCTCACCCTCGACGACCTCGACGCGCTCGGAACGGCCGTCGCCGATGCCGACGCGCCGGTCGTCCTCGTGCGCGGTGCCGGCGACGCCTTCTGTGCCGGCGCAGACCTGACGACCGTCGCGGAGACGGCCGCCGACGGCGAGACGGCGGCCGACGCCTTCGTCGAGTGCGGCCAGCAGACCATGCGTCGGATCGAGACGAGCGACGCGGCCGTCGTGGCGGGCGTCGACGGGGCGGCCCGCGGCGGTGGCGTCGAGCTCGCGCTCGCCTGCGACGTGCGGGTGGCAACGCCGGACGCGACGTTCGCCGAACCGGGCGTCACCTTCGGCCTGTTCGGCGCGTGGGGCGGCACCGTCCGGCTCCCGGAGGCCGTCGGGACGAGCCACGCCGCCGACCTGTCGCTGTCCGGTCGCGTCGTCGACGCCGAGACCGCCCGCGAGATCGGGCTGGTCTCACGCGTGGTGTCCGACCCTCGGGCTGTCGCCGACGAACTCGCCAGCAACGACGCTGACGCGCTACGGACGCTGTCCGACCTGCTGACGCATCGGGGCGACCCTGCCGAGCGCGAGACCGCCGAACGGGCGGCGTTCGCCGACCTGCTCACCGAGCGGGCGGACGCGCTCGCACAGCACCGAAAAGAGTAGGAGCGTGCCCCGGGGTAGGGAGAGTAATGCCCGACTGCGACCACTGCGGCGACTCCTTCGACGACGAGACGGCGTATCTCGCCCACCTCGACGCGGAGCACGCCGACGAGTTGAGGGCAATCGAACGACGGCGCGTCGAGGAGTTGAACGCCGACGAGGGCGGCATCGGCACCGGCCCCCTCGTGCTCGGTGGCGTCGTGGTGGCCGCCGCAGTACTGGTCGCGTATCTCGTCCTCGTCGCCGGCGGCACCGGAAGCGGGAGCGTCCCCGACAGCGTCGAGCAGGTCGCACAGGAACCGACGGACACCGGCTCCGTCCACTACCACGGCACGATGGAGATCGTCGTCGCGGGCGACCCGGTCGACCTCTCACGGGACCGGTACCAGTTCGCCGACCGAGGGTTTCACTTCGAAGGCGGCGACGGCGAGCGCTGGCACGCCCACGCCCGCGGTGTCACTCTCGAATACGCGCTGTCGACGCTCGATATCGGTGCGACGACGGACTCCGTCTGGTACGACGGCACCCGCTACACGGACGGCGGGAACGCGAACGTCACCCTCGCGGTGAACGGCGAGTCCGTGAATCCGAAGGAGTACGTCCTGCGGGAGGGCGACGTGGTGCGCGTCGTCGTCCGGCCGAGCTGAGCGTATCCCGCGCCGCTTTTGCCGCCCGGCCGTCAATCCCGGATAGATGAGCGACGCCACGGCAGCGGAGGGGGACGCGGAGCCGGACGCAGACACCGACGGCGACTACGGGGGGCTGTTCGGCGCGTTTCCGTACGCGTTCCGCAACAGCGACTCGACGCTACTGCGCGTCTACGTCGTCACCGGCGGGCTGCTGGCCGCGCTCGTCGCGGTCCTGTTCGGTCTCGGCGCGGTCGTCTCCATCGCCAACTCGACGGGGCTCGCGACCGGCGGCACCGACTCGTTCGTCCGCACGTTCGTCCTGCTGGTCGGCTTCTTCACCGTGCTCCCGCTCGTCGCCCCCGTCCTGCTCGTGGCGCGCCACCACCGGCGCGTCGGCGGCAGCGTCGTGTACGACCGCACGCTCGCGGCGGCCGGCTTCGGCGTCGCCGTCACGCTGTATCTGATGCTGGTCATCTCCGTGCCGCCGAGCCAACAGGAGCCGGTCGCCGGGGTGCTCGGGCCGGTCGTGGCTGCGCTGTACGCGCTACCGGCCGCACTGGCCTTCGTCCCCCCGATACTCGCCGGTACGTTCGTCTGGCTCGCCCACCGTCGCTACCGGTAGCTCAGGTTCGGACCCGGACCTGCCCGTCGCTCGTCACGCTCACGATCAGGTCGCGTTTGACCTCGCGACCGACGACGGCGTCGCCGGCGGCGTCGCCGACGAGCTTCATCAGCTCCGGTGCGGTCCGGTTCACCTTCACGCCGGCCTCGTCACACGCCGAGAAGACGCGGCTGGGAACGTCGTAGAGGTCGGTTCCGGCGTCGACGGCGACGCGAACCGGCGCGCGCAGCGCCTCGGCGAACGCCACCGTCTCGTGGGCGCGTTCGACGTTGTTGCGCGCGCTCGCCTCGACGGAGGAGACGTTCGCCCGCGAGGTGCCGAGTTCGTCGGCTATCGCCCGCTGTGGCACGTCACGCTCGCGGAGCGCGAGCACCTCCGCCTGTCTGCGGGTGAGAACGCTCTCCGTCTCGTCGAACCCCAACTCCGCGAGCAGTTCGTCGGGGTCCGGTACGTCGCTCACGAGCCCCAGAAGTTGTCGCGGCTGCCCAGCCGCTCGTCCCGACTCGACCGCCCGTCCGTCTCCTCGTCTTCGTCGGACTGCTCGGCTCCGTCCTCGCCGTCGTCTTCCCCCTCTTCCAGCGGGAGCCGCTCTACCTCCTCGCCGCGCGCGTGGTTGTCCATCACCTTCGTGATCCGGACTCGGGCGCGCGCCTCCGGGAGGATGCCGTCGACCATGACGATGAACCCGTCTTCCGTGCGGCCGACGCCCGCTCCCGACTCGTGGATGTCGTCGACCGTGATGACGACTTCCTCGCCGAGGTCCACCGGCTGTTCCTTCAACTCACGGATCGGCTGGCCGTAGTGATTACACCATTCCGCGCCGCCCCGGTCGCCGAGGTGGGTACACCCCATCCCCTCGATCCGCTCCTGAAAGTTGGGACACTGGTCCGCGAGTGGGCAGTCCGCCATGGCGGAACGTACGCCGGAGTCCGTTAAACGTTTGCGGGTCCGCGCGCGGCGGCTCGCGGCCGATTTCCGGCGACTCGGCGTGGACCGCAACCCTTTCCGGCCCACTCCGCCACCGTCGTGTATGTCGCGCCGTGGCCGACGCGTGCCCGAGGCGGCCCCGCTGCTCGGGGTCGTCCTCGCCTTCGGCGTCGGCGGCTTCGGACTCCTGTTCGGACCGCCCGGCTCGCGGCTCGCCGTCGTCGCCCTCGCCGTCGCGCTCCTGTACGGATTCACCGCCTACGGCGTCGTCCGCTCGCGAGCGACACCCGACGCAACGCCCGCCATCCCGCCTGACGCCGCGCTCGCGGGCGGTGCGCTCGTCGCCGCGTCCGTCGCAGTCGCCGGCGTCGTCGTCGGCCAGCCGATGGTCGGCCTGCTGGTCGCCGTGGAGGCCGTCGCGCCCCCCGCCGCCTACCACGCTCGCTACGGCGAGCGACGCAATCCGCTCACCCCGAACCGGACGTTCGGCGTCGCCGTCGCCGCGGCACTGCTCGTCGCCGTCGCTGGCGTCGTACTCGAAGCGCCCGCGCTCGGGACGGTGAACGGCGGCGTCGTGCTGCTCGCGGCCGCCGACTACCGCGACGTGCGCGGCGATCCGCTCCCCGCGTCGGCGGAGTACGCGCTCGTCGCGGCGACGCTCGGCGGGAGCGCGCTCGCCGTGCTCTACTTCGGCGTCGTCGCGGACCGCGGGACGGTCGGCCTACTGGCGGGGGCCGCGCTGCTCGCCGTCGGTGCGTATCTCGCCCTCGGCCGCGAGCGGAGCGGCGTGCGGTGAAGTTCGAATCGGCTACTCAGACCGCGTCGTTCCGACGGCGTGCAGCCAGCGCGCGAACGCTAACTTCAATAGGTTGCCACGCCAGAGTCCGCTCCCGAGCGCGAGCAGTCCAAGTCCGAGCAGCGCAGTGTTGAGCGAGGCCGAGCACGCGCCGTTCCACGAATAGAGGGTGATCCCTATTCCATCGACGGTCACCTCCGGAATGGGCGAGCCCCCAGCAGCGTTGCTTACTTCACAGCCGTCGCCCCAAAGAAACGAACTACTCACCGGTTCGACCGCGAACGCGAGCAACCCCGCCCCCATGCCGATCCCTGCGATCCCCCGTCGGACGGCGCTCACCGCTGCCGCGCCACCGAGAAGCAGCGTATACACACCGAGCAGGAGGAACGGGACCAGCGGCGCGAGTCCACGATACTCCGCGAATCCGAACGTCGCGCTGAGCGCGTAGCGAAACGAGACATGCACTGCGAGAAGCGCGAACAGCCCACACGCGACCACCAGTAGCCGAACGGAGCGAGACCGCGTGGTGGCTGACATATCGACCGCTAACTACTGTTGTAGTATATATTTTCTCACGATTCGAGATATAGCGTTCAGATAGGCGATGGCTGACCCTCGGCGAGACCCGGAAGAACGTCGGCCAGGTCTACGCGAACGAGCGACCCGTCGACTCCGACGAGGACCGCAGCGAGGCCCGGGAGTCGATCCGCCGGGGGCTTCCAAGGCAGTTACACTAGCTGTGGCGGCTCATCCGGTCGTATCTGAACACTACCATACGAAACAGGACTCGAAGAGTACTAAGTCGAAGAACTCCAGCCGTCCGTTCGACAGCAGAACCCGCTACGCCACTGGCGTCCGCTCCACGACCGTCCCGTCGTAGGTCGGATACTGCTCGACAATCTCGCCCTCCGGTACGTCGCCGTCCTCGACCATCTCCTCCAACAGCCACCACGCCAACTCGACGTGGTCGCTCTTGACGGTGTAAAAGTCCTCGGGGACGCCGAGTTCGGCCAGTCGCTCGGCGGGTTCCCACGTCTTGCCGTAGACGAGCGTGCCGTCCTCGGTCACCTCGTCGAACTCGCGGCGGAGGTTCCGGGCCATCCGCTTCAATCGCGAGCGGTGTTGTGCGGCGTCCTTGAACACGCTCGTACAGAAGTACACCCGCTCGTGGTCTCCCATCGTCTCCAGAATGTCGTGGCTCCCCTCGACGGCGCTCATGTGGCCGTCCTTCAGCTCGAAGCCGGCCTCCTGCATCCGCCGGTAGTTGCCGTCGGACATCTCGAACTCGTTGACGTTACAGAACTCCGCCGCCCCCTCGTCGAGGAATTCGAGGAACTCCTCTTCCGCGTGGATGCCGGGAATCTCGAAGGCGGGCGTGAGTCCCTCCTCACGGGCGACGTAGAGGATTTCCTCCCACTCGGTGCCGTGGAGGTCGCCCCACTGCTCGTAGGGCGGGTGGAAGCGTATCTCGTCGAGACCGGCCTCGCTCAGCCGGCGCATGTTCTCGCGACCGCCCGTAATCCCGGTGTAGAGGTGAGTGTGGTGGTCCTCGCCGAACTCGTCTTTGAGCAGGCGGAGGTATCGACAGGTCTTTTCTAAGGCTTCCTGTGGCTCGCCGCCGGTGATAGAGGTGCCGAGCGCGTCCATCAGCTTCGCTTCCGCGATGACGTCCTCGGGCGAGTCGACGGGCCGCTCGTTCGCGTACGTCTGCGTGACGTTCTTCCGGTTCTCGCCGAGCGGACAGTAGAAACAGTCGCGCTGGTCACAGTAGCCGTAGACGAACAGCACCATCTTCCCGCCCTTGGCGCACTGTTCACAGCCCTTCGAGATCATCAGTTGTCAGTTATACCCCGTCGAGGCTCAAAAGTCGTGCGTTCACGAGACGGGGGCGACCGGACACAGACCGGGTCTCGTGAGTTCCGTGTCACCGTCAGACACACGGCAGACGCGCTGCAACAGACGTTATCACTCACGAGACGTAGGTACTGACATGTCCAGCACCGGAAGCACGTTCGCTGGGTTTCCGGTCTCCCGGCTCATGCAGTTCGCGCTCGTCGGTGGGGCCGCGGCCGCGCTCCAGAGCGGACTCCTGTGGCTGTTCGTCGACATCGGCGGCCTCTACTATCTGCTCGGCTCCGTCATCGCCATCGAGATAACCATCGTCACGCAGTACGTCGTCAACAACGCGTGGACGTTCGCCGACCGCGCCAATCAGGGTGACGCGTTCCTCGGCGGCCTCCTCCGGACGAACGTGGTTCGCGGCTCCGCGATTCCGTTACAGACTGCACTTTTGTACGTGTTCGTCACGTGGGGCGGTCTCGGCTATCTCCTCGCCAACCTCTGTGCTATCGTCCCCTCGGGCGTCTACCGGTACGTCCTCGACGCCAAGTGGACGTGGCAGTCGGTCTCCCCCGAAGAGAATTAAGCGGGGACCGTGTAGCTACCGTCCATGCTGCTGGTGCTGTGTGTCGACCTCGACGACGACCTCGGCCGCAAGACCGAGTTCGAGACTCCGGTCATCGGCCGGGACGGCGTCGAGAAAGCGGCGGTCGCGCTCGCGACTGCCGACCCCGAGGACTCCGACGTGAACGTCGCCTTTCAGGGGATTCACATCCACGACGACCTACGCGACGAGGAGTCCGTCGCGGTCGCCGTCGTCGCCGGCGAGGAGAGTGGCGACGTGGCGGCCAACCGAACCGTCGGGGAAGAGGTCGACCGCGTGCTGGCGTCGCTCCAGACGGGCGAGGATGTTCGTGCGGTCGTCGTCACCGACGGCGCACAGGACGAGTCGGTCGTCCCAGTCATCCGCTCGCGGGTGCCGGTCGACTCCGTTCGCCGGGTCGTCGTCCGGCAGGCACAGGACCTCGAATCGATGTACTACACCATCAAGCAGGTGCTCGACGACCCGGAGACGCGCGGTACCATCCTCGTCCCGCTCGGCATCCTCCTCCTCATCTATCCGGCTGCCGTCGTCGCTAACGCGCTGGATCTCCCGGGATCGTCGCTGGGCCTCGTCTCGACGCTCCTCGGGCTGTACGTCCTCTCGCGGGGATTCGGACTGGAGGAGTCCATCGACAGTGCCGTCGAACGGATCCGGACGGCGCTGTACACCGGCCGGGTGACGGTCGTGACGAGCGTCGCCGCGCTGGCGCTGTTCGCCGTCGGCCTCGTCAACGGCCGGACGTTTCTCCAGACCCTGCCGACGGATGGCCTGTTACAGGCGGCCGCGGCGGTCACCTACGGTGCCGTCGACTGGATCGCCGCGGGCGGCGTCGTCGCCGCGCTCGGCCGCGTCACCGACGAGTATCTCGCCGACGGCTTCCGGTGGCGCTATCTCAACGCCCCCTTCTACGTGCTCGCGATTGCGGTCGTCGTCCACGCGCTGTCGGCGTTTCTGCTCGGATTGGGGTTCGCGACGCTCCGGTATCTCGCCGTCGCGCTCGCCGGCGGCACGCTCCTCGGCGTCGCGAGCACGCTCGCCTTCGCCGTCGCCGAGTCGCGGTTTCAGGAGAAATCGCCGACGGCGACGTGAGGGCACGCTCGGCCGCGGGCGCTACCGCTCTCGGACGACGACGAACTCCGCGAGGTCGCGGAGATACGCCAGCGCCTGCGACTCGGGCGCACCGGTCGCGGTCAGCGCCTCCAACGCGGCCTCCGACTGCTCGTGGGCCCGTTCGTCCGCCTCCTCGGGCGTGACGTCGGTCACCTGCACGAGCGAGGGCCGTTCCATCTCCTCGTCCTGCCCGGTCGGCTTGCCCAACGCCTCGGCGTCGGCCGTCGCGTCGAGCACGTCGTCGCGAATCTGGAAGGCGACGCCGACCCGCTCGGCGTAGTCGCCGAACGACGAGACGGTTTCGGCGTCCGCGTCCGCCGCGATAGCGCCGAGTTCCGCGGCGGCGCGGAACAGCGCCCCCGTCTTGCGCCGCGCCAGTCGCATGTACTCGTCCTCGGTCGTCGGCCGAGCGACGAGTTCCGTCGCCTCCCCCTCCCCGAGTTCGACCATCGCGTCGGCGACCGCCCGCATCGCGCGCTCGTCGCGAGAGAACAGTTCGAACGCCTCGCCCAGCAGGCCGTCGGACGCGATGATGGCCGAGCCGTGGCCGTACTCGGCGTGTGCGGCGGGGACGCCGCGGCGAACCGACGACTCGTCGATGATGTCGTCGATCACGAGCGAGGCGTTGTGGACGAGTTCGACGCCGACGGCGAAGTCGACGGCGTCGTCGGTTGCCCCCGCTGGCGACCCCTCGGCGGCTTCACAGACGAGGACGGCGACGGTCGGCCGGACCCGTTTCCCCCCAGACAGCGACACGTGCTCCACCTGCTCGCGCAGCGTCGCGGGGGCCACGTCGTCGAGAACCGCCTCCAGTCGGTCCTCGACGCGTTCGCGTCGCCGCTCGAGATACTCCATTACCGGGCGAAGGGGAGCGGCGCGCAAGTAGGTGACGAAACGCGGGGAACCGCCGGATTGACACGGCGGCCACCTGCACGAAGAGTGTGTACTCGTTCCGGTTCACGCTCGTGCTCGCTGGTCTGGGGGTGGGATTAGCGTACGTGTTCCTCGGCGCGAGTGGATACTCCACCGGTTACCGCACCGACCGCCCGCGTCTCAAGCAGTTCGGCAATACACTCCTCACCCGCTCGCCGACCGTCATCGTCGGGGCCGCGATCGGATATCTGCTGCTCACCATCGCCGGACGCCTCTCCGTCGTCGCTCTCGCCGTCGTCGTCGTGGCCGCCCTCGTGCCTCCGATCCGTGCGCTGATGGTAGCACTCGACGGAGACGAGCGTGCGACGGCGTAGAAGGGAGAGCAGGCGGGGGTAGCTTGGAGCCTGTCCGCCGAACTGCTCGATGAGCGCGCCGTTCTCGCGCTGATGGGCTGGAGACGCAGTAACGTTCTGCTAGCGCAGGCTGGTTGATTCAGATGCGCGACCGGAGACAGAGTTGGAGACGCAGTAACGCTCTGCTAGCGCGATTCTAACGGAACCGCACCGCCGACCGCGGCCACACGCCTCCCCAGCCGACTCCTTCGCTCGTGTCACTCGCTCAGTCCTGCGGTGGTGGAACAGGTCCAGCGAGCGAGCCAGTGAATCAGCGAGAGCGTCAGAGATGCCTCTATGAGTCCAGTGTCGCTGCGAGCAAAACGACGCTCAAAAAACGCAGATCACGAAAGCCCGGATACGTTCAGCTCGGGGCTTGTCCGCCGAACTGCTCGATGAGTTCCGGCACCACGTCGAACAGGTCGTCGACGATGGCGTAGTCGGCGATGTCCATGATGGGCGCGTTGGGGTCCGTGTTGATGGCGATGATGGTGTCCGACCCCTTCATGCCGGCGACGTGCTGGACGGCACCGGAGATGCCGACGGCGATGTACACGTCGGGGGTGACGACCTTCCCGCTCTGCCCGACCTGTCGGTTCTTCGGGAGCCAGCCGTTGTCGACGATGGGTCGCGACGAGGAGAGCGTCGCGCCCAGCGCGTCCGCGAGCGCCTCCACGAGCGGGAGGTTCTCCTCCTCGTCGATGCCGCGACCGACGGAGACGAGCACGTCCGCCTCCGTGATGTCCACGTCGCCGGAGCCGACCTCCTCGAATCCCGTTACCGTCGAGCCGACCGCCGACTCGTCGATGTCGACGTCGAACGGCGTGATCTCGGCGTCGCCGGTGCCCTCGGCGGCGGGCCACTCGGCCGGGCGGATGGTGAGCGCGAACGCGTCCGCCTCGACATCGACGGTCGTCTCGACCTTGCCGCCGTACTGCTCGCGTGTCACCTCCAGCGTGCCGTCGGCGTCGAAGTCGACGGCGTCGGTCACGAGCGGCAGGTCGAGCGCGCCGGCGACGGCGGGCGCGTAATCGAGGCCGTTGACCGTGTTCGGCATCAGGAGCGCGTCCGGGTCGTGGGCCTCGGCCATCGCGGTGACGGCCTGCGTGTACACGTCGTGGTTGAACTCCTCGCCCTCGGCGACGGTGTGGACGGCGTCGACGCCGTCGCGGTTCAGTCGGTCGGCGAAGCCGTCCACGTCGCCGCCGATGACCGCGAGGTGGAGTTCGGCGTCGAGCGCGTCGGCGAGGTCACGTCCCGCAGTGATGATCTCGAAGGAGGGGGTTCGGAGTTCGCCGCGGCGGTGTTCGGTGACCGCGAGGACCGTCATCCCTCGACCACCCCCTGCTCGCGGAGGAACGTCGCCAGCTCGTCGGCCGTCTCGTCGGGCGACCCCTCCCAGACGACGGCGTCGCCCTCCGACTCCGGTTCGTACATCGACGTGAGATCGACCGGCGAGTCGACGACCGACTCGTCGAGGCCCAGATCGTCGAGCGCGTGCACGTCGAGCGGCTTCCGCTGTGCCTGCCGGATGCCGCGCAGCGAGGCGTACCGCGGCTCGTTGATCCCCGTCTGGATCGTGAGCACGGCTGGCCCCTCCACGTCGGTCAGCTCCTCGACGCCGCCCTCAAGTTCGCGGCGGACGCTGGAGACGTTCGCGTCGGCGTCGTAGTCGAGGTCGTTGACGACGGCGGCCCACTCGAAGCCGACCCGTTCGGCCAGCGCGACGCCGGTCGCGCCGAAAGAGTCGTCGGCAGCCTGCACGCCCGTGAGCACCAGATCTGGCTCCTCCGACTCGACGACGGCAGCCAGCAGATCCGCCTTCGTCGTCGCGTCGAGCAGCCCCGCGTCGGCGAGCGCGTCGTCCCAGACGCGGACGGCGCGGTCGGCACCCTTCGCCAGCGCCATCCGGATCGTCTCCTCGCTCCGCTCCGGGCCAAGGGTGACGGTGACGACCTCCACGTCATCGCCGGCTTCGGAGAGCTGGACAGCCTCCTCGACGGCGTAGTCGTCCCACTCGTTGAGGTCGTACTCCAGATACCGGTCGTCGATGTCGAGCCCGCTGATCTCGAACTCGTCGTCGACTTCCGCCACCTCCTTTACAGTGACAAGTATCTTGGTGCTCATCGGTTCCGTTTGGCGGCGCTCGGCGGTTAAGAGTTTCCGATGGCAACAATCGCGGGAACGGCGGAACGCCCCGACCGCGTCGTCACTCGTCGTCGAGGTCGGCCACGTCCTCGTCGGGCAGCGAGATGAGGTTCTCGCGGCCGATTCGGAGCTTGTCGACGCGGTCCGCATCGGCCATATCCGAGAGGAGCTGTGACACCTTCGCGTTCGACCACCCCGTCTCGTCGACGATGTTCGTCTGCTTCATCCGGCCGCCGTTCCGTTCGAGCAGTCGCTCGATCCGCTCCTCGTCGGAGAGCAGTTCGGGGTCCGAGGGACCGGTGACGGGCTGGGTGTCGGTGTCTGTGGTCGCGGCCGCCGCGCCGCCGGCACCGGTCCCGCTGTCGTCCGCACCGCCGGCACCGTCCTCGGTCGGGCCGCGTCGGCGCGAGAGCACGACCGCGGCGGTCACCACGGCCACGACCAACGCCGCGCCGCCACTGAGCAGGCCGGGCGGAATCGACTGGTCCGGCGTCGCGGTCGGGGTGTTGCCGGTGTACGTGATCTGGCCCAGATACCGTGGCTCGAAGGAGCGCGGTCCCTCCCACCGGAGGACGCCGTTCTCCACGCCGATGTCGGGCGGGCTGTTGAGCACCGCGTAGCCCTCGGGCGGCCGGATCACGAGCGTCTGGCCGGTCGCCAGCCCGGGCAGCCACGTGCCGTCGCTCGTGTTGAACGCGTCGCCGATGCGGAGCTGCGTGCCGGCCTGCTCCGCGAAGTTCGTCCACCGGAACTGGAGCGCGAGCCGGCCGTAGGTGACGTTGTCGACCGTCTGCCTGCTCGCGTTGTAGCGAACGTCGGTGATCGACATGTTCCTGCCGGTGGCGTTCGAGGCGGCCGCCGCCGCCCGAGTGAACGTCTCGGCGTCGTAGGCGATGTTCGAGTCACCCGAGTTGGCCGCGAGCCGTTCGAACGCTCGCGCGTCGTTCTCGTCGTCGAGACGGAACCGCGTGCTCACGGTCCACTCGGCGTCGCCGTCGGCGCGCAGTTGGAGCGTGAGCGTCGTCGAGGCGGGGGCGAGCGGCTCCTCCTGTTGGATCGCCGTGCCGGGTGCTGCAGTCCCGAGGGCCCCGGCCGGGGCGACCACCAGGGCGCAGAGCAGACAGAGGAGGGCGAGTCCCGGCAAGAACCGCATACCATCGCGTGTGCTGGCCGTCAGCAAAACGCTTTCCATCGGTCGGCCACCGGACCAACCAACGCGGAGAGCGGGCTTTTTGTAACCGCCGGTCACAGTTGCTGATATGTCCGGTCCCCTCCCCACACTCCGAGCCCTCCTCGCCGGTCGCCGGAGGTCGCTCGCCGTCGTCGGAGTCGCCCTCCTCGTCGTCTCGTCGGTGGCGGTCGTCCCGGTCATCGCCGAGCGACCGTCGCCCGACCGAGCGGCCACCGCCGAGAATCCCGGACCGGCCGCGGCGTCGGCTCCGGTCGTACAGGTGGAGAACACCTCCGCGTATCTCAACCTCCCGGCGGACTCGGTTCAGAGCGAGGCGTTCGCCGTCGTGGAGTTAGACCCGGCGGCCGCCACCAGCGTCCGGACCGCCCGGCTCCACGGCCGCTACACGAATATTCACCTCCGCGAGACGTTCACCGCCGCCGAAACCGACGCTGCTCAGCGGGCAGTGATTCGGAACACGACGCGCCGGCTCGACGGTCGACTCGACGAACTCGAACACCGGCAGGCAGACGCGCTCGCGGCGTACAACCGCGGCGACCTCTCGAAGACGGCGTTCCTGCGCGAACTCGTCGCCATCCACGCGGCCGCCGACGCGATGGAGACGACCGTCGACCAGCTGTACACGTTCGACCGCGGCGCCGACATGCCCGTCTCGCAGTCGTCGATTGCTCGCCTCAAGGCGCGGCTCGTCCCGCTCCAAGGGCCCGTCCGGGCTCGCCTCGCCGCGAGCGTCACGAGCGGGCAGACGGACCGGGTCCACGTGATGGCCTCGGAGACCGGCGTCGTCCTCGCGACGCTCGTTGAAGGGGAGTTCACCACGCGCTACGTGCGCGAGTCGTTCTACGGCGGCGGCTTCGACGACCAGTTCAGCGACCGTCCGATCAGCATCGACACGTTCGAGCAGCGGCTCTCGGAGCTGTACCCGTGGACCTGGGCGAACAACGGCGGCAGGGACACCGTGTTGACGAGCGAGCCGTTCTACCAGCGCGCCGGCGTCTACGGAATTGCGTTCAAACATCCGCACGGTACGGTCGGCGATAGCGACCTCATCGTCTTCTACGACGCCGGCACGGGCGAGGTCTTCTACGAGATCCAGCGGAGGGACGTGGAGGCCACACCTCATCCGCTCGTCGCCTCGACCACGGGCGATGGACTCCGTCTCGAACTCCACGCGACGCATCCCGGCGGACCGCTCAACGTCCGCGTGGTGAACGCCACGGCCGGAACGCCGGTCGACGCGCGGGTCACGCTCAACGGCGACCGGGTCGGCCGCACCGGCAACGAGTCGCTGTGGACCCTCGGACCCCGCGACTCCTTCGTCGTCACCGCGTCTACCCCGAACGGGAACGTCACCGCCACGACGAGCATTTAACTACGAAGGCGCGGCCACGCACCGCGTGTCACCGACCGTAACCGACCGTGGGCTCTCACCGGTGGTTGGCGTCGCCTCGCTGGTCGCCGTGACGGTCGTCGCCAGTGCCGCCGTCGGGGCCGCGATGCTTCCGCTCGCGCCGCCAGAGCCGGTGCCGTCGGCCGCTATCGACGTGACGGCGACGGCCGACGGGCGCGTGACGCTACACCACCGTGGCGGCGCGGCGCTCGACGTGGCGGCGCTGACGGTGCAGATACGAGTGGACGGTGAGCCGTTGGTACATCAGCCACCGGTGCCGTTCGTCGGCGCGCGGGGCTATCGGGGCGCTCCCTCGGGGCCGTTCAACGCCGCGAGCGACGGAGAGTGGACCGCCGGCGAGCGCGCGGGCCTCCGGCTCGCAGGGACGAACGCGCCCGCGCTGACGCCGGGCGCGCGGCTCACGGTCGACCTGCACGTCGAGAACGGACGGGTCGCACGCGCCGAGACGACCGTCCGGGACTAAGGGTTCGTGACCGGGTCGCGCGCCGGCTCCGTCTCCTCGGACTCGGGAACGGTCGCGACCGTCGTGATGGCCCGTGGAGTGCCGGGTTTGCGCTGCTGGATGTGGTGTTCGAACGTCTCGAAGCCGGCGGCCGCGAACATCCGGTCGGCCTCCGCTTCGTCGTAAAACAGCATGATGGCGTCCGCGAGCTTCTGGAACAGCGTCGAGTCCGGATAGTCGGGACCGACGACGAGGACGGTGCCGCCGGGCCGGGTGACGCGGCGGAACTCTTCGAGCGCGTCGACCGGGTTCGGCCAGTACTCGATGCTTCCCGACGACCACAGCGCGTCGACGCTGTTCGTCTGGAACGGGAGTCGCTCGGCGTCGCCGCGGTAGAAACGCACGTCGCCCTGCTTCCCGAACTTCGCGAACGCCTTCGAGAGTTGGCCGTCCGACTGGTCGAGACCGTGAACCTCGTCGGTGTGCTGGAGGAGTCCCTCGGTGGCGAAGCCCGTCCCACAGCCCACGTCGAGCACGCGGTCGCCGGCGTCGACGTCGAACCACGCCAGCGCCTGGTCGCGCATCTCCTCGTTCCAGATGAACGGGTTCACCGTGTCGTAGAGGTTCGAGAAGTACTTGTAGAACAGCCGTGCCCGCGCCTTGTTCTCGAGGATTCCCATTGGTCGCAGTAGGGCGCGGGCAGTCATAGTTCCCCGGTTTCGCGGGGGTCCGTCGCGAGTGGGCCGGGCAGGGAACTTATCTGCCGGAACCACCAATCAGTGGCCGTGAGCACCCGGACGACCGCGCTCGACGCGATCGTCTTCGGCGTCGACGTGCAGAGCGGCGATGTCCGCGGCGACGCTCCCTCCTACGCCGTGGTCGCGTTCGACGGGGAGCACGTCGACCGAAACGTGGTCTCTCACCGGAAGCTTCGCCGACTGATCGACCGCGAGGAGCCGGACGTGGTCGCCACGGACAACGTGTACGAACTCGCCGAGGACACGGACGCGCTCGTCGCGCTCCTCCGCGACCTGCCGGACGGGACGCGACTCGTGCAGGTGACGGGAGCCGAACAGCCCGAACCGCTCTCGCGGGTGGCAAAGCGCCACGGCGTCCCCTACGGCAAGAAGCCGATGAAGGAGGCAGAGGCGGCCGCACGTCTCGCCGCGGCGAACGTCGGCCAAGTCGTCTCCGCCTTCGCCGACACGACACGCGTGAAGGTGTCTCGGGGGCGCTCGACGGGAAAGGGCGGCTGGAGCGAGGACCGCTACACGCGCCGCATCCACGGCAACGTCCGCAAGCGCGCCCGCGAGGTGGAAGCCCAACTGAACGACGCCGGCCTCGACTTCGAACGGGAGGTCACCGAGAAGTACGGCGGCTACTCGCAGGCGCTGTTCACCGTCGAGGCACGTCCGTCCGACATCCCAGTCTCGACGTCGCGGAACGGCGACGTGCGGGTCGAGATCGAACGGGAGCGGCGCGACGGCATCGACTTCTCGCCGCTGGCGAAGCGCCGCGACCACGTGCTCGTCGGCATCGACCCCGGGACGACGACGGCGGTCGCGCTGGTCGACCTCGACGGCACCCCGCTCGACGTGTACTCGACGCGGACGGACGACTCGGCTGCCGTCATCGAGTGGATAATCGAGCGGGGGCGACCGCTGCTCGTCGCCGCCGACGTGGAGCCGATGCCCGAAACGGTCGAGAAGTTCCGCCGGTCGTTCGACGCGGCGGGGTGGGAGCCGGCGACGGACCTCCCGGTCGACGGCAAGAAACACCGGACCCGCGACGCGACGTGCGACAACGACCACGAGCGGGACGCGCTGGCGGCGGCGCTGTACGCCTTCGACGCCCACGCCGACCAGTTCGAGCGCATCGCCCGGAAGGTGCCGCCGCAGTTCGACCGCGGCGAGGTGACGGCGACCGTCCTCGCGGAGGAGGAGTCGGTCGAAGCCGTCCTCGACCGGATGGTCGTCGAGGAGAGCGACGACGAGGACGGCGTCGAACATCAGGCGCGCGAACTCACCGCCGAGGAGAAGGAGATAAACCGCCTGCAGGAGCGGGTCGACCGACTGGAGGCCCACGTCTCGGACCTGCAGGACACCGTCGCCGAGAAGGAGACGGAAATCGAGGAGTACGAGGCGGAACTCTCCGCGGCCCGCCGCGAGGAGCGCCGCGAGGCCCGCGAGCGCCGCGAGGTGACCCGGCTCCGACGCGAGAACGAGCGACTGGAGACGGAACTCGCCGACCAGCAGGAGCGCACGGAGGCGGTGGAGGCGAAGCTCGACGAGCTGAAGCGGCTCTGGAAGCTCGACCACTCCAACTTCGCCGACGTGGCCGACGGGACCGACCTCGTCCCCGTGAAACCCATCGAGCAGTTCACGACGAACGCCATCGAGGCGGCCGACGACGCGTTCGGACTCGCCGAGGACGACGTAATCTTACTGCGGGACGCCTCGGGCGCAGGCCGTTCGTCGGCAGAGCGACTCGCTGCCGTCGACCCACGCGTCGTGTTGAAGGACGGGACGCTGTCGGAGCAGGCCCGCGAGATACTCCACGAGTACGGCGTGCCGTACGGACCAAGCGAGGACGTGACCGTCCGCGAGATCGACGAACTCGCGGTCGCGGAGGAGGCCGCCGTCGAGGCCGTCGTCGACGACTGGGCGGAGCGGGCCGCCGAGCGCGAACAGGAGCAGACGGAGTCGATGGTCGACGAACTCATCAGCGAACACCGCGCCGAGCGGAAGAAGGAGCAGCGAAGCGGGTAGCTCTCAAAACCCGGTGCAGACGGGGATACCGACGGTGTCGTACTCGCCCATCGCGGCGATGGTGTCGGGCACCTCCTCAAGCGTGATCGTCTCGGAGACGATTTCGCCCGGCGAGATGGTGCCGGCGTCCATCATCCGGAGTATCTCGTCGTACTCGTGGGCCGGCATCCCGTAGGAGCCGAGGAACTCCTGCTCGCCGAAGACGATCTCGTCGACCGGCAGCGACACCTCGCCGCGCTCCTCGCTCGTCGTGAGGCCGATCTGGAGATGTTGACCGTGCGTGGCGAGACTGCGCACGGAGTTGCGACAGGTCGCCGCGATGCCGAGCGCGTCGACGCTCACGTCCACGCCGCGGTTTCGCGCCGTGTGTCCCTTCACGGCGCGGGGTACGTCGTCGACAGTGGCGTCGACGGTGTGGCTCGCGCCGAGGTCGCGTGCCCGCGACAGCGCCGCCTCCTTCGGGTCGACGGCGATGACGTTCGCACCCAGCGCGTCCGCGATGTGGACGGCGGAGAGGCCGACGCCGCCACAGCCGTGGACCGCCACCCAGTCGCCCGGCCCGAGGTCGACGCGCTCGGTGATGCCGTGGAAGGCGGTGGCGAACCGACAGCCGAGCCCGGCCACGTCGACGGGGTCGGCGTCGTCCGGAAGCGTGACCACGTTCGTGTCCGCCGCGCTCACGGCGTACTCCTCGGCGAAGGCACCCTTCGACCACTCGACGAACCCCATCGGCGTCGACCGATCACAGACGTTCTGCTTCCCGCGCTGACAGAGCGGGCAGCTGCCGTCCGCGAGGTTGAACGGGTTCGTGACCAGATCCCCCTCGCTGACGGAGGTGACGTTCTCGCCGACCTCCCGGACGGTGCCGACCGGTTCGTGGCCGAATATCAGACCCGGCGTCGCCTCGACGCCGATCCACGACCAGTCACCGCGCCACGCGTGCCAGTCTGACCGACAGACGCCACAGGCCTCCGTCTCGACGACGATGCCGTCCGGATCACACGTCGGTCGGTCCACCTCCCGTATCTCCATCGGCTCGCCGGCCGCTTGGAAGACGACAGCGCGCATGGAGTGGCCTCAGCCCCGACGCTGATAAATGCGGCTGACCGGCATTCGCTGAGACGTTAGCTCTCGACGTGCGCGGCGGCACAGCCGCCGCGACCAATCGAGGCCGGCTCTGCCGGCCTCGCGCTCGACGAACCCGGCCGACGTAAGCGGCGAGGTGGCTCCGCCACCTCGGGCAGTCGGCGCGGAGCGCCGACGACAGCGAGGGACCG
Source organism: Halobacteriales archaeon QH_7_66_36 (assembly GCA_003021175.1). GTDB lineage: Archaea > Halobacteriota > Halobacteria > Halobacteriales > Haloarculaceae > Halosegnis. The sequence continues at coordinate 233,711 of PXQV01000015.1, read as the reverse complement.
ACGGTCCCTCGGGCCGCTCACGCGGCACCGCCGCGCGAGGACACCGCAACGAAGTGAGGAGCGCAGCGAGGCCCGGACAGCGTGAAGCGACGCTTCACGGGCCGTGCGAGCGGCCGTTGGCCGCGCGCAGACGTCGAGCCGTCGGGGGCTTCCAAGCTCGTCACACTAACTCTGACGGCTCATCCGGGCTTATTTGAACACTACCCAGTCCATAGCTCGAAGAGTTATACGTCGGGACGCGCAAACCCCCGATATGAGCGATAACGAGGGCCGGCGGGACCTCAGAATGCCGGACGACGACGAGGTGTTCGCCGTCGTCACGGAGATGCTCGGCGCGAACCGCGTGACGGTACGGTGTATGGACGGTCAGGAGCGGACGGCACGCATCCCCGGGCGGATGCAGAAGCGCGTCTGGATACGCGAAGACGACGTGGTGCTCGTCGAGCCGTGGGACTGGCAGGACGAGAAGGGCGACGTGACGTGGCGCTACGAGAAGAGCGAGGCGGACCAACTCCGCGAAGAGGGCCACATCCAAGCATGATCGGCGTATGAGCGAGTACGACCTCGTCGACGTGGACGAGACGGACGCGCCCGGCGACGAGTGGGAATCGCTCGACGTTGCAGACGAGGAGGCCGACCGAATCGCCCGCAGACAGGATCGGGAGTTTCTGGAGTTTCGCAAGCGGATCGAGAACACCGAGCAGTTCAAGGTCACCGACTCGGTGTTCGACGACGCCACGCTCGGTGCGCTGTACAAACTCGTCCAGGACGGCTACGTGGACGCGTTCGGCGGCCCGCTCTCGACGGGAAAGGAGGCGAACGTGTATCTCGCGCAGGGGTCCGAGGCGGAACTCGCGGTGAAGATATACCGGATCAACGCCTCCGACTTCCGCGCGATGCGCGACTACCTCGACGGCGACCCGCGTTTCGAGGGCATCGGCTCGGACAAGAAGAAGGTCGTCGTCGCGTGGACGAAGAAGGAGTTCGCCAACCTCAGACGCGCACGAGAGGGGGGCGTGCGCGTCCCGACGCCGAAGGCGGTCCAGCGAAACGTGCTCGTGATGGAGTTTCTCGGGCAGAACAGCCGGCGGGCGCGGCGGCTCAGCGAGGTGAACGTCGAGAACCCCGAGACGGCCTACGAGGTGGTCCGCGAGTACATGCGGCGGCTCTACCGGGCCGGCCTGATCCACGGCGACCTCTCGGAGTACAACGTCGTCGTCCACGACGACCAACTCGTCGTCCTCGACTTGGGGCAGGCCGTCACGGTCCACCACCCGAACAGCCGCGACTTCCTCGAACGCGACTGCGAGAACGTCGCCGCGTTCTTCACGCGACAGGGCCACGACGTGTCGACCGAGGATCTGCTCGCGTACGTCACCGACGCGGAACCGGAGTCGCAGGGTGCTGTTTCGTGAAGCCATGGAGTTGCCGTGAGAGAAGCGGCGGAGGCTTCGGAAGCCCCTGCGCGCTCGATTCGGCCCCGGCGTTCGGAAGACGCGGTGCGTCTTCCGCAGCCCATCAGAAATCGAAGATTTCTGAGGACGACGCAAGCACCGCAGCAACGCGAGGAGCGTGGTTCGAGAGAGCTTCGCTCTCTCGTCATCTCGAAAATCTTTGATTTTCGGCGACAGCGATCCGCGGCCGGGCGAGCGACCGTGGGCTTTCTGCATCTCGTTGTTCTCCCGGTCTCCGGGGTCACTCTTATCTGAACACTACCAGTCGCGGACGACGAACGCTGATTAGGCCGGGCGCGCAACCCTCGGTATGGAGATCAGACCGGCGACCGTCGACGACATCGAGCGGATTCGCGAGGTCGCCGACGCCGCGTGGTGGGACACCTACCCCGGCGTACTCGACGCCGACCGGATTCGGACGGCACTCGACAGCCTGTACGATCCCGACTTCCTAGAGCGCGTGCTCGCGGAGCGTGAGGACGTGCTGTTCGTCGTCGCGGAACGCGAGGAGAAGGTCGTCGGCTTCGCCTCCGCGGGACAGACGTTCGCCGACGAGGCCGAGATACACACGCTGTTCGTCCATCCCGACCACCAGCGAGAGGGCGTCGGTACGGCGCTGTTCGAGAGCGTCGTGGCGTCCGCGCGGGATGCAGACGCCGACCGGCTCCGAGCGGGCGTGCTCTCGGGGAATCACGGAGCGCGCGGATTCTTCGAGGCCCACGGATTCGAGCGGGTCGAAACCGTACAGACCGAGGTCGGCGACGACCCTCATCCGGAGGACGTGCTGGAGTGTTCCGTTGATTCCGTTTAGACCGTTTGCGGCCCGATAGCCCGTCTGAAACGTCTAAACGGCTTCACTCGTTCATACCCCTCTGGCTCCGAGGGGTAACTGCGATGAACGTCAAATCAATCGTAGTTGCGCTGGCCGCGATGCTGACCGTCGCTGGCGGCGCGGCCGCCGTGACAGGCACAGGACTCTCGGACGCGGGCACGGCCGCGTCCGGTGACGTGACCGTAGAGACGACGTACACCGACGGGGCCGTCACCGTCGCCGTCACGCAGGACGGCGCGCCCGTCGAGAACGCGTCCGTCGAGGTGGCGGACGAGGAGTACACCACCGACGCGAACGGCACGGTGACCGCCGAGAACGTCGACCTCGAGGCCGGTGAGGAGCTCGGCGTGGAAGTCGAGGGCGACGGCTTCGAGGCGGAGCTCTCGTACGCGCTGCAGGACGGGAACCTCCAACTCCTCGAGGAGGAGTACGAGTACGAGCAGGCAGAGGACGAAGACGAAGCAGAAGACGAGGAGGAGGCCGACGCTGACGACGAGGAAGCGTCCGAAGAGGACGACGACTGACTCTCGGTTCCTCTGCGTGCGCCGTGGTTAGACATGCTAACCAACGCTTAAATTTCTGCGGCAGATAGCGAACGTATGCAACACGTGACGATTCCGCAGGACCGCTTGGGCGCGCTCATCGGCGCAGGCGGCGAGACGTTACGCGAGATCGAAGACCGGGCCGAGGTTCGACTCAACGTAGACTCCGAGACCGGAGCCGTCGAGATCGAGACGGTCGGCGACCCGGTCACGGGGCTGAAGGGGCCGGACATCGTGCGGGCCATCGGCCGCGGCTTCCATCCCGACGACGCGCTCACGCTGCTCGACGACGAGATGCGGATGTTCGAACTCGTGGATCTGGACGACGCGACGCGCAACCAAAACGACCTCCAGCGACAGAAGGGACGGCTCATCGGCGAGGACGGCCGCACCCGCGAGCTGATGGAGGAGCTGTCGGGCGCGTCGGTCGTCGTCTACGGGAAGACGGCCGGCATCATCGGCGGCCCCGAGCAGGTCGAGGTCGTCCGTTCGGCCGTCGAGATGATCCTCGACGGTGCGCCCCACGGCGCGGTGTACTCGTTCCTCGAACGGAAGCACAACGAGATGCAACAGCAGGGGATGGGCTACCACCGCTACCCCGGCGGCGAGGGCGGCCCGCAGGAGGCCGAGGCCGACTTCAAGATCGAAACGAATCCGGACTCCGACGTCGAGTTCGAGGAACCGGAGCCGTAGCCCCGTCAGCCCTTTTCAACCCCGCTCCGTGACAGCTCGTACCACGACACCGAGTAGCGCTCCTTCGTGTGATTCCCCGCCTCCGCAGTACATAACATTTATATAGAAGCACCGACAATCTTAATTTGACTATGGCTCAGCAAATGGGTAACCAACCACTTATCGTACTCTCGGAGGATAGCCAGCGGACATCCGGACAGGACGCGCAGTCGATGAACATCACGGCCGGCAAGGCCGTCGCCGAGTCCGTCCGGACGACGCTCGGCCCGAAGGGGATGGACAAGATGCTCGTGGACGACTCGGGCAACGTCGTCGTCACGAACGACGGCGTCACCATCCTGCAGGAGATGGACATCGAGCACCCCGCGGCCAACATGGTCGTCGAGGTCGCGGAGACGCAGGAGGACGAGGTCGGCGACGGCACGACCACCAGCGTCGTCATCGCGGGCGAACTCCTCGCCAAGGCCGAGGACCTCCTCGAACAGGACATCCACGCCACCATCCTCGCGCAGGGATACCGGCAGGCCGCCGCGAAGGCAAAGGAGATTCTCGACGACATCGCCATCGAGGTCGACGCCGACGACACCGAGACCCTCCAGCAGATCGCCGGCACCGCCATGACCGGCAAGGGTGCCGAGAACTCGAAGGACACGCTCGCACAGCTCGTCGTCGACGCCGTCCGCGCCGTCGCCGACGACGAGGGCGTCGATACGGACAACATCAACGTCCAGACGGTCGTCGGCGGCTCCGTCGCCGACTCCGAGCTCGTCGAGGGCGTCATCGTGGGCAAAGAGCGCGTCCACGAGAACATGCCCTACTTCGCCGAGGACGCCGACATCGCGCTGCTCGACACCCCTATCGAGGTGAAGGAGACGGAGATCGACACCGAGGTCAACGTCACCGACCCGGACCAGCTCCAGCAGTTCCTCGATCAGGAGGAACAGCAGCTCCGCGAGATGGTCGACCAGCTGAAGGACGCCGGTGCCGACGTCGTCTTCTGTCAGAAGGGCATCGACGACATGGCCCAGCATTACCTCGCACAGGAGGGCATCCTCGCCGTCCGCCGCGCGAAGAAGTCCGACGTGAAGGCGCTCTCGCGGTCCACGGGCGCTCGCATCGTCTCCAACCTCGACGACATCACCGCCGCCGACCTCGGCTTCGCCGGCTCCGTCGCCGAGAAGGAAATCGGCGGCGACACCAAGATCTTCGTCGAGGAGGTCGACGAGGCCAAGTCCGTCACGCTCGTCCTCCGCGGCGGCACGGAACACGTCGTCGACGAAGTCGAGCGCGCCATCGACGACTCGCTCGGCGTCGTCCGCACGACACTCGAAGAGGGACAGGTACTGCCCGGCGGCGGCGCGCCCGAGACGGAGCTCGCGCTCGGTCTCCGCGAGTACGCCGACTCCGTCGGCGGCCGCGAGCAGCTCGCCGTCGAGGCCTTCGCCGACGCCATCGACGTCATCCCGCGCACGCTCGCGGAGAACGCCGGTCTCGACCCCATCGACTCGCTGGTCGACCTCCGCTCGCAGCACGCCGGCGACGAGTCCACTGCCGGTCTCGACGCCTACTCCGGCGGCGTCGTGGACATGGAGACGGACGGCGTCGTCGAGCCGCTCCGCGTCAAGACGCAGGCCGTCGAAAGCGCCACCGAAGCGGCCGTCATGATCCTCCGCATCGACGATGTCATCGCGGCCGGTGACCTCGTCGGCGGGAAGACCGGCGACGACGACGGCGACGACGCACCCGGCGGTCCCGGCGGCCCCGGCGGTATGGGCGGCGGCATGGGTGGCATGGGCGGTATGGGTGGCATGGGCGGGGCGATGTAACACCCACTTTTTGCACCTCCCTCGCGCGGCGAAGCCGCGCTCGGTCGGGCAAAAACTTGGGGAAAATATGCGCGCCTGCTCCTGCCGCGGCGCAAACCGCGCGCCGCGTTAGTCCGCGGGCGCTACGGCGCGGCAGAGCCGCGCCGTGAACCGCGCTCGCTTCGCTCGCGCGGACATTTTCCTCCAAATCGCCTACTCCGCACCGTATTTATTTCCAAGTTATCCAGCCACTGTACTCGATATATTCAGATTCTCTTTTGAATCTCACGTACCAGTGCGGATAGGTCCGCTTGGTGGCTAAGTTCATAACTAGTTTCTTCGGCTGGATAGCGTTCCCGCCATGCCGAGGGGAAAACGCAGCCAATAGATCAGATGGACTTGTTGTAAGGACTACGCCACATAACGGAAGTAGAGCGAATCCTATCGAATCCGCGCCATACTCAACGAAGGATGGGACCACAAACGAATTAACGAAAACGTATGTTGGCACAAGCCAGATCACCATGGGCGCGATTCCAATCGCTCGAATTACCATTGACGGAAGTTCAACACCCTGAAAATCCACATAGGATGGAATAATCAAATAGTCGAATCGGATGACCGCTTTGTCCGTCCAGATTCCAGCGACCACCCAGTGCGTAAGCTCATGCAATGAGATGGCAAAATATCCAGAACCTACAGTCAAGAGAATTGATGCAGTCAGCGGTAGAGGTTGAGAAACCGACATACAATAGATGAATGTCGTCTTCGTGTGCAAGTCGGCGTGCCCACCGCGTTAGTCGTCGGCGGTCAGCGGCTCTTCCGTCTCCTCTTCCTCGTCGGTGGTGAGGTGGTCGGCGTCCTCCTCCTCTTCTTTCTTCGCTTTTATTTTCTTCATGCGGAAGATCTCCTCGCGTTCCTGCTCTTCGAGCTTCTGCTCGATGTACTCCTGTGAGCTGTAGAGGTCGGGGAGGAGCTTGAATTCGAGGGCGTTCACCCGGCGTTTGGTCTTCTCGATTTCTTCGAGCATCTTCTTCATCGCCGTCTCCACCTCGGCGGCGAGAATGATCGTTTCGAGGAGATCCTCGTACGCCTCGGCGGCCTCGTCGATGCGAGCGCTCGTGCCGAGGACGCCGTAGCCGCGCTCGTCGAGGTCCTTCTGCACCTTCGAGGACTCGATCTGCGGGACGACGACACCCATGATGTTCTTCGATTCGGAGGTGATCTCCGGGTGTTCCTTGAGCGCGCTGGCGGCACCCCGCACGGCCACGTCGCCTTCCATCGCGCGAGCCATGTTGATGGCGCGCTGAGCCCGCTGGTACTGGTCGTCGACGTTCTCGCGGACCTCCTGTGCCTGATCGAGGATGTCCATGAACTCCATGATGAGCCCGTCACGCTTTTTTTCCAGCGTGTCGTGGCCCCGCTCGGAGAGCTCGATGCGATCCTCGATCGCCATCAGATTCTTCCGGGTGGGCTTGACTTCCTTGGCCATTTGCGTGAGCGTAGCGACCCGAGGGAGTTAGTCGTTTCCTTCGACCCCAGTAGGGGGCCGCCGCGCGACGGCGACCTTCGTGTCACCGACGGTGGCAGCGGTCGTCGGCACCGGCACCTCATCGACGGCGGGTGCCACCACGGCGTCGAACAGCGAGGAGATCGAGCGAACCGTCGACTGGTCGTGTGCGTTCACGTCGAGATGCATGTGGGCGTTGACGCCGACGTTCCAGAGCCGTCCGAGCAGTTCGTTGACGAACTGAAACAGCGTGGTCGGGTCGGTGTATTGGAGCATCGTCGTCAGCGAGTCGAGACAGAACACGGCGGTGCCGTCGACCGGCATCACCTCCGCGAGTCCGATCTGGATACCGGTCAGGTCGTCGGGTTGCGCGGTGGTGACGGCCGACGGTTGCTCGCCGTTGGTCGTGCCGCTGGCGTCGACCACCCGCGCCGTCTCGGCGTCGCCGCCGAGCGCCGAACGGGCGTGTTCCAGCCACTCGGTACCCGACCGGTCGCACGTGACGGCGAGAAGCGTCGTCTCCGCTGGCGGGGCGCGAACGAGCAACGAGCCACAGGCTGCGTCTTTCGTCGCCGTGAGCGAGTCCGCCGACACGAGGACGTTGCGCGCGTCGTCGAGCGCGTCGATCAGCGGCGGCGCGTCGGCCATTAGGTGGCGTACGTGTGGGAAAAGTAAAGAAGCGAGGATCAGTCGGCGGTGACTTCCGCCGCCGCCTCCTCGTCGTAGTACTCCTCGATGAGTTCCTCGTCGATCCGGTTCAGCTCGGACTTGGGGAACATCGACAGCAGTTCCCAGCCGATTTCGAGCGTCTCCTCGATGTCGCGGTTACGGTCGAAGCCCTGATCGATGAACTCCTCTTCGAACCGGTCAGCGAAGTCGAGATACCGGTTGTCGCGCTCGCTGAGCGCCTCGCGACCAACGATGTTCACCAGATCGCGCAGGTCCTCACCCTCGGCGTAGGCGGCGTACAGCTGGTCGGACACGTCGCCGTGGTCCTCGCGGGTGAGCCCCTCGCCGATACCGTCGTCCATCAGCCGCGAGAGGCTCGGGAGCACCTGCACCGGCGGCTTCAGCCCCTGACTCTGTAGGTCACGGTCGACGTAGATCTGGCCTTCCGTGATGTAGCCGGTCAGGTCCGGAATCGGGTGCGTGTCGTCGTCACCCGGCATCGTCAGGATGGGGATCTGCGTGACGGAGCCGTCACGACCCTCGATGCGGCCGGCCCGCTCGTAGAGGGTGGCGAGGTCCGTGTACATGTAACCGGGGTAGCCACGGCGGCCCGGCACCTCCTCGCGGGCGGCACCGATTTGCCGGAGCGCCTCACAGTAGTTCGTCATGTCCGTCAGGATGACCAGCACGTGGTAATCCTGCTCGAAGGCGAGATACTCCGCAGTGGTGAGCGCCAGCCGCGGCGTGATCGTCCGCTCGACGGCCGGGTCGTCCGCGAGGTTCATGAAGACGACCGAGCGTTCCAGCGCGCCGGTGCGCTCGAAGTCGTCCATGAACTCGTTGGCCTCTTCCTGCGTGATACCCATCGCGCCGAAGATGACGGCGAACTCGCTACCCTCCTCGTCGCCCTCGGCTTCTTCCGGCACGGTCGCCTGCCGGGCGATCTGGAGCGCGAGGTCGTTGTGCGGCAGCCCCGACCCCGAGAAGATGGGGAGCTTCTGGCCGCGCACGAGCGTGTTCATCCCGTCGATGCCGGAGACGCCCGTCTGGATGAACTCCTCGGGGTACTCGCGGGCCGTCGGGTTGATCGCCGCGCCGACGATGGATCGCTCCTCTTCGGGTTCGATGTCCGGGCCGCCGTCGATGGGCTGGCCCGACCCCGAGAGCACGCGACCGAGCAGTTCCTCGGTCAGCGGCATCTGGAGCGTCTCGCCGAGGAATCGCACCGACGACTCGCGATCGATGCCGTCCGTCCCCTCGAACACCTGAATGGCGACGTAGTCGGCGGTGGATTCGAGCACCTGACCCCGGCGCGTCTCGCCGCTTGGCGTCTCGATCTCGACGATCTCGTCGTAGCCGACGGGCTCGTCGACCTCGGCGAACACCAGCGGGCCGCTTATCTCCGTGATAGTCTTGTATTCCTTCTGCATGGTCAGTACTTCTCCTCCAGTTGCGTCCGGATGTCCGATTCGAGTTCGTCGATGAACTCGTCGTACTCCGCGGTCGTGCCGATGCGGTTCAGCCGGGGCGCGGCGTCGATGTCGATGATCTCCTCGACCGGGACGCCGGCTTCGAGCGCCTCGAAGGCCGCGTCGTTGAACGCCTTGATGGCCCCGAGCATCCGGTAGGTCTTCTCCGGCTCGCAGTAGGTGTCGACCTCGTGGAGCGCGTTCTGCTGGAGGTACGCCTCGCGCAGATAGCGGGCGACCTCCAGCGTGAGCTGCTGGTCCTCCGGCAGCGCGTCCTTGCCGACGAGCTGGACGATCTCCTGTAGCTCGTCCTCCTCGTCGAGCGTGTCGACGGCCCACTGGCGCTGCTCGGGCCAGTCCTCGGACACCTCCTCGCGGAACCACGGGTCGAGCTGGTCCTGGTACAGCGAGTAGGAGTCGTTCCAGTTGATCGCCGGGAAGTGCCGCCGTTCGGCCAGATCCGCGTCCAGCGCCCAGAACGTCTTCACGATGCGCAGCGTGTTCTGGGTCACCGGCTCGGAGAAGTCCCCGCCCGGGGGACTGACCGCGCCGATGACGGAGATGGACCCGTCCGTCCCGTTGATGTTCTCGAACTTGCCGGCCCGCTCGTAGAACTCCGAGAGCCGGGCGGCGAGATACGCGGGGTAGCCCTCCTCGCCGGGCATCTCCTCCAGCCGCGAGGAGATCTCCCGCATCGCCTCTGCCCACCGCGAGGTGGAGTCGGCCATCAGCGCCACGTCGTACCCCATGTCGCGGTAGTACTCTGCGATGGTGATACCCGTGTACACGCAGGATTCCCGCGCCGCGACCGGCATGTTCGAGGTGTTGGCGATGAGACACGTCCGGGACATCAGCGGGTTCCCGGTGATGGGGTCCTCCAGCTCCGGGAAGTCCTCGATCACCTCCGTCATCTCGTTGCCCCGCTCGCCACAGCCGACGTAGACGACGATGTCCGCGTCGGCCCACTTGGCGAGTTGGTGCTGGGTGACGGTGTTGTGGAGCACCGACGGGACGTGGCCGCCGACGAAGTTCTGTGTACCGGGCACGGTCACGTCGTACACCGGCTGTTCCTCCTCGACCGTCTCGATGTCCACGATGGGGTCGAAGAACACGTCCTCGAGCATGTCGGTCACAGCATCAACCCGGTCGGCGACCGCGCTCCCGCCGTCCGCGAGCACCGCCTCGATACCGTCGAACGCCTCGCGGCTCGGCTGCTGGTCGAGGCCGGTGTAGTTGTGTGTCTCGATGCCAGCGTCCGCAAAGTCCGTGTACCGTGCGGCGTCGGCGATCTCGAGCATCGTCTCCGCGCCGACCGGCACCGTGTCGACGTTCGTGTTGCCGACCGTCTCGCTGGCGTACGTCTCGATGCTCGTCAGCTTCTCGTGGTCGAACTCGTCGGCGAGCGCGTCGGCGAGCGTCGCCAGCTCGTCCGCACCGGTGACGGTGACGCGGCTGGCACCGTTATCGCGGTGCCGAATCCGGAACAGGACGCCGAGGCGACCCAGCAGGTACGTCAGGCCGGACGCCATCGCCTCGCTGGCTGTCGTAATCTCGACGGTGCCACCGCTGAACGAGCCGTCGCCGAGATAGTAGCCACGCAGGAACGCAGCCGCGAGCTCGTCGGGACCGGTACGGACCACGTCGGGCACGCTACATGTGGTCGATTTCTCCGTCTCGGGCACGCCGAGCGCCGAGAGCAGCGAGGAGACGACCGTACTCCGTATTTCGACCGTTTCGACGGTGTTGTGGACGGTCGAGGCGGCGTCGACACCGAACAGCGCCGCCGCGAGTTCGCAGAACCGGTCGCGGAGCCGGTCGTCGTTGTTGTGGAACCGGACCGTCTTGGCGGTGAGCATCCCGTCCGAGCACACCAGCCCGAGGAACTCGGCGAACGCCGCATCCACCGAGTCGGGAACACTCACCGACTTCCCGTTGCTCCCGGGTTTCACCGTCTCGACGGGCGGCCGGTCTACGTCGAGCCGCTCGCAGGCGTCCGAGACGAACCACAGCGGCGGGGCCGTCCGCCCGAGCGCGTAGTTCATGAACACGTCGTAGGACACACCGAGATCAGCCGCAAGCTCCGTCTTCGGTTCGTCGGCCGACGCGATTGCCGCACGGACCCTGTCGGTGGCTGTCTCACCAGTCGCGCGCGCGTCCGGGACGAGTTCGTACGGGTCGAGCACCGTCCGGTCACCGTCGATATCGAGCCGCCGCGGCATGACGAGCGAATCACCGACATCGAGCTGTTCAGCCGGGGTCTCCTCGATTTCGAGATCGCCGCGCATCCGGAACAGCTTGTGAGCAGGTGTCACCTCCATCTCGCGGCCGCTGGCCGTGCGGACGCGAACCAGTCGGTCGGTCGACCCCCGGTAGACGTGCGAGGTACTCGCGGGTCGCAGCTCGCGGGCCGACTCGTCGAAGGTCAGGATTTCCGCGTCCGCCTCGACGAGCGTTTCCCCCGATGTCTCGGTGTCGTCGTCCGTGTACCGCTCGAACAGCGTCTCGATGGGGACCGTCTCGCCATCCGCGAGCAGTACCGGCGTCTCGGGCGTGACGCATTTCCCCGAGCCGAACGGCCCCGGGATGGCCGCCGTGCCGCCCTTTGCCAGCGGGAACATCCCGTCGAGGATGCGCTGGCCGGAGACGAGCGGCGTCGTCGGCGTCTGCTTCTCGGCCGACGGCCGCGCCTCGCGCACGGGCCACTCCTGTCGCATGGCGATCTCCTCGCCGTTCTCCAGTCCGACGACCGCCTCGTCGACTGTGAACTCGCCCTCGCGGGCCTCGGCGACGGTGCCGCCCTCCGAGTCCGGCGGGACGAGCACCTTGTGGTCGATCTGGACCGTCTCCTCGACGACGCCGACCACGTCACCGGGGGCGACGGCATCGCCCTCCTCGACCGTTGGCTCGAACTCCCACTCCTTGTCGAGGTCGATACCCGGGGCGTCGACGCCGCGGTCGAGGAACGCGCCCATCTGCTGTTCGAGCACGTCGAGCGGGCGCTGGACGCCGTCGTAAATCGAGTCCAGCATCCCCGGACCCAGATCGACCGTCAGCGGCTCGCCGGTGTTCTCGACCGGTTCGCCCGGCGAGACGTCGGACGTCTCCTCGTACACCTGAACCGTGGTGACGTTTCCTTCGATCTCGATGACCTCGCCCATCAGACCCTCGTCGCCCACGTAGACGACGTCGTTCATCTTGGCAGCGAGGTCCGTGGCGGTCACGACCGGACCGCTCACGCTCTCGATGACGCCATCTTCTGTAACGTCGGTTTCCTGTGCTTGACTCATGTTAGTCTTCCTCCATCAGGTCGATCCCGATAGCTCGCTTGATCTGCTCGCGGAGACCGCCTGCCGCGGCCCCACCGCCGAGCGTGACGAGCACGGGTTCGACACTCGTTTCGACGTTCTGTCGGACGGTACGGGAGAGGTGATCGAGGTCGTCGTCGTGCATCACGACGATGCCGACATCCTCGTCGTCGAGCATCTCCTCGACGGCGTCGTCGAGCTGCGCCGGCTTCTCCTCGTCGGGAACGTTCGCGAAGCGGCGCACGCCCGCGAGTCGGAAGCCGGTCGTGAAGTCCGGACTGCCGATGACACCGATCTCTTGGCTCATGCGATCACCAGTTCGGTTTCGATCTCCTCTGGGTCGAGGCCGGCCTCGCGGCCGCGAGCGATGGCCCGGACGTTGTCCACCTCGCGCTCCTTGGCGAGCACGTACGCGAGCACCGGACACACCGACAGCGGATACCGGTTCGACAGCGTGTCCGAGTACGACAGCAGCGCCGCGTCGAGCGCGTGCTCGAACGCGATGAGGTCGTCGGCCTCGGCCAACGCGTCGAGGGTCGCGTCGAGTTCGTCACCGTACACGGACTCACGAACGCGAGCGACTAATTCGTCCGGGTTCGACGCCAACTGCCGCAGCGTCGTCGCGTCGAACAGCCGGCCGCCGTCGATGTAGAACTCCGCCGGGTCGATGTCCGCGCCCGACCGCGAGATGCGGAGCGCGTTCCGGAGATTGCGGAAGTCGATCTCCGCCCGGAGGAACTGGAGGTACAGCTCCTCGGCGCGGTTCGGCTCGCTCGGCAGATTCGCCATCAGGTCGGCGTAGTAGGCGCGGTCGACCGCGTTCTCCAGCGGCACGAGCAGCGACTCCTGCTCGTACAGCTCGTACGCCTCATCGAGTGCGTCCGCGAACAGCGTCCCGTCCAGCAGGTCGACGGCCTCCTCGATGGACCCCGCGTCGACGAGCCGCGACAGCAGCGTCTCGGAGAGCTCGCCGGCCGTGATGAGGTCGTCCTCGATCTCGCTCGGGTCGGCGTCCGAGTAGATCCCCCGGAAGGTGGTCTTCACGTTCCACGCGTCGAACTTCCGGAGGTAGCGGGCGAGGTAACCGTACAGCGCGCCGTCCGCCCAGTTGAGGAGGTCGTCGAAGTGTTTCGCGAGATTGCGGTTGAGTGCGTACTCGATGAGGTCGACGCCCTCGAACCGCGAGCCGAGCGCGTTCATCTCCGTCTCGTACTCCGTCTCCTCCATGAACCGAGCGATCTCGCCGGGTCCCATGCGGACGAGCTTTCGGTAGTCGTCCGCGTCGAACAGCGACGCGCGGCGAGACCGAACCCGCGACGTGACGTATTCGTAGTTCGCTGTGCCCCGTGCCGCGCTCATCGTCCCTCGAACAGTTGGTCGGATATCTCTCGGAGGTTCTCCTCCCAGACCGCTTCGAGCACGGAGTCGAAGGTGTTGTTCACGCGGACCCGTGACCCCTCGGCCTCGACGACGACGCCGCCGAGACACGCCGTCTCGCCGGCCAGTTCGTAGCCGTCGTAGTCCGCGAGCACGCTCTCCAACAGGTCGGCGTCGTCTTCGCGACCGTACACCTGCACGCTGTCCGCGTCGCCGAACTCCGTCGCGGCGGCGTCGAGCAGCGCACGCGTCAGTTCCTCGCGCTCCTCGCCGTCGATGTCGGCGACGGCCGCCTCGACGCTGTCGTGCACGTCCTGAAGCGCCTCGCGGCGCGCCTCCAACCGGTCCTGCTTCGCCTCCAGCTTGGCGGAGGAGAGTCGCTGTTCGCGCTCTTGGTCGATCTCCTGTTCTGCTTCCCGCTCGGCCTCCGCGACGATCTCCTCGGCTTCAGCCTCGGCCTCGGAGGTGATCTCCTCGGCGCGAGTCTCGCCCTCCTCGCGCAGCTCTTCCGCACGCGCGCGAGCATCGTCCCGGATGTCCTCTACGACCGTATCAAGACTCATTGGTGGGAAAAGATGGAGACGTTGTTACAGCGTCAGGAACACGACGACGAGCGCGAGGATGACCAGTGTCTCCGGCAGGACCGTGAAAATCAGGCCACGACCGAACATGTCGTCGTCCTCGGCGACGGCACCGACGGCGGCGGCACCGATCCCACGCTCGGCGATACCGGCACCGAGCGCCGCGAGACCGACGGCGATGGCTGCGCCGAACGTCCCGACGTTTCCGGTAGCCTGTAGGACTGGTGCGATACTCCCGAGCAGCGTAGTGGCGATGTCGAACATTGTTGTCTCCGAACGAGTAGAATTTCAGCCCAAAGCATCCATAAAACTTCCCAAACGCGTTTTGAGGCGCGTACGCGTCGATATGAGAACACATGTCAGTACCAGACCCGTCTCGACAGAAGACGAGGGGCGCGACCGGCTACTGTTCGGTGGTGAACCGCCGCTCGTAGCCGAACGGCTCGTAGTCGCGACCGCCGCCTTCGTAGAACTTCCCGAAGAACTCCACGTATTCGAGACGCACTGCCTGTAGCCCCGCGGACGTGATACCGAGCACCAGCACCAGCACGTGTCCGAGCACGAGGACGACGAGACCGAACAGTGCCCCGAGCGCCACGATAGCGATGGAGGTTCCGTCCGACGCCCCGAGGTTGAACAGTCCCGAGAAGACTATCTCCTCGGCGGGTACCTCGGCCATCTCCTCGGCGCTCGTGAACCAGATGAGGTGGAACTCGCCGTCGTGGGCGTACGCCCCGAAGGTGAGCAGATTCACCGCCAGTGCCATCCCCGCCTTCGCTAGGAGCACCGCGGCGAGCCGGGTGTACGAGATGACGTGCCCGAACGCCTGCGTGATGGACTCGATAATCACGATACCGCCCTCGGCCCGTAGCGCGAGCACGAACCCGACGGCCGCGATAGCGAGTCCGGCCCAGCCAACCGCCGGCGAGAAGCCAGTGTAGCCGAGCGGGATCGCCGCCTTCTCACCCGAGGCGAGCACCTCGAACATGAACCCCGGCTTCGCGCTGTCGCCAACGGTCGAGAACACCCACACCCACAGGCCGACGGTGAGGAGGATCCACGACCCGCTCTCCTCAACCGCTTCGCCGACGCCGTGGCTGAGGTTGTTCACGAAGTCGAACGACCGACCGACGGCCATGTGGAGCACGCCGGCGACGACACTGAGCAGGAGCCACGCCTGCGCGTACTTGATGAAGTGCGGCTGAAGCCCTTTGTGAATCGGCGGGTGGCCGGCCCACAGGATGTCACCGAGCTGGTGGAGTCCGAAGAACTCCCCGTACAGCACGCCGAATACGACGGTGAACAAACCGGATAGCAGGCCGATACCGCCGAGTGCGTTGATGACATCGGAGTCGAACTGCGAGACGAGGGCGTAGCCGAGCCCCATGTACAACAGCCCGTAGCCGAGGTCACCGATCATGAAGCCGAAGAAGAGCGGGAACGTCAGGAACAGGACCACTGCCGGGTCCAGCTCGGAGTATTTCGGCTTGTTGATGATCTCGACGAGCGCCTCGAACGGCTTCACCGCGCCGGAGTTGTCCTGCACGACCGGCGGCGCGCCGCCGCTCATCGGCTGGTCGCCCTCGACGTGGCCGCCGTCGGCCGCGACCGGGTCGCCGCCCGCGTCGCCCGCGACCTCGTCGGCCGGGCCGGTCGCGAAGCCGTGTTCGTCGTAGTCGGCGCGCTCCAGTTCCTCGATTTCGACGTGGTCGCCGACCGCGTCCTGTAGTCCTTCCGCGAGGTCGACGAACCGCTCGGTCAGGAGCCACCCCTCGGCGACGAAGGCGTTCTCCGTCGTCGCGAAGGAGAGCGGGGCCTCGCGCTGCTGCACGTCGATGGCAAGTCGTTCCTCCGCGGCCAGCAGGAAGCCGCTGACCTCCTCGCGGACCTCGGCCAGCTCCGCCGCCACGTCGTCCAGTTCGGCTTCGAGGTCGCGCTTCCGGTCGCGCAGTTGCTCGACGTACCCCTCGGGACCGGCGTCCGTGTCGGGGATTTCGAGGCTCGCGAACGTCGCGCCGACGAGCGCGTCTTCGAGGGCGGCGTCCGCCGGATACGCGAAGACGGCGAGGGTGTCACCCTCACCGAAGATCTCGTAGCGGTCGACCTCGTCGGACTCGACGAGCGCACGCCGGATGTCGTCGCGGTCGCCCTGTCCGACGGTGACGGTGAGATTCTCGTAGCCGTGGAGCAGGTCGAGGTCGATGCCCAGCTCGACGAACGGTTCGGCGGCGGCGAGACGCTCCTCGACCGCGCGCAGTTCGTCGTCAAGTTCGTCGCGGCGGTCGTCGAGCGCGTTCACGCGCTCGCGCACCGAGGCGAGTTCGTCGTCGAGTTCATCGTCGTCGAGGTGACGCGTCGGCCCGTCGTACTCGTCGGGGGCCACCCCGAGGATGCTCTGGAGCGACCGGACGGTGACGAGCTTGGTGGACGCGTCGTCGGCCCCTTCGGCGGGGTCGCCGGGCGTGAAGCCCTCCCACTCGCCGTCGTAGTCGGTCACGTCGAACAGTTGGAGGTCGTGGACGGTCGAGACGACATCGTCCATGACCGCCTTGGATCCCGTCACCGAGACCCGGCTCATCCGCTCAGGTCTGAGCATGGACCGCCTCCGTGAACCGTTCGAGGGTGTCCTCGACCACCTCCGCTTCGTGGTCGGCCGCGCGGTCGCGGAGCCGCTCGCGCTCTTCTTCCGCCTCGCCGAGGATGGCCTCGACCTCGGCGTCGATCTCTTCGCGGGCCTCGGCGAGTCGCTCCTCCGTCAGTTCGCTCGCCTCCTCGCGAGCGGACTCCCTGATCTCTTCGGCCTCCCGGCGGGCCTCGGTGATCCGGTCGTCACGCTCTGTCTCGGCCTCGGCGACGATGTCGTCGGCCTCCTCTTCGGCCTCCTTGATTCGGCTTAGGACCTCTGGCCTCGCCATATTCGTATCGTGCGAGGATTGGGTGACGGACTATATGGTAGTTGCGAAAGGTGCGTCGGTAGTGTTCAGATAACAGTGACTCTGGAAACTATTCGACCAACGAGGTGTGGAAAGCCCCCGTCGTCTCGACTCCCGGGACTCGCTGTGCTCCTCGGCCTTCGGCCTGCGGTGTCCTCGCGCGGTTGCACCGCGCGAGCGGCCCGAGGGAGCGAAGCTCCCTCGCTGCTTGCATCGTCCGGGTTCGCCGAGACGACGGCCCCTTTCAGTCCCACCCGCCGCAGTTGCTCGGTCGAGCGACGACTCACGTATCTGAACACTACCGATGTGTCGGGGCAGAGGCGGACAGTATGACCCGACAGCACCAACAGCTCAACAGTCGACGTGTCACTCGTCGGGGTGCGGAATCTCGATCTCGTCGCCGTCGTCGGGGAGGAACGCGCGCTCACCCTCGAACACCGCCTCCCCCTCCGCCGCGAGGTCGTGTTCGTGCCCGGCGTACCGAGAGGAGACGTGCGTGAACGCGAGTCGGCGCGCGTTCGCCCGGTTGGCGATTTCGGCCGCCTGTACCGCCGTCGAGTGGCCCGTCTCGCCCGCGCGCTCGCGGCGGTCCGCGGTGAAGGTGGCGTCGTGAATCAGCAGGTCGGCGTCGGCGGCCGCCGCCACCGTCGCGCTCGTGGGACGGGTGTCGCCGGTGTAGACGAGCGTGCGTCCGGGACGCGGGTCGCCGACGACCTGTTCCGGCCGGACGACCGTCCCGTCGTCGAGCTCGACCGGCTCGCCGTCGTGGAGTTGCGAGAACTTCGGGCCGACGGGCACGCCGAGTTCCTCCGCGCGCTCGCGGTCGAAGCGGCCCTTCCGCTCGTCCTCGACGAGCGCGTAGCCGACCGAGGTGGCGCGGTGGTCCGTCCGGAAGACGCGCACCTCGTACTCGTCGGTGGCGAGCGCGACGTCGCCCGGACCGACCTCGTTGATACGGACGGGGTAGGAGGGGCGCGACCCGGTGGCGGTGACGAGATTCCGCACCGCCTGTCGGGTGCCGTCGGGCGTGTGGATGGCGACGGGGGCATCGCGCTCGTTGAAGTCCCACGATTCGAGGAGGCCGGGGATGCCGAGCACGTGATCGCCGTGCGTGTGGCTGAGGAAGATGTGAGAGACGGCGAACCCCGTCGAAAAGCGCATCATCTGGCGCTGGGTTCCCTCGGCGCAGTCGAACAGCAGGCGGTCGCCGTCGCGGCGGACGAAGACGGCGCTCGGGTTGCGCGCCGCCGTGGGGACGGCCCCGCTCGTCCCGAGGAAGGTCACGGAAAGGGTCATGTGCGTGGGTTCGGCGGCGTCCCTAAACGGCTATCGGAACCGCGCGGCGACCGTTCAGACCGTTTATTCGCGTTAAGTCGTGAACTGACGGAAACGGCGTCGCCCGTTTATCTGTACCTGACACCTCCCCGCGAGCGCATGAGACGCACAGTTGCGGCGGTACTGATGGCCGGCATGCTCGCGCTCGCGGGCTGTTCGACCGCGCTCGACCCCGGTAGCGGCACGGGCACGGTGAACTTCTACGTGAGCGACCAGCCGGGCGCACTCGAAGACTTCGACCACCTGAACGTCACGATCACGGAGGTGACGTTCGTGCGCGCGGACGGGAATCGGACGACGAAAGAAGCCGACGCGACGGTCGACCTGACGCGGCTCGACGGGGCGAACTCGTCGCTCGTCGGGCAGTACGAGCTTGAAAGCGGCGACTACGAGAAGGTGTTCCTGTCGGTCGGCGGCATCGACGGAACGCTGACGAACGGGGACTCGGCGGAGGTGAAGCTTCCCTCCGACCGGCTCCAACTCACCCAGAACTTCACCGTCGGCGACGGCGAGGACGTCGACTTCGTCTACGATATCATGGTGACGAAGGCCGGCGGCTCCGGCAAGTACGTCATCCGCCCGGTCGCGAGCGAGTCCGGGACGGACGTCGAGATCAACGAGGTCGACGCGAGCGCCGACGGCGAGGCCGCGATGGACGAGAACGGGACTGAAACGCAGGGCTCGCTCGCCTTCTATCTGAGCGACGAGCGGAACGCGATCGACGACTTCGAACACCTGAACGTCACGATCACGAAGGTCGGAGTCCAGCCGAGCGACGAGTCCGACAACCGAACCGAGTACGAGGTAGACAACCGGACGGTCGACCTCACCGAGCTGAAGGGCGCGAACGCGACCCTCATGGAGACGTTCGACGCCGAGGAGGGCAACTACTCGAAGGTGTTCGTCCACGTGAGCGAGGTCGACGGAACGCTCGCGGGCGGCTCGTCGGCCGACGTGAAGCTCCCGTCCGAGAAGCTCCAGCTCAACGAGGAGTTCACCGTCGAGGCGAACTCGACGGTCGACTTCGTCTACGACATCACCGTCGTCGAGCGTGGAAACACAGGCAAGTACAACATCAAGCCGGTCGCGAGCGAATCCGGCATCGACGTGCCGATAGAGCGAGTCGACGGCGAGACGAACGACAGTGACGACGCGCCCGAGGTCGCTGCCGAGTTCGTCGGCGACGTCACCGCCGGCGAGAACGCCACCGTCAGCGTCACGAGCGGCGACGAGCCAGTCGAGGGTGCGACGGTCACGCACGACGGGACCGACTACACCACGAACGCGGACGGCGAGGTGACGTTCGCGGTCCCCGAGGACGCCGAGACGGTCGAGGTGACCGTCGAGTACGAGGACACGGAGACCGAAGTAGAGACCGACGCCAGCGCGGCGTCGACGAGCGGGAACGCCTCGTACGGTTCTGACGTTCTCGTCTGATCCGACGCGGGAATTTTTCTGCGACGCTCGGTGCGATGCGGACCACGACCGTGATGCGGCCGGTAGCCCGAGGCTCCGGATCTGTCGGTAGGCTTTTTTCTAACAGCGGTTTGTGTACTGTACAATCGTATGCTCTCCCGAAGAGCCCTCCTGACGGCCCTCGGGGCCGCAGCGGTCGGCACGGCCGGCTGTGCCGAGCGGTTGCGGAACCCGGCACAGAGCGCCCCGCCAATCGACGGCTCGTGTGACAACCCCGCCGCGACGTGGCGGATGGCCGGTGGAGGCCCCGGTCGCACCGGACAGACGAACACCGTGCCGCCCGCGCCCGACGCCGACGCCGTGGACCTGCTGGGCGACGTTCGCGGCGAGGACGGTCGTCAGATGCTCGCGTCGGCGCTCCCAGCGGTCGCGGATGGGACGGCGTACGTGCCCGCGAGCACCGAGGTCGTGGCGGTCGACATCGACGCGCCGGAAGCGGGTGCCGTCTGGCGGTACGACCACGACGGCGGGGACTTCGATACAGTACCCGTCCTCACCTGCGGGGCCGTCGTCGTGCCGGGACTGAACCGGCTCGCGGCACTCGACCGCGGGACGGGCGGGCGGTACTGGCAAGCAGACGTCGGCGGCTACGGCCCGAGCGCGGCCGCAGCAGCCGGCGAGACAACCTACGTCGCGGGGCCGCAACCGGTCGCCGTCGGGACCCGAACCGGGAACCGCCAGTGGACCGCCACCGGGGAGACGGTGGCAGTCGGGTCGAGCGGCATCTACACGACGCGGACCGTCAACAGAACCGGGGGCGTCCGCAAGTACGACTTCGACGGCGAGGAGCGGTGGCACCTCGCGCTCGGAAAGACGGTCGGCTCCGTGTCGGTGGCCGACCGGACGGTCTACGCTGTCGACAACCGCGGCACCGTCTACGCCATCGACGCCGGCACCGGCGTGACACGGTGGTCGCGCTCGCTCGCCGGCGTGGAAGAAGTCCACACCGGGCTGGCCGTGACCGACGAGACCGTTGTCGTTCCCGCCGGAAACGGCCGAAGGAGCGTCGCCCTCGACGCGGCCACGGGCGAGGTCCAGTGGCAGTTGGACACTGGAATCGTCACCGGTCGGCCGGTGGTGGGCGACGACTGGGTCGCCTTCGGTCGGACGAACGCGGGCATCACGCTCCACGACCTCGCCGACGGCACACAGCGCGCCGCGTGGTCGCGGGAGCACTACGGGTTCGGTACCATCGACGGACTCGCGCCCGTCGAGGACGGCTTCGTGGTCAGGGGCGGGACCACTTCGGGACTCACGTTGCTCCGGTGACGGCCCAGTCGACGGCGAGCGGCGACGAGCGAGAGCGGGAACGCCTCGTACCGATTCGAAGCAGTCGCATAGGCCAACGGGCTCGTTTCGGGCCGAAAGATATCGTTTCCGACGGCTACTTTTCTCCGACGTACCGCGAGCGAGCGGAGTGAGCGAGCGGTAGGGCGCGCGGACTAACGCCAGCCGACCAGAGGGAGGCTGGCGGCAGGAGCACGCCCGCATATTTTCCCCAAGTTTTTGCCGGGCCGGCCTTGCCGGCCCGTGCAAAAAGTGGGTTAAACGTAGTCGAACCAGTCGTCGTGGTCGTCGGTGCGCCGCTCCACGAGGTCGAAGAACGCCTGCTGGAGTTCCTCGGTGACAGGGCCGCGGGTCCCCTCGCCGATGACGACGTTGTCCACCTTGCGGATCGGCGTGACCTCGGCGGCAGAGCCGGTGAAGAACAGCTCGTCGGCGGTGTTCAGCTCGCCACGCGAGACGGAGACGTTGTCGTGGACCGTGTAGCCGCGCTCCTCGGCGAGCGTGATGACGGTGTCGCGGGTGATGCCGTCGAGGATGGACTCGCTGAGGCCGGGGGTGAATAGCTCGCCGTCGCGCACGAGGAAGAGATTCTCGCCGGGGCCCTCCGCGACGTTGCCCTCCTTGTTGAGGACGATGGCCTCCGCGTAGCCGTTGCGGCGGGCCTCCTCGCCGGCCAGCAGGCTGTTGACGTAGAGACCGGTCGTCTTCGCGTTCGTCGGGATCTGACTGGAGGCGTGTTTGCGCCACGAGGAGATCATCACGTCGATGCCGTTTTCGAGCGCGTCCTCGCCGAGATAGGTGCCCCACGGCCACGCCGCGACGGCCACGTCGACGGGACAGTCCTTCGGCGAGACGCCGAGGCTGTTGTAGCCGTAGAAGGCGATGGGCCGGATGTACGCGGAGTCGAGGTCGTTGCGGTTGAGCACCTCCACCGCCGCCTCCGTCAGCTCCTCGCGGTCGTAGCCGATCTCCATGTCGTACGGCTTGCCGCTCTGGTAGAACCGGTCGAGGTGTTCGTCCCAGCGGAAGATAGCCGTCCCCTGCTCGGTGTCGTATGCGCGCACGCCCTCGAAGATACCCGAGCCGTAGTGGAGTCCGTGGGTGAGCACGTGGGTCGTCGCGTCCTCCCAGTCGACGAACTCGCCGTTCTGCCAGATGACGCCGTCGCCTTCCATCTCCTCGAACGCGGACATACTAGAAGGTGAAGCGCGGCCGACTTAAATCCGCGAGGATTACGCCAGCCGCGCGAGCAGGTCCGCGCCCTCGACGTACGCGAGGCCGTGTCGGCCGGCGTACGCGCGGGCGTCGGCGGGAGAGCGCGCACCGCCGGTGTCGCCGTCGAGCATCTCACAGACGACGGCCGCGGGCGGCTGGTCGGCCACCTCGGCGAGCGCGACCGCCAGTTCGGTGTGACCCTGTCGGTCGCCGAGCAGGTCCGGCGCGGCCCGCAGCAGGTGGACGTGACCGGGGGCGCGGAACTCGCCGGCGAAGTCGACCGCCTCGGGGACGCGAGCGGCCTCGCCGAGTCGAGAGATAGTGAGCGCGCGGTCGTCGTCGGTGATGCCGGTGAACGTCTCGCGGTGGTTGACGGAAAGCGAGAACGACGACCGTTCGTCGTACGCGAGTTCGTGGTCCGCGGCCGCGGGGTGGTCGATGGTCTCCTGGACGAACGGGAGATTCCACGCCTCGGCGACGGCATCGGAGAGCGCGACACAGACGAGACCGCCGGCGTCCGCGCGGAGTCGGTGCACGGCGTCGGCGTCGACCGCGTGGGCCGGATACACGAGGTCAGTCTCACCCTCGCGGTCGGCGGCGTCGTGGACGAGCACCGGGTCGCCGCGCCGGAACGCGTCGATGGCGTCCTCGACGCTGGCGACGACGCTACTGCTCCGTGACACGGACGGTCACCTCCTCGTCGTCCTCGATGTCGAGGGTGTCACGCAGTTTCTCCGGCGCGATGACCTCCAGTTGGTCGGCCCCGTGGTGGGTGCGCTCGGGCGCGATGACGTGGGCCTGCTCGGACTCGTGTTCGCCCGCCTCGACGGTCGCGGGCCAGCAGAACGCCGGCCCGTACGTCCGGTCGTCGTCCTCCCAGCCGTCGATGCGGACGGGGCCGAGCGCGTCCATCCGGGCCCGCGCCTCGATGCTCGCCTCGTCGAGTTCCACGTTCAGCGTGCCGAGAAACGGCTCGTACCCCAGTCGGTCGACGAACTGCTCCATGTAGCCCGGCAGGGAGATGTAGTGGCGGCCCTCGCCCATGCCGCTCGTGACGAAGCCGGAGAGCCGGACGGCGTCTCGCTGCTCGAACACGCGCCGGTACTGCTCGTACTCGCCCCGGAGCGCGCGCTCGCCGTCGTCCGTGACGGTGACCTGCTGGCCGTCGCCGAGCAGTTCGCGCGTGACTGCGCCGGCCTCCTCCAGCCGCTGGAGTCGGCGCGAGGCGGTCTGGTTCGACGCGTCGAGCCGGTCAGCGAGGATCGCGCACGTGACTGTGGTCGCGCCGTCGAGCGCGCCGAGCAGCGCGAGATGTTTCAGCGTGGCGAGTTCGTCGGGACCGACCGACGCCGCCTGTTCCTGCATAGCTACCGCTTAGATGTCTCCCCGGATAAGCGTAACGAATACGGTGTCCGTAACAGAATCGTGATGAAGAGCAATCTGGTTCGCGTCTCTACCTGCCTTGGGTACGGATAGTCAAAGAGGGTTTCGTGTCCGGCCCACGGAATCCCTTGGCGACCGCCTCACTCCGAGTCGTCGGGGAGCGAGTAGAGCGCGGCGGCGTCCAGAGTCGATAGGAGCATCCCGAGGTACGTCCTCTCACGCTTCAGGTACGTCCGGGACCGGAGGTCAGACGGGGGGTCGTCCGCCTCTTCCCACCGGACGGCGATGAAGTCGTACAGGGCCTCGATGTCGGAGTGCTCGCCGTTATCGAACTGGTGACACTGTCGCACCGCTCCGTCGGAGATAGCGGCGTCGACAGGGTCACGTAGCCGCGGCGTCAGGTCGGTGTACTCGACCATGAACGACGAGTCGGGGTCCGGGTCTTCGACGGCTTCCATCTCCAACTGATCGTAGTTGCTGTCGATCCGAACCTGATCGAACTGCATCCGGCACTCGCGGCGAGGAAGGCGGCGGCCGACAGCATCGTTCTTCGTTTCATCACTGTGGACACACAGACGCGCTCCGTTTGATACACTAGTCCCGCGCCCAGAAGTCGCTACCGCCCTTCAGCTTCGGCACCCAGGTGTCCTCGTCGCGGGCGAGCAGGACGACGCGGGACTGTGGCACCTCGCGGAGCGTGTCGTGGTCGGGGAGGAACTCGCACATCTCCTCGGCGAACGCGCGAACCGCGTCGTGGTCGGGCATGTTCGCGTCGTCGAGGCGGCCGCGAGAGTGGCCGACGTACATGTAGGCTTTCAGCTCCACGAAGTCGGCGTCCGCCCGCCGGCACATCGCCGCGTACCACTCCGGGGGGTGCATGTTGACGCCATCCACGAGCGTCGTCCGGATGACCGTGCGCGTCGCCTCCTTGTCGGCGAGCACGTCGAGCGTGTCGAGCAGATTCGGCCACGCGTCGTCCTCGACGGCACCCACCGTCTCGTCGAAGGTGTGTCTGTCCGCGGCGTCGACGGAGACGTACAGTTGCGTCGGGTCACACGCACGGAGCACCGCCGGACGGGTACCGTTGGAGACGAGGAACGTCGTGATACCGCGGTCGTGGAACGCGTCGATGAGTTCCGGCAGGTACGGGTACAGGGTCGGCTCACCGTCGAGCGAGATGGCGACGTGGCGCGGCTCCATCGCTTCCTCGAAGGCCTCGCGGGGCACCTCGTCGTTGCCGCCGAAGCCCGACAGGAGCTTCCGCTGGAGTTCGATGGAGGCGTCGACCACCGCTTCTGGGTCGTCCCACTCGACGTCGTCTAGCTCGTAGGCGTGGCCGGCGTGATCGCGCCAGCAGAAGACGCACCGCTCGTTGCATTTCACGACCGGCGTCATCTGGATACAGCGGTGACTCTGAATGCCGTAGAACTGGTTCTTGTAGCAGCGGCCTTCACTCCGGAGCGCGTTGGCCGTCCACCCGCAGGTCTGGGCGGCGGTGTGGTTCACGTGGTGGTAATCCGGGTCGTCGACCTGCTTCGGCATACTCCCACGTCGGCGAACGCGTGGAAAAGCGTGGCGTTACCGCCCACGAGCGGCTACCATCAGTACCACGAAACGAGGTACCAAGTAACTCGACGGCGAATCACGGGCATGAGTGATACCGAGACCGTGGTGCAACACGACCTGCTCGTCGGCGGCGAACGCGTCCCGCCTGCCAGTGAGGAGTACGTCGAGACCGTCGACCCAGCGACCGGCGAGGCGTTCGCCGAGGTCGCCGTCGCCGACGAATCGGATGTCGACCGCGCAGTACGGGCCGCCAGCGACGCGTTCCCAGACTGGCGTGACACTGACCCCGCCGAGCGCGGCCGCACCCTCTATCGCGTCGCCGAGCGCATCCGCGACCACGCCGACGGACTGGCCGAACTGGAGTCCCGCGACCAAGGCAAACCCCTCTCGCAGGCGCGCGCAGACATCATGAGCGCGGCGCGGTACTTCGAATACTACGCAGGTGCTGCGGACAAACTGGAGGGCATCTCGGTGCCGGTTGGCACCGGCCAAGTGGACTACACCGTCCGCGAGCCGTACGGCGTCTCCGCGCAAATCGTCCCGTGGAACTTCCCCGGAAACCTGTTCGCGCGCGGCGTCGCACCCGCACTCGCTGGCGGCAACACGGTCGTCGTGAAGCCCGCACCGACCACGCCGCTGTCCGCGTACCGACTCGCGGAGCTGTGCGCCGAGGCGGGCGTCCCCGAGTCGGTGGTCAACATCGTCTCCGGTGCCGGCGAGACGGGCGCAGCACTCACCGGCCACGCGGGCGTCGACACCATCACGTTCACCGGCAGCGTGCTCACCGGCCAGCACGTTATGAAGGCCGCTGCGGAGAACGTCACGCCGGTAACCCTAGAACTCGGCGGGAAGAACCCCGCCATCGTCTATCCGGACGCGGCCCTCGACGAGGCGGTGTCGTGGGTCGAGCGCGGCATCTTCGCCAACGCCGGTCAGGTGTGCTCGGCGGCCGACCGCGCCATCGTCCACGAGTCACTGTACGACGAGTTCCTCGAGCGCATCGCCGACCGCGCTCGGGCCTACGACCTCGGCCCGGGCAGCGAGGACCCAGACATGGGACCGCTGAACAGCGCCGAGCATCTCGCGCGCGTCCGCGAGTACGTCGAAATTGGCGTCGAGGAAGGCGCGACGCTCGCGGTGGGTGGCGAACCACTCGACGGCGACGGCTACTTCCTTCGGCCGACCGTGCTGGCGGATGTCGACAACGGGATGCGGGTCGCCCAAGAGGAGATTTTTGGGCCTGTGCTGTCGGTGATTCCGTACGGCGACGGCGAGGACCCTATCGAAATCGGGAACGACGTGCAGTACGGTCTCGTTGCGGGCGTATTCACGAACGACGTGCGGCGCGCACACCGCGCAGCCCGGCGTCTCGAAGCCGGGAACGTCTACGTGAACAAGTGGTTCGGCGACACGAACCAGACGCCGTTCGGCGGCTACAAGCAGTCCGGAATTGGCCGCGAGAAGGGGTTGGCGGCGCTAGATTCGTATCTCCAGTCGAAGAACGTCGCCGTGAACCTCGACGAGGCCACAGGCGGTGACCTCCCCGGCACCTGACCGTGGCGAGCATCGCGAATACTGGCGTCGCTACCGAGCCACAGTGGGAGTCGTGAAACCTATCGGGGTTTTCCGACTTTTTGCTGGTCGGTCGCCGCCGACCGGGTATGACAGCTGTAACAGGGCCGACGACGGTCGAGAGGTGTAGCGGCGAGAACGCGCTGCCCGGCACACACGACATTACGGCTCCGTCCCACGATTTTGACAGGTGTTACGGACGGGCAAATGCTTTTGATGCCCTATTATGAACATGGCTATCATGGAAGTCGATAGACGGGCGTTCCTGCGGCGAACTGGAGGGGCAGCCACCGTCACCGCCATCGCCGGCTGTACTGGTGACGGTGACGGTGACGATGACGGCGACGGGGGCGGTGGCGACAATACGACGACAGGGGGCGACGATAGCAGCCTCACCATCGGCGTCCTGCTGCCATTCTCTGGTAATTACGGTTGGGTCGGGGCGAACGTCCTGCCCGTCGTGAACATGGTCGTTGACGAAATCAACGAACAAGGCGGCATCGATGGGCGTCAGGTATCGGTCGTCCAAGGCGATACCGAAGCGTCACCGGATGCTGCCGTCTCAGCGACGGACCGTCTCGTCAACGTAGAGAACGTCGACGGCGTCATCGGCCCGACGAGCATCACCATGTCCGCAGTCATCGACACGCTTATCGAGAACGAAGTGCCCGTAATCACGCCGACTGCCGGCACCACCTCCCTCGACGACCGGGGCGGCGACTACGTGTTCCGGACGGTGTCCTCCGACTCGCTGGGCGGGCGCGCCATCGCCAAAGCCGCCCGCGACCAACAGTACAACTCCCTCGAAGACTACGAGCGCATGGCGCTCATGGTCGGAAACAAGGAGGTGTTCCAGTCGTTCAAGGAGCCGGTGCGGTCCTCACTCAAGGAATTCGGCGGCACCGTCACCACCGCCTTGGACATCCGCACCGGGAAGGCCTCCTACTCCTCCGAGGTCCAGCAGATGATGGAATCCGACCCCGAGATCTGCGTCCTCATCGCCTCGGTCGAGGACAGCGTCAAAATCACGGAAGCCGGCTACCAAGCCAGCTACGAAGGCAACTGGTTCGTCACGCAGGACCAGACCAATCAGGACTTTCTCTCCCAGAGCGAGAATCAGGTCACGAACGACGTGCTCGGGCTGAACGCCGCCGCCTACCAGTCCGCGCAGAGCGCCGGCCGACTGGACGAGTTCTTTGAAGCCATCACCGACTACGCGGGCTGGGATAAGGGGGCGAAGATATTCGCGACGAACACCTACGACGCGATGAACGTCATGGGTCTCGCTATGAAACAAGTCGCCGCGAGCAGCGGCGACCTCACCGGCCCGAACGTCGCCGACGCCATCTCGACGGTCGCAACGCCGCCCGAGGAGACCGTCACGGCCTACACCGCGGGTGCCAGCGCAATCGAGTCCGGGAGCGATGTCGACTACGAGGGACTCGTCGGTCCCATCAACTTCGACGAGAACGGCGACATCGTCGCGCCGTTCTCCATCAAGATTGCACAGGACGGCGAGTGGACTGAAGCCGGGCGTCTGCCGCCAGAGGCGCTGTAAGCCCTCCCCGTCTCAGTATGGGTCTCGATACGTTCCTGCAGGCTGTCGTCTCCGGTCTCATCGAGGGAAGCGTCATCGCCGTCGGTGCCGTCGGGCTTACGCTGTCTTACGGCGTCACGCGGTTCATCAACTTCGCGTACGGCGAATTTCTCACGTACGGCGCGTACCTCACGGTGTTCCTCGCGGGCGGCCTGTTCGGCGTGTCGCTGCCGCTGCCCGCCGCCGCCGTCGTCGCTACCGTCGTCGTCGGCGCGCTCGGCGTCGCCGTGTCGCGGACGTTCTTCGAGCCTATCTCGGACCGTGGCGCGCTTCCCCTGCTCATCACCTCCATCGGCGTATCGTTCATCCTCCGGAACCTACTCCAGGGGTGGGTCGGCGTCGACGCGCGCCAACTCCCCATTCCCCTGTTGCGCCGGCAGGACTACTTCGGGTTGTTCCGACTCACCCACCTCGAACTCGGCGTCATCGCCGCGAGCGTCGTGACGATGCTCACCATCCACCTGTTGCTCCAGCGCACCATGCTCGGGAAGCGCATGCGCGCCACCAGCGGCAACCGCTCGCTCGCCAAGACCGCCGGCATCGACACTACGAGCGTCATCCGCCAGACGTGGTTTCTCTCCGCGGCCGCCGGGGCGCTCGCTGGTGTGCTGTACGCCGTGTTGTTCTCGCCGTTCCGGCCGGGCGTCGGGTTCGAGTACCTCATCGTCATCTTCGCGGCGACGCTGCTCGGCGGCATCGGACGGCCGTACGGCGCGATGCTCGGCGCGTTCTGTATCGGTCTCGCGATGAACTTCGGGTCAACGTATCTGTCCGCGAACTACACGCGAGCGTACGCCTTCCTCATCCTCGTCGGCGTGCTTCTGTTGAAGCCGGAAGGCATTCGCGGGGGTGAGTTCTGATGGCACTGCTCACCGGGTGGGCGGCGTTCGTCGTCGGCGTCGCCACCATCGCGTGCATCTACGGCCTGCTCACGCTCGGCCTGAACGTTCACTACGGCTACACGGGGCTGCTGAACTTCGGGCACGTCGCGTTCTTCGCTGCGGGCGCGTACGCCGCCGCTATCCTGACCATGCCGCCGCCGTCGACGGTGACGAACGCCAGCTACACGGTCGGGTTCAATCTGCCGATGCCGTGGGGGTTCCCCGTGAGTCTCGCCGCCGCGACGCTCGTCGGTGGCGCGCTCGCCGCGCTCATCGGGGCGACGAGTATCCGCCTCGGTACGCATTATCTCGCTATTGCGACGTTCGCGCTTGCCGGCGTGTTCAGCGACGTGCTCGTCAACGAGGCGTGGCTGACGAACGGCTCGTTCGGTATGAACAGCGTCCCGAAGCCCGGCCAAGCGGCGCTGGGTCCAGACCGCTGGCAGCTCGCGTACCTCGCCTTTTCGCTACTCAGTCTGCTCGCCGTCTATCTGCTCGTCGAGCGCGTGCTCGACGCCCCGTTCGGCCGCCTGCTGAAGGGCGTCCGCGAGAGCGAGGACGCCGCGAAGATGCTCGGGAAGAACACCACGCTCGTGAAGCTGAAATCGTTCGTCATCGGCGGCATGATTGCGGGGTTCGCGGGCGGCGTCTACGCGCACTACATCGGTAGCGTCGTCACCGCGCAGTTCGTCCCACAGGTCACGTTCACCGTGTGGGCAGCGATGCTGCTCGGCGGTGCCGCGTCGAACACGGGTGCGGTCGTCGGTGCCGTGCTGGTGATGACCTTCGAGGAGTCCACGCGGTTCATCACCACCGTCTACGACTGGATGCAGGCGACGCTTCCGGACGCGCTGTCCGGCCTGCTCCCGGCGATATTCGGGCCGCTCCCGAACAATCCGTCGTTCATCCCGAGCATGCGGTTCGTCATCGTCGGCCTGCTGTTCGTGCTCGTGGTCCGGTACCGGGCGGAGGGCCTGCTCGGCGATCCCGCCGAAATCGAAGCGCTCGGCGAAGAGGAGGGGAGTGAGTGATGGGTGCCGACAACAGCACCGCGTCCGCCGATGCGACGACCGGCGACGACGCGCTGCTTGCGGTCGACGAGGTGGTGAAGGCGTTCGGCGGTCTCGTCGCCGTCGACGGTGCCAGCTTCGATGTCGAACGCGAATCCATCACCGGCCTTATCGGACCGAACGGCGCTGGAAAATCCACGCTGTTCAACTGCATCACGGGCGTCCACGGACCTGAGAGCGGGTCCGTCCGCCTGAACGGCGACGAGATACAGGGGTTGTCCCCGACCGAGGTGGCGCGCTGTGGCGTCGGCCGGACGTTCCAAACGCCAAAGACGTTCCGTGGGATGACCGTCCGCGAGAACCTCGCGTTCGCCGCGACGAACCAGACCGGCGAGCGCGCGCTCGGCCCGCTGTTGCAGTCTGGCACCGTCCGCAGCGAAGAGCACGAGGTTCAGACGCGTGTCGACGAGACGCTCGAATTCCTCGAACTCGACCATCTCGCCGACGATTACGGTAGTGCGCTTTCTGGCGGTCAGCGGAAACTGCTTGAGCTCGGGCGCGTGCTCATGATGGACCCCGAAATCATCCTGCTCGATGAACCGGTTGCGGGCGTGAATCCGTCGCTGACCGACGACCTGTTGAGACGGCTCGAAGAGCTGAACGACCACGGCCGTACCATCCTCTTCATCGAACACGACATGGACATCGTCATGCAGCACTGCGACCGTGTCGTCGTCATGCACAACGGAACGACGCTCGCCTCCGGCGCGCCGGACATCGTGCAGAACGACGAGCGCGTCGTCGAAGCCTACCTCGGAGGGTACGCATGAGCGAGACCGAGTCCGACATCGAGACGCTCCGCCGGTTCGACGACGCGATGTTCTCCGCGCGTGGCGTCGAGACCGGCTACGGCGACCTCCAAGTGCTGTACGGCGTCGACATCGATATCCAAGACGACGAGATTGTGCTCGTGTTCGGGCCGAACGGTGCCGGAAAATCCACGCTGATGCGAGCGCTGTTCAAGCAGCTCCCGCTGTGGAACGGAACCATCGAAATCGGTGGCGAGGATTGCTCAAATCTCGAATCCAACCAGATGGTGACCCACGGTGTCGCGTACGTTCCCCAGACATCGAACGTGTTCCCGAACCTCACGGTCGCGGAGAACCTCGACATCGGAGGGATTCACGCCGACGATGTCGGCCGCCGTCACGAGATGTTCGAACTGTTTCCACGGCTGGCGGAGCGTCAATCCCAAGCGGCCGCGACGCTGTCCGGCGGCGAACGCCAGATGCTCGCGATGGCCCGGGCACTGATGCCCGACCCGGATGTCCTGCTCATCGATGAGCCGTCGGCGGGGCTGGCCCCCCAGCTCATCGAGCAGACGTTCGAACACGTCGACCAGATTCGCCAAGCGGGAACGGCGGTGCTGATGGTCGAACAGAACGTAACCGCAGCACTGGATGTCACCGACCGCGCGTATGTCCTCGACATGGGTGAGAACAGGTTTGAGGCGGACGCCGACACTATTCGGAACGCCCAGCGCGTCCGCGACCTCTACCTCGGCCAGTAGACCTAGGGCGGCCGCGCGTCGCCAGCGTCGTCCAGACGTCTCTCTGGGCACGCGCTTCGCAAACGCCTTTAGCGCCGGCACGGAACGACGCGTATGTTCATCGCCTTCCGCGAGGAGGTCGAGTCGGTGCTGGCGGACGCGCTGCGTGCGCGCGAGTATCCGACCGACGACCTCGGTATCGAACGGCCGCCCGAGGGTGTCGACGCGGTGCTCGCCTCCTCCGTCGCCTACCGACTCGCCGGCGAGGCCGGCGCCCCCCCGCCGCAGGTGGCCGACGAACTCGCCGACGCCGTCGACCTCTCGGACGCGACGTACGTCGGCGGCGTCACACAGCAGGGTGCGTACGTGAACTTCACTCCCGGCGAGGCGTACTTCGAGGGCGCACTCGACACCGGCCCGGACGCGGGCCGTCTCGCCCCGACCGGCGACTCGGTCGTCGTCGAACACACCAGCGCGAACCCGACCGGGCCTGTCCACGTGGGGCGCGCCCGCAATCCCGTCATCGGCGACGCAGTCGCCAACCTGCTGGCGTACGCCGGCAACGACGTCGAGCGCCACTACTACGTCAACGACGCCGGCCGACAGATGGCGCTGTTCACGTGGGCATACGAGCGGTTCGACGAGAGCGACCTGCCGGAGCCGGAGCGCGACCGCATCGAGTACGACCTCGTACGCTACTACCGGACGGGCAACGAGTTCCTCGACGGGGAGACCGATGGAGCGACCCCCGAGGCGATCGAGGCGGCTGAGGCCGAAATCGACGACATCTTACAGGGGCTGGAGGCGGGCGACGAGGCGACCCACGAGCGCGTGAGCGAGGTGGTCGACGGCGTGCTCGCGGGGATGAAGGCGTGTCTCGCGCGGCTCCCCGCGGCGTTCGACGAGTTCGTCAAGGAGACGCGGTTCATGCGGGACGGCTCCACCGACGACGTGGTGGCGCGGCTACAGGAGTTAGACGAGGCCGTCTACGAGGCGGACGCGTGGCAACTCGACCTGCCGAGCTTCGAGAAGAACCTCGTCTTCCTCCGCTCCGACGGCACCTCGCTGTACACGACCCGCGACCTCGCCCACCACGAGTGGAAGTTCGACAACTACGACCGCGCGGTGACGGTGCTCGGCGAGGACCACAAGCTACAGGCGGGCCAACTCCGCGAGGCGCTCGACCTGCTCGGCAACGACGCCGACCAACTCCAGACGGTCATCTACTCCTACGTCAACCTCCCGGAAGGCAAGATGTCCACGCGCGCGGGCACGGGCATCGACCTCGACGACCTGCTCGACGAGGCAATCGACCGCGCCCGCGAGGAGGTGGAGACGCGCCTCGACGACCGGACGCGCGACGAACTCGACGACGACGACATCGAGCGCATCGCCAAACAGGTCGGGATCGGCGCCGTCCGCTACGACATCGTCGCCAAACAGCCGACGAAGGCGATCACCTTCGAGTGGGAACGCGCTCTCGACTTCGAGGCGCAGTCTGCCCCGTACGTCCAGTACGTCCACGCGCGGTGTTGCGGCATCTTGGACGAGGCGGACGAGGTGTCCGACGGGGCCACCGCCGCCGCGCTCACCGAACCCGAGGAGCGCGACCTGCTCCGGTCGATTGCGCGGTTCCCCGGCGTGATCGACGAGGCGGCGACCGAACTGGAACCCCACCGGGTCGCGACGTTCACCCGCGAGTTCGCGGAGACGTTCAACGCCTTTTACCGCGAGTGCCCGGTGCTCTCCGCCGAGGACCCGGCGGTGCGCGAGGCGCGGATCGCGCTCGTGGCCGCCGCCCGACACACGGTCGCGAACGCGCTGGACGTGCTCGGCGTGGCGGCCCCCGAGTCGATGTGACTACACCGGGATCAGCGCGGTCGCGATCAGGTCGCCGCCCACGAAGAGAACGGCCGCGGCTCCCAGTCCGAGCGTGAGAAGCAGGAAGATGATTATCCACGAGAGCGGAATCGACGAGTCGTCGGTATCGGCCATACGCGACGTGTAGACACCCCTCGTGTAAACGTTAGCGAAACCGACCGGCGCGAGCGAGAAGCGAACGACGGGCGACAGGTACTTGTCGGCAGTCGGCCAATCTCGGCCAATGCGTCGGCAAGAGCACGCGGCTTCGGCGACACGACGCTACGTGTTCCGACGCACGGTCGACGAGCTTCGGGAGCACGAGACGTCGGAGCCGCGACTGCTCAGCGTCTACGTCCCCGAGGAGACGCCCGTCTTCGACGCGGCGGCGCGTCTCACGCGAGAACGCGACGAGGCGGCCGACATCGAAAGCGAGCGAACCCGCACCGCCGTCAAGGACGCGCTCACGGCGCTGAAAGACCGACTCGGCTACTACGACAGCCCACCGACGAACGGGTTGGTGCTCTTCGCGGGAGCCGTCGACGCCGGTGCGGAGCCGACGACTGAGGTGCTCGTCTCCCCACCCGAGCCGGTGGCGTCGTTCCGCTACCGCCGCGACACGACGTTTCTCACCGAGCCGGTGGAGCGGATGGCCGCCGGCGCGGGAGACGAGAGGGAGCGGGAACTGGTGGCGGAGTTCCTCAACCGACGCCGCACTGGCGAGGAGGCGACACACGGGTTCGAGCGGGTGCGTCGTGACCTCCGGACGGGGGCCGTCGACCAGCTGCTCGTCTCCGTCGCCCTCCGCGAGGACGTGGTGACCTACGAGTGTCCCGAGGGCCGCGAGGAACGCGAGACGGTCGCCCGCAGTCGGGACACGCCCGCCCACGAGTGTTCGGCGTGTGGTGCCCGCGTCTCGGCCACGGCGGGCGAGCGCGAGGACGCCGTCGAACACCTGCTCGACCTCGCCGACGGGCGCGACGCGGCGGCGACGCTCGTCTCGACCGACACCGAGGCGGGCGAACGACTGCTGGCCGAGTTCGGCGGCGTCGCCGCACTCCTTCGCTACGCGACCGGCGCGTAATGGGGCGCGCCGTCGCTCGGGACCGACACCGACAAGCCGACACGTGCCCCACTACCGCTATGCTCGAATGCGCCGCGTGCGGAGCCACGTACGCGGACCGCTGGCGCTGCACGTGTGGCGCGCCGCTGGACTTCGCCGAGCGACCGCTCCCGGACGGCGACCCAGACCTCGACCCGACGGCGGGCCTGTGGGCCTTCGAGTCGTTTCTCCCCACCGGGCCCGAGGTCACGCTCGGCGAGGGATTCACCCCGACGACGGAGGGCGACGAGTGGGACTGCGAGTTCAAGCTGGAGTACG
This sequence comes from Halobacteriales archaeon QH_7_66_36, assembly GCA_003021175.1. GTDB lineage: Archaea > Halobacteriota > Halobacteria > Halobacteriales > Haloarculaceae > Halosegnis. The sequence goes on along the minus strand of PXQV01000015.1, from coordinate 198,429 downwards.
TCCACCCGACGGGGAGTTTCAAGGACCGGGGCGCGACGGCGACGCTGTCGCTGGCGGCCGAACTGGGCGTCGACCGCGTCGTCGAGGACTCCTCCGGAAACGCGGGCGCGGCAATCGCCACCTACGCCGCCCGCGCCGACATCGACGCGAGCATCTACGTCCCGGCCTCGGTGAAGCCGTCGAAGGTACGGGCCATCGAGCGGGCCGGCGCGGAGGTGGTCCGGATCGACGGGTCACGCGAGGGGGTGACCGAGGCCTGCATCGAGGCCGTCGAGGCGGGCGGCGGCTGGTACGCGAGCCACGCGTGGAACCCGGCCTTCTACGCCGGGACGGCGACGTTCGCCTACGAGGTCGCCGCCGAGCGCGACTGGAGCGTCCCCGACGCCGTCGTCACGCCGCTGGGCCACGGCACCCTATTTTTGGGCGCGTACCGCGGCTTTCGGGCGCTGCGCGCGGCCGGCTGGACCGACTCGATGCCGCGACTGCTCGGCGCGCAGGCCGCGGGCTACGCCCCGATCGCGACCGCGCTCCACGGTGCCGACGGCGGGACGAACGACCTCGCCGACGGCATCCAGATACGCGACCCGGCGCGCCGTGACCAGATCCTCGATGCCATCGAGGCGACCGACGGCGACGCGATTGCGGTGTCGGAGTCGGCCGTGGAGGCGACGCTCGACCGCCTCCACGAGCGCGGCTTCTACACGGAGCCGAGCTGTGCGGTCGCGCCGGCCGCGCTGGAGCAGTACCGCGAGCAGGGGGTCGTCGCCCCCGACGACGACGTGGTCGTCCCCCTGACGGGGTCGGGGCTGAAGACGTGACGGGGGAGCCCGCCGACTTCTGTCCGGACTGCGGCACCGCGACCGACCGACGCGAGAGCGAGGGCCGCGAGCGTCGCTACTGTCCGGCCTGTGAGGCGTTCGTCTGGCACAACCCCGTGCCGGTGGCGACGGTCGTCGTGCTCGACGGCGACCGAGCGCTGTTCGTCCGGCGCGCGGCCTCGCCCGACCGAGGCGAGTGGGACATCCCCGGCGGCTTCCTCGAAGCCGACGAATCGCCGGCGGTCGGGGCGGTCCGTGAGTTGACAGAGGAGACGGGCGTCCGGGCGTCGCCGGAGGCGCTCCGACTCTGTGGCGTCGGCCACGAGACGAGAGAGGGCCGCAACATCCTGCCGGTCGTCTACGCCGTGGAACGGGCGGCGACGAGCGGAAGCCCGGTCGCGGGGTCGGACGCCGACGCCGTCCGGTTCGCGCGACCCGCCGACCTCGATCCGGTGCGCGACGTGGCGCGAAAGCGGTATCTACTCGCGGCCGAGGGGTAGCTACCGGTCCGGGTGGACGGGCGCGTCGAAGCCGCCGCGGACGAGCGGCTTCGCGACGTGCCGACGAGCGCTCGGCGGCACCTCGTACCAACCGAGGTCGAGCCGCCGGTCGGTGGCGCGTTCGACCTTCGACGCCGCGGCCGTGTCACAGTCCCCGCGACACCGATACCCCTGTCCGCGGCCCGCGGACTCCATCGTGCGCCCGCAGTCGGGACACGTCGGCGTCACGCGCTCCGTTCGGACGAGCGAGCGCACGGCGAACTTCTCCAGCTTCAGCGTCCCGTCGGTGACCTCGCCACAGACGGTCAGCTCGTCGCCGACCCGGAGTGCCCGAACTCGGTCGCGGAAGCGTCCCGTCGGCGCGAAGGCGGCACAGTCGAGCGTGGCGTCGTCCGCGGCGAGTTCCAGAAAGACGTGGCCGCCGCGTCGCGTCTCGGGGGCATCCGACACGGTGCCGTCGAGTCGGTACGAGCGACCGTCGCGCACGGCCGAGACGGTGCCGGGGGCGAGATGCGCATCTGTGCCCTGATTCGTCGTGAACGTTGCCCGGTGCGCGACCGGTTCGGAGTCGACGGCGGCGGCACAGTCGCGGGTCGCCGCCGGGTCGTCGCCCCGGATACCGTGGAGGACCGGGCCGGGCGTGTTCGGGACGGCGACCGGCTCTCCCGGCTCGCGGTCGACGGTGTCCCAGACGCGCGGATACCACTCGTCGGCGGCCGCGAACAGCGAGTCGGCGTCCACCTCGCGGTCGGTGCCCCAGCGGTCGCGCTGGCGGTAGGTGAGCGTCTCGTACGTCGGGTCGAGACCGGCACGCTCCCACGCGCGGGGCGCGCCGACGGCCGCGAGCGCGCCGACGAGCCCCTGTCCGGACTCCCACGCAGCCGTCCGATACCCGTGGTCGAGACAGTGCTCGCGGGCCGTCTCGGGGTCGAGGAGGTCCCGCATCGCGCGGTCGGTCCAGTCGGCGACGGCGGCGGGGACATCGGCGGGCGTTCCGGGCGCGACGACGACGCCCGGATTCGTGCGGTCGTCGCCGGTCATCGCCGCGCTGTCGACGAGTTCTTCGGCAACTGCGAGCGCTCGCTCCGGCGGCCGGTCGGTGACGACGGCGAGGGCGGCGTTGCCGCGAGTCTTGTACGGCACCGCCGGGTTGAGGCGGACGAGATAGCGGGCCGACGCGTCCAGTCGCTCGGCGAGGCGGGCCGCGACGTGGGTGGTGCACATCCCCCGCTCGCGCGAGTCGGTGTCGTCCAGCCCGACGATTGTCATACGTGAGGGTGCCGCTACAACATAAAGCCCCTTTCGTTCGGGCGGAAAACCGCCTGAAGGGGCCGAATCTGCCGCAATACCTTTATCGGAGGACGAGGCTAGTATGATGTATGTCACGGCAGGCGCTGATAGGGAACGTCACTGCGATGCTGGGGGACGCTGGCTTCGCCGTCAGCGACCGCATCGCGGTTCGTCCCAAGAGCTTCGACCTCGCGGCGCGGCGCGGCGAGGACGTCCTGCTCGTGAAGGTGCTCGCCAACGTCGACGCGTTCGACGGGGCCACCGGCGCGGAGATGCGCCGTCTCGGCCACTATCTCAACGCGACGCCGCTCGTGTTGTCGCTGCGCACCCGCGACGAGGAACTGAAGCCGGGCGTCGTCTACTTCCGTCACGGCGTCCCGGCGGTGTCGCCGGACACCGCCGTCGACCTCTTCGTCGAGGAGGTGCCGCCGCTCATCTACGCGGCCCCCGGCGGCCTCTACGTCAACATCGACGGCGACGTGTTGGAGGACGCCCGCGAGGAGCGCGACTGGTCGCTCGGCCGACTCGCCTCCGAACTCGGCGTGTCGCGGCGCACCGTCTCGAAGTACGAGGACGGCATGAGCGCCTCCGTCGACGTGGCCGCACGCCTCGAAGAGGTGTTCGACCGGCCGCTCTCCTCGCCGGTCGAGGTGTTAGAGGATGCCAACGAGGTTCGCGACGCCGACCCGGAGCCGGCAGAGCCCGAGCCGGAACCCGACGACGAAGGCGTCGTCGCCGTACTTGCGGAGGCCGGCTACACCGTCCACCCGACCGAGCGCGCGCCGTTCAAGACGGTCTCGGAGGAGTCCGACGAGTCGCTGCTCACCGGCCACTCGGCGTTCACCCGCACCGCCGAGAAGCGCGCCCGCATCATGTCTTCGGTCGGTGAGATCACGCGCACCCGGTCGGTGTACGTCGTCGACAGCACTCGCCGCGAGAACGTCGACAGCACCGCACTCATCGAGCGGGAGGAACTGGAGGACGTCGAGGACGCCAACGACCTCCGCGACCTCATCTACGGCCGCGTCGACCACGAACCGGAGTCCGCGTAGCTACCGGTCGGCACCGAGCCGGGCCGCCAGCCGGTCCCTATTCTGTGCTACCTCTGCTCCCGCCCAGCCGAGCCCGACGAGCAGTCCCGTCACCGCGGCGACGAACTCCCAGCCGGACGCCCACACCGGTTTCACCCACGGGACGACGTGGCTCCACGTCCGTGCGGGCCCGTCCAGTCCGGCGTCGGCCAGCAGCACCGCCGGGCCACTCGCCTCGCTCGGCACGGGGGGATCGTTCGCGCTCCCCGAGAGGGCGTACTCGCCGGTCGCATCGGCGTCGGCCATCGTCGGGCCGGCGGCCGAGCCGCCCGTCCCGGGGGCCGAGCGGTTCGCCGCCCCGAGTCGCTCGGCGTCGTACGGTCCCCACGTCGCGTAGTACTCCCAGACGATCTCGCCCTGCGGCGTCACCTCGATGACGCGGTGGTTCAGGGAGTCCGTGATCAGCGTGTTGCCGTTCGGGAGGCGGTCGGCGTCCCGCGGCCAGTTGAGGTTTCCCTCGACGCCGACCGTCCACGTCGCGTTCCACGAACAGCCCGGTGGCGCGGTCGTCATCGGGTCGCCTGTACAGCGGCGCTCGTACTCGATCACCCGGTTGTTCTCGGAGTCGGCGACGAGTATCGTCGGTCGCCCCGCCTCGCTGACCAGCCAGTCCGGATTGTGCTGTTCGTTGAGCACGTCGTAGTCCTCGTCGTCGCCCAACTGCATCTCGATGGCCTTCGTCGACCGGTTGATCAGGATGACCTGATCGAAGTTGCGCGGGGAGACGAGAATCCGGCCGTCGCCGGTCGCGTCCGCGTCGTTGACGTGGGTCCAGTCGTCGTTGTAGCCGCCGTCCGTCGATTCCGGGTAGTGGTTGCGGAACGTCCACTCCCACGTGATCGCGTCGGTCGAGCGGTTGTAGACGACGACGCGGTCGTCCGGCGGCTCGTCGCCGTCGCGTTCCCGCATGTTCGCGACGAGCAGATCCCCGTTCGGGAGCAGGTCCACGTCGTGGGTGTCCTCCATGTCGAGCCGCTCGGTCCAGACGGGTTCGCGCGTCTCGGGGTCGAGTTCGAAGACGACGGTCCCGCCCGGCGTCGTCGAGACGGCGAGCAGATTCCCGTTGGGGAGCGGGTCCACGTCGTAGAACCAGACGCCGTTCACCCGGTCGCCGGCGAACTGCCAGCCGAACGAGCCGTCGCCGTCGATGGAGGCGAGGCGGGCAGGCTTCTTCGCCGCGCTGCGCCCCTGGAAGTGGAACCCCTGAATCCCGACGACGGTCGGATTATCGGCCGGTTCGTCGATGGTCCCCGGCTCGAAATCCGTCGGCGAGTAGGTGAGCGCCGAGACGCCGGCGGGCAAGAGGAGCGCGACGACGAGGAGAGCCACGGCGACGCGAGCGAGCGTGCGACGGTCGCGCTGCATGGGTAGGTGTGGTGGCGGCCCGTCGGGTACATTTTGTGGTTGTTCCGGTCAGTCGACGGAGACCGTTCGCCTGTCGGAACCCATTTGCGACCGCCCGGCGTACGGCGCGGTGTGACACAGGAGCAACCGGACCGGCCGGGGACGGCGCAGTTCCTCGCGGCGCTGCGCGTCCGGCGGAACGCGACAATCGGCTTCGTCGTCGGTATCGCTGTCGCCGTCTTCTTCACATACGGGGCCGTCACCGGGCCGGCCGGCAGCTACTCGGACGTGGCGTATCTCGCACTCGGGTTCGTCCTCGCGGTCGGACTCGGCCTGCTCGTCGCGGCAGGTATCACCGTCGTCAGCGCGGTGCGACTCGCCCGCGAGAGCTAGTAGGGATTGAACGCAGTGACACACTGGAGGGGCATCCCGTGTCCCCGTCGATGTGTGAGTGGTCTCAGTCTTCACTGTGGTCGCCGGCGGCCAGTTCCTCCAGTCGCTCGGCCCCGGCCCCGGTCCCTTTCGTGATGAGCACGTCGCCGGCTTGCAGCTCCGTGTCGGGGCCCGGCGAGACGACCCAGCCCGGTTCTTTCCCGGTCGGCGACTTGGATTCGTCACCGCGCCTGACGGCGATGACCCGCATGCCCGTCTCCGTCTTGACAGCGACGTCGCCGAGGGTCGCACCGGCCAGCGGGCTGTCGGTCGCGACCTCGTAGCGGGCCAACACCTCGTCGGATTCGAGGACGGCCTCCTGAATGACCGGATGGGTGCCGAGGCCTCGGAGGACACCTTCGCTTATTTCGAGGGCGGCGTCGGAGATGACCTCCGTCGCGCCGGCCAGATGGACGAGGCCGCGCAGCGACACCGGGTCCTCGGCCTCGGCGGCCGCCTGTAGCGTCCACGCCTCGAAGCGCGACTGGAGCGCGTCGACCTCGGCTTCGAGCTCTAACACCTCCGACGCGAGGTCGTCGTCGTCGAACAACACCGCGCCGTACGCCAGATCGACGGCGAGTTCGGAGACGTCTTTCATCAACACGACCGAGTCCATCGCGCGGTCGAGATCCGCAGACGGCTCTGCCGGTGGCTCCGGCGGCGCGTACGTCTCCCCGGAGAGCCGTTCGTAGATGCCGGCGACGCCGGTTTCGGGGCCGCGCAGGAGTGCGACGTCACCGGATTCGGGCGTCGTGTCCGGGCCGGGATCAGTAAGCCAGTCGCCCGATCGCCGGATAGCGATGACGCGGACGCCCGTCTCCGTTTCGAGGTTGGCGTCGCCGAGCGTGCGCCCGGCGAGCGGTGAGTCGTCGGCCACCCGAACCCGAACGAGCGTCTGGACGGATTCCGGAAGCGCAGCCCGCATCGCCTCCGGCAGGCCGATGTCCTCGATGACCACCTTCGCGATGTCGCCCGCGGCGTCGGATATCTTCTCTGCCGCGCCGACCACCCCGAGGACGGGCGCGAGCGCCTCCGCGTCGTCCGGGTTGCGCGCGGCCATCAGCAGGCTCATCCGAGCCCGGAGTTGCAACACGTCCATCCGGGCTTCGAGCTCCAACACCTCCTCTGCCACGTCGTCCGACTGGAGGAGGACGGCGGAGTACGAGAGGTCGATGAGTAGCTCGGCGGTGTCCTTCATCTCCGCCAGCAGCGGCTTCACGCTGACCGGTTCGTACTCGACCTCCCGTGCCATACACGTCGCTTGCTCGGGAGGGACAAAAACGTACGCGACGATCGGTCGCCTTCGTACGTGAACGATAACCCTTAACGTATCCCCCGGGAAACCCGGGGGTATGTCCGAGGAACTGCAGAAAGGGCTCGAAGGCGTCCTCGTCTCCGAGTCGTCGCTCAGTTACATCGACGGCGAGGCGGGCCGGCTCGTCTACCGGGGGTACGATATCGAGGATCTCGCCGGTCGGGCCTCTTTCGAGGAGGTGATCTATCTACTGTGGAACGGCGAGCTGCCGACCGCCGAGGAGTTGTCGGCGTTCGAGTCGGCGATGGCCGACGAGCGGGCGGTCGACGACGCCGTACTCGACACCGCAGCGGCGCTGGCCGACGCCGAGGAGAAGCCGATGGCCGCGATTCGGACGCTGGTGTCGTTTCTCTCCGCCGAGGACCCGGACCCGGAGGCGGAAGCCGAGGACGCGACACTCGAATCCGCACAGCGGAAGGGCCGGCGGATCACCGCCAAGATTCCGACCGTGCTCGCGGCGTTCGACCGCTACCGCCGCGGCGAGGAACCGCTCGAACCGCGGTCGGACCTGAGCCACGCCGCGAACTTCCTCTACATGCTCACCGGCGAAGAGCCGGATCCGGTCGCCGAGGAGACGTTCGATCAGGCGCTCACCCTCCACGCTGACCACGGTCTCAACGCCTCGACGTTCACCGCGATGGTGATCGGCTCGACGCTGGCGGATCTCTACTCGGCCGTCACCGGCGGTATCGGAGCGCTCTCCGGGCCGCTCCACGGTGGTGCGAATCAGGACGTGATGGAGCTCCTGCTCGATATCGACGCGTCCGACGAGGACCCCGTCGAGTACGTCGGGCACCGCCGCGAGAATGAGGGGTGGCGCGTCCCCGGCATGGGCCACCGCGTCTACTCCGTGAAGGATCCGCGTGCGGTGATCCTCGAGAAGAAATCCGAGGAGCTGGGGCAAAGCTCCGGCGACCCCACGTGGTACGACATGGCCGACAAAATCGAGTCGCACTTCGACGACGCGGGACTCGTCGAGAAGGGGATCGCGCCGAACGTCGATTTCTACTCCGGCACCGTCTACTACCAACTCGGCATCCCCGTGGACATGTTTACACCCATCTTCGCGATGTCGCGGGCCGCCGGCTGGATCGGCCACACCTTGGAGTATCAGGCCGAAAACCGGCTCATTCGGCCCCGCGCCCGGTACACCGGCGGGAAGCAGCAGACGTTCGTCCCGCTGGACGAGCGGTAAGGTCAGTCGTCGCTCGCCGTCTCTGTGCCTCGCTCGGCCATCATCGTCGCGGCGCGCCCGGCCCATCCCGTTCGCTCGAAGCCCCACAGCACGGCGAGGGCCATCCAGACGTAGGCGGCGCCGATACCCGCGTACACGCCGAGCGGTCCGAAGCCGAGGACCGAGCCGAGCAGCCACGAGGCACCGAGGAACAGCCCGAACATGCCCGTCGTGCGTGCCAAGAACGGGATTCGCGTCTCGCTGGCACCGCGGAGACTCCCCGACATCGTCCCGAACGTCGCCAGCGCGACCCCCGAGAGCGCGTACAGTCGCACGAACGCGACCGCGAACCGCACCGTCTCCGGGTCGTCGGTAAAGAGGCCGACCGCCGGCCGCGAGAGCGCAGCCAGCAGCAGTCCCGCCGCGCCGACGAGAATGACGCCCAGCGCCGTCACGGCGCGGCCCTCGTAGCGCGCGGCGTCGGTGTCGCCACTCCCGAGCGACTGTCCGACGAGTATCGACGCCGCGACGCTGAAGCCGCGCGACACCGGCGCGGTCGCCTGCTGGTAGAGCCGTCGCCCGATCTGGAAGCCCGCGGTGATGGCTTCGCCGGCCGGAAACGACAGCAGGAGCGCGTTGAACGGGAACTGGGCGGCCTCGGAGGCGAACCCCTCAATGGCACGGGGCACAGCGACGCGCAGGAGTTGCTTCGCGATAACGGGGTCGCGCGGCCGGACGAACGACGGCGCGGTTCGGTCGGCGGCGATAGCACTCAGGAAGAGTCCCGCCGTGAGTACGTTCGCGCCCGCGGTCGCGAGACCAACGCCGAGCACCTCTAACCGCGGCGCGCCGAACAGGCCGAGGCCGAGCGTGACCGACCCGGCGATGTTGACGAGGTTCGCGACGGCGTTGATGTACATCGGCGTCCGGGTGTCGCCGGTGCCCTGCAACGAGCGTGCGCCGATGAGCGTGACGTGGCGGGCCGGCGCAGTCGCTAACACGACGGCGACGTACGTCGCCCCGACGGTGACGACTTCGTTGCTCGCGCCGAACACGCGGATGGCCGCCTCGCCGAAGAGGAGGCCACCGACTGCGATCGGTATTCCGGCGAGAAGGCCCATGAGGAGCGCCTGTGTGATGGCCTCGTCGCGGGTCGTCGCCGCGTCCGCGCCGGTGTCCTGCGAGGAGAGCGCGATGGCGCCGCCGCCGAGCCCCAGTCCGACCCGCAGCGGGAACCGCGCGTAGAGATCACCGAGGCCGACGGCGACGACGGCCGCCGGCGAGAACAGCGCCACGACGAACACGTCGGTCGTCCGCATGGCCGTCCGGACGACCGTCTCGGCGGCGACCGGCCCGGAGAGGCCGACCGTTCGCCGCCAGACCCGTCGCAGCCGAGCCCGGTCCATACGTCGGGCTTCACGACGAGGGAGTTTATGCTACCGGAACGTCGCTCAACGCTCACGAGGGGGCCGGCGACGGCCTCTGCGTCTGGATGACGATGTCGACAGCTAAGGGTGAGAGCGTCAAAGTGTACGTCGGTTCTGGACCGACTCGGCGTCACCGAGCCCGTCGAGTGGCCGAGGACGGGGTCGTTCGCCGAGCGGGGGGCGGCGCTCGTGGCGGTGAACGACGTGTGCGTCACACGGTTTGGCTAACAGGCGGCTCAGTCGCTCCAAACACGGGCGGGTGAGCCGCGCTCCCGTCGAGTTCCGCCCGTGCGACGGTCAGGTCACGAGGAGGCTGGCCGCGGATTCGTATATAAAGTCTCGGCACAGTCCACAGGTCGTCTTTAGTGAAGCCCAGTCTACAGCGGCTGTCGCGAAGCGGCGGCGACCGCAAACGAGCGGCTATTCAGAAGGAGACGTTCGTCTCCATGCCTTCCGTAGCGTCTTCCAGTCCGTCTTCGGTCGCCTCGTCAGTCATGCGACCAGAGAGGTCTGCGTCGGGGGCGGCATCGGCGAGCGCGGATTGGAACCGCGCCGAGACGCGGCGCGATTCGGCCTGTGCGTCGAGTACGCGACGGTAGCGACGGACGGTGGATTCGGAGATGTCGAGCGCGTCGGCCGCGTCGCTCGTCGTCGCGCCGCCGTCGAGTTGCTCGCGGAGCGCCGACAGTTCGATCGGCGCTTCGGTGTCGCGGTCGCGGAGCAGGTGGAGGTCGAGACGGGCGCGGACGACCGTGTCGCGGGCGACGCCGAGGTCGTCGGCTATCGTCGCGTCCGATGAGCCGTCGAAGTAGCCGCGAACGACGCGCACCAAGTCGTCGTCGGCCAGCTCCGTGGAGAAGTCGTAGCGGTCGCGCATCTCGACTATCACGTCCGCTATCTGGGCGGCATCTCCCCCGCCTTCGGCCAGTGAGCCCCGGTCGTCGTCCTGCTGCTCGGTGACGGTTTCCTCCTCGGAAACGTCCATGAATATGTCCCGGAGCTCTTCTGTCTTTTCGTCCATCGGAACGGTAGCTGACGGCGTCGATTCACTTATGAATGCGGGGTCGTAGCCGGGCTTGCCTGACGTGTGTGCTGGCGGGTGACGCTACGCCGCAGTTTGCGAGACTCGCACGCAGGGAGGGGTTGAGAAGATTTAACCTGTCGCTTGCCTGTGACCCTATATGCCGATTACCGCGCCGTTACAGACGGGTGGGACCGTCACACGGGAGACGTTCTGGGGCATCTCTCCGGTCGGTGAGCTCGTCTTCTATTATCTCGCGACGCTGACGCTGATCGTCTTCGCGTACGGCGTGTACGGGCGGTTCGCGCGCTACGCGGAGGGGGACGACGACTGGTTCGACAGACTCGACGACCTCTCGGGGCGAATCGTCCGCGCGGCGAAGATCGTCGGCTCGAACGAGAAGCAGTTCAACCGTGATCTCGTCGGCGGCGTGATGCACGCGTTCATCTTCTGGGGCTTCATGACGCTGCTCATCGGGACAACCATCCTCGCCATCGACATCGACGTCTATCGCAATCTCACGGCCCTGCTGGCTGGCGAGCGACAGTCCTTCTTCGTCGGCGACTTCTATCTCTCCTACTCGCTCGTGATGGACGCGATGGGACTGCTGTTCGTCGCCGGCGTCTCCGTGGCGCTGTGGCGACGCTACGTCGTGCGGACCGACCGCCTCCGCGGGAAACACACGTCTCGGGAGGACGACTTCCTCGTCTGGTCGCTGTTTCTCCTCGGCGTCGGCGGCTATCTCCAAGAGGGACTGCGCATCCTCGGCACGGCCGAGATCGTCGACGGCGCGGTGGAGTTCACGAGCTTCGAACAGGTGTCCTTCGTCGGCTGGTTCGTCGCCGACGTGTTGCAGGTGGCCGGCGTGACGCCCGCGATGGCCGCCGCCGCGTACCCGGTCATGTGGTGGTCACACGCGCTGCTCGCGTTCGTCTTCATCGCCGCCATCCCGTACGCGAAGCCGTTCCACATGGTGTCGTCGTTCGCCAACATCGTCGCGCGCGACGCGCAGGCGGGCAAGCGTCTCCCCGGCGTGCCCGCCGCCCTTGACGCGGATACAGGCGCGGAGTCCATCGACTCCTTCTCGTGGAAGGAGCTGCTCGATCAGGACGCCTGTACGAAGTGCGGGCGGTGTTCGTCGGTGTGTCCCGCGAAGGCGTCCGGTCGTGATCTTGACCCGCGGGACGTGATCCTCGACCTGAAACAGTACCGCGAGGCCGTCGACGCCGGCGGCGATACCAGGGACATCGTCGCCGACGGAGGCGAGAGCGTCATCGCCGCCGAGACGATGGAGTCGTGCATGTCGTGTATGGCCTGCATGGACGCCTGTCCGGTCGAGATCGAGCACCTGAAGAGCTTCACCCGGCTGAACCGACAGCTCACCGATCAGGGTGACATCCAGTCGAGCCTGCAGGACGTGTTCCAGAACGTGATGCAGAAGGGGAACACCTTCGGCAACAGCCAGCGGACGCGCGGCGACTGGACCGACGGGGTGGACGTGGAGGTGCCCGACGCCCGCGAGCGCGAGGTGGAGTATCTCTGGTACGTCGGCGACTACCCCTCCTACGACGACCGGAACAAGCAGGTCGCGGAGTCGCTGGCGCGCATCTTCGACGCCGCGGACGTGAGCTTCGGTATCCTCTTCGACGACGAGAAGTACGACGGCAACGACATCCGCCGGGTCGGCGAGGAGTTCCTCTACGTCGAACTCGCGGGCCACCACGTCGAGACGTTCGAGGACTGCGAGTTCGAGAAGATCGTCTGTACCGACCCGCACTCGTACAACACGTTCAAAAACGAGTATCCGGAGGTGGACTTCGCGGAGTTCGCCGACGACCCGATGATGCCGTTCGACGTCGAGGAGCCGTGGAACGCCGACGGCGAGGTCGACGTGTACCACTGGACGCAGGTGGTCGAGGAACTGGTCGACCGGAACGCGCTCGGCCTGTCGGGGACGGAACTCGATTACACCGTCACCTACCACGACCCCTGCCACCTCGGCCGGTACAACGACGAGTACGAGGCGCCGCGCGAACTCGTCCGCGCGACCGGCTGTGACCTCCACGAGATGCCGCGCAACCGCGACAACTCCTTCTGCTGTGGCGGGGGTGGCGGTGGCCTCTGGCTCGAACAGGAGGAAGAGGAGAAGCCGAGCGAGGAGCGACTCCGCGAGGCGCTCGAAGACACCGACGCCGGCGCGGCCATCGAGAAGTTCGTCGTCGCCTGCCCGATGTGCATGACGATGTACGAGGACGGCCGCAAGACAGGTGACTTCGAGAACGACATCGAGATCGTCGACGTCGCGGAGTTGGTCGTCGAGGCAATCGACGCGAACCGGGCGACCGAGACGGTCGAAGCAGAGGCGACGGGCGACATCGCGCCCGCGGATAGCTGAGGGGAGCTACGGCTCTCGCCGGTAGCGAACCGTCCGGACACCCTCGAACCGCGGCCCCTCGCCGTGGTTGGTGAAGCCGGCGTTCTTCGCGACGTTTCGGAGCTCTTCGTCGTCGACCGCGACGAGCAGCTCCGCGTCCATCCCCTCTCGTGCCGCGAAGCCGACCGGTTCGTCGAGCAGTCGGTCACAGGCTTCGGGTGTCCCCTCGATCTGTGTCACGTGGACCGTCTGTCGCTGGACGTCGTAGGAGACGAAGCCGAGCGTCTCCTCGCCCTTGCGAGGGTGGGCTGCCGTCGGGTCCGTCTCCGGGTTCCCCTCGTAGGCGACCACGACTGTTCGGTCGTGGACGAGATTTCGCATCACGTCCGTCGGTGACCCGGTCAACTCTGCCATCCGTTCGGCGTCCGCCTCGACGGCGTCGCGCACCTCCATGCGAGTCGATAACGCGTGCGCCACACTTCAACGGTCGGCCGCGCCGTGAGGTAGTGTTCGGATAAGCGCAATGTGGTTGGATGTGCCAGCAACAGGGTATAGAAAGCCGCCGGCCCCTTTCAGTCCCACCCGCCACGGTTACGTAGTCGAGCGACGACCCGCTCATCCGAACGCTACCCGGCGTAACGGTCGCGCCCAAGTCTGCGTGTCGGCCGACCGAAACGCGTTCGGGGGATGAGGACGTACGCCGGCACATGAGCGAGGGGACTGACGGGGCAGGGTCGCCACCCGGCGACGACGAGTCGGCGGCGAGTTGCGCGTTCTGCCGGCTCCCGATACCGGACGCCGCCGTCGAGGCGACGGTCGACGGCACCGAGCGGGTGTTCTGCTCCGAGGCGTGTCGGGACCGACTGACCGAAACCGGCGAGCCGCTGACGGAGTACCACGGCCACCACCTGTTACAGCCGGGCGTGTCGGCGCTGGACGCGTCGCTGCCGCAGGGGTTCCCGCGCAACGCGTTCGTCCTCGTCTCCAGCGAGGCCGGGACGCGCGACCGAGCGGTGGGCGCGGAGCTGGTGTGGCGGGCGCTCCAGCGGGGCGAGCCGGTCGTTCTCGTGTCGTTTCAGGAGCCGCCGAGCGCGGTCGTCCAGCAGTTCCTCACGTTAGACTGGAACGTGCTCCCGTATCTGGAGCGGGACCAGTTCCACATCGTCGACTGTTTCACCTACCGGCTGGACGACCGCGACCGCCTGTTCGAGCGGATGGACGAGTTGAACGTCTACCTCTCGGACGTGGCCCGCGAGGCCACGACGACCGTCCGCGACCCGAGCGACATCAACGAGGTGGGCAACAAACTCGACAACGCACTCGAAGGCCGAGGGATGGTCGACGAGGGAATCGTCATCGTCGACTCGCTCACGGAGCTTGGCACGCTCGTCCAGCCGGTACAGGCGTACGACTTCGTGAAGGACGTACGCGCCGACGTGTGTAAGGGCCGCTTCGTCCCCGTGTTCGCCGGGGCCGCGCTGGGTGGCGGCGGTGGCGGCGGCGACCAGTTCCCCCACGACTTGGCGTACGTGATGGACGGGCTAGTGGAACTCCGGCTCAACGACGAGATCGTGCCGGACGCGCTGATCAAACAGGCGCGCATCCGGAAGCTCAACGGCGCGCTGGTGGTGCCGGAGTGGCGCGCCTACGAGTACACCGCCGGCACCGGGATGGTCACCTTCGACCCGAAGGCGCAGATGGCAGCGGAGGAGGAACCCGCCGAGGAGGGAGAGACGGCAACGGAACCGCCCGCAGAGCCGGCCGACGAGACGGATCCCGAAACCGAGGCCCCCTCGTCGGACGCGACGGCGAGCAAGACGACGCCGGTGGGCGACGGCGCGGCTGCGGATTCGACGCCCTCGCCCTCGGACGGGTGAGGCAACGCTTCCGTGCATGGAAGGGATTATCCCGTCCGGTAGGGTAAGGCTCCCATGCACGACCGTACGGCAGTTCGGGTGATCGAATGCGCGTCGTAGCCAAGTTCGGCGGCACGTCGCTCGGGAACGGTGACCGCGTCAACCGGGCGGCCGACTCCATCGCCGCGGCGGTGGAGGCCGGCCACGAAGTGACCGTCGTCGCGAGCGCGATGGGGTCGACGACCGACTTCCTGCTCGACGCGATCAGCTTCGACGCCGAGCAGGCAGACCGCGCCGAGATCGTCTCGATGGGCGAACGAACCGCCGTTCGCATGCTGAAGGCGGCGCTGGCCGCCCGCGATGTCGACGCCCGCTTCTTCGAACCGGGCCACGGCGAGTGGCCGGTCGTCACGGACGAGCGCGGCGAGGTGGACGTGGACGAGACGACGGGCCGCTCGAAGGCGCTGGCCGACGCGATGTCACAGGAGGGCTTCGTCCCCGTCGTGACCGGCTTTCTCGCACAGGACCACGCGGGCAACGTGACGACGCTCGGCCGCGGCGGCTCCGACACGACGGCCGTCATGCTCGGCAACTACATGGACGCCGACGAGGTCGTCATCGTCACCGACGTGGAGGGCGTGATGACCGGCGACCCGACGGTCGTCGAGGGGGCCCGCAACGTCGGGGAGATCACCGTCGACGAACTCCGCAACCTCTCCTTTCGAGGGGCAGAGGTCATCGCTCCCTCCGCGCTCGCGTACAAGACCGAGGGAATGGACGTTCGCGTCGTCCACTACCAGCACGGCGACCTGTTGACCGGCGGCACCCACATCGAGGGGCAGTTCGAGAACCTCATCGACCTCCGCGACGGCCAGTTGTCGTGTATCACCGTCGCCGGCCGCGCCGTCCGCAACCAGCCGGGCGTGCTCTCGGAGCTGTCGGCACCCCTCGCCGAGGCAAACATCAACATCGACGCCGTCTCCAGCGGGATGGACTCCGTCACCTTCTACGTCGACGCCGCCCACGCCGAGGAGGCCGAGACGATCCTCCATGACGCCGTCGTCACCGACGACGTGCTCTCGTCGGTGACTGTCGACGACGGTCTCGCCGTCGTCCGCGTCACCGGCGGGGGGCTCCCCACCGAACCTGGTACCATCTACCGGACGCTCACCCCGCTCGCGGAGAACCGCCTCACCGTCCACGACGTGATCAGCTCGGCCACCTCAGTCGGCGTCTTCGTCGACTGGGACGAGCGCGAGAAGGCGCTGGAGCTGATCCAGTCGGTCGAGTTTTAACGACCCTTCCGGAGCCGCGTCCCGATTTCGGCGGGCAGATCGACCGATTCAACCCGTTCCACGACCGCCTCGACATCGTACGGGACACGCCGCTCCGTCACGTCGAGCGTCTCGGTATCGAGTAGCGCGTACGCCGCGTCCGGGTCGCCGTCGCGTGGCTGGCCGACGCTGCCGGGGTTGCAGACGACGCCCGCATCGTAGCGCTCGTGGTGTTGCACGTGGGTGTGGCCCGTGACGAGTGCGTCCTCGTCGCCGAGCAGCGACGCCGAGAACATCCGGGGATACGTGTACCGGTCGGGGTCGTCGGGGTGGCCGTGGACGAGTTTGATCCCGTCGACGGTGCGTTCGGTCGGGAGCGCGTCGAGCCACGCGAGCTGGGCGTCGCTCAGCTGCTCGCGGGCGTAGCGGACGCCCGCGCCGGCCATCGAGTTGAAGCCGAAGCCGGTGTCCGTCACGACCGCGCGGTCGTGGTTCCCCACGACGGTCGGCACCTCGCGGTCGCGGAGCGCGTCGACGCACTCCGCCGGCCACGGATTGTAGCCGACCACGTCACCGGCACACACGAGTGCGTCTACGTCCGGCATGTCGGCGAGGACGGCGTCGAGCGCGGGCTTGTTGCCGTGGATGTCCGAGAGCACGCCGACGAGCATGCCAGTACGTAGGGCCGCGACCCGTTTAGTATCGGCGGCTCAGTCGTTGACGAACGCGGTCTCGAAGCCGTCGTCGGTGGGCGCGACGGCCGCGGCACAGACGGCGTGTTCGAAGTCGAGGTCGTACGCCTCGCGGGCGGCCCGGCTCGCGGTCGTCGCGTCGAACGCGAACGATTCGGGTGTGTTCTTCTCGTAGGTGGCGACGAGCGTCGGCTCCTCGGCCCGCTGGACGTGGAGTGCGTCCCGGCGGACACAGCCGACGTACGCCTCGCCGTCGGTCGAGACGGTGGCCGCGACGCGGGGCGTGTCGTAGTCGTCCTTCTCGAAGTCGAGCGCGTGGAGCGCGGTCACGAGCGCGTCGCGGGCCGGGTAGCCGAGCGACAGTTTCTCCGTGATCGGGTCGACGTGGGACCCGTTGCCAACGACGGCAGTCCCGCCCGCGGTTCGCGAACAGTTGTAGGCGATGTAGGGGTTGTCCGTCTCCGGGGCGTCGTCGGTCGGGCCGACGACGAGCGCGCCGTCCCGCTCGTAGACGTGTCGGTTCGGGAACGACCGCGAGGAGACGCGGTAGGCGGCGACCGACGGCGAGACGACGACGAAACGTCCGATGTACATACACGCGCTTGCGACGGTCGCCTCTTAGCGGTGCCGATGGCCCGGAGCGGGAGACCTTTGCCACCGACGATCGAGCCTAGCTCATGGATCTCGGCAAGGTCGACGGCGAGTTCCTCCGCGAAACCGTCTACCCGCGTCTGGGCGCGGACCGGGAGGACGTGCGCGTCGGGCCGACGGCCGGCGTCGACTTCGGCGTCCTCGACGTGGATGGACAGGCGCTCGTCATCGCCACCGACCCGCTGTCGCTCCCGCCGGGACTCGGCTTCGAGCGCGCCGGTCGGTTCGCGCTGGACATCTGTCTCGCGGACGTGGCCGTGTCGGGTATCGCGCCCTCACACGTCGCGGTGGGATTCTCGCTGCCGCCGGCGATGACGGACGAGCAGTTCGCCGCGGCGTGGCGGGCGATTGACGAACGCGCCCGCGAACTCGGCGTGAGCGTCGCAACCGGCCACACGGCCCGGTACGCGGGCGTCGAGTTCCCGTGGGTCGGTGCGGCGACCGCACTCGGCGTCGGCGACCACGAAGACGTGATCCGGCCCGACGGTGCCGAGCCGGGCGACGCGCTCGTCGTCGCCACCGGACCTGCGGCAGAGACGGCGGGCCTGTTCGCGACCATGTTCCCCGACGCGCTCGGACTGGACGCCGCAACCGTCGCGACGGCACAGGAACAGCTCGACGAGACGGGGTGTGTCGAAGACGCGCTTGCCGCCGCCAACGGCGGCGCGGTTCATGCGATGCACGACGCCACCGAGTGTGGCGTGCAGGGCGGCCTCGCGGAGATGGCGGCGAGCGCAGGCGTCCAGATCGCCCTCGACCCCGACGCGCTCCCGTACGGCGACGGCGTCCGCGCCGTCTGTGACGCTATCGGCGTCGACCCGCTGCAAGTCACCTCGTCGGGGACGCTCCTCATTGCGGTCGCGCCCGACGACGCCGAGGCTGTGGTCGATGCCCTCCGCGACCGCGGAACGCGCGCAGCCGTCGCCGGACGGGTCCGCGACGGTGACGGGCTGTACGCCGGCGGCGAACGGCTCGACCATCCGGGAACCGACCCCTCGTGGGCGGCCTACGAGCGGTTCCGGGAGTGAGCGGATGTTTATTGTGGATGCCGCGACATCAGAAGCATGGCCACGGTCGAGACGTGTCTCGACGCCCTCCGCGAGGCAGCGGCACGATTCGGGGAGTCGCCGACGAAAGCGCAGTACGACGCGTCGGGTTTCAATCCGTCCTCAACGACAATAGTTCGTCTTGTTGGGAGTTGGAACGAGGCGAAAGAGCAGGCCGGCTTGGAGACGTACACGCAAGCGGAAAGCGGTGGAACGGCCGTCGAACCGAAACCCGAGTGGCTCGAACTCCCAACCGAGGACGACTGGGGAGAACTCACATCCCAACAGCGATGGTACTACAAGAACAGGGAGAACCGCATCCAACAGAAGGAAGAGCGACGGCGATCGCTTCGTCGGTGGTTCACTGGACACAAGCAGAACAATTACGACTGTGAGAGATGTGGTGAGTCACGCCCGGAGTGTCTCGATTTTCACCACACAGACGAGAAAACCCTCGATGTCACCCGGATGGTAAACCACGGCTGCTCCAAGAAGCGAATATTATCCGAGATAGGGCGTTGTACACCTATCTGTGCTAACTGTCACCGGAAGCTACACGCGGAGGATTACCCGACTCAACGCACCGACTCCGAACCCCCACTCGACCGGCGAATGCTGGTCCTGAGACGGAAGCAGGACCTCGGTGGCTGCAACAGGTGTGATGCGACCGATCCGAGATGTCTCGACTTCCATCATCCGGACGGGAAGGCCGCCGGGATCGCACGAATGGTCGCGGACACGCAGCCACGAGACGCTATTCGCCGTGAACTCGACCGCTGTGAACTGCTCTGTGCGAACTGTCATAGGAGGGAACACCACGCCGACGGTGACTGAACCGGCCGGATTCATCGCGGTTTCGCAATATTGATACCAGACAACCGTCTATCAGTAGCTGCGACGAGTTGTAGAACCACCAAACGTGTCAGTCCATTGGTGTAGTGGCCAATCATGTAGCCTTCTGGGGGCTACGACCCTGGTTCGAATCCAGGATGGACTATCCTCCCGACGCTCGAATCCTGTAGAAGCCGGCGCGGACAGTGCTGAATCGTTCCATCTGAAAGTCACGAAAACGGGTTGTCGGCGGTGTTGAGCCGCGTCACCCACCCGAAGGGACCGGAATCGTCGTCGTCGAACGAGTAGAGGTATTCAGTATCGGTTCGCTGCATGTACGCAGCGGTGGCGGCGTCGCCGAAGGCAGGGGTGTCGTGGGCCTCGAACAGCTCCACGGCTCGTTGGTAGTTCTTCCGGGCACAGTGGACCACCTCGAAGCCAGGGGAGTCGGTGAGCCGCCGGTAGAAGTCGACGGCGGTGACGTGTCGTTTGCGCTCGTGAATTCAGTTGAGCGCTTCGAGGACGACGTAGTTCGTGACGCCGCCCGTCGGGAAGTCTCCGCGGTCGATGGCGTTGACGATTTCGAGCGCGGCGTCGTGGTTGTGGTCGGAGGCGTCGGCAGCACCGATGAGGACGCCGGTATCGACGACGGCAGCCGGCATCTACGGGTCCTCGGTGAACGCCGGGTCGTTTCCGTGACCGGTGACGTCGTGCGTCTCGCTTCCGTCGCCGCCCATCGGAACCGGCTCGAAGTCCTCGAAGGCGCCGTAACGCTGCCGGACGATCTCCACGGTCAGATTACCGTCGTCGTCGGTACTCCACCGGAGCTTGTCGCCGGGTTCGATGTCGAGCCGCCGCCGGAGCGAAGCCGGAACCGTGACGACGCCGCTGTCGCTCACCTTTGTTTTTCTGGAGGCTCCTGCGTTGCCATACGCGACTTTACAGGTGCGTGGCTCATACTTGTTGCGCTACTTGTACCAGCCACGCGTCTATCACCGCGACCGCCGAGATTTTGTCCGCCCCGGAAGGAGGGCGCGCATGAACGAGACGTCGATGCGGCGGGCGTGGCTCGTCCTCGCCGCGTGTTTCCTTGTCTCTACCGGGTTCAACGCCTACCTGTTCGGGCCGGCGAGCATCCTGCCGCTGGTGGTCGATGCGTTCGGCATCGACAAACCGGCCGCGGGGCTGTCGATCAGCGTCGTCTTCCTCGGGTGGGTGCTGTTGCAGATCCCCGGCGGCTTCCTGATGGACCGGTACGACAACCGGGTGCTCGTGTGGGGCGGCGTGGTGGTGTTCGTGGTCGCCGCGCTCGCGGGGACCGTTGCGTCGACGTATCCGACGTATCTCCTCACGCGGTTCGTGGGCGGGGCCGCGGCGGTGGTGCTCTGGACGGCGAACGCGAACATCGTCGGGCAGTCGTTTCCGCCGGCGCGGCGAGCGGTGGGGACGAGCCTGTTCGTGACGAGCGCGCCCGCAGGGGTGACGCTCGCGCAGGTCGCCGGGTCGTCGCTCGCGGGCGCGCTCGGCTGGCAGGCGGCGGTGGCCGCGTACGCGAGCATCACCGTCGTCGGGCTGGTGCCGTTCGTGATCGTGCTCGACGAGCCCGTGCGCAACGAGACGCAGCTCTCGTTGTCGAACTTCGGCGCGGCGTTGACCGACCGGCGCGTGCTGGCCATCGCGACCAGCAGTTTCTGTGCCTACTCGCTGTTCGTGTTCTTCAACTCGTGGATGCCGACGTAGACGGCGCCCGGTCATCGTCGGCGCGTTCCTGCTCGTCGTGCCGGCGCTCGTCGTCGCCGCCACGGCCACCTCCACGTGGGGGTTCGCGGCGGCACTGCTGCTCGCCGGCGTCGGCACGCAGTTGGGAACCGGCGTGTTCTACGTCTACGTCGAGGAGGTGTCACCGCCCGAATCCGGCGGGACGAGCCTCGCGGTGTTGATGACGCTGTCCATCGCCGGCTCGCTCGTCGCGCCGGTCGCGGCCGGGTGGCTCGTCGGAACCCTCTCGTGGACGGCAGCGTTCGGCTTCGGCGGCCTGCTCGCGGTCGGTGGTATCGCCGCCGTCGTCCGGCTCCCCGCGCGGTAGGGTGATCACGGGCCGAACGGCGACCAAGAACTTTTGCTACTTGTTGACAACCACCGCTAGTATGGAGTCGAAGACCTGCGTTGTCACGGGGTCGTCTACTGGTATCGGACGCGGTATCGCAGAGCGGTTCGCGGAGAACGGGTGGGAGGTCGCGGTCAACTACCGGTCGTCGCGCGCGGCGGCCGAGGAGACGGTCGACCGGGTTGAGGCCGCCGGCGGGTCGGGCGTCGCGGTGCAGGCGGACGTGACGATGACCGACGAGGTCGAGCGGATGCGCGACGAGGTCCACGACGCCTTCGGCGCGGTGGACGTGCTGGTGAACAACGCGGGGATCACACAGGACGTCCGGTTCACGGAGATGAGCCACGAGGAGTGGGACACCGTGCTCGACGTGCATCTCGACGGCGCGTTCCACTGCACGCGGACGTTCTACGACGACCTCGCCGCGGCGGAGGAGGGCCGCCTCGTCAACATCTCCAGTCTCATCGGTAAGGGCGGCAACTTCGGGCAGGCGAACTACGCGACCGCCAAGGCGGGCATCTTCGGGTTCACGCGGACGCTCGCGCTGGAGTTGGCTCCGGAGGGAACGACCGCCAACTGCGTCGCGCCGGGCTTCATCGGGACCGACATGGTCGAGGGACTCCCCGAGCACGTCAAGGACACCCTGCGCGAGGACACCCCGCTCGGCCGTCTCGGCACCGTCGAGGAGATAGCCGAGGTTGTCGACTTTCTCGCGAGCGACCGCTCGTCGTTCATCACCGGCGAGGTCATCGACGCGAACGGCGGGAAGGATCTCTAACCCTTCGGCTCCGTCTTCCCCGCGTACGTCTGGAACTGGATGGTGCCGTCGGGGATGTGGAACGTGTCGGTGCAAAAGTCGTAGACGTTGTCCGGCGTCTCCCCGTGCCACAGCAGATAGCCGAACTCACCCTCGACTATCATCTCGTCGACAGTGACCGACGTGTGCTCCTGTGAGAACTCCGCGAACAGCCCCGTGAACAGTTCCTCTATCTCGTCGAGACCGCGGAACGTGCCCGCGTTCGTGACGACGACCGACTCGTCGGTGTAGTCGGCCATCGTCTCCTCGAGGTCCTGCTCGCCGAACGCGTCAACGTGATGCTCGAAGACGGATCGTGTGTCACTCATTGCCGTGACTCACGTGCCCTTCGCGTGGGCGTTGCTTATGAGTTCCCCACGTTCGGGGGCAGTTCCCCTCATCAGACCGCGTCCGCGATCTGTTCGCCGGTTTCGAGGCCGTTGCGGAGGGCAGCGTGTAGTCGGGCCTCGCCGGCCACCCAGTCGCCGACCGGGTAGAGTCCGTGCTCGTTCGCGGCGGCGACGGGCGCGGTGTCGACGCCGGAGTCGGGGAGCGCGTACCGCCACCCCTGATGGTCCGTCCAGTCGGGGTCGCGGAGCCGGTCGTCGCCGATGATGTCGGCGACGTGGTCGGCGAGCGCCGCGACGTTCCGCGCGGGGTCCGCGTCGTAGCGGTCGCACGACCACTCGTGGTTCGCCTGCGCGACGAGCACGCTCTCGCCGGCGGGGACGTGTCCCGACTTGCACTCCTCGCGGGATATCCACCCCAGTTCGTGGCTCTTGTCGACGTTGACGAGGCCGTAGTAGGGGCGATCGAGGCGGAACTCGTAGCCGAGCACGGCCGTCCAGATGGTCCGGTAGTCGACGGTTTCGGCGGCCTCTGCCAGTTCGGATCGGACCGACGCGTCCCAGTCGGCACCGCGCAGGAGAGCAGCACTCTGTGGCGCCGGCGGGTTGAGCAGGAGATACTCGAACGGACCCCACGTGTCGCCGTCGGTGTCGGTCAGCCGCCACGCGTCGCCGTCGCGCTCGATGGTTTCGACGCGCGTCCGCCGTTGGATCGTCGCATGGGTGCCGTCGAACAGTCGCTTGGCTATCTGGGTGAGCCCCTGCCGGTAGCTCCACTTGTGGTCGTCGGCGTCCCGCCCCTCGGAGACGGACCCCGACTCGTCGAAGACGTACACCGGTTCGCTCGCGTCGACGAGGCTCTCGTCGTCGAGCGTCTCGGTCAGCAGGTCGACGACGCGCTCGTCGTCGGACTTCACGTAGTTGGCGCCGTAGTCGTACAGGTAGCGGCCGTCGTCGCGCCGGCGCGTCGCCGCGCGGCCACAGACGCCGCCGGACTTCTCCAGAACGGTGACGTTCGCGTCCGGCACGGCGTCGTCGAGAGCGTGGACGGCGGCGGCGGTGCCGGCACCGGCACCGATAGCTCCGATTTCGGGCATGAGCGTCGTAGGGCCGCCGGCTACATGAACCCGTCCCGCCGTATCAAACATGAAAGTTTATTATAAATCAGTGCATCAGGGTGGGTATGGTACACTCGGTACGTCGCGCATAGGTCGCCAGCATCGCTCGCTCACTACCGAACACACGACACAGATGACGACACGACGCACACACAGCGCACGTACCGACCCGACCCGAACTGACGACGCCACCGACGCTCGGATGATTCCTCTCCAGCCGCGCCACGGGCCACAGCCGAAGCGGCGCAGATAGCGACAATCTCTTTCTTGTCCTGCGCAGGTCGAGAAGCGGTAGCCCTCGGAGGCGGCTGGCGTTTGCGTGCGCCTCGCGCCCGGCAGTCGAGCGCGTCAGTCGTCGGCTTCTGGTCGCACCGCGGGCTGGTAGGATCCCTCGCGGACGGCGGCGGCGAGCCGTTCCACGTCGTCGTGGGAGGGGCCGGCTGCCATCTCGGCGTACAGCGCCTCGACTTCCTCGCGGCTCATCTTCACGGTGTCGATCTGCGTGACGGCCTCGCGGGCGCGCTCGTCGAGCTCGCGGATAGTCGCCAGCGCCAGCAGATACGGCATCGCCATCCCCGGGAGAATGCCGACCTCGTCCTCGGGGAGCGTGCGGAGATAGCGGCGGGCTCCGCCGGCGTAGTCGGCCGCTCTGTCGACGACCCGGCGGACGACGCTCGCGACGCTCGCGACGGCGCCGGCGTCGTCGACCGCCTCGTGGTCGATGCCCTCCTCCGCGAGCCACTCGCCGGGGAGATACACGTTGTTCTCCGTCTCGTAGTCGTCGCGCACGTCCTTCGCGATGTTGACGAGCTGGAGCAGGAGCGCGAACTGTCGGGCGTCCTCGGGGTCGGCCTCGTCGGCCCCGTAAACGCGGAACAGATTCGAGAGGAGCTTGCCGACCGTCCCGGCGACGTACCAGCAGTACTCCTCTAATTCCTCGACGGTGCGGAGCCGAAGCCCGCCGTCGTCGGCGTGTTCGCGCAGGAACTCCGCCATGCCGGTGGCCATCTCGCGGACGACGGCACGCATCGCCTCCTGCACCGACGGGTCGAAGGAGGCGAACACGCGGAACACGCGCTCCGTCTCGTCGACGACCTCCCAGTCGGGGCCGCCGTCGGCGGGACGGTACGGCTCGACGGCGTCGAGGAACTCGTCGGCCGTCGTGGGGTCGTCGGGCGCGAGGACGGCGTCGTACAGTTCGAGGAGCCGGGCGCGCTCGCGCGGCGGAATCGACGGGTCGTCCTCGACCGTGTCGGCGATGCGACAGAGCAGATAGCCGGTGCAGACCCACGCGTCGACGGGCGGTTCCAGCAGTTCGATCGTCAGCGTGAACGTCCGGGAGACGGAGTGGACTGCCTCGAACGTCCACGCTCGGTCGGCGGCCGATGCCGAGACGGCCCCCTCCAGCGACGGGTGCTCACCCGGCGTGTCACTCATTATCTGGTATCATCGCTCCCTCATACTAAAGCACCGTGGGGATGGACCGAGCGCCGAACGCCTCTTGCCCGCCGCGCCCCTCGTGGGCGTGTGAGCCGATACGCCGCGACCGTTTTCGACCTCGACAACACCCTGTGTAGCCACGATCAGGACGTCGAGGCGGCGTTTCACGCCGCGTTCCGGGACGTGGGTCACGACCCGATCAGCGAGCCACGGGCATTCTGGGGCACGATGGAGCCGATAACGGCGTACGACTCCGAGACCGCGCAACTCGCCGACGCGATGGGGCGGCTGGCGGCCGAGCGCGGCCGCGGACTCGACGCCGAGGCGTGGGCCGAGGCGTTCGTCGCGCGACTCGACTGGACCGACGTGTCGCTGCTGCCGGGCGCGGAGGCGGCGCTTTCGGTCGCCCGTGCCAACGGCCCGGTCGGTCTCCTGACGAACGGTCCCGAGTCGAGACAGTCGACGAAACTCGCCGCGCTCGGCCTCGGGAACGCCTTCGACGCCGTCGTCTACGCCGGCGACATGCGCCGCCGAAAGCCACATCCGGACCCGTTCGAGCGGACGGTCGCCGACCTCGAAATCGCCGCCGATGAGACGCTGTACGTCGGCGACTCGCTGGAGCACGACGTGGCCGGGGCTCGCGGGGCCGGGCTCCCCGTCGCGTGGATCACCGACGACGCGTCACCCGGCGACCACGCCCCGGACCACACGCTTCGGACCGTCGGCGAACTGTCGTCGGTGTTGCGCGGATAACCGTCGATTCCTTGGCGGCCGACGGCGTACGCGTCGTATGGATCCGGTCGCGACCGCGCTCGCCCGCGAGTTCCCCGACCGCGAGCCGCAGACGGTCGAGCCGGTGCCGCGGGGGAACCGCAAGCGGACCGTACTCGTCGATTTCGCGGACGACAGCCTCGTGGTACAGCTCTCCCCGCGAATTGAGGATCTCCGCGTCGAGACCACGCTCGCGCGGGCCGTTCGCGAGCGCACGAGCGTGCCGGTACCGGCGGTGCTCGCGACCGGCACCGTCGGTGAGCAGGGATACGCCGTCGTCGAACGCGCCGGCGGTGCTGACCTCCACGAGCGATTCGTCGGTCTTCCCGACGCAGAGCAGGGGGCGGTCGCCCGGTCGTTCGGCCGGTGGCTCGCCGCGTGTCACGACGCATTCGCGTTCGACGGCTACGGGCCACTCGCGCTCGACGATGGCGACCTCGCCGCAACGGCAACGGAGTGGCGTGCGTGGCGCGACGCGTATCTCGCGGCCGGACTCGACGCGCTGTCCAAGCCGTTGGCCGACCTGCGCGGCGACATCGAGGCCGTCGTCGAGGCGGTCGACCTGCCGTCATCGCCGCCGTCGGGCCTGTTCCCGTGGGATCTTCGCCCGGGAAATACGCTGTACGACGACGGAGCAGGCGTCACGGCGGTGCTCGACTGGGGGGAGCCGCTCGCCGCGACGCCGGCGCTGTCGGCGGCGAAGACCGAGCATCTCGTCTGCGACTGGTACGTCAAGGAGCCCGAACCCCTCCGGGCCGCGTTTCGGGCCGGTTACCAGACGATCCGCTCGTGGCCGGCTCCCTCGCGAGCGGATCGGCTGACCGCGGTCGTGCGGTCCGCGGTCGACTCGCGCGGCGAGGTGACGCGACCGGGCTATCCCGAGCGAACCGGCGAAGCCGCCGTTCGGTTTCACCGCGATCAGATTCGGTCACTGCTCCCCTGATCGGGCCACGGTTTTAACAGGTAGCGGGCGTCCGACCATGTATGGCAGGCTCGGAGCTCGCTGCCCGCGTTCAGGAGATACTTGAGACGGATTCCGAGGAGTTTGCCGACCGCGTCGAGCGCGAGGTAGCAGAGCTGAAACGCGAGCTCTCCGACGGGACGTTCAACAACCCGCAGGGCGTCGTCGGCTTGGAGTACGAGTTCTACGCCGTCGACGCCGAGACGGACGCGCTGGCGCGAGTGCCGCGGCGACTGCTGGAGTACGTCGGCTTCGAGAAGGAGTTGGGACTCCACAACGCCGAGATGCAGACTTCGCCACAGCCGCTGTCCGGCTACGGACTCCGAGCCCAAGAGGCGGAGGTACAGGCGCGGCTCGCGGCCGCACAGAGAGTCGCGGTCGCGGAGGGACTACGACTGGTTTCAGACGCGATGTGGACCCACCCGCCCGTCGGCGAAACTCCCGACTCGTATCTCGCCGACAGCATTGAGGAAGACGGCGTCCGGCTGGCGACGAACATGAGCAACGCCGTCCGGTATCAGGCGATGGCGAACACGCCGTTCAGCGACGACATGTCGCTGGACGCGCCGGGGGTCAGATTGGACGCACAGACGGTGATGCCGGAGAGTCTCATCACCTCTATCCAGCCGCATTATCAGGTGCCACAGGCCGACGACCTGCCGACGTACTTCCAGTACGCGCTTCGGATCGCCGGGCCACTGCTGGCGCTCGGGGTCAACTCACCGGTGTTCCCGCCGCAACTCTACGTCGACGACCCCGAGACGGTGCTCGCGAACTCGCCCGACGAGGCCCGGATCCACGTGTTCGAGTCGGTGCTCAATCCAGACGACGATCCAAAGGTGCGGTTTCCTCGCGACCTCGACACCGTCGAGGATGCGGTCGATCGCGTGGCGGCTGACACGACCGTCGTACCGGAGTTGCAGAGCCGCGAAGGGGGCCGGTTCGACGGCCGGTTCGCCCACTACCGGCACAAGCACGGCTCCTACTGGCGGTGGGTCCGGCCGGTCATCGAGGGGGCGTCGCGGTCGAGCGCGAACGCCCGCATCGAGTTTCGACCCATCGCCGGCCAGCCGACCGTCCGTGACAGCATCGGCTTCCTCGCGGCGTTCGCCGGGCTGATGGAGTCGCTCACCCGGTTCGAACATCCGGTGTACGGGCAGTCGTGGGAGACGGCGGAGGCGAACTTCTACGCCGCCGCCGTGGATGGTCTCGACGCCGACCTCCGGTGGATCACCGCCGACGGCGACGAGACGACAGACCCCGATGTGCTCTACTCGGAGCTGTTCGAGTACGCTCGCGACGGACTGGAAGCGCGGGGCGTCACCCCCGAAGACGCCAACCGCTATCTCCGCCCGCTGCGCGAACGCGTCGACCGCGAGGTAACCCCGGCCTCGTGGAAGCGCAGGGAGGTTCGCGAGCGGTTCGACGCCGGCGAGCCGTTCACCGAGGCTGTCTGGGGGATGCAGGCGGAGTACATCCGAAACCAGCGAGACACCCTCGTCGACGGCTGTTTCGCCGACTGGCTGTAGAGGCGAACAGGCGGCCCGTGGTCGAGCGACGACAGGTGGGCCGCACAACCGTCGAGGCCCATCGCCGCAGTCGTTACGTCACGGACTGTGTGGTTCCCCCCTCCGTATTTGAATCTTCACACGGCACGCCGGGGGTAGTGTTCAGCTGAGAGTGGCTCTGGGGACTATTGGGACAAGAAGTGTAGAAAGCCCCCGGTCGCTCGCCCGTCTGCTCGCGGCTGTGCCGCTCGCACGGCCCGTGGCGGCTTCGCCGCCACGCTGTCGTCGTCGCGTCGCGTCGACTGTCCGAGGTGGCTCCGCCACCTCGCTGTCCGCGGCTCGCTGCGCTTCTCGCTCACTGCGTTCGCTGCGGTGTCCTCGCGCGGTTGCCCCGCGCGAGCGGGCCGAGGCGACACAGTCACCTCGCGGCTTGCGTCGTCCGCAGAAATCGCAGATTGCTGCTGGGCTGCGGAAGACGCGGAGCGTCTTCCGAACGCCGGGGGCGGATCGACCGCCCACCGGGAGAGCGACGCTCTCCCGAGCAATCGGCAGCGAAGCCGCCGATAACGGCCCCTCTCAGTCCCATCCACCGTAGTTGCACAGTTGAGCAACGACCCGCCAATATGAACACACGCCGTGGCGAATCAATAGCAGCGAGCAGTAGGATATCAAGAAGGTTCGCGGCGTCTACTCGTAGGTCAGACTCATCCCGCCGTCGTGGGTCATGTCGCCGCCGTTGAGGTGGGAGGCGTGTTCCGAGAACCCCTGCACGAACAGATTCCCGACCTCGTACGGCTCCATCATCTCCGTCGCGCGCGTGTGCCCGAGCATCACCTGTTGGACCGTCTTGTCGACGGTGAGGTCGCGAGAGTCGGCGGAATCCGGAAGTTGCTCGGCGACGAGCTCGGTCTTCACGTAGCCGGTCGACACCGAGAAGCCGCGGATCGAACCGTCGCCCTCCGCCGCGATGGACTGCGTGAGGCCGCGCAGTCCGAACTTCACGGTGTTGTAGGCGACCTTCTCCTTCGTGACGATGTGGCCGTGGACGGAACACATGTTGCCGACGACGCCCGCGCCGTTCTCCTCGAAGTGGGGCCAGCAGGCCTTCGTCAGGAGGAGCGGCGCGCGCTGCATCACGTCGTGCATCAGGTCGTACTTCTCGACGGGAAACTCGGCGATGGGCGCGATGGTCTGGAGACCGGCGATGTTGGCGAGATAACGAAGGTCGCCTAACTCGGCGGCCTCGGCGACCGCGGCCTCGATGTCGTCTTCGTCCGTGAGATCGGCCGTGACCGGCTTGACGGAGCCGGGAAGGTCGAGTTCTGCGGCGCGTTCGCGCACCTCGGCGAGTCCGTCCTCGTCCACGTCGATGCCAGCGATCGTAAGTCCGTTGCCCGCCAGACACAGCGCGGTGGCGCGGCCGATGCCGCTCGCGGCCCCCGTCACGACCGCGACGTTCCCGGGTTCGTAGTTCGGGTCGTCGAGTTCGAGGATGTCCTCGCGGCTGATCTCGCTCGGTCCGTACTTCGCCAGCGCGCCGTCGACGCTCATGTCGGCCATACCCGGTGTCGGCACCCCGGAATCCTATATCCCCGGCGAAATATGTGAACCCGCTTGGATTTAGGCGCGCCGAAAGATCGATGCTTTTAGGCAAGCCAAAAATGACGGGAGAGGTATGCGACGACGCGACTTCCTGACGGGGGCCGCCGCGGGCGCGGCGCTGCTGGCCGGCTGTAACGAGGAGGCAGAGACGGCGACGACTACCGACACCGCAACGCCGACTTCGGACCCGAGCTACACCGTCTCGATGGTGCCGGTCGGCGAGGTGACCTTCGACGGCGTGCCGGAGACCTGGGTCGCTAACAACGGGAGCTGGGCCGACATGGGGATCGCGCTCGGACAGGTACCGCCGAAAGGTGTCTGGCTCACGTCGCGGTATCACACGCAGTACTACGATCCGATTCCGGGGGTCAGCGTCGACAAAGGCGACATGGTGTCGCTCTCACAGAGCGGGAGCGTGAGCAAGGAACTGTTCTACTCGCTCGATGCGGACCTCCACACCATCGACCCGAACTTCCTCATGAACCGGTTCAAGGGGTGGGAGCAGGCGGACATCGACGACGTGCGTGAGGACGCCGGCCCGTTCTTCGGGAACAGTAGCTTCTCGACGGGGTATCCGTGGCACGAGGAGTACCGCTACTACTCCATGATGGAGGCCTTCGAGAAACTCGCGGCGGTGTTCCGAGAGCGGGAGCGGTACGAGGCGTTCGAGTCGGTCCACGAGCAGTTCCGGACGAACCTCGCGCCGGTCGTCCCCGGTCGGAGCGAGCGACCGTCGGCGGCAGTGGTATGGGGCGGCGGGGACGAGCCGGAGCAGTTCTATCCGTACACCATCGGCTCGGGAACGAGCTTCAAACACCTCCGCGACCTGAAGCTCCGGGACGCCCTCGCGAACTCGAACGTCAGGGACTTCCACACCAGTCGCGGCGCAGTCGACTACGAGACGCTGGTGAAGGTCGATCCGGACGTGCTCCTCGTCCGCGGACAGGAGGGGAAATCCGCCGCGGAGTTCGAGGAGACGGTCGTCCAGTTCATGCGAGACCACGACGTTGCGAGCGAACTCACCGCCGTGGCGAACGGCGACGTGCACCGCGCCGGCGGGCTGTATCAGGGTCCGATCACGAACCTCGTGGTGACCGAACGGCTGGCAGGCGATCTGTACGACAGCGACGCGGACCTGTTCGACCGCCAGCGCGTGAGCGACATCGTCAACGGCGACCTGTAGCCGCCGCGAATCGAACGCCTTTTGGGAACTTAGGTAGACCTAAAATCAAGATGCACGCGGAGGGAGTCGGGCGTGGCGGCTAAGACGGACAGCGTCGCCTCCCTCAGGCGACTCGGCTGGCTCGACCCGACGCTCGTCGGCTTCTGTGCCGTCTCGGTCGCGCTAACCATTCTTGCCGGGCTGATACAGGTTCGCTTCGGAACCTTTCCGATGTCGTTCGCGACGGCGTGGGCGGCGGTGTCCGACCCTGCCGTCTGGCTCCGACCGAACGTATTGGCGACGCTGCTGCTCGGCGAGGGCGCGGCGAGCGCGCTCGGCTTCACGACGGCGTACGACCTCGCGAAGCCCACGCTCATCGTCTGGTCGATCCGGCTCCCGCGCGTCCTCGTGGCGATGCTGGTCGGCCTCTCGCTGGCGCTGTCGGGGGCTATCTTTCAGGCCGTCACGAAGAACGAACTCGCCAGCCCGTTCATCCTCGGCGTCTCTTCGGGGGCGGGACTGGCTATCCTGCTGACGCTCGTCGCCTTTCCGGCGCTCTCGACGCTGCTCCCGGTGACGGCGGCGGTCGGCGGGACGCTCGCCTTCCTCGTCGTCTACGCCATCGCGTGGAAGGGCGGCACCTCGCCCGTCCGGCTCGTGCTCGCTGGCGTCATCGTCGGCACGGTACTCAACTCGCTGCAGACGGCCCTATTCTTTTTCGCCGGTGACGTGGGGACGGTCCAGCAGGCCGTGGCGTGGACGACCGGCTCGCTCACCGGCGTCGACTGGGAGCAGGTCCGGATGCTCCTCCCGTGGGTCGTCCTCGTCGTCCTCCCGGGGACGGCGCTGGGCGCGCGCCAGCTCAACGTCCTCCTGCTCGGGGAATCGACCGCCAGCGCGCTCGGGATGCGCGTCGAGCGCACCCGGTTTCTCCTCTCGGGGATCGGCATCGTCGCCGCCGCCGCCTCCGTCGCCGTCGCGGGAATCGTCGGCTTCGTCGGCCTCATCGTCCCGCACATGGTGCGGACGGTCGTCGGCACCGACCACAAGCGGCTGCTCGTCGGCTGTGCGTTCGCCGGTCCCGCGCTGGTCGTCGTCGCGGACACCGTCGCGCGGCTGTTCTTCCCGGTCGTGTTCGGCTCGCCGACACAACTGCCGGTCGGTATCGTCACCGGTCTCGTCGGCGGTCCCTACTTCCTGTACCTGATGCGGAAACGCCAACAGCTGGGTGAGCTCTGACGTGGGACCGACGCCCGACTCGGAGCGGACGGAGCGCGGGCCAGCCGACGTGGAGACAGAAGCTGCGACGGCCGGAGACGCGACGACGACGACCGACGCAGCGACCGCGGCCGCACTCGTCGGCGACGACCTGACCGTCGGCTACGCGACCACCGACGAGCCGGTCGTGACGTGCGACCACGTAGTGTTGCCGACGGGCGAGATGACGGCGCTCGTCGGGCCGAACGGCTCCGGGAAGTCGACGCTGCTGAAGGCGCTGGCGGGCCAGCTCGAACCGTGGACCGGGTCGGTCCGGTTCGACGGCGACGACGTGTACGAGATGGGCGCGAAGTCGCTCGCCCGCTCGCTCGCGCTGCTCACACAGGACGGTGACACGCCCGGCTCCCTGACCGTCGAGGAACTCGTCCGACACGGCCGCTACCCGCATCGCGGCTTCCTCGAAACGCTCTCCGAGTCCGACCACGACGCGGTCGACCGGGCGCTGGCCGTCACCGGCATCGAACAGCTGCGCGAGACCGAGTTGGGCAGCCTCTCCGGCGGCCAGCAGCAGCTCGCCCGCATCGCGATGACGCTCGCACAGGAACCGGACGTACTCTTACTCGACGAACCGACGACGTTCCTCGACTTACGTCACCAGCTCGGCGTGCTCGACGCCGTGCGCGAACTCAACCGCGACCACGAGGTGACGGTCGGCGTCGTGCTCCACGACATCGCACAGGCGGCCCGCTACGCCGACAATCTGGTCGCGCTGCGCGACGGCACTCCCTACGACTGGGGTCCGCCGGAAGACGTGGTGACGGAGGAACTGCTCGCGGAGGTGTTCGGCGTCGCCGCCACCGTCCGCGAGGGTCCGGAGATCGTCCCGCATCGCCCGCTGGAGTGAGTCGCCGCGACCCCGGAGCGTTTGTCCGCCCCGGCCCTCGTTGCGGTATGGAGATCCGTCTCACCGACCGGGAGCGGCGACTCGGCGGATTCCTCGTCGCCGTCGCCGCGCTCGTCCATCTGCTCGCGCCGCGACTGCTGTTGGGACTCGCGACCCGCGCGTACCGACTCGGGCTGGCCGTCGAGTTCGAGCCGGCCGAGGCCGCACCGCGACGCGTCAGGCTGGTCGGCGTCGGCATGGCCGTCGCGCTCGCCGTTGCGCGCCGCGTGACCGACTGAGCCGTGCGAGCCGAACACATATACTGGCGCGTCACGGAGCCGTGGCAATGACCGAAGAGAGCGTCTTCGACCGCTACCGCGCGGACGTACGGCGGCCGATGCGCCGGCTCTTTTCCGCCTACGGCGAGCCGCGATACGGCTGGTTCGCGCTCGGCGTCGTCGCCAACCTGTTCGCGCAGTTCGCGTCGCTGGTCCCCCCTGTCGTGCTCGGCGCGGCCGTCAACACGCTCGACGGCGGCGCGTTCACCCTGCCGGCGGTTCCCGACGCGTGGCTTCCGGCCAGCGGCACCGCCGCGTTCGAGCTATCGGTCGCGCTCATCGCGGGGTCGTTCGTCGCCACGGCCGTCTTCACGTATCTGTACGGCGTCGCCGCCAACGAGTTCGCCCACGGCGTGATGCACGCCGTCCGCGTGGACTGCTTCGAGAAGATGAGCCAGCTCGACATGAGCTTCTTCGACGACAAGCAGACCGGCGAGGTGATGTCCATCCTCTCGTCGGACACGGAGAACCTCGAATCCTTCCTCGACAACGCGCTGTCCAACTCCGTGCGGCTCGGCGCGATGCTGTTCGGCATCGGCGTCGTCCTCTTCCTGCAGAACGTGTATCTCGCTGTCGTCACGCTGTTGGTCGCGCCGGTGATGGTCGCGTTCACCCGCTGGTTCATGAAGCGGGCCGAGCCGCTGTACGCCGCCCGCCGGTCCGCGGTCGGAAAGCTCAACACGCGACTCGAAAACGCGATCTCCGGCGTCGAGCTGACGAAGACCACCGCGAGCGAGGACTACGAGACGGAGCGCGTGCGCGGCTCCTCGAAGCGGCTGTTCGACGACACGATGGCGATGCTCCGGCTGTCGTACTTCTACCGGCCGGGGATGGAACTGCTCGCCGGCGTCTCCTTCACGCTCACCTTCCTCGTCGGCGGCTACTGGCTGTTCGTCGGCCCGCCGCCGGGCGCGAGCGGACAACTCGGCGCGGGGACGCTCGTCACGTTCCTGTTCTTGTCTCAGCGGTTCGCCACGCCGCTCGCGGAGGTGTCGAACATCATCGACCAGTACGAGAACGCGTTGGCGTCCAGCGAGCGCGTCTTCGGGCTGATGGACATCCCGGTCCACGTCGACGACGACCCGGACGCCGTCACGCTCGATTCCGTGGAGGGCCGCGTCGAGTACGACGACGTTCACTTCGCGTACGGCGGCTCCGAGACGGTCATCGACGGCGTCTCCTTCGTCGCGGAGCCCGGCGAGACGGTCGCGCTCGTCGGTCCGACCGGAGCCGGCAAATCCACGCTCCTGAAGCTCCTGCTTCGGATATACGACGTGACCGACGGCGCGGTGCGCGTCGACGATCACGACCTGCGTGACGTGTCCATGGCGTCGCTTCGCTCGCACGTCGGCTACGTCGGTCAGGAGAC
This sequence comes from Halobacteriales archaeon QH_7_66_36, assembly GCA_003021175.1. Classification (GTDB taxonomy): domain Archaea; phylum Halobacteriota; class Halobacteria; order Halobacteriales; family Haloarculaceae; genus Halosegnis. Next base: position 163,673 of record PXQV01000015.1, on the reverse strand, counting down.
GTTCCTCTTCGACGGCACCATCGCCGACAACATCCGCTACGGCGACTTCGACGCCTCGGACGCGGCCGTCCGCGAGGCCGCGAAGGCGGCGGAGGCCCACGAGTTCATCACGAATCTCGCGGACGGCTACGACACCCGCGTCGGCGAGCGCGGCGTCAAGCTCTCCGGCGGCCAGCGCCAGCGCGTCGCCATCGCACGGGTCGTCCTGCAGGACCCCGCGATTCTCGTCCTCGACGAAGCCACCTCCGCCGTGGACACGGAGACGGAGTATCTCATCCAGAAGTCGCTGGACGCGCTCTCGGCAGAGCGGACCACCTTCGCCATCGCCCACCGGCTCTCGACGGTGAAAGACGCCGACGAGACGCTCGTGTTAGAGGACGGCCGCGTCACCGAGCGCGGCACTCACACCGACCTGCTGGAGCGGGACGGGCTGTACGCCGACCTCTGGAGCGTACAGGCCGGCGACTTGGATTCGCTGCCGGAGACGTTCCGCGAGCGCGTCGCGGCGAGCGACGACGATTAGACGACTGGTCCGCGCCACGAACATCCGTGTGGCTTTTCGCCGCCGCGCCGGGAGTCGGGGTATGGAGGTAACGGAGGGGGACGTGACGGTCGAGGTGCCAGAGACGCGCCACGGTGCCAGCGAGGGGACCGGCGAGGGCGTCTTCTTCAACCCCGAACAGGAACTTAACAGGGACCTCACCGTCGCCGTCCTGCGGACGTGGGCCGAGCGCGGCTACGGCGACCGCGGCGGGGGCAGGGGGACGTATCTCGACGCGATGTGCGCCTCCGGCGTCCGTGGCGTGCGGGCAGCAAACGCCGGCTGGGACGTGACGTGTACGGACATCGACGAGGACGCGGCGGCGCTCGCGGAACGGAATCTGAACCGCAACGGCCTCGACGGCACCTGCGAGCGGGCCGACGTGAACCCGCATCTCTACCGGCACCACTACGACGTGGTCGACCTCGATCCGTTCGGCACCGTCGCCCCGTTTCTGGACGCGGCGTTCGACGGCACGGCCGAGCTGCTCTGTCTGACCGCGACCGACACCGCGCCGCTGTGTGGCGCACACTTCGAGAGCGGCGTCCGGAAGTACGGCACCGTCCCGCGCAACACGGAGTTCCACCCGGAGATGGGCGTCCGCGTGCTGCTGTCCGCGTGCGTCCAGACGGCCGCGCGCCACGACGTGGCGGCCACGCCCGTGTTCACCCACGCGACGAGCCACTACGTCCGGACATATCTCGCGGTCGAGTCGAGCGCGACCGTCGCCAACGAGCGAATTGACGACCTCGGCCACGTCGACTGGTGTCGCCGCTGTTACTGGCGCGACCACGAGCGGGGGCTGATCGCCGACCCCACCGACGCGTGTCCGAACTGCGGGCACGACGCGGTCACCGCGGGACCGCTGTGGCTCGGGACGATCCACGACGCCGACTTCGTGGCGGCGGTCGGGAAGCGAGTCGACGAGTCGATGGGCGAGGCGACGAAGGCCGAACGGCTCTGCGACCGCCTCGAAGCCGAGCGCCACGACCCGACGCACTACGACCAACACGAGCTGTACGGGAACTGGGGCGAGCCGGCGATCGGAATGGACGAGTTCCTCGCCGCGCTCCGCGACGCGGGTCATCCGGCTTCGCGGACCCACTACGGCGGAACGACGTTCAAGACGCCCGCGTCGGTCGCCGAGATACGCGACGCCGTCTCCTGACCGGCGTCCCGCGGCTTATTTGTAGCCCGTCACCGAATCGGTCGTCGTGAATCGCCGGATCTCGATGCTCGGCGGCGTCGTTCGCGCGGTGGTCGTCGCCGTCCAGTCGGACCGGATCACCTTCATCGCCGCCAGTTTGGCCTACTACGCGTTCATCTCGCTGCTGCCGCTGCTCCTGCTGGCCGTCGTCGCGGCGAGCGTCCTCGGCGGATCCGAGCTGGCCGCGTCGGTCGGGCAAACGGCGACGGAGACGTTCGGCCCGGAGGCGAGTACGCTCGTCGAGAACGCCCTCCAGAGCGCGACCGGCAGCGGCGGCGCGACGGTCGCTGGAACGGCCGTGCTGCTGTGGTCGGGGCTGAAGGTGTTCCGCGGCCTCGACGTCGCCTTCTCCCTCGTCTACGGAACCGCCGCGAGCCAGACGCTGGTGGATCAGCTACGCGACGGCCTCGTCGCGCTCGTCGGCGTCGGCCTCGGGATCGCAGTCACGCTCGCTATCGGCGTCGCGACAGCTCGGATCGACCGGCTCGTCGCCGGCGTCGACGTGACGGACGTCCTCGGCGTGCTCCTCTCCGTCGTCGGCCTGTCGCTCGTGTTTCTCCCGCTGTATCTCGTGTTCCCCGACCGAGGGGTCGGCGTGCGAGAGGCGGTTCCCGGTGCGGTGTTCGCCGCGATTGGTTGGACCGTTCTCCAGACGGTCTTCCGCATTTACGCCGGCACCGCAGGGAGTTACGAGGCCTACGGCGTGCTCGGCGGTATCCTGCTGCTCGTCACCTTTCTCTACCTTGCGGGCCTGCTGCTGCTCATCGGGGCCGTGCTCAACGCGGTGTTGGCAGGACGGGTCGAGGGTACCGAAGACGTCGACAGCGATCCGAAGCAGTCGGGCTTATCACCCGGCGGCTCCATCGACTCGCACGTGACGGACGACGACACGGACGCGGAGGTGCGCGAGCTCCGCCGGCGACTCGCCGAGGTCGAGGAGCGAACCGTCTCTCGTGAGGCGCTGGAGCGTGACCTGAAACAGTACGTCCGGCGTCGGAGCCGTCGCGGGAAGGCCCGCGGCTGGGGCCCGTATCTCGTGCTCCTGTACGGCACGGGGATGACGCTCGGCGCGTTCTACTTCCTGTCCGGCGGATGGGCGGTGCTTGCGATGCTGGTCGTCTGGCTCTCGACGCTGGGGCTGTACGCGCTGATGTTGCTCGTCGGTGCCGGCGTCTCCGCGCTGGGGATTCCCGGCACTCTCCGCGACCGGCTCTCCGAGTTCCGGAACCGATGAGCCACGGCATCGGCGTCACGGCATCGCTCCGTGATCTGCCCGACGCCGTCGTCGTGTTCTTCGCGCTCGTCACACAGCTCGGCGACGTGTGGTTCTATCTCGTCACGCTCGCGGTCGCGTACTGCTTCGCGGGCACGCTGCCGCGAGTCGGCGACAGGGTGACGCGCGAGCGGATCGGCTTCGTCATCGCGGTCGCGCTCGGCGTCATCGCGCTCACGACGGGACTGAAAGAGCTGTTCGCGCACCCGCGACCACCGGGTGCGGAAACCGCCCGCGAACTCGCGTGGCTTCCAGAGCTTCTCGTGCCCGTCTGGGAGAGCGTGGCGACCGGCGACGGGTTCGCGCTCCCGTCGGGCCACGCGACCGGAAGCGCAGCCGTCTACGGTGCTGCCGCTCTCGGCCTCCGGATCGGTCGCCGGCGCGTCCGCTACGCGGTCGCGGCCGGCATCGTCGCGCTCGTGGCGTTCTCTCGGGTCGTCATCGGCGTCCACTATCTCGGCGACGTGGTCGTCGGCCTCGTCGTCGGCGGCGCGTATCTCGCGCTCGTCTGGCGACTCGCGGCCGGCGAGCGGGTCAAGCGGGCGTTCTCGCTCGCGCTCGTCGTCGCGCTGGTCGGGGTCGCGACGCACTTCGACTTCGAGACGGCCGCGGCGCTCGGCGGCGCGCTCGGCGGGCGACTGACGTGGACGGTCGTCGGTGGCCGACTCGCCGGCCCAGATACGCGTCGCGAGGGGGCAGTCGCGACGCTACTCGGCCTCGTCGGTGGTGGCGCGTTCTTCGCCGCCGGCGTCGCCATCGAGACGCCGGTCGCGGGGTTCCTCGGGAACGCGCTCGCGCTCGCGGCGATACTCGCTGCGCCGCTCATCGCACGACAGCATAGCTAACAGGCGACGCGTGGCCGTTCGTGGAGCGGTGCATCGCACGCGGCGGTCGAGCCGCGGGGCTCCCGTCTTGGCCGCTCCACGCTCGTCGTCAGAGCACGGGACCGCTGGCCGCGTTCTCGGGTATAAATGTACGCCGCGCGGGGTCGCTTCGGAAAAAGAGCGCTGGTCGGGGCTTAGAACGTCTCGAGGTAGCGGTCGAGCTCCCAGTCGGAGACGTCGACGAGGTAGTCCTCGAACTCGGACTCCTTCGCCTCGATGAACTTCTCGCTGACGTGCGAGCCGAGCGCGTCGAGGACGACCTCGTCTTCCTTCAGCGCGTCGACGGCCTCACCGAGGTTCGTCGGCAGCGTGTTGATGCCGTACTCCTCGCGCTTCTGCTCGTCGAACTCGTAGATGTTCTCTCGGATCGGGTCGGGGCAGTCGAGCCCCTTCTCGATGCCGTCGAGACCGGCGTGAATCAGCACGGCGAAGGCGAGATACGGGTTACACGACGGGTCGGGGAAGCGCGCCTCGATGCGGGAGGCGGCCGGGACGCGCGCGGCGGGCTTGCGGATGAGCGCCGAGCGGTTCCGGTCGGACCACGCGACGTAGACGGGTGCCTCGTAGCCGGGGACGAGCCGCTTGTAGCTGTTCACGGTCGGGTCCGTGACGGCCGCGAGTGCAGGCGCGTGTTCGAGGATGCCGGCGGTGAACTGCTTTGCCGTCTCGCTCAGGTTGAACTCGTCGTCCTCGTCGTGGAAGGCGTTCTCGCCGTCCTCGGTGAACAGCGAGATGTGGGTGTGCATTCCGGAGCCGTTGACCCGCGGGATGGGCTTGGGCATGAACGTCGCGTGGAGGTCGTGTTGGGCCGCGATGGCGCGAACGACCGTCCGGAAGGTGCTGACGTTGTCGGCCGTCGTCAGGGCGTCGTCGTAGGTGAAGTTGATCTCGTGTTGCCCCTGTGCGACCTCGTGGTGGCTCGCCTCGACGTCGAGTCCCATGTCTTCGAGCCCGTAGATGATGTCACGCCGGACATCGCTCGCGAGATCCTTCGGCGCGAGGTCGAAGTAGCCGCCCGCGTCGTTCGTCTTCGTCGTCGCGCGGCCGTCCTCGTCCTCTTCGAAGAGGAAGAACTCCGGTTCGGGCGCGGCGTTGACCGTGAGGCCGTGTTCCGCGGCCCGGTCGAGCGCGTTCTGCAGGACGCGCCGCGGGTCACCCTCGAACGGCTCGTCGGTCGAGGTGTTGATCACGTCGCAGATGAGCCGCGCGGAACGACCGTCCCGCCACGGAAGCACCGCGTACGTGGTCGGGTCCGGCTTGAGCCGCATGTCCGACTCCTGAATCCGGACGAACCCCTCGATGGAGGAGCCGTCGAAGTAGATACCTTCGGTGAACGCCTTCTCCGCCTGCTCGGCGGGGATGGAGACGTTCTTCGTCGTGCCGAGGATGTCGGTGAACTGGAGCCGCAGGAACTCTACGTTCTCTTCGTTGATTTCGTCGAGGACGCGCTGTGCCTCGGTCGAGAGGCCGCCGTCGGGTGTACGTTTCGCTGTCATCGTTTGGAACACCTATTTCGAACATCCGAATTATTAAAACCCTATCCATCCTCGCAAAAGCCGCCATGGTTGCCAGAGAACTGGATATTCGTAAACTTGTAGTAGGTGGCTGGCGAGGGTGAGTGTAATGACGTACGAAAACCTCGACCGGAAGCTAGTGAACGCACTCCTGCGGGACGGTCGCGCCTCGCTCCGCTCGCTCGCGGAGGAGCTCGACGTGAGCGTCACCACAGTGTCGAACCACATCTCGGATCTGGAGGAGGCGGGGATCATCGACGGCTACACCCCGGTCGTCGACTACGGCGAACTCGGCTACGACGTGACGGCGATCATCCAGCTGAAATGCGAAGGCTCGGCGCTCACGGAGATCACTGACCGGTTGCAGAAACACGAGCGGATGACCTCCGTCTACGAGGTGACTGGCGACCACGACATCATCGCCATCGGGAAGTTCACCGACACGGACCACATGAACGAACAGATCAAGGAACTGCTCGTCGACCCGGACATCATGGAGTCGAACACCAGTGTCGTCCTCAACGCCGTCGTCGAGGGCGAACAGTTCGAGTTAGACGTCTAGAGCAGCTGTTCGAGCTGTCGGCGTCGCCGGTCCGCGTCGAAGTGGAGCCGGACGTTTCCCTGTGTCGCCAGCCGGTCGAGTACCAACAGCGGGTCCACGCCGGCCGCCTCGACGGCGGCGAACAGCGCCTCGATGTCGTCCCGGTTGAGCGCGAGCGAGTCGAGTTTGCCGAGCGCGAGCGCCATCGCCGCGCCGGCCGTCCCGTCCGGAAACTCGTCTGAGATCGTCGAGAAGTCCGGCTCGCCGCCGGCCTCCGCCGGGTGGCCGGCGAGACACCGCGTACACGTCGCCGCGTGGTCCGTCTCGACGTGGCTCCGGAGGTCGAAGGGCACCTGATACCGCGTCATCGGCCCGCCACAGCGCTCACACTCCATAGCGACACGAACGCGGGCCGCGGGCAAGTGCGTTTGGCCTCAGAACAGGCCGCCGGGACGGTGGCCGGCTCAGTATTGGTCGATGTCGGTGCCAACAGAGCAGACGTACTCGCCGGTGGCGACCTGCGGGAGTCGTCGCGACCGCCAGAAGAGGCCGTCGCCGTCGGCGGTGACCGTCTCCTCGACGGTGCCGAACGCGTCCGTCACCTCGAACAGCGTGTCGCCGCGGCTGATTTCGTCGCCCAACCCGACGTGGAAGTCGACGAGACCGCCCGCGGGGGAACCGTACTGGTCGAAGCTGCCGGCGCGCGTCTGCTCGCCGGCGGTGACGCTCCCGTCGAGGAAGCCGTACGCCGTGAGGACGTTCATCGTCCCGCGGACGCCCAGCCGAATCGACTCCTCGTCCCAGCCGACTGAGCCGCCGAGTTCCGGGTCGATGACGGGGACGCCCTCGTCGGGGAGCGCGCGGGCGAGTTGGCCGTCGGGGCCCTTTTGATCGAGGACGTGGCCGGCGTCGAACGTCTTCGCGAGGTCGAGACAGTCGCGGTGGAGGCGGTGGCGGCGGCCACAGCGGACCCGCACCTCGTCGATCATCCGGCTGGTAGAGCCCTGATGCATGTCCAAGGCGAGGTCGGCATCGACGGCCGCGGAGAAGGTGGCGGCGGCGATGCGCTCGCTGGCGGTGCCGTTCTCGTCGCCGGGGTACGCGCGGTTGAGCTTCGTGTCGTCGATGGGGTTGCGATGCTCGGCGATCTGGAAGCCGTACCAGTTGGCGATGCCGACGATACGAATCTCGCCGGCGATCTGTGTGGGGTCGAGGCGGGGAACGAGCTGCTGCACGACGCCGAGTCCGTTGAGTTCGTCGCCGTCCGAGACCGCCTGCACGTAGAGCGTCTTCCCGTCGCGCTCGCCGTTGACGACACAGACGGGGAGAGACACCTCGGAGCCGTCGCGGGCCTCGCCCACCGGCAGCTGGCCCACCGCCTGCTCACCGGGGGCGGCCGTCGCCGTTCCGAGGGTCGTCATTAGCGAAACCGGGGGTCCAAACCCGCTTTAACCTACTGATACCCGTCGGGATTTCCGACGCGTGGGAGGGTCACCCCCCGATGCCGGAGAGGACCCCGCCCGTGCGGACGAAGAAGTAGACGACGAACAGCGCGGCGAGCACCACCTGCAGCGGGCGAATGTCCTCGAACTCGCCCGTCGCGGCCTTCACGATCGGGTAGGTGATGATGCCCGCGGCGATGCCGTAGCCGATGTTGAACGTGAACGGCATGATGAGGACGGTCATCCCGGCCGGCGCGGCCTGCGTCACGTCGTCCCAGTCGATGTCGGTGAGGTTGCCGAGCATGATCACCGCGACGACGACGAGCGCGATGTGGCTCGCGTACAGCGGGATGGTGGCCGCCAGCGGGACGAGCGCAAGCGAGGCGAGGAACAGCCCCGCGACGACGAGCGCCGTCATCCCCGTCCGGCCGCCCTCTTCGACGCCCGTCGCGGATTCGACGTACGTCGTCACCGTCGACGTGCCGAGCATCCCGCCGAAGGTGGTGCCGACCGCGTCGGAGAGCAGCGGCTTCTCTATCTCCGGAAGGTTCCCCTCCCCGTCGAGGAAGCCGGCCGCCTGCCCGACGCCGGTGAGCGTGCCGGCGGTGTCGAAGAAGTCGACGAAGAAGAATGTGAAGACGATGAGACCGAAGGCGAACGCGTCGAGGTTCGCCGCCGGAGCGCCGACGAGCCCCGAGACGAACGCCCCGCCGAGCGGCGCGATGTTGTAGTCCGGCGAGGTGAGTTGGCTCGCGTCGAAGCCGCCGTTCTGGACGGCCGGCGACGCGACGACGCCCGGGTCAACCAGTCCGAGGAAGGTGACGACGGCGCCCGCGAGCGTCGTCGCCACGATGCCGATGATGATCGACCCGCGGACGCCGCGCGCGTACAGTGCCAGCGTGAAGAACAGCCCGACAACCGAGAGGATCGCGACCGGGTCGGAGGCGACGGAGCCGAGCGTCACGTACGTCGCTGGGTCCGACACGACGATGCCCATCGCCTCCAGTCCGATGATGGCGAGGAACGCACCGATCCCCGCGCCGACGGCGAACTTCACCGGTTCGGGAAACGCCTCGATGATGTACTTCCGCGCGCCGGCGACGGTCAACAGCAGGAAGATGACTCCCTCGACGACGACGGCCGCGAGCGCCGTCTGCCACGGGACGCCGAGCGCCCCGACGACGGTGAACGCGAAGAAGGCGTTCAGCCCCAGTCCCGGTGCCTGCGCGAACGGCCGGTTCGCGTACAGCGCCATGATGAGCGTGGCCGTGAACGCCGCGAGGATGGTGATGACGGCGAGTTTCTGTTCGAGCTGTGCGGCGGACACGCCTTCGACGGCGATGCCGTCGAGGAACTCGGTGCCGGGCTGGTCGACCATGATCGCCGGGTTCACGACGACGATGTAGCTCATCGTCAGGAACGTGGTCACCCCCGCACGGACCTCCGTCGCGAGGTCCGTCCCGTGCTCCTCGAAGCCGAAGTAGTCGGCGAGCCTCGCTGTTACACCCATGGCGTGGACGGTCCTGCGTGCAGGGTCGTGTTAAGAATTGCCCTCTGAGAGCGCAGATATATGCAAGAAAGTGAAACTACGTCAGAGCGTGACGAGCGCACCGACCGGCGCGTCGACCCGTTCCTCGGCGCGACCGATCCCCTCCTCGCCGGCCGCGATGAGCGTGAAGACGCCGGCCAACTCCGCGCCGGCCCGATCGGCGATGTCGAGGAGGAGCTCCTGCGTCTCGCCCGAGCGGATGAGGTCGTCGACGACGAGCACGCGCTGACCGGTGTCGACGGCCTCGGCCGGGAGATAGTAGGTAAGTTCGATGCCCGAATCCAGTCGCTGGCGCGACTCGATGAACTCCTCGACGGCCGTCTCCTTCGACTGCTTGGCGTAGGCGACGGTCGCGCCGAAGTGTGATGCCATCGCGGCCGCGAGCGTGATGCCGTCCGTCGCCGCCGTGAGGACGATGTCCGGCTGGTCGAAGCCGAAGCTACTGGACGCCACCGGCGCGACGAGGTCTAAAAGCGACTGGTCGAAGACGACCCGCGAGTTGTCGATGTAGCCGTCGGCGTCCAGTTCGACGCGCGCTCGCAGTTCCGCGGCGAGCGTCTCGCGGCCGACGCCGCTGACGACGGCCTCCGCGCGGTCGACGCCCGGCAGGACGTGCCCGTTCACGTAGCGGTTGAGATCGCCGGCCGGCAAGCCGGTCTCCTCGGCGAGTTCCTCGTAGGTGCGCGTCTCCTTCAGCGTCCGCAACACGTCGACGGCCTGCAGCTGGAGGGCGGCCTTCTCGGCTCGGTTCATGCGTCTACCCGGAGTTGTGCGAGTATGGTGGTTTCGGTTCTCGATTCGAGCCAGAATACACACGAGCGTGGATTACAGGTCCGTTTGCTCGAAGACGAGATAGCCGAGCGCGACCGGGACGACGATCCACAGAACGAGGACGCCGATCAGCGCGCCGTCGGTGAGATACCACGGCAGCTCGCCGAACTGCTGGACGTACGCTTGCTGGCGTGAGGGCGGGCCGAACAGCTGGAGCTGGGCCTGCGGCGAGCCGATGTTCGAAGCGACCATCTTGTACGCGGCCAGCGGGTTGAGCGCCCGCAGTAGGAAGTACGCCTCGAGGGTTCCCTGCTGCTGGAGGTCGAGCGCCTCCGAGAGCCGCTGTGTGGCGCGGTTGAGGATCTGTCCCCACAGCAGGCTGAAGAGGACGTACGGGACGAACGTGCCGACGACGGCCCGGCGTTCGGTCGTCGCGGCGGCACTCGCACCCAGTCCGATACCGACGAACGTCAGTCCGACGAGGACGGTCAGCGCCGTGAAGAAGAGATAGGTGCCCGCGTCGAACGGGATGTCGGCGACCGGGAACAGCGGCACCGCGACTAACAGCCCGAGCACCACCGGCAGGGTGAGCACGGCTCCCCGGCCGAGCAGCTTCCCGGCGAGCACGTCCAGCCGCGAGTGCGGCAGCGACAGCAGGAGCTTCAGCGAGCCAGACTCCCGCTCCCTGATTACCGACGCGTACGCGACGACCGCGCCCGTCAGCGGGACGAGCAGCCGCGTCACGTTCGACAGCGACCGCAGGAAGCTGTTTGAGGTGAGCTGTGGCCCCTGTCCCTGACCGCCCGCAGTGCCGAGCAGGTCAGTGAAGAAGAAGGCGGCCGCGAGGAAGAACACGACGAAGACGCCCCCGAGCAGGAGCAGCGTGCGCGACCGGACCGCGTCCTCGAAGTCCTTCCGCGCGACCGCGCGGACGGAGTCGGGGTCGAGACTCGTCATCGCTCCCCCTCCGTGTAGGCGGCGAACACGTCTTCGAGCGACGCCTCGCTCGTGGAGAAGTCGGCCACGTCGGCACCGGCGTCCTCCAGCGCGTTCACCACGTCCATCTTCGCGTCGCCGGCGTAGGTGGCGACGACGAGCGACCCCTCGGCGCGCGCCTCGGAGACGCCTTCGGTCTCGCGTACGGCCGCGAGCGCCTCGTCGTCGACGCCGCTCGTCTCGATTTCGAGGCGCGTGCCGGTGTCGCTCGCCTCGCGCAGTCCCTCGACGGAGTCGACGGCCACGAGCTTCCCGTCGCGGAGGATGCCGACCCGGTCACAGACGGCCTCGACCTGTCCGAGCACGTGCGAGGAGAAGAAGACGGTCGCGCCGCGGTCGGCCTCCTCGCGGACGATGGTCCGCATCTCGCGGGCTCCGTTCGGGTCCAGCCCGGTCGACGGCTCGTCGAGCACCAGCAGCTCCGGGTCGCCGACGAGCGCCACCGCGAGCGCGAGCCGCTGTGTCATCCCCTTCGAGAAGCCGCCGGCCTGTCGGTCGATCGCGTCGCCGAGACCGACGCGTTCGAGCAGTGCGACCGGGTCGTCGTCGGTCCCCTTCGACTCGACGGCGAACTCGACGTGTTTGCGCGCGGTCAGCCGCTCGTAGGTGTCGAACCCCTCGGGCAGGACGCCACACCGCTGGCGGACGGCGACGCTCTCCTCGCGTGCGTCCCGGTCGAGCACGCGCACCTCGCCGCTGGTCGGCCGGGCGAAATCGAGGAGGATGTCGATGGTCGTCGACTTCCCCGCGCCGTTCGGCCCGAGGAAGCCGTACACCTCTCCCGATTCGACCGTCATGTCGAGGTTGTGGAGGGCGACGACATCACCGTACTGCTTGGTGACGTTCGACAGCTCGATAGCAGTCATGTAGTGACCGTTCGGCGTGCTATTATATATGGTTTCAGACACGGCAGCGGCCGCCGGCTTTATATCTCGTCGTCGGGGGGGTGGCTCCCGCGGACACGCGCAACTTCACGCCGATACCGCTCGACCGTCTCGACGGGCTTGAGGTCGGCCTCATCGACCGTCTTCGCCGCGGTGACCGTCATCGTTCCCTGTGAGATGGCGGTCATCGGCACCTCCTTCCTCACCGCGCGTTCCCCGTCCGGGGTGGCGTACACGAGCGTTACGAGGTCGCGGTCGTCGTACGACCGCTCCACGAGCCAGCATCTGGGCACACCCGGAGTGTGACGGGCAGGCTGTTCAGACTGTCGCCGCCGGAATCAGGAGCGGCGATACCACGCCATCAGCTCGCGGGCGGTCGCGGCGTCGATGGCCTCGTTGTTCCCCGCGGGCCCGGTGTTGAGCACTGTCTCCTCGCGGACCCAGTAGGACATGGCGCGCTGGAACTCCCGCTTCTGGAGGTCGCCGTCACCGTTCAGGTCGACGGATTCCTCGATGCTGTAGACGGGTTGTCGCTCGGCGGAGACGTCGAAGGTGTAGATGCCCGTGTTCATGTCTGCGGCGACGATCACGTCGTTGGCCGGGTCGTACTCGGCGTTCCACACCATCGAGGCGCTCCCGAGTCACGCGGCACCCTGCGCATCGGGCGCCTCATCCACCGTGAGATACTGGTGGCCCGGCGTGATGTCGGTCGGGTCGGTCACGTCGAAGACGACGACGCCCTCGTGGTAGCTGCCGTCGACGAGCAGACTCGCGTCGCCGGTGTGGACGATGTCGTGATTGTGGGTCGTCCAGTCGTACAGCGCGTCGTCGCTGTCCTGGAGTTGTGCGTTCGGCGCGCGGGCGAAACTGAGGTGGCGCGGCTCCGAGAGCGAGCCCTCGCCGTAGCCGATGTCGAGGACGTGTTTGCCGCCGGGACGTCCTGCGCCGTCTCGTCGCCGAGATACAGCAGGTCTCGCTCCGGGTCGGCGCGGGCGTAGTGACACGACCCGAAGCCGGCCGTATCGAGCGAGTCGTAGCCCGGCCGTCCGGCGTACGAGAAGCGGCCGACCTCCTTGGGGTTCGTGGGGTCGGAGACGTCGTGCCCGATCCAGCCGACGAAGTCGCCGTCGATGAACGCCGAGTGGATCAGGTCGCGCTCCGCGTCGAAGGTGATGTCGTGGTTGCCGCGGCCGTCGACGGCCGACGCCACCTGTTCTGGCGCGGTCGGGTCGGCGGTGTCGTAGACGGTCAGTCCGACCTCGCCGCCGCCGTCCCGCCCGTTGACGACGTACAACACCGGTTCCGTGGGGTGGGCCTCGACGTTGTGGACGCCCTCTGGCCTGTCGATGCGGCCGGCGACGACCGGCTCCGTTGGACTGCCGGCGTCGAAGCCGTAGTCGACGAGTTCGACCCCGCCGGCACCGCCCTCCTCGTTCGGCTCCTGCGTCCGGTAGTAGATGCCGTCGCGAGCGCCGAAGGTCACGTCCGGATTGCGCGTCGTCGCGGCGGATTCGAGGCGTGGACCTCGGTCGGATTCGCCGGGTCGGAGAGGTCGACGAGGAACGAGCCGCCGGTGCCGTAGAAGCTTCCCATCACGGCGTAGCGACCGTCGGCGCGGACGGCCGCCTCGCCGTAGCTGCCCGGCGGGTCCGAGAGCAGCGAGTGACCGCGCTTCGACAGCCGACCGCGGGCGCGCTCGGCCGCCGTTTCCCCGCTCGCGGTTCCCGCTCCGACGGTGGCAGCCGCGGCGACTCCGATCCCTCGCGGGAGTGTGCGTCTATCTACTATATGCTGGGGCGCGGGAGTGGTCCCGAGCACGGACGCGTCGACCAGAGGAGGGGTAGCCACGACCACCGCGACACGCTGAAACCCCCGAGCGCCGTAACCGAGGTGTGGACACCGACGCGGTGAGACGACGGGCGAACGAACTGCCGACGAAGCCCGGCGTCTACCAGTTCGAGCGGGGCGAGAGCGTCCTCTACGTCGGGAAGGCGGTGGATCTGCGCGACCGCGTCCGCTCGTACGCCACCCCGCGCGGCGAGCGGATCCGACGGATGATCGAGAGCGCAGCGCGGATCGACTTCTCCGTCACCGAGACGGAGACGCAGGCGCTGCTGCTCGAAGCCAACCTGATCAAGCGGTTCCAGCCGAAGTACAACGTCCGGCTGAAGGACGACAAATCCTATCCGCTGGTGCAGTTGACCGACCACGAGTTTCCGCGGATCGAGGTGACGCGCGACCCGGACGACGCCGCGACCGTCTTCGGCCCGTACACGAACAAGGGGCGCGTCGAGACGGCGGTGAAGGCGCTCCGCGAGACGTTCGGCGTCCGCGGCTGTTCGGACCACAAGTTCTCGAACCGCGACCGCCCGTGTCTCGACTACGAGGTCGGCCTCTGTACGGCCCCCTGCGTCGACTACGTCGACGCGGACGAGTATATCAGCGACGTGGAGAGCGTCCGCCGATTCCTCGACGGCGAGACCGGCATCCTCACCGACCCGATGCGTGAGGCGATGGAAGCCGCCGCCGAGGACCGCGACTTCGAGCGCGCGGCGAACCTCCGCGACCGGCTGACAGCCGTCGAGTCCTTCCACGGGAGCGGCGCGGCCGCGATACAGGGCGACGGCGAGGAACGCGTCGAGGTGCTCGGCGTCGCCATCGAGGGCAGCGACGCGACCGTCGCCCGCCTCGTGAGCGAGCGCGGCAAGCTCGTCGACCGAGAGCGCCACTCCGTCGCCGCCTCGGAGGTGCGAGAGGTCGCCCCGCTGCTGTCGGCGTTTCTGCCCCAGTTCTACGCCGAGCGAGCGCTCCCCGACGCCGTCCTCCTACAGGAGCGCCCGGACGACGCCGGCGTCGTCGACTGGCTGGAGCGCGAGGGGACGGCGGTGCGCGTCCCCGGCGCGGGCCGCGAGGCGACGCTGGTCGACCTCGCACTCAAGAACGCCCGTCGACAGACCGGCCGGTCGGACGAGTGTGCGCGACTCGCGGCGGAGTTGGACATCGACGCCGCCGACCGAATCGAGGGGTTCGACGTGAGCCACGCGGGCGGAAAGGCCGTCGTCGGGTCGGACGTCTGTTTCGTCGACGGCGAGGCGGCGAAGGCGGACTATCGACGCAAGAAACTGACCGACGAGAACGACGACTACGCGAACATGAGACGGCTCGTGCGGTGGCGGGCCGAGCGCGCCGTCGAGGGGCGCGACGATCGCCCCGACCCGGACCTCCTGCTCATCGACGGCGGCGAGGGACAGCTAACCGCCGCACGGGACGCGCTCGATGCGGTCGGCTGGTCGGTGCCTGCCGTCGGTCTCGCGAAGGAGGAAGAGTTGGTCGTCACGCCCGACGGCGTCCGCGACTTCTCCAGCGACGCGGACCACCTCCGCCTGCTCCAGCGCGTCCGCGACGAGGCCCACCGGTTCGCGGTCGCCTACCACCAGCAGGTCCGCGACGCGGTGTCGACGACGCTCGACGACCTGCCCGGCGTCGGCCCGGCGCTCCGGAAGCGGCTCCTCCGCCGCTTCGGCAGCGTCGACGGCGTCCGCGAGGCCAGCGAGGAGGAACTCGGCGAAGTCGACGGCGTCGGGCCGGCGACGGCCGCGACGATTGCCGCACGGCTGTAGCGCAGGATCTGACGACTAAGTCGCGTCGACGCACCGATGACGACCGCCGACGAGCAGATCCGTGTCAGCGATATAGTGAAGCGAGAAAACCTTGAGGCAACTCGTCCTTCTTCAGCTCTCGTTCGGGCTACTGCGCCGGTGAGGGCCCAGTCTTATCCGGAGGCGACCAGGTGCTGATGCCGATTAGTGGCCCTCCGGTGACTACCAAGATGATGGTAGCGAGAGGTACACTATACCGGGTCATAATAATCGTACTGAGCTGCGCCGTGTAAATCCAGCCACCGCACCACATGATCGCACA
This sequence comes from Halobacteriales archaeon QH_7_66_36, assembly GCA_003021175.1. Classification (GTDB taxonomy): domain Archaea; phylum Halobacteriota; class Halobacteria; order Halobacteriales; family Haloarculaceae; genus Halosegnis. Next base: position 148,150 of record PXQV01000015.1, on the reverse strand, counting down.
CGCGTAGAGAGGCGGTTTGACCCGACGGCTCTGAATACTGACGCCACCGACGATTACTAGCAGTGCTCCAGATCCGCCGACAATTGCTGCGAATATACTGGCAACACCCCCCGCGAGCCCTGTACGCGCCCAAGGCTGCAGTGCAATGATTCCCCCAATAGCGATGAATCCACCTGTAGCAACAGCGATAGCCCCTGGAATCTGTCGGGTCACGTCGCTGTGCTCGATGGTGACCAACGCGACGGCAAGCACGCCGAGAAAAATAGCACCAGCCACGCCACTGATCCCGACAACGACCGACAGTGGAGCCACACTCCCACTCGTCTCGATATACCCGACAGCCCCGACGCCACCAAGCAACGCGAGTGCCCACGCTCCGCATATTAGCGCAAACTGTCGGTCGTTCAAATTCATAATTCAGAATGAAATAGTTCTAAACAAGTGCCTTGTGGCAATTATCCTGTCGCGCAGCAAAGCCGTCTAAGCGTTACCTCAGTTGTCTCACCCGAGAAATTATAGCTTAGTACTGTCCTGACCGAACACTGGGGCAGATATTGAATGATGAAGAATCGAACAGCCGACCTGCCGTCACGTTGGAAAATCCGGTTCTGCATGGCCGCTCGCTGTCGATAAAATATATTCAATTTTTGTCATTGTATTCTGAGAATCCTCGTACCGGATGCCCTCAACTGTAGGTGATAGTTGAACCTCCGCATTCTGCAACCATTCACATCTGCAGGATCGTTGGAGTGTGACTCAGAACTCCTCGGGAGCCGGCACGGCCTCGTCGGTCACGTCCAACTCGAACTCCGCCTCCAGCCGGCGGATGCGGTCGCGGATGTCCGCCGCCAACTCGAACTCCAGATTCTCCGCGGCCTCGTCCATCCGGCGCTCCAGCGACTCGATCAGCTCCTCTGCCTCCGTCTCCGTGTCGGCGTCGAGTCCGGAGACGCCGCCCGTGTCCGTCTTCGACCCCGGGAGCGAGGTTTCGCCCACTTCCTTCTGGATGGTCTCGGGCGTGTAGCCGTGTTCCTCGTTGTACCCGCGCTGAATCGTCCGACGGCGCTTGGTCTCCGCGATGGCGTCCTCCATCGCGTCTGTCCGCTCGTCGGCGTAGAGCACCACCTTCCCGTTCACGTTGCGCGCGGCCCGGCCCATCGTCTGCACGAGCGTCGTCTCCGAGCGGAGGAACCCCTCTTGATCGGCGTCGAGGATGGCGACCAGCGACACCTCGGGGATGTCCAGCCCTTCCCGGAGGAGATTGATACCGACGAGCACGTCGATGTTGCCGAGCCGGAGGTCGCGGATGATCTCGTGGCGTTCGAGCGTGTCCGTCTCGTCGTGCATGTACTCCACCGCGAGGCCCGCCTCCTCCAGATACTCCGTGAGGTCTTCGGCCATCCGCTTCGTCAGGGTGGTGACGAGGACGCGCTCGTCGTCGGCGACCCGCTCGTCGGCGCGGTCGAGCAGGTCCTCCACCTGTCCGTCCGCGCCCGTCACCTCGATTTCGGGGTCGACGAGGTGGGTCGGCCGGACGATCTGTTCGACCACCTGCTCGCTGGTCTCGCGCTCGTAGTCGCCCGGCGTGGCCGACACGTACAGCGTCCGACTCGTCTTCTCCTCGAACTCCTCGAAGGTGAGCGGCCGGTTGTCGTACGCCGTCGGGAGCCGGAAGCCGTTGTTCACGAGCGAGTCCTTCCGCGACTTGTCGCCCTCGAACTGGCCCTTGATCTGCGGGATCGTCTGGTGAGACTCGTCGACGACGGTGAGGAAGTCGTCGGGGAAGTAGTCGAGCAGTGTGTACGGGGGCTCCCCGCTCTCGCGGTCGGACATGTGGACGGAGTAGTTCTCGATGCCCGAACAGTAGCCGGACTCGCGCAGCATCTCTAAATCGAAGGTCGTCCGCTCCTCGATGCGCTGGGCCGCGACCAAGTCGCCCTGTCGCTCGAAGTAGTCGACCCGACTGTCCATCAGCTCCTCTATCTCCCCGGTGGCCGTTTCGAGCGTCTGCTCGGGGATGGAGTAGTGTTCCGCCGGGTGGACGAGCGTGGCCGGCTCCTCGCTTTGGACGTTGCCCGTCGTCGTGTCCACCTTCGTCAGTCGGTCGATCTCGTCGCCCCAGAACTCCACGCGCACGGCGTAGCGGCCGTACATCGGGAATATCTCCACCGTATCGCCGCGCACGCGAAACGTGCCCTGCTGGAAGTCGACGTCGTTGCGCTCGTAGTTCAGGTCGACGAGCTCCGCCAGCAGTTCGTCGCGGTCGATGGTTTGACCGCGCTCCAGTCGGAGCGCCATCTCCGTGTAGTTGTTCGGGTCGCCCAGCCCGTAGATGGCCGAGACGGACGCGACGACGATCACGTCGTCGCGGGTGAGCAGTGACCGCGTCGCCGAGTGGCGGAGCCGGTCGATCTCCTCGTTGATGGAGAGCTCCTTGTCGATGTAGGTGTTCGTCGACTCGACGTACGCCTCCGGCTGGTAGTAGTCGTAGTAGGAGACGAAGTACTCGACGGCGTTGTCTGGGAACAGCGACCGGAACTCCTCGTACAGTTGCGCGGCGAGCGTCTTGTTGTGGGCGATGATGAGCGTCGGCTGCTGGAGCTCCTCTACCGCCCACGAAACGGTGTTCGTCTTCCCGGAGCCGGTGACGCCGAGCAGGGTCTGTTTGTCCATGCCCGACTCGAACCCGGCGACGAGTTGCTCGATGGCGTCCGGCTGGTCGCCGGCCGGGTCGAACGGCGCGTCGACACGGAGCGGCTGTTCCGCGTCGGGACGGTCCGGCCGAAGCGGCCCGGACTGAGAATCGGTCATTACCGACACGAAGGGTCCGGGCCACTTCAGCCGCTCGTTCACCTCTCAGTTCTGTGTCAAGACGAGTCGAAGTGCGGGCAGTGTTCAGATAAGATCGGAGGAGCCGCTACAGCCAGTGTAACGAGCTTGGAAGCCCCCGGCGGCTCGACTTCCGGGCCTCGCTGCGCTCCTCACTTCGTTGCGGTGTCCTCGCGCGGCGGTGCCGCGCGAGGACACCGCAAGCCGACCACAGAGAGGCTGCGGAGCACAGCGAGCCGCGCGACCGCAGCGCCCGGGGGCTTTCTACACCTCGTCGTCCTCCTACTCCCCAGAGTCACTGTTATTTGGACACCACCGCGCGTTTCCGCCGCTACTCGACGGTGAACGACCCGACCATCCCCGAGGAGCGGTGGGGCTCGCAGTAGTACTCGTACTCGCCGGCGACCTCGAACGTGTGGGCGTAGGTCGTCCCAGAACTGTAGAGGTCGTCGGTCTTCCCTTGCCAGTCGCTCCCGCTCGGGGCGCTCCCCGGCGTGACGTTGTGGCCGGACGACTCCCACGCCCACTGGACGGTGTCGCCGGCCGCGACGGTGAACGTCTCCGGGTCGAACCGGAGGCTCCCGCCGGGTGCCACCGTCACCGTCATGTCAGGTTCCGCGGTCGGCGTGGCCGTCGCCGTCTCCTCGACCGTCGATGTCGGCGTGGCCGTCGCCGTCTCCGTTGCAGTCTGTGTGTCTGTCGACGCCTCGGTTTCGGTCGATTCGCCGCCGCTACAGCCGGCTACGGCGATGGCTCCGACCGGGGCGACGCCACGCAGGAACGTTCGACGATCCATACGAGGATGTGGAGCGCCTCTCCTAAATGGGTTGAGGGTGGTGTGCGTGGCAGACGTGCGTCGGACGCCGCCCCACGGTTTATGTGCTGGCGCGCGTAGGTAGAGGCATGCCTGAGATACTCGCCGAGAATCTCTCCGAGAAGAGCATCGTCGGCACGGACGGCGCAGAGATCGGTCGGCTGTACAACGTCACGATGGACGTGCAGAGCGGCGGCCTCCGGAACCTGCTCGTCGAGCCAGTAAACGCCGCCGACGCCGACTTCGAGGTGGACGACCGGGGGCGCTACCTCGTTCCCGTCTCTCGCGTACAGGCTGTGAAGGACCACATCGTCGTCGCGCGGTAATGCACGTTCTGGACGCCTCCGCGTTCATCGACGACTACACCACCGACGAAGCGGTAGCGACGGTGCCCGCCGTCCGCGAGGAACTCACCGACGACTCCTCCGGCTACCGCTTCGACGCGCTGGAGGGTGCCGGGATGCAACTCCACGTCCCCGGCGAAGGGCCGCTCGCGCAGGTGGAGCGGGCCGCCCGCAGTACCGGCGACTTCACCGAACTCTCCGACACCGACGTTCGACTCCTCGCCGCCGCCTTCGAGCTCGGCGCGACGCTGGTCACCGATGACTACGCGATGCAGAACGTCGCCGACGAACTCGACGTGGCCACCGAGAGCATCTCGCAGGACGGCATCGACGAGCAACGAAGCTGGGACTACCAGTGTCAGGGCTGTGGCCGCGTCTACGACAGCCACCGCGAGCGGTGTGAGGTGTGCGGAGCCGACCTCGAACGGAAGAATCCCAGCTAGTACGACCGCTCGGCGACCACCGTCCCGTTCGCGGCCCGGACGGTGACCGTGTCGCCGTCGTTGTTCCACACCGCGCCCGACCGCCCCCAGTAGACATCGGTGTCGGTGTCGGTCCCGGAGCCGGTGTGGAGCCAGACGCTCGCGTCCGGGTTGAGCGTCAGGGAGCCGAACTCGTAGGTCTTGCCCGCCTCGTCGACGACGGTCCACCCGGCGAGGTCGACCGGCTCCGCTCCTCGATTCGTCAGCGTCACGTACTCGTCGTTGAGGTTTTCATCGTCGTTCCCCTCGGCGTCGGCGTGGACGCTGACGGCCAACCCGGCTTCGTTCGCGGTCACCGTCCCGGTGGCGTCTGTCGACGGTGTGTCCGAGGCACACTCCCACAGGCCCGTGCCCGCGCTCGCGGCGGTGGCTTCCGCGTCCTCGTAGGCTGGTCGTCGCGTGAAGTCGGACTCGTAGACGCGGGCGAGGCCGTCGGCGATCAGCCCGTAGTTGAGGCTCGCGTTGTCGTACACGACGTAGGCGAGCAGCCGACCGTAGTAGCCGCGCCGGTCGAGATTCGGATCGAAGGCGAGGCCGACCTGCTTGCCGTCCAGCCGCTTCGTCCGGTCGCTGGCGGCCTCACCCCACTGCCGGAGACAGGCGCGGCCTGCCGTCGTGTTCGGGACGCCCTCGAATTCGTCCGGCTGTGTCTCGACGTGGACCTCGGGGGTGTCGACCCCGACGAGTCGAACGGTGTCTTCGGTGCCGTTCTCGAACCGGATCTCCAGCGTGTCGCCGTCGACGACTCGGGTGACCGTCGCCGTCACGACCGGCCCGGGGGTCGCTGGCGCGGCCGCACGGGGCGTCTTGTCACCCGCAGTTGGCGTGTCGACCGTCGCCCCGCTACAGCCGGCGACGACGAGCAACAGCGCGAGCGCGAGCGGTCGGACTGACGAGCGCACACGCCGACCCACGACGCCGGTCGTCATAACGTTCCGGAACCACCCACGCTTAAGAATTAGCCGTGTCTAAACTGTAAGTGAGCCGAATGACTTCGTTTGCAGGAGTGCCGGGGGTGAGAGAGACGTGGAACCGTGGGTGCAGGTAGCGACCGTCGCGTTCGTCGCGCAGTTGACCGTCCTCCCCGGCGAGAAAGTCCAGTTCATCATCGCTGGCCTGTCGACGCAGTATCCGCCGCTGTTGGTCGTCGCCGCCGCGGGCACCGCCTTCGCCGGCTGGACCGCACTCGAAGTCGCCTTCGGGAGCCTGCTCCAAGAGGCCGTTCCAGGCCTGTATCTCGACCTCGGGACGGCGCTGTTGTTCCTCCTGTTCGCGGTGTTACTCCTCCGGAGTGCGCCCTCGCCGGGGAGCGACCCCGTGCGGATTGGCGACGGCGATCCCAACGCCGACGACACGCCCGAATCGGCCGGACTGACTGACGGCGGCGCGTTGGACGTGCGCGTCCCGGGCGTCGGCTGGCAGGTGCCGAACGCGCTGGGCGGCTTCCTCCCCATCTTCGCGCTGATGGCCTTCGGCGAGTTCGGCGACAAGACGCAACTGGTCACCATCGGTCTCGCGGCGCAGTACGCACACGGGAGCGCCATCTGGGTCGGCGAGATGGCCGCCATCATCCCCGTCAGCCTCGTCAACGCGCTGTTCTTCCACCGGTTCAGCCACCGGTTCAACGCGCGGGCGGCCCACCTCGTCGGCGCGGCGCTGTTCGCCTTCTTTGGCGTCGACCTGCTCCAGTCGCAGGTGACCGGCGTCTCCGTCTGGGAGTCGCTCGTCGGCGCGCTCGCCGACGCGGCCGGCGTGGTCCTCACGCTCGGCTGATTACGCCGGATTCCGCAGGCTGACGAAGTGCTCCGGATGCTCCGCCTCGTGTTCTCGCGCCCGCTCGTGGGCAGTCACGCAGTCCTCGAACTGCCGGTCGAGCGCGCACGCGTCACACCGGATATGACAGGCCATGTTAACTGTTACCAATTGAGTTCTGTTAAGCGTTGTCCCGCGTGGCTGGTACTGTTCAGGTAAGCCCGGATGAGCCGCTACAGCCAGTGTGACGAGCTTGGAAGCCGCCGGCCCCTTCCAGTCCACCCACCCTCACTTGCTCGGTCGGCCCGCCCGCTTACCTCTCGAACCCGACACGCACTTGCCGCGGCGGGGCACAAGGGAAGTAATGACGATACTCGAGGAGGCCCGGGCGCTGCTGGCGACGGGACCGCTCTGTGACGCGTGTCTCGGGCGGCCGTTCGCCGAGCGGAGTTTCGGGCTGACGAACCCCGAACGGGGGCGGGCGCTCCGGACGACGCTCGCGCTGGCGGCCGACGACCCGTACGAAGCCACCGCGACCGACGACTGCTGGGTGTGCGAGGGGCTCTGTGGTCGATACGGCGAGTTCGCCGACCGCGCGGTCGAGGCCGTCGCCGACGTGGATTACTTCACCTATCAGGTCGGGACGCGGGTGCCGCCGCTGGTCGAGGAGAACGGCGAACTGCTCCGCGAAGAGGCGGGCCTCGCGCCGGACGCGGGCGAACTGCTGAAATCGGAGTTCAACCGCGAGGTCGGGCGGCGGTTCGGCGCGCGCACCGATACGGAGGTCGACTTCGAGCGGCCGGACGTGCAGTTGCTCGTCGATCTGGACGCCGACGAGGTGTCGGTCACGATCAACTCACTCGCGGTGTACGGCCGCTACCGGAAGGTGGAGCGTGACGTGCCACAGACGGAGTGGCCGTGCTCGAACTGCGGCGAGTCGGGCCGTCTCCACGGCGTCGGCCCCTGTCCGGAGTGTGACGGGACGGGCTACCGGTATCCCACGAGCGTGGAGCAGGAGGTCGCCCCGACGCTCGTGACCGCCCTCCGCGGGGACGAGGGGGTGTTCCACGGCGCTGGCCGCGAGGACGTGGACGCGCTCATGCTCGGCAGCGGTCGCCCGTTCGTGCTCGAAGTGCGACACCCGCACCGGCGCGACGTGGACCTCGACGCGCTGGAGGTCGAGATCAACGAGGCAAGCGACATGATCGAGGTCGAGGGGCTCCGCTTCGCGACCCACGACATGGTGGAACGCGTGAAGGAGCACGACGCTGGGAAGACGTACCGGATGACCGTCGCGTTCGACGAGGCGGTGACCGACGCTGCCCTCGCCACCGCGCTCGACGAACTCCGAGGCACCACCGTCGAGCAGCGAACGCCAGGGCGGGTCGACCACCGACGGGCCGACCTCGTCCGCGAGCGCGAGGTGTACGACATCTCCGGGTCGACGACGGACGACACCCACGCGACGCTGGTCGTCGACGGTGCCGGCGGTCTCTACGTGAAGGAACTCGTCTCCGGCGACGAGGGCCGAACGGAGCCGTCGCTCGCGGGCCTGCTCGGCGTCGAGAGCACCGTCACCGCACTCGACGTGATGGCCGTCGAAGGCGAGGAGGAGCCGTTCGAACACCCCGACTTCTTCCGGGACGCCGAGGCGGACTGACTGTCGGGCCCGCCGACAGTCGAGCGTTCGACCGGGAAACCGCTCGAATCTTTCACGAATGTTAACTCCACTTGGGTTCGGCACCGGCCTTATGCCCGCAGAGCCGTAGTGTGAGGCGGTGTCAAGCTATGTGCCACCACAGAACGAGCGACTGGTACACGGAGGGAACTCGCGAGGAAGATGAGATGGAGTCGGAGCCGGATAGCCCTGACTACGCCGCGGAGATGACGGGACGCGAGGTCGACGAACCCGAGATGGCCGACCCCGAGTTCGAGGAGAGCGAGGTCGACACGCCCGAACTCGAAGACGACGAGGTCGGCCGACCGGCCGCCACGCCGAGCGACGACTGACGGCCGCGGCGTCGGCCACCACGGAACGACCGACTTCACGGAGCGGCGCGGCGTCCGCTCGAGTCAGAGTCCGTTTCGCCCTTCGTTTCTTGCACCCGACGCTTGGTTGCTACACCGCCCTAGTGTTATTAGATTCTTTACTAGCCTAATTTCCCGTGAAGGTGGCTCAGATCCGCTCTACGGACTTTTTCAGACACGGATAGCGAGCCACGCCTTTTACACGAACCAGCCAAAACGGAACAGCAGACCGAGCAGCGACACGCATATGCGATCGCGGCCAGCGTCGAGTCGCATCCCCGCGTACGCGGCCGAGCAGTACGTCGAGACGTCGACGCTCGCGGATCTGGTGAACGTCGCCGTCGACTCGGACCGCCGGGTCATCCACGATCAGGAGCAGGCTGCATACGGAATCATCGACGAGGGGATGCTGTTCTGGTACGCGCCCGGCGACGAGTTCAACGGCGCGCTGGCGGAGGCCGACGGCGACGAGACCGAACTCGGCGAACTCGACGGCTGGCAGACGTGCGGCGAGGCGGGCAACGGTGAGGCCATCGGGGTCGAATCGGTCGCCGGTGCCGGCGACGATGAGTTCGGCGACTTCGAGGAGTTCGACGGCGAATCGCCCGACGTGACCGATATGGACGGCTGGGAGCCACACGACACGGCGGGCGACGGCGCTGGGGAGTCGCCCGAGTTCGACGTAGACGACCCCGAGGCGACCGACGAGGGCGACCCGGCAGAAGACGAGACCGACGACTCGGACGCAGACGCAGGCGACGGGGGAGATTCCCTCCGGGATCTGTTCGACGACCTGTAGCCCACGGCGAAACCCACTTGTGCGCGAGCGCCGACGCCAGAGCGTGCGCTTCGGCGTCGACGAAGCCGGCAAGGGCCCCGTGTTAGGGTCGATGTTCGCTGCCTGCGTCCGCGGGGATCCGGCGGCGCTCCCGGACGGCGTCGCAGATTCGAAGTGGCTCTCGGCCCCGCGTCGCGAGGAACTCGACGTGGCGATTCGTGCCGCGTGTGGGGTCGGGGTTGCCGAGATTCCCGTCGCGCGTATCGACGCCGGCAATATGAACACGCTCACCGTCGCGGCCCACGCCGAGGCCATCGACGCGGCCGCCGAACCGGGCGACGCGGGACTGTGTGACGCCGGCGACACCTCGGAGTCGCGGTTCGCACGCCGCGTCGCCGACGACTGTGCGCCCGACGTGACGGTCGACGCCGAGCACGGTGCGGACGACGCGGACCCGCTGGTCGCCGCCGCTTCCATCGTCGCCAAGGTGGCCCGCGACGCCCACGTGGCGGACCTCGCGGCCGAGTACGGCGCGGTCGGAAGCGGCTATCCGGGCGACGAGACGACCCGGTCGTTCCTCCGCGAGTACGTCCGCGAGCACGGCGCGCTGCCGGCGTGTGCGCGGTCGTCGTGGTCGACCTGTGCGGACGTGCTCGCCGCGGCCGAACAGTCCGCGCTGGACGACTTCTGAGGGCGGCGACGCGGACACGCTACAGCGCGTCGAGGACGTTCAGGTAGCCGCCGCCGTAGAACTTCTTATCGTAGTCGTCGGGGACGTCAGCGGCCCGCTTGAGTGCGCTCTCGAGCTGGTTCGCGTTGTAGTCCGGGTTCGCGCTCTTGACCAGTGCCGCCGCGCCGGCGACGTTCGGCGCGGCCATCGACGTGCCGGCCTTCCAGCCGTAGCCGGGAACCTGCGTGTCCGGTTCGCCGTCACCGTCGGTGTCCTCATACGAGAACACCGTATTGAACACGAGATCGTTGAACCACGGCACCTCGGTCCCGATAGCGTCGAGGTTGACGTCGCCACCCGGCGCGCCGAGGACGATGTCGTTCGTTCCGTAGTTCGTGTAGAACGCCGGGCTCTCGGGCGGGGACTCGGCATCGTCTGCCTCCCAGCCGTAGCCGATTGGCCCGGTCGCGGCCACGGAGAGTCCCTGCGCTCCCTCGTTCGGGAGGCTGATGAAGTTCTTGTCCTGCTGGAGGTTCGCGCTATCGTTGCCGGCCGACAGCACCAGCAGCGTCCCCTCGTTGTTCGCGTACGTCATCGCGCTGTTGAGGACCGACCCGTAGAACTCCCCCAGCCCCTGCCGTGGAATCGGGTACGCACCCAAGGAGAGATTCGCCACGTCGGCGTCCGCACCGGTGACCCGCTCACCGTTGACGATGATCCGCTCGTTCTCGGGCGTCGCGCTGTACACGACGGCCGCGATTATGTCGGCAAAGGACGCGGTTGGCCCCGAAAAGACGCGGCAGTCGACGAGGTCTGTCTGTGGCGCGGTGCCGTTGACGCCGATGCCGCCCCCGTTGTCGGCGGCGACGATGCCCGCGACGTGGGTGCCGTGGTCGTCACCTCCCACCGGATTGTGGTCGCCACCGTCGTCGGTGAAGTTCAGCGACAGGTCGACGTTCAGCGGTCCGGCGAGGTCGGGGTGGGTTTCGAGGACGCCGGAGTCGATGACTGCGACCCGGCTTCCGTCGCCCTCCGTCGTCTCGTGTGCCTCGGCGACGTTCAGGTCCGCCTTGTCCCACTGGAGGAAATCCCCCGGCTGTCCCTCGTAGTCTGCGGCGTCGAACGCCGGAACCTCTGCGTTCACGTCGGGGTCGTCCAGACGCACCTCGATGTCCGCGGCGCACCCCTGTACCTTCTTCGACTGCTCGAGCGTCGACTCGCTGCCGGTGACGACGGCGTAGCCGACGCTCGGCAACTGGTGGACAACCTCCACCTCGCTCGGGACGCCGGCACCGTTCGTCTCGACGATGAACCGATCCGTCCGCTCCGCGGCCGTCACCGTCGTCCCCGCTGCGATACCCCCGAGGACCGCTCCGCTAACGGTCAGAAACGTTCGTCTGTCAATATCTGACACAGATATTATGTACGGCGAGCAAAGGTGAAATATATTGTGGAACCGTGAACGACCGACCGGCAGTTTCTCGCGGAAAACGGTCGTGCTGTCAGTCCAGCACGATGTTGCGGAGGATGTTCCCGTAGGCGGGCCGCGTCACGAGCACGCCGAGCAGGACGCCGACGATGGTGACGATAGCGAAGCCCTGCAGGTCACCCAGCGAGAGCAACGCCAGCGGACTCATCGCGATGATCGTCGTGACCGCGGCCGCGCCGATGACCCAGAACGCCTTGCGGAACCGCGAGCTGAAGACGCGGCCCGTCTCCACGCGCTCGCCCTGCAGTATCTCGTCGGCGATGATGATCAGGTCGTCAACGCCGGTGCCGATGACGGCGATGAACCCGGCGATATGCGATAAGTCGAGCGCCAGCCCGACCAGCGCGGCGAAGCCGAGCAGGAGATACACCTCGGCGGTGGCGGTGATCACCATCGGCAGCGCCACGCCGACCTCACGGTAGCGGAGGAAGACTATCCCGGCGACCGCCAGCACGGCGATCAGCGCGGTGACGAGCGAGAGCAGCTTGAACTCCTGTGCGAGCGACGGCTGGAGATAGAAGATGGTCCCGCTGTTCGTGTCGAGCGTCGTCGGCAGCGCGCCCGCTCGGAGATTGACCTCCAGGTCGCGGGCGGCCGACCGGTTCTGTGCGCCGATAATGAACGTCGGGTTGTTGACGAACTCGCCGTTCTCGATGGTGGTCGCGAGGTCACCCATCGAGGCGGCGTACACGACCTTGCCGTCGGTGACCGTCAACAGACAGTACGCGCCGGACTGCTGTGGCCCCTCGCCGAGCCGGTAGTAGTCGCGGCTGCACTGCCCGAGGTTGTCGGTGAACCCCTCGTCGAGCATCACCTGCGAGAACCGCTGTGCGGTTTCTCCGTTCGTGATCCGGACGCTGACTGCGGGGCCGCTCCGGCGCTGTGGCGGAATGGTGCCGCCCACGTCGAGGTCGCTCTGGTCGAACAGCGGCGTCCGCTCGTAGCCGGTGTTGTTGGCGTTCGGGTGGAGCGCGACCACCTGCACGCGCCCCTGCTCGCCGATGAGGTCCAACACCTCCGAGCGGTTGGCGTTGGGCACCTCGACGATGACGAACTTCTGTGCGCCCTCACCGCCGATGACGGCCCGCCCGCCGGTGAGTCCGCCCTCGTTGATCTTGTCGTTCAGGACGCGGATGGTCTCCTGTCGCGTGGGTTCGGTGACGCCCTGCCGGATGTCGTCCGTGGTCGCGTCGACGTTCGCCTCACCGAGCGCGGCGGCGAAGGCCTCCTGCGTGACGTTCTCGGTGTACACCTCGACGGCACCCTCGTTGAGGCCCTCCCTACTCGGCGGGCGAACGCGGACTGTCGCGAGCGAAACGTTGAGTTCGGTCGCGACGGTGCGCTGCACCTCGCTCGGCGAGCGGTCCTGCAGGTCGACCGGCTTGGCGGTGTAGCCCGTCAGCGGCGCGCGAACCGTCGTCCCGCCGGAGAGCTCGATCCCGTACTGCAGATTCGTCGGTGAGTCAGTGCTGCCTCCGCCACCGGCCGGCGCGAACAGCGCGACGGACGAGGCGACGAGCAGGACGACCAGCAGGACGATGCGCCAGTTCTCGCGGATCATGCGCTGATCGCCTCGTACTTGTAGTAGCGGAGGAGGCTCACGTTGAGCAGATACGTGTTCATGAGGTCGGCGACGAGGCCGAAGACGAGTATCAGCCCGATCGACGACAGCAGTTCGATGCCGAAGAACGTCGCCACGATGGTCATCGCGGTCATCGCCGAAATCGACGTGAGCGTCATCGTGACGCCGGTGCGCATCGCCCGATACGTCGACTCGTAGAAGTCACCGCGCCGCCGGAGGACGTGGTTGTTGAGCAGGAGATCCGAGTCGACGCTGTAACCGATGAGCATCAGCAGCGCCGCGACGGTCCCCAGCGACAGTTCGATGCCGAACACGTTCATCAGCGCGACCGGAATGACGATATCGGAGAAGGCGGAGGCGACGACGGCGATGGAGGGGACGAACGTCCGGAAGAGGAGGAACACGAGCACGCTCATCCCGAGGAACGCGACGACGACGCCGATGACCGCCTGTCGCTGCGAGTCGGCTCCGAAGGAAGCTGACCGCTCTTGGTTCGATATCACCTCGTAGCCGGCGTCACGCGCCTGCTGGCCGATGTCGCCGTCCGTCGGCTGAAAGGTGACGATGTACTCGTTTTCAGCAGAGCCGACCGGATTTATCGACTCGACGTCCGCGTCGAACGTCGCGCGTATCTCTTGTGGGGAGTCGGTCGTCCCGATGCGGAGCTCGGTGCCGCCGGTGAAGGCGAGCCCGAGCGCGACGGGCTTGCCCGTGATGACGAAGTAGCCCGCGATTATCAGCAGCGCCAGCGCGAGCACCGCGAGCGGCACGGCGACGAGCTGGCGGTTTGAGTACCGGGTGTAATCTACGTCCGGTACCTCGAACTCGACCATATCCGTCGTGCGGCCACCCACCGAATAAGCCTTCTCAAACGGATGGGACGGAAACGCCGCCGCTCACCGCCGCCACGACGGGTCGTTTCCCCGCCGCTCCTCGGCGAAAATCCTTCGTCCTTCGACGCCGGCCGCTCGGCGACGACACGGACATCGTCTACGAGGAGCGGGCCGCCTGTGGTCTCGACGGTGCAGAGTGAGACCGACCCCTAAGGAAGATACCGAACGCTGACGATGCCATCCTCGTCGTCGGAGCGCACCTCGACGCGCGTCACGTCTGGTATCCGTGCGGCCCGCGCGAGCGTCTCCTCGTCGTCGAGCACGTCCTCGACGGCCGCCGCCGTCTCCGCCGCGGGAACGGTGATGACGTGAATCTCTCCTTTGCCGGCGCGCTCGCGCTTGGTGAGTTCGCCGACGCCCTGTTCGGCCGCGATGTCTCGCTCCTGTGTCGTCGGCGGTTCGGCGCTGGCTTCGAGGGTGACGTGGCGGCGCGCGGTCACCTCGACCACCTCCATCGTCACCTCAAGCGGCGGCTCCGGCGCGAGCGTCGCCGTGAGCACGTCGCCCACCTCAACCTCGTGGCCGTCGCCGAGCGTGTGCACCTGCCCGGAATCGATGTCCCGGAGGACGGCCGACTCGGCGTCCGCGTGCGTGACGACGAACGTGCCGTCCGTCTCGTCTGTCATGCGCGAACCCAGCCGCTCCGACGGCTTCACGTCGTCGGTCCACGCGTCTAGTAGTACCGTCTGCTCGCGGCCGGTGGCCGTCTGTTCGCGGCTTCGCCGCTCACACGGCCCGAGGGACCGATAGTCCCTCGCTGCTCGCACGGCCCGTGGCGGCGTCGCCGCCACGCTGTCGTCGGCGCGTCGCGTCGACTGTCCGAGGTGGCTCCGCCACCTCGCGGTCCGCGGCTCGCTGCGCTTCTCGCTCACTGCGTTCGCTGGGGTGTCCTCGCGCGGTTGCACCGCGCGAGCGGGCCGAGGCGACACAGTCGCCTCGCGGCTTCCGAACGCCGGGGGCGGATCGACCGCCCACCGGGAGAGCAGAACTCTCCCGAGCAATCGGCGGCGGAGCCGCCGATAACGGCCCCTTTCAGTCCCACCCACCACGGGGTCTTGACCGAGCGACGACCCGTTTATTTAAACACCGTCTCCCGAGCGGTGGCGACACCTACAAACGGCCAGCGGCGAATCGATTTTGTATGTACACGCTCGGTATCGTCGGCCCGGACGCCTCGGCGGCGGCCGACCGGTTCGTGGCCGCGCTCGACGGCCGAATCGCCGTGATTCGGCATCTGGTGGAGGACGGCGACGGCCCCCGGTTCGGGCAGACGAGAGCGAACGGTGACGGTTCCCGAATCGGAGGGGCAGGCACGGTCGAGACGGACGCGCGACCGGACGGGAGCAGCCGGGCGCGGGCCGCGACGACGTACGACATCGGCGACGGTTGGGACGCGGCCGGCGAGGCGGACCTGACGCTCGACGACACCCTCGACCGGCTCGCGTCCGACCACGATTACGCGGTCGCAATCGGGTTTCCGGACGCGCGAGTGCCGCAGGTGGCGCTCGGCGGCGTCGAGGTGCCCGACCCGCTCGCGACGGCCACCGACGCGGCCGCACTCGATATCGAGGCGGCCATCGACGCGCTCCACGACCGGCCGGAGCGGAAGACGCTGGAGTCGCTCGTCGCGAGCGTGAAGGCATCACCGCGCGCCGACCGCTCCGGTGCTATCGCGACGTTCACCGGTCGTGTCCGGGCGCGCGACGCCGAGGACGACGCGCCGACAGAGTATCTGGAGTTCGAGATGTACGACGGCGTCGCCCAGCGGACGATGCGAACGATAGCGTCCGAACTCGAAGAGCGGGACGGCGTCCTCGAAGTCGCGATGCACCACCGACAGGGCGTCATCCCGGACGGCGAAGACATCGTTTTCGTCGTCGTGCTCGCGGGCCACCGCGAGGAGGCGTTCGAAACCGTCAGGGACGGCATCAACCGCCTGAAGGACGAGGTACCCATCTTCAAGAAGGAGGTCACCGCCGAGGAGACGTTCTGGGTACACGAGGCGGAACGCGACGACGGCTGATAGCGCCTGCTCGCGAGGGCCACGTAGCGTCCGACGCTCGCGTGACGACAGAGGGGCCGCTCGGCGCAAAAGCGGGAACGAGATCGGCATCTAAACGAACAGGGTCGATTCGCTTACGACGCCATCAGATCCGATTATAAAATGTCTGAGCGACTCTAGACTCGTCGTGAAAGGTTCGGTTTTCATCAATTCACGTCGAAAACGGCCGAAGCGACCCGAAGCTTCCTGCCTTTATATGTCCCCGTAGGGCTATGGACTAAACGAGGCGAAGTATGAGCGCCACAACCCCCGCAAACGAGACCGACACGAAGGAGAGCCGCCTGAAGTCCTACCTCGCGCAGAAGGCGTCCGACGGCGAGATGTACTTCAAGTCGAAGTTCATCGCCGACGAGGTCGGACTCTCGCCGAAGGAGATCGGCGCGCTGATGGTGAAACTGCGCGAGTCCGCGACCGACCTCGAGATCGAGAAGTGGTCGTACACGAGCGCGACGACGTGGCGAGTCGCGCCGGCGTAACTGCCGACTCGTTTCTGCCCTCCATTCGCCGCACTCCGGGGATTTAATCCCGGGGAACCCATTTTGCCGAGCAATGGACGACAGCGACGCCGTGGGTGGCGCGGCCGACCTGCCGCCCGCGGCGGCACTCGGCGACGCGTTTCGCGTCGAGGAGCGTCGCCGCGACGGCGACCGCATCTTGTACGTCGGCGAGCCGCTGCTCCCGGCCGAGGAGATCGAGCGGCGCGTCTGGCCGGCCTTCCGAGACGCCGGCTACGACGTGCGGCTCACGCGCGTGACCGACAGCGAACCGGACCCCGTCTCCGGCGTCCAGATCCGGAACCGCCGATACGCGCTGGTGGCACAGCCGGCCGGCGGCGGCGTCGACGGCATCCCGTGGACGAACGTGCTCATGTTCCTGTTGACCGTCGTGACGACGCTGTTCGTCGGCTCGTCGTGGTACTACGAGCCGGTGAACGGCCCGCTGGATCTGGTGACCGGGCAGAGCTGGCAGTTCAGCGCCGCCGTCCTGTCGGTGCTCGCCGTCCACGAACTCGGCCACTACGCCCTCTCGCAGTACCACGGCGTGAATGCCTCGCTCCCGTACTTTATTCCGTTCCCGAGCATCATCGGGACGCTCGGGGCCGTCATCCGCATGGACGGCCGCATCCCCGACCGCCGGGCGCTGTTCGATATCGGCGTCGCCGGCCCGCTCGCCGGCCTGATTGCCGCAGTCGCCGTGAGCGTCGTCGGCCTGACGCTCGACCCGATACAGGTGCCACAGCGGGTGCTCCAGAGTTCGAACGCGTTAGAGATCGACTTCGGCTATCCGCTGTTGCTGCAGTTCCTCGCCGACGTCACCGGCGGGCAACTGGAGTACGCCAACCCACGGCGAGCGGTGAATCCGGTCGTGTTCGGCGGCTGGGTCGGGATGTTCGTGACGTTCCTCAACCTCATCCCGGTCGGCCAGTTCGACGGCGGCCACCTCGTCCGCGCGATGCTCGGGAAGCGAGCGGAGTCGGTCGCTGCGGTCGTCCCGGTGGGGCTGTTGGGGCTTGCCGGCTATCTCTACACCTTCGCCAACGTCGGGATCAACGCACCCGTCCTCTGGGGGTTCTGGGGCCTGTTCACCCTCGGTGTCGCCTACGTCGGAAGCGCGAACCCGATATACGAGCGGCCGCTCGGAACTGGTCGGATCGCTATCGGGATCCTCACGTTCGTCCTCGGCGCGCTGTGTTTCGTCCCCGTTCCGTTTCAGATCATCAGTTAGTGCGTGTAACCCCGATCCGGAAGGGAGTCGCCGTCAAGCCGAACGCCGGCGTCCGATTCCGTCACCTCGCCGACGACCGACACTGGTGCCGGCGCGGCTACCTGCGCCCGCTCCGGGTCCGGCGTCGTGAACACCAACTCGAAGTCCTCGCCGAGGTGGACCGCGAGCGACCGCTCGTCGGCCGGGTCGTCGGCCACCTCTCTGACAGTCTCGTGGATCGGGAGTCGGTCGGACTCGATCGTGAAGCCGCAGTTCGAGGCCTCACCGAGTTGGTGGAGCGAGCGAGCGAGTCCGTCGCTGGAGTCGATCATCGCCGTCACGTGGGGAGCGACGGCCCGCCCCGTCGCGACGCGCGGTTCGAAGCGAAACAGGTCGTTGGCGCGCTCCGAGGCGTCGGGAAACAGCCGGAGCGCGGCCGCCGACCGCCCGAGCGTCCCGGTCACGCAGACGGCATCACCGGGCGTCGCCCCGGACCGGCGAACCGGCGCGTCCGTCTCGCCGAGCGCCGTCGTCGCGACGGTGAACTCCTCGTGACCGTCGAGGTCACCACCCACGTAGTCGGCGCTGACGGCATCACACACCTCGTCGGCACCACGGAGAAATGCACGGAGTTCGTCGGGGTCGAACTCGGGCGCGCCGTACACCGCGACCGCGGCGGTCGCCTCCGCACCCATCGCGGCCACGTCCGAGAGCGACGCGCCGACCGCTCGCCAGCCGGCCGTGTACCGGGTCGTTCCGTCGGGGAAGTCGGTCCGGTCGTGGAGCATGTCCGTCGTCACGACGGTCGACCCGACGACGGCACAGTCGTCGCCCGCGGCCGGAAGGTTCTCGCCGACGAGCGCGAGCGCGGCCCGTTCGTCCATAGGGACACCGCGGGTGCCGGAAGAAAAGCGGTGTCGGTCGGCAGGGTCGTGTTCAGTTACGCGATTGTTAGCGACGGAACCGCTCGGGGTGGGACTGGAAGAGGGCTGTGCGTTCGCGGCGGCTGCGCCGTCGCGACCATTCGAGGCCGGCTTCGCCGGTCTCGCACTCGACGACGACGGGCGTTCGGAAGACGCGGAGCGTCTTCCACAGTCCATCAGAAATCGAAGTTTCTGGAGACAACGAGCCCATCGAGGCGAGCGTGCAGGGGCTTCCGAACCCCTGTCGCCCCGTTCACGACAACTCCAAGGCTTAACTAAACAGCATCGTCCGTGGCGACCGAACGGCTTTGCGGCTCGACGCGCTAACAGTCCGTGTGGAAACGCTCGACCTTCCGACCAGTGAGACGGTGACCCCCGAGGACGTGTTCCACTACGAGGAGTATCCGTACCGGTTCCGGCCGAGCGACGACCCCGATGTCGCGTTCGTGCTCTCGCCGCTGTACTGGAACGGCGGCGGGATGGACGTGCCCGTGCCGTCGCGGGAGGCGTTCGTCTCGGAGTGGAGCGACCGCTCGCGCGGCGTGCTCTCGGACTCGGAGTGGGAGGCGTGGGTCGCGGACGCCCGCGAGGACGACCGCTACGACGACGCGGAGATAGACGCCATCGCCGTGGAGCTCGGCCTCGACGACCCCGGTCCCGTCGAGCGGGTCAAACGCAAACTCGGACTCTGAGCGGAGGCGCGCCGTCGGTGGTTTGATGCCGACACGCGCGCTGCATCGGCCATGGCAGATACGACAGACGACGCGGGCGACCCGTACGACGCTCTCCTCGACCGCGTGGAGCGGCTCACCCATCTGGAAGACGCCGGCGGTGTTCTCGGCTGGGACCAACAGGTGACGATGCCGTCGGGCGGCGCACCCGCCCGCGGGAAACAGCTCTCGGCCATCTCGGGGCTCACCCACGAGATGCTGGTCGACGACGAGATGACGGACCTGCTCGACGCCTGTGAGGCGGCCGACCTCGACGAGGAGTCGGCGGCCGTCGTCCGTGAACTCCGACGGCGACACGACCGCGCGACGAGCGTGCCGGGCGACCTCGTGGAGCGCCACGCCGCCCGCTCGTCGGACGCACAGGCGACGTGGCAGGACGCGAAGGCCGAGGGCGACTGGGACGCCTTCGCGCCGACGCTGGACGAACTCCGCGACCTCCGGGTCGAGCGGGCGACCCACATCTCGCCCGACGACCCCGTCTATCCGACGCTGTACGAGGGGAGCATGCCGACGCTCCCGCTGGAGACCGTCGAGGAGATATTCGACGACCTGAAGGCGGCGCTGATTCCGCTCATCGACGACATCACGACACGCGGTGACGACCTCGCGGCACCGTTCGCGGGCGAGACGTTCCCCGAGAGCGAGCAGGAGTCCCTGAACCGCGCCGTCGTCGACTTCCTCGGCTATCCGGACGACCGCGGCCGGCTCGACACCTCCCCCCACCCGTTCACCTCCGGCACGCAGTTCGACGCCCGCATCACCACCCGCTACAAGGAGAAGGATCCGCTCGACGGCCTGATGGCGACGATCCACGAGTTCGGTCACGCCGCCTACCAACTCGGCTTACCCGACGACGACTACGGCACGCCGCTCGGGAGCGCACGCGGCGAGGTCCACGAGTCGCAGTCCCGCTTCTGGGAGAATCACGTCGGCCGCACGCGGGCGTTCTGGGAGACGTTCCTGCCCACGCTCGAGGAACATCTCTCCGGCGTCGAGGATCTCACGCCCGAGCAGGCCTACGAGGCCGCGAACCGCATCCACCCCGAGAACTGTATTCGCGTCGAGGCGGACGAGCTCACCTACCACATGCACATCATCCTCCGCCACGAGATAGAGGCGGAGTATCTCGACGGCGACCTCCCGGTCGAGGAGATCCCCGCGCGGTGGAACGAGAAGATGGACGAGTATCTGGGCGTCACGCCCGAGGGCGACGCCGAGGGGCCGCTACAGGATATCCACTGGACCACGCGCTTCGGCGGCTTCCCGAGCTACACCGTCGGGAGCGTGCTGGCCGCCCAACTCACCGCGGCGATGGAGGAGGACCTCGACGTGGCGGGCTGTATCCGCGACGAGGCGTTCGAGAAGCTGTGGGCGTGGCAGACGGAACACGTCCACCGCCACGGCCAGCGGTACACCGCGGACGAACTCGTCGAGGAGGCCACCGGCGAACCGCTGTCGGCCGACGCGTTCATCGAGTACGCCGAGGCGAAGTTCACCGACCTCTACGGACTCTAAGGCTACGCCGTCGGGAGGTTTCAGTCGTGCGCTCAGGTCGCGTGCCATCTCGTGCCACACATTTATGTCTCAGTAGTGCAGAGATCGGCACGTATGGCAACCGCGAACGACGACATCTTCGACGAGTTCCTCGAGGACAACGGTCACGAAACCGAGACGGCCAGTTGGGAGGAGGACTACAACAAGAAGCGCTGTCCGGAGTGTGGCGGACTCCACGAGATGTCGGCAGTAGAGTGTTCGGTCTGCGGCTGGGAGCCCTGATCGGAGGGCGTTCTCGTCGTTCTCGATGACGGTTCAGTTTCGGCCGGACGTTACACGCCGTACAGCGTGCGGAACTTCTCGGTCGCGTAGTCGACGAACGCGTCCGCGCTGAAGTCGTCGCCGGTCGCGCGACGGACGAGTTCGTTCGTCTTGTAGCGACGGCCGTGAGCGTGGACGTTCTCCGTGAGCCAGTCGTGGAGCGCATCGAACTCGCCGACGCCGATGTCGTCCTCCAGACCGGGAAGGTGCTCACTCGCGGCGTCGAACAGCTGTGCGGCCATCACACTCCCGAGCGAGTAGGTCGGGAAGTAGCCGAAGGAGCCGTGCGCCCAGTGGATGTCCTGCAGACACCCCTCCGCGTCCGTCTCGGGCGTGACGCCCAGATACTCGTCCATCTTCTCGTTCCAGACGGCCGGCACCTCCGACACGTCGAGGTCGCCGGCGAGCAGGTCGCGCTCGATCTCGAACCGGAGGATGATGTGCATGTGGTAGGTGAGTTCGTCCGCCTCGACTCGGATACAGTTCTCCGGGTAAATCTGGTTGGCGGCCTCGTACAGTTCGCGGCCGGACGCGTCGGTGCCGAGGTGGCCGTTGACGCGGCCGACGTGCGAGTCGAGGAACGCCCGCGAGCGACCCACATGGTTCTCCCAGAGCCGCGACTGTGACTCGTGGACCGAGAGCCCGCGATGCTGGCCGAGCGGGGTGCCGTACGACTCCTTCGGCAGGCCGAGCGTGTATGTGGCGTGACCGAACTCGTGGATCGTGGAGCCGATGGCACCGACGGGGTCGGACTCGTCGAAGCGCGTGGTGACGCGGGCGTCGAACTGCGTCCCCGACGAGAACGGGTGGGGCGCGGTGTCGAGCCGGCCGTGGTCGTCGGGGTAGCCGAGATGGTCGAGCGTCGTCTCGGCGAGCACGAACTGGTCGTCCTCCGGATACTCGCCGTCGAAGGGGTCCGCGAGGTCGGCGTCGGCGTCGTTCAGTTCGTCGATGAGCGGCACCAGTTCATCGCGGAGGCGTTCGAGGATGTCCTCGGCCACGGACAGGTCGAGCCACGGCTCGTAGTCGCCGAACAGCACCTCGTAGGGGTCGGCGTCAGGGTCGATGTGTTCGGCGTACTCCCGCTTCAGGTCGAGCAGCGTCTCCACCTGCGGCGCGAACGTCTCCCAGTCGTCCTCGGCCTTGGCCTCCTTCCAGACGGGCAGCGCGTTCGACGTCTCCTCGGAGATGCGCTCGACGAGCGCCGTGGGCACCTTCGCGGCGCGGTCGTGCTCGCGCCGGATCTCGCGGGCGACGGCGGCCTCCCGGTCGGGGAGGTCGGCGGCTTCCGCCTCGTCGAGCGCGGCGGCGAACTCGTCGCTCGTGAGGATGTCGTGGCGCGCGCCCGACAGCGCAGAGGTCTGCTTCGAGCGGGCCGGCGTCCCGCCTTCGGGCATCATCACCTCCTGATCCCACGAGAGTACCGTCGAGGCGTCGGCGATGTGGGTGGCGCGCTCGTACTGGTCGAGCAGATCGTCGTACGCGTCCGGAACCGTGTCTTGCGTTGCCATACCGGATCGAAGGGGTGGGCGCAAAGAAAGTCGTCGGTTCTATCGGAGCCGCTTCGCGACGGCGGCCGCGAGCGTGTCGCCGACCCGGTCGCGGAGCGTCCCTAGCAGGCCGCGTGGGACGAACAGCACGAACGCGACGAACAGTAGGCCGAGATACAGGCTCGCGTGGCCGTTGAGGAACGTCGCGATGGCTTCCCGGACGGTGAGCCCGTTGAACAGTTCCGCCGCGGGCGTCCCCTCCGAGAGCCGACCGCGGAGATACGGGAGGAGGCCGCCGCCGGCACCCTCCTTGGAGAGGAACTCGCGCACCGTCTCGTCGAGCAGGCGGCCGTAGATGGGGCCGGCGAGCGTCCCGAGGCCGCCGATGATAGCGGCCAACAGCGCGTCGCCGGAGACGGGGAAGAACAGCGAGTTGTCCGGCGCGACCGACCGCCGGAAGCCGGCGAACAGCGCCCCCGCGACGCCGGCGAAGAAGCCGCTGACCGCGAACGCCGCGAGCTTATACCGGAAGGTGTCGTAGCCGACGGCGCGGGCCCGCGCCTCGTTCTCGCGGACGGCGATCATCACGCGGCCGAACGGCGAGTGGAGGAGACGCTGCATCGCGAGATACGCGAGCAGGGCGACGGCCCCGACCATGTAGTAGGACACCTCCGGGGCCGAGAGGGAGAGCAGGCCGAACAGCCCCTCCGCGGTGTCGCCGGTGAGTTGGCCGATGGCGGGGTTCAGCGCGCCGAAGATGACGACGACGGCGACGAAGAAGTAAGCGACGCGGGCGAGCGGGCCGGTCGCCTGCCCCACGGCGAGGACGAGCACGAGGCCGCCCAGATACGCGCCGAACATCGTCAGCGAGCCGTGCGCGAAGTTGAGCACGCCCATCAGCCCGAAGATGAGCGTCAGTCCGCCGGCGATCATCGCGTAGAGGCCGCCTTCGACAGCCCGTTGAGTACCACCTCCGCCAACGTCGACGGCCGGAGGAACTGCCCGAGCGCGTCGAGGAAGGCGACCAGCGGCACGGCGAGGCTCATGCGGACAGATACCTCCGTATCTCCTCGTCTTCGGTCACGCCCCGCGTCGCCTCGCCGTCCGCGACGACCTGCCCGTTGTCGAGCAGGTAGAAGCGGTCAGCGAGGTCCATCGCCAGCGGCAGGTTCTGTTCCACGAGCAGTATCGTCGTCTCCTCGGCGACTGCCGCGAGTGCCTCGGCCACGTCGGCGACGATCTGTGGCGCGAGTCCCTCCGAGGGCTCGTCGACGAGCAACAGGTCGTTGTCGCCGACGAGGCCGCGCGCGATGGCGAGCATCTGCTGTTGGCCGCCCGACAGCGCGCCGGCCTTGGCGTTCGGTCGCTCCCCCAGCGCCGGAAAGGTGTCGTAGGCGCGGTCGAGCGCGGCCTGCGTGTCGGCGTCTGCCGGGGCCGCGATGCGGATGTTCTCCGCGACCGTGAGCTGTGAGAACACCCGTCGCTCCTCGGGAATCCAGCCGACGCCGCGGCGCGCGACTTCGTTCGTCGGGCGGCCGGTCACGTCCTCGCCGGCGAGCCGAACCGTCCCCTCGCGGGGCGGGGTCAGTCCGAGAACGCTCCGGAGCGTCGTCTTGCCGACGCCGTTACGCCCGATGAGCGCGACCACCTCACCGCGGTCGACGGACAGCGACACCCCTTCGAGGATGTGGCTCTCGCCGTAGTAGGTGTGGACGTCCGTCACGTCGAGCAGCGGCGCGGGAGCGTCAGGCGTCGACGTGTCTGCCGTCTCCCCGCTCATGCGGTTCCCTCCGGCGACGAGTCGTCATCGGCGAGCTGGCCGGGTTCGTAGCCGCCGAGATACGCCTCCTGCACGGTCGGGTCGCCCCGCACCTCGTCGGGCGGCCCGTCGGCGATGGCGCGCCCACGATTCAGGACGACGATGCGGTCGGAGACGTTCATCACGATGTCCATGTTGTGCTCCACGAGCAGGACGGCGTGGTCGCGCGCCACGTCCTCGATGAGGTCGATGATGTCGCCGACGCTCTCCGAGGAGACGCCGGCGTTCGGCTCGTCGAGCAGGAGCACCGACGGCTCGCCAGCGAGCGCGATGGCGACTTCGAGTTGCCGCTTCTCGCCGTGGCTCAGACTCTCCGCGGGTCGCTCGGCCCGGTCGGCGAGTCCAACCCGTTCCAGTATCTGATACGCCTCCTCGTAGTAGCCGTCGAACGCGCCGACGTTGCGCCACAGCCGAAACGAGTCCTCGCCGTGGGCCTGTGCGGCGACGCGGACGTTCTCTAACACGCTCGTCGTCGGGAAGACGTTCGTCATCTGATACGAGCGGTGGAGACCGCGCCGCGCCGTCGCGTCCGGCGACAGGTCGGTCACGTCCTCACCGGCGAGCGAGACGGTGCCGGCCGTCGGCTCCAGCACGCCCGTCAGCAGGTCGAAGAAGGTCGTCTTGCCGGCCCCGTTGGGACCGATGAGCGAGCAGAGTTCGCCGTCGGCGAGCGTGAAGTCGACCGCGTCGACGGCCGTCAACCCGCCGAACTCCTTCGTGAGTCCCGCGGTCTCGAGCATTAGAGCGTACAGTCCATCTCCGAGGCGTCCGACGGGATGGTGGTCTGCTCGGCGTCGACCGCCGTGACGGGCGCGCTCGGCCTGATCGCGGCGTTCCAGTTGGCCTCGTCGTTGACCGTTAGCTCCGCGATGGTCATCTGCGAGCGGGCCTGATTGTTGTACTCCTGGAAGGAGTAGCCGTCGGCCCCCTTCGGCGTGTCGGCGACGACCATCCCGCGCAGTTCGGCGCTGATGTCGGCACTCGCCGTGGAGCCGGACGCCTCGACGGCCTGCACGAGCGCCGAGGACGCGGTGAACGTCCCCGAGGAGAACAGGTCCGGGACGACGCCGTACGCGTCGGTGTAGCTCTCGACGAACGCGCTGTTGATCTCGTTGTCGTACTGGTTCCAGTGGTAGCGGGTGGTGAACGGCCCGAGATTCGCGTTCGAGAGTTTCTCCGCCGTGAGCGGTTCGCCGAGCACCTTCTGGAGCGTCTGCCCGACGATACCGGTCGTAATCTGGGTGGCGAAGCCGCCGAACACCCGGAACGAGTAGTCGCCGTTGAGGAACGCGGTGAACAGCTGCGGGAGCGTCGCGACGGTGAAGCCGGCGACGATGCCCTCCGCGCCGGCGCTCGCGAGCATCCGCCGTCGCGTGTAGCTGTCTCGTCCCATGACACACGTCCGAGTAGCCAGCCACCAGCAATGATTACCTCGTTAACATGTGAAAAGTCGTCGAGCGCGTCGACGGCGCGGCCGAGCAGTTTCCCCTCGCCGCGCCGGAGCGTCTTCGAGACGGCCGGCTTCGACACGTCGAACCGGTCGGCCAAGTCGCCCAGCGTGGCGTCGCGCGGCGACTCGAAGTACCCCTCGTCGACGGCCGCCTCCAGCGTCTCGCGTTCCGTCTCCGAGAGGTCGCGACAGCCGTCGACGAGCGTCATCGCCGCGCCGACGTTGCTGACGAAGCCGTTCATGTCGGCCAGCGACATCTCGGACCGCTCGACGACGGCGAACTCGTTGTCGGTCTCCAGCGAGGCGAGCGTGCCGTCGGCGGTGTCCGCGCGGTCGAAGCCGACCTGCCACAGTTCGCTGCCGCCCTCGATGTGGAACGGCCCCGTGATGTAGCCGTCGTTGCGCCGGATGGTCGCCATCGCGGCCGTCTCGTGGATGGTCGTCCGGACGTGGGCCACGTCGTCCTGTTTCGAGAGCAGCGTCGCCTCCCGCATGTGTTCGTGGTCGGACAGCGCCGAGAGACCGTTGTCGAGCGCCTCGCGGTCTGCCCCCTCGACGAACATCCGCGTGGCGAGCGACCGCGCCGTCTCGTCGAACTCCCAGTGGACCGCCGAGAACGTCACCTCGTGCTCGACGGTCGTGTCGATGAACGGGCAGTCGTACTGCTCCATGTCGAGTGTGAGTTCGATCATGCCTCCACCTGTGCCAGTGACAGGCATACTTCGCCGGCGCTGATAACGCTTGTCGTCCTCCAGACGGTGCTGTTTAGTTGGCCTTGGAGTTGCAGCGAGAGGGGCGGCGACGATTTTGGAAGCCCCTGCACGCTCGACTCGATGGGCTCGCTGCGGTCCTCGTCGGTCGCGCCGCTCCCGCCTGCGGTCCTTGTGTTGCCCGTCTTCGTCGAGCGCACAGCCCCTTCCAGTCCCACCCTAACCGGCTCTCTCGCCAGCAATCGCTTCACTGAACACGACCGGCGGGACGCGAACAAAAATCGGCCAATCGCGGGTGTACGACGGTGCCCCTACTCAGTCCTCGAACTCCGTCCGTTCGGGGGTGAGCGTCGCCGCGTCGACCACGTCGGCGGGGCGTCCGTCGTCGTCGACCGCGTGGTAGGCGGACCGATACCGCGAGAGCTTCCGGACGAGCAACCCCCCGAACACCCCGTCGTAGACGAGCACGAAGCCGAAGAAGATGAGTATCGGCGGCACCTGCTGGAAGAAAGCCGAAACGACGAGGGGCACGAGACCGGCCAGCAGATTGTACGTGCCGTGAATGAACGCGGCGATGAGCAATCCCTTCACCACGATTGGCCCAGCGTCGTCGCCGTTGAACTTCGCCAAGCCGAGATAGTAGCCGGCGAACGCCGAGTAGATGACGTGGCCCGGCCCGGCCAGCGCCCGGACCGCCGTGATGCCGCCGCCCTCTCCGATTATCTGTGAGAGAAAGCCGCCAAGTCCGGTCTGTGCGAGCACGCCCGTTCCGACCGCCACGCCGCCGAGACCGAGAACCGCCAGCGCCTCCGTGCCGCCGCTCGCGCCGAGTTGCCGCGTGATGTACAGTGCGTTCTCGATGGTGGCGAAGCCAAGGCCCGCGGCCGCACCGTAGACGGCCCCGTCGACCACGGCGTCGAACCGGTCGTCCCGATACGGGTAGAGCCGAACCGCGAGCAGTTTCACTGACTCCTCGACGGGTCCCACGACCACATAAAAGAAGAGGACGGTGCCGACCAGCGGCA
This sequence comes from Halobacteriales archaeon QH_7_66_36, assembly GCA_003021175.1. GTDB lineage: Archaea > Halobacteriota > Halobacteria > Halobacteriales > Haloarculaceae > Halosegnis. The sequence continues at coordinate 120,760 of PXQV01000015.1, read as the reverse complement.
CGACCTGCAGCGCGGAGAGGAAGCCGTTGATGATGGCCGCGAAGCCGGCGAACAGCACGCCGAGGACGAACGCGCCGACCAGTAGTTCCAGCGGCTCGCCGGTCGTCGCGTCGATAACGTAGACGTAGGCGACGAGCGCGAGCGCCGGCACCACCGACAGGACGACCAGTCCAATCGCGTACGGGTCCCGTGCGAGCGCCGCGCCGAGCCCCCCGAGCAGGAACTGCGCCAGCAGGATGGCTAACGCGAGCAGTATCAACACCACCCGTGCGACTGCCAGCGCCGTCCGATAGACGCGCACCGCCAGCCGGTCGAGCGCCGTCCGGGGTTCCCACCGCGCGATGTCGTAGAGGTCGCGCGTCCCGTCCGCTCGCGCCTCGACGGGGTCCTCCTCGTTCATATCCGACGGTGGAACCCTCCCGTGGTAAAACCCCGCTCCGTTAGTCGGTGGTGTTCAGATAAGCGCGCTTCAGTTGGATGGGCCAACAACAGGGTGTAGAAAGCCCCCGGACGCTCGACCGTCTGCTCGCGGCCGGTGGCCGTCTGTTCGCGGCTTCGCCGCTCACACGGCCCGAGGGACCGATAGTCCCTNNCTCACTGCGTTCGCTGGGGTGTCCTCGCGCGGTTGCACCGCGCGAGCGGGCCGAGGCGACGCAGTCGCCTCGCGTCTTCCGAACCCCGGGGCCGGATCGAGCGCCCACCGGGAGAGCAGAACTCTCCCGAGCAATCGGCGGCGGAGCCGCCGATAACGGCTCCTTTCAGTCCCATCCACCGCGATTGCTCAGCCAAGCAACGCTCCCTCATCTGAGCACCGTCGTCGTGTCCAGAGCCAAAGGTTAATGCCTTCGCTCGGCAACTATCAGCAGTCTGAGCATGGGTGTGACCACTTGGGCGGTCGCCGCCGGACAGGTCGATCTCGGCGTCGTGACCGTCAGCGACGCGGTCTTTCTCGCGCTCGGCGCAGCCGTCATCGGACTGTTGATCCTGCTGTCGGCGTTCTTCTCCTCCTCGGAGATAGCGATGTTCTCGCTGGCGAACCACCGCATCGAATCGCTCGCAGAGGAGGAGAGAACGGGCGCGGTGACGCTGAAGGAACTCCGCGACGACCCGCATCGGCTGCTCATCACCATCCTCGTCGGCAACAATATCGTCAACATCGCGATGTCCTCGATCGCGACGGGGCTGTTCGCCGTCTTCCTGACGCAGGGACAGGCGGTGTTCGCCGCCACGTTCGGCATCACGGCGCTCGTCCTGCTGTTCGGCGAGAGCGCGCCCAAGAGCTACGCCGTCGAGAACACCGAATCGTGGGCGCTTCGAGTCGCCGGCCCGCTGAAGCTCGCCGAGTACGTCCTGTTGCCGCTCATCGTCCTCTTCGATTATCTGACCCGCATCGTCAACAAGGTGACCGGTGGCCGCAGCGCCATCGAAACGTCGTACGTCACCCGCCAAGAGATACGCGACATCATCGAAACCGGCGAGCGAGAGGGCGTCATCGAGGAGGACGAACGCGAGATGGTCCAGCGCGTGTTCCGGTTCAACAACACCATTGCGAAGGAGGTGATGACGCCGCGTCTCGACATGACCGCCGTCTCGAAGGACACCGATATCGCGGAGGCCATCGAGACCTGTATCCAGTCGGGCCACGCTCGCCTCCCCGTGTACGAGGGCGAACTCGACAACGTCGTCGGCGTCGTCCACATCCGCGACCTCGTCCGCGATCTCAACTACGGCGAAAACGAGGAGTTGGAACTGGAAGACCTCATCGAGCCGACGCTTCACGTCCCCGAGTCGAAGAACGTCGACGACCTGCTGCGGGAGATGCGCCAGAACCGGATGCCGCTCGTCATCGTCATCGACGAGTTCGGCACCACGGAGGGACTGCTGACGATGGAAGACCTCACCGAGGAGATCGTCGGCGAAATCCTCGAAGGCGGCGAGGAGGAGCCCGTCGAGTTCGTCGACGACGACACCGCGCTCGTCCGCGGCGAGGTGAACATCGAAGAGGTGAACGAGCAACTCGGCGTCGACTTCCCGGAAGGGGAGGAGTTCGAAACGCTCGCCGGCTTCATCTTCAACCGCGCCGGCCGGCTCGTCGAGGAAGGGGAAACCATCTCCTACGGCGACGCCGAGATACGGGTCGAGAACGTGGAAAACACGCGGATCATGAAGGCTCGGGTCACGAACCGAAGCGTCGAGGAGACGGCCGACGGCGAGGCCGTCGAGATAGGCGACCAGTAGCCGGGCGAGACCCTACAGCAGCGCGCTCACGCCGACGAACGCACCGTAGCTGATGCCGAGCGCGAGCGCCAACGATCCGATCCACGCGAGCACGGTGTAGCCCATCTTGCGGCCCGACACGCCGGCCCCGCCGGCGGCGTAGCCCGACCCGATGATCGCAGAGACGATGATCTCGTTGAAGGAGACGGGGATACCGAAGAAGACGGCCGACTGCGCGATGGCGAAGGATGGGATGAGCGCCGCAATCGAGCGGCGCGGCCCGAGACTCGAGTAGTCCTGCGCGAGCGCCTTTATCATCCGGGGCGCGCCGGTCCACGACCCGGCGAGCAGGCCGAGACCGCCGACGAACAACAGCGCGGGAAGGGGCACCGAGACGTCGCCGCCCAACAGCGGGAGCAGCGGGCCGAGCGCGAGGCCGACCTGTGAGCCGCCGGCGGAGAAGGCCACCAGTCCCCCGAGCGCGAGCAGAAAGTGTCGCTGGCCGGCGTCCTCGTCGCGCCGGAGGTCGGCGCGGAGCAGCGCCGCGAGCAGCGCCGCGAAGCCGACGGTGACTACCACCTTGCCGGCGAGGACGGGCGTCCCTGTCGCCGACTCGCCCAGTACCGCACGGACGACCGCGGCCGCGAGCCCGCGGCCGCTCGTGCCCGGCCCGAGCAGGACGAACTCGATGTTGGCGAGCAGGAGGCCGACGAAGGCGGCCAACACCGGCACGGCGACGGCCTCGGAGACGCGCTCGTCGCGGAGGAGCGTCGCGGTGCCGAAGGCGATGCCGCCGCCGACGAACGGGACGAGCAGCCACAGCGTCGCGACCTCGGCGTACTTCGCCCACGCGGGACCGCGGCCGAGCGCGAGGCCGGCACCGACGACGGCACCGGTGACGGTGAACGCGGTCGCGATGGGGTAGCCCGTGAAGACGCCGATAGCGACGAGCACCGCCGCGGTGAGCAGGCCGACGATGGCCGCCACCGGCGTGAGCGGCGCGCCGACGACGAGTTCGGTCCCGACCGCCTCCGTCACGTTCGCGCCCTGCAGGAACGCGCCGGCGAGCCCGAGCAGGCCGACGACGAAGCCGGCCCGCATCACGCTGATGGCGTTGGCACCGACCGCAGGAGCGAAGGGGGTCGACCCGGAGGAGCCAGCGCCGATGGCCCACGCCATGAACAGCGAGGCGAGGCCGGCGACGGCCAGCGTGAGGAGCGTCCCGGTGGCGACCATGTGGCGACTCTACCGCGGCTGCTCGTTTATAGTTCAGTCAGACGAAGACGCGTGACGCGGTGGGGTTACCCCTTCACCGGCATGTACGCCATCGAGATGATGAGGAACGCGGCGATGCCCGAGAGGATGACGACGCCCCACAGCCCGTTCTCCCGCTCTTGGTAGTAATCCTGCCGGGCGAGGTCGTTCTGGTAGTCGCCGTACGCCTCGTCGGTCTGCGCGATGGCGACCGACAGCTCGCCGTGGGTGTCGAAGTGCGCGAAGTACCGGTTCCCGTCCGCGAGCGTCATGTTTTCGCCCTCGGCGAGTTCGACCGACTGCTCATCGGCGGTGGTCCACGCGAGCGTGGCCTCAGAGGAACTGACCAACTCCAGCGTGGTCGTCTCGCCGTCGTACTCCACGGTGTCGTCCACCGCGAAGGTGTGGGTCGTCGGCTCGGGGAGATACTCGTCGAGCGGGACGTTGGTGTCGTTCTCGCGGTAGGTGACGTACTCGGTCCCGTCGATGGTCGTCGTCTGATTGTACACGTCGGAGTCGTTCTGTAAGATCGCCGGTACGTCGAAGCTCTCGATGAGTCGCGCCTCCGCGGGCGAGGTCTCGGCGTCGAGTGAGACGCGGTACGTCTCGCCTCGGTATGTGACGACGCTGTCGTTCTCCCACGTCGCCGTCATCCGGGCGGACTCGTTGACGTACACCAGTTCGCCGACGGGGGACGCGCCGCCACCGCCGCCGTGGCCGTCGCCCTCGGACTCTTCCATCTCGACGAGCACCGTGTACTGCTGACCGCCCGTCGAGAACTGTGAACCGTTCGTGTACGCCTCGCCGGACATCTCGACGGCCGGCTGCTCGGCCACCGCGATCACCGAGTAGGCGCTCGCCCCCAACAGCACGAAGAAAACGAGGTAGATTGCCGCGACTCGCCGTTGCATGAGGTTTCGTACTGAAGCGTGGTGTATAGGCGTTACTTTTCGGCCGAGAGCCATCCGAACTCCACAGCGCTATTGCTCGGCGGCCGCTTCAGCCCGAATATGGATCCCCGAGTGCGCGAGCACGCAGAGACGCTGGTCGACTGGAGCGCGCGGATCGAGGCCGGCGATAACGTCGTCGTCAGCGTCGCGGAGGGCGCACACGAACTGGGCGTCGCCACCGCGGCGGTGCTCGGCGAGCGCGGCGCGAACCTCCTCGCGACGTACGATTCCGCCGAGATCGACCGCGCGTACCTGACCGCCCACGACAGCGATTTCGACGACGACCCCGAACACCAACTGTCGCTGTACGAACGCGCCGACAGCGTGCTCCGGCTCGGTGGTGGCCGCAACACCGCCGAGAACGCCGACGTGGCCGCCGACAAGCGGGCTGCGCGCCGACAGGCCACACAGGGCGTCCGCGAGGCGCGACTCGACACGGACTGGGTGTCGACGGTCCACCCGACCCGCTCGCTCGCACAGCAGGCGGGGATGGGCTACGCCGACTACCGCGACTTCGTCTACGACGCCGTCCTCCGCGACTGGGAATCGCTCGCCGACGAGATGGGCCGGCTGAAACAGCTTCTCGACGACGGCGAAACCGTCCGCATCGTCAACGAGGGGACGGATCTCCGGCTCCGGGTCGACGGCCGCAGCGCGGTCAACTCCTGTGCCAGCGTCGCCTACGACTCACACAATCTCCCGTCGGGCGAGGTGTTCACTGCCCCCTACGCGACCGAGGGCCACGTCACGTTCGACGTGCCGATGACCGTCCGGGGCGAGCCGATACGGAACGCGCGGCTCGAATTCGAGGACGGAGAAGTGACCGACGTGGCCGCCGCGCAGGGCGAGGGCGTCGTCCGCGAAGTCGTCGAGACGGACGAGGGGGCGCGTCGGCTGGGCGAGCTCGGCGTCGGAATGAACCGCGGTATCGGTCGCGTCACGGACAACATTCTGTTCGACGAGAAGATGGGCGGCACCGTCCACCTCGCGCTCGGTCGCGCCTACGACGCCAACCTCCCGGACGGCGAGTCGGGCAACGACTCCGCCGTCCACGTCGACCTCATCACGGACATGCGCGGTGATTCGCGGCTGAAGATCGACGGCGAGGTCGTGCAGGAGGACGGCACGTTCCGGTGGGAGTAGCGAGGCCGAACGGAGTGAGGCCTCGGAGACGCGAGCGGGAGCAGCGAGGTGGCGGAGCCACTTCGGGCAGTCGGCGCGGAGCGCCGACGACAACGTGGCGGCGAAGCCGCCACGGGCCGTGCGAGCGGCGAAGCCGCGAGCAGAGAGCGAGGCGAACGACACGCGAGCCACGAGGGCGAGTGAAACGACCCCTCGAACTGAGCGAGCGGGAGGAACACCGTGATGACACGCGAGCTACGAGGGCGTGAAGTCTTTCTCCGCTACCGCCACCACTCGCTACGGCGTACGTCGGGGTCGTCGGTCCGGAGCGGTGCGGGAAGCTTCTCGCCGCGGAGGCCGAACCCGTAGGCGGTCCAGTAGCCGACGTGCCAGCCCCGCGCCTCCGTGTCCACGTTGACGACCGTGATTGTGAGCCGGCTGTACGTCTCCAGTGCGCCGTCGCCGTCCGGGTCGAAGCCGCTCAACGAGCCACAGGAGCCCCCGCCCGAACACGACTCCGTGGCGTCGAACTGGACGACCACGTCCGCGGCCGACCGGTTCCGCGTCCGCGTGAACGTGACGTTCGCCGGGACCGTCCCGTCCGCGCCGTCGGCGGCGTAGCCGAACGCCGCCTCGACCTGCTCGCGCGTCGCGTCGCGTTCGTCGGCCGGCACCTCGCCGTAGTCGGCGTAGTAGGTGAGGTTCGGACTCGTCCACGGGAGGGCGCGCTCCGTCGCGTTCGGCTGCGGGAGCGTCGTCAGCGTCGACCGCGCGGCCATCACCGCCGCCGGGTCGTCGTCGTGGTCTAACCCGAGGGTGTGACCGAACTCGTGTCGCAGCAGCGTCACCGTCGAGGCGTCGTCGTAGCCGGTTTCGATGCGCACGTCGGCCGGGCGGGCAACTTCGCCCGGGCTGCGGAGATACGGCGCACAGCCCGCGGTGAACTCGTCGGTCTCCGGGCCGCACGCCTCGATTTCGGCGACGAAGCGGACGCGAACGTCGGGGCCGGTGGCGTTCGGCGCGAATTCGTACTCGATCGGGAAGCCGGCGAACTGCGCGGCGTTCTGCTCCCAGTAGTCGAGCGCCTCCCGCACCAGCGGCGCGTAGTCGCGGCCGGTCCCTGCCCCGTCGGCGAGCGCGACCGTCAGCGTCCGCTCGCGAAAGTGGTTATCCGGGTCGCCGTCCCACGTCGGCGTCGGCGTGGCTGTTGGGGTCGGCGTCCGTGTGGCCGTCGGGTCGGGTTCGTTGGCGGGTGACGCCGGCCCGCCGCCGGCACACCCGGCCACCACGAGCAACGCAACGAGAGCCAAGACCCGTCGCATACGCCGGCTCGGTGTCGTCCGGTCATACGGCTTGTGGCTCCTGTCGTCTTCGGGTTGCGCTGGGGACGCACAGGCCATGGTGTCACGAGCGATGGGACGAACCAGCCGGTAGCGGGCAGACGAGAGTTCGAAACTGGAGTCGTGTTCGGCACAGCAGCCGCTCGTTGGTGTGAGAGAGACGGGGTAGGTCGGGCGACGGGAACTACACGTGCCGACCACGCGAGTCGAAAGGACGCCACCCGACCGTGCCGTCCACATTTTTGTTTCCGCTGTCGCCACAAGACTCCTCCGGTTGTGCGGGACGGCGACGTTGAGCCGTTCGCGGCGCGAGAGATGACGGCGTCGCTACCGACCAGCCCACGCTCCTCGGCGGTTCGTTCCCTGTCCAGTCCGACGCGCTTAGGTCACTGCGCGTGCAAGTTCCTCTCGGCAGAGGGAGCCCGGCCACCGCCTTGCCGGGGGTAGGATCCCGGCGGCGAGGAAAGTCCCCCCACCGTCCGGGCAGGCGACCGGACGCAAGTCCGGAGCGGAAGACCGCTGGCGCTGGAACAGCAACGACACGTCCCGTCCCGAGCGATGAGGCGCGTGAGGTGACACAGTCGCCTCGCGGCGCGACCGGGTGACCCCGGGCGCGTGCGACCCGACCCGCGAGGGAAGGAAGCTAACCCGCCGAGCGCGCGTGGGCTTTGCCCACGTTCGGGCGAACGGCCGGACGGCCGTGAGCCGACGGACGGGGAACGGTGGAACGGCGAAACCTCGCCGGTGCAAGCCCGCCGCGATTGGTAGCCCGGACGCCGCGGCGGGCGCTCAGCCGAATGCCGGGCCGAACAGAAGGGGGCTTACTCCCCTCAGCCACACTTCTCACGACGAGCCGTCGGCTCGCCGGGGCGTTCATCGCAGAAGGCTGGCCGTTAGCGACGCAGGTCCGAGCGAGGCGTCTCCCCCGTAACTGGGTTCGTCGTCGTGTTCGCGTTCACCATCGTGCTGGTGAGCGGCTATCGGGCGGCGGTCGTGCCGGCACAGAACGAGCCGACGTACTTCATCGGCGGCAACTGACGCCGCTGGAATCCTGCGTTACGTCTTCTCGCCGAAGTCGACCCGTTCGGCGTCGCGGGCGCACTGTGCGGCGGCGTCGTCGATGTCGAAGCCGCGGACGAGTTCGCCGTCTCGGATGAGCGGCTTCAACAGCGGCTTGCCGCCCGTCGGGCCGGGTTCGTCGGCGGGCCGGACGACGTGTTCGCCGTTCGCGCGGAACACCTGTTTCGGGCCGGAGAGTTTGCCGCGCTTGGCGACCGATTCGCCGTCGCGGGCCACGATGTCGAGCGCGAAGTCGACCGGGTCGGCGTTCGAGATGGCCGAGCCGACGCCGAAGCCGTCGGCGTACTCGGCCAACTCTCTGATCGACTCGGCGTCGATACCGCCGGAGACGAACACGCCCACATCCTCGAAGCCGGCGTCGTCCAGCGCCCACCTGACCTCGCGGACGATGTGGACGAAGTCACCCCGACGAGAGCCGGTGGTGTCGAGGCGGACGGCTTCGAGGTCGTCGACCGCGCGGGCGGCCCGCAACGCCTCGTCCACCTCGTCGGAGTAAGTGTCCGTCAGCGCGACGCGGGGGACGCCCTCGGGCACGTGGTCGTCGAAGGCGCGCCACGCGTCCTCCTGCTCGCCGCGGCCGAAGCAGATCAACAGCGCGTGGGGCATCGTCCCGCCGGGCTGGCGGTCGAGCACCTCGCCGGCGGCGACGTGCGAGAAGCCGTCCATGCCGCCGACGAGCGCCGCCCGTTCCATCGCGGCCGCGGTCGACGGGTGGATGTGGCGCGCGCCGAAGGACAGCGCCGTCGTGTCGCCCGCCGCTGTCGCGACCCGGCGAGCCGCGGTCGCCCACCCGCTGGCCGGCGAGAGGAAGCCCAACAGCGCGGTTTCGAGCTCGGCGAACTCCAGGTACGGCCCCTCGATGCGCATGACCGGGCCGCCGTCGAACAGCGTTCCCGCCCGGAGCGCGTGGACGTTCACGCCGCGGCCTTCGAGCAGTTTCGCCGCGTTCTTGAGTCCCGCGAACACCTCGAACTCGCCGGCGGGGAACTGGTCGGCGGTCACCTCACAGACGACGTGTGGGTTCCGCCCGGCCCCTTCGAGCGCCTCGCGCGTCAGGGCAAAGTACGCGTCGGTGGCCCGCCCTTCCCTGATTGCGTCGGCCTGTACGATGTCGAACACAGACAGGTGTTGGCCGCCGCGTCGAAAAAACTACCCGTGTATCCCATCGAGGTCGGCGACGGTCGGCCCGTTCACGACGGTCACGGTGTCGCCGTCGCGCGTCACCCGGAAGGCGTCGGCGAACGGCCCGGATCTGACGACGTACACGCCCTCACGCACCTGATCGGCCCGCTGTCGGACCAACAAGAGTCGTTCGTAGCCGTCGACGAACTCCCGGGCCTCGCTCGCGTTCTCGAATCTGAGCCGCCACACGTAGCCGTCGGCCGTGCCGTTCCGGTACGGCACGAACCGGTCGGTGACCAACCCCGCCGAGTGCGGATCCTCGTAGTCCGTCCGGATGGCGTCGTCGCCCCGATTGACCAGTCCGTTCGCCCAGAAGAGCGCGTGGACCGTCGCCCGGCCCAAACTGTCCGGCGTGGCGTACCGCTCCCACGCCTCGCCGGACCGGTCCGCAACCGTGAGCGACGGCACGTCCGCCGGATGGGTGTCGGCCACCAGCAGTTCGCGGGTCGAGGCCGGCGGGCGGTCGTACGCTGCCGTCACCGCCTGCCAGCCGCCCCGGTCGCGCAGTCGGTCGACGAATCCCGTGCCAGCGACGTAGGGGGCCCGGAACGTCAGATACACGCCCGGATGAGTGGCGATAGCCGAGGCGTTGCCGGCCTCGCCGCCGGCGCGGGGAAGACACGTCCACTCCTCGCCACACCGGTCCGCGTAGGCTCGCGCGACGGCGGTCGCCTCCCCCTCCGTCAGCCCGGTCGCGGCGAGTCGGCCGTCGAAGGTGTCGCGGCCGGCCACGCGCCAGCCGCGCGCGTCCTGCAGAGCGTGGACGAGTTCGTGCGCGAGCGTCCGCGCGTCGACCGTCTCGCCGGTTTCGGAGACGAGGACGATCCGGTCGGAGCCGGGCAGATAGTAGCCGGCGACCGCCCCGCCGAACAGCGAATCGACGACCCGACCGGCGTCGGTGTCCTCACCGATCATGAACGCCGCCTCCCAGCGCACGTCGCCCGCTCGTCCGGGGTCGCGCGTGAACGACCGGTTCTGGGCGCGGTACTCCGCGCGCGACTGTAGGACCACTTCGGGCGTGGCGTCAAACTCCACCCCCCGCAGGCGCTCGACTCGTGCGGTCGTCCGAGCGACGACCGCCGACAGCTCCGTCTGATTGTAGCCGTCGGCGGGCGTCACGGCGAGCGTCGCGTCGTGCCGATAGCCGTCCTCGACGCCGATCTGTTCGGTCGGGTCCGGCGACTCGGCCGACGGCGTGTAGCCGACACTACAGCCAGCGAGCAGGAGGAGCATCGCGAGGGCCGCGGCGCGGACGCGCATCCTCAGCGGCCGTACACGTCGTCGAGCGCTGCCGTCGACGGCGCGTTGACGATAGTGACGGTGTCACCGTCGACGATCAGGCGGAGCGAGTCCGCGTAGGGACCGTCGTCGATCCGATAGACGCCGTCGCGCACCTCGGTCGCTCCCCAGTGGTCGAGCAGCGCGCGGTAGCCGGTCGCGAACTCCGACGCCTCGTCGGGGGAGTCCCACGTTATCTTCCACACGTAGGCCGTCTCGCCGTCCTTCCGGTAGACGTGCATCCGGTCGCCGTCCCAGCCGTCGGCGTAGTCGATGCCGTAGTCGAACGGGTCCGAGCGGTCGACTTCCCCGTCCTGCAGATTGAGGAACGCGTCGCGCCTGACGACCGAACGCTCGGTGTCGTAGTCGTCGTACAGCGTGTACGCGAACATCGCGACGATGGCCGACTGTCCGAGACTGGCGGCGTCGTCCCGTCGCTCCGGCCGGACGCGCTCCCAGCCGTTGGCGGCGGCGTCACCGATCCGAACCGTCGTCGGCGGGTCGGGGTCGACGGCGTACTTCGCCGGCGTGATGACCTGTTCGGTCGAGGCCGGCGGCTCCGAGTACATCGCGTTCACCTGCTCCCAGCCGCCGCGCTGCTGGTAGTAGTCGACGAAGCCCGGCCCGTCGCTGTACGGGAAGAAGTTCAGGATGTAGATGCCGAGATGGAAGTCGCCGCCACCGCCGTCGGAGCCGGATTCGGGCGGCGAGAGACACGCCCACCCGTCGCCACAGTTCGCCATGTAGCGGTCGCGAACGAGGTTGGCGTCGCCTTCGATGAGTCCGTTGTTCGCGTTGCTCTCCTCGCGAGTGCTCGCGGTGATGGAGGTGAGGTCGAAGTGCTGGTCCTGGAGCGCGTGGGTGAGCTCGTGAGAGAGCGTCGCCTCGCCGGGGAGGTCCGGCGTGTCACCCGAGTAGATGACGACGATCCGACGCTCGCCGGGCACGTAGAAGCCGGCGACAGAGGAGCCACGATTCGCACTCTGGACCGCGAGCGAGTCGGTGTCTCGACGGGCACCTCCTCGGTGAACTCCAGCTGTCGCACCCGTTCGACGCGGGCCATCGACCGCGCGACGACTGCGTCGCGTTCCGTCTCGTTCAGCCCGTCCGAGCGGTCGATACTGAGCGTCTCGTTCGCCCAGTAGCCACCTTCCCAGCCGAGCGTGTCCGTCTCGGGGTCGGGCGGAGCCGTCGCTTGCCCGTCCGCTGGCGTTCCCGCGGTCGCGTCGGGCGTCGCCGCGTCTCCCGAGGACGTGTCGCCGACGTAGCCGGCACTACAGCCGGCCAGCGCGACGAGGAGGGCGACGAGCACCGCGTGCCGTGATCGCATACGAGAGCGTGGAGCGCCACACGCAAAAGTGGCGTGTCGCGGAGTGGCTCTTTTGGTCTGCGCGCCGTACACTCGCGTGTGCCAGTCTTCGATCCCGACACGACGGCGCTGGTGGTCGTCGACATGCAGAACGGCTTCTGTGCGCCGGACGGCGCGCTGTACGCGCCCGGCAGCGAGGCCGTCGTCGACCCGTGCGCGGGCCTCGTCGACCGCGCCCACGAGGCCGGCGCGCAGGTGGTCTACACCCGCGACGTTCACCCGCCCGAACAGTTCGACGGGAACCACTACTACGACGAGTTCGACCGCTGGGGCGAACACGTCCTCGAAGGGTCGTGGGAGGCCGAACTCCACCCCGACCTGCCAGTCGCCGACGAGGATCACGTCGTCGAGAAACACACCTACGACGCGTTCCACGAGACGGAGTTGGACGGCTGGCTCTCCGCGCGCGGCGTCGAAGATCTGCTCGTCTGCGGCACGCTCGCGAACGTCTGCGTCCTGCACACGGCGGGGTCGGCCGGCCTCCGCGACTATCGGCCCGTGCTCGTCGAGGACGCCATCGGCGCTATCGAGGACGGCCACAGGGAGTACGCGCTGGAGCACGCCGACTGGCTGTTCGGCGAACTCGTGACGCGAGGGGACGTGGCGTTCGCGTGACTGAACTGCGACGCGCGACCGACGCGGACAGCGACGCAATGGTCGCGCTCCATCGCGCGGCTATCCGGTCAGCCGGCGCTGATCCCGACGACGTGCCCGGCAACGATGACCTCTACGACCCGGAGGACGCGTTCATCGACGCCGGCGGCGAACTACTCGCCGTCTGCCGGACGGACGGCCCCGACCGCTTCGACGGCCTCGTCGCCGTGGGCGGCTACAAACCCCGTGACGAGGCGACGGTCGAACTGCTGCGGATGGCCGTCGCCCCCGACGCACAGGGTGAAGGCCACGGCTCGCGGCTCATCGAGACGCTGGAGTCGCGCGCTCTGGCGGCCGGCTACGAGCGCGTCGAACTCGAAACGACCGCGCGACAGGAGCGCGCCATGGCGTTCTACCCCGCGCACGGCTACACGGAGACGGGACGACGACAGGTGGACGAGTACGAGGTCGTTCGCTTCGAGAAGTCGCCGTGAGCTACACCCGGCTGCCGCGCACGAGCGCGCGAACGAGTCGTCGGTTACGGACGGCCCAGTAACCAAGCCCGGAGGCGATGATGGCCGCCGACAGCAGATACACGAACAGGTGTGAGACGACGACGGCGTCCGGATGCGTCGCCGCGTAGATGACCCCCTCCGCGCCGAGACTCAGCACGACGAAGCCGCCGACGCCGACCGCACTCGCACGGCGTAGCGCCGACATCCCGTTCGCTCCTCCGCTGTCGACCGCGAGCAGTGCGACGACGAAGCCGACGGCGCTCGCGAGCACGTAGACGGGGAGTCGTCCCACGACGCCCGGCGTACCGCCGGACGCGAGACCGATGACGCCGACGAACGCCGCTGTCAGCGCGACCGTACACACGCCGATGAGCGGGCCCGCCTGCGCCAGCGTTCCCCGGTCGAGGAGACGATTCGTTGACGTTACCATACCGGACGGTAGCCGCGAACCTACAAAAACTCCCGTCAGCCGCGCGTCAGACGGCAGAGTCAGCCGGCGAGGAGTCGCGGCGGGTCGACCGGGACGCGCGCGCCGACCACGCCCGTGACCGCGCCGACGACGATCCACACCGGAATGAACACGGAGACGATAGCCAGCCCGAGCACGCCCGTCAGGAACGCGATGTCGCCCCGGACGGACGCGGCCAGCCCGGCGGCGTTGACCCACGCGAACAGCGCCGCCCCGAGCCACGACGTGACGACGCCGAGCGTCGCCGCCGCCAGCCCGTTCGCGTAGCCGGCGTCGCTGTCGCGCCCGACCCAGCCCGCGACGAAGCCGCCGACCCCGACCGACGCGATGGTCACGACGAGGTCGACGCCCGCGGCGTAGAGCGCGACGAACACCGCCGTCTGTACGCCGGCACCGACGACGGTTGCCCGCCGCTCTATCGTCGTGTTCCCGGGCACCGTCTGCGTCGGCGAGGTCCGCATACGTCCGTTTCGGCGTGCGAATCACATAGGTGTTCGTCCCACACGCGCCGGTTCGCCGCGACCGGGACACTCAAATCGGCCGCCGGTCGACGGGTAGCAATGACACGGTTCGTTCTCGCGGCCGGGACGACGGCCACGGCGACCATCGACGGTATTAGCGCCGCCGGAGCCGACCCCGACGTGATGGTCCACACGCCGAGCGCTGACGCGGAGATACTGGCGTACGGCCAGCCGGTACGGGCACCCGTCACGCCCGTCTCACCGTCCGGCTGTCCGACGCCGGCGGTGGTCACGCGGGCGGTGCGCGAACTGCTCGGATTCCCGACGACGGTGGTCGATGCCGGTCTCGCAGAGCCGACGGCCGCGGGCACCGTCACCGTCGGCGCGACCCCCGGCGACGACATCCGCGAGTCCGATCCCGTTTCGACGGCGCACGGCGCGTGGGCGGCCGCCCGGCAGTTCGGCCGCGCGCTCCCCGACGACGAGCTGTTCCTCGCGGAGTCGGTGCCCGGCGGCACCACCACGGCGTTGGGAGTCCTCACCGCGCTCGGCGAGGCGCGCGGCGTCTCGTCGTCGCTCGCGGAGAACCCGCTGGACCTGAAACAGTCCGTCGTCGACGACGCACTCGCGGCCAGCGACCTTGACCCGGGGGACTGCCGCGACCAGCCGAAGCGTGCCGTCCGCCGGGTCGGTGACCCGACCGCCGCCGTCCTCGGTGGCCTCGTCGCCGGCGCGCTCGAAACCGACACGGCGGTGACGCTCGCCGGCGGCACCCAACTCGTCGCCGTCGCCGCGCTCGCACGTCACGCCGGCATCGACGGTAGTCTCTCGCTCGCCACCACGTCGTTCATCGCCGACGACCCGAGCGTCGATTTGGACGCCGCTGCGGCGGCCTTCGACCTCGACGTGACTGTCACCGACCCCGGATTCGACCGCTCGCACGTCGCGTTCGAGCGGTATCTGGACGGCGAGGCGAAGGAGGGCGTCGGTATGGGCGGTGCGCTCGCGCTGGCGGAGCGAGCAGGGCTGTCAGCGAGCGACGTGCGCGACCAGATCATCGCGGTGTACGACCGGCTGCTGGCCGGAGAGCAGGCGTAGAGATCCGAACCCGGAACCCTCTTGCGGCGGCCGTACCTTACCCGAAGCGATGGTGGAAACGCTGACGCTAGTCCTCGCGGGCGTCGTCGGCTACACGGCACTCGCGCTGGCCGCGAAGTCGCGAGGACTGCTCCCCGAGTGGGTCAGGCTCTCGGGACCGATCACGACGCTCCACACGGAACGCGGGAAGGCCGCTCTGGACCGACTCGCCGCCCCGACGCGGTTCTGGCGCGCGTGGGGGAACTTCGGGATCGGCATCGCGCTCGTCGTGATGGCCGGCTCGTTCGTGCTCGTCCTCTTCGCCGGGCTACAGGCGCTCACGAACCCACAGCCGAGCGCGCTCACGCAACCCCGGAACGTCCTCGCCATCCCGGGCGTGAATCAGTTCCTCCCGCTGTCGGCGGCCGTCGAGATCGTCTTCGGACTGCTCGTCGGACTGATCGTCCACGAGGGGGGCCACGGACTGATGTGCCGGGTCGAGGACATCGACATCGACTCGATGGGGCTGGCGCTGCTCGCGTTCGTCCCCATCGGCGCGTTCGTCGAGCCGGACGAGGGGTCCCGCGAGGAGGCGGCTCGCGGCTCGCAGACCCGGATGTTCGCCGCCGGCGTCACCAACAACTTCGCCGTCGCCGCCGTCGCCTTCGCGCTCCTGTTCGGCCCGGTCGCCGGGTCGATTGCCGTCGTCGCGGGCGTCCCCGTCGGTGGGGTGTTGCCCGGAGCCGCGGCCACGCAGGGCGGCGTCGAGCGAGGTGAGGTCATCACGGCCGTCGAGGGCCAGCAGGTGGCCGACGGCGAGGAACTGGACGCCGTCCTCGCGGAGACCGAATCGCGGACGGTGTCCGTGACGCTGCGCTCGGGCGAGACGGCGACCGTCGAGCGGTCGCTCGTCGTCACCGGGGCCGCCGAAGGCGCACCGCTCGGCGTGAACACGACTATCGTCGCGGTCAACGGGACGGAGACGCACACGGCCGCGGCGTTCCGGACGGCGCTCGCTGACCGCGAGGTCGCGACGCTCACCACGGCGTCGGGCGAGACGGTGACGACGCCGGTCGGTGCCTACACCGTCGTCACGCCGTCCGACCGGGATCAGTCGCCGCTGGCGAACGCGAGCGGTCTCGGCGGCGAGCGGTTCGTCGTCACCCGGTTCGACGGCCGGCGGATCGTCGACAGCGGTGACCTAAGCGACGCGCTCGACGCCACCGACCCGGAGCAGTCGGTCACGGTCGCGGGGTATCACGACGGCGAACGCCGGACGTTCGAGGTGGAGCTCGGCGACAATCCGCGCGCGTCGACCGGCTTCCTCGGCGTCGGTATCCAGCAGGGGACGACCGGGATGACGGTCGACGACTTCGGCATCGACGAGTATCCGGCGGCGTTCTTCCTGTCGGCTGTGGGCGGGGACAGGGGTGACCTGCCGTCGCTGGTCGAGGGCACCATCGCGCGGGCGTATCTCACCATCACGCTCCCGTTCGCGGCGGTGAGTCTTCCCGCGATCAGCCACCCGTTCCCGGGCTTCGTCGGCGTCTACGAGAACTTCTACGTCGCGAGCGGCGGCCCGCTGTCGTTCCTCGGCACCGGGCCGGTGCTGCTGCTCGGGAGCATCCTCTTCTGGACGGCGTGGATCAACGTCATCATCGGGCAGTTCAACTGCGTGCCGGCGTTCCCGCTCGACGGCGGCCACATCCTCCGCACGTCGACGCAGGCGGTCGTCACCCGACTCCCAATCGAGGACGCACACGCCGCGACCCGCGCGGTGACCGTCTCGGTCGGCCTGTCGATGCTCGCCGGCCTCCTGTTGATGGTGTTCGGGCCGCAACTACTCGGCTGACCGTCGGGAACCAGTATAAATCAAATACTGAAGCTCTGGGAGACCTGCTCGATTAAGGATGGTTTTGACAGTCGTGCCGAGTAGGATAGTGTACTCTGCAAGCTAGAAATCACCGAGACTACTTTGACCGGGAGCTTCTTCACCCAACCATTCGTCGACGTTTCGTTCCCGGAGCTTTTCTTCTATTTCCATGATATTGGACATATGAGCGGTAGTGAACTCGTACTCTCCATCATCACGACGCCGACACGCCCCTACCTCATGAAGGAACGACAGAACGCGAGAAACTCTTCGAGGTGGAATCTCTCGGTTAGCATAGAATTCTGCCACGTCAGCGGCGGTAATTCTGATCCGCCCTTTACCCATGTTGTTCATCACACAGTCGTGGCAGATTGAGAATGCGAGACACTCTTTTTCGACACCTTCCGCGAGGTAAACGTTTTTATCTGGAATCCGAGGAAGAGCGATACCATCTCGCAACGCGGCTTTAAGAGATTGGTCCGCGACTTCCCCCGATTCTAGTCTGAGTTCTGAGGCCTTATCCTGTGTCAACACCGCTGCTTCACCGGCTAGTTCGTTCAGGGATTCAACGCATCCCTCAAACGGCTTGCACTCCTCCTCAATGAAGTCCTCATAATATACGATGCACATCTGGACATGCCGCAGTTTGTCTGGGTCAAGCCCACGGGACCGTATTTCAGTATCGTTAAGATAGTCTTGTGCAGCTTCGATACTCAAAGCGTTGGACTCCTTCATCTGCTCAATGTCCCGGTTAGCGATGTTCTCTCCCGACTTAATTTCGACCAATAGCAATGATTCACCATTATACAAGAGGAAATCTGGACTAGGTTCGACATCATTCCGCGAGTCAGGAACATGGAGGAAGCGCCCAACGAGACGGTATCCAAGGTCATGAAAGCCTTGACCAGTCACTTCACCCTTGATCGCAGAAAAGAATGTGTTGTACGAGTCGAGTTCTCTTTTTGTCGAGACCAGTCTTCGTTCATTCGTTACGCTCTCAATAAGTTACTCGTCTTTTCAACACCGTAGGTGGAATTGAATTCCTCCAGAATCAAGTTACAGAAGTCACGCAACGTAACCGAAGTCGTCGCTGGCTTAGCGTACACGACAAGATCACGGTCTTCAATCCCAATCTCGAACGGTTCGTTGTGCTCCTTGTCGAACACAAGATAGTTTCCTGGCTCCCACACTGTGTAGTCGTACCGTCGCTTCCGTTCCAGTATTTCTCCTTTTAGCTTCTCAGAAGGCGTCTTGTCGTCCCCGTCCTCTTCCTTTTCAATCAGTTGGAGAGTGGTAAACCCCTCAATTGTAAAACCGCTCTTGAGCGGGATTCTACGCGGGGTAAATTCAACCTCAAAGTGCTCACGATCATGCTCCTCATAGTCGTGGAAAATTTGCTGTAACGTTTCAACACCTTTTTGTTCGGAGCCTCTACGAACGCGGGTGAGTTTGAAGTACCCTTGCCGGTCAACCGAACTGTGAATAGCTTTTGTAGGGCTGTTTGCTTGGTCGAACTCTAGTCTCGTAGGACGTGCCCCGAACACTTCCTCCACTTTCTGCAAATCCGACTCAGTACCGCCGTGAAACTGGATGGTAACTCGCTTGTCCGTGTGATACGAGTGGTATTTGGCCGTGAAGCCGGATATCGTTGTTTTCGGAAGCCCCGTCACGATGTCACGCAGATCTTCAGACGAGAGAAAGAGCCGGTCAAGATCCGGCACGTACCGTAAGAGGTTCTCTACCGTTTTTTTCGTCCAGTCGCGGCGCTCTGCCGTCAGAACCTTCAGATAGTCCGCATTGTCAAGAAAAACAAACTGATCCGTCCGTTCGTAGTTGGGAGTATGAATCTCAACGTACGAAACCTTCTTGTTGAGTCGTTCTTCGACAAAATTGTGTTCTGTAATAAACGAATCAACGTGTTTCGTCGTGTCCTCAGACTCGGCTAACTTCTGGATTTCCTGCGAAAGCGTTCCGAGTTCGAACCCCTTGTTCTCAGCGACGAAGACCTTGAGTTCTGTAGTCCGAGACCCTTCTTCACGCTCACGTTGAACTTCTTCGTCCGATTTTGAAACGTGGTCGATGAGGACAGAGACTATTTCTTCGGTATCTTTGTCCTTGAGGGCGTGGTTATCGATGTTCATCTTTTGATGTGTTGCCTCCAGCAGTCACAGGGCTGCGAGATCAACGTTTGGATTATTGGGTTCAAACTATATGCGAACGTTCTCTTTATAAGAATATAGGTGTTGACCCCGCGGTGAATGTGTAGCGTTGGTATAGTCATTCATATGTGGTTATCGGAAGCCGTGTAAGCGAAATCCCATGTGCTGGCTGGTATCAACATCTATCTTGAATAGCTATGAGATCCGGTGAATTTCGGTCTCCAAACCTGCATAACCACTCACACGGCGACTACCCCCATCCGGTTTCACACTGTAAATAGATGTTCGAGCCGGTTCCCCGAAAGCGTCTACCTGAATTCTGCCCCCTTCGTCGCAACTATACAAGAAATGGAGAGTAGTAGACTACTGAATACATGCTGCATCTACCACGCGAGCGCTGTTGGAGGAGAATCTGATTTCAACGAAGCCGAACCGAACGTCCCTTGCCGGCCGCTCACGTACGAGACGCATGGACCGACGCGAAGCCCCCGTGACAGAGGAAGGGTGGTACGCCCTCCACGACCTGCGACGCATCGACTGGGACGCGTGGCGCGACGCTCCCGACCACGAGCGCGAACGCGCGCTGACCGAGGGAGTCGACTTCCTCCGGGAGCACGAGGCGGTCACCGACGCCGACGCCGGCGGGTCGGCCGTCTTCAGCCTCACCGGCCACGAGGCCGACCTCATGCTCCTGCATCTGCGGCCCGAAACCGCACATCTCGACCGCGCGGAGCGCGCCTTCGAGCACACCGCGCTCGCCGAGTTCACCGAGCGGGCGAGTTCGTACGTCTCCGTCACCGAGGTGTCCGGCTACCTGACCGAGGAGCTCGAAGACGGGATCGAGAACATCGACGCCGACGGGACGCGCACCTACATGAAACAGCGGCTCTACCCGTCGATCCCGGACACCGAACACGTCTGCTTTTATCCGATGGACAAGCGCCGCGACCCGGAGTACAACTGGTACGACCTCCCGTTCGAGGAGCGACAGGACCTCATCTCCGGGCACGGCGAGATCGGGCGCGAGTACGCCGGCGACGTGACGCAGATCATCACCGGCTCGATGGGATTCGACGACTACGAGTGGGGCGTCACGCTGTTCGCGGACGACGCGACGGCGGTCAAGCGCCTGCTCGCGGAGATGCGCTTCGATCCCTCCTCGTCGCGGTACGCGGCGTTCGGCCCCTTCTACTTCGGCCGCCGCTTCGCTCCCGAACGCCTGCGTGACCTGTTCGCCGGCGAACCCCTCCCGGCCTACGGCGCGGAGGGCGACGCGACGGAGGAGACGGCCGAAGGCGACGCCGACCACGAGGCGGATGTCGACACGCCCGACGAGGAAGAGGAGAGCGAAGCGGAGGAGGCGGCCGTCGCCACCTCCGGCGGTCGCCCCGATCCCGGCGAACCGCCACACGAGGAGGTCGACACGGAGGCGCTGGCCGAGAACCTCCGTCGGGTCGGCATCGAGGTCGACGACCACCCGGACGCGGGCTACGGCCTCCTGTTCTTCAGCGAGGAGGACGCGGAGCAGCTCGTCGACGAGGTGGACGGTCTCCGGGGCAACTTCGATCACTACGACACGCACGTGACGACGACCGTGCGGGCAGAGGCCGGCCGCTCGGCCATCGTCTCGCTGTGGAAAAATGAGCGGGCGGCCAACACCGCCTCCGGCTTCCTGAGCGACCTCACCGGTGCCGGCGACGGTCTCGGTGGACCCATCGCGGACGGGGACCGGAGCGGCGACAGTACCGACACAGAGGATGCGGGCGACGAGACGGATGAAGCGGACGCGTCGGCGTCGCCGGCCGGCACGGACGAGGACGACGAGATCCGCGGCCAGCTGTCCGACCTCGACATCTACGCGGGCCAGCCACACGGCGAGGACGTGTACGCGATGGTGCTCTACTCGGAGGCACCCGTCGAGGAACTCCGCGAGGAGGTCGAATCGCTCTCGGATGGATTCGACCGCTACGACACCCACGTCCGGACGGGGCTGTACGAGGGTGGCGAGGCGCGCGTCGTCTCGGACGAGGCGACCGGCCCCGAGCGGGCGGCGGTGGTGTCGCTGTGGGACACCCACGACGCCGCCGAGACTGCCGGCGATTATCTGGCCGACCTCCCCGGCATCGTCGGGCGGGCGGGCGAGGGGTCGAACTTCGGCACGATGGGGATGTTCTACGCCGTGAAGCCGGAGTACCGCGGCGACTTCGTCGACCAGTTCGGCGAGGTCGGTGAGATGCTCGACGGGATGGAGGGCCACATCGAGACGGACCTGATGGTGAACGTCGCCGACGAGAACGACATGTTCATCGCGAGTCAGTGGCGCGAGTCCGAGGACGCGATGGCGTTCTTCCGCGCGGACGAGTTCCGCGACACCGTCCAGTGGGGTCGCGAGGTGCTGGCGGACCGTCCGCGGCACGTCTTCCTCGCGTAGAGGTACAGATGCGGGACGCGGACAGAGGCGCTCCGCTCCCGCCGCCGCGGCCGGGCGCGCCGCGACGGAGTTTCGTTCGTGAACCATACACAAGGCTCCGCTGCCTTATATATCAGGCCGGATCGCGAGCGGCAGCCGGGGGGGGGGAGGGGGGGGGGATCAGTCGCCGAGGATGCCGGCCGCGCGCAGGTCGTCGCCGTCGACGCTCGTCCGGTACTCCTCCTTCTCCATGCCGTCGAAGCGGTCGATGCCGAAGTCGCGGGCGTACAGATCCTCCACCCGTTCGCGCTCCGCCGTCGAGAGGGCCGGCGTCTCGGGTGCGGCGGCCCACTCGTCGATGTCGTCCGTCGAGCGGAACGTCGGGGTGACGGTCGCGACGGCGTCGTAGGAGAGGAGCCACTGGAGGGCGGCCTGTCCCAGCGTGCGGTCGCCGTCGCGCTCTCGCGACTCCGCCGCTCGACTGTTCGCGGACCCCTGTGCCGCGCGTTCCAAGAACCGAAGTTCCGCTATCTTCTCCCAGCCGGTCTCGTACCACTCGTCCGGGCGGAAGCCGCGGTGGTCGCCGGCGTCGAGTTCCGTCTCGGGCGTGACCTGCTCGTTCAGCAGGCCCGACGAGTGGGGTACGCGCGGGATGAGCGACGTGCTCGCGCCCTCACGGGCGACGGTGTCGACGAAGTGGGCGTGCACGTCCTGTTCGAGCATGTTGCCGACGTACTGGACGCCGTCGAACTCGTGTTCGATAGCGAAGTCGCCCTCGGCGAGCCAGCCGATGGAGGGGCCGAGCGCGACGCCGATAGCGTCGGCCATGTCCTCCTCGCGGAGCTCGTCCAGCAGTTCGAGCACCTCGTCCGTGAGTTCGCCCACGTCGGGGTTGTGCAGTTGGAGGTAGTCGACGTGGTCGACGCCGAGGCGGTCGAGCGACCGGTCGACGGCGTCGCGGAGATACTCGACCGAGTACGCCTTCGGGAGTTCGCCGTGGCCGGCCTGCGGATTGTTGTAGAAGTCGTAACCCACCTTGGTGCCGACGGTCATCTCCTCGCCCCGCTCGGCGAGCACCTCGCCGAGCAGTTCTTCGGAGCGGCCGTGGCCGTACACATCGCCGGTGTCGAAGTAGGTGATGCCGGCATCGAGCGCGTACTCGACCATCGCCAGCGCGTCGGACTCGTCGCGGTCGCCCCACCAGTCCGTGCCGATGACCCACGCGCCGAAGCCGACCTCGCTCACCTCGACCCCCGAGTCGCCGAGTTCGCGGTAATCCATACCCTCGCTTGGGGATTCCACCACTTAGCGGAACCGGTTCGCCGAACCGGGCCAGCGGGCGGGCGACGCGTGCGTCTGTCGACCGTACCGTCCGCGTGATTCGCCGCTCGGTAGCCTTTTGTGGTGTGGTGGCATACACCGCGTATGGAGTTTGTGATCGTCGGCTACGGTCGCGTCGGGCGTGGCACCGTGCGTGGGCTTCGCGCCGGCGGCTACGACGTGACGGTGGTCGAAGCCGACCCGGAGCGCGCCAGACGCGCCCGCGAGGACGGCATCAAGGTCATCGAGGGCGACTGTGAGTCGGCCGACACGCTCGAACAGGCCGGCATCGCCGACGCCGACGCTCTCGCGGCGCTGACCGGCGACCTGAACGCCAACTTCGCGGCCTGTATCATCGCGAACGAACACGACTGTCGGACCGTGTTGCGCATCGACGAGGATTACCGCACGGAGATCTACGAGGGATACGCCGAGGACGTCGACGAGATCATCTACCCCGAGCGACTCGGCGCGGCGGGCGCGAAGACCGCCCTACTCGGCGGCGATTTCAACGTGCTCGCGGACATGACCGAGACGCTCACCTTGGCGACCGTCGACGTATCGGCGGAGTCGCCACACGTCGGCGACCGAGTTGTCGCCTTGGACCTGCCGGGCGACGCACGGATCTACGCGCACGGCCACCGCGGCGACCCGATGGACGTACCGCTCCCGAGCGCGGAACTCGCTGCCGGCGACCAGCTCGCCGTCATCGCGGACAACGCCTCGCTCGGCGGCGTACAGGAGTACCTCGCCGGCTGAAACCGGGCGCGCGGGGAGGATGGGGGTAGATGAGGCCGTCGGTGCGCGCCCACCGAATCCCTGTACTGTGGAGGTCTTAAAGCCGCGTCAGACGTTCGTGCGACGCTCGTCAGGGTGATGTTCAAATAATAGCAATTTGGTTGGATGAGCCAGCAACAGGGTGGAGAAAGCCCCCGCGCGCTCGCGTCGCTCGCGGTGCGGTCTCCTCGCGCGGCGGTGCCGCGCGGACGGCCCGAGGGACCGACGGTCCCTCGCTGCTTGCGTCGGCGTGCTTCGGCGAGCGCCCGCCGGGAGAGCTCCGCTCTCCCGAGCAATCGGCGGCGAAGCCGCCGATAACGGCCCCTTTCAGTCCCACCCACCGCGGTTGTTCAGTCGAGCGACGACCTGCATATCTGGACACCGTCGCCGTCAGCGTCCGGCTGCTTAAGCCGCCGGGTCGTCAGATGCGCGTGTGCACGGAACCGGTCTGCCGCTCGCGACGCCGTTCGAGAACAGTGAGCGAGACGCGCCCGCGGACGCCGACGTCGACCACGACGCGCTCGCCGCCCTCGTCGACTGGGTGGAAGGGCGCGGCGTCGACTTCATCGTCCCGTGTGGCTCGAACAGCGAAGCCCCCCTGCTCACCCGCGAGGAGCGGGCCGCCGTCGTCGAGACCGTGGCCGACGCGGCCGACGGTCCCGTGCTGGCCGGCACCGGCGCGGAGGGGTACCGACGGACGCTGGCGTACACCCGCGACGCCGCCGAGGCAGGTGCCGACGCCGCACTCGCCGTCACGCCGTACTACTACGACCACGCTATGGACGCGCTCGCGGACTACTACCGCCGACTGGCCGACGAGAGCCCGCTTCCGGTGTATCTCTACTCCGTTCCAGCGTACACCGGGGCGCGACTCGCGCCGGAGACGGTGGGCGAACTCGCGACCCACCCGAACGTCGCCGGCATGAAGGACTCCTCGGGCGACCTCGCGGCGTTCAAACGGATACTCGCGCGAACGCCGGACGACTTCGACCTGTTCGTGGGGAGCGGCGGCGTCTACGCCGACGCCCTCGCGGCGGGCGGTGACGGCGGCGTGCTCGCGGTGGCGAACGTCGTTCCCGGACTGGCCGACGCCGTCTACAGCGCCGACTCGCCGGCGGCGGCCCGCGACGCCAACGACGCCTTCGTCGAGTTGAACGACCTCGTCACCGGCGCGTACGGTATCCCGGGGCTGAAGGCGGCGATGCGGTCGCGCGGTGCGCCCGCCGGCGCAGTGCGAGCGCCGTTCCGTCCGGTCGACGACGCGACGGCCACGGAACTCGCCGCGGCGGTCCAAGTCGCGCTCGACTGACGGAATGACGCGACGGAGCGCGGTCAGCGGTGAGTGGGACTGGTACGAATCGGCCGCGCGCGACGGCGAACGGTCACGGCTCGCTCCCGGCGAAAACATACACGATTTCTGAAAGGGTTGAAACGGCAGGAGCGTGCTGTCACCGTCGTGGAGAGCTACTCGTTTCGCGGGCGGTCCGTGTCGCTGAACGTCGGCGAGGTGACCGGCGCGCTCGGCGACACGGTCACGGTGTTGCCGGTCGTCGTGGCGCTCGCCGCGCTCACGGAGGCGTCGCTGGCGCATCTGTTCGTCGGCTTCGCCGTGTTTCAGGCCGTCTGGGGGCTCTACTACGGACTCCCGGTCTCGGTCGAGCCGATGAAGGCGCTCGCGGGACTCGCCATCGCCGGCGCGTTGACCTACGGGGAGCTGATGGGGGCGGGACTCGCCGCAGGCGCGGGGTTGCTCGTTGCCGCCCGGCTGAACGCCATCGACCGCGTGGCCGAGTACGTCGCGGAGCCGGTGATCCGAGGCGTCCAGCTCTCCGTGGCCGCGCTGCTCGCCGTTGCAGGGGCGGATCTGGCGGCCGGTGCGCCCCGCGTCGCCGCGCTCGGGGTCGGGGTTGCCGTCGTCGGCACGCTCCTCCACCGGAAGGCGGGGGCGCTGGCCGTCCTCGGGGCCGGCACGGCCGTCGCTGCACTCGCTGGCGTCCCCGCGCCGACGGTGCCGACGCTCGGGCTCTTCCCGGTCGGCGACCCCGCGCTCTCGCTCGCCGTCGGCGAGGGGCTGGTCGGCCAACTCGCGATGACGGTCGGCAACGCCGCGGTCGCGACCGCCCTGCTCTGTGACGAACTGTTCGACGCGGACGTGTCCCCAGACGAACTCGCGGGGAGCATGGGCGCGATGAACCTGCTCGCCGTGCCGCTGGGCGGCGCGCCGATGTGTCACGGCTCCGGCGGTCTCGCCGGCAAACACGCCTTCGGCGCGCGCACCGGCGGCGCGAACCTCGTGCTCGCGGGGCTGTACCTGCTGGCGGCGCTGGTCGCGCCGCTCTGGACTGGCTTCCCGATGGCGATGCTGGGCGTACTCCTGCTGGCCGTCGCGGCCCATCTCGCACGCGTCGCGTCGACCACCGACGACCGGGCGCTGGCCGCCGGGATGGCCGTCGTCGCCGTCCCTGCGAACGTCGGCGTCGCGTTCCTCGCGGGCGTCGTCGCCGAGCGACTGCTCGCTCGCGTCCGGGCCCGGACGACGGCGTGATCCGGTAGTTCTCGGCCGACGCCCGACCGTGCGACTGCCGACGCACGGAGTTTAGTGACCGGGCGAGTAACGACCAGCGTGAACTGTTCGTACCGACGCAGACGGGGAACGACGGTGGTAGCGTGAGCGACTGCGACCGCGTTCGCGGAACGGTGACCGACGCGTGAGTCCGCGTGCCGTCGCGGTCAACGTCGGCGCGAACACGAACGAGCCGGGGTTTCGCGCCCCCGTGTTCGCCGACGGCTCCTTCGCGTTCGTGCCGATTCCGGAGTCCGAGCCGACCGCCGAGCCGGTGCCGACCTACGGGGATCTGGCCCCCTCGCTGCCGGTCGACCTGACTGCCGTCGCCGACACGCCGGTCCATCTCGACCCGGAGTTCGCGGGCTATCCGGGGTGTGAGCGGCACACCTACGGCGACCCGTACGGCGTGAAGGCGCGCCCGCTCGCCGACCTCGAACGCGGCGACTGGGCGTTCTTCTACGCGACGCTGGACACAGCCGACGACCCGCCGGCGTGGCAACCGCCCGACTGGGGCGCGTATCTGATCGGCGGCTTCCGGCTGGCGCGCGAGCCCGTCACCGACTGGGAGGCGCTCGCCGAGAGCGAGCGGGCCGTCTTCGCGAACAACGCCCACGTCAAGCGCGCGGAGATGGACGCTGCCGTCCTGCTCCACGGCGACGAGGGCGGGCTGTTCGAGCGGGCGGTGCCGCTGTCGTCTCCCACGGGCGGCACGGACGCAAACCGGCTCGTCACGGACCTGTCCAGCGACTCCGGGAAGGGACCGTGGTGGCGGCGACCGATGCGGTTCGACCCCGAGGCGACCGCGACCCTCCGCGAGGTCATCGAGACGCGGGCGTTCGACGAGTGGCTCCGATAGAGTCGAGTGGCTCCCGCGTCTCGTCCCGGCATGGTCGTCGATTTGGACGAGGCGTTCGAGCACATCGAGGAGTTCTGGTCGCCACACGTCGCCGGCGAACTCAACGGCCAGCACGTGAAACTCGCCCGTGTCGAGGGGACGTTCGACTGGCACCACCACGAGGACGCCGACGAACTGTTCTTGGTCCACGAGGGAGAACTCACTATCCGCTTTCGCGACCGTGAGGACGTTCACCTCTCGGCTGGACAGTTCCACGTCGTCCCGGCCGGCGTCGACCACCAACCGGTGGCCGACGAGGAGTGTCGGCTCATGCTGTTCGAGCCGGCGGACACGCTGAACACCGGCAACGTCGAGAGCGAGCGGACGGTCGAGGACGAAAACCGGCTGGAATCAGGCGAGTGAGCCGTCGCTCCGAGTCCTACGGGCGACGCCGCGTGGGCGAGAAATGTGCCGTCCGGGAATTGAACCCGGGCTATTAGCTTGGGAAGCTAATGTCCTACCACTGGACCAACGGCACGCGCGGAACCCAGTCCGGCATACCCTACCGCCGCACTTCAACGTAGCGTTTCCACAGGGGGCGGTGTTCAGATACGCTGGTCGTCGCTCGACCGAGAAACCGTGCTGGGTGGGACTGAAAGGGGCCGTTATCGGCGGCTCCGCCGCCGATTGCTCGGGAGAGTTCTGCTCTCCCGGTGGGCGCTCGATCCGGTCCCGGCGACGCAAGCACCGCAGCGAACGCAGTGAGCGAGGCGCACAGCGAGTCGCGGCCGGGCGAGCGGCCGGGGGCTTTCTACACCTCATTAGCCCCCTCGTCTTCGGAGTCACTCTCAGCTGAACACTACCCCACAGGGGTACACGTACGTTCAGGAACGGTAGCCGCCACGGCACCTATTTGCCGTGCGCGCCCCAAACGTGGGTGATGACGACGCACGACCCGTTGGTCGAGGAGGCCCCGGTCTCGCTCGACCTCTCGGCGGCGGAACTCGACGCGCACCGCGAGCAGATTACCGACTTCATCGAAGGCGTCGTCGACGACGCCGGGGCGACGGGCGCGGTCATCGGCCTGTCGGGCGGTATCGACTCGACGCTCGTCGCCCACCTCGCGGTGGAGGCACTCGGTGCCGACGCCGTCCACGGGCTGGTGATGCCCAGCGAGGTGAACACGGAGGCGAACATGAGCGACGCCGAGCGCGTCGCGGAGCTGCTCGACATCGAGTACGACGTGCTCGACATCAACCCGGTCGTGGACGCGCTGATCGACGCGTATCCGGCAGGTGCCGACGACCGCACCGCGCTCGGCAACGTCCGCGTCCGCACGCGGGCGGTGCTCAACTACTTCGTCGCCAACGCCGAGCGCCGAGTCGTGCTCGGCACCGGCAATCGCTCCGAGGCGCTGACCGGCTACTACACCAAGTACGGCGATCAAGCCGTCGACTGCAACCCCATCGGCAACCTCTACAAGCGACAGGTGCGGCAACTCGCGGCCCACGTCGGGGTGCCCGACGATCTCGTCGAGAAGCCGCCCAGCGCCGAGATGTGGGAAGGACAGACCGACGAAGACGAGATGGGACTGGACTACGACACGCTCGACGCGATCCTCGCGCTCCACGTCGATGGGTCGTTCTCGAAGACGGCCACCGTCGAGACGCTGAACGTGCCCGCCTCGGCCGTCGACCGGGTCGTCGAGCTGTACGAGCGGAGCGAGCACAAGCGGCACATGCCGCCCGCGCCCGCCGAACTGGACCTCTGACGAGCGCCGAGGCGGCGCGGCGGCATGCGTACGTCTGACGAACGTTTATGTAGATCGACGGAGGAACATATTACACAATGGGCAACAAGAACAAGACCATCTCCTTTCGGGTCAACGAGGACTCGTTCGAGACCCTGCGCGAGATCGCGGAGGAGCGCGACATCTCGCTGTCCGCGGTGTTCCGCGACTACGTGGAGACGCTCGTTGCCCACGACGGGAAGGTACAGGTCGTCCCCGAACACGAGGTCGGCGAGTCGGCCTCCTCGGACACGGAGTCGTTCCCCCCGAAGGTGGAGGTGCCGAAGAGCTTCGTCCGCGAGCACGAGCGGCTGGAACTCGAAGCCGAACACCTCCGCGAACAGCTCGACGAGTACAAACGCTACGTCACGAAGCTCTCCGAACAGGTCGAGGACGACGAGAACGACAACGTGATCCAGCTCGAAGACCTCGACGGCGACACCGAAGAAGAAGAGCCCTCGTTCCGACTCGGATAGGAATTTATTGTGTTCGTTCGGTGATATTCAAATAACCGCATTTAGTTGCATAAGCCGGCAACAAGCTGTAGAAAGCCCCCGGTCGGGACGGTCGCGCGACTCGCTGCGCGCCTCGCCCTCCCGTTGGTCGGGCTGCGGTGCTTGCGTCGCCGTGCTTCCCGTCCCGACCGGCCCCTTTCGGTCCTCCCACCGCAGTTGCACAGTGAAGCGACGGCCCATCAACCTGAATATCGCCACTCGTCCTGCATTCGACCACCGCTGATTACCGAGTCGACGCCTTGATGTACCCGACCGAAGTAGCCCCTGGTACGCGCTGCGTCCCCTGCTGACGCGCCGAACCCCCCTTCTTCGCCTGCAGATCCCCCACACTGCTCGGGAATCCGATTTCCAGCAGAAGAATCGCACGACGCACGTCAGACGTTGCGCCCTCGTACGGTTTTGTCGATCATGTCAGTCGCCGTTCCCGGCCAGTTCGACGCGGCCACTCGTCACACTCCGGAGGCGGTCGCGGAGCGCAGCGGCGTCGGCGACCGGCACGCGGGCGTCGAAGCCGACGCGCTCGCCGTAGTCGGCCTCGAACGTAACGTCGGCGGACTCGAACACGCTCCGGACGGTGCCCGAGTCGTCGTAGTCGACGACCGCACGGACCGACTCGTGTGGTTCACGCTCGACGACGCCCGCCTCGGCGATGGCGTCCTTCACCGCCTGTCCGTACGCGCTCACGAGCCCGCCGACGCCGAGGTTCGTCCCGCCGTAGTAGCGCGTGACGACGGCCGCGACGTTTTCGAGCGATTTTCCCTGTAGGACGTTGAGCGCCGGTTTGCCGGCGCTGCTGGACGGTTCGCCGTCGTCGTTCGCGTACTCGCGGAACGGGTCGGCGCGGACCCGGTAGGCCGGCACGTTGTGCGTCGCGTCGTCGTACTCGGCGCGCACCTCGTCCACGAACGCCTCCGCCGCCTCGACGGTCGTTGCGGGTCGCACGTGGCCGACGAACTCCGATCCGCGAACGGTGAAGGCGGCACTCGCCGACTCCGCGACGGTCCGGTACGTCTCGCGGTCGCTCATTCCAGTTCGAGTTTGCGGACGAACGGCAACTGCTGGAGGTCGGTGACGAGGGCACCCGGGAGCGGTTCGTCGGTGATGACGTACAGCTTCGGCTCGTCGGTAAACTCCGGGTCCTCCGAGATGGTCTGGCGGATGGAGATGTCTCGCTCGGCGATGGCGGTCGTCACCGTAGCGACGATACCGGGTTGCGTCTCGTCGGCCACCTGCACCGTCAGGACGGAGAGACCGAGCACCGGCGCGAGGTCCCGGAGCGACGGAATCGCGGAGATGTTTCTGAAGACGCGTTCGAGATCCGGGTCGGCGAGGATGGCGTCGGTCGTCGCGTCGACGACCCGGCGGTCGACGCCGGCCTCGCGAGCGATCCCCGTGTCCGGGATCTCGATCCCGCCGGAGACGACCCGTCCCTCCTCATTGACCGAGAAGCCCCGTTCGAGGAGGAGTCGCACGACCGCCCGCTGGCCGGGCGAGTCGGCGAACTTCGCCATGATCTCGTCGAACATGCTCGGGTTGTCGACGCGGGAGGGTTTGTGCGTTCCGCCGCAGGCGCGACTCTCACACGGCCCTGCGTGAGTCGCCCAGAGCGCCGCGTCACGCGGTTATAATAAGAGTTAATCGGGCGTAGCCGCAATCCGGCGGTAATGCGAGTGACGATGGCCGAATCGCGGGCCCGTGGGGTGTGTACCGCGAGCGGACGCACGGGCGCACTGACGAGGCGTGTCGTCACCGGCCGCTGAGCCACGACTGCTTGCACATCTAACAGTATGGAGGAAGGCGTCGCCGGATTCAAACGGCGCGGATCGTGGGGCGACATCGTCGAACACGGTGAGCGAGTCACGCGTGCGATCCGCGACCTCGCCCGCGAGCGCGACGACGTGGAGATTTCCGAGGAGGCGTTCGCGGAGTGGGACGAGTGGCGACCCAAACAGCACGAGCGCCTCGACGAGGACGTCAACGAGAAGACCGCCGAGCAGGCCAGCGTCGGCGAGGGGGCCGGCGAGCGCGAAGGGGTCGACCCCGACGAGGACGTGAAGGCCGCCGGCGACAAGCTGGCCGACTCCTACGAGAACCTCGACGACCCCGAGGCGGCCGTCGGGCGGTGGCGCGAGTCGGTCGAACATCTCGCGCGCGCGGCCGACTCCGCCGGCCGGAAGGCGCTCCGCACGGTCGAGGGGGCCGTCTACCGAAACGTGATGACCCGCATCGCGCCGTATTACTTCGACAACGAACTCGTCAGCGCGAACGTCGCGAAGCTCCACGACGACGAGTACGCGCTCGAGATCAACGTCAACGACGACGACCTGAAGATCCACGTCTCGAACCGGCTCGCCGGCTACGAGCAGTCGGTCGACCGCTGGCACGTCGACACCGAAAAGGAGACGAACGTCGCGGAGGCAGTCGACGGCGTCGAGACCCCCGACGAGCAGGACAAAGGCGAGGAAGGAATCACCGAAGGCGAGTCACGCCCCACCTCGAACTAAGTGAGTCGACGAACATCCGCGTTTAAACTACCGGATTATTAGCCGTTAGTATCATCTGACATACTGTAAAATAAACTGTTGCTATGGAGCAAAACAACACTCGGCGAAGATTCCTGCAGCTGTCTGGCAGTGCGGTTGCGGCTGCGGCTGGTCTCGGTGCGGCCGGGTCGGCGGGAGCCGCTGTCGCCGACTGGGTGAGCGTAGAGACGCCGGCGAGCAGCACGCTATACGACGTGAAGACGACGAACAACGGAGTCTACGCGGTCGGTAGTGGCGGCATCGTCCTCAGCCGTACCGCGGCCGGCTACCTCACGGTGCTCGACGGCGGTCCGACCGGCAACGGCAATACACTGCGCGGCGCGAGCGTGTCCGACGACGGCAAGCGGCTCTGGTTCGTCGGTAACTCCGGCGCAATCGGCGAGTACGACGTCGAGACGGGCGACCTGAACGACTACTCCGCGCCCAACGACGTGACGAACAACCTCAACGACGTGGCGGCGACGGGCAACGCCGGCGAGGCGAACGTCTACGTCGCGGGCGACTCCGGGAAGATGTACTACTCGTTCGACAACGGCGAGACGTTCGACGACGTGACCCCCGCGTCCGGGTCGAACATCAACGCCGTCGACTTCCACGACGAGCGGTCCGGCCACATCGTCGACGGCAACAAGACCGTCCTCTACACCGACGACGGTGCCACGTGGGACAAGCTCGGCATCGCCGACGCCAACACCAACTTCTACGGCGTCGACAGCGACGACGCCGACGACGTGACCGTCTCGGGCGGCGGCGGCACCGTCTGGAACTGGGACGGTAACGAGTGGCGGCGCGGGGACACCGGCGACGCGGGCCTGCGCGACGTCGAAGCGGCCGGACAGTCGGCCCTGACCGTCGGCGGCGGCGGCAAGGTGTTCCGCCGCGATACCGACGGCTGGACGCAGGAGGCCACCCCGGTCGGCGACAACCTGAAGGCCATCCTCACCGGCGACCTCGAAGTCGCTGTCGGCGCGGGCGGCACCATCGTCGAGAGCGCGTAGAAGCCCCTTTCCTTTTTATTGCGAGCGCTACCGGAGAGTCGTCAGGCTCCCGTGTCGACCTCAGCTACTTCATCGACGACCGCCCGCGCGAGCGCCGCGAAGTCGGCGGTCTCCGGGACGACATCGACGGGAACGCCGGCGGCTTCGGCCGTCTCGCGGGTCGGCGTGCCGATACAGCCGACGACGGCGTCGCCGAGGCCGGCGATTGCGTCCTCGCGGATCCCGCGTTCCGCGGCCGCGTCGAGGAAGTTCGCCACCGTGAGCGAGGAGGTGAACAGCGCGCCGTCGAGCGTGCCTGCGGCGGCGCACTCGGCCGCCTCACCGCTCTCTGGCGGCCGAGTGAGTTCGTACAGAACGGTCTCGTGGACGTACGCGCCCGCGGCGTTCAGGCCGTCGAGGAGCACGTCGCTCCCGTGATCGGAGCGGGCGACCTCGACCCGCGTACCGTCGACCGACCCGCGCAGCGCGGCCACCAGTCCGGCCGACGAGAACTCCTCGGGGACGATGTCGACGGTGTAGCCGCACTCACGGAGGACGCCCGCTGTCGACTCGCCGATGGCACAGACGGTTCCGCTCGGCGTCCAGTCCGCGTCGGCGGCGAGTTCGACGCCGGTCTTCGAGGTGAGGACGGTGTAGTCGGCGTCCGACCGCGGTATGGCACCCGTCGGCGAGACGGCGAGCATCGGGTCGGCGACCGGTTCTGTGCCGAGTGACTCCAGCAGCGAGACGGCCTCGGCGAGTCTGTCGTCGTTCGGACGGAAGGCAGCGATGGTCGGTTTCATATATCGGTATGTGATTTACCGGTTCTCGTAGGGGCTCGCGAGGATCGACTCGACGCGCGCTCTCGTGGCCGCGACCGGGCCGATGACGGTCACTGCGGGCGGTTCGATGCCGACCTCGTCGCGAACGTCGACGATGGTGTCGAGAGTGCCGACCGCGACCCGCTGGTCGGGCCACGTGCCGCGTTCGACCAGCGCGACCGGCGTGTCACCGGCCATACCGGCCTCGCGGAGGACGGCGATGTAGTCCGGGAGTTTGCCGACGCCCATGTAGACGACGATGGTGCCGCCCGTCGCGGCGAGCGCGTCCCAGTCGACGGCGGACTCCTCTTTCGTGGGGTCCTCGTGGCCGGTGACGAAGGAGACGGAGGAGTTGTGATCGCGATGGGTGACCGGAATCCCAGCCACGCCGGGACCGGCGACGCCCGCCGTCACCCCCGGGACGACTTCGAACTCAATGCCGTGTTCGGCGAGATGTTCCATCTCCTCGCCGCCGCGCCCGAAGACGAACGGGTCGCCGCCCTTCAGTCGGACGACGGTGTTCCCCTCGCGGGCGAGTTCCACGAGTCGTCGGTTGGTGTACTCCTGTGGCGTCCGCTCGCCGCCGGCCCGCTTGCCGACGTCTTCGGCCGCCTCGTCGGGCACCAGTTCGAGCGACGGGCCGGGGAGCTTGTCGTGGAGGACGACGTCGGCCTCCTCGATCAGGCGGCGCGCCTTCACCGTCATGAGATCGGGGTCGCCGGGACCGCTCCCGACGAGATACACCGTTCCCTCAGACATCGGTCTCCTCGCGGGCCTGCTCGACTAACTCGGCCGCCCCTCTGTCGGCCAGATCTGCGGCGAACGCGGCGGCAGCGTTGGCGTGGTCGCTCACCGGTAGGTCCCGAGCCTCGCGGATCGACTCGCTGCCGTCCGTCGCGAGGACGCGAGCGACGGTGTGGACGTGTCGCCCCTGCACGACCGCGTAGACGCCGATGGGGGCGACACAGCCACCGTTCAACTCCCCCAGTATCGTCCGCTCGACGGTCGTCTCGACGCGAGTCCGGGGATGGTCGATGGTGCTGACCGTCTCGGCTGGCTCTCCTCCCGAGGCCGTGACCGCGATAGCCCCCTGTCCGGGCGCGGGGACGAACGACGCGGGGTCGAGGCGGTCGTACTCGACGTGGTGGAGAAGCCCCGCTCGGTTGAGCCCCGCTTCCGCCATCACCAGCGCGTCGTACGTCGTGTCGGTATCACGCTCCAGTGCTCGCCGCTCTATCTCCGCGAGCGCGCTGAACCAGTCGTCCACCTTCGCCTCGTCGACGTCGCCATCGTCGGCCTGCTCCGTCAACCGCTGGTGTTCGGCCTGCAGCGACGGGGCGAGGAGCTTCTCGATCCGCGTGTCCACGTTGCCCCGGATCGGCGTCACGTCGAGGTCGGGGCGCTCGGCGAGCAGCTGCGCCTGCCGTCGGAGACTCCCCGTCCCGACTGTCGCACCCTCCGGGAGGTCGTCGAGCGACCCGCCGTCGGGCGTGACGAGCACGTCGGCCGCCGCGGCGCGTTCCGGCACACCGGCGACGACGAGGTCATCGGGGAATTCGGTGGGCATATCCTTCATCGAGTGAACGGCGGCGGAACAGTCGCCGTCAAGCACGCGCTCGTCGAGCGCGCGGACGAACGCTCCCGTCCGGCCGAGCCGGTGAATGAGTTCGTCGCGCACCCGGTCGCCCTCCGTCTCTACCTCGACCAACGCTACGTCCCGGCGACGGGTCGCGAGCAACTCCTTCACCACCGCCGCCTGTCGGAGAGCGAGGTCGGAGCCGCGCGTAGCGAGCCGTATGTCCATATTCACGGGTTGACGGCCACGCTCAAACCCCCTTCGGGTCTCGGTCGTAAACCGTATGCTGCGATACGAAATCGGCCAATCAGTAGCCGAGGCCGCTACTCTGATGTGGACGGATGTTCGTCGTTTGCGACACCCTCGTACTTTGGTCGCTGGGCCCGCGTATCCCCCGACGGACGAAATCTTGTTGTCGCGCGGTCACTTGGACGCAGGAGTGGCAGCCATCGCCGACGGGAAGTGGCGCGCACTCGGCTTAGTCGGGGTCGCGGAGCTGTTCGCGATGACGCTGTGGTTCAGCGGGACGGCGGTCGGTCCCGAGTTGGCCGAGCCGTGGAACCTCTTGGCGGCCGAGACGGCGTGGCTGACCAACGCGGTCCAGCTGGGCTTCGTCGACGGCGCGCTGCTGTCGGCGACGCTCACTGTCGCCGACGTGGTCTGTCCCCGCTATCTCTTCGCCAGCTTCGAGACCAGCGGGACGGCCAACCCGGAGCGGCTCGCCGCGCTCCTGTCGTTCGGCACCATCGCCGTCGGCGGCGTGGGCGCGTAGCTCGCCGGTTCGGCCGCCGACCGCGTCGGCCGCTCGCTGGTGACGAGCGTCTCGATGGTCGTCTCCGGGGCCAGCTGTCTCCTCGCCGGCGTCGTCTTCGGGTCGTCGCCGGCCGTCGTCGCACCGTTCGTCCTCGCCTGGGGGTTCTTCGTCGTCGCGGACTCCGCGCAGTTCTCCGCGGCCGTCTCAGAACTCGCCGACGGGAGCTACGTCGACTCCGCGCTGACGTTACAGACTGCCGTCGGCTTCCTCGTCACCATCGCCTCTATCCAACTGGTTCCCCTCGTCCGGGACGCCGTCGGGTGGCAGTGGGCGTTCGTGCCGCTCGTCGTCGGCCCGCTGGTGGGCACGGGCGCAATGCTGTGGCTGCGAACGCTCCCCGAGGCTGACCGGCCGGCGGGCGGCCGCGGCTAACCGGCGTTATTAATACATCTCGGGCGAGGCTGCGCGGGCCGCGCACGCGCTCAGCAGGGCTTTTCACTCCGGGACCGTACCTTCCGGTGATGACGCTCGAACTGTACGAACTCGAAGGCTGTCCGTACTGCGAGAAGGTGATCGAGACGCTCGATGAACTCGACTTGGAGTACGAGTCGCACATGGTGCCCCGCTCGCACAGCGAGCGAACGGAGGTAGAGGCGGTCAGCGGCCAGACCGGCGTCCCCGTCCTCGTCGACGAGGAGCACGGCGTCGAGGGGATGCCCGAGAGCGACGACATCGTCGAGTATCTCGAAGAGACGTACGGCGACGCGGCGAGCGCGTAACGCCGACACGCGGGACTCCCTCGCAATAGTATCCGACACACCACTCGTTTCTGACGAGCCACCAGCGTCCGTACCGGCCGGACTGCCGATACGGTTTAATCTCCGGCCCCCGAGCGCCCTCGTATGCGTCAGGTTTCCGGCTGTGACTTCTGTGGTGACACGCCCTCTGGGACGTTCGAGGTTCTCCCGCCCGAGTACGACCCCGACGGCGAGGGGAAGCGGATGGTGCTGTGCGACCGCTGTCGCGACACCATCGCGTCGGTGCTCGACCCGCTCCTCGACGCGAAATCGGAGCGGTCGGACGTGGAACCGAACGTCGACGAGACGACCGAACGCGAGGCGGAACCGGCGTCGGTGAACCCGGCGAGCAGCGACACGGACGGTGTCGACGCCGGCGACAGCGACGAGGAGGACGCTGCGGGTCGGGAGAAGGCGGAGATGGCGTCCACCGGCGCGGGCGCGTCCTCACGCGTCCCCAAGGGATACCGGAAGGTGGTCCGCTTTCTGGAGAACAGGGAGTTCCCGCTCGACCACGGGGACGCGGTCGAGATGGTCGCGGGCGCGTACGGACTGGACGAGTCGGCCGTCGAGGCGGCCATCGACCACGCCGACTCACACGACCGGCTACGGGTGGCGCAGGGGGAGATCAGGGATCCTTAGAGCGTCCCCTTCGTGCTGGGCGCGTCGCCGCGCCGCTCGTCGATGCGGGTGGCGTCGTCGAGCGCGCGCGTCAACCCCTTGAACAGCGCCTCGACCTCGTGGTGGGCGTTGCGGCCCTCGACGCCCGCGTGGAGGGTGACGTTCGCGTGCATGGCGAACGACTCACAGAAGTGTCGCGCCATGTCGCTCGTGAACTCGTCGACCGCTGGCTGTGAGAACTCCCCGTTCCACTCGAAGTAGGGGCGACCCGAGAGGTCGACGACGACGGTCGCGAGCGCCTCGTCGAGCGGCACCCGTCGGTCGGCGTAGCGGACGACCCCGCGCTTCTCGCCGACCGCCTCGTCGAACGCCCCTCCGAGCGCGATTGCCACGTCCTCGACGGTGTGGTGGTCGTCGATAGCCAGATCGCCGTCACAGCGGACGGTCAGGTCGAACAGCCCGTGGGTCGCGAACGCGGTCAGCATGTGATCGAAGAAGCCGACGCCCGTCGACACGGTCGCCGCTCCGTCGCCGTCGATATCGAGCGTGACCTCGATGTCAGTCTCCGCCGTCTCGCGCGTAACGGCGGCCGTGCGGTCGCTCATACCTTCTCTTTTCGGGGCGATGGCAAGACCGTTGTGCCCGCTCGGGGGTTCTCACTGCGTGAATCGACGTGACGAGTATAGCTGTCTCAAGACGAGAACGGTAATGTGTTCAGGACAGTCGTTCCGACGCTGGCCGGGAGCGTCACCCGAGCGGCCTCCCAGCTGTGGGCGTCGTCACCGACGAGCGCGGCCGTGACGAGCCTCGTCGGCTACGCGCTCGCGCGGTGCTGTAACTACAGCAGAAACTGAGCGCGGCGACACGCTCGACACCCTGCACGGCCTTCGGTGTGTGAACCGTTTTAGCCTCTACGGTACGCAGACTGCGCCTCGCCGAGCGTGAATCGCCCCTCGTAGAGTGCCGTTCCGACGACGACAGCCGCGGCACCCGCCTCGCGGAGCGCACGCACGTCCTCCAGCGTCGCGACGCCGCCAGAGGCGACGACTGGAATGTCGACCGCTTCGACCACCTGCTCGACCGGCTCCGTCCGGACGCCCTCCAATTGTCCCTCCACATCCACGTCGGTGAAGAGGATCGCGGCGGCCCCCTGCTCCTCGTAGCGGGCGGCCGCCTCGGCGGGGTCGATCCCGGTGCCCTCGGTCCAGCCGGAGACGACGACCTCGCCGCCCTTCGCGTCGAGACTCACCGTCACGCTGTCGGGTCGCGCTGCCGAGATGTCCGTCACGATGTCGGGGGTCTCGACGGCGGCAGTGCCGAGGATCACTCGGTCGACACCGCCGTCGAGTAAGCCGAGCGCGTCGTCGACGGTGCGGATGCCGCCGCCGAGCTGTATCTCCGCGTCGACGGCATCACAGATGGCTTCGACGGCCGACGCGTTGACCCGTTCGCCCTCGAAGGCTCCGTCGAGGTCGACGAGGTGGAGCGTCTCCGCGCCGGCGTCGACCCACCGTTCTGCCGCCTCGACCGGGTCGCCGTACGCCGTGCCGGTGTCGCGCTCGCCGCCGACCAGCTGGACGACCTGTCCGTCCTGCATGTCGACCGCGGGGACGACCTCGAAATCGTCGAACATACCGACGCGTTGGCGCGTCGACGCGTAAACGCGCCGGTTTCCGTCACGAGGTAGTTAAGTCGGTCCGACGCACAGCTACGGGCATGTTTACTCCGCTTCTCGCCGTCGGATTGCTGGTGGCGGCGTTCGTCGGATTCAATATCGGCGGCTCTTCTACCGGCGTCGCGTTCGGGCCTGCGGTCGGGAGCGGCACGGTTCGCAAGACGGCCGCCGCCGCGCTCATGACGTGCTTCGCGCTGCTCGGCGGCTGGACTGTCGGTCGCAACGTCATCGACACGCTGGGTGGAGAGATCGTGCCGGCCTCGGAGTTCACGCTCGCCGCGAGCGTCATCATCCTCTTTTTCGTCGGGTCGGCGCTGCTCATCTCGAATCTGTTCGGCGTCCCCGCCTCCACGTCGATGACGGCCGTCGGCGCCATCGCCGGCTTGGGGCTGGCGTCGAACTCGCTCCAGTGGGCCGTCATGGGCCGTATCGTCTCGTGGTGGCTCGTCGCGCCCGTGCTCGCCTTCTGGGTGTGTGCCGTCATCGGCCGGTATCTCTACCCGTATCTGGACGCGTGGTTCGGCCTCGACGAGGCGACCGGGCTGAAGGCGATAGCGACCCGCACGCTCGTCGTCGGCATCGGCTGTTACATGGCGTTCTCGGCGGGCGCGTCGAACGTCGCGAACGCCGTCGCACCGCTCGTCGGAAGCGGCGCGCTCTCGGCCGACGCGGGCGTGTTGCTCGCCGGGGGTGCCATCGGCGTCGGCGCGTTCACCATCGCGCGCCGGACGCTCGACACCGTCGGCAACGACCTGACCGACCTCCCGCTGTTGGCGGCACTCATCGTGGAGGTGGTGAGCGCGAGTCTCATCACGTCTCTCTCGCAGATCGGCATCCCGGCGTCGCTGGCCGTCAGCGCGACGATGTGCGTCGTCGGCCTTGGTTGGGGCCGGGCGACACGAACCACCAGACTTTCCGATGCCGCACAGGCGATGCGCGGCGACGAACCCATCGCGGACGGAGCGAGCGGCGTCACGCTCTCACCCGACTACGCCGGCGAACAGGGTGGCGGTGGCGGAGCCGGTGACGCCGTCCCACCCATCGGCGACGAGGACTCGGACGAACTCGGCGGAACCGACCTGTTCGACCCCGCGGCGACGGGCCGCGTCATCGTGCTGTGGGTCGCGACGCCGACGCTCTCTGCGGTGACATCGTTCGTCGTGTTCTCCGTCGCACCGTGAGACTAGTTCGCACGGAAATCGGGCGAACAGACCGGGACGTGTCGAGGGTCGGCGTTCGACAAAAGGCGACCTTTAACAGGGGCGAGACCGTACCAAGGGGTTGATGCCAACGGTAGAATACCTCAACTACGAAGTGCTTGACGACCACGGCTGGGCGATGGAGGACGACGACCTCTTCGAGAAGGCCGCA
This sequence comes from Halobacteriales archaeon QH_7_66_36, assembly GCA_003021175.1. Classification (GTDB taxonomy): domain Archaea; phylum Halobacteriota; class Halobacteria; order Halobacteriales; family Haloarculaceae; genus Halosegnis. Next base: position 80,473 of record PXQV01000015.1, on the reverse strand, counting down.
GACGCCGGCCTCGGCGACGAGGACTACGGCGAACTCGACGTGAACGAGGGCGAGTACATCCTCGAAGCCGCAGAGGCGCAGGGGTACGACTGGCCGTTCTCGTGTCGCGCCGGGGCGTGCGCCAACTGCGCCGCCATCGTCACGGAAGGCGACATCGACATGGACATGCAGCAGATCCTCTCGGACGAGGAGGTCGAGGAGAAGAACGTCCGGCTGACGTGTATCGGCTCCCCGGCGGCCGACACCGTCCAGATCGTCTACAACGCGAAGCACCTCGACTACCTGCAGAACCGCGTCATCTAATTAACAGCGTAAAACACTCGTTTAACAAATACCCCCTTTCCAGGAGTTGCCACACTCCGAAACCGCCGATTTTGCCGCCGAGAAGCTGTCTCAAACCTCTCTAGCGTTCCTCCTCTTAGGTGCGGTCAGAATATTTTCCGGAATCTCATTAGCGAGATACCGATAGTGCCCTATTGAGCGGCGTAGGCAAGTAATCTAACCTGGACGATAGGATATCCGATCACAGGATATTCGCCGACGTTGTTGAGCGCGCTGTTCAATCCGAAGAGTTCCGGAACAACGTCGCTATCTGCGACCCGATATCGGCGTGTGGAGGTGTTCGGGACTTCTTCAATCAGTTCAATTTCAGCAACAGGTCCGTGTAGTTGCCAACGATCTGGGTGTAACGCCCGCGTATTCCGCGTATTCTGCGAATTTGGTCTTATTGAACTCTTGGTTGGACGGAAGAACGAGCAGTGCACCCACGAGAACTGGAATCGCGTCGTGCTGTGTAATTTCGACAAGCTCGCTGACGTGCTTTACCACGAGTGCAACTGGGGAGCATAGGAGATAGAGAGTCGGCTAAAACATTATGAAGGAATAGATAAATACGACTGGGCGTGATGACGGTCAATGTTTGTGTGTAGGCTGCATCTCACATCTGGCGCATCATAGGAGTTACGGGGACACATTAGGGTCCCACAAGCAGTATCTACACAGAAGGGTTGAACGCTCAAAACAGGTTGTCAGAGAGGTCGTCGAAGACTTCCTCCAATCGACGTACTGCGTCCGGGGCGATTCGCTGTGCAGCAGTCGGTTCGATGATTCGAGACGCGAACACGGCAGCAGCGAGCTCCTCGTCGCTCCCTTTCCGATAATCGACGAAGGGACCATCCGTCTCGACCATCGGACCGTGGAGTCGCTCGGAAAGGGCCACCGCCTGTTCCGTTTCGTCGGTAGTTCGGAAGAGGCGAGGATGCTCTTCGATGCCACTGTCGGGACTCCACGCGTCGTAGAACGCGTGGCCCACTTCGTGGGCGAGTACCACGCCTGCCTGGAAACCGGGAAAGTCGTCCGAATCCGTCCCGATCTCGATCGACCCCACCCCACGCCAATACTTCCCTCGTACGGTGTCACTCTGGAACGCGACATCACGGTCGATTCTATCGACGACGTCCTCGTCGGTCGCCAACTCGGCCACCTGGTTCGCCCGGCTGCACTGTTCCCCAAGTGGAATCGTATCGACGAACGGGAAATCGAGGCCCATCATGTCCGCCCGCTACTCCGACACGGTCCTCGTGACCGGTTCGTTCGATTCCTCGTCACGTTCTCGTTCCCGTTCGTCGCGTTCGTTGTGAAGCTGCTGCGCCTCTCCTAAGGATTCTCCTCCTCCCTGAAGTGTGAATGGAGTGTCCTCGTCTCCGAGACGGACGAACCCGTCTTCCAGTTCCTGAATTCGGTCATCGATACGGTCTGCGAGCGTCGGCGACGGAAAGCGACTCATCCAACAGATTCCCCGTATTACGAGAGCGGAGTAATATCGTTTGAACTGTTTGCATCTTCTCCGACCCCAGCCTCGTCGAAGAATTCCGGATCGGCGTCAGCGAGGTCCTCGGAGTCAACGCGAACGAACCGGACGAGATTCTCTGCAGCGGTCAGCTTCTCCTTTGCTCGCTGTAGATGCGTATCGACGGTAGTCGGGGAGATATTGAGGATGGCCGCCGTTTCGTCTCGGCTGAAGCCTGCCTTCTCGCGGAGTGCGTAGACGTGGGCTTGTTTGTGGCTCAGCGGTGTGAGATCACCGAAGTGCCATGCCTGCAGTAGTGCTTTCCCGACGCTCGATAGTTCAGTCTCTACGTCGGCCCTGCTAAATTCTCGAACACAGGCTGACATCAGCCGACTCTCACACTCAATGGTGTACTCAGGAATGAATTCCCGGTTTTCGTACCGACCGAGCAGAACGCTGCCCCGGCCGTGAATGTAGTATGCTGCCAAACCACGGAACTCGCTGTCACCACTAACCTGTCCGATGAGGATTGCGTCCTGATCTGGGAGCCGCCGGGGGAATCCATCGAACTCGGTTTCTTCGGAGACGGTGGGCTGGTGGGGCATCGTCTTGCTACATATTCGTAGCAAAGAGTTAAAATCCATCGCCGCTCAATTTTCATGGACCACATCCTTCCATTCAGTTTCGAACGTGGCGGAATACAGGATGAGAATTAATGCCTGTCAGACCGTGCGCACAGCGAGATCTATGGTGATTTGGACAGACTCTCCAGAGCCTTGTTGCCAAACTAAGTGTATTCAGTATGACTATCTATGTATGGCGTCCCAGATACGTTCTGTCGTCGGCCCACGGCAAGTCTTGATCCTCACGGTCGGAGTCATCCTAATTGTATTCGGTGCGTTCGGACTGCTCGGCGCGTTCGGGTAACGGTAACGTTCAGGAATAAACTGAGAAAAGAAGGATGCCGACTAAAAACTGGATACCTGCGAGTCTACGCCGTCGTAAGATTCTAATATCTCTATGAGCATCTTTTCGATGATTACTAGTTGTATCGCTCTGAGAAAGAATTAACCTGATGTCGTGAGCGGGTCCTTGTATTCAAACGAGATGGTCAACGAGGGGTATTCTCCATCAGAGAAGGAAGAACGCGTGTTGGCGTGTCTAAAGGAGGGACGGTAACCCCGAAACTACTCAAGGAGGAGGTTGACCTGAATGACCAGCAGGTGAATTATGCACTCAATCAGCTCATCGCAGCTGGCTGGGTGTGGAAAGTCACAACGGGGCTCTACGAGCTGGTTGAAGATCCTCGTGAGAGAGATGAGGTGAAGAATGACCACCAGTGAACAATCGTGTGACCGTGACCACTCCTCCAGCGGTTCACTTACTGCTATAATCGAAAATGCTGGCGACCGGATCTATGAGGACATAGAGTTCAAATCCAGATCAATCCTCTACAAGCAAGCGGAGGAGTGGGGGCAACAACACGGGCTATACCGGACTAATGAGCCAGAAAGAATTCTCTGTCGTCTTGCGGCGTATAACCGCCATCTGACACGGTCGTTCTTTGTCTCTCGGCTCGTACCAGCCACCCACAGCAGAAGCCACGACCCACAACCCCTTATACCGGGGCGCGGCCAGTAGGGGCGTGACGCTCGCGACGGCACTCGACGCGCTGTTCGCCGGCCGGACGACGCACCTGCTCCGTCTGTTCGCCGTCCCCGTCTTCGCGCTGGCGGCCTACCGCGACGTCGAGACGCGGCGCGTCCGCAACGAACTGTGGGTGCCGCTCGTCGTACTCGGCCTCGTACTGCTCGCCGCAGACGCCGTCGGCGCGCTCCGTCTCGGCGGCTTCCGGCTCCGTCTGTTCGTCATCCACGTCGTCGTCTCGCTCGGCCTCGTCGCGCCGCTCGGCTACGTGTTCTGGCGACTCGGCGGCTTCGGCGGCGCGGACGCGAAGGCCGTCATCGTCCTCGCGCTCGTCTTCCCCGAGTTCCCGACGTACTATCTCGCGGGTGTCGCCGTCCCGCTCGTCCAGCCACCGCTCGGCGTCTTCTCGCTGTCGGTGCTCTCGAACACTGTCCTCGTCGGCCTCACGTTCCCGCTGCTGCTCGCGGCGCGCAACCTGTTGGCCGGCCGTCGTCGTCCGATCATGCTCATCGGTCGCCCCGTTCAGGTGCCGGCGGTCGCGACCGAGTACGGCAGCCTGCTGGAGACGCCAGACGGATTCACGCGCGACGGCCTCGATTTGGACGCCCTTCGGATGTATCTCCGGTGGCGCGGCTTGACCCTCTCCGACCTTCGAGCGCACCCGGACCGCTACCGCGACCCGGCGTCGCTCCCGCCGGAGGGCGAGCGCGGTGACCCGACCGACGGCGCGCTCGACGCCGGTTCTCCAGTGACCGACGGCGGCACGCCGGACGGTGAGGCCGAGTCGACCGCCAACCCCGGCGACCCGGACGATCCGTGGGGCACGGCGGCGTTTCTCGCCAGCCTCGACGGCGACGCCTACGGGACGACGCCGGCGGAGCTACGAGCGGGGGTGGAGCTGCTCGTCGACCGCGACGAGGTGTGGCTCACCCCCGGACTCCCGTTCATCGTACCGACGTTCGTCGGGTTGCTCGTCGCGCTGACGTACGGTGACCTCCTCTCTGCCCTGTTGCGGGCGGTCGGCGGCGCACCCTGACGAGTCTGTCGTTGCAAACGGCGCACGAAGGGGCAAGCTGGCAGCCACTCAGCTGTTCCAGATGAGTGCAGGACACAGACACATAGCAGTGCTCGGTTTCGGTGCGACAAGTCCTACGCTGTGCTCCGCGTCTTCCCCGTGATTGCGTCGGGGGCCGCAATTCGCGATAGCACATCGCCTCATCTGGCTTGTCGACCCGACTGCTTTTATAATGTCCACTACCAGTTTCGGCTGAACTCATGGCGGCACCGTGGGCCGATGCTACTGGGTTGGCGTATCTCGGTCTGTTCTCGCTCAGCGGGCTGGCCTGTTTGCTCCTGATTCCCCGAGCGAAGACGTTCGACGACCACGATGCCCAGACCGGGATGGTCTGGTTGCTGGGGACGACCGGGGTTTGGGGGATATTCAAGGCAGTGTTCTTCGTGGCTCCCGCCCCGATCCGGGAGCCGGCCTACACGGTTGGACTCATTTCCGGGTTCGCCACCGTCTGGGCCTGGCTGTACTTCTGTTCGGCCTACACCGGTCGGACGCTTCACCGGAATCCCACGTTACGCCGACTCGGAGCCGTCGTCTTTCTCGCTGTGATGCTACTCAAATTGACTAATCCACTCCACAGGCTGTACTTCACGACGCAGGAGGTGACGACGCCCTTCCGCTATCTGGCAATCGAGCACGGGCCGCTCCACTGGAGTGCAGCCGGGCTGTCGTACGTGCTCGCGGCCGTGGGGTTGTTCATGATATTCGAGCTCTACGTCCGTTCGGGATACGACACTCGGCCCCTCAGCGTGCTGACGGCGATGCTCGGACTGCCGATCGTCGTTGACGTCGTCGCGACGCTGACACCGCTACTGATAGACGTGATTTACGCCCCCATCGGCGTCGCAGTCTTTGCCGCTGGAACGCTGTTCACCTTCGGCCCGCGCTTCCAAGCAGTCCGAGTCGCTGCTCAAGCCGAGGGGCCATCGGTGTATCTGGACGGCGACGGCCGGATACGGGATTACACTCCGGCAGCGACGACTGCGTTCCCGGCACTCGGGGGGACGACCGGTGATCGTTTCGAGGACGTTCTCCCGGAGGTGGCGGCAGCCGCCGACACCGATGACCGGATCGTCACGGACGACAGCGACAGCCAGGCTCAGTACTACCTCGTCTCCACCAGTGATACGGGGGGTGGCGAGTCGGCAGCGCAGGTGCTGACACTCACCGACGTAACGTCCATCGAACGGAAGCGTCGGCAGCTGAACCAGCGGAAGCGAGAACTCGCGGAGCGAAACGAGCTCTACCGAGCCATCATCGCCGCGAGTTTCGCCTTCGTCGTCCAGATCGACATCGACGACCGGAAATTCAAGTTTGTGTCCCCGTCCGTCGAGGGGTTTCTGGGATACGCCGCCGACGAAATGAGTGGCGAACCGATTGATGTCGTCATGCCCGACGAGCAGACGAGCGGACTGGCCCGAGAGTATCTCGATCAAGTAGCAGACGGCGAGGCGATCCAAGTTCGGGATTTCCGGCTTGAGAACCGCGACGGACAAACAGTGTATACGGATATCCGTATCGTGCCGATATACGATCCGAGCACCACGGACGAAACGAGAACGACAGACGACATCGTCGGTGCACAGGTGATGGTTCGGGACGCAACTGAGCGGCGGCGACGCGAAGGACTCATCAGCGTCATCAACCGCGTGTTGCGACACAACGTCAGAAACGAACTCAACGTGATCAACGGGTACGCCGAGCTGCTGGCGACAGAGCTCGACGGTGACGCGGCGTCGAAGGCCACTCGGATCGTCGAAACCGCCGACAGGCTGATCAGCCTCAGCGAATCGGCCCGCGAAATCGAGGCGAACCGAGACCAGTCGCCGAACTTAGAGCCTGTCGACGTCGTTCCGATCATCGACGAGACCGTTCGGAAGCTGCAAGAGCGGTATCCAGACGCCTCGGTGGCAGTCGATGCCCCGGAGACGGCCATCGCGGAGGCGCTGTCACGTCTGGAGACGGCACTGTGGGAGCTCCTCGACAACGCGGCAAAGCACGGCGGGGACGACCCGTCTGTCGAGATAGCGGTGACAGAGACTGACGAGCACGTGCTGATCGCTATTGCGGACGACGGGCCGGGGATTCCCGAGAGCGAACGGGCGGTACTATCGACCGGCAGGGAGGAGCCGCTCGTTCACGGTCAGGGACTGGGCCTGTGGTTAGCCTACTGGATAGTCAAAAATCTCGACGGCGAAATCCAGATTCCGGAGTACGACCGGGGAACGACGGCCGAGATCCGGCTCCTGAAATCGTCAGCCACCTCGGCAGTATCAGGCGAGTAGGATCACACCCTGCGGATTTCGACAGAGCCAGTGAGACTGCACAGCCGGCGAAGGCTCTTCACGCCGAACTGGATACGGAGTGTATGGACACGGACGCGAAGCCGGTGCGACTCGCGGACGGCGACGAGCTCGACGCGTTCGTTGCCGACCGTGATCTCGCGCTCGTCGAGTTCTACACGAAGGGCTGCACGCTGTGTCAGGCGATGGAGCCGGTACTCGGGAACGTGGCACGGGCGATGAGCGCAGAGCGGCCGTCAGACGGGGAGCACGGCGCGGGCGTCGGGCTGGTGAATCCGGAGACGGACATCTCGCTCGTCGACCGGTTCGACATCCGCTCCGTGCCGACGCTCCTCCTGTTCCGCGACAGCGAGGTCGTCGCGCGGAAGGCCGAGGGGTTCCAAGGTGCGCGCGCAGTTATCGGCTTTCTCGACGAGCACGCGCCGAGCGTCGCCCCCAGTCTCTGACGGTCGTGCGCCGACGGAGCGAGGGCGGTTCGCATATCAATCCCGAAGCCGTTGGCCCAGATATGAGCGAAACTGCCGAGCGCGAACAGATCACCGTCTACTCCGATTACGTCTGCCCGTTCTGCTATCTCGGGCGACACTCGTTACAGGAGTATCAGGAGAGCCGCGAGGAGGAGCTGGCAATCGAGTGGCACCCGTTCGACCTCCGGGCGCAGAAGCGCGACACCGACGGCACCATCGACCACTCCGTCGACGACGGCAAGGACGACGACTACTACGAGCAGGCGCGACAGAACGTCCGCCGGCTACAGGAGGAGTACGACGTGGAGATGGACCTCGAGATCGCCACCGACGTGGACTCGCTGCCCGCACAGGTGGCGTCCGTCCACGTGCAGGAGACGTACGACTACGAGACGTGGCGCGACTTCGACTGGGCAATCTTCGAGGCGCTGTGGACCGAGGAGCGCGACATCGGCGACCCGGACGTGCTCGCGGACATCGCCGAGGAGACGGGCGTCGATCCCGACGACGTGCGCGCGGCCCTCGACGACGACGACCTGTTCGACCGCGTCCACGCGCTGTTCGACGAGGCACACCAGCAGGGCGTCACCGGCGTGCCGACGTTCGCCTACGACGGCTACGGAGCTCGGGGCGCGGTACCGCCCGCACAGTTGAAGCGACTCGTCGAAGGCGTCGAATAGCGGTCGGTCGGGTCGGTCCAGCGGCCTCCGTCGGTCATGCCCTTCGTGACATCTTCCGGCGGTGTTCAGATAATCAGGGCGTCGCTCGATTGAGCAACCACGGTGGGCGGGACTGAAAGGGGCCGTTGGCGGCGGCTTTGCCGCCGTCTGCTCGGGAGAGCGCCGCTCTCCCGGTAGGCGGTACGGGAAGCACGGCGTTCGGAAGACGCGGAGCGTCTTCCACAGCACAGCAGCAATCTGCGATTTCTGCGGACGACGTAAGCCGCGAGGCGACGGCGTCGCCTCGGCCCGCTCGCGCGGTGCAACCGCGCGAGGACACCGCAGCGAACGGAGTGAGCGAGGAGCGTAGCGAGATCTGCGAGCGGCCATCGGCCACTCGCACGGCCCGTGGCGGCTTCGCCGCCACGCTGCGCGCGACCGTAGCGACCGGGGGCTTTCTCAACCCTGTCGCTGGCTTCTTCAACCGAATTATCCTTATCTGAATACTACCCATCTTCCCGTCCGCGCTTTTAGATACCTCTCCACCCTACGTCGGCTGATGACCGAGTCCGCCATCGAGGCCGAGGGGCTGAGCAAACGCTACGGCGAGGTGACGGCGTTGGACTCACTCGACCTGAGCGTTCCACCCGGCGAGCTGTACGGCTTTCTCGGGCCGAACGGCGCGGGGAAGTCGACGACGATCAACGTGCTCACCGGGCAACTGGTGCCCGATTCCGGGACCGCACGCGTCGCCGGCGTCGACCCCGTGGCGGAGCCGGTCTGCGCCCGCGAGCGCGTCGGTATCCTCCCCGAGAACGGCCGGCCACCCTCCTATCTCACCGTGCGCGAGTACTTCGACTTCGTCGCGGAGGCGCGCGAACTCGACTCGATTGCGGACCGCGTCGAGCGGTGGGCCGACCGGCTCGCTTTCACCTCCAAACTCGACACGCTGTGTACGGATCTCTCGCAGGGGGAACGACAGAAGGTGCTCATCACGCAGGCGTTCCTACACGAGCCGGCAATCGTCTTCATCGACGAACCGCTGACGAATCTCGACCCCATCATTCAGGAGCGTGCGAAGCGGTTCTTCCGCACGTACGCCGAGGACGGCAACACGGTGTTCCTCTCGACACACTTCATCGCGACCGCGGGCGACCTCTGCACGCGGGTCGGCGTCGTCAACCGTGGCCGACTGCTCGACGAGTTCGACCCCCGCGAGTTGGGCGAGGAGACGCTGCTCGACCGGTTCTTCGCGACCGTCGACGCCGACAGCGTCGCCGTCGACCCCGCGACGCCGGGGGAAAAAGAGGTGACGGAGCCGACCGCGGAGGAGTAGCGTGGCCGTCTCCGTCCCGTATCTGTTCGAGGAGATGCTGCGCGAGGAGTGGCGGATGCACTCGCGGCGGTTCGGCGGCCGACGGTTCGCCCTCTTTCCGGCGTTTCTGACGCTCATCGCGGCCGGGACGGCGGCCTTCTTCGCAGTCGCCGGCGCGAGCGAGCGGTCTCTGCTGGCGGGGCTCCACATCGTCACCGCGCTCGTCGGCCTACAGGTCGGCTCCATCGGCTTCGTGGGCCGGGAGGCGCTGAAGGACCTGCTCGGCGACACGACGCTGCTCATCTACTCGGCGCGGACGCTCCCGGTAGAGGAGCGCCGCCTGCTGTTCATCTTCGTCCTCAAGGACGTCGTCTACTACGCGGGGCTGTTCATCGCGCCGCTGGTCGTGGGGGCGGTGCCGCTGGTCGTGCTCGGTGATCTGGCCGTGAGCGCGCTCCCGCGTCTGCTCGCGACCGCGTGGCTCGCGTTCGGCTACGGGGTCGGCCTCTCGCTGCTGCTCGTCGGCCTCGCGACCCGGACGCGACTCGCGACCGCAGCCCTCGTGGTCAGTCTGCTCGCGGGCGGCGTCCTCCGTCCCGACCTCGCGGCCGCGGTCACGCCGTACGGGCTGTTCGCCGACCCGTCGCTCGCGAGGGTGGTCGCGAGCGTCGCCGTGCCGGTCGCCGTCGGTGCCGTCGGCTTCGCGCTGTTCGAGTTCGACCGCCGGACGCCGGCCCGGAGCGTCGCCGATCAGTATCGGTCGCTCCACGACCGTCTCGGCACGCTCGACGAGTACGGACTGCTCGCGAAGTCGCTGCTCGACGTGGCACGGTCCGCCGGTGGGCTCTGGAAACTGCTGTTCTCACAGGGCATCGTCTTCGGGGTCGTGGCGGTCCTGCTCGGCTATCTGCCGAGCGTCGTACCGGTGCGGCCGTCGCCGGGTCTGACGCTCGCGGCCGTGCTCTCGCTCGGCGCGTTCACCACCTACAACTGGCTGTGTCAGTACGAGGACGCGGCGTTCTTCGGCACATATCCGGTCGAACTCGGGAGCGTCTTCCGCGCGAAGCTGATCGGCTATCTCCTGTTGGCGGTGCCGACGGGCCTGTTTTATCTCGCGCTCGGCGCGGCCGTCTTCGGTCTCGGCTCGCTGGCCGTCGGCGTGGCGGTGTATCTCCCCGTCTCGCTGTACGTCTTCGGCGTCACCGCGTACATCGCCGGGCTTCAGCCGACGGAACTGCTGTTCGACACGCCGGTGTTCGCCGCCTTCACCGCCGCGACGATGCTCGTCCTGCTCCCGCTGGTCGTGCTCGCAATCGCGTACCCGCTGGCACCGACGCTCGTCGCCGGCCTCGCGGTCGGGATCGCGCTCCTCGCCGGCGCGGGCGGCTACGGCCTCTACCGGCGGGCCGGCCAGAGGTGGACGGCCCGCGCCCGCAGCGGCACGCTCGACTGAGCCGGTGAGGCGACACCCATAACGCCCTCGCCGCAGTACTACGAGCGCATGACACCCTCCCGAGGACGGACACCGTCGCCGGTCGATCTGCCGGTCGCGCTCACGGTCGCCGGCAGCGACTCCGGCGGCGGCGCGGGAATACAGGCGGACCTGCAGACGATGGCGGCGAACCGGGCGTTCGGGACGAGCGTCGTCACCGCGGTGACGGCACAGACCACGACGGGCGTCGCCTCCTCGCACGTGTTGCCCCTCGAGGAGATCGAGGCGCAGTACGACGCCGTGACGGACGACTTCGACGTGCGCGCGGCGAAGACCGGAATGCTGGCGACCGCCGAGGTGGTCGAGACCGTTGCGCGCTGGACCCGCGAGGCAGCCTTTCCGGTCGTCGTCGACCCCGTGATGGTCGCCGAGTCGGGCGACCGACTGCTGACGCCGGCCGCGGAGGAGGCCTACGAGCAGCTCGTCGCGGCCGCGACGCTCGTTACGCCGAACGCGGACGAGGCCGCCGTGCTGACCGACATCGACCCGGCGACGCCCGACGAGCAGGCCGCGGCGGGCGAGACGCTGGTGAACATGGGTGCCGGCGCGGCGCTCGTCAAGGGTGGTCACGGCGACGGGGAGACGGTCCACGACACGCTCGTCACGCCACACGGGACGGAGACGTTCACCCACCCGCGCGTCGCGACGGCCGACACCCACGGCTCCGGCTGTACGCTCTCGTCGGCTATCGCCGCCCGACTGGCGCACGGCGAAGAACTGACCGCGGCCGTCGAGCAGGCGACGGGATTCATGGAGCGGGCGGTCCGCTACGCTCACGACGTCGGGGAGGGCGCAGGCCCGGTCAATCATCTGGTCGACCTGCGGAACGACGCGAGTCGCGAGCAGACCCGCGAGGCCGTCGCTGGGCTCGCGGCACGGTTAGACGGGGTCGAGACGACGGGCGTCGCTGGTTCGACGCCGTGCGCCGAGACGGCCGAGGACGTGCTCTGTATCGAGGACGGCGACGCGACGTTCGGGGAGTGCGGGCTCGCAACGGCGCTGTTGTCGGCCCGGGAAGCCGCGCCGTCGATGCGGTTCGCCGTCGAGACGCCGCCGCGGTTCGCGGAGGTCGCCGGCGAACGCGACGTGCCCGTCACCGACCGCCCGGACGGGGGTGCGTTCGACGTTAGCGTGGCCGCCGTCGTCAGCGACGAGACGACCAGATTCGTCGGGAGCGACCCGGACGCGGTCGTGAATGCCGTCCGCGAGGCGGCCGAAGCGGTCGAGTGACCGAAGGAGTGTTAGGCCGCGAGACCCTCCTACGGGTAATGGGAGTGCAATCGGAGGCGCTGGACGCGCGGGCACTGCGTGAGGACTTTCCGGTGCTCGACCGGGAGTTCGACGGGACGCCGCTCGTGTATCTCGACAACGCGGCGACCTCACAGACGCCCGAACGGGTCGTCGAGTCCATCACGGACTACTACTACAGCTACAACGCCAACGTTCACCGAGGGATCCACAATCTGAGTCAAGAGGCCTCTATCGCGTACGAGGAGGCACACGACACCGTCGGCGAGTTCGTCGGCACGGACAAACGCGAGGAGATCATCTTCACCAAGAACACGACGGAGGCGATGAACCTCGTCGCCTACGCGTGGGGACTCAACGAACTCGGGCCGGGCGACGAGGTCGTGCTCACGGAGATGGAACACCACGCCTCGCTGGTGACGTGGCAACAGATCGCCAAGCGCACCGGCGCGGAGTGCAAGTACATCCCCATCACCGAGGACGGCTATCTCGACATGGACGCCGCCAAGGAACTCATCACCGACGACACGGCGATGGTCAGCGTCGTCCACGCGTCGAACACGCTCGGCACCGTCAACCCCGTCCGCGAACTCGGTGAGATCGCCCACGACCACGGCGCGTACATCTTCGTCGACGGCGCGCAGTCGGTGCCCCACCGCCCGGTCGACGTGAAGGAGCTGGGCTGTGACTTCTTCGCCTTCTCCGGCCACAAGATGTGTGGGCCGACGGGCAGCGGCGTGCTCTACGGGAAGGAGCACGTCCTCGAAGCGATGGAGCCGTATCTGTACGGCGGCGACATGATCCTGAAGGTCACCTTCGAGGACTCGGAGTGGAACGAACTCCCGTGGAAGTTCGAGGCCGGCACGCCGAGCATCGTGCAGGGCATCGCGCTCGCGGAGGCATGTGAGTATCTGAACGAGGTCGGTCTCGACCGCATCCACCGGCACACCCGGGAGTTAGCCCGTTACGCCTGCGAGGAACTCACCGCGACCGACGACGTGGAGGTGTACGGCCCGCCCGCCGACGACCGCGGCCCGCTTGTCGCGTTCAACGTCGACAGCGTCCACGCCCACGACCTCGCCTCCATCGTCAACGACACCGGCGTCGCGATCCGGGCCGGCGACCACTGCACGCAGCCGCTCCACGACGTGCTCGGCGCGACCGCCTCGGCGCGCGCCTCTTTCTATCTCTATAACACGAAAGACGAGGTCGACGCGCTGGTCGAAGCCGTCGACGACGCGCGGCAGCTCTTCGCCTGAACCTTTTTACTGCGGGGGGCTTCCTCGCTCGCTTCGCTCGCCGCGGGAGCCCCCGCTTGCAAAAACGTTCATGAAAAACGTCTGCGGCTCCCTTCGGTCGCCGTCCTCGGAATCGCTTGGCGATTCCGACGGGCTGCACGAGAGCTCCGCTCTCGTGAACGCAGTGAACCGCTCGCTTCGCTCGCGGATGCTGGAGAGTGATGCGTGAAGATCATCCCGGCGCGCGCTGGCTCGCGTCTCGTCGCGAGCCAGCCCCGTGCGAGGGACGACTGAGCGAGTGACACGAGCGAAGGAGTCGGCTGGGGAGGCGTGTGGCTGCGGTCGGCGGGGCGGTTCCCTAGAATCGCGTTAGCAGGACGTTCACCCGAGTCAGTCAATACGGCGAGGGTGTCATAGAATCGTTCCTATTCTCACGATGTCGTCTCCCGGTAAACGGTCAGTACAGACGACTATCTATCAGGGTCTGTCGCGTGATAAAGAGGTTCGAAGCTACCTACGGGCTGACCGTCAGTCAGGCACTCTTGCACAATCTGCTTGTATTCGGCATCAATATCGTGGGTAGACTGCTCAAATGTCTCTTGAGCCTGCTGTAAATCATCCGCCTCTATGTATGTTACAAGGAACGTTCCCTGTGGAGACTGTTCAAGAAATGCTGATTCCGTTTTCACACACTCGTCTTGGAGGGTTTCAATAATTTCTGACCCTCTGTTATCCACGTCTTCCATCCATCTCACCAGTTTAGACACCTTATCCGAATCCACTTCCTGTCGTAGTATTGTTGTTTCTGCCATGTGTGGTTCCATGCGGGATACGAATAAAAAGTTCTCACAGATGCGGTGTGAGTTAAGCGTATCATGTGAGCCTCACTTCACAGTTGACTAATTCGCACACCTACTTACCGACGTGTTTACTGTAGAACTAGATGAAATCAATCACATTGAGACTATTCCATGACACCCTCAACACGGAGGCTATCCAATACAGAAACCAGTCGGCGTAGCCCGCGAGAAACCAAAAGACAGGGCCGAAAGCCGGAGCGCGACCCCAAGCCTTGGAACGGAAGCCGCGGATGCAGTCGATACACGTTACCGAGTCACAAACTAACACTTGTGTCTGCAACTCCACCGACGGAACCGTGGTCCGACTCGAAGTCCACTACGAATCCCTGAGAGCGAGACACGGCTACGGCACGGTCGAGTTCGGGATCGGGGACATCCCGCCCGACCGTCTCGCCCGGACGTTCGTCGCGGTCGACGGCGACGCGACCGACCTCACCGACGACGACACGCTGCTCGCGACCGGCGTCGGGATGACCGGCCCGCCCCATCTCGGAACGGTCGGACAGATACTCACGATGACCCGGCTCCAGCGCGCGGGCGTCGACGTGCAGTTCGTGCTCGCGGATCTGGAACCGTACCACGGCGGCCACTCGCTCGAACGGGTCCGGGCGCTCGCCGACCGCTTCCGTGCGTTCGCGTGCGACTGTGGCTTCGACCCCGACGGCGGCGGGGACGCCGCTGGCCTCCGCACGCAGGAGGAGGCGAGAGAGGTGATGCACACCGCGCAGTTGCTCGCACCGCACTACGACGCGAGCCACCGGGTCGAGACGGAGGCGACGGCGTGGGAAGACGCGGTCGGGAAAGCGTACGAATCAGCCGAGAACGATACCGACGGACCCACCTCCGAGGCCGCAGCCGGCCACAGCGCCGTCCTCCACCGCGCGGACTTCCTCCACCCGCTCTCGCACGGCTACGACCGCGTCGTGCTCGGGCTCGGCGTCGACGAACACGGGCTGACGCCCGCGACGCGCGCCTTTCTCGCGGCCGTGCCCGACGAACTCGCTACGGGGGAGATTGCCGGACTCCACGCGCGGATGATCACCGGACTCGGGGACGCACCGAAGATGGGCCGGAGCCTGCCGGGGTCCGCTATCCACCTCGGGATGGCCCCCGAACGAATCCGCGAGCGACTGACCGGTTCGGCAGTCGACGCGAACCGTCCGAACGACTCGCTCGCGTTTCAGGCAATGTGTCTCGCCTCGAACTACGACGCGGCCGCCCTCGACCGCATCGAAACCGCGTGTCTGGAGGGGGGCGAGGAGTGGGAGCGGGCGAAACGCGACTACGCTACGTTCGCGTGTGACCTTGCAGTACGATGGCAGGCCTGTTAGTGGTGCGGCTGTTCGCTCGCCGTTGCGGGCAACCGAATGTTGCGTCGCCAGACGAGCGTTACGATCAGTACGATGAGCATGACACCCAGCGCCAGCGGGAGTGGTTGGCTCCCGACCAACCAGTTACCGACCGGGGTCTGATGGAGGATCGTTGCCGGAGCCCCACCGCCGAGTGCGACCGCCGCCAGACCGGCGAGTGTCTGAATCACGTACTGGTCAGAATCAATGTAGCGGTAAGCGCCACCGAGCACCGGCAGGCTTCCGAGCGCGAGACCGAGTACCTCGCCGGTTAGCGGATCGACGTACAGTATCCAGTACAACGTGAGGAATGCCCCGAGGAGGATCGAGAGGTCGAACTTCTGATCGCGGGGTAATCGAGGGGCCATACCGAGTCACTCAGCGGAGCACGTGTAAACCTTCTGTAGAATCAATCCCGCACCGCGGCCAGATGCTCGCGTGCCTCCTCGCGGGTCATCCCGCGAACGCCACACGCGCAGGCGAACAGCGCCGGCTCGTCGGCCTCGATTCGCTCGCGGTCCTGCTCGACGAGTTCGCCGTCCTCGCACGCGAACCGGATGCGCTCGCTCGGCTGGACGACCGCCTCGACGGCGTGGTCGGCGTCCGGGTCCGGGTTGGCGATGGCGTCGGCGTAGTTCGGCCTGCATCGACTCCTTCCACTCCCTGAGCGTCGCCTCGGGGTCGCGGTCGTCGCTCACGAGCCGACAGAGAGCGGCCACGGTGAAAGCCGCGTCGGCTTCGCGCGTTCTGCATCGGGAACCCGAAAGCTAACACCGTGCCGGGCGAGCGACGAGTATGCAGGAGACGTTCGACATCGGCGGCGACCTGACCGTGAACCGGCTCGGCTTCGGCGCGATGCGGCTCTGCGCGGACGGGATCATCGGCGCGCCCGACGACGAGGCGAACGCCCGTGCCGTCGTCGAGCGCGCGCTCGAACTCGGCGTGGACTTCATCGACACCGCCGACTCGTACGGTCCCGGCACGAGCGAGCGACTGCTCCGCGAGGCCGGCGCGCCCGCGGAGGCCGTCGTGGCGACGAAGGCCGGCTTACTTCGGGAGGCGGGCGGCGACTGGCTCCCGCACGGCGACCCCGACTACGTCCGGAATCAGGCGCTCGTCTCGCGGGACCGGCTCGGCGTCGACACCATCGACCTCTATCAGTTCCACCGGCCCGACCCGGACGCCGACTTCGCGGAGAGCGTGCAGGCGTTCGCGGAGCTGAAAGACGAGGGGTTCGTCCGCCACGTCGGGCTGTCGAACGTCACCGTCGACCAACTGGAGCAGGCGCGCGATGTCGTCGAGGTCGCGACCGTCCAGAACCAGTACAACGTCGCCCACCGCCCCGAGGCGGACGAGCGCGTCCTCGACGCCTGTGAGGAGTACGACATCGGCTTCATCCCGTGGTATCCGCTGGCCGCCGGCGACCTCGACAGCGTGGAGGGCATCGACGCGATTGCCGAGCGGCACGACGCCACGCCGCACCAGATCGCGCTCGCGTGGACGCTTCACCGCTCCGACGTGATGCTCCCGATTCCGGGCACGTCGAGCGTCGAGCATCTGGAGGCCAACGTCGCGGCGGGCGACATCGAACTCGGCGACGAGGAGATGGCGCGGCTCGACGCCGCCTGAGTCGTCGGGTCACCGACCACGGCCCGCCGCGTCGGACGCACGTCCGACCCGGATTTTTATGAAGTCGGCTCGGAGAGTCGCCATGGACGACTCGGTGTTCGTCGGCGCCCACTGGAGTTCGGCGGGATGGGTGGCGGTCGCGTTCGGCGACAGCGTGACTGCGACCGTCCACGAGGAAATCGGACGGCTGTGGGCCAGCGTCGAGGACCGCGTCGAGCGCCTGCTCGTGGACGTGCCGGTCGGCCTCGTCGAGGAGGGCGACCCCGAGCGGCCACCGGACCGGCTGGCCCGCGAGATACTCGGCGACGCCGGCAACGTCACCACGCCGCCGGTCCGGGAGGCGACGCGGAAACGCCGCTATCCGGCCGCACAGCGCGTCATGCGCCGGAAGGCCGACGCCGACCTCTCGGAGGCCGCCTTCGCGGCGAGCGACGCCATCGCCGCCGTCGACGAGTTGCTGAGCGAGGTGCCAGAGGCGCGCGACGCCGTCGGCGAGGCGCGGCCGGCGCTGTGTTTCCACGCGTTCGCCGGTGCGTCGCCCGAGCACCCGCGGGCGACCGCCGGCGGCTACGCCGAGCGGATGCGCGCCCTCGCAGAGTTCGACGCCGACGCCCCGCCGACGCTCCAGTCGGCGGCGGAGGACGTGGCCGGGACGGACGTGCGAATCGAGGACGTGCTCGACGCCGCGCTGTTAGCGTACACCGCTCGCCCCGGGCCGGGGGAACTGCGGACGCTCCCGGCGGAAGCGGAGGCGACGACGGACTCGACGGGGCTCCCGATGCGCCTGTTCTACCGGAGCGAGGAGCCGCTCGCGTGACGTGGTCGGCGCGCAGAGAGTAGCTGTAGTGCGTTCTCAGGCCACCTGTCGGCGATTCTTGAACGTGATCGTCGTCTCAGCGGTTTCGACCGTCGTCACGACCGTGATCCAGCCGTCTTCGTTCTGGACCTGACTCGCCTCGCCGAGGGTGAGTTCGACCCGGTTCGTCGAGGTGTGTTCGCCGCCGGCCGCCATCGAGCCGACCTGTTCGGTGCCGCTCCAGACGCGGTCGTCCGACGAGGTGCTGTTGCCCGCGTACATCTGCGTGTACACCGTCGCGTTCGACGCGGCTGTCTCTTGATCGTTGTACAGCGTGGCCGTCACGTCGCGACAGGTCTGGCCGCACTTCTCGACACGGTCGATGCGGAAGGAGAACGGCGGTGCGTCGGCCGTGGCGGTGCTCCCGTCGCCGCCGCCCGACCCGTCGTACACTGTTCCGGTCGATTCAGGTGTCGGGGCAGGCGTCCCGCTGTCGCCGCCCGGAGCGGGACCGAAACCGGTCACGACCGCGCCGACGGCGGCCCCACCGACGACGAGGACGACGAGCGCGCCGAGGAGTTTCGTGTTCACACCCGGGCCTCGGAACGTCACGACGAGTAGTTTCTGGCCGGCCGGAAAGGGCTTGTCGGGGGACGCAGATGGAAGAGTATGCTCCGCAGAGTCCGCGAACGGGGACCGGTCGGTCTCGTCCCGCTCGCGTGGGCGTTCGCGACGGCCGCCCACGTCGGCGTGCTGGCCGACCGGGCCGTGCTGATCGGCCATCTGGTCATGGCCGCGCTGTTGGCGGTCTTCGCCGTGCTGTCGGCCCGCGAGATGCGCACCCATCCCGTCCTCCGGGCGTGGCTGGCGGTCATCGTCGCCGGCTTCCTCGTCACGCTCGCCGGCGCGTACGGCGTCGCGACCGGAAACACAGAGGCGGCGCGGTTCGCCGTCGCCGGCTGGATGCTTCTGCCGGCGATGGCGCTCGCGTACACCGGCAGCGCCCTGCCGCGCGACGAGCAGGCCCGTGCATACACCGCCGGTGCCGCGCTCTCGGGGCTCGGAACCGTCCTCTTGGTGGCGAATCTCGGCCCGCCCGTGGTCGCACTGTCTGCCGCCGGCTTCGGACAGACGCTCGGGATCGGCGTCGCAGTCGCCGAATACTGATGGATCGCGGCGGCGCACGCTTCGAGATCGCTCTGCGAGGCGACCGTCACTGTGCGTCACAGTACCGTGGTAAGCGTGGCTCACACCCCGAAATTTGCCCGAATCGGTTCGCCGTGCGCACCTTGGTCGACCGGCGCGTATCCAATATCGCATGTCGCTTACACGACGGACGCTGTTACAGAGCGTCGGAACCGCTGCGGCCGGCCCCGGCGGGATCGCGGCGGCGACAGAGACGGCCACCGCGGGCGGGACGTACCGCCGTATTCCGGTCGATACACACACGACACTGTTCGACGTTGTGGGCACCCGAGAGGGGCCCTTCGCCGTCGGCCTCGAAGGGACGCTCGTCCGCCGCGGGAAGGACCGGTATCGGCTCGTCTCGGACGGGTATCCGTTCGAGGGACACACCCATCTGTACGGCCTCGACGTCACCGGTGACGGCCGACGGCTCTGGATCGTCGGCGACGAATGCACGGTCGCGGAGTACGACGTAGAGACCGGTGAGATACGCCGGCACGACATCGGGATCGACGACCGGGCGCTCGTCGACATCGGCGTCACCGGTCCCGCGGGCGAGGGAACCGTATACATCATCGACGGCCGCGGCAACGTGTTCTACACCTTCGATTACGGCGGCACGTGGGAGCAGTACGACCTCGGCCACGGGACGCCGACGGTCGCGCTCGACCGGTTCGGCGAGCGCGGCGGGGTCGTCCTCGACATCGACGGCTGCGTGTTCCGGACGCTCGACGGGACGACGTGGGAGCAGTTCGAGACCGAAGGATTGGACCGCTACATGTTCGACATCGCCGGCCAGCGCGAATACGGCACGATAGTCGGCGAGAGCGGCCTCCTGATCTCCGGCGACGAGACGGAACGCCACTGGCACGTCCTCGGGGACGTGGACCTGCTCGGCGTCGACTACCGGACGACGGACATGTTCGGCGTCACCACCGGCTTTGGAGGGACGGTGTTCGAGTTCCACGAAGACTGGCGGCGGGTGGAGCTGCCGGTCGAGTTCCCGCTGTTCGGTGTCTACGTCGGCGAGCACACCGTCATCGTCGGCGCGGACGGCGGCATCTTCGAGCGGCGGTGAGCCGAGCGGCGAGGTGAGCGTCGGCGAGAAAGTCGATCCACCGCTCACCATTCAGAGACACTCAGTGGTTTTCAGAGCCAAGTATTATACGTGGGGAGAGCGTACGGTGTAGTAATGACGGCGGATCAACCCGGGATGCCGTGGGCGGACCTGTTCGACCCCGAGTCGGTTGCGGAGGCCAGCGAGGAGGCCGTCGACCGGCAGCGAGAGCTACTCCAGCAGATGCTGTCCATGGGCAATCCCGGCGCGACCCGTAACGATCTCACGGGACTCGGTGCGCTCCGCACGGACACGGGTGCGTTCAAGACCCGCGTGCAGAGCGGCGGCCGAATCTCCATTCCCGATGCGGAGCGCGAGGCGCTCGACATCGAGGAGGGTGATATCGTGCAGACCATCGTGGTTCCCGTCAGCCGCAACCGCGACGAGGAGACACAATCATGACCAACGACCAAATATCGAGCATGTTCGAGATGCAGCGCGGTATCGTCCAGCAGAACCAGCAGGCAGTCGACCAGTTCTTCGACGCACAGCGGACGGCGTCGCAGGCAGTCGTCGACGCCCTCGAGAGCTTCCGCTCGGCCCAAGAGCAGAACGTGGAACTCACCCGCGACGCGGTCCACGCCTACGTCGACGCTCTCGAAGAGGTCGCACCGGACGCCGATTTCTCCGTCGTTCGCGAGCAGGTCGACGAGAATCTCGACCAGCTCGAAGACGTACAGGGCGACACGTGGGACGGACTGCTCGACGCCATGGAGGACAGCCAAGACTCCGTCGAGGAGTACGGCGAGACGTACGGTGACCTCGTGGAGTCGTCGTTCGATAGTTTCCTCGACGCGCACGAGACTGTCACGGACGACCTCGAAGACGCCGAAACCGTCGATTTCGCCGGATAACGACCAGCAGTCGTCCGCTCGGCGAGGGCGGAACCGACGATTTCTTCGAAATCTGACCGCCGAGCGACGGCGATAAACATACGGGAGTGCGTTAGATAAGGCCACGCATGGGAAACCAATCGGACGCGGAACCGTGGACCGAACTGCTGTCGGGGATGAACGACCAGTTGGCCTCGGCGATGGAGGCGAACATGCAGGCGCAGAACGCGCTCATCGAATCGTGGTCGGGCGCGCTCGGGTCGGTCGGTGACGGCGCGCAGATGGGAGACGGCATGGAGGGGTACTCCGGCGCGTACGACGTCTGGATGGAGGCCGCCGACGAGGCGATGCAGAAGGCGGCGGGCGCGACGGAGGGCGAGGACCTATCGCCGAACGAGTTTCGCGACCTGTGGCTCGGTGCCGCCAACGAGGCGTTCAAGGAGGTGATGTCGACGGACGCCTTCGCGGCGGCGACCGGCGAGCGTATCGAGGATGCCGTCGAGCTTCGGCAGGCGACCGACGAAATCGCACAGGGAACGCTCCACGAACTCGGCTTCGCGACGGAGGGTGACGTGCGCGAGGTCGGCGAACGGCTCGTCGAACTCGAACGCCGCCACCACGAGGTGGAGCGGAAACTCGACCGCGTGCTCGATCATCTCGAAGGCAAATGAGCGACCCTAACCCGAACACACTCGCGATGCAGGGACAGACGTGGGAACAGGCGAACGAACTCGTCGAGGCGATGAGTTCGGTGCCGGACGCCAACGAGACGATGGCCGACGTGGAGGTGGGCCAGACCCCCAGCGAGGTCGTCTACGAGGAGAACAAGCTCGAACTGCTCCACTACGAGCCGCAGACCGACGAGCAGCACGACGTGCCGATACTGATGGTGTACGCGCTCATCAACCGGCCGTACATCCTCGACCTACAGCCGGACCGGTCCGTCGTCCGCACGTTCCTCGAAGAAGGGTTCGACGTGTATCTCGTCGACTGGAACGAGCCGTCGACGCTGGACGCCTCCCTTGACTTCCGGGACTACGTCGACCGGTACATGGACAACTGCGTCGACGTGGTGCGAGACCGCTCGGGACGGGACGCGATCAACCTCTTCGGCTACTGTATGGGCGCGACGATGAGCGTCTCGTACGGCGCGCTCTATCCCGAGAAGGTTCGGAATCTCGGGCTGATGGCCGCGGCGCTGTGTTTCCGCGAGGAGGGCGGCATCTTCGGCCAGTGGATCGAGGAGGGCGACCTCGACTTCGAGGCGATGGCGGACGCCTTCGGCACCGTCCCCGCCGAGCTGCTCGATCTGGGCTTCGAGATGAGCGAACCCATCGAGAACTACGTCAGCAAGTACGTCCGCTTCTTCGAGAACATCGAGGACGAGGAGTTCGTGCGCAACTTCGCGCGCATGGAGCGGTGGATCGACGAGAGCATCGACATCCCGGGCGAGATGCTCGTCGAGTTCATCGACGCGGCCTACCGCGACGGCAAACTGTACGACAACGAGCTGTACGTCGGCGAGAAGCACGCCGACGTGGAGAACCTCGAGATGCCCATCGCGCAGGTGGTCGCCACGTACGACCACATCGTGCCGCCGGCGGCCTCGACGGCGTTCAACGAGGTCGTGCCCAGCGACGACGTGACCGTCTTTCGGGAGGATACCGGCCACATCGGTCTCTCCGTCTCCTCGCGGGCCCACGCCGAACTGTGGCCCAAGGTGTGTGACTGGTACGCCGAGCGCTCACAGACCGACGCCGACGACGAGAGCGCCACCGTCGAGATCGAAGACGAGACGGACGACGACGCGACGAGCGCCGAGTTGGAGACTCTTGACGGCGTGGGGCCGGCGTACGCGGAGCGACTTCGTGACGCCGGTGTGGCGACCGTCGCCGACCTCGCCGCGAGCGACGTGGTGTCGCTCGCCGACGAGGCCGACGTGCCCGTGAGCCGACTCGAAGGGTGGATCACACAGGCGCGAAACGAGACTTCGTGACGAGGTGCCACACCGCACATTTTACCAACGTCCGGGCTTCAGGAAGGATAGCATGAACACAGATGGCGCGACGTTCGCCGGGTCGGGCCGGAGCGGACAGAGCGACCGAACCGGAAGGGGCCGTCCATGACCGACGACGAGCCGACGCGGGTCGCCATCGCCTGTCAGGGCGGCGGCAGTCACACGGCGTTCACCGCGGGCGTGCTGAAGGGGCTGTTCCGCGAGTGGGACCGCGACGAGTACGAGCTGGTCGGCATCAGCGGCACCTCCGGCGGCGCGTTCAGCGCGCTGATGGCGTGGTACGGCCTCGTCTCCGAGGACGAGGAGCACGCCATCGAACTGCTCGACGCCCTCTGGTCGGATCTCGCCGCGGACGACTTCGGCGACTGGATCGCCAACAGCTGGATGGTCGGGCTGAAGTGGATGGAGAACAGCGTCTTTCCGCTGCCACAGCTCAGCCCGTACCAGAATCCCAGCTCCGGACTGGGAAAACGAGGGATCCGGCGCGTCCTCGAACGGTACGTCGACTTCGACGAGATTCCGGAGCTGTCCGGTCACGACACGCCGGAGCTCGTCATCGGAACGGTGAATCTCAACGCCGGCGTCTTCGAGACGTTCACCAACGAGGACGTGACGGCAAAAGCGATCCTCGCGTCCGCCGCCCTGCCACAGATGTTCGAGGCCGTCGAAATCGACGGCGACAACTACTGGGACGGCGTGTTCTCGCACAACCCGCCCGTCGAGGGGCTGATGAACGTCAGCGTCGACCGCAAGCCGGAGGAGCTGTGGGTGATCCAGATCAACCCGCAGGAGCGAGACGTCAACCCGACATCGCTCAACGACATTCTCGACCGGCGCAACGAACTGTTCGGCAACATCTCGCTGAATCAGGAGCTCCGCAGCATCAAGCGCGTCAACGAGTGGATCGAGCGGGGCGACCTCTCGACGGAGAACTTCACGCACACGGAGATTCGGAAGATACCGCTCGGCGAATCCTACCACGCCGCGACGAAGTTCGACCGGAGCAAGCCGTTCATCGACGACCTGTTCGAACTCGGGGAACAGCGCGCCGCGGAGTTCTTCGAAGACCTCGAACCGGAGACGCCCGTCCCGTGAGCGGACGGCGCAGGTGACGGCCATCTGCACTCGTACACGCTCGCTTCGCTCACGGTGGTTGATGGGTCCGGGCGGAATTGAACCGGAGTCGGACGTGCTCGCGGTGCTGCGCGCGACCGACAGGGTTCACGTCCGCGTCCGTCTCGCACACGCTCGCTCCGCTCGCGGTGCTCGATGGGTCCGGGCGGAATTGAACCACCGGTCTCTTCCTTGTAAGGGAAGCGTCATACCACTAGACCACGGACCCGCGTTCGGAGCGAATCGGTCAGGCGGAATAGCCCTTACGTTCCCTGTCGACGGCCGAACACCCCTCAGGCGACGAATTTTGTACCCGCTAAGATCCCCGTGCATAGGGCTTATTTTCGCCTGAGCCCACTGTCCGTTGTGACTTCGTCTGCGTCTCGTCGGACACTTCTGGGGAGTATCGGGGCCGGAATCAGTGTCGGACTGGCTGGGTGCGCTGGCCTCGGCGGTGGCAACCAGACCCTCTCCCTGCTCGACTGGGGCTACGTGTACAGCAACGGCGTCATCGAGGCGTTCGAGGAGCGCCACGGGGTGACGGTCGAACGCCAAGCCGCCCAGGGCTCGGCCGAGAGCCTCGCGCAGCTGCGCGCCGGCCGGGCGGATTACGACATCGTCCCGCTCGGCAACTACGCGGTGAAACCGGCGATGGAAGATGAGCTCATCCGGCCGCTCGACCTCGACCAGATCCCGGCGTACGAGGAGGTCTTCGACTTCCTGAAGGCGGATTACTTCGAGCAGGACGGCGACGTGTACGGGATTCCCCGTAGCTTCGGGCAGACGCCGCTCGCGGTCAACGCCGACCGCGTCGACACGGACGTGACCGCGCTGGCGGATCTCTGGAGCGACGACTTCGCCGGGGTGGCCGGCGGTCGCGACGACGCCCGACTCCAGACGCTGTACCGGAACGCCGCCTTCGGAGAGCCGTTGAACCCGACCAGCGAAGACGAGGTGGACTTCGAGGCGTTGCAGTCTGACTTGGTCGACCGCTTGGAGGGGACGGCCGGCCTCTGGAACAACGGCGGCGAGTCGGAGCAGCTCCTGCGCAACGGCGAGGTCGGGGTGCAACCCGTCTGGAACTACGTCATCCAGAGCCTGCAGGGAGAGCTCCCGGTCGAGCGCGTGTATCCCGAGGAGGGGACGAAGGCGTGGTTCATCCAGTACTGCGTGCAGGCGGACTCGGAGAACGTCGAACTCGCTCACACGTTCATTCAGGAGTGGTACACGCAGATGGGGTACGAGTCCCTGATGAAGCCGAGCAAGATCGCCGTCCCGAGCGCTCGGGTGTTCGAGGAGAACGACGTGGACCGGGCGGCGTACGGTCTCAACGACCCCGACCAGTTCATCTACGAGGAGCCGAAGCCGCAGGCGCTCATCGAGCGGTACACCGAGACGTGGAATCAGGCGAAGACGGAGGCTGACCTGCAGTGAGCGCGCTCGCTGTCGAGGGGTTGGGGAAAGCCTTCGCCGGCGAGCACGCAGTCGAAGACGTATCGCTCACCCTCGAACGCGGCGAGTTCTTCTCGCTCATCGGGCCGTCGGGCTGTGGAAAGACCACGACGCTCCGGATGCTCGCCGGACTGCTGGACCCAGACAGCGGCACGATTCGGATCGACGGGACCGACGTGACCGACCGGCCCGCCCGGAACCGGGCGACGAACATGGTGTTTCAGGACCTCGTACTGTTCCCGCACATGACCGTCGCCGAGAACGTCGCGTACGGCCTCGCGCGGAGCGGCGTCCCGAAGCCGGAGCGACAGACGCGCGTCGCGGAGGCCCTCGATCTTGTCGACCTCGGCGGCTTCGGCGAGCGCGATCCGGCCGACCTCTCGGGCGGACAGCGCCAGCGGGTCGCGCTGGCCCGGGCGCTCGTCAACGACCCCGAAGTGCTGTTGCTCGACGAGCCGCTGGCGTCGCTGGACCGGGCACTCCGCGGGGAGATGCAGCGCGAGTTCCGCCGGATCCAGCGGGACAGCGAGACGACGTTCCTGTACGTCACCCACGATCAGGAGAGCGCGATGAGCATGTCCGACCGCGTCGCGGTCATGCGAGCCGGGGGGATCGTCGACAGGGGACCGCCCCGACGGCTGTACAGCCGTCCACGAACCCGCTTCGTCGCCGAGTTCCTCGGTGACGCGACCGTCCTCGACGGCGAGGTGGTGGGCCGCAACGGGGAGACGGCCGTCGTCGAGACGCAGGCCGGGCGGGTGAGCGCGACCAGCGAGACGGCCAACGACCACAGCGACTCGGTTGCCGTCGCCATCCGGCCCGAGGCGGTCACGCTCGGTGACGGCGACCTGACGGGCGAGGTGGTCGACGCGGCCTACAAGGGGTTCTACGAGGAGGCGACCGTCGACTGCGGCGGCGCACGGCTGACGGTCCGCCGCGAGCGCAGTGCCGGGGGGTCCACCGTCCAAGAGGCGTCGACGGACGGCGGCGACCCGAGCCGCGACCGTCGCTTCCGCGTCGGCAAATCCGTCTCGTTGCGCGTCGACCGCGCGGTGCTGGTGGAAGATGGCGACGGCTGAGCGCCGCTTGGACCGACTGGTCGCCAGCGGTCCGGCGCTGCTGGCGCTGGCGTTGGGCGTGTTTCCGCTGTTGGTGCTGTTCGTCGAGAGCCTCGGCCCGGGACTCGGACCGGCGAACTACGCCGAGGCGCTGAGTCCGCTCTATCGCGGTGCCCTGACGTACTCGATCGGTGTCGGCGTAGCCGTGACCGCCGTCTGTCTCCTCGTCGCGTATCCGGTGACGTACTGGCTGGCACACCGGTGTCCGGCGCGGTATCGGCTGGTCGGCTTGGTCGCGTTGACGCTCCCGCTCTGGCTCAACTACGTCGTGCTCAACTACGCGTGGGTGTGGATACTCGCGCGCGGCGGCGTGGTGAACGCCGTTCTGGTGAACGCCGGGGTACTGGGACAGCCGCTCGAAGTCCTGTACACGGAGGTATCGATGGCTCTTGGCTTCGTCTACATCTACCTGCCGTACGTCGTGTTGACGATGTACGTCTCCATGGAGCGACTCGACCAGCGACTGATGGCCGCGGCGAGGGATCTCGGCGCGACCAATCTCCGGGTGTTCGTGGACGTGATCCTCCCACGCACGCTGCCGGGGGCGGCGGCGGCCACGCTCATCGTCTACGCCCGCATCGCGGGAGCCTTCGC
Source organism: Halobacteriales archaeon QH_7_66_36 (assembly GCA_003021175.1). GTDB lineage: Archaea > Halobacteriota > Halobacteria > Halobacteriales > Haloarculaceae > Halosegnis. The sequence continues at coordinate 53,180 of PXQV01000015.1, read as the reverse complement.
CACCCCGGAGATCCTCGGGAGTCCGGGCAACGTGATGGTCGCGCGGCTGGTCGTCCAAGCCGTTCGGGAGTACATCGACTACGGGTTCGCCGCGGCGCTCTCGTTCGTCTTCCTCGTCGCCGTGCTCGCCAGTCTCGCAGTCGGGGCGCTGTTCCCGCGCGTCAGGAGGGAGTTGCGCCAATGGTGACCAGTCTCGCTCAGTTGTCGGAGCGCGGGGCAGGACGGTTCCCCGGCGTCGTCGTGGCGCTGACGCTGGCCTTCCTCTACGGGCCGGTGCTGGTCGTCGGCTACCTCTCGCTGTCGCCGACTGCACAACCGACCATCCCGCTGGACGCGCTCTCCGTCCGCTGGTACGGCGAAATCGCACAGAGCACGCGGTTCGTCCGGGCGCTGGTGAACAGCCTCGTCATCGGCGTCGCGGCCGCCGTCGGCGGAACGGGACTCGGGCTCGCCGGTGCGTACACCATCACCCGAAGCCGACTCTCGGCGACGGTGCGCCGCGGCCTCGCGCTGGTCATCGCGCTCCCGCTGTTCGTGCCGACCGTCGTCGTCGCCTTCGGCATCGGCCGTGCCAGCGCCATCGCGGGGCTCGGGTTCGGCTATCTTCCGGTGATCCTCGGCCACCTGTTCTGGGTGTTACCGTTCACCACCTTCCTGCTCGCGGCCCGCTACGCGGAACTCGACGACGCGCTGTCGGCCGCCGCGGCCGACCTCGGCGCGAACCGCCAGACGGTGTTTCGGACGGTGACGCTGCCGCTATTGCGCCCGGCGCTGACGGCGAGCGCCCTGTTCGCGTTCGCGCTCTCCTTCAACGAGTTCCTCATCACGTTCTTTCTCGCCGGGTCGGCCGTGACGACGGTCCCGCTGGAGATATTCGGCAAGGTCCGCATCGGCGCGACCGCGTTCCTCAACGCCGCGAGCGTCGTCGTCCTGCTGATCAGTGCCGTCGCCGCCGGCGCGGCATCGGCGCTCCGGAAGCCAGTTTAGCCGGAACAGTCTGAGTGTGACACTCGACTGTCGGAGATCGCCGGACGTGACGCAACGCATTCGAGACCAGCACTGTTCTCAAGACCGGACGGAACGTTCCAGTCATAGAGCGAACCGCTACTGCGGGTGGATGTCGGTCTCCTCCGCGCATATATCCCGAAGGTCGGGATGGCCGAGGTGGGCTTTGAGGTCCGACGGAAGGTCGGTCGCTGCAGCGCCGTCCCTCGCGTCGTGCATCCGATCACGAACCCTCTGCCAGTGCTCGTGTCTACAGAGAACGTACACCGGAACCGCGTCGAGTCCCAGAATCGACGCGATTGCGAACCGGTGATTCCCTTCGGTCCAGTGGATCTCGCCGTTCCGCCCGATAACCACCAGCGGTTCGAGATGGTTGGCATACGCGTCCTCGAAGGAGTTATCCTCGGCCGCTTTCTCGTGAGTCGCCGCCGCGTTCGGTCGATAGCCTTCTCGCTCGATGCTGTGGAACAGCTCGTCGATGTACTCGCATCTGACGGCTCTAAACTCTCACAGACTCTCGTATCCCCGGACCGTCTCGCCGCGCTCGAACTCCTCTTTCGCCCGCCGGTACAGCGCCGTCTCCTCCCAGTCGCGTTCTTCCTCGAACCGTTGCTCCAGCCCTCGGTACAGCGTCGTCTCACGAAATAGCTGGCAGTGCTCCTCCCGTTCCCAGTCGCCGCCCTGCACTCTCCCGAGTCCCCAGTCGAGGCGGAGTTCGTCGGTGTAGTAGGTCACGGCGTCGGGGGAGACTGGCAGTAGCTTCCATGGGTCCGCCGGTGCGTCGTAGGCTCGCCTGTTGGCGTGGTGGTGCCAGCGCGTGCGACGCCGGAACCGACCGAGGTTCATCCTATTCTGGCGTGTCGTGCTTCGTCCAAACCTGTTCCGGTGTCAGGGCACTCCACCGCCTCGGGACACCCTTCGCTGTCGACTGTCACTCTGTTTTGAATATTTGAACGAAGACAAATTATTTGCACGCGCGGTGCAAGCGCTAGTACGATGGCTGACTCGAATTCAGGGGTCGTGGACAGAGAATATGAGCGGACGTGAGCGCGTCCGGCACGTCGTGGAGTTACTGGACGAGCCAACGCCGGTACAGGAGATCGCGAACCGAGCGGACGTCTCGCGCGCGACAGCCGACGATGAGCTCCAGCGACTGCGAAGTGACGACTGGATCACCGAAACGACCGTCAACGGGACGAAAGCGTACGACCTGAATCCCGTACGGATGCTCTTCGACGAAGTGACTGACCTGATTGAGGCACATTCGCGCGACGAACTGGAGAGCCGACTCACGGAGCTGAAGGAAGAACAGGAAGAGCTGGCGACCGAGTACGACATCAGTTCGCTTGACGAGTTCCGGGAGCAATTCGCTGACGAGGAACTCTCGGCTGCAGAGCTTCGTGAGCGTCGCAACGTGATCGCCACGTGGGAAACTGTCAATACGGATCTCCGGCTCGTGAAGCACGCTCTCCAGCTGTATGAGGACATCATGGAACTTTCCTCACCGCAGACCGACTCGTCCTCGACACTCGCCTGATGGTCGTCTTCCTCGCTAATCGGGCGAACCTGCAGAGCAAGCGGCTCCACGACCGCATTCAGAACCGACTTAGCGGTGAGTTCGAGAACGTTCGCCGGCAGCGTGCTGAACCGCGTGAGTCCGGCCCGTATCGGGTCGTCGCTGAGGTGAACCCACAGCAGTTCCTCGGTGACGATACGTATCCAACGGCGACCGCGCGTGTCGAAATCGGATTTCGACTGCAGACCGGAGATTCTCACGAGCGTTACTGGATTAATTGGATCGAGCCAGACCGGAGTCTGTTAGTAGGCTGGCACCAAGACGGCACGCACGACGACCTCGGTCCAGTTTATCTGCAGGTCAACGACGGTGCGACGTCCGTCGCGCACGAACCAGCGCAGTTCATCGACTCACATCCGCTGGATGTCGTCGAGCGCAGGCTCAATTCGCTTCGAGACGCGGTTCCCGCTGTCGAGTGGAAGCAAGGCCGGCCTGTCGGATTCGGTCCGATGGCTCTCTGATCAAGTAGCTTCGTATCTTGGTGTGTTCCAAGCGACACCAGAAGTCAGGGCCGAGTCGGCTCGGTATTTTCTCACTTGACCGCTACGCTCGCAGATTCAGAATATGCCGCCTCCCCGATTTGAACCGGTGATAGTTCCGCACTCTGGCGGTTTTCCTGTCTCGACCGGGGTCGGTCCGCACCTCGCAGGGAACCGTCCGGTGGTCGAACGGAGCGGACGATCTCGAAGCTCACGCCGGTACGCACCAGTGTCCCGACGCCAGCACCAGTCGCGGTCGATCCTCGACGGCCATCGCTGCCGACCGGAGCAGTTCGTCCGGTGGGGTACCGACGACGTGAAGACCCGTCCGGGAGACACTGCGGAAGTTCCCGACGTGGCGTCTGGGGCCCCCGTCCAGTCAGGATGACCGGGCCACGCTGTGAGAAGACTTATCAGGGTCGCTTCTAACCGGAGGCACATGCCGAGCCATGACGACGAGCCGTGTGACGGACGACTGGACGGAGTGGCCGGCGACGCCGTGGACCGTCTTGACCGGCGTGCGTATCTCGGAGGAGTTGCCGCCGTCACAACCGCGCTGGCGGGCTGTTCGTCGTCGTCCGACGACGGCCCGACCGTGACGGCGACGGAGACCGGCGCCCCCGCGGACACGGAGCCGTCGACCGCGACGGGGACGCCCGACCCGGTGCTGACCGGTCTTGCCGTGGGTGCCGATCCCGTGAGACAGACCCGGTCGTTCGTGGTGTCCGTGGACTTCGCCAACGAGGGCGCCGCCGCCGAGACGGCCGTCACGCTGACCGTGGACGAGGAGACGGCAGATACGACGCGGGTGACGGTCGACGCCGACGCGTCCCGGTCAGTCGAGTTCGAACTCCGTCTCCCACGGATCGGAGAGCACGACCTGCGAGCGACCCTCACTGCCGCCGGGAAGGAACGTGACCGGATGTCGACGACGGTGACCGTCGAACGGTACCCCCGGTTCGTCGGCCGCCAGGGGACCGACTTCGTCGTGGACGGCGACCCGTTCCGCTACGCTGGGGTGAACAACAACCACCTGCCGGTTCGGCCGTGGGGTCGGCAGTACGTGGACCGGTTGCTTGACTACGTGGCGGACCGGGGTGTCTCCGTCGTCCGGACATGGGGGTTCCCGCCAGCATGGACGGACGCGGAAGTACATCCGGCCCCCGGCGAGTTCCGCGACGACTGGTTTACCCACTTCGACTACGTGCTTCTGGCGGCCAAGCGACGGGGGATCAGGCTCGTCCTCCCGCTGATCAACAACTGGCACGGACCGGACCACGCTCCCGGCCCAGCCGCCTACGCGAGGTGGTCCGACACGGCCGAGAAGAAAAACGACTTCTTCGAGGACGAGCAAGCGACCCAGCACTACTACGACTACATCGAACACGTCCTCACCCACGAGAACCAGTACACCGGTGTCGAGTATCGGGACGACCCGACGGTCCTGCTGTGGGAGGTGGGCAACCAAATGGAATACCACGGCGAGCGCCGTGGCGAACCCCTGACCGGGTGGTACGACGCTGCCGCTAGACATATTAAGTCCATCGACGATACTCACCTGGTCGGGACGGGCATGGCGGGCGCGATGGGCGATGTCTACGAGCGGTGGAACGTCCGGAACGCCTACGTCGAGACCCACCGGTCCGACGCGATTGACGCCTGCTGTTTTCATACCTATCCCGTCAAGCGGTGGCAGGGCGAGACCACCGTCCGCGACCAGGACGACTTCGCCGAGTTCGTCCGGACCCACATCGACGAAGCCCACGAACAGGTCGGCAAGCCGGTCTACTTCGGCGAGTTCGGCGCCGTCGTCGACCCCCCGGCCGACCTGCCGGTCTCGAAGCGAAACGAGTTCTTCCGCACCGGGACCCGCGTCGGGCGGGAGGAGGGCCTGAACGGCGTCCAGTTCTGGTTCGCCGAACTTCGTGACCCGAAGGACAACGGGTCCCGGCGCGACCACCAGGACAACCCTCTCGCCATCTTCCCCAACGAGACATCCACCTGGGAGGTCATCTCGGACTACGCCGGAGATGTGTCCGGCGGCGAGTAGTCTCGTGCGCTCCGTGCGACAGCGGCTGTCGGGTGGTCACTCGTGGCCCCGATCGGTCAACAACATGCCTTCGCGGCTCCGACCGAAACCCAGGTCAGTTCAAGCGTGGCGTGTCCGGACGTGCCGACCAGAAGGGACCGTCCCTGACCGAAGGCGAGTACGATTATCCGGGGTGCTTTCATCGCCCGCGGCATAACGGCGAACGTGCCGGACTTCGTGAACCGAACGGAGGAACCCACTGGTTGCAATGCACGAGGGGATCCGGAATCACAGGACTGCAAGGGTACTCTCGATTCTCGTTCGAGCGGTACCGGGATGCCGCCTCCCCGATTTGAACGGGGGACAGCTCGATCTTCAGTCGAGTGCTCTCCCAGTCTGAGCTAAGGCGGCTCACCTCAAGCGAGCCGGGCAGTGTGAAAAAGCGTTTCTATCCGTATCGACAGCGTGCCGTCGGATCAGCCCGTGGCGGAACGCTTAGTCGTCCGGCCGGCGTGGAGCGGATATGGAAGCTCGACGGGTCGTCGTTGCGTTCGCGGTCGTCGTCGCGCTCGTCGCGGTGGGCGTCCTCGCCGGCGGGCTGGCCCCCGTCCTGACGACGGACGGCTACCAGCCGGCGGGGACGGAGACGGCGACGCCGCTCGAATACCAACAGACGACCGTCAGCGTCGTCGACAGCGACTCCGGCGACCAACTCGGGCAGGTGGAGGCAGCCGTCGCCGACACGTGGCGTAAGCGATACACCGGGCTCTCGAAGACGGAGTCGCTGCCCGAGGACCGCGGCATGCTGTTCACCTACGGCTCCGAGGGGTCACACACGTACGTGATGCGGGGGATGTCGTTCGGCATCGACATCGTCTACGTCGCGGCGAACGGCACCATCACGCGCATCCACCACGCGCCGGAGCCGCCCGAGGGCGCAGACGGCGAGGACTACGAGCACCCCGGCACCGGGCAGTACGTGCTCGAAGTCAACTACAACTGGACAGTTCGCCACAACGTCACCGAAGGCGACCGCGTGGAGATTGGCGACGCGTGACGCCGTCGCGTGGTGTGGTATCACGCCTCTATCAGTCGAAATACTGAACTGTCCTTCAGCGAATCCTTTTGATACCGAGAGGCGTAGGTGACTGCAATGGGAGCAGCCGCTATCGAGGACGACGACCCGTTCGAGGAGCAACGGGAGCAGGCGGAGAACCCGATGCGACGACTCTTCGCGGAGTACGGCGCTGGGAACAGGTTCGCCTTCGTCGTCGGAGTTGTATCGAGTATCACGGCTCGGGCATTAGATCTGTTGCCAATCGTCCTGCTGTCGGTCGCTATCGACGCCGTCTTCGGTGAGAAGCAGTTCAGTCTGCTGTTCGTCCCCGACGCGTGGCTGCCGGTGACCCGGTCGGGCCAACTGTGGCTGTCGGTGACGCTCATCGCCGTCGCCTTCTTCGGGGGAGCGGCGTTCCACTGGACCCGAAACTGGGGGTGGAACTCCTTCGCGCAGCACATCCAGCACAGCGTGCGGACGGACACATACGACAAGATGCAGCGGCTAAACATGGACTTCTTCGCCGACAAGCAGACCGGCGAGATGATGTCGATTCTCTCGAACGACGTGAATCGGCTGGAGCGGTTCCTGAACGATGGGATGAACTCCGCGTTCCGCCTCGGCGTGATGGTGATCGGTATCGCCGCTGTCCTGCTGTACTGGAACTGGCAGCTCGCGCTCATCACGCTGAGCGTCGTGCCGCTCATCGCCTACTTCACCTACAAGTTCATCAGGATCATCCAGCCGAAGTACGCCGACGTGCGCTCCTCCGTCGGGCAGGTGAACTCCCGACTCGAGAACAATCTCGGCGGTATTCAGGTGATCAAGAGCGCGAACACCGAGGATTACGAGTCCGAGCGCGTCGAGGACGTGTCACAGAACTACTTCGACGCCAACTGGGACGCCATCGGGACGCGCATCAAGTTCTTCCCCGGTCTCCGCGTGCTCGCGGGCTTCGGCTTCGTCGCCACGTTTCTCGTCGGCGGCCTGTGGGTCATCAGCGGCCCGCCGGGACCGTTCACCCGACCGCTCTCCGTCGGGGAGTTCACCGGCTTCGTCCTCTTCACCCAGCGGTTTATCTGGCCGATGGCGCAGTTCGGCCAGATCATCAACATGTACCAGCGCGCCCACGCCTCTTCGGCGCGCATCTTCGGGCTGATGGACGAGCCCTCGCGCATCGCCGAGGACCCCGACGCCGACGAACTCGTCGTTGAGGAGGGCGGGGTCGTCTACGACGACGTGACCTTCGGCTACGACGACGAGGAGACGATCATCGAGGACGTGAGCTTCGAGGTCGAGGGCGGCAACACGCTCGCGCTCGTGGGGCCGACCGGTGCCGGCAAGTCGACGGTGCTGAAGCTACTGCTCCGGATGTACGACGTGGACGAGGGCTCCGTCGACATCGACGGCCAAGACCTGCGAGACGTGACGATCCCGAGTCTCCGCCGACAGGTGGGCTACGTCAGTCAGGACACGTTCCTGTTCTACGGCACCGTCGAGGAGAACCTCACCTACGGCACCTTCGGGGCCGACCGCGAGGAGGTTCGCGAGGCCGCGAAGGCGGCGGAGGCCCACGAGTTCATCACGAACCTCCCCGACGGCTACGACACGGAGGTCGGGGAGCGCGGCGTCAAGCTCTCCGGCGGTCAGCGCCAGCGCATCTCCATCGCCCGTGCTATCCTGAAGGACCCGGAGATCCTCATCCTCGACGAGGCGACCAGCGACGTGGACACGGAAACCGAGATGCTCATCCAGCGGTCGCTGGACCGGCTCACCGCCGACCGCACCACCTTCGCCATCGCCCACCGACTCTCAACGATCAAGGACGCCGACCAGATCGTGGTGCTGGAGGACGGACGGATCGTCGAGGGGGGGAGCCACGAGGAACTCATCGACGAGGACGGCCTCTACGCGCACCTGTGGGGCGTGCAGGCCGGCGAGATCGACGAACTCCCCGAGGAGTTCATCGAGCGGGCCCAGCAGCGCGACGCCCGGCGCGTCGAGACGGACGACGACTGACGGGTCTCGGGCTGACACACGGTCTCTTGCGGGACGATGTGTGGTTCAGACGCGCCGAGTGTACTCATAGCGAACAGCGTGAAAAGGGCCGTGCGCTCGACGAAGACGGCGTTCGGAAGACGAGAGGCGTCTCCCGCGGCCCATCAGAAATCGAAGATTTCTGAAGACGACGCAAGTACCACGAGAGTAAACGGAGCGAACGACGAGAACCGCAGCGAGCCCATCGAGTCGAGCGCGCAGGGTCCTCCCAACGCTTCATTACTCCACTCATCGCAACGCCACGGCTTCGAGGGTGTCACAGAACTATTCACGGTTTTTATTTCGGGGTAAAATCCAGTGAAAAAACTGGTGAGTAGGTGTGCGAATTGACTGGGGAAACATACCCTTAATGAGACGGTATGCCCTCGTTCAATGTACCGATGAAAAACCGTGTCTTAGCCCTGACAGGCGGACTCCTTGTCCTCTTGAGCCCGGCTCTCTTTTTCAGGTCGTGTGCAGACCAGTGTGGGGGAGGAGTCTCGCTATTCGGTGTTGAGATCACGCGCTTCGCTGGCGTCATCATCAGTTACTGTACGAATGGGTCGGAATGTACGATGGGGCTCGGGCCTGTAATGCTCCCCGTGGGGTTGGTTCTGCTTGGGCTTGTGTTCGTTCGACGATAATACACCCCGCTGTTTCGGGCGACTGTACTGAGCGAATCTGGAAAGCGAAGAACAGGAGATGTGGACTGCTGTATGATACACTCATCTTCTAGGAAATCGATTGACTCCGCCTGCGTCGAAGCAGTCGATACCATCACGTATACTGTCGGATTGTAAAGACGACCGCGATAATCACAGCTATCCCACCAACGGCGGTCGCAACCGGTTGATTGGGAGCACCCCATTCCCAGCCGAAGAGAACGGACCCACCGATGGCGATAACGACTACGATGAGTCCGATGATGGTGCCAATTGTCGAGGTGTCGCGTTTGGAGAGCATACGAAATGACTACCATCTCACGGTATAAACAGGAACTGCACGACGCCAAGACGTGGAACTGTGGAGTCCCGTTTATCCTGATAGCTGGGGAAGATTGAATGGAACGAGTGGATGAGGACGTTCGTGAAATCGGTGCGCTGCTGGCCGACGAGACCACCCAGCAGATTCTCATCGAAACGACGACGGAACCGATGTCTGCAGACGAACTGAGCGACGCCTGTGATGTCTCGCCACAGACCGTCTACCAGCGACTGGAGGAGCTAATCGAATACGACATGATCACCGAAGACCTCGAACTGGACGACGACGGCCATCACTACAAAGTGTACACCGCGACGCTCGACCGCGTCGTCATCACGTTGACGTCGGACGGATTTAGGCTTGACCTCTCCCTCCGCGAGCGGATGGCCGCCCGCTTCACACAGTCGACGAGGTACGCGACCGATGCTGTTCATCGCCGTCGGGTTCTTCCTCGTCTTCTGGACGCCGGTCCTCCTCGTTGCCGGCCCGTATCTCGCTCCACTTATCGGCCCCTCCGTGTACGGGATGCTGGGAGAGATCAGCCAAATCGTCGGTCTCCTGTGTATCCTGTACGGCTTGCGGATGCCCTATCTTCAACGCAAAACGCAGCCACTCAGACTCATATTCGAAGTCGAACTCTGGACGATCAGACGGTGGGAGGTTCAGAATGGGGGGTTTTGATTAGCTCGAGAGTAAGTGGATACTCTCTAGAGCTCACTGCTGTTAGTGGGTTGCTGTCGAGGCGGAGTAACTGATATTTATTGTGGGGTGGTGCCCAATACCTGTATGGCAATTTCGCTATCTAGGACGGCAATCCAATTGAGCAAAGCAGAGACTCCACAGACGAAGGTGTCATCCAAGAGCTCACATTCCCTGTTCGTCGCTACTTCTGTATCGGTCGATACAGGAGAACTAATTTGTCTTTGAGTTTCCTTCTGTCACTTGTGTCCCCGACTCTTGAGTCCCTCAAAGAAACATGGGGTAGAGTAACCAGCTTCAACTCAGTATGGGTCTGGCTTTTCGTCGTCGGTATTGCTGGTGGAGTTGGGCTGTTCATCTCCTGGGAGCTGAGCGAACTCTGGGAACAGCGGTTCGGGTATTCTTCGGTAATGACCGTATTCACAACGATTCTCGTCCTCTTGCTCCTGTATTTCTCCCTCAGCTACCTCGTCACATCTGCTCTCCACAATCAAGAGGATACAAAATAGGCAATCCTGAGGGCGTCATACAACAGTTCATATGCTCTGTTTTTGCACCATTCTGAATCGCTCGGGACAGGTAAACCGTAGGTCATTCAGTAGAGCCGAACGCTTTATCACATCAATCTTCTGTTAATACCTATGGAGGCACTTCGACGGATGTTATTTCGTGAGCCAGACGGACGGCGGAAAGGTCTCCTGTTCTCACTCTTCTCGTTCATTTGCATCCTCGGGTGGGTGTGTTTCAGTATTGTACTCAACGGCCCTCACATCGTGCTATTCTTGGGTGTCTCGTTTGCGTTCTCTGGGTTAGCCGAATCTCTTCCTGCGAACCGACAACGTTCAGCAGGAGTACTGCGAATACTCGGCCTCGGTGTTCTCGTCGTCTTTGTTCTCCTCCTCATATTGGTTCCAGAATCAATATTGGGCTGAGTGAGAGCAGGCAGATTTGACAAATACGCAACCTAAATCCGATGGCTGATTTACTGATATTACAGTAGAGTCTATGTGATAGTTCTATTACATCCACAGCCCTACGTACCGGTTAGTTCAGCCAGGTGTGTACCGAGAAGAGGGTATTCGATAGAACCGGATCACGGCAGCAGTGACTGCTTTTTGATGCTGATCGCAACTGTCGGATAGAACTCGGTCCGGTCCTCGCCGTCATCAGTTCGGTAGAAGAGCAAGCACCGCAGGCCGAAGGCCAAGGAGCGTAGGGAGCCGCGACCGGGCGAGCGACTGGAGGTTTTCTACGCCTCGTTGCTCTCCTCGTCTCCGAACTTACCCTCACCTGAACGCTACACTTCTTGGACTCGAAATCCTTTTACGCGTTTCGGCGGCATCTATGAGTAACGAACCATGGAAATCGACATTATCTCCGAGGAGGAGAACCCCATGCTGCACCGGACCGACGTGCGGTTCGAGGTGACGCACGAGGAGGCGAGTCCGTCTCGGCTCTCCGTGCGCGACTCCCTCGCGGCGAAACTCAACAAGGACGCGGACGAGGTCGTCGTCCACAAGCTCGACACGAAGTACGGGATGCGGACGACCGTCGGCTACGCGAAGGTGTACGAGGACGCCAACGCCGCCAGCGAGGTCGAGCAGGAGTACATGCTCGAACGCAACAAGATCGAAGACGAGGAGAGCGAGGAGGCCGAGGCCTGATGGCCCGCCACGAGTACTACGACGACGGCTCGACGGACAAACAGCAGTGCCCTCGCTGCGGGGACACTTTCCTCGGCGACTACGACGACCGGCTTCACTGCGGCCAGTGCAGCTACACCGAGTTCAAGTAACGCGGCGGCCATGACCGATCGTTTTCCCACCGACGCGCGCCGACCAGTGACGCGACCGCTCGCCGGTCGCTCGGTCGAACGGGGCCGACCGTGACCCGCATCCTCGGCATCGAGGGGACCGCGTGGTGTGCGAGCGCCGCGGTCCACGACACCGCGACCGGCGAGACGGTCATCGAATCCGACGCCTACGAGCCCGACGACGGCGGCATCCACCCGCGCGAGGCGGCCGAGCACATGCGCGAGGCGATACCGGCGGTCGTCGCCACGATCCGCGACCACGCGGACGAAGACATCGACGCGGTCGCATTCTCGCGGGGACCGGGCCTCGGGCCGTGTCTCCGCATCGTCGCGACGGCGGCCCGCGCGCTCGCACTCACGCTCGACGTGCCGCTGGTCGGCGTGAACCACATGATCGCCCACCTCGAAATCGGCCGCCATCGCGCCGGCTTCGACTCGCCGGTCTGTCTCAACGCCAGCGGCGCGAACGCCCACCTGCTCGGCTACCGGGGCGACCGCTACCGCGTGCTCGGGGAGACGATGGACACGGGCGTCGGCAACGCCATCGACAAGTTTACGCGCCACCTCGGCTGGTCGCATCCCGGCGGACCGAAGGTGGAGAGACGGGCGAGCGACGGGAGCTACGTCGAACTCCCGTACGTCGTGAAGGGGATGGACTTCTCGTTTGCCGGCATCACCAGCGCCGCTAAGCAGGCGGTCGACGAGGGCGTCCCCGTCGCCGACGTCTGCTTTTCCCTACAGGAGACGGTGTTCGCCGTGTTGACCGAGGTGTCCGAGCGGGCCCTGTCGTTGACGGGCGCGACGGAGCTCGTCCTCGGCGGCGGCGTCGGACAGAACGACCGCCTCCGGGCGATGCTCGAAGAGATGTGCGAGGCGCGAGGGGCGTCCTTCTACGCTCCAGAGCCCCGCTTCCTGCGTGACAACGCTGGGATGATCGCGGTGCTCGGTGCGAAGATGTACGAGGCGGGCGACACCATCCCGGTCGAGGGGTCGCGCGTCGACCCCGACTTCCGCCCCGACGACGTAGCCGTGACGTGGGACGCCGGCGGCGACGTGACCGTCGGCGGCGTCGCTGGCGAGGAGATTCGAGGTGCGGAGGCGCTCGTGACGCTCGGCGAGCGCGCCCACAAACAGCGACTCGGTAAGCCGTACCGGCATCCTGAACTCGACGAGCGGCTCCGCGCCGAGCGGACCAGAAGCGAGGCGCGACTGACGAGTCTCGCCCGCCGCGAAGGCGTCCCGACGCCCGTCGTCTACGACGTGGACGGCGAGGCGACGCTCACCTTCGAGCGCGTGGGGAGCGCGGACCTCCGCGAGCGCCTGAGCGAACCGCACGTCCGGGACGTGGGGCGACATCTCGCCGCCTGTCACGCCGCCGGATTCGTCCACGGCGACCCGACGCCGCGAAACGTCCGGGTCGGTCCAGAGCGCACGTTCCTCATCGACTTCGGGCTCGGCTACCACACCGACCACGTGGAGGATTTCGCGATGGACCTTCACGTGTTCGAGGGTGCGCTCGCGGGCACGAGCGACGACGACGCCGCGCTCGCCGAGGCGTTTGAGGCTGCGTACCGCGACGCCGGCGACCCCGCGGTCGTCGACCGACTCCGCGCAATCGAGGAGCGCGGCCGGTATCAGTAGCTGACGCATGCCCCACCGGAAACGCCTTGAGCGAGGCGACCGTACCCTGAGTCATGGCAGACAAATCGCAGTCCGGAAAGCTGTTCGGCGTGCCGTACAACTTCGAACGGCCGTCGCTCGGTCGGATGCTCTCCTCGTACTGGCAGCCCGACGAAGGGATGCTCGTCGAGAAGCCGTTCGGCGTGGGCTACACCCTCAACCTCGCGAGTTGGCGCTCGTGGATCGTGCTGCTCGTCGCCGGCGGGCTCTTCTACCAGCAGCAGCGGTCCGCCGAGGAGACCGCCGGTGAGGAGGACGAGGAGCCGGTGGAAGTGCTCGTCGACGAGTAGCCCCTTTCGACGCGTCTTTACTTCGACCGCCGTCAGTACCGGTGTGAGCCTTCGGTACGTCACGACCAACGAGGGGAAGATAGCGGAGGCGCTGGAGTATCTCGACGCCGACGTGGTGCAGTTCGACTACGACTACGCCGAGATTCAAGCGCCCGAGCTCGAATCGATTGCCGCCCACGGCGCTCGCGCGGCGTTCCGAGCGGCCCGGCGGAGCGACACCGTCGACGGCACCGACACCCCGGTCGTCGTGGACGACGCCGGCCTGTTCGTCGAGGGGCTCGACGGCTTCCCCGGACCGTACTCGTCGTACGTCGACGACACGCTCGGCGTGGAACGAGTCGGCGAGCTCGCCCGCGAGGCCGACGCGACCCGCGCGCAGTTCCGGTGCGTGCTCGCCTACTGTGACGGCGACGGCTTCGAGGCGACACCGGAACCGGTCGACCGCGAAGCGCGGCGAGGACAGGACCTGTCGGCCGACACGCGCGACGCCGCGACGACCGACGACACCGTCGCCGGCGGCGAACTGCCGGTGAAACTGTTCGTCGGCAGCGTCCCCGGTCGGATCGTCGAACCGCGCGGCGACGGCGGCTTCGGCTACGACCCCATCTTCGAACACGACGGCACCACGCTCGCCGAGATGTCGCCGACGGAAAAGAACGCCATCTCACACCGCGGCCGGGCGCTGGCGAAGTTCGCCGACTGGTACGCAGGGCGGTAGTTCGTTCACTTCGGCGAGTGTTTCGTGTCCGCGTCCACAGCGGAGTAGTGTTCAGATGGGCGATGGTTGACTGAGTAAGTGCGGGCGGGCGGGACTGGAAGGGGCCGCCGGCTCGGCGAACCCGGCCGACGCAAGGACCGCAAGAGGGAGCGGAGCGACCGACGAGGACCGCAGCGAGGCCCGGGAGCCGAGCCGGCGGGGGCTTCCAAGCTCGTCGTACTGTCCATGGCGACTCATACGAACTTACTTGATATCCATAGCGACGGTCGACAGCATCTTGGAAGCCCTCGCGCGCTGGACTCGGTGCGGCGGCTGCGCGCCTCGCTCACTGCGTTCGCTGCGGTGCTTGACCGTCCGCGCCTTCGTCCAGCCCGCTCGCCCTTCCATTCCGCCAAGGACCGCGACCGGATGACGGGCCACGCGACGAGTCCGGCAGTCAACTCTGTCGGACCGGGGGATGTCTTCTCGTTCGACTCGAAGCGACGGGGACAGAGGTGCGGCCGCCGGACGAAGCCGGGATTCTCGACTTAGCGGGGGTATGCCGGTCGTCGAACTGCACAAGCCGCTCTAACCGCGCGGGTCACGGTCCGGTCCCGGATACGGCCCGTCGCCGACCAGCGGCCACAGCCGCTCGGGGTCGAACAGGCGGGCGAACGCGTCCGGTCGCCGGACGCTCACGTCGACGTGTGGCTTGAGACTCGCACCGGCGGCCACGCTCGTCAGCGCCGGGTCGAAGGAGAGCAGATGTGGCGCGTCGCCGCGGTAGGCCGTCGCCAGCCCCGGATGGTCGCCCTCGGGGTGGTCGACGCGCTCCGTCGCCGCCGCCAGTCGCTCGCGGTGGTCGGCAGCGAGCGCGGGGTCGGCGAGGCGGGCGACGACCGCTTCCGTGTCGTCGAGCAGCTGTTCGGACGCCAACAGCGTCGTCCACGAGTGCCGGCGGAGACAGTCGAGCGCCTCGCGCGCCGGCCCGCCAACGAGCAAGTCCGCCGCGAGCACGTCCGCGTCGGCGACCACGCGGGTCGGGTCGGGGGCGTCACTCATCGTCGCGGCGAGTCGCGAGGGCCTCCGTCACGTCCGTCTCGGTCGCCGCGTACGCGTCCGCTCGCTCGAACAGGTCGGCCCAGCGCATACACGGCGTTCGACGGGGCAGACACAAACCGTCACCGTTCGCGAGGAGCGTGGCGCGCGCTCCGGTGACCGAACCCGATAAACCCACGCCGTCGAAACACCGGCGTATGGACGTCGACCTCCGGGCGTCGCTTGTCGGCTTCGCGCTCGCGGCGGTCGTGCTCGCCGCCGTCGGCTGGCTCGTCGGTCCCGGTCGGGTCGCCGACGCGGTGGTCCGGGCCGATCCCGTGCTACTGGCCGCCGTGCTCGTCGCGGCCGCCTGCTGGCTCACCTCGTGGGGGTTGGCGCTGTGGACAGTGCTCGGCGGTCTCGGCGCGCCGGTTCGCGGTCACGTCGCCGTGCTCGTGTTCGCGGCGGCCACTTTCGCCAACAACGTCACGCCGTTCGGACAGGCCGGTGGCGAACCCGTCTCGGCGCTGTTCGTCTCCCGGGCCGCCGACACGAAGTACGAGACGGGACTGGCGGCCATCGCCTCCGTCGACTCGCTCAACTTCGTCCCCTCCATCGCGCTGGCGACGGCCGGTATCGCCTACTTCTCGACGCGGCTCACCTTCGGCTCGCGGCTCCGTCTCGCCTCGTACGCGGTCGGCGCGCTCGCGCTGGCCGTCCCGCTGCTGGTGGTCGTCGGCTGGCGCTACCGGCACACGGTCGAACAGGGCGCCGTCCGCGCGGCGACGCCGGTCGCGCGGCTCGTCGGGCGGCTGTTTCCCGGTCGGGAGCCGCCGTCGTGGGCGGCCGTCCGCTCGCGCGTCGACGGCTTCGTTCACGCCATCGAGCGCGCCACCGGCAATCGCCGACGGCTCGCGCTCGCGCTCGGCTTCTCGACGAGCGGGTGGCTCTGTCAGTCGGTGTCGCTGTGGCTCTCGCTCACCGCGCTCGGGGCGAACGTCCCGTTCCCCGTCGCGCTCGTCGCCGTCCCCGTCGGCGCAATCGCCGGCGTCACCCCGCTTCCGGGCGGTCTCGGTGGCGTCGAGACGGTCCTGATCGCGCTGCTGGCCGCCCTCAGCGTGCCGGCGAGTGCGGCCGCCGGGGCGGTCGTCGTCCACCGGGTCGGCACGTATCTGCTCCCGACCATCCTCGGTGGCGGCGTCGTCGGCGTGCTCGGGTCGAGCGGGCGCTTCGGCGTCGGCTCCTGACCGCCGCTCGCGCTGTGCGTCTGCTGGCGTGACGAGTGCTTAACGTCAGAGTTAAACGCCGCGACCGGGAATCGAACAACAATGGCAACACTCTACGACGTTCCCGCCGACGCCCTCATCGAGGCCGTCGCCGACGAGATCGCCGACGACCTCGAAGCGCCGGAGCGGGTCGAGTTCACGAAGACGGCCACCGCAAAGGAACTGCCCCCCGAACAGGAGGACTTCTGGGCGGTGCGCGGCGCGTCGCTGCTCCGAAAGGTCGCCGTCGACGGTCCGGTCGGCGTCCAGCGGCTCTCGACGGCGTACGGCGGCTCCCGGAAGGGCTCGACCCGCTACCGGGTCCGCCCGAACGCACAGCAGGACGGCTCGCGAAACATCGTCCGCACGCTGCTCCAGCAGCTCGACGACGCCGGCTACCTCAACACCAACGAGAAGCGTGGCCGCGAGGTCACCGGCGACGGCCGCGCGCTGCTCGACGAGACGGCAACGACGCTCATCGAGGACGAGCTCGACCGACCGGAGCTCGAACGCTACGTGTAATCCGACGGCGAAACCGTTTTTCGCCCGGCTGCAAAACGTACACCCATGAGCGGCGAGCCTACCGACGAGGAACTCGAAGAGCTTCGAAAGAAGAAGATGGAGCAGCTACAGGAGCGCCAGCAGGGCGGCGAGGGCGAGGCCCGCGAGGCCCAGCGCCAGCAGGCCGAGGCCCAGAAGAAGGCCCTGCTCCGGAAGACGCTCACGGACGGCGCTCGCCAGCGGCTCAACTCCGTGAAGATGTCCAAGCCGGAGTTCGCCGAGCAGGTCGAACAGCAGGTGGTCGCGCTCGCACGCAGCGGGCGCGTCCAAGGAAAGATCGACGAAGACCAGATGAAGTCGCTGCTGCAGGAGCTCCAGCCCGACAAACAGGACTTCAACATCAAGCGGCGGTAGATGCGGGCGAGGGTCCTGTTTTCCGGAGGCAAGGACTCGTCGCTGGCAGCGCTGCTGCTCGACCGCTTTTACGACGTGACGCTCGTCCATGCCGGCTTCGGCGTCGGCGACGCGGCCGACCACGCCGCCGAGACGGCGTCGGAACTCGGCTTCCCGTTCGAACGACTGGAACTCGACGAGGCCGTCGCGGACGAGGCCGTCACGCAGATGCGCGAGGACGGCTTTCCGCGCAACGGCATCCAGATCGTCCACGAGGCGGCGCTGGAGGCCGTCGCCGAAACCGGCTTTGACGCGGTCGCGGACGGCACCCGCCGCGACGACCGCGTGCCGACCGTCTCTCGGGCGTGGGCGCAGTCGCTGGAGGAGCGACACGACGTGGACTATCTCTCGCCGCTGGCCGGCTTCGGCCGCGGCGCGGTCGACCGGCTGGCGGACGCGACGCTGGAAGTCGAGGAAGGCCCCGCCAGCGACCTCGCGAAGGGCGACTACGAGGCGGAGCTGCGCGAACTCGTGCGGGACGCCGAGGGCGACGCGCTCACCGAGGAGATCTTCCGCGACCGCGTCCAGACGCGCGTCACCGGCCGTCGCTAGCGCTCTGCCCGATAACGTTCGAGTAACCCGGTGAGTGCGTCGTAACGGTGACGCGACGGAAACCCTCATACGGACTGCCCGGATACCGGGTGATATGACCAAACGGCACGTGTCGCTCCCGGAGGAAGCGGAGGCGGGGCTGTCGGAGTTTCTCGAAGCGGTCGACAGTCGGCTGACGGCCGCCGGACCGGACGCCGAGGAGAGCACCTGCGACGTCGTACAGGACGTGCTCGTCGACCTGTACGGCGACCGCGAGGCGTACGAGCGGTGGCAGGCGGGCAAGGACGTGTCCCCAGCCGAACGCGTCAGGCTCCAAGGGTACGACCCGTGTAACACGACGCTGGAAGCGGAGTACTACGCCGAGAAGGACGAGGCGACGTTCGAGCGGTCGAAGCATCTCCAGTGGCTCTGGCGGCAGTTCGACGCCACGCCGATGGCCGACAACATCGCGTTCGCGCTCCGCTTCCGGGGGATGCTCGCGAACCACCTGTTCGAGGAGGCGGGCGACGATCTCCGGATCTTCAAGGGCGTCACGTTCTCGTACGGCCACAACATCTCCGTCGGCGACAGCACGGTCATCCACGACGATGTCCACCTCGACGACCGCGGGAAGCTGACCATCGGCGACCGCGTCTCTATCTCCGACGACGCCCACGTGTACAGCCACGACCACGACGTGGTCGACCAGACGGAGGTGCGCAACTACCACACGATGATCGAGGACGACGCCCGCGTCACCTACGACGCGATGGTGACTGCCGGCGTCCGCGTCGGCGAGAACAGCCTCGTCGGCGCGCGTGCGACCGTCACCGGCGACGTGCCGCCCCACCACGTCGTCGTCGGGCAACCGGCCAAGATCGTCCGCGTCAAGCCCGGCTTCGAGGACGAAGCCCCAGAGGTCGAAGGCCGACTCGTGGACAACGCCGAGACGCGGGAACTCGGCTACGCGCTCGGGGATATCGACCGCTTCGACGAGTTCGGCCGCGACCCGGAGCTCTCACGACCGGTCCAGCCCCACCGCAAGCCCTGATCACCCGCTCCGGAGTTCACGGGCCAACAGCAGTGCGGCGAGCGCGTCCCCGAGCGCGACGAGCGCCGAGAGCGGTCCCATCCACGCCGGGAGGACGAAGGCGAGCCACGAGTCGGCCGTGGCGTACGCGCCGGCCAGCGGTCCCTCCGTCTGACTCTGCAACCCGTCGCCGGAGCGGACGCCGCCCGGCTCCTCCGGGCGATAGCCGTCGTCGAGGCGGATGCGGTCGGCCTCGTAGATGATCGCCTTCTCTCCGAGCGCCGTCTGTGAGTTGAACGACCACGCGACGCTGCCGTCCGGTCGCACTTCGAGCACGCGGTAGCGGCGTGAATCGGTGATCAGCGTGTTGCCGCCCGGGAGGCGGTCGGCGTCGCGGGGCCACTGGAGCGACCGCCGGTCGACGCCCGAGGACGCCGGCACGCGCTCGTACTGCCAGATGATCTCTTCCGTCTCCGTGTCGAGTTCGACGATGCGGTCGTTCTCCGAGTCCGCGACCAGCATCGTCCCGGGTCCGGCCAGCACGTTCGGGTTGTGCTGCTCGCTCATAATCGCGTGGTCGTCGGGTTCGCCGTACGTCTCGACGATCTCGTTCTCGCGGTTTACCTCCAACACCACGTCGTAGTTGCGAACGGAGAGGAGGAAGTTCCCGTTCGACAGCTGGTCGATGTCGTTCAGATGGGTCCAGTCGGACTCCGGCCCGCTGCTGGCGAACTCGTCTGCCTTGTCGGCGGGGACGTGCTGTTCGAACCACGGCGTCCCCCGTGCGATGTGGTCCGAGGCGTTCCACTCCCACGTTATCTCGCCGGCCTCGTTCACCGTGAACGCGCGGTCGTTCCCCATGTCGGCAATGGCCGTCTCGCCGTTGGGGAGTCGGTCGGCGTCGTGTACCTCGTGGTGGTTCGGGAACGCGTCGTACCAGTCGTACTCCCAGACGACGTCCTGCGTCTCGTAGTCGATCTCGACGACGCGGTTGTGGACGCAGTTCGCCGGGCTGTCACGCTCCTGATACCGCTCGGGACACGACTCGTTGGGGACGACGACGGCGACGCTGGCGAGGACGTTGCCGTTTTGCAACTGCTCGGTGTCGAACACGCGGGCGTTCGGGACGGACCAGCGCCAGACGAGACTGCCGTTGGGCGCGACGACCGCCGCGTAGCCGTTGTCGTTCCCGAACCACCCGACCGCTTGGACGCCGATGAGCGTGTAGTTGGAGGGGGTGGTCGCGTCGCCCTCGGGCGTCGGCTGCTCGCTGCTCGCCCGGTCCGTGGCGAGGCCGACGAGGAGCGACGACGCGAGGAGGACGACGACCGCGAGCGCCAGCGCGCGGGCAGCGTTCATATCTCTTCCAGCGCTGACGTCAGTATAGATGTGGTGGTTTCCCGACAGGGCGGCCGCGTCGGGCGGAACCCGACTTACACTTCGTGGACGCCCTCGCGGTCCAGCAGGTCGGCGAAGTCCGTGCCCGCTCGGAGCGCGGTCAGGTGTTCGACGAGGTCGGGGACGGGGACGCGCGCCTGTGCGGTCGTGTCGCGGTCGCGGAGCGTGACGGTCGCGGCGTCGTGGTCGCTCTGCTCGACCGTCTCGTGGTCGATTGTGACACAGACCGGCGTGCCGACCTCGTCCTGTCGGCGGTAGCGACGGCCGATGGAGCCGGAGTCGTCGTAGTCGACGGCGAAGCCGGCCGCGCGGAGTTCCTCGCGAACCGCCTCGGCCCGCTCCACGAGCGGCGCGTCAGTGACGAGCGGCGCGACGCAGGCGAACGTCGGCGCGAGTTCCGCGGGGAGTTCGAGATATGTCCGCGCCTCGCCGTCCACCTCGTCCTCGCGGTGGCTGTGCGCGAGGACGGTGTAGAACAGCCGTCCGATGCCGAAGGACGGCTCGACGACGTGCGGCGTGACGTGTTCGCCCGCCTTGGTGACGGCCTCGACCGAGAAGTTCGCCACCTCGGCGTCGACCGCGTACGTCTCGCCGTCGGCGTCGACCGCGACCGTCTCCGCGTCGAAGGCGTCGGGGTCGCGCTCGGCGAGGCGTTCGAGCGCGTCCGCGATGTCGCCCGCCGCACCGCCGTATTCGGGACCGAGCGTCGCCATGTCGGGGTCGACGCTCGCCCGCTCGACGGTCTTGGGCTCGTCGTACTGCTCGAAGACGGTGAACGACTCCTCGGAGTGGGCCGCGTGGTTGGCGAGGTCGTAGTCGCTCCGGTAGGCGAAGCCGGTCACCTCGATCCAGTCGCCGTCCACCTCGGTTTCGGCGTCCCAGCAGTCCGCGGCGTAGTGGGCGCGCTCGCCCGACAGGTGTTGACGGTAGCGGAACCGGTCCATGTCGACGCCGATGGCCGCGTACCAGTCGCGGGCGACGCCGAGATAGTAGGCGATCCACGGCGACTCGATGGTGCCGTCGTCGACGGCCTCGCGGACCGTCTTCGTCTCGACGGAGCCGTCGCCCTCCTGTGCCGTCGCCGAGTAGAGCGGCAGTTCCACGTCGGCCACCGCGTCGAGCGGCGGGTCGTCTTTCTCGGGATGGACGAAGTGTTCCAACTCCGCCTGCGTGAACGCCCGCACGCGGACCAGACCGCGCCGTGGCGCGATCTCGTTGCGGTAGGCCGCGCCGATCTGTGCGACGCCGAACGGGAGTTGCTCGCGGGCGTACTGTTTCAGTCGCGGGAACTCGGCGAAGATACCCTGTGCCGTCTCCGGGCGGAGATAGCCGGACTGGGCGGAGCCGGGGCCGATGTCCGTCTCGAACATCAGGTTGAACTCCTCGACGGGTTCGTCGGCGAGCGACGCGCCGCACTCCGGACACGTCAGGTCGAGGTCGCCGAGCAGGTCGGCGACACGGTCGAGACCGAGCGCCTCGGCGTCCTCGTACTCGGAGTCGTCCTCCACGAGGTGGTCGGCGCGGTGCGAGGCGTCGCAGTCGGGACACTCGACGATCATGTCGTCGAAGCCGTCGAGATGGCCGGACGCCTCGAAGACGGGTTCGGGCATCACGTCGGGCGCGGACACCTCCATGTGGCCGGCGCGGGTGACGAACCGGTCGCGCCACGCGTCCTCGACGTTGCGCTTCAGCGCCGCGCCCTGCGGCCCGTAGGTGAAGAATCCGCCGACGCCGCCGTACGCCTCCGCGGTCTGGAAGTAGAACCCCCGCCGCTTGGCGAGTTCCGTGACCGTCGCCAGTTCGGTCGGGTCCGGGTCGTCCCGACTCATACGAGCGCGTCGAGCAGATCCGTATCCCGGACGACGCCGACTACCTCGTCGCCGCTCACGACGGGGGCCTGCTCGATGTCCTCCGTGACGAACAGGCGGGCGATCTCCGTCACCGGCTTCGAGCGCGCGACGGTGACGAGCGAGTCGGTCATGAACTCCGCGACCGGTTCGGCGGGGAGTTCGACGTTGCGCGTCGGCAGATACCGCGCGCCGACCGCCTTGATTCCCTCCCACTTCCAGTCGTCGT
This sequence comes from Halobacteriales archaeon QH_7_66_36, assembly GCA_003021175.1. GTDB lineage: Archaea > Halobacteriota > Halobacteria > Halobacteriales > Haloarculaceae > Halosegnis. The sequence goes on along the minus strand of PXQV01000015.1, from coordinate 30,542 downwards.
CCTCGTCGGCGATGGCGTCGCCGGTCGACTCCTCGCCCTCGACGATGCGAGCCACGTCGAGCACGTCGACCTCCGTCAACATACCCGTTGGCCGTGCCGAGTCGTCGAGGACGAGACCGTACGCCTCGCCGGCGTAGGCCAACTCCCGTTCCGCGACCGTCAGCGGCGTCCCCTGAGACGTCGTGTTAACGCGTTCGGTCATGAGTTCGGCCGCCGTCGCGTCGGCCGCCACGTCGTCGTTCGCGACCGCACGAACCAGATCAGTGACGGTGACGATACCCGCGAGGTCGCCGTCGTCGACCACGGGGACCCGGCGCTGGCTGGTCGAGTTGATAACGGCGACCGCCGTGCCGACGGGGGCGTCGGCCGCGACCGACTCCACCTCCTCGACGAGGAGGGCGACTTGGTCCTCGTCCGGTTCGGCCATGAGCCGCTCGCGGGAGACGAGGCCGCGGAACTCCCCCGAGTCGTCGTTCACGACGGGGATCGACGAGAATTCGTTGTCCTGCAGCCGGTCGAGCACGTCCTCGCGGGTGCCGGGGACGACCGCCGTCACCAGCGAATCGCGAGGCGTCATGGCGTCTGCGACGTTCATACCACTACGCCTCGCGCCGGACACTAAGACCTTACACTTCCGTGAGAACCGCTCCCGACCGAAATTCGAACCACTCACGGCCGTGTCTCCCGTTCGATGACGGCACATCCCCGAACGCGCCGGTCTCGTGGACGCACGTGCGTATCGCCCACCCTCACTACGGTCTCGAAGCAGCCGACTGCACGGTGACGACCGTCCTTCGCCACCCTTTTATGTTCATGTGAACAACTCACACTCATGGTGCCGGACTCAGCGGTTTCGGAGAGTTCGTCCGCGCACGGCGAGGTAATGGCCGCCGTCGACGGTGACGCGTACGTCATCGCCGACGTATCCTGCGACGGGGCGTGGCTCTCGATGCCGCGAGACGACGCACCGATTCTCGCCGACCGCTGCTGAGTCCCTCGTCTTCGGCTACTCGAATCCGGCCCGGAGCGCCCGGTGTAGCGTTTCGAAGCTCTCCCGTGCAGGGGCCGGCAACGCGGACCCGTCGTCGGTCATCGCGGGTTCGTCCGCGAGCGTCGGGCGGCCGACGACGACCGTCGACACCTGTCCGGCGTCCTCAAACAGTCCCGCGACGTCGTACACGCCCGGAACGGTGAGCTCGTGGGAGAACGTCCCCGACCCCTGCATCACCGGGCTGGCCCACGGCTCCGCGTCCGCGGGCATCCGCAGCGGTCGGTCGTTGTCCGGATGGTACGCCAGCGACTGTTGGCGACACTGCGAGGCGAGTCCCCACCGGATGGTCGCTCCCGGCTCAACCCACACCAGCGCCGGCGAAAAGAAGTACACCTTGTCCTCGTTGTCACAGCCCATCGTCACGGTTCGCTCGCTCGCCGGCGCGGACGGCAGCGACGCGCCGGGGAGACTGGCCGTGAGCGACGGTCCCTCCGGCGTTTCCGTGTACGTCGGTGCCGGGGCGGGCGAGCGCGTGGACGATATCGTCGGCTCGCGCTCGCTCTCACAGCCGGCGAACAGTGCCGCGCCGGCCGCGGCCAACAGGGCCCGCCGCGTCGGCCGGGTCATTCGATGTAGAACGTCGTCTCGGCGGCGAGCGCGTCGTCCCACCCCTCCGGCGTGTTGATGCGGACGCCGAGCGTGTGCTCGCCGGTCTCCGCCGGCGTCCACGTCCGAGCGTCCTGTCGGATCCGCTGTGTCCACCGGCGACTGAACCGCTTCCGTTCCGCGCGGCCGAACTCGAACAGGCCGGCGTCGCTGGGGTGGGACGCGACGTGGCTCGCCTCGTCGAGCCCGTCGAGGCTCCACGTCCACGGCACCGGCGACGACGTCGGGACTGTGACCGGGAACGGGAGCCGATTGCGGAACGTCACCCGGAACTCGACGGGAGCGTCCCGCGCGTAGCGGTCGCGGGTCGTCTCCACGTCGACCGTGATGGCGTGCTGTCGGAGTCGCCGTGGGAGGATGGCGTGGCTCGCGGCGTCCCAGTCGATCGACCGCGGCCCTGGGTCGTCCTCGTTCCGCCGCTTGGGGGCGTGCGGGTCCGTGTCGTCGTATTCGAGCGCCCGCGACTCGTAGAGCCGACGCATCAGCCGTCGTACGCGCCGAGAAATCAAAAGCGTGCGGTTCCGGACCTGTCGGCGTCAGTCGTCCGCGCTGCCCTGCTGTCGGCTTCCCGTGTCCATCGACTCCGTCGGCGGCTGTTCGTAGAGGTGACACGCCTTCGGGTTCGCATCCTCCTGCAGGACGGGCTCGCGTCGCTCGCAGACGCTCTCGTAGTGGTCGGCGAGCAGCTCACGGCCCCGTTCCCAGTTGTTCTCGGCCACCAGCGACAGCGCCTCCTCGACACGGTCGCGGTGGACGCCCGACGGCGGATGGTCGAACTCCTGGCCGACGAGCGCGTCGGCGACCGCGTCGGTCGATGTCCCCTCGGCGAACTCCTCGCGCACCCGGTCGACGTTTATCTCCCGCTCGCGGATGCGCTGTCTGAGACCGACGATGTCCCGGTAGACGGCCTGCTCGATGTCCATCCCGTCGGGCGGGATGATCTGCGGACATCTGGTGTGGAATCGACAGCCGGAGGGCGGGTCGATGGGCGAGGGGACTGTCCCTTCGAGTTGGACCCGGTCGCGGACCCAGAGCGGGTCCGGTTCCGGGATCGCCGACAGGAGCGCCTCCGTGTACGGGTGGTGTGGCTCCTCGAAGATGTCTTCGGGCACGCCGGTCTCGACGATGTTGCCGAGATACATCACGGCGACGCGGTCGGAGATGTGCTCGACGACGGAGAGGTCGTGGGCGATGAACAGATACGAGAGACCGAACTCCTCCTGTAGCTCCTCCAGCAGATTGAGTATCTGTGCCTGCACGCTCACGTCGAGTGCGCTCACCGGTTCGTCACAGACGATGAACTCCGGGTCGACGGCGAGCGCGCGGGCGATGCCGATGCGCTGGCGCTGCCCGCCGGAGAATTCGTGAGGGTAGCGGCCGGCGTGACTCCGCTGGAGACCGACGGTTTCGAGCAGTTCCCGCACGCGCTCGTTCCGGTTCCCCTCCTCGATGCCGTGGATGTCGAACGCCTCGCCGATGATGTCCTCGACGGTGAGTCGGGGGTTCAGGCTGGCGTCGGGGTTCTGGAAGATGAACTGCACCTCCTTCCGGTACTCCTGCATCTCGCTGCTCGACAGCTCCGTCAGGTCGACCCGCTCGCCGGAGTCGCTGTCGTGGTAGTACACTGACCCCGCGGTCGCCTCCTCCAGCTGGACGAGCGTTCGCCCCAGCGACGACTTCCCACAGCCGGACTCGCCGACGAGTCCGAGCGTCTCGCCGTCCTCGATTTCGAGGTCGACCCCGTCGACGGCCTTGACCAGCTGTGTGTCACCGAACAGCCGGTCGAGAAGGCCGTCGTCCGACGAGTAGTGTTTCGTCAGTCCCTCCGCGCGGATGAGTGGGGGTTCCGAGCTCATTCGTTCTCCTCCCCGGTGACGGCGGCGTCGGATTCCTCGGTTACCCGTACGTCGAACCCCAGCCTCCCGGCGAGGTCGCCGGTGTACGCCAGACACGAAGCGGTGTGGCCCTCGAGCGCGTCCGGGTCGTACGCCTCCCCGGTCCCCGTATCGACCAGCGGCGGCTCCTTGCGGGTACACGCCTCCTCGGCGTAGGGACACCGCGGGTGGAAGCTACACCCCGGCGGCGTCTCGACGAGGTCGGGCATCGTCCCCGGTATCGTATCGAGGCGCGGTCGGTCGTCGCCGATGCGGGGAATCGAGCTCATCAGCCCGACCGTGTACGGGTGTTTCGGGTCGTAGTAGAGCTCCTCGACCGGCGCGACCTCGACCGGCTTCCCGGCGTACATCACGGCGACCCGGTCACAGACCTCGGCGACGACGCCCAGATCGTGGGTGATGAGCTGGATTGCCATCTCCCGGCCGGTCGTCAGATCGTCCAGCAGGTCGAGTATCTGTGCTTCGATTGTCACGTCGAGCGCCGTCGTCGGCTCGTCGGCGATGACGAGGTCCGGGTCACACGATAGCGCGATGGCGATGACAGCCCGCTGTTGCATCCCGCCGGAGAACTCGTGGGGGTAGTCGCTGTACCGCTCCGCGGGGTCCGGGATGCCGACCTGTCCGAGTATCTCGATGGCTCGCTCCTTCACCGCCGACTCGGAAAGGTCGAGATGCGTCCGGATGGCCTCGGAGATCTGCTCGCCGACGGTGTAGACCGGGTTGAGCGCGGTCTGTGGGTCCTGGAATATCATCGAGATGTGACCGCCGCGGAGCCGACGCAACGCTTGGTCCGTCGCGCGCGTGACTTCGATGTACCGGTCGTTGCCGTCGCGGACGACGAAGTCGTTCTCGTCGACGAGGCCGACGTCGGCCGCGTGGCGGCTGTCGACGAGGTCCCGCACGGTGAGTCCCGTCTCGGCGACGATACTCGACGCGGTCGCCCCCTGTGATAGGCCCGCGTCGGGAGCGATATCGGCCGGCGAGAGTCCCGACGTGAGGAGCCGGTCGACGAGGTCGACCGGGTCGTGGTCAGCGCGGAGCTCCTCGACGTCGACGACGTGGTCCGGGAACGCCGACGCGAACGTCTCGGCCGTCTCCGGCTTCGTGAAGCGTATCGACCCGCCGACGATCCGCCCCGGGCTGTCGATGAGCCGCATCAGCGACGCCGAGGCGACGGACTTGCCCGCGCCGGACTCGCCGACGATGCCGAACTTCTCTCCGTCGTCGATCCGGTAGGAGAGGCCGTCGACCGCCTTGACGACGCCTTCCTCGGTGTAAAACCGGGTGCGGAGGTCGTCGACTTCGAGGAGGCTCATCGGAAGCCCCCCTCCTGTTCGCCGACCTCGTCCTGCGGGTCGAGCGCGTCACGGATCCCGTCACCGACGAGGTTGACCGCGAGGACGAACACCACGATAGCGAGCCCGGGGAACGTGGTGACCCACCAGTAGCCGCGGATGACCGCCTCGCGCCCCTCCGAGAGGATGGTCCCCCACTCGGGCGTTCCGGGCTGGAGTCCCAAGCCGAGGAAGCCCAACGCGGCGGCCGCGAGGACGATTGTCCCGACGGCCAGCGTCGCCTGCACGATTACCGGTGCGATGGCGTTCGGCACGATGTGTCTGAAGATGATCGACCGGTCGCGCGCGCCGAGCGCCTTCGCTGCCATGACGTACTCGTTTTCCTTCACGGAGAGGATTTCGCCGCGTATCAGCCGGGCGTAGCCGATCCAGCCGACGATGACGAGCGCCGCTATCATGTTCCAGAACCCCTGGCCGAGGATGGCGATGATGACGATGGCCAGCACGAGGAACGGGAACGCGTACAGGATATCGACCAGCCGCATGACTGCCTCGTCGACCCAGCCGCCGTAGTAGCCGGCGATCGCGCCGAGCGGGACGCCGATGCCGACCGCGAGCCCGACCGCGATGACGCCGATGGCGAGGCTGAACCGCGCCCCCACCATCACCTGCGACATGATGTCGCGGCCGAGGTCGGAGGTACCGAACGGGTGTTCCGCCGACGGCGGCTGGTTCCCGGCGACGAGGTTCGTGTCCGTGTTGTGCGGCGCGAGCTGGAACGGCTGGATCACGAACCCTTCACCGAGGAGGCTCACTTGGATCGGTCGCGCGAACACCGCGATGAAGACCATGAACGCGAGGATGGCCAGCCCGATGATGGCCGAGCGGTTCTGCTTGAACCGGTTCCACGCCTTCGTGCGGCGGTTCGCGGCCGCGCCGCTGATGCCGGTCCGGTCCGCGGAGAACGTCTCCCGGTCGCGGACCGCCGCGCTGTCGAAGCCGGTCACGCGGATCCGGCCGCGCCGCGACGTCCGCGCTCTGGCACCGTCGGATGTCGTGTCTTCCGTGCTCATGTCAGTATCTGATGCGTGGGTCGAGGAACGAGTAGATGATGTCGGCCGCGAGGTTGGCGAACACGATAACGACGCCGATCATCAGGACGCCGGCTTGGATGATCGGGAAGTCCCGCTGGAGGATGGCCTGTAGTATCAGCCGCCCCACCCCTCGCATCGAGAACACCTGTTCGATGACGACCGCGCCGTCGACGATGAACGCGATCTGGAGCGCGGCGACGGTGACGACCGAGATGAGGGAGTTGCGTGCCACGTGTTTGACGATGACGGTCCGCGCGGCGAGCCCCTTCGCCCGGGCCATCCGGACGTACTCCTTGTTGAGTTCCTCTATCATCGACGAGCGCATGATCCGCATCAGGAGCGCCGACGAGGCGGTCCCGAGCGTGACCGCCGGCAGTATCATGTACGTCAACAGCGCCGGGTCGAGGACGCTCACGTCGGACGGCGGGATGGTCGATATCCAGCCGAGCTGGACCCCGAAGATGAATATCAGGATGAGCCCGAGCCAGAAGTTCGGCGTCGCGATGCCGAGCAGGGCGGCGATACGGCTCACCTCGTCGACCTTGTCGCCCTTCCGCACGGCGGCGATGATACCCGCGGGGACCCCGATGGCGACGGCGATGAACAGCGCGAATACGCCCAGAAGGAGCGTGTACGGCAGCCGCGTGAGTATCGCCTCGCTGACGAGCGAGTCACGCTGGATGGAGACGCCGAAGTCGAACACCATCGCGTCCTTGAGCCACAGGAAGTACTGGACGTACAGCGGCTCGTTGAGGTGGTACTGTCGGCGGAGCTGTCTGATGGCCTCCTCGCTCGGGTTCGCACCGAGGGGGATGAGCACGTCGACCGGGTCGCCGGGCTGGAGGTGGGTCATCAGGAACGTAATGACTGTTACTCCCAGCAGTATCGGGACCGTGAGCAACAGCCGCTTGGTCACGTACTGACGTAGCGACATTGAGACGTGGTTGTGTGTGTGTGTGTGGTTTCTGACCTACCGGTCCGCGTCCCTGTGGTATCGGGAGTAGCGCGTCGCCATCTCCTCCTGAAACTCCGGTGAGGTGAACGCGCCGGCTAGCGGCGAGATGGGTGCGTACGCCGGCTGGCCGATGCCCTCGTACACCGCCTCGACGATACCCGGTCGGTTTACCATCCGGTTGGTCGCGATGCGGACCTTGCGGTTCTGGAACGGCGTATCCGCCTCGGGGTGGCTCGGGTAGATGAACAGGTCGAAGCCGGAGGCGACCCGGCGGTCGACGGTGAACTCCTCGCTCTGCTCGAAGTTGGCAACGCTACCCGGCGGCGGGCTGGTGGCGATGTCGATGTCGCCCGACTGGAGCGCGCCCTCCTGGACCGAGCTCTCGGTGATGACGCGCATGTCGACCTGTTCGAGCGGCGGCTGGGCGGGGATGTCGTCGGTCCCCTCGAACCAGTAGTTCTCGTTGCGCTCGATGCGCCACAGCTCGTCGGGCTGCTCCTCGACGAAGGTGAACGGACCGGTCCCGATCGGCTCCGCCGAGAGGTCGAGCGTGCCGGTGTCGCTGTTCGGGTGGGCTTCCGGATAGCCGGCTTCCTGTGGCACGACCGGCACGGCGGCGATGGAGAACCTGAACGGCGAGTACGGCTCCGGGAGGGATATCTCCAGCTCGTAGTCGCCGAGCACCTCGACGGTGCCGACGAACTCTCGGTCGTCCTCCTCGCCCTCGACGCCGAGCCAGTCGGCGACATCGCTCTCGCGGCTCGTGTTGAGATACCGCATGATAGAGAAGCGCACGTCCTCGGCGACCATCTCGCGGCCGTCGAAGTCTGACTCGTCGCTGGCGTGGAACTCGACGCCCTGCCTCAGCGTGACGCTGTACGTCGTGTCGTCGACCTGTTCGACCGACTCCGCGAGCACCGGCTGGGGCTCACCGTCGAAGTCGACCCCGAGCAGCGACTCGTAGATGGGGTTGGTGACCATCGACGAGGTGGTGTCGTTGAGCCGGACCGGGTCGCTGTTGGAGGGGGCCGCCGACAGCGACGTGGTCAGCGTCCCGCCCGACTGGACGCTGCCGCCGTCGCCGACCCACGTGAACGCGTCCGCCCACGGGGCGAACAGCGCGAGGAACTGTACGCTGTTGTTCGGGTAGGTCTGGAAGCCGTGGACGCGGTCGCTCCGCCAGACGTTGAACTCCTCGCCGAACCGGGTGAACGCCATCGGCGAGTCGCTGACGACCTCTCGCTGAACGTCCTCGTAGATGTCGGCGCGCTCGTCGATGTCGAACGTGGTGAGCCCCTCGTTCACCAGCTCGTCGACCGTGCTGTTCTCGTAGTGGTTGATGTTACAACACGCCGGCGTGAAGTTGTCGCTCGTGAACAGGTTGTTCAGGTAGCCGTCCGGGTCGAAGCCGGCCGACCAACCGAGACACACCAGCGACGGGTCGGTGTGGGACTCCTCGCCGAGGATGCGGCCGACGTAGGTTCCCCACTCGAACTGGCTCAGTTCGAGGTCGAAGTACTCCGTGCTGTTGAGCTCCTCTTGGATTATCTGTGCCCACTGGACCCGCTCGGGAGTCTCGTTCGTGATGATCTCCCCGGTGAAGGGCGGCTCGAAGCCGGCCTCTTGAAACCCCCGTTCGTAGAGCGTGAACGCGTCGGTTTCGGTCACGTCGATGTCGCCCCCGCCGCCCGTCCCTGTCGGGGTCGAATCGCTCGTCGAACAGCCGGCGAGGCCGACGAGGCCGGCCGCGCCGAGTGACTTCAGGAGTCGTCGTCTGTTCTCGTTCGGGCCCGCGTCTCGCGACATATCACTCCGTATAAGACGACAATATTTAGTATGTGGTGATACAGCACGACCCGAACCGGGGCGGCACCGGCCCTCGGCGAGAGGAACCGTTTTCTACCGGCGTCCCGACCGTCCGACGTGTCGATCCCACGCACGCTCGCTGAACAACTCGGACGACCGGAGTACACCGGCGAGAACAGGTGTCTCCCGTGTACCGTGCTCAACGCCGCGATAGCGGTCGTCGCGGCGGCCCTGCTCGGTCGCCGCTCCCGCCCCGCCGGCGGCGCGGCGCTTCTCGCCGCCTTGGGGCTCATCTACCTCCGTGGCTATCTCGTCCCCGGGACCCCGACGCTGACGCGGCGGTATCTCCCCGAGTCGGTGTTGGCGGCGTTCGGGAAACGGCCGGTCGAGGAGGACGTGCCGGCGGAGATGCGACAAGTCGCGGCCGCACGGATGGACGAGCCGGTGGTGAGCGACGATGAGTGAGGAATCGCCCGACATCGCCGACCTGTCGATGCCGGAGCTGCTCGTCGCCTTCGGCGTCGCCGAGCCGGTCGGCGACGACCTGCGTCTCGCCGACGGCTTCCGTACGCGCTGGCGGGGAACGCTCGACGCGCTCGCCGACCGCGAGTCACGGGTCGCGACGCTCGCCGACCTCTACGACGAGCCGGTCGGGACGGTCGGTGTCGAGTACCGCGAGGTCGAACAGTCGGCTCCCTCGGCGGACGCTGACGACCGACCGTTCGCGCTCGTCGGCGAGCGCGCGGCGTACAACTGGATCAGCGAGGCAGCGATGCTCGCCGACCTCGCGGCCCACCGCGCCGTCGACGACGACCGCTGGGGGACGCTCGACCGCAACGACCGGACGCGCGTCCTCAAGTCGTTCCGCGTCGTGCTCGACGAGTGTCCGGTCTGTGGCGGGTCGGTCGTGCCGACCGCGGACGTCGTCGAGTCGTGCTGTCGCGACTGGGACGTCATCGCCGTCCGGTGTACCGACTGTACGGCCCGCGTCGTCGAGCTCCCGCCGCCGGAGCCCGGCGGCCAGGGCGGAAGCGACCCGGTCCCGCCCCCGACGGGCGGCTTCACCCGCTGACCGCGTTCCGCGTCCACCGGTCGGACGTAACCGTTTTTCCTCCGTGGCCGCAGGTCAGTGGTATGGACGGTCGCGTCTCGCGCCGTGGGTTCCTCGCCGCCGGCGTCGCCGCGGCACTCGGGGGATGTGCCGGGCGCGCAGGTACACCGCCGGTCCGGAACGCCACGGGTGGGTTAGAGCCGAACGCGACGCCCCCCGCCCCACTCGACGACGCCGTCCTCTCGTCCACGTGGACGGCGGAGGTCCCCGGCCAGTTCACGCTCTCGACCCCCGGAATGGACGAGGAGACGCTCTACGTCGGGAGCGGGACGCAGGTGACAGCCCTCACCCGCGCCGACGGTAACGCGGTTTGGGAGCGCCGGCTCGGCGCGATGACGCACAGTTTCAGTCCGAGGGTGACCGAGGATGTGGTCGTCGCCGCCGCGCGCGACGTTCTCAACCGACGGCGGGTCGTCGACCGCGGCAATCGCCCGTCGCTGACGGGACTGGACGCCGACACCGGCGAGCCGCTGTGGCGCGAGCGGATTCCGGTCTCGGGGAGTCCGGTCGTCGACGACGGCACGGTTCTCGTCCCGCTTTCGGGCGACGAGACGACCGCCGTCTCGGGGCGGGCACTCTCGACGGGCGAGGAGGCGTGGCGTGCGACGCTGTCGACGCCGCCGGTCTTCTCCGCTCCGGTCGTCGCCGGGGAGGGCTACTACGCCGTCACCGTCGGCGACGAGGACGGCGGCAGCCGACTCGTCGCACTGACAACCGGGGGCACCGTGCGGTGGACGGTGACGATCGACGGCGTTCCGCACAAGGGCCCGACCGTCGACACTGCGGGCGACGGGACGGTGTACGTCGGCACGGACGCGGGGTATCTGTACGCGGTCGGCGCGGACGGCACGGTTCGGTGGCAGTCCTCGCTGGGCGGCGGGGTCAACACGACGCCGGTCCTCGACGGCGACAGCGTGTTCGCGACGACGCCATCGCGGGTCGTCGCTCTCGACGCCGCGACCGGGGAGGGCCGCTGGAGCGGCACGGTCGACAACGTCTCCAAGACCGGTCTCGGTCTCGGCGGCGGGATGGTCCACGTCGGCGGGAACGAGGTGGCGGCCTTCGACACGGACGGGACCCCCCGGTGGCGCATCGAACTCCCGGGCGTGGCGGGGACCTTCGGCTCACCGCTGTACGAAGCGGGGACGCTCTACGTCGGCGGCTGCGTGAAGACCGACGGGAGTTCCCGGTACGACCACACGGTGTACGCCCTCGAGTAGCCGTTACCCCGGTCCGTCGGTGAACGCGTCGTCGAACCGTTCGTCGCGTCGCAGTTCCGCCGTGAGCGCCGCCCGTGCCTCCGCCGGGTCGGCGAAGGCGTCGTACTCGTCCGCTAGCCGGTCGAAGGCGTCGGCGAACGTCTCCGTCTCGTTCACCAGGTCGACCGCCGAGCCACGATACTGCGCGGCAAGGTCGTCGGCGTTGGCCGGATAGCCGTCCATGTCCTGCTCGACGGCGTCGAGCACCTGTTCGACGTGTTTCGCCCGTTCGTGCTGTCGCTCGCGTGCGCTACGGTTCGGGTCGCCGTCGCTCATGTGTGTTCACCGGCAGGAGGTTCGACAGCCGGAGGATAAAGAGTGGGGACTATCGCTCGACGACGAGCAGCGCGACCCGCTCCAACACGAGGTCGGCGAGCGACGCGTCCGTCGCCGCGAGTTCCGCGTCACCGATGTCGAAGAAATCACGGACGCGCTCGGGGTCGTCGTCACCGAGCGTCTCGGCCGGCGTCAGCAGCTCCTCAACTGCGGCCGCGGCGGCCGCCTCGTCACTCGCGTCGGTGTCGTCGGCCGCCACCAGCACGACGATGGGCGTTTCTCCCTCGTCGACGCCCATCTCCAGCGCGCGGGTTATCTGTCGGCGACCGGCGGCGTACAGTAACACTTCGACGGCGCGGTCGCGCGCGATGGCGTCCCCGCGTTTACGCTCACGGTCCGCGAGTTCGAGCGCGCGTTCGAGATGTTGCTCGGAGACGACGTAGCGGGCGTCGAACGCCTGCACCGTCACGTCGTGTGTCGCCGCGATCTCGTCCAGCGCCGCGACGAACGCGTCCGTGTCGGGGAAGCGGGCGTCGCCGACGGTCGCGATCCCCTCGACGACCTCCATCAGAAGTCACCGAGGCTGGACTGGTCGTCGCCGTCGCTGGCGGTCGCTTCCACGGTGTCGGGCGTCGCCTCCGGGTCCGGCGTGACGCCGTCCATGTCCGGCTGCTGGTGGCCGGCGTTCTCTAGCACGGTTTCGGCGGTGCGGCGTCGGCCCTTCAGCGCCGCGAGCACGACGGACTTGTCGGCGTTGCGGAGTTCCGACCGGGTCTGGACGCCGGCCTCGAACAGCCGGCGGGCGCGCTTACGGCCCACGCTCCTGACGCCCGCGAGATCGATCAGTTCCTCGCTGACGCCGTACTGGACGCGCTTCTTCGCCCGCCGGACGGCGGTGGCGGTGCCGAAGCCGAGTTCGCCGGCCAGCGACTCCGCGGCCCCGAGCAGCCACTCGGCGGTGTCCACCTTCCCGCGGATGTCGCCCGGCCCGACCCCGTATCGCTCGGTGATGACGTCTTCGTCCGTCTCGCCCGCCCAGTCCTCCAGCAACCGCGCCGTCTTGAGCGCGGAGAGCCAGTCGTCGAACCGCGCCTCCTCGAATTCGGAGGGCGTCTCGCCGAGCAGTTCCGTCTCCCGTTCGTAGGCTTCCTTCGTGAACTCCTCGCGCTCGCCCGACCGGAGATACAGCTGGTACATGTCCGGCGTGCGGCAGGCCAGATGGTAGAGACCGAGCGCGGAGGGGTCGTCGGCGTCCTCCAGTCCGTCGATGAGCGTCGCGGCGCTCATCGGGTCGAGATACAGCCGCGAGACGGTGTGACCGAGCGCGGTCGCCTGGAGTCGCCCGGAGTCGGCGTCGGCAGCCGGTTCCACCGGCTGCCCATCCCGTTCCGTCTCGGACGGAACGCGCTCGATAAAGTCGTTGACGCGGAGATACGACAGCATGTCGTCCATGACGCCGTCGAGCCGCCGCTGTCCGTCCGTCTGGGTGGCGTACAGCGTCCCGTCGAGGAACTCCGCGAGCGTCTCCCGAGAGTCGGCGAAGCCGGAGGCAATCGTCGCGAGCAGGTGGGTCCGCATCGCCGGTTCGCGGGCGAGCTTCGACCGGACCGGCTCGGGCTCGGCCCACACGTACCGCTCGAACAGCTCGTCGAGTTCGTCGTGGCTGTTCGCTAGCAGGAGCGCCTCGCCGTACGGGTCCCGCCCCGGTCGGCCTGCCCGGCCCATCATCTGGTGGACCTCCAGCACGGAGAGCGGCTCCATCCCGCCGGCCTCGCCCGAGTAGCGCCGCCAGTCGCGGACGATCACCCGCCGCGAGGGGGTGTTGACGCCGGCCGCGAGCGTCGGCGTCGCACAGACGCACTTGACGAGGCGGTCGCGGAACGCCGCCTCGACCAGTTCTCGGTGTTCGCTCGCCAGCCCCGCGTGGTGGAAGGCCGCGCCCTTCGCGACGGCGTCCGCGAGGTCGTCGCTCGTCTCCGTGTCCGAGACGCCGCGTATCTCCTCGGCCACGTCCGCGAGCGCGGCCAACTCGTCGCCTCCGAGGTGCTCGCTCGTCGTGTTCGCCAGCCGTCGGGCCGCGGCCTCGGCGTTGCGCCGCGAGTTGACGAAGACGAGTGCGGAGCCGCCCTCCTCGACGACATCGCCGTCTTCGACGGTGTCCTGTATGGTGTCTCGGACGATGGCGGCGGTCGGCTTCTCGCTCCCGCCGACGCTCAGCTGCTCCTGTGTGCCGTCGTCGAAGTGGAGCGCCTGTCCGAAGTGGACGCCCTTCCGGAGGTCGATCGGCCGCCACGAGGAGTCCACGAGTTCGGCGTCGAGCCACTCGGCGAGTTCGTCCGCGTTGCCGATGGTCGCCGACAGCGCGACCGTCTGGAGGCCGGGGTTGCGCGCCCGGAGCTTGGCGAGGGTGACCTCCAGCGTCGGGCCGCGGTTCGGATCGTCGACGAGGTGGACCTCGTCGGCGACGACGCAGTCGAGCGCGTCGATCCACGGCGCGCCGTTGCGAACGAGCGAGTCCACCTTCTCGGAGGTGGCGACGATGATGTCCTTCTCCGCGAGCCACTCGCCGTCCGACTCGTAGTTGCCCGTCGAGACGCCGACGCTCACGCCGTACTCCTCGAACTGCTCGAACTCGGCCTGCTTTTCGGAGGCGAGCGCGCGCAACGGGACGATGTACAGCGCCTTCCCGCCCGAGCGGACGGCCGCGAGCATCGCCAGCGTGGCGATGAGCGTCTTTCCGGAGGCGGTCGGGATAGAGGCGACCAGCGACTCCCCCTCGGTGACGCCGGCCTCGACCGCCTCCGCCTGCGGGGGATACAGCGACTCCACGCCGTCGGCCCGGAGGTGGTCGGGGAGCCACTCCGGCACCGCGGGCACGTCGGACACGTCCATTACGGGTGAGTCGTGCCGCCTCGGATTTAAATCGTCGCTCATCGCGCCAACAGGACTTTGCCCGCCCGCGACGACGGCCACGTATGCGAGTCGAGTACGACCGAGACACCTGTATCGGGATGTTCCAGTGTGTCGCGGAGTGGGACGCCTTCGAGGAGGACGAGACGGCCGGGAAGGCGGGGCTCCGGGAGGGGGAAGCGACGGACGCGGCGTGGGGCGAGGACGTGCGCGTTCGCGAGGTGCCCGACGGCGCGGAACTGGACGCGAAGTTCGCCGCCCGGAGCTGCCCGGTCGACGCCATCCGGGTGTACGACGACGGCGAGCGCGTGGTCTGAGTCCGGACCGACCACCTGTCACCCGCCGATGCGCGTGTACTCCTCTATCGAATCAGCGATGCCCGCAGCTGGGACGTCAACAGCTACGTGCAACGGGCTCGGTCGTTGCTCGCGGAGTGAAGAGTTCGTACAACGGTCCTTGACATCCTCCGCGCCCTGAAGGGGCGAGGATTCTAGCGCGGGACAGCGGGCCGGTCCCGCGTCCCCGCCGGCAACGTCTCGCTTGCCGGATGGGGTCCGGCGAGGCAATACCGGGTTCGTGCGCGATACGTCGGCCCCGCGAGGGGTGTGGCGTGTTGCGCGTCCATTCGGACGCGGTATCCGCTTGCACCGTGCATCCCATTCGTCTCAGAGAGACGGCGGAAATGCCCCCAGTCGCCCCTTTCGGAGCGTCCGGGCACGGGCCGTGCCATCGGCCTGCCTGCCCTTCGTGTGGTTCGAGAGACCAACGGTCTCTCGTCATCACGAAAGACGCTGTGCGTCTTTCGAACGACCACGGTGGGCAGGCACAAACAAGCGAGGGTCGCGTTTTGCCTGCCGTGTCGCCACGGCCTCGGTGACGCCCTCTCGGGAACGGTGTGGTAGCCTTCGTCGTCCGGGCGGACCCCAATCCAACCGCCAGTTTTTGCTCGTCGTGCGTACCATAATATGCGCTGTCAGGGGGCTTAATTCCGGCGGTTGTGGCGGAGTTGTCGGATTTATCTCCGCCGTGAACGGCGGGGCTTTCTCCTCGAACTTCCGTAAACCAGTCGTGTACGGTCAGCACAGAGGGGCTACGGATCGATGTGGTGGACTGCTTCTGGAGAGAGAAGCCGACCGGTTGGGAGTGCAACCCAACTGTTTGGCAGAACTCGAATAGTGCCTTGATGTAGCACTTGGTCTTGTTCGAAGTCGCCATACACGGTCGCATCTTCGTACTCAATAACACGGCTCTCTCCTAATTCATCCCACACTGATGTCGTTGATACTACCATACTTCGTGTAGTAGCTCGAAACCTCTATTCTTTTTCGACGAGAGAGGTGACACTCAGTCCGTACTTCTGTCTACCAGTTGCTTCATCAGAAAGCTATAGAAAGGCACGAAGCGGCCTATGATACCTCCCAAGAGTCGTAACGCCGATACCAGTATCGTCGTCGTGCGACGAGCGCGACCGTCGAAAGGAAGCTACGCTATCTCCTCGTACTGCTCGGAGAGCTTCGCCGCCGCCTCGTCCATCAGTTCCCGCTCGTAGGCGGAGAGGTCCCACTCGACGACCTCCTCGATGCCGTCGGACCCGAGCTCGACCGGGACGCCGAAGGCGGTGTCCTCGTAGCCGTACTCGCCGTCGAGCACCAGCGAGCCGGGCAACACCTCGCCCGTGTCGCGGAGGACGGCCTCGACCATGTGGCCGACGCCGGTCGCCGGTCCCCACTCGGTCGCGCCCTTCCGCGAGATGACGTCCATCGCCGACTCCTGTAGGTCGCCCAGTATCTCCTCCTTCTCGTTGTCGGAGAAGTCGGGGTCGTGGCCGTCGACGCGCACCTTGG
This sequence comes from Halobacteriales archaeon QH_7_66_36, assembly GCA_003021175.1. Lineage (GTDB taxonomy): Archaea > Halobacteriota > Halobacteria > Halobacteriales > Haloarculaceae > Halosegnis. The sequence goes on along the minus strand of PXQV01000015.1, from coordinate 14,440 downwards.
AGAAGGCGGGCACCTGCGCGTCGCCGTGTTCGCCGAGGATGGTCGCGTCGACGTTCTTGACGGGCGCGTCGAACCGGTCGGCGAGGACGTAGCGGAACCGCGCGGAATCGAGGCGGCCGCCGAAGCCGATCACCTCGTGGCGGTCGCGGTCACCCGTCTCGTACAGATGCCGGTTCAGGAGGTCGACCGGGTTGGAGGTGGTGATGGAGACGAAGTCGTCGTTGTGTTCGGCCAGCGACGAGCCGATGTCCTCCATAATGGGGGCGTTGTCGCCCGCCAGATCGGTCCGGCTCTGGCCTTCCTTGCGCGGGATGCCGGCGGTGATGACGACCACGTCCGACCCGGCGGTGGCCTCGTAGCCGCCCTGCCGGACGGTAGTATTAGAGTCGTAGGCGATACCGTGGTTCGTGTCGGCGGCCTGTCCGACCGTCGTCTCCTCCATGTCGGGGATGTCGACGAACACTAGCTCGTCAGCCACCTCGCGGAGCGCGATGTTGTACCCCGCGGCGGCGCCGACGGTGCCGGCCGCCCCGATAATGCTAACCTTAGCCATAGTCGTGTACGAGGTTAGCGGGTTGCAGATTAAACGCTTCGAAACTGCGAGTCGCGCCTGCTACCGGACCTCCTCGCCGCCCTTGTAGACGGCCGTCACGTCGCGGACGTTGCCGATGTCGTCGCGGGGGTCGCCGCCGAGCGTGAGGAAGTCGGCGTAGTTGCCGGCCGCGAGGCCGCCCACGTCGTCCGGAACCGTGCGGCCCGCGACGCTCGTCGCCGCGGCGACTGCCTCCGTTGGTGTGAAGCCGACCTCCTCGACGAGCAGTTCGAGCTCGAGCGCGTTCTCGCCGTGTGCCACCAGCTCCGGCCCGATGAAGTCCGTCCCGGTCGCGATGGGGACGCCAGCATCTTTCGCGCGCTCGACGGCCTCGAAGTGAGCCTCCCGCGCGTTCCGGGCCTTGCGGAGGCCGTGGTCGGGGACCCCGTGCTCCTCGCCGCGTGTCACGATCCGGTGCATGATGGCGAGCGTCGGCACGAACGTCGCGCCGGTCTCGGCAAACAGGTCGAGACACGCCTCGTCGATGTGGAAGCCGTGTTCGATGGTGTCGACGCCGTTCTCCAGCGCCCGCTTGATCCCCGGCGCGCCCTGCGCGTGGCTGGCGACGGGCATCCCGACGCGGTGGGCCTCCTCCACGAGCGCCGTCACCTCCTCGTCGGTGAACTGCGCCTCACGCGGCGAGTCCTTCTCCGAGAGGACGCCGCCGGTCGTCATGATCTTCAGCAGGTCCGCGCCGTCGCGGTGGCGCTCGCGGGCGACGCGGCGACACTCGTCGGTCCCGTCGACGAGCGTGGAGATGCCGGCGCCGTCTTCCACCCACTCCAGCGGCAGCATGTGGAGGTCGCCGTGGCCGCCGGTCTGTGAGACGGAGAGCCCGGAGGTGAACACGCGTGGACCGTCGATCTCGCCGGCGTCGATGGCGTTTCGGACGCCGATAGCCACGTCGCTCCCCACGTCACGGACGGTCGTGAACCCGGCGTCGAGCAGGGTCTCCGCGTCCGCGACGGCGCGGGCCGCGTCCTCGGCCGTCGTGCCGGCGATCCACTGCATCGGGTCCATCGACCGCGCTCCCTTCAGGTGGAGATGCGCGTCGACGAACCCCGGCGTCACCACCTCGTCCGACAGGTCGATCTGGTCTCCGTCCGGGTCGATCTCCTCGCGGTCCCCGACGGCCGTGACGCGACCGTCCTCGACGACGAACCGGCCGCCTTCGATGACCTCGTGGCCGCTGAACAGCGTGCCGCAGTCGACGTACATATCCCCGACTGTGCGCCGGGGTGTTATATAGCCGGGGGCGAATCGATCCGGGCGTCGACGACGACGTGGGCGATCCCCGGCGCGTGGCTCTTGACGATTCGCCGGTCGAGCACGTCGACAGCGTGGTCGGCCGCGACGGCGGCGAGCCGGTCGAGCGGTCGATCCCACAGTTCTGCCTCGGGCACCGCGGCGTGGAGGTGGACGACGCCGTCCGAATCGAGGGCAGACAGCGCCGCGTCGAGATACTCGGGCGCGTCGTAGTAGCCCATCACGACCCGGTCGGCGCTCGCGTCGACCGCCCGGCAGTCGGCGCGGAACGCGGACACCCGCTCTTCGACGCCGTTCAGGACGGCGTTCTCGGCGAGATACCGGTACGCCGTCGGATTGATCTCCGCGGCGGTCACCTCGGCACCGGCCCGGGCCATCGGGAGCGTGAAGTAGCCGACGCCGGCGAACATGTCGAAGACGCGTTCGCCGTCGGAGACGACATCGCCCATGTGCGCGCGTTCTGCCTTGTTACCGGGCGAAAACATTGTCTCCGCGAGGTCCATCGCGTAGCGCGTGCCGTGTTCAGTGTGGATCACCTCCGTGTCGCCGACGCCGGCGAGCACCTCCACATCGGGTTCGCGGTGCCGGCCGGAGACGCCGTGAGACAGCAGCACGGTGTCGGCCTCGCCGTGGAGTTCGAGCAGCGCCGCGCCGACGGCGTCGGGGTCCGGAAACGGTTCCGGGGGTGCGTCGACCAGCACGCAGGAGCCGAGACACGCCCACGACGACGGGGCGCGAGAGAGTTCCGACTCGCTCCAGCCGCGGGCGGAGAGCAGGTCGCGGAGGCCGCGCGTTCGGGTTGGGAGGTGCGTCTCGACCACGTCGAGCACGGCCGTCTCCGTCGGCGGTTCGGTGACGGGAATCGCGACGCCTTCGCCGTGTGGCTGGATCGACCGGGTGTCGTCGTACACCCCCTCGGCCGCGAGCGCGTCGGTCGCGGTCTCGGCCCGCGCCCGCTCGACGACGACCGCGAGGTCAGACATCCTCGGGCACCACGTGGAGACCGGCCCGCGACCGGAGCACCGGCACCTCGTCGGCGTCGGCGTCCATGTAGTCGGGGCGCGGTATCGTCTTCGGCTCGAACGTCTCCGGGTCGAGCACCTGCACGGCGTGTTCGTCCTCGACGGTGACGACGGTCGTCCGCTCCGCGTCGCCGTGGCCGGCGAGCCGTCGCCCGTCGGGCGCGATCCCCTCCTCGTGGCTCGCCTCGTACCGCTCGCCCGTTTCGAGGCGGATACCCTTCAGGTTCCCGTGCGCGCTCGTGACGAGCACCGGTCCGTCGCCGTCGTCGAGGTCGACCACGTCACCGGGCGTGAACTCCGGGAGGCGGGCGACGAACGTGACACGGTACAGTTCGTTGCCGTCGCTGTCCTCCGTCGCCAGCGTCTCCGCGGCGGAGGCGTCGCCGCCGAGTTCGCGGACGATCCGCCCGGCGATGGCCTCGCCCATCTGGTTGGCGCTGATCTTCATGTTCAGGCCGTTCTCGTCGCGGGCGGCGCTCGTGATGAAGGCGTTGCGGTCCCCCTTCGCCTCTCGGTCGGCGATGTAGTCGCGGGCGATCTCCTCGGCCCGGTCCATCTCCTCGGCCGTCGGCGTCCGGTTCGTCCCTCGGACCTGCACCAAGGCGTTCCAGTAGTCCCCCGCGATGCGGCCACACCGGTCGCAGGTGCCTCGGGCGATGTAGACGGGCACCGTCACCTCCTCTTGAAGCGGGGTGGCGCGGATGAACCCCGAGAACGTCGCGTGCATCCGGATCGTGTTCTCGTCCACCTGCTCGGGTTCGACGCCCCACGTCACCTCGCGGGCGTCGACGTGGACGCCCAACGCCTCGACCAGTTCGTCGACGGCCACGTCGGTGTAGTCGTCGGCGTCCACGTCGACCCAGCGGTTGCCGCGCTTTACCGCGCCACACTGCGAGCAGACGCCCACCTCGATGCGGTCGGGCGCGTCGACCAGCTCGAAGTCGTCGAAGTAGCAGTCGTCACAGAGCCCGGCGTCGGGGTCGTGACTCCCCGGGAGATCGGCGTCCGGGGGGCGCTCGACCGGGTCACCACACCGGGGACAGAACTGCCGTGATTCGCTCATTGCCGTGGTATGGTGCGTTCTCGCGTTTAAACTCCGCGTCCCGACGAGGAACCGAGCACGTACTGACCGAAGCTACCCGTTCGCGCGGGGGACCGCCGGCACAATTTAAAAATGCTATATAAACACCGCCGATAAGCGTACATAAAAATCTGTGATCTATCGTCAGATTATTAGCGTGACGCGCATATTTTGCGAACAGATCCCATGGATGGCAGTAGATTCCACTCAGAGGGGGCAAACAGTCGAAGGATTAGCCGTCGCCGGTGGCTCGAAGCACTCGGCGTCGGTGGGGCGGCGGCCCTCGCGGGGTGTTCCGGTGGCGGAAACGAAACCGCGACGTCGACGGACTCTTCGACGCCGCGCGACGAACTGCCCGAGGTCGGTGGGACGTACAGTCGCACCGTCTCCTCGCCGATCCAGACGCTGAATCCAATCTACAACACCGAGGATGGTGCTGGCGATCTCATCAGCTACGCCTTGGACTACACCTACGCGTTCACACCCGGAACGGAAGTGCTTCCGCAGACGGCCGGAGAGTTCACGACGGACGATTCGCAGGTGTGGGTGTACTCGCTCCGTGACAACCTCCAGTTCAGCGACCCGTACGGACAGGTGACGGCGGAGGACTACACCTACCTGATCAACGAGATTCACAAGTCCGACTGGGCGGCCAGCGCCAACACGGACTCATGGGGCTCCGACGTCAACGTCGAGCAGACCGGCGAACTGGAGTTCCAGATCGAACTCCCCAGCGCCGATCCGTTCTATCCGGAGACGTACGACCCGCTGCTGTACGCGATCCCGAAGGATCTGGTGCAGCCGTACGTCGAGGAGCAGGACACCGAAGGGCTGCGGCAGGACACCGAACTCAACGAGCTACAGTTCACCGGAAATCTCGGTGCGTACACGCTCGACACGTGGGAGCGTGGCAACAAGCTGGTGTTCAGCCGGAACGACGACTACTATCTTTCCGGTGCCGAGGACATGCCGCAGCTGTTCGGCAACGCGCCGTACTTCGAGACCATCGAGTCCGAAGTCGTGCAGGAGCAGTCCTCCCGGCTCGCACAGCTCAAGACCGGCGAGACAGACGTGGCAGCCGTCCCGCCGGCCCGGTACGACGAGTTCGACAACCTCAACGACGTCACGGTGTACAAGCAGCCCCAGCCGTACAACGTCGTCAACTCGTACAACATGCGTGACAACGGCTGGAACGCCGGCCCGGGCAACCTGTTCCGTAGCCGGACGTTCCGGCAGGGCCTCGCGTGTGCGGTCGACAAGGAGCGACTCGTCCGCGGTGTCTACCGTGGCCTCGCGACGCCCGAGTTCACGTGGCAGCCGGAGTGGTCGAAGTGGTATCCGGACGACGCCTCCCAGATTCGGACGTTCGGCGTCGGCGACCTGTACGGAAAGGAGGCGACCCAGAGCCGGATCAAAGAGGCCATCGACGCCAGCGAGTACGATTACAGCTACGACGGCGACCGGCTGGTGAATCCGAGCGGCGACGGCGTCACGCTCGAGATCTACCACAGCGCCGGTCAGAACACGGAGAAGCAGGCGACGGAGTTCATCGCACAGGAGTTCTCGACGAACGCCGGCATCGAGGTGAACGTCAACGCCATCCAAGGCTCGGAGTTCGCCGAGACGTACTGGAAGCAGGAGGTGCCGGAGAACCCGGACGAGTACGAGTGGAGCAACGGCGCGTACAACGCGGGACCGCGTGAGGTCACCAGTCAGAACGGATGGGACATGAGCATGGTGCTCGGACTCAACACCTACCCGCTCAACCCGCTCACGAACAGCGTCTTCTTCACCGTCGAGGAGTCGTTCTACAATCCCTACGGCTACGTGCCGGAGTGGAACGCGCCGGAGCTGTTCCAGCAGGCCAACGAGACGACCAGCGAGGAGGAGCTGCAGTCGATCTTCTCCGAGATCTTCGTGGAGATTTCGGAGGCACAGCCGCTGGGCATGCTCGCGCTCGACACCGACACGCCGGGGTACTCGTCGGACATCGCCGGTCCCGAGGAGAACTTCTTCAGCGGGTGGAACTTCCCCGGCTGGTATCGGCAGGAGTAAAAGCGCGCCCTCTCGTATTTGCTCACAATGGGTCTCGGATGGTACATCACACGCCGGGTGGGCTGGGCAGTCATCGTCACGTTCATCATCGTGACCGTGACGTGGGCGCTCATCACTGCCGCCCCGAATCCGGCGGTCCGACAGGCGGCGACGCAGGCGGCACTCGACGGTGGGAACCCGTCAGCGGCTGCCGAACGCGTTCGTGAGCTTCGCGGACTGAACGCCCCGCTCCACCAGCGGTACATCGACTACATGGTCAACGTCTACACGCTCGACTGGGGCTGGTCGACGATGCGGAGCCAGCCGGTGACGGAGGCGATGTTGTCGGCGCTGTACTACACAGTCCAGTACTCCGTCCCGTGGACGCTGTTCACGATACTGCTGGCACCGGCAGTCGGGCTCTACTCGGCGGCCAACCAGTACAGCTGGAAGGACCACCTCGCCACCGGGTTCGCGTTCTTCGGCTACGCCATCCCGAACTTCTTCTTCGGGATCATGCTGTTACTGCTGTTTGGCGTGTATCTGGAGTGGATACCGATCACGTACAACAGCGACGTGCCGGTGTTCAGCCTCGAAAACGCGAGACAGTTGATCGTCCCGGTGTTCGTGCTCGTGACCGGGTCGATTGGCGGCACGATGCGGGTGGCACGCAACGAGTCGGCGGAGTTCATCAGCGCCGACTTCGTGAAGACGGCCAACGCGAAGGGCGTCTCGAAGCTCCGCGTGTACGCGCGCCACATCCTCAGACCGACGATGGTGCCGCTGTCGACGACCATCGTCGGCCAACTGCTGGCGCTGTTCATCGGGGCCTCGCTGCTCGTCGAGATCGTCTTCGGGATCCCGGGACTCGGTCGGCTCACCTTCCGGGCGATCATCGCACAGGACACCAATCTCGTGTTGGGGAGCACGCTGTTCTTCACGTTCATCGCGACGATCGGGAACCTAATTCAGGATCTCGTGTACACCGTGCTCGACCCGCGCATCAGCTTCGAGGATAGATAATGGCGACGGACGATCAAGCGCGATTCGACCAGACGGATTGGGAGGAGATCGACGAGAGCGTGGACCACGGGCTCTCGGCGAACACGAAGGTGGTGCTCGCGGGACTGGTTCCGCTCGTACTGCTGTACGCGTACGACTACACGCTCGTCGGGCAGTACGAGCCGACCTTCGGCTTCGTCGGCTGGGGGTACAGCGTCACGCAGCTCGACTGGCTGTTCGCGCTGTCGCTGCTGCTCTTCGGTGCCTACGGGGCGTTACCGCTGTATCAGGCCCCCCGGATGACGAAGTACTACTGGGGCGAGTTCAAGCGGAATCGGCCGGCGGTCGTCAGCCTCGCCTTCCTCGCCGGCATCTTCACGATGGGGCTGCTCGGGCCGCTCGTCATCAGCCCGCCGGAGACGGATATCCTGATCCCGTATCAGCCGCCGCTCGGCTTCACCATCGGCATGGAGTCGGTGGTCGAGTGTGCCGGGCCAGTGACCGAAGCCGGCGGACAGCGGGTCTGTCACGGCTCGCTGGCACACCCGTTCGGGACGACCGGGAGCGGGAAGGACATCTTCCGGAGCGTCGTCTACGGGATGCAGATCACGATGAAGATCGCCTTCATCACGACGCTCATCGTCGTGACCATCGGCTCGGCGGTGGGAACCGTCGCCGCGTACGGGGGCGGCATGGTCGACGAGATTCTGATGCGGTACGTCGACATCCAGCAGTCGTTCCCGACGTTCATCGCGTACCTGCTCATCCTGTACATCTTCGGCGGCGGCATCGCGCTGTTCATCCTGCTGTTCGGGCTGTTCTCGTGGGAGGGCACCGCCCGATACGTCAGGAGCAACGCGCTCGCGAAGGTGGAAGAGGAGTACGTCAAGGCGACACAGCTCACCGGCGCGAGCACCTACCACATCGTCCGTCGGCATCTCGTGCCGAACACGGCGAGCAGTATCATCACCGACGTGACGCTGCTCATTCCGGCGTTCATCCTGTTCGAGGCGCAGCTGGCGTTCCTCGGACTGGGTGACTCGACGATTCCGTCGTGGGGGCAGGTGCTCGCCGGCGGGCGGGACGCGCTGCCGTACGCGCCGTGGGTGACGCTGATACCGGGGCTGTTCATCTTCTTCACCATCCTGGCGTTCAACTTCCTCGGTGACGCGCTGCTCGACGCACTGAACCCGCAGGCGGAGGCCGAATCTGAGTAACAATGACCCAACCACCACTACTCTCGGTCGACGGACTCACGACGACGTTCAACACGGACGCCGGACTGCTCACGGCAGTCGACGACGTGAGCTTCGACATCGCGGAGGGCGAGACGCTGTGTCTGGTCGGCGAATCCGGCTCCGGGAAGACGGTCGCCAGTGAATCGATCACGAGACTCATCGACTCGCCGCCGGGGGAGACCGGGGGCGCGGTCAGATACCGGGGCCGCGACCTCACGGAGATGAGCGAGTCGGAACTCCGGTCGCTGCGCGGCGACAACATCACCCACATCTTCCAGAACCCGCAGGACGCGCTGAACCACTGTTACACCGTCGGCTGGCAGATCGTCGAGGCGATCCAGATGCACGAGGACGTGTCGGACGACGCGGCGCGTGAACGCGCCGTCGACCTGCTCAACGAGGTGGGGATCGCGAACGCCGCGGCGCGGTTCGACGACTACCCCCACGAGTTCTCCGGCGGGCAGAAACAGCGCGTGATGATCGCCATGGCGCTCGTCACGAATCCGGACCTGCTCATCGCCGACGAGCCGACGACGGCGCTCGACGTGACCGTGCAGGCACAGATACTTCGACTGCTCAACCGGCTCCAAGACGAGTACGGGCTGGGAATCCTGTTCGTCACTCACGATCTGGGCGTCGTCGCCGAGATCGCCGACCGGGTCGTCGTCATGTACGCCGGGAAGGTGATGGAGCACGGGTCGGTGTACGACATCTTCGAGCAGCCATCCCACCCGTACACGCGGGCGCTCATGGAGTGTCTCCCCGGCGGTGAGCGCGCCTCCGGCGGGATACCGGGGACGCTCCCGGACCCCGTCGATCCGCCGGACGGCTGTCGGTTCGCGCCACGATGTGACCACGCGGTGTCGGAGTGTCACACCGGCGAGCAGCCGGCGGAAGCCGAGGTGTCCGACAGCCACTGCGCCTCGTGTGTGTACTATCAGCCCGGCTACGACGCCGGGACGATCCTCGGTCCGGACACAGGGTCCGGATCGGCGAGCGAGGAGGTGACCAATGACTGAGCCGCTCGGCGACGAGCCGATACTCTCCGTCCGGAACCTGAAGAAGCATTACCCGATCACCGAGGGGGTGCTCTCCCGAGAGGTCGGGGCTGCACGCGCCGTCGACGGGATCAGCTTCGATCTCCACCCCGGCGAGACGCTGGGGCTGGTCGGGGAATCCGGCTGCGGGAAGTCGACCGCGGCCTCCTCGATCATCCGGCTGGAGGAGGCGACCGACGGCGAGGTCATCTTCAACGGCGGCGACCGCTGGGGGCGGCGACCCGAGGACGGTAGCCATCCGAACGACGTGACGCGGTTCGACGACGAGGAACTGATGTCGTTCCGGCGGGACGCACAGATGATCTTTCAGGACCCCTCGTCCAGCTTCGACCCGCGGATGAGCGTCGGTGCCTCCGTCGCCGAGCCGCTGATGGTCCACGGGATGAACGACAAGACCCAGCGCCGCGAAATCGTGGAAGACCTGCTGGAGCGGGTGGGGCTGTCGGCGGACGACTACGAGCGATACCCTCACGAGTTCTCCGGCGGGCAGAAACAGCGGATCGCGCTGGCGCGGGCGCTCGTGTTGAATCCGGAGCTGATCGTCGCCGACGAGCCGGTGAGCGCGCTCGACGTGTCGATCCGCGCCGAGATCCTCTCGCTCATCAGCGACCTACAGGACGAGTTCGGGCTGTCGATGCTGTTCATCAGCCACGACATGTCCGTCATCCGCGAGGTGTGCGACCGGGTCGCCGTGATGTATCTCGGCGAGATCGTCGAGATCGGTGACGCGGAGGACGTGTTCTCGGACCCGCAGCATCCGTACACGGAAGCGCTCCTGTCGGCCATCCCGACGCCCGACCCCCGGACGGATCGCAAGGACATCGAACTCCGGGGGACGGTGCCGAGTCCGACCGACCCGCCGGACGGCTGTCGGTTCCACACCCGATGTCACCGGGTCATCCAGCCGGCGGACATCGACATGGTGCAGGAGCACTGGCGGTCGCTGTTGAACTTCCGCGATCAGGCGGCCGCCGGCGGGATCGACGTGGAGAGCGCGCGCGAGGTCGTCCGCGTGGAAGCAGAGGGCGAGGAACCGTCGGACGCGGCGGTGAAAGAGGAGATCAGATCCGAGTTCGAACTGCCGGAGTCGTTGTCGGACGCGGCGGCCGAGGAGACGCTCGACGAGTCGCTCGACCTGCTGCTCGCCGGCGACGAGGCGGCGGCCAGCGAGCGGCTCGGGTCGGCGTTCACCACGCCCTGTGAGCAGTCAGATCCGGAGTTGACCGACCACGGCGACGGCCACCGGTCGGCGTGTCTGCTCCACGACGCCGATCAGGAGTCACAGGACATCGCGGCGGCGGACGACTGATCGGGGCGACTGCCGGACGGCCGCCCCGGACGATTGACCGACGGTCTCACTGTGAGACCGCCGAACGAGCGAGCGGGGCAACCCGCGAGTTGCGGCCGCTATCTATCACGCCGAGAAGCATATAACTGGCCCCGGGTTATCGAACGGTATGGAGTGGAATACGGACTGGGGGCTCCGCGGCAGGATGTTCCTCACGATGTTCCTGTTGTTCGCCCTCTACGTCGCCTTCGTCGGGGTGATGGCCGTCTTCTTCACGAGTCGGCTGTTTCCAATCCTCGTCGTCATGTCGCTGTTCCTCGGCGCGCAGTTCCTCTTCTCCGACCGGATCGCGCTGTACTCGATGGGGGCGAGCGAGGTGAGCGACGGGGAGTATCCGGAACTACACGCGACGGTGTCGCGGCTGGCACAGCAGGCGGACCTCCCGAAGCCGACGGTGGCAGTCGCGGACTCGCAGGTGCCGAACGCGTTCGCGACCGGCCGCTCACAGTCGAGCAGCACGGTCTGTGTCACGACGGGTATCATGCGGACGCTGTCCGACGAGGAACTGGAAGGGGTTCTCGCCCACGAACTCGCGCACGTCAAGAACCGCGACGTGGCCGTGATGACCATCGCGTCGTTCCTCTCGACGGTCGCGTTCCTCATCGTCCGGTGGGGGTGGCTGTTCGCGGGCGGTCGCGACCGGGGGAACGGCGCGCCCGTCATCGTCGCGATCATCGCGTCGCTGGTCGTGTGGGTCGTCTCGTTCCTGCTGATCCGGGCGCTGTCCCGCTACCGGGAGTACGCGGCCGACCACGGCGGCGCGGTCATCACCGGGAAGCCGTCGGCGCTCGCCTCGGCGCTGGTGAAGATAGACGGGACGATGGATCAGGTGCCGGACGACGACCTGCGCGATCAGGCGGAGATGAACGCCTTCTTCGTCATCCCGATCCGCTCGGGCATCGTCGGCAAGCTGTTCTCGACGCATCCGTCCACCGAACAGCGCGTCGAGAAACTCCGGGACCTGGAGCGAGAGTTAGAGACGCAGTGAGCGCGGCGGCTGTCGAGTTCCGAGACGGCCGGGACTCCTCTGAGCCGGACGGACCGCACGACTCAAGCCTGCCCCGCTCGTGGTGTGAGTGATGGGTTTCCTCGACACGATCCGACAGGTGCTCGGGCTCGCGGCCGAGACGGACGCGACCTGCGCGGCCGACGCCGAGGACCTCTTCGACCTCTCGACTGCGTACGTGACGATGGGGGCGGAGCTGGGCTACGACTCCGCCGGCGAGGCGGCGCTCTGCTTCTCGGACGTCGACTCGACGGCGTTCGCCGACGCGCGGGCGGAGGTGGACGCCGTCCTCGACGCCGGCGAGGCCGAGACGGGGACCGCCTTCGAGTTCCGCACGGACGCGCACGGCTACGACTGGGTCGTCCTCGCCGACGACGAGTTCGAGGACCTCGTGACGAGCGTCCACTTCGCCGCGGACACGATGCACGAGGCCGGATTCGGCTCGCGGCTACTGGCCGCCGTCTTTCCGTTCCGCGAGGCGTCGACCGGCGACGCCGTCTACTGGATCTACTCCTTCCGGCGCGGTCGCTTTTACCCCTTCGTGCCGGCCGGCGCTCACGAGCGGGATTCGAGCGCGGAGTTCAAGCTCGAATCCGTGTTGGACGGCGAACTCGCCGTCGAGGACGACAAGTCGTACTGGTATCCGCTGTGGCCCGAGGGGGACGCCCACCCGTGGGGACCATCGTTCACCGCGACGCGGGAACACGAACCGGCCGGCTGACGCCCCTTCGCGGGTAAATCCTCGGCCGTCACGGAATCAGGGCGCGTTACCGCCGGCGATTTTACTTTCAGTACGCTGTTAACGTACGTTTATAACCCCGGACGCACAAGCGATAGGTATGGCAGCATCAGAGGAACTGGAAGATCTTCCGGGCGTCGGCCCGGCGACGGCAGACAAGCTACAGGACAACGGCTTCGAGTCGTATCAGTCAATCGCGGTCGCCTCGCCGGGCGAGTTGTCGAATCAGGCCGACGTCGGCGAATCCTCGGCGTCGGACATCATCAACGCGGCCCGCGAGGCCGCGGACATCGGCGGCTTCGAGACGGGCGCGGACGTGCTCGAACGCCGCGAGGAGATCGGGAAGCTACAGATGCTCGTGCCCGAGATCGACGACATGCTCGGCGGCGGCGTCGAGACGCAGTCCATCACCGAGGTGTACGGCGAGTTCGGCGCCGGCAAGTCGCAGGTGACCCACCAGCTCGCCGTCAACGTCCAGCTCCAGTCGGAGCAGGGCGGTCTCCACGGCCGCTGTGTCTTCGTCGACAGCGAGGACACGTTCCGCCCGGAGCGGATCGACGAGATGGTTCGCGGCCTCGACGACGAGACCATCGAGGCGGAGCTCGACCACCGCGAGATCGAGGGCGACCCGGACGACGACGACGGGACGATGGAGGCGCTCGTCGATGACTTCCTCGACAAGATCCACGTCGCGAAGGCGTTCAACTCGAACCACCAGATCCTGCTCGCGGAGAAGGCGCTCGACATCGCCAAGGAACACGAGGAGGACGAGTATCCGGTTCGCCTGCTGTGTGTCGACTCGCTCACCGCACACTTCCGTGCCGAGTACGTCGGCCGCGGCGAACTCGCCAACCGCCAACAGAAGCTCAACAAACACCTCCACGACCTGGACCGCGTCGGCAACCTCTACAACGCCGCCGTGCTCGTGACGAATCAGGTCCAGTCGAACCCGGACGCCTTCTTCGGCGACCCGACCAAGCCCATCGGCGGCAACATCCTCGGCCACAAGTCCACCTTCCGGATGTACCTGAAGAAGTCGAAGGGCGACAAGCGGATCGTGAAGCTCGTCGACGCGCCGAATCTCCCCGACGGCGAGAGCGTGATGCGCGTCGAGACGGCCGGCCTCAAGCCGGAGTAGCACCGGGTTCGGGCGTCGGGTTCAATAGCGCTCGCCACGCAGTTGATGCATGGACCCGGCGGTGGTGCGGGACGACATGGTCGACAGCCTCGAACACGAGGCGAAGGGTGTCGTCCGCAGCGAGCGCGTCTCTGCCGCGATGCGCACAGTTCCCCGTGAGCCGTTCGTCCCCGACGAATCGGCCGCGTACGCCGACCGCTCGGACGAGCGACTCGGCACACGCGTGCTCGCTCCCTCCGACGCCGCGCGCCTCCTCGAAGCGGTCGCGCCGGACCCTGACGACGACGTGCTCGTCGTCGGCGTCGGCGTCGGCTACACCGCGGCGGTGCTCGCCGAGCTCGTCGGCGGCCGCAGCGTGCAGGCCGTCGACATCGACCGGCGCATCGTCCACGAGGCGCGAGAGAATCTCCGCCAAGCCGGCTACGGCGAGGTGCTCGTGGACCGTCGCGACGGCGCGGACGGCCTGCCGGAGTACGCGCCGTACGACCGCGTGCTCGTCGAGGCCGCGGCCGTGGAGCCACCGCGTCGCCTGCTCGCACAGTTGGGCAACGAGGGCCGGCTCATCCTCCCGCTTGGGGCCGGCACGCAGACGCTCACGGTCGTCGGTCCCGACGGCGACGACCGGGAACGGCTCGGCTCCGTCGCCTTCGCGCCGATGCTCGTCGAGGGCGAGCAGGCCAACACGCTCGAACGCAACCGCACCCGCCGCGAGGAGGACCAGCGCGCGCGGCGGGCCCGCGAGCGCCGCCGCGGCTGGGAGCAGGAGTGGATCGACTGGGACGACGCGCTATGACATCCTCCTCGGCGTAAACGCCGAGTTTCCCGACCGCGTTTGGGATATTATGGTTTGCGGTCCACGACCTGTTCTTGTGGGGCTACTCTCCCCGTCGATTTGTCGAACAGGCGGACCGCTGGC
>PXQV01000010.1 GCA_003021175.1 Halobacteriales archaeon QH_7_66_36 | reverse complement strand
TGACGTGGAGCAGGTGGACGAGCGTAGCACCTCAAAGACCTGCTCGGTCTGTGGGACGAAGAACGGAAACCAGCGCGTCGAGCGCGGGTTGTACGTCTGCGAGTCGTGTGAGACGGTCGCCAACGCGGACATCAACGGCGCGGAGAACATCCGCGAGAAGGTACTCCCAAGTCTCGCCTGCGATGGAGGAGATAGGGATAACGGCTGGATGGCACAGCCAGCGGTGCGCCTGTTTGATACATCTACGGGCCGAGTACGCCCACAAGAACAAGTCGTGGATCGCGAACCCTAATATCCCAAACGCGGTCGGGAAACTCCGGCGTCGTCGGGCTACGCTCGACTGCCCGAGGGACTACGTCCCTCGCTGTTCACGCCGGAGAGGATGTCATTCGCGTTTCACCTCGTGACGGCCGAAGCCGTAGCGGAGCCGGTTGGCGAGTCGCCGCGAGAACTTCGCGGCCACCCGCGAGTCGAACCGCTCCGCGAGCGCCTCGTAGATGAGCGGCACGGCCACCTCCTGTTCGAGCGCCTCTCGGACGGTCCACGTCCCCGTCGACCCGCCGGCGACGTGGTCGGCAACGTCACCGAGGTCCGCGCCCTCCTCGCGGAACGCCTCTTCGCAGAGTTCCAGCAGCCACGACCGGATGACTGCGCCGTTGTTCCACGTCCGCGCGACCGCCTCCAGATCGAGGTCGTAGCGGCCCTCGTGGAGCAGTTCGAACCCCTCGCCGTACGCCTGCATCAGCGCGTACTCGACGCCGTTGTGGACCATCTTCACGTAGTGGCCCGACCCGACAGGCCCCATCCGGTCGTGGCCGTCCGGGCCGGTCGCCACCGCGTCGAAGGCGGGCGTCATCGCCTCGTAGGCGTCGGCCGGGCCGCCGATCATCAGCGAGAAGCCGAGGTCAGCACCCGCCGGCCCGCCGGAGGTGCCGCAGTCGAGATAGCGGGCTGGCGTCGCCTCCGCGCGGCGCACGGCGTCCTCGAAGTGGCTGTTGCCGCCGTCGACGACGACGTCGTCTGCCGAGAGGTGTGGCTCCAGTTCGTCGAGCGCGGCGTCCACCGGGTCGCCGGCCGGCACCATCAGCCAGATCCGCTTGTCGTCGCCGAGTTGCCCGGCGAGGTCGGGGATGGACGACACCGGTTCGATGCCCGATTCGGCCGCGTCTGCGAGCGCGTCCTCGCTCACGTCGAACGCAGTCACGTCGTGTCCCGCGGCCGTGACGCGGTCGGCCACGATCCGGCCCATCCGACCCAGTCCGATGACGCCCAGTTGCATACCTGCCCATTCGGTGGTCGGCAGGTAAGACTCCCGGTCCGGGCGCAGCGTCGCCGCTCGGCTGGCGACGGGTTGCGTGTCTCTCTGTCACACACGATCGTAACGAAGGTCACAAACCGGCCGGTAGCGGAGCGTCGCTGTGGCCTCCCCCTCGACCGAGAGCAACATCACCGACGGGAGCCTCGCGTGGCCCCTGTTCACCCTCGCGTGGCCCATCGTCGTCACCCAGCTGCTACAGGTGGCGTACAACATCGCCGACACCCTGTGGCTCGGGCGGACGGCGGAGCCGGCGGCCGCGGTGGGCGCGCTGAGCCTCGCGTTCCCGCTCATCTTCCTCCTGCTCAGCGTCGGCGGCGGCTTCACCGTCGCCGGGAGCACGCTCGTCGCCCAGTACACTGGGGCCGGCGGCGAGGAGTCGGCCGGGAAGGCCGCCGGACAGACGCTCGCGTTCGTGACGCTGCTGGCCGTCGCGTTGGGTGCACTCGGCTATCTGACGGCCGACGCGATGCTCGCACTCCTCCCCGCAGACCCGGAGACGGCCGCGTCGGTCGTCCCGCTGGCGGCCGACTACATGTCGGTGTTCTTCCTCGGGACGCCGTTCCTGTTCGGCTTCTTCGTCTTCTCGGCGCTGCTGCGCGGCTACGGCAACACCCGGACGCCGATGCGGGTCATGCTCGTCACCGTCGTCCTGAACGTCGCGCTCGACCCGGTGTTCATCTTCGGGTGGGACCTCGGCCCGGTGGCCGTCCCGGCGCTGGGCGTCGAGGGCGCGGCGCTGGCGACGCTCGTCTCCCGGGTCGTCGCCACCGCCATCGGGATGTGCGTCCTCTTCGGACTGGACGCCGGACCGGACGTTCGACTCGGCCATCTCCGACTCGAACTCGACTGGGTGCGAGAGATCGTCGACATCGGTGCGCCGTCGGCGCTCGAACAGTCAACCAGCGCGCTGGCGATGATCACCCTCACCGCGATGGTGGCGACGTTCGGCCCGCCGGTCGTCGCGGCCTACGGCCTCGGCAACCGCCTCATCTCGCTGGTGTTCCTGCCGGCGATGGGTCTCGGCCGAGCGACGAACACGATGGTCGGGCAGAACCTCGGCGCAGAGAAGGCTAAGCGTGCCGAACGTGCCGTGCGGCTGGCCGCGGGCGTCGGTGCGACCGTGATGGGTGCCGTCGCCGTCGTCGCGCTCGCCTTCGCGGAGCCCATCGTCGGCGCGTTCATCTCGGCGAGCACGGCCGACGGGGCGGCGACGGTCGCCAACGGCGTCGAGTATCTCCGCACCCGGACCGTCGAGTTCGCGTTCATCGGCGTCCTGCAGGTGGTGCTCGGCGCGTATCGGGGCGCGGGCAACACGAAGACGGCGCTCGCCTTCTCGCTGGTGGCGCTGTGGGTCGGCCGCGTCCCGACCGTCTACGGCTTGGCGTTCGTCCTCGACTTCGGCGCGACGGGCATCTGGATCGGGATGGCGCTCGGCAACGTCGTCGGCGCTGTCGCGGCCGTCGCGTGGTTCACCCGTGGCACGTGGAAGCGAGCGGTCGTCGACGCCGAGAAGTCGGCGACAGCGGTCGACCCCGACGGCTGAGCCGCGTCAGCCGGTCGACGTTTCGTTGCCCGATCCGCTCGACCCGTCGCTCGGCGCGAACGTCGGGCCACGGTCGCCCGAGAGGGCGAATCCGAGGAGGTAGGCGATGAACGCCTCGTTGTCACCGACGTTGTGGCGACCGCTCTGCATGAACGTCTTGTCGCCGACCGCGACGACGTCGTCCTTGCGGACGGCGACCGGATAGCTGTCCGCCGGCCCGTCACCGGACAGTTCCGTCGTGTCGCTCGTGCGGAGCACCGCGGTGCCGCCGCGCGCCTCGATGCGCGTGGCCGTGTAGAGCGCGACCTGATCGACATCCGGGGCCGTATCGGCGCTCGTCCCCGACGCGAGCACGTTCTTGAAGTTGCCGTCGTTCTGTGCCGTGTCGTAGAGATACCGGTCGCCGAACACGATGCCGTACTCGGCGGCCAGCGCCGTCGTCTGCGACCGCTGCGTCGTGAGCGACGCGAACAGCCCACTCTGTGTGATGCGGATCCGAGCGGGTTCGCCGACCATGATCACGCGGCCGCCCTCGTCGGTGAAGTCACGAACCGCCTCCACGCCCGAACTGGAGAGCTCGGACCGCGGGTCGATCCGGAGGAAGGCGTCGGCCCCGTCGAGCGACGACTGGAGACTCGTGTCGGCGAACCGGACCTCGTGGCCGGCCCGAACCAACGCGGCGACGAGCGGTCGGAGGTCGGACGGCTCCGCCCGGCTGTCGGAACTGATGACGACCACCTTCCGTCCGACCTCGCTGGCGCGTGCCGACTCCGGCACCGCCACCGTTCCCTCCGAGGCGATCGGCTCGGCGACCACCGCGTCGGGTTGGTACTCGGCGGGCGGTTCCTCGGTGTTCGTATCCTCGCTCGCGTCGACCGTCGGCGCACCGACCACGGACGCCCCGATGACGGCCGCGAACACGACCAGCAGCGCGACGCCACCGACGACGAACACGCTCCGGATAGCCGAGTTCATCCCCGTGCCGGCGCTCTCGGCGTCAGCCGTGTCGTCTCTCGCGTCTGCGTCGGCCACGCCGTTCTCGACACCTGCGTCGTCTACCGAGTCGCTCGCGTCGCTCATCCGTTCACCTCCACGGACCGCTGGCTACGGTTTCTCGCGGCCTGCTCGCCCGTGTCCGTCCGATTCCGGTACGCGCCGGTGCCGAGATACGCCCTGTCGCCGCTCGGATAGGCGACCTGCGGCGGCACCATCAGGAACGTCGCGTACGTCGACCCCTGCGAGCCGATGCCCGTCAGATACGCCGGCGAGACGAGCTCCTTGTCGGGGGCGTCGCTCGCGACGTAGGCCGCCTGCGAGACGAACTGCGTCGTCCCGTCCGGCCGGTACACCTCGACCGAGTACTCGTCGAGGCCGGCCTCCTCGGCAGCGGCGGCTATCGCCGCCGACCGGCCGCCGATTCGGTCGGCCATCCCGTTCTGGACGGCGACGGTCCCGGAGTAGACGCCTGCTTTCGTCACCTGACTCCGCGAGAGTTCGAGCGCGTCATCGCGGTTCGTCACGACGGCGTTGGCGAAGGCGTTCTTCAGCGTCTCGATCGTGTACTTGAACTCGCGGAGGCTGTCCGTCCCGACCTTGTTCGGTCCCGTCGCGCCGACGATGCCGTTCGGCTCTACCTGCTGTGGCAGCGGCGCGATGACGCCCACGCTCCCCACGGTCGAGGAGGGTTTGACGTAGATCTCGTCGGCGGGCGCGATGGTGTAGTACGCGCCGGAGGCGGCGATCCCGTCGACGCTCGCGACGACCGGCTTCTCCTCCGCGAGCCGTTTCACCGCGAGATACTGCGTCTCGCTGGCGGAGGCGGCCCCGCCGGGGCTGTTCACCAGCAGAACGACCGCCTCGACCGACGGGTCGGCCCGTGCGCGTTCGATCTGTGCACTCAGTGCGGCGGCCGATCCCCCGTCGATACTCCCCTCGACCGGAATGACAGCCACCGTCGGCGTCCCGCGGTCGGTGACCCCCACCGCGACCGGGGCCGCGGCGACACCGACGAGCAGTCCAGCGACGACGAGCACCACCAGCGGCGGCCCGCCGTCGTCATCACCTAGCATGACAGTCGCTATCAGGGCCCGTCCCTCATAATTCCATCCCGTCAGACCACGGGACGTGCCCGACCTCACGCGGTCGACCCCCGCCATCGTTCACGCCGTTCACTCGCCCGAAACGGTCCGAACCGCTCGAACGACGTTCCCGGTCGAAGGGTGGCAAGCGACGAGGGAGAGGTATGAAAGCAGAACGAATCGGACTGGTGGGCGTGACCGCGGCGCTGCTCGTCGGCGCACTCTTCGCCGCGCTCGCGGGCGTCGCCCCCGGTAACGCCCCGACGACGGCCGCGAGTGCGACCTCGTATCCGCCGCTGCTGGAGTGGGTGCTGTGGGGAACGCTCGGACTCTTCGCCGCCGTCGCCGGCGTGTGGGTGTGGTCCTGACGTACGTCGTCGGCGCGGGCTACGAGCCGCCGGCCCCCGAGCACGGCCCCGAGGCGGTACAGGTACGCATCCTGACTGTCGACGTCGCGGCGATCGTCCAGCGGACGGTCGACGCGCTCTCCGACGCACTCGACGACGTGCACGTCATCGCGGAAGAGCCGCTGGACGTGGCCGGCGCGGCCGTCCACGCCGTTCCGGACGGCTTCGAGTGTGACGCGGTGCGGAAGGGCCGCGCCATCGAGTGGACCCGTCGCGAACTCGCGGTCGGGGGCGAGTTCGTCCTCTATCTGGACGAGGACAGCCTGCTGGAGGCGTTCGAGGGCCTCCCCGACGCGGACGTGGTGCAGCTACAGGAGCGGCCCCGACGAACCGGGTCGGTGCTGTCGTATCTCGCCGACGTCTACCGGATGGGCGTCCAGCTGGAACAGCGCGCGTTCGCCCAGCTGTCCATCCCGCTGTTCGCGTGGGGTGGCGGTATCACGGTCCGCGCGGATCTGGAAAACGAGGTGACGTGGAACCGCGAGACGCTCGTCGAGGACACCGCCTTCGTCTGGGCGGCCTTCGAGCGGTTCGACGCCGACTTCGCGCTGGCCGAGAGCGTCTGCCGGAACGAGGCCCCGCCGTCGCTGTACGAGGTCGCCCAACAGCGCCGCCGATGGGCCGCAGGGAATCTGCAGGCCGCCTCGATGCTCCCGGCCCGGTACCGGCTGCTCACGCGACTCCGCAACTGCGCGTGGGCGCTGTCGCCGGTCGTGACGCTCGTCGCCGTCCCGCTGTCGCTGCTGGGCGTCGTCGTCTACGGCGGGCTGTTCGTGCTGCTGTCGGCCCTGTTGGCGGCGTTCACGTTCTTCTGGTATCTGCGCGGCGCGCTCGCGTACGGCGGCCAGCGGGTGGCGCTGGCGCTGGCGACGCCCCTCGCGCCGCTGGTGACCGTCGTCCACTCGATGGGAACCGTCGCGGGCATCCTCGCGCCCCCGGAACGGTTCCGCGTCACGACGAAGACCGGCGGCGACTGACCGGCGCGGTCGGCCGTCGGCCTCTGCTCGCCGCTCCCGTGTCACAACGGTTAAGCCGAGCTACCGTCTCGTTGGAGACGAGAGCCCGTAGCTCAGTGGACAGAGTACTTGGTTCCGGACCAAGAGGTCACGGGTTCAAATCCCGTCGGGCTCGCTCCTCTCTTCGGTCGTCGCTCCCCCGACGTAGCTCGCGGAGCCGCTGGCTCCGTTCACTCCCGTCGGGCTCGCCGTTCTGCGACGAACGGACGTGATGAGTGAACAGTGTCGACACGGATTCGACCCCGACAGACGGGCCCGTCTCCGCCGTGCGCTCAGTAGTCGCCGAGCACGCCCAGCCGTCGAGCCCGCCGCGTGGCGTACTGAAAGACGAGGTAGCCGGCGAGGAAGTAGCCGAGGGCGACGGCGACGAGCAGTCCCACGTCGACCGCCGAGAACTCCCACAGCCGGGTGCCGTCGAGCATCGCCCGCTGGAGCAGCCCGCTGCCGTGTGCCAGCGGCAACACCGCGGTCCAGCCCAGCTCCAAGGCCGGCGCGGAGACGAGGACGACGAAGCCGAACTGGAGGAGATTCAGCCAGTTGCCCACCTGCTTGTACAGCAGGGTGACGCCGCCCGCGGCGAAGCCGAGCCCCAGCACGGACAGAATCGAGAGCACGGCGATCGCGAGCGTCGTGAAGAGGTTTATTTCGAGGCTCGTGCCGGTCAACAGCAACATCAGCCCCAGCACGACCGCCGAGGTGAGGAACGTTCGGACGATCTTCGCGACGCCCTTCGCCAGCGCGACGGGCGCGAATCCGAAGGGCGTCATCACGTGGCGTTCGAGCGTGCCCCACTGCACCTCGCTGGCGATGTCGTTCGATATCGACGAGTAGGCCCCGACCGACAGTGTCCACAGGAAGTAGCCGACGATGATCCCCTCGATGGAGTCGGTGAGCGCCCGCCCGGCGACCATCCGACCGCCGTAGAACAGCACGCCGAAGAAGAACAGCGCGATGACGATGCCGCCGACGGCGTTGGCCGGGTAGCGGACGAACAGGACGGCCTCGCGGTACAGCACCGCCTTCACGAGCTGGTAGTAGCCGGCCGCCCGGATCCCGGTCGGATCGGAACCGTCGGCTGGACCCGAGCCGGTGGTCACCGTCCATCCTCCCCGTCGGCGACGCGGCCGGGCGACTCGCTATCGGGACCGGCGGCGTCGGTGTCGGTCAGCGCGACGAACACTCCTTCGAGGTCGCGGTCGACCGTCGTCACCTCGTCGAGCGTCACGCCGCGGTCGCGAAGCCGTGCCATCAGCGCGTAGAGCCCGTCGCTGTCGGCGGCCACCTCGATGCGCGTCCCTCGGGCGCGGCGGTCGATATCGGTGACCGTCCCCGTCTCCCGCAGCCGTGAGAGGAGCGCGGCGTCGAAATCGCGACTCGTGAGCCGGAGTCGGTGGCGGTCGTCGCCGCGCAACAGTGCGTCGACGGCGTCGTCGGCGACGATCCGTCCGTCGGCCATGATGAGCACGCGGTCGCACACCGTCTCGACGACGTCCATGTCGTGGCTCGAGAGCACGACCGTGAGTCCCTCCTGTTCGGCGAGTCGGCGGAGCTCTCGCTGGAGCGTTCGCGAACTCTCGACGTCGAGTCCCAGCGTCGGCTCGTCGAGGAAGACCACCTCGGCCCCGCTCGCGAGCACGCTCGCCAGCGACACCTTCTGTTTCATCCCCCGAGAGAGCTTTCGGACGGCGACGTCCGCCTTCTCCGTCAGGTCGAGTCGGTCCAGCAGTCGGTCGTGTCGCTCCGTGACCGAGTCGGGGTCGACGCCGCCGACGGTGGCGAAGTAGCGCAGGTTCTCACGGACGGTCAGCCGCCAGTAGTCGTTGCGGGCCCCCTCCAGCATCGCGTCGACGGCGGCGTACGCCGCTCGCGGCTCCGTCCGGACGTCGTGGCCGCAGACCCGAACCCGGCCGGCGTCGGGTAACACCATCCCGAGGATCGACTTGATGAGCGTCGTCTTGCCGGCGCCGTTCGGCCCCAGCAGGCCGACGACCGAGCCGGCGTCGATCTCGAAGGAGACGTCGTCGACGGCCGTCACGCGCGCTTCGTCGCTGCCGAAGCGTTTCGTCACCCCATCGACGGCGACGGCCGGTGGTCGCGTGCCCGGGTCAGCGTGCGACGCCGTCGCCGACTCTCCGTCGCTGGTCGACTCGTCAGCCGCCACCCCGACGTCCGGGCCGTCGCGGGCAGTCGCCCGGCCGCCGTCGCCTGTCGTCATTACCCGCGATAGGGCGTCGAGGCACAAAAACCACCGCCGGCCCGGCGACGACGAGTCGGCGAGGGGCATCGATACACCACCGCTTCCCTCCGAGCGGCAACTCTTTGTAGGCGAGTACGGAAGCACCGACGTCTGAATGGCAGAGCCGATCCTCAAGTGGGCGGGCGGGAAGCGACAACTCCTCGACGAGCTCTACGGTCGATTCCCCGAATCCTTTGCCGCGGACGCGAACAGCTATCACGAGCCGTTTCTGGGCGGCGGGGCGCTGTTCTTCGATCTGGAGCCGCCGCGGGCGACGGTGAACGATCGCAACAGCCGGCTCTACAACCTCTACGTACAGGTCCGTGAGCGCCCCGACGACCTGAAGCGGCGGCTGAAGGAGTTCCGAGACCCCGAGGCCGCGCCGGACCCGGACGAACCGTACGCGGAGACGACCGACCGGTACTTCTACCAGCAGCGGGAGCTGTTCAACCGTCGGCCCCGCGGCGAGGCGTACGACGAACTGGCGGAGGCGGCGCGGCTGCTGTATCTCAACCGGACGTGTTTCAACGGGATGTACCGCGAGAACAACGACGGGGAGTTCAACGTCCCAATCGGACGGTACGCGAACCCCGTCTGGACGCGCGACGAGGCAATCGACGCCGCCTCGGCAGCCCTCGGGCAACTCCCGGACGACCACCTCCGGAACGAGAACTTCGACTACGTCACCGACTGCGCCGAGCCCGGTGACGTCGTCTACTTCGACCCGCCGTACGAGCCGACGAGCCCGACCGCGAACTTCGCCGAGTACAGCGCCGGCGGGTTCGGGCGAGCGGAACAGGAGGCGCTCCTCGAAACGGCGAAGACGCTCCGAGACGACGGCGTCCACGTCATTCTCAGCAACAGCGGCGTCACGTACGACTTCTACGACGAGGAAGGCTTCCACGTCGGGATCGAGGGGGCGACGCGGGCAATCAACAGCGACGCGGACAACCGCGGTGAGGTCGAGGAGATAATCGCAACGTCGGTCCCGCCCGAAGACCGCGTCTCGGGGCGTGCCGACGTGGTTCCGGACGCGACGACGCTCTCGGAGTTTCAGTAGAGGAGAAGGCGGTTGCGCGCCGTCAGGTGTATCGACTCCAGCAAACACACATCTCGAAGACGGAGGTTAGACCGTGACATCGAAAGTTGTTAAAATACTACATCTGATTTATTAGAAAGAGCTACTAACGCCGGAAGATATAGCAGTGAGATTAATAAGAGGCCATTGCCTAGCGCGGTATAATGACCTCGTCCGGTCGGGATGCTCCCGAATCGGGAGACGCGACCCGTACACAGAGTCGCGGGGACGACCACGACCATGACGATTCGGCGGGGGCGACCGAGACGACAATCGCACAGGGCGATGTCGCTCAGTACGTGGTCCCCGAGATGGACTATCCTTCCTGTGCGGGGAAGGTGGAGAACAGCGTCCGAAAGCTCGACGGCATCACGGCCGTCGACCCGCAGATCACGACCGGAACGCTCACCGTCTCCCACGACCCCGAGGAGACGACGCCGGACGCGATAGCCGACCGGATCGAGCGGGCGGGCTACACGGTCGAGCACCGCGACGAGACGACGGCGACGTTCACCGTCCCCGAGATGGACTGTCCCTCCTGTGTGGGAAAGGTCGAGAACGCCCTCGAACAGTCGTCCGGCATCTCGGCGTACGAGACCAAACTCACCACCGGGACGGTACACGTCACCTACGACGCCGACTCGCTGTCACCGTCACGGATCGTCGACGCCATCGAGAGCGCCGGCTACGAGGTGACCGATTCGACGGCGACCGACGGCGACACCGAGGACTCTACCGGCCACCGCGAGAGCGTCTGGACCAGTTCGCGGGCGGTCAAAACGTGGGTCAGCGGGGCCGTCGTCGCGCTCGGACTACTCTTCGAGTTCCTGTTCACCGGGCAGAACGCCCCCGTGGCCGGGATACTCGGCCGCGAGTTGCTCGTCGCCGACGTGCTCTTTCTGGTCGCCATCGGCGTCGCCGGGCAAGTCATCTTCCGCAACAGCTACTACTCCGCCCGGAATCTGAGCCTCGACATGGACCT
This sequence comes from Halobacteriales archaeon QH_7_66_36, assembly GCA_003021175.1. GTDB lineage: Archaea > Halobacteriota > Halobacteria > Halobacteriales > Haloarculaceae > Halosegnis. The sequence goes on along the minus strand of PXQV01000010.1, from coordinate 221,331 downwards.
GCTGATGAGCATCGCCATCGGCGGTGCCGTCGTCGCGGGGCTCGCGTTCGGCGAGTCGCTCTACTTCGAGGCCGCGACGCTCGCCGTCCTGTTCAGCGTCGCCGAACTCCTCGAACGCTACTCGATGGACCGCGCCCGGAACTCGCTGCAGGAGTTGATGGATCTCTCGCCGGACGAAGCGACGGTCAAACGCGACGGCAGCGAGGTGACGATTCCAGTCGACGAGGTGGTCGTCGGCGACGTCGTCGTGGTGCGCCCCGGCGAGAAGATACCGATGGACGGCGAGGTGCTCGACGGGGAGAGCGCGGTGAATCAAGCGCCCATCACCGGCGAGTCGGTCCCCGTCGACAAGACGCCCGGCGACGAGGTGTACGCCGGCACGATCAACGAAGAGGGGTATCTGGAACTCCGCGTCGCCTCGGAGGCCGGCGACAACACGCTGTCGCGCATCGTCCAGATGGTCGAAGACGCGCAGTCGAACAAGACCGAGCGCGAGCAGTTCGTCGACCGCTTCGCGGGCTACTACACGCCGGTCGTCGTCGGCTTCGCGGTCCTCGTCGCGCTACTCCCGCCGCTCGTGCTCGGCGCGCCGTGGCCGACGTACATCGTCTACGGCCTCACGCTGCTCGTCCTCGCGTGCCCGTGTGCGTTCGTCATCTCGACGCCCGTCTCCGTCGTCTCGGGCATCACGAGCGCGGCGAAGAACGGCGTCCTCATCAAGGGCGGCAACCACCTCGAAGCGATGGGTGCCGTCGAAGCCGTCGCGGTGGACAAGACCGGCACGCTCACCAAGGGCGAGCTCACCGTCACCGACGTCATCCCGCTGAACGGCAACAGCGAGGCGGACGTGCTCCGCTGTGCGCGAGAGCTGGAGTCCCGGTCGGAACACCCCATCGGCGAGGCTATCGTTGACCACGCCGAGGGGGCTGCCGTCGCGGAACGCGAGGTCGACGGGTTCGAGAGCATCACCGGCAAGGGGGTCAAGGCGACGCTCGGCGACACGCCACACTACGCCGGCAACCCCGGCTTCTTCGAGGAGTTGGGCTTCGACCTAAGCCACGTGCACGCGACGACCGAGGGGAGCATCATCACGACGGAGAGCCGCCAGTCGTGCGAGCGCGACGACTGTCTCGACCTGCTCGAAGCGACGGTGCCCACCCTCCAGTCACAGGGCAAGACCGTCGTGCTCGTCGGGACCGAAGACGAAATCGAGGGGGTGGTCGCCGTGGCCGACGAGATCCGTCCCGAGTCGAAGCAGACAGTCCAGCGACTCCACGACCGTGGCGTCGAGCGCGTCGTCATGCTGACCGGGGACAACGAGCGGACGGCCCGCGCCATCGCCGAGGAGGTCGGCGTCGACGAGTACCGTGCCGAACTCCTCCCCGACGAGAAGGTCGCCGCCATCGACGCGCTCGGCGAGGAGTACGACGGCGTCGCGATGGTCGGTGACGGGATCAACGACGCCCCCGCACTCGCCACCGCGACCGTCGGCGTTGCCATGGGTGCCGCCGGAACCGACACCGCCCTCGAAACTGCCGACATCGCGCTGATGAGCGACGACCTCTCGAAACTCCCGTATCTCTACGAGCTGGCCGCCGACGCCAACGGCGTCATCAGACAGAACATCTGGGCCAGCCTCGGTTTCAAGGCCGCGCTCGCCCTCGCCGTGCCGTTCGGCTACGTCCCAATCTGGCTGGCCGTCCTCGCGGGTGACGCCGGGATGACGACGGCCGTGACCGGGAACGCGATGCGGCTGTCACGGCTCCGCCCCGAGAGCAGGACGGCTCCGAGTTCGGCCGAGCCGTAGCCCGCTCTTAGAACATTTCGACGCCCGTGGCCGCCCTCACCTCGACCGCCTGAACCACCGGGCGAGTCCGGCGCTCGTCGCCATCTCGACCACCCCGAACGCGACGGCCGGGAGCGACGCAATCGTGGGGAGGCCGGCCGCGAGCACGAGCGCGGCCGCGACGGCGAAATCACGCATCCCGACCGAGAGCATCGACGCGATGCGCGTCGCCCGGGAGCCGGCACCGCCGACGAGGAAGCCGACGCCGTAGCCGACACCGTTCAGCACGACCACGCCGGCACCGACACCGGCCAAGATGGAGCGGTTCGAACGGACGATGCTGGCGTTCGCCGCGGTCACGCCGCCGATGACGAGGATCACCATCGTCGCGGAGATCGCGGGATAGTACGCGTCGTACGCGCTCATCCGGTCGGGTTGCCACGCTCGCGCCTCCACCGCAATCAGCATCGGGGCGACCACTGCTACGACCAGTTGTTCGACGATGGGTCGCGTCGGCACGCTGCCACCGGCCAGCAGCGCGACGACGGCCGGGATGAAGCCCACGCTGCCGACCCCGATGACGACCAGCGCGGTCGTCGACAGCGCCGTGTCACCGTCTGCCAGTTCGGTCATCACGGGCGTCACGAGCTCCGGCGTCACCGCCCCGAGCACCACGAACCCGACGGTCAGCTCCGGCGAGAGCCCGAGGCCGCGTGCGACGCCGAACGCGAGAAACGGCATCGCGACGTGGCCCACGAGGACGAGTCCGAGCGTCCGGGCGTCGATCCGGCGGAACTGCTCGACGGACAGCGTCAGCGAGATGCTCCCGATCATCACCGCGAGGATCATCGTGGACGCTCGGGTGACGACCGCGAGTCGGGGCACGGCGAAGCCGACACCGACCGAGAGCAGAACCCAGACGAACAGATAGTCTTCGATCAGGTCAGTGACGCTCATCTACGTAGCCTCCGCGCGTCGTCGTCTCAGCCCGCCGATTGCCGACGAGAGTCGGGCCGCTCAGTCGTCTCGCCACCGATCAGTAGCAGTGCGGCCCCGAGGCTACCTAAGTTCTGCCACGTCGGGCCGGCAGTCGCCCCCGCGACGAGCACGGCCGGGGCGACGAGACCGGCAGCCACTCGCGGGCGTCGGTCGATGAGCGTCTTCGTGCCGTCACGGTTTTTACTCGGACGTGAGTCCACGTCTGCATGCACGAGTCGTCGCCGCGCGTCGGCTTCCTCCACGAGGGGTCGGTTTCGGAGGAGCAACACGCGGCATTCGAGTGGCTCTGCGAGGGGTTCGACGCCGAACGAGTCGCGTTCGACGACCTCACGGCCGCAGACTGGGACGTGCTGTGGTGGCACCGAGACGCACCGATTCCCGACGGCGGGCCGCTGGCAGCCGCCGCGCCCGAAATCGAGCGGTTTCTGGCGGCGGGCGGCGGACTGGTGTTGACGCTCCGCGGGATGGCGAGCGTCGACGCGCTCGACGTGGAGACGGTGCCCCCCGACGAGACGGGGATTCACAGCGTGACGGAGCCGACCGGCGTCCTCTGGCGGTCGCTGTACGCCGACCATCCGGCCGTGGCCGACTTCGACCGGCTCCGTCTGCCGGTGTGTGACCGCGGCGCGGTGCCGGTCGCCCGCTACGAGACGATGCTCCCGTCGCACGGCGAGGTGTTGGCGTCGACGGTCAGGGACGGCCAAGACATTCCCCACGAGATGACGGCCGTCTCGTGGGACGCAGACCCGGGGACGGTGCTCGGAATCGGCGCGCCGCTGGCGTTCCACGAACCGGTGCCGGAGGGCGTGGCCGCGACCCGCGACGCGCTGGCGGCCGGCTGTCTCCGGGCGGCCGCGGACGAGACAACCGAGCCCAGTCGCCCGAAGCCGGCGAGCGAGCTCCGCGAGATGCGCACGACCGTCGACGACCCGGCACGGCCGGGCTACCACTTCACGCCGCCGGCGAACTGGCTGAACGACCCCAACGGACTGATCGCGTGGAACGGCCGCTACCACGTCTTCTACCAGTACAACCCCGCAGGGCCGTTCCACAACACCATCCACTGGGGCCACGCGGTGAGCGATGACCTGATCCACTGGACGGACGAGCCGGTGGCGCTGGCGCCGTCGCCGGACGGCCCGGACCGCGACGGCTGCTGGTCCGGCTGTGCGGTCGACGACGACGGAACGGCGACGATCCTCTACACCGGGGGCGACGGCCGTGCGCAACTCCCCTGTCTCGCGACGACCGACGACCCGAACCTCTGTCGGTGGGACAAACACGGCGACAACCCCGTCATCGAGTCGCCGCCCGACGACCTCGACCTCCTCGAAACGGAACACTGGCAGGCGGAGTTTCGCGACCACAGCATCTGGCACGCGGACGACCGCTGGTATCAGATAATCGGCACCGGCCTCGTCGACGGTGGCGGCGCGGCACTGCTGTACACCTCGTCGGACCTTCGGGAGTGGCACTACGAGGGACCGCTACTCGTCGGCGACGACGACCCGGGCACCGTCTGGGAGTGTCCGGAACTGCTCCATCTCGACGGGAAGCAACTGCTCCACGTCTCCGATTACGAGGACGTGGTTTACTTCCTCGGCACCGCTGAGGACGGCTCGTTCGATGTCGAACAGCGCGGCCTCCTCGACCACGGCGACTTCTACGCCCCGCAGTCGATGCGGGACGGCGACCGCCACCTGCTGTGGGGGTGGCTTCCGGAGGCGCGTGACCGCTCGGCGCAGTGGGACGCCGGCTGGTCGGGGGCGCTCTCGCTGCCGCGCGTGCTGACGACTGGGCCGGATGGCCGGCTCAGACAGCGACCCGCGGCCGAGGTGGCTGACCTCCGCGACCGCCAGATCCCGACGCCGGCGTCGCTGTCGCTCGCGGCCGGCGAACGCGAGCGGCTGGCCGACGGCGACGCGCTCGAACTACAGATGGAGGTGGCGCTGGCGGACGCGACGGCCGTCGAACTGTCGCTGCTAACGTCGCCCGACGGTGCCGAGCGAGCGACGCTCCGCTACACGAGAGACGGCGAACTCGTCCTCGACCGGACGGCGGCTAGCAACGACCACCGCGCGACGGCCGACACGCGACGCATGGCTGTCCCGCCGTACGACGAACCGCTGTCGCTGCGCGTCTTCGTCGACCGGTCGGTCGTCGAAGTGTTCGCCAACGAGCGGCACTGTCTCACCGCCCGCGTGTATCCGACCCGCGAAGACGCCACCGGCGTCTCGATGGTCGCCGAGGGCGGGCGAGCACGCGTCGAGGATCTCGCCTGCTGGGCGATGGAAACCGGCGTGGCACGGACGGACGAGCCGACCTTTGCCTGCTCGCCGCTCCCCGAACCCTGATTACGAGTCGTCGGTCGCGGAGCCGTAGCCGGAGGGCGCTGCCGATCCGCGCGAGTCGCCTCCGTCGGCCACCGCGGCCTCGGGGATCGGTCGGTCGCCGTTGATCGCGGGGAGCCCTTCGCCGGGGGTTGGGATGTGCCAGTGACTCAGCGTGCCGCGCACGCGGGTGCCGTCGCCCGCGACGCTCAGCCGGACGGTCGGCCCGAGCGTCCCGCCGAACCGACGGCACTGCTCGGCGACCGACAGGTCGGCTATCTCGTCGAGCGAGTCGCCCGCGAAATCGCGGTAGTTGAAGAAACTCTGGACCAACACCTCGTCCTCGTGCGGGAAAGCCATCCACGAGTAGGCCTGGAAGGGGGCGCTCGTCGGGTTGGTGACGACGAGCCCGGAGTCGTTGAGCGGCCGGTAGTCGCCCCGGAGCGAGTCCGCGACGAAGCCGTAGAGGGCGTCGTACCCCTCCAGCCCCGGCGCGAACGTGTGCATGTGACTGGAGACGAACAGGTAATACCGGCCGTCGCGGTGGACGATGTGCGGCCGCTCCAGTTCCTGATTCACGCAGACCGACTCCAACAGGGGCGGCCGCATCTCCCACTCCAGCGGGTCGCCGCTTGGAGAGACGGCGACGCCGACACAGCCGTTGAACTCCTGTTGGGCCGGGTCGCCGCCGCAGGCGTCGCTTTCGGGCGGGACTGGCGTGTTCGCCTCGAACAGCAGATACGTCGTCCCCGTCTCGGTGTCCTCGAAGAACCACGGATCGCGGAACGTGTAGATCATCCCCCGTGACTGGGCCTCCGTCTCGTACCAGTCGCCGTCCGGCTCCAACAGTAGCCGCTGGTGCCACGGACCGTCGATGTCGACGCCGTCCGCCGAGGCGGTGACCGTCCCGCCGTGTCCGACTGCGATGCGCTGAGTGTACGTCAACTCCGCCGCGTCGTCGTCGCCGGCAGCGGTGTAGAACACGTAGAGGTCGCCGTCGTCGTACAGCGCGGACCCGGCCCACTGCCGCTGACCGTAGGCGTCGCCGTCGAAGACGACGCCGCCGTCGTGCCACGTCTGCCCGTCCGCCGAGTAGAAGTACCGTATCTCCGCGACGTCGTGACGCTTGCCCGGCATTCGCTCGGCCGGCGCGGTCAGCGAGAACAGCACCCGCCAGCCGTCGACAGTGGCGACCGCGCCGTGCCGGTCGCGGAGCAGCCACGTGTCCCAGACGTGGACGTGGTCCATCCGGTCGGCATCCGGCGGGTCGATGACCGGCATCACGTTGTCGACGGCTCGCTCGATGCCGCTGGCCTGCGCACGACTCCACGTGGCCGGGGGGACATCGACATCGAGCGGCCGTCCGTCGCTCATGAGGAACCACTACTACGATAGCAAGTAAATCTCTTTAGATTCGTCGCGGCCGCCGGGTCAGTCGCTCGCTCCCGTCGGGGGCGACACCGTACGATGGCCGGTTAAAAGCGGAGTTCGCGCGCCTCGGCGTCGACAGTCACACGCCCGCCGATGGGGACGGGAGCAATCGGCTTCGTGTGCCCGAACTCACAATCCGTCACGACGATGGCGTCGGAGTACTCCCGGACCGTCTCCACCACGGCCTCCCGCTGGCGGTCGCGGTACGCCGCCCGCTCGTCGGGAGACCGCTCTTCGAGATGCGAGCGCGCCTTCGCCCGGCCGACCAGCATCGCCCCAACATCGAGCGCACCCCGTTGGCCGAGTGCAGTCACCATCCGGCGAACCGTCCCGGCGTTCGGCATCTCCTCCGAGGTCTCCAGCAGTAGCACCGACCCGTCGGTGTCCGCTGGGAGCGCGCAGTCGGCCGCGAAGTGGCTGTAGGTGACCTCCAGCGACCCGCCCCACGTCCGGCCGTCGACCCGCGCGGGACCGTCGTCGTCGACGTGCCAGCGCCGCCCCTCGGTCGTCTCGTATTCGGGGTCGCGGTCGAGGTTCGCGGGGTCGTTCCAGTCGAGGTCTTGGTCGGTGAACCGCTCGGCTTCCCGGACGGTCCCGAGCGAGTCCGCGAAGTACGCCCGCCGGAGGTACTCGCGGCTGTACTCGTCGATACCGCCCGGCTCGGCGACGTCGGTGAACAGGTCGCCACCGTAGAAGGTGACGACGCCACGCCGGCGGCAGAACGCCGCGAACGAGCTGTTGTCGCTGGACCCGTAGAACCGCGTCGGGTGCTCGCGGATGATCTCACCGTCGAGATGTGGGAGGACTCGAATCTGGTCGTTTCCGCCGATGACCGCCACCACGCCGCGGACGTCGGGGTCCCGGAACGCTCGTTCGAGTTCGCGAGCGCGGAACGACGGGTCGTGGTACAGCCAGTCGCCGTCCTTCCCGACGGAGTCGTACACTACGGGGGCGAGGTCGAACTCCTCGCGCAGCCGGTCGAGACCCAGTTCCAGCAGGTGATCGGGGTAGCGACCGGTCCCCGCCGCCGCAGCGGGGCGAACCACCGCGATGGTATCTCCGGGGTCGAGCGCGGGTGGAACGGTGAACGTCTCGGGCACGTCCGTTACACGCCCGCTGCGTGGAAATGTCTTCGTCCGGTGTGTCACCTGTAATCCGATTGTCTCCGAGAATGCGCAGGTCTCGCGGACGGCACCGAGTGGTATGCCGCCACGCTACTTCTCACGGTCACTCAGGCACCGGAAAGCGTGAGTAGCGACAGGGTCGATGCCGTCGGCGACTCCTGACGGGCTCAGGCGTCCTCGGCCGGATCAGAGTCGTCGTCCCGTCGCGCGACGATGATACCACCCGCGAAGAGGACTACTGCGACGCCGAACAGGCCGAACTTGACGAGCTGTTCCGAAACGAAAAACCACGCACCCGCCAGCACCGCCGCAGTCGCGTGCATGACCGCTGTCTGATTCATACCCACGAATCGGCCTCCCTCCGAAAAAGTGACGCGATACCGTACCGGCCACCAGACACGCGGTCCGTCATGCGCCGAGTCGCCCCAACTCAGCCGCTAGCCTTCTTCCGATACCACACCCGTTCGCCGGCCGGCGAGTCGTCGTAGTCGAGTCGGCGAAGAAACAGATCCCGGACCGCGAACGTCACGACCAACTCGACGGTTTCGTCGTTCTCGGCCCGAACGGTGACGACGCAGTGGCCGTCTCGCTCGTCGACCGTCTCGATGCTCCCGACCGACCAGCGGTCCTCGTGGTGGCTCGGCTCGCGTGCGTGGATACGGTCGTGAGTCATGGCTGTGCGCGAGCCCCGCGCCCGACGACTAAAACGGCGCGTCGGTTACGTCGCCGCCGTCGGCTTCGACCCCCTCGGCGTCGGCGTCGAGTTTCGCGGCGAGTTCCCCCCGCTCGTCGAGTTCGGCGAGGATGTCGCTGCCCCCGATGAACTCGCCGTCGACGAACGTCTGCGGGATGGTATCCCACCCGGAGTGTTCGTTGAGCGCCTCGCGGAACGCCTCGAGATTCTGGAGCGTGTCGACCGTCGCCACGTCGTCGCGGTACTGACCGATCAGGCCGACGGCGCGCTTCGAGTAGCCACACTGCGGCATCATCGCGTTCCCCTTCATGAAGAGGACGACCTCGTTCTCGGCGATGGCCTCGTCGACGCGCTCCTGTACCTCGTCGGCGCTGAGCCCCTGCTCGCTCGGATCGAACGTCATAGGTGTTGGTTCGCGTCCAGCGGGTTAGGCGTTGCGTCCGTCGTCGAGGTAATGTTCAGCTAAGCTCTGTCTGGTTGGATGAGCCGGCAACAGGGTGTAGAAAGCCCCTGCGCGGTCGACTCGCGCGCCTCGCTGCGGTCCTCCCGCTCGCGTTGCTCGCGGTGCGGTCCTTTCGTCGTCGTGCGTCGTCGACCGACCGGCCCCTTTCGGTCCCACCCGCCGCCGTTGTTAACCGGGCAACGCCCCGTTAGCCGAACACCGCCGTCGCTCCCCTCAGCATCCCTGACAGTCGCAGTGGCGCTCACAGACCGGGTTGTCGCAGTCGGGCGAGCGCGCGGTGCAGTGTTCCCGCCCGTGTCGGATCAACAGGACGTGAAGCGGATACTTTAGCCCGTCCGGTATCGTCTCGTCGAGCAGGTCGTGGACCCGTGCATTCGACGCCGACTCCGGGACGAGGCCGAACCGCTTCGACACCCGCTCGACGTGCGTGTCGACGGCCATCGTCGGCTTCCCGAAGTGGAAGTTGAGGACGACGCTCGCGGTCTTCGGTCCGATACCCTTGATATCGGTGAGCCACGCCTTCGCGTCGTCGGTGGGCAGCGCGTCGAGAAACGCGAGCGAGTACGCACCGCCCGTCTCCTCGCGGACGGCCCCGAGCGACCGCTGGATGCGCTCTGCCTTCGTGTCCGGCAGTCCAGCAACGTTTATTACGTCGGCCAGTTCGTCGTGTGGCGCGTCTTCGATCGCTTCGAAGTCGGCGTACGTTGCGAAGAGGTTCTCCGCCGCGCGCCGCGTGTTCTCGTCGGCGACGTTCTGCGAGAGGATGGTGGTGACGAGCTGCCGGACGCCCTCGCCCGGTTCGGCCGCGTCGCTCCCGTGTTCGCCGTCGCGCTCGGCCGGCCCGTACAGCGAGACCAAGTCGTCGTGGAGGCCGCGGACGGCGGCCGCGTCCCAGTCGGATGCCATGCCCGAACGAGTGGCCGACGGCACGTCAACGTCGTGGTCGCGGCGAAGCGTCGGCCCTCAACGGCCCCCGTGACATCGCCGTCATCAGGAGACGACCGTGCCCGGGAGCGCTTTTGCTCGTGTAGCGTGAAGCGAACGTATGCCCGACGAACCGACGCCAGTCACCGAGGAACGGCCCGACGCTCCGATCCACACCACCGGCACCGACCACGTCACGGTCTGGGGGTCGAACGAGGCGGACACGGTCGCGTTCTACCGCGACCTGCTCGGGATGCCGCTGGTCATGCGCCAGCCGAACCTCGACGACCCGTCACAGACGCACCTCTTCTTCGACACCGGCGACGGTCGCATCCTCACCTTCTTCGTGACCGACGACCGCGACTCGGTGCGCGCTCAACAGACCCGGACCGGCGCGGTCCACCATCTCTGTTTCAGCGTCGCTCCCGAGCGGTTCGAGGAGGTCGTCGAGGCGATCGAGGCGGACGGTCGCGGCTACAACATCTTCGACCGCGGCGTCTTCTTCTCGCTGTACACCCGTGACAACAACGGTCTCGTGATCGAACTGTCGACGGACAAGTTCGAGGTCCCCGACGACCGCCGGGGCGAGGTGCTTGCCACTGCCCAGCGCATCCGCGAGGAGGTGGGTGTCGACTTCGCTGGCGACGAACACATGCGCGAGGCTATCGAGGAACTCGGCATGGAGGTCGTCGAGTACGACCTGCCGGACGCAGCGACCGGCGTCGGATACATATAAAATATCTGGCAGAAAGTTTCAACCGATAGTGCGCCCAATCGCCCGGTAACATGTCAGACGCTCCTTCGTCCGCGCCCGGCCTCACGGACGAGGAAGAACGCGTCGTCGCCGCGGCGCTCGACGCCGGCTACTACGAGCAGCCACGGAAGACGACCCACACCGAACTCGCCCTCCGACTGGGAACCGACCCCGCCACGGTCGCGACCCTCCTCCGCCGAGCAGAATCGAGTGCCATGGCGGTCGCGCTCAGAAATCAGACATAATCTGCTCGAACTCCCCGGGGTCCAAGTCGGCGAGGAGTTCGTCCGCCTCCCGTTGGAGTCGGTCGCGTCGCTCGACGAGTTCGGTGAACGTCTCGTGATCCTCCAGTTCCGCGTCCGTGTATGTGTCTTCGAGCAGTGCGATCTTGCCGGCGACGGTTTCGAGTTCGCCGATCCGTTCGTCGTACGTGGTGCGGTCGAGAAGTCGCTCGACGGTGTCGGCGACCACTTCCGGGCCGACCGGCTTCTCGACGTAGTCGTCGAACGGCATGTCGACGATGTCGAAATTCGGCTCGACGCCGGTGATCATCGCGACGCGGGGCGACACGTCGCGCTCGCGGATCCGTTCGAGCACCTCGTCGCCGCTCATCCCCGGCATGTGGCGGTCGAGCAACACCACGTCCACGCGGTCGCTCACCGCCGACAGCGCCTCTTCGCCGGACATCGCCGTCAGCACCTCGTAGCCGTCGAGCCAGATGTCGAACGACTGGGTGATGCGCGGCTCGTCGTCCACCGCGAGCACGACCGGCCGCTCGGAGCCGGCCGCGTCCGTCTCAGCGCTCACTGTGATTCCACCTCGTGGAACGCGAAGCGAGCGCCGCCCTCGTCGCTCTCTCCGACCTCCACCCGCCAGCCGTGGGCGTTGGCGACCGTCTCCACGATGTTGAGTCCGATCCCCGTCCCCGACTCACTCTTCGTGTAGCCGTAGTCGAACAGTTTGTCCTCGTCCACGTGGTCGAGGCCGGTCCCGTCGTCCGCGACGACGAACCCGTCCGATAGCGTCTCGACGCGGATTGCGTCGGCGTCGCCGTGGTCGCGTGCGTTACCGAACAGGTTCTCGAACAGCGTGCGGAGCCGCTCGGGGTCCGCTTCGACGTGTGCCGAGCCGACCGTCAGCGTCACGTCGTCGTCGCCGGCGACGCTCCACGCGTCGCGAGCGACACGCTCCAGCGAGACCGGTTCGGTGTCGTCGACAGCTTGTCCCTGTGTCGCGAGCGCGAGCACGTCGTCGATCAGTTCGTCCATCCGGTCGAACAGGTCGTCGAGTTCCTCCAGCGCCGACTCGTCGCCCGTCGCACGCGCGACGGCGAGCGTCGACTTGGCTGTCTGCAGCGGGCTTCGCAGGTCGTGGCTCACGGCGCTCGCGAACCGTTCGAGCTGTTCCGTCTGCTGTTTCAGCTGGCGCTCTCGCTCCTTCCGGTCGGAGATGTCGCGGATGATCCCCGAGAAGAGCTTCTCGCCCTCGTGCTCGTACTCCTCGAAGGTGATCGACACCTGTATCTCGTGGCCGTCGGCGTGTTCGGCCGGGAGTTCGATGCCGCTCCAGTCGAGCGTCCGGTCGCCGGTTTCGAGATACGTCTCGACGGCGGCCCGGTGGGCGCCGTGGAACTGCTCGGGCATGATCGTCGTGAGCGACTCGCCGATCAGCTCTGCGGGGTCGTGGCCGAGTACGCGCTCCGTCGCGTCGTTCGCGAACCGAATCTCGTCCTCGGTGTCGATGGTGACGATCGCGTCCGACCCCTTCTGGACGAGCGTCTCGAAGAACGCTCGGTCCGTGAACGACTCGGACTGCGCGTTCGTGCCCATTACTACTCGTTTCGTGGGTCGGAGTGATAAACATCCTTTTTAACACTACCTTCGCTTACAGATTTTCGCTCTGATACGTGCCGTCGTACGTCCCCTCGTGGTCGGCGGTGGCGAACACGAGCTGTGCGATCCGCGCGCCGGCCTCCAGCCGTATCTCGTGGCCGACCTGTAACAGCCCCTCGCCGCGGCCCTCGTAGCCGGCGTCCCAGACGGCCGTGTTGAGCATACAGGAGTTCCGCAGGAGCGACGACCGGGGGTAGACGAACCCGACGTGGCCCTCGGGGATCCGGATCGTCTCCGCGTAGCGCGCGACGTACACACCGGGCGACAGGTGGTATTTGCCGTCGGTCGGCTCGACGGGTTCGCGCTCGCCGACCGTCTTGCCGTCCGTGCCGATCCGGCCGGGTGCGACCTGTCGTTCCACCGCGTCGAGCGTCAGGTCGACCCCGTTCGGCTGCCGCTGGTCGTCCGTGACGGGGTCGACGTGGGTCGCGACGTACGCGCCGCTCTCGTACATATCTCGGCTGGCGTGGCGCGGCGCTTATTCCTGTCGGGGCGGCCCAGAGCGCGAACGTTTTCGGGCCGCGCGAGCAACCCGAGGTATGGAGCAGACGACGACGGGGAGCTACCGGGTGTTGCCCGGCCGCGACGACGACGAGTGGCTGCTGCTCGACGCCGAGAGCGGCGACCCGACGTACGTGCCCCGCGCGCACGGCGACGCCGCGGACGCCACGGCACTTACCCCCGGCAACCGCATCGACGCCGACCTCGCGTGGCTCGACGGCGAGCCGCGCGTCCAGTCGTACGACATCGTCGACGCCACGCGGTTTCACTTCGTCCAGACGACCGAACCGATCTTCGAGGCGGCCACCCGCTGCTGGCGCGACGCGGTCGAGCAGCACAGCGGCATGAACTCGCGGGTGACCCACGGGACGGACGGCGAGCCGAACGGCGTCGTCTACACGTTCGCCGAGCAGTCCGGCAGTCGCGACCTGTTTTCGGAGTTTCGGGACGGCGTCAAGCCGCTGGAGCCGCTGCTCGTGCGTGCCGCCGGCGGGCGCGAGGCGTACGAGGGTGACGGCGACGGGGGAGCGGACCCGCCGTTCGAGGTGTTCGTCATCGACCACCCCGAGGAGCCGTTCGTGGCCGTCTACATCGTGCTCGACCCCGACGGCTTCCTCGCCGAGACGGTTCGGGACACGTATCTCGATGCCGACACTGCGGGCGGACTGGCCGACCGGCTGTGAACGGCGCGCTTAACCCGCCGGCGGGCCGGGTGGAGGCATGCGCGATGTCTGGAACACGACGGTCCGGTTCGAAGAGACGGACGCACAGGGGATCGTCTTCTACGGCAACTACGTCACCTATCAGGACGAGACGTTCTCGCAGTATCTCCGGGAGATCGGCTACCCGTGGACTGACATCGAGCAAGCCGACTGGGACATCCACGTCGTCAACGTGGACATCGACTACCGCGCCCCCGCGGCGTTCGGCGACGAACTCGTCTGCGGGATCCGTGCCGACGCAATCGAGGAGTCGTCGCTGACGTTCGAGTGGGCCTGCCGACAGCGCGACGGGCCGACCTGTGCGGAGGGGTCGGTCACGCACGTCGCCGTCAGCGACGGCGAGCCGACGGCGGTGCCCGAGGCGTTCCGCGAGGCGGTCGTCGCGTATCAGAACGAGCCGCCCGAGCCGGTGTAGTCATCAGTCTGGGGATACTGTTCAGCTAAGAATGACTCCGGCGACGAGGTGGGCAACATATTGTAGAAAGCCCCCGGGCGCTCGCCCGGCCGCGGCTCGCTGCGTTCCTCACTCACTACGTTCGCTGCGGTGCTTTCGTCGCCGGGGCCGGATCGAGCGCCCGGCCCCTTTCAGTCCCATCCACCACGGTTTCTCGGCCGGGTAACGACCCGTTTATTTGAACGCCGCCGACCCGGAGACCCCCACAGTCTAAGTTCGCGGGTCCGAAACGTCGGATGTGACGCTCTCTGGCGAGGATATCGGTGACGTGTTGGAGACGCACCTGATGGGCGAAGGGCTCTACGTGACGGACTGTGAACGTCACGACGGCGCGCTCCACGTCGGCTACGAGTCGCCGGGCGTGGGCGACGGCATTCCGCAGAATCAGGTCGGCACGCTCCTGCGGTTTCTACTGGACTTGGCTGGCATCGAGACGGACGGCCGCGACGTCTCGGGCATCCCCGAGGCCGGCGACTGGGAGCCGGAGGACGTGGAGGTGTGGGCGTTCGACGACGCCGACGACGAGCGGGAGACGGTCGGCCACTTCGAGGTGCACGAAGGGTGGTTCCACGCGCTGGCGGCGGGGAACCTCTCGGAGACGGACTTCTCGACGCTCGTGCTCTCGACGGTGGAGTGATCACTCGCCGACGCGTTCGGGTTCGTCCCGGCTGTCGTGTTCGAGCGCGACGACGTGGTCCGTGTGCCGGGCGTGGGTTCGCGCCCACCGACGCGCGGCCGTCTCGTCGAGCCGTTCCACGCCGTCCGGACAGCGCAGACAGTCGACGACCCACGGCGTCACGTCGTCCGGGAAGTGCCCCGTGTGTTCGCGGTGATCGATGGCGAACGCCTCGACGGCGTCGTTGCCGAGGCCGAGCTCCTCCAGTTCGTGTTCGAGCGTCCACGAGGCCTCACACTGCGAGCAGCGAACTGTCGGCACGTTGGTCGGGTCGCCGTCGCGCGAGGGACCGTCCGACGGAGCCATACCGACACGTACGACGCGAGCCGTATGAAGCCCGAGGGATTCCACTCGACGCGCGGGCCGGGGCTCTATCCCCCGACGACCGTACTGACACGCGTGACACTGATCCCCGCAGATACGCCCGCCGACGCAACCTCACGAGGTGCGTGACCGACCCGTGAACGTCGCCGCCGTCCGCGACCACCTGCTGTCCGACCGCGGCGCTGCGCTCGACCGGGCCGGGGTGCTCGACGCGGCACCGGCCGTCCTCCGCGAGTGCGTGGCGGCCGCCGGCGACGAACTCGCCGCCGACCCCGTCGCCGCGCCGCCGTACGTCGTGGTCACCGGCGAGGGCGTGCTGCTGCGCGCGACGCTCGACCGGCGGCTCCTCGTCCACGTCCGGGCGTTTCGACTCCGACCCTACTCCGAGCCCGGCACGCCACCCCGGTACGAGCGCGGAGGCGACTCACCGGCCGCGGCGGTCGCGGTAGAGACCACCGATTAAGGGTTCGGCGGGCGAGACACCGGTATGGACGGCGACAGCTTCGGTGCCGCGACGCCGATGATCGGGATGGTGCATCTGCCGCCGCTACCGGGCGCGCCGCGGTACGACCCCGAGACGGGACGGGCCGCGCTCCACGAGGCGGCCCGCCGCGACGCCGAGCGACTGGCCGACGGCGGCGTCGACGCGGTGATCGTCGAGAACTTCGGCGACGCGCCCTTCTATCCCGAGAGCGTACCGAACCACGTAGTCGCGGAACTCACGGCGCTGGCCGGGACGGTTCGCGAGGCCGCCAACTGCCCGGTCGGGGTGAACGTGCTCCGCAACGACGGGCCGGCGGCGGTCGCCGTCGCCGCGGCCGCTGGCGTCGACTTCGTCCGCGTCAACGTCCACGTCGGCGCGCGCGTCGCCGATCAGGGCGTGCTCGAAGGCCGAGCACACGAGACGATGCGGCTCCGCGAGCGCATCGACGCGGACGTGCGCCTGCTCGCCGACGTGGACGTAAAACACTCCGAACCGCTGGCGACGGGCGACGACGAGGAGACGCTGGCCGAGTCCGCGACCCGCGGCCTCGCGGACGGCATCGTCGTCTCCGGGAGTCACACCGGTCGCGCGACGCCGCTCGACGCTGTCGAAGCCGCCGTCGAGCGGCGCG
Source organism: Halobacteriales archaeon QH_7_66_36 (assembly GCA_003021175.1). Taxonomy (GTDB): domain Archaea; phylum Halobacteriota; class Halobacteria; order Halobacteriales; family Haloarculaceae; genus Halosegnis. The sequence goes on along the minus strand of PXQV01000010.1, from coordinate 205,142 downwards.
ACCAGCGCGGGCTGGACGTGCCAGTCCTCGTCGGGAGCGGCGTCACCGCCGACTCGGTGAGTGACCTGCTCCGCGTCGCCGACGGCGTCATCGTCGGCACTGCCCTCAAGGAGGGCGCGAAAACGACCAATCCCGTCTCTGTCGGTCGCGTCGAGGAACTGGTCGCGGCGGCCGATCAGGTGCGGTGAGCAAGTAGCGCCTCCACGTCCTCGCGGGTCGGTAAGCCGCCCCGTGCCCCGTCGCCGGTGCAGTTCAGCGCGGCGGCCGCGGCGGCGAACTCACCGGCCGCGCGCGGCGCTCGCTCCGCAAGTAGCCACGCGTCGACCAGCGCGGCGTGGAAGGCGTCACCGGCACCGGTCGTGTCGACGACGTCCACGTCGAACGCGTCTATCGCGATGGTGCCGTCCGGCGTGAGGAGGGTCGCGCCGTCGTCGCCGTGGGTGAGCGCCCCGCGCTCGACACCCTGTTCGCGGAGGAGTGCGACCGGGTCGGACGCGTCGTGGTGGGCGAGATGCGAGTCCATCGCTACCTCGCCGACGAGCACGAGGTCGGCGGCGGCCAGCGCGCGGTCGATAGTCGCCGGCGTCGTCCCGCGGTCGACCAACTCCGAGAGCGGCCCGGAGAGGTCGAAGGAGAGCAGCGAGAGTGCCCCCGTCTCGCGCATCTTCACGAGCGGCGCGGTCACCCGTTCCGGCAGGTACGCGTTCGCCGCAACGACGGCCGCATCTCGGAGATACGGTCGGTCGGCGTCCTGCAGCGTGAGCGCCGCCGCCGAATCCCCGCCGGTGACGACCATCCGTTCGCCGCCGGCCCGCAACACCAGCGAGTACGTCGACTCGCCCTCGCCCCGACGGACGCGCGTCGTGTCGACGTCCCGCTCTGCGAGGTCGCGTTCGATCCGGTCGGCGCGGTCGTCGTCACCGACGCGAGCGATCAGCCCTGCCTCGCGGCCGAGTCGGGCGGCGGTGCTCGCGAGATTGCCCGCGACGCCGCCGACGCCCACCCGTTCATCGTGGACGAACGCGCCGCCGTCCGGTTCGGGGAGATTCGACAGGTCGTAGTAGCGGTCGACCATCGCGCCGCCGACGGCGACGAACTCGCGGGCGTCAGCCATCGAGCAGCGTCAACTTCTCCCGGTCGTACAGGTCAAGTTCGCTCACCATCGACGGCGACCGCGTGGCGACGAAGACGACCGCCTCCGCAACTTCCTCGGGTTCGATTGCCTCGCCGGGGGCGAACTGCTCCTCAAACGGCTCGGTCGCGAACTCGGCGTCGTCGGCCTCGCTCTCGACGGTGAACTCCGTTCGTACCGCCGCGGGGTTGATCACCGTCACGGCACAGTCGTCGCCCACCTGTGCGGAGACGGATTTGGCGAAGCCGCGCGTCCACCACTTCGTCGCCGCGTACACCGGATTGAACGGTCGCGGATACTGGCCAGCGAAGCTCCCGATGAACACGAGCCTCCCGCCCGACTCGCGGAGATGCGGCAGCGCCTCGCGCGTGGCGTAGAACATCCCGTCGCAGTTGACGCTCATCATCGTCCGGTAGTCGGCGGTCGCCATCTCCGCCACGTCGCTACCGCGGGCGACGCCGGCGTTGTTGACCAGCACGTCAAGCGTTCCGAACCGCTCGACGGCGGCGTCGACGAGCGCCTCGACGGCGGCCTCGTCGGTCACGTCAGTCGGCACGGGCGCGACCTCCACGTCGTGTGCGGCTTCGAGGTCGCTCGCGAGCGATTCGAGTCGGTCCCCTCGGCGCGCGGCGATGACGACATTCGCACCCTCCCGGGCGAGCGCGGTTGCCGTCGCCGCGCCGATGCCTGCACTCGCACCAGTTACCACTGCTGTCTTGTCGTTTAGCGACTGACCGATGTCCATACCGGAGTCTCGGGTGGGTGTCCTCTTCGTCTTTTGCCCTGCTGCCGAGGGTAGTGTTCAAACAAGGGCGAGTTCGGCGACTATTCAGCCACCGGGGTGTAGAAAGCCCCCGGACGCTACGGTCGCGCGGCTCGTTGCGCCCCTCGCTCACTCCGTTCGCTGCGGTGCTTACGTCGCCGTGCTTCCCGTAGCCCCCGGCCCCTTTCAGTCCCGCCCGGCACGATTGTTCAGCCAAGCGACTACCCGCGTATCTGGACACTACCATCGCTGGGGTGGTGTTCAGACACGCGAGGGCTACCCGAGTGAGTGCAGGTGGGTGGGACTGGAAGGGGCCGCCGGCTCGCCGAACCCGGCCGACGTAAGCACGCGAGCGAAGCGAGCGCGCGCAGCGAGGCCCGAGAGTCGAGCCGGCGGGGGCTTCCAAGCCGGTTACACTGCCTCTAGCGGCTCATCCGGTTTATTCGGTCAGTCGTCCAGCGCGTCGATATCAGCCAACAGCTGCTCAGCGTGGCCCTCCGGATCGACGCCCTCGTACGCGAGGGCGATCTCGCCGTCGCGGACGACGTACGTGTTGCGGAACGCGACCTCGATGGTGTCGCCGAGCAGGTCGCGCTCGCCGTAGGAGCCGTAGGCGCTCGCGACCGACCCGTCCGTGTCGGAGAGCAACTCGACCGGCAGGTCGTACTCCTCGGCGAACGTCGCCAACATGGGAACTGGGTCGTCGCTGATGCCGAACACGCGCACGTCCCGGTCCTCGAAGGCGTCCCAGCGGTCGCGAAAGCCGCAGGCCTCGGTCGTACAGCCGGGCGTATCCGCTCGCGGGTAGAAGTAGACGACGACGGTGCCGCGGTCGGGCAGCGCGACCGGGTCGCCGTCCTGATTCGGGAGTTCGAACTCGGGGGCCGGGGTGCCGGTGTCGAGCATGCCGGAGGAGCGGTCGCCGTCGGTAAAGCCGTTTTCGTCGCGTGGGGGAACTAAGTTGCCCCAATCGGACGTACGCGTATGCGACACGAGGACCAGACGGCGTTCGTTACCGGTGCCGGACAGGGAATCGGGGAAGCGACGGCGAAGCGGTTCGCCGAGGCCGGCGCGTTCGTCGTCGCGACCGACGTGGACAGCGAGACGGGGGAAGCGACCGTCGCCGACATCAACGACGGCGACTACGCCGGCGAGGCGGAGTTCATGGAACTGGATGTGACCGACGGCGAGGCGTTCGAGGCGGTCGTCGACGCCACCGCCGAGGAGTACGGTCTCGATGCCGTGGTGAACAACGCCGGCGTCGGCCACCCGCCCGCGACCGTCGAGGACACCGACCGCTCCGTCTTCGAGTTCGTGCTGGACGTGAATGTGCGAGGCGTCTGGAACGGCTGTCAGGCTGCCCTCCCCCATCTCAAGGAGCAGGGATCGGGCAACATCGTCAACATCGGATCGCTCGCGTCGTTCTACGGGTTGCCGAAACAGGGGGCGTACTCGCTGTCGAAGGGGGCGGTGATGAACTTCACGCGGGCCGTCGCTGCCGAGGCCGGGCGCTCGGGCGTCCGGTGTAACGCCGTCTGTCCGGCGTTCACCGACACGGAACTCGGCCGGCAGTTCTTCGAGACGCGCGACGACCCCGAGCGCGCCAAGGAGATCATGCTGAAGCGGTATCCGCTCGGACGACTCGCCGAGCCCGAAGAGATTGCCGACGCCGTCTCCTTCCTCGCCAGCGGCGAGGCCTCCTACATCACCGGCGAAGGCCTGCGGGTCGACGGCGGGTTCTCAACGTCCTGAGGCTCACTCCTCGCTCGCGAACCACTCGCTCGCCTGCGGTTCGGTCGGGTCGGTCGGCACCGACACCAGCCGCGGTCCGTCCGCTTCGACGGCGTTGAAGACGGCACGTTCCACCGCCTCAGTCGTCTTCACGCGCTCGGCCTCGACGCCCATCCCCGCCGCGATGTCAGTGAGCGACAGCGGGGCGTCGCGCCAGCCGTAGGCCATCTCGTCGAGGCCGTACGACCGCTCGGCCTCCTCGCTGATGATGGCGTAGTCGTCGTTTCGGAAGGCGACGACGGTCACGTCGATCCCCTCGGCGGCGAGCGTGTGGAGTTCGTGGATACACATCAACAGTCCCCCGTCCCCCGTCAGCGCCACCACGTCCTCGTCGGGGTTCGCCAGTTTCGCGCCGATGGCCGACGGGAGGCCGGTGCCCATCGTCGCCCACGACCCGGGATTCACGTATGACCGCGGTCCAGCGGCCGGGAAGGAGACCAGCGTCCAGATGCGGAAGCCGCCCGCGTCGACGGCGACGGTAGCTTCCTCGGGAACGGCCGCGCGCACCGCCGCCAGCGCGCTCGGGGACGTGAGCGGCGGGTCGTCGTCCTCGGTCAGCGCGGCGATGCGGGCCGCGTCCGACGCCCGGATCGACTGCGCTCGTTCGACGCCCGGAGAGTCCTCGTCGAGTGTCCTCGCCGGCAGACGGTCGACGAGCGCTTCGAGCGTCGCCCCGGCGTCGGCGACGAGCGCGACCGACGGCTCGTAGCCGGTGCCCACGTCTGCGGCGTGGAGCGTCACGTGGACGAGTTCGTCGGGGAGGGCACGCTCCCACCGGGCGAAAGCGACGGCGTCGAAGTCGGTGCCGACCGCGAGCGCGGCGTCCGCGTCCGCGACGAGCGCCTCCAGTTCCGGACTGGTGGCGCCACAGAAGACGCCAGCCGACAGCGGATGCGACTCCGGGAGCGTTCCCTTCCCCTTGTAGGTCGTGACGATCGGCGCGTCGAGCCGTTCCGCGACCGCGCGGAGTTCCGCCGTCGCCTCGGCTGTGCGGACGCCCCCGCCCGCGATGACGACCGGGTCGTCGGCAGTTCGGAGGGTGGGCGCCGCCGCTTCGACCGCGTCGGCGTCCGGTTCGGATGGCGTCGGGACACCGTCGGCGGGCGGCGCGGCCTGCGGCACGTCCATCGTCAGGAAGTTCTTCGGAATCCCCACGCGGACGGGGCCCTTCGGCGGCGTCTGAGCAATTCGCATCGCGTCGGCAAGCGTTGCGACGGCCGCCCTCGGCTCTTCGACGGGCCGGTTCGCCTTCACGACGTTGTCGTAGGTGTCCGGCGGCGTCTCGTGGATGCCGTCGCCGCCGCGGACCGCCGGGTCGGTCTCGACGGCGACGTGGACCAGCGGCGTGCAGTCGTTCAGCGCGTTCTTCAGCCCGTTCATCGCGTTCATGTCGCCCGGGCCGGGGACGACGACGGTGGCGGCCATCTCGCCGCTGGTCTCGGCGTAGCCCCACGCCTGATGCGAGACGGCCGTCTCGTGGCGCGCGACCACGAACCGGACGCCGTGGGTCGCCATCGCGTCGTTCAGCGGGAGCGTCTGCTTGCCGGGGATGCCGAAGACGGTGTCGATGCCCTCGGCGGCGAGGCGGGCGACGACGCGGTCGCCGACGGTCATCCTCCCTCCGTGTCGACAGTCATCGTCCGGCCTTGGCGTAACGCGGGGTTAAATATCTGGCATCGGCGGCGCAGCTCTCGCCACTGCACGTACAGCAACGGAGCGGTCACGCTGCCAGCGGCCGCGCTCCCCGCGAGGGCAACGGAGAGCGTCTCTCGGCCGACGACCGTGAGCAGCCACCCGGCCAGCGCCGATACGTCTGCGCCGTGTCTCGCCCGTTCAGACGTGGTCGGCGAGCGCGCCGTCGTACACCTCCAGATACAGCCGCTCGATGGTCTCGCGGTCGGGGACGCGGGGGTTGTTCGCCGGCGACCCGGAGGCGAGCGCGTCGTCGGCCATCTCGCCGACCAGTCCCGCGTACGTCTCGCGGTCGGGCACGTCGGCGAACGCGTCGAGATACCCGTACAGCGACACCGCCTCACAGAGGTCACGGATCGCGGGCGCGGTCTGCTCTGCGGCCGTCCGGTCCGCGTCGCCCTCGTCGGCCGCGTCGAGCAGGCGGGCGATGTCGGCGTACCGCTCGACGCTCCCCTCGACGGAGTAGTCGACGACCGCTGGCAGGAGGACGCCGTTCGCGAGGCCGTGTGGCAGATGCAACTGCGCGCCGAAGGGCCGCGCCATCCCGTGCACGAGCGCGACCGAGGCGTTCGTGAACGCCTGTCCGGCCTGTAGTTGGCCGATCAGCGTCTCTTCGCGGGCCGTCAGGTCGTCGCCGTTCTCCCACGCAATGGGGAGCCAGCGGGCGAGCCGCGGGATCGCCGCCCGCGCCAGCGTGTCCGACATGGGCCACGCCGCCCGGGAGACGTACGCCTCGACGGCGTGCGTCAGGGCGTCGATCCCGGTGAACGCGGTGTGGCTGGGCGGGAGCGACGCCACGAGGTCGGGGTCCTCGACGGCCACGTCCGGCACCACCGCCGTCGAGACGACGAGGAACTTCGTGGCGGTGGCCTCGTCGGTGACGACGATGGACCGCGTGGCCTCGCTCCCGGTGCCGGCCGTGGTGTTGACGGCCCCGAGTGGCGGGAGCGGGCCGTCGAGCGTCTCGTAGCCCGCTCGGTCGGTGGCGTGCTCGCGGATCGGGGTGCCGGTGGCCGCCTCCACGCCGATGGCCTTGGCCGCGTCGATGGGTGAGCCGCCGCCGAGCGCCACGAGACAGTCACAGTCGCCCGCGTGATACCGGTCGACGCCCGCCTCGACCATGGCGACCGTCGGGTCCGGTTCGACGCCGTCGTAGACGGTCGTGTCGAGGCCGGCCGCGTGGAGACTGTCGAGCACGCGGTCGCCGTGGCGGTCGATTCCGCCCGCGGTGGCGACCACCAGCGCCCGCGAGCCACGCGCGGCCATCAGCGGTCCGATCTCCGTGACTGCACCGCGACCTACGAGTAGCTCGCCGGGGGCGACGAAGCGGTTCGTGTCGGTCATGCTGTCTCTGGGAGTCGGGACGCAGTTCGCGTGCTACTCGTCGACGTAGGGGGCGAACAGCGCCTCGGCGTCGGGCGGCGTCGCGTCCTCGATCGGCCGGGACACCGTCGTCGTCTGGTAGAACTTCCCGACACCGAGGTTCTCGTCGAGCTGGTTGCCGCCCCACGTGCCGGTGCCCTCGGAGAGCGTCGAGGTGAGACCGTTCCGGTAGTGGCCGCCGTTGGCGAGCGCGTTCGGCTGGTTGACCAGCAGCCGCGCGACGCCGACCGCCTCGCCGGCGCGGCGCGCCCGCTCGGGGTCCGTCGTCTGGATGTTCGCGGAGTGGCCCGCGCCCTCGTACGCGAGGATACACTCCGTGAGCGCGAACGCCGCTTCCACGTCGGGCACCCGAAACAGGTTGAGGATCGGCGCGATCTTCTCGCCGGAGAGCGGGTGGTCGGGGCCGACGCCGCGGCCACGCGTCAGGAGGAAGTCGGCCTCGCGAGCGGCGGGAGTGTCGATGCCGGCCCGCTCGGCGATGACGCCTGCCGGTCGCGCCAGCGTGTCTGGGTTGAGCGTGTCGCCGTCGGGAAACAGCGTCTCCCGGAGTTTGCGCCGCTCGTCGGCGTCACACAGATAGCCGCCCTCCCGTTCCAGCGCGGCGACGGTCGCCTCGTACACGTCCTCGACGACGGCGGCGTTTCCCTCGCTGGAACAGGAGGTGCCGTTGTCGAACGTCTGGCTGGCAGCGATGCGCTCGGCGGTCGCCTCGATGTCGGCCGTCTCGTCCACGATGGCGACCGGATTCCCCTGACCGACACAGTAGTTTGGCGTGCCGGACTCCTGCCCGGCGCGGACGTTGTCCGCGGAGCCGGTGACCTGCAGGAGGTCGACCTGATCCATCAGCGCGTACGTCTTCGCCTTGCTTACAGGTCTCGGGAGCAGCTGCACCAACGCCCGGGGCGCGCCGACCTCGTCGAGCTGTTCGTGGACGTACTCGACCACCTGCTCGCACACGTCGTAGCCGCGCGGTGACGGCGAGAGGATGATCGCGTTGCGACCGTTCAGCGCCAGCATCGACAACACGACCGGTGTCGCGCCGGGATTGGTGGACGGAACCACACCGCCGACCACGCCGACCGGCTTCGCGATCTCGACGCGACCCGTCGCCTCGTCGCGGTCGACGACGCCGACCGTCTGCTCGCCGAGCAGTTCGTCGAGGACGCCCAGAATCTTCCGGCGCTTCTTCCGGAACTTGTCCTCGGCGTTGCCCAGCCCGGTGGTTTCGACGGCCAGCTCCGACAGTTCACGACAGCGGTCCTCCTGATACACTGCCCAGCCGGCCGCGCGCGCCAACTGGTCGACTGCCGCTTGGTCGTACTCCTCTATCGACGCCATCGCCCGCCGGGCGTCGGTAATCAGGTCGGTGACGACTCGCTCCGGACTAGCGGACTCAGCTGTACCTCGCCGAGTCGCTTCGGGCCTCATGTCGTGAGATTCGGCCGTGAGCGGAATAAACATCACTATCTTTCATAATAGTTCACAAGCGCCACCCCGATCGCTCACTCGCTGCCGACGGAACGACCGTCGCGCGACAGCAACGGTCGAACGCTTCCTGTCGCCCCGTCCCCGAGGACGTGAATCCATAGGTTCATGCCCGAACCCGAATCAGGTTCGGGCATGACTGCGGACGGCATCGTCGGGGAGTATCTCGACTTGAAACGCGAGGCCGAAGCGGACCTGCTGGCGATGCAGATGGGCGACTTCTACGAGTTCTTCGGCGAGGACGCCGCGACGGTCGGCGACGAGTTGGACCTGAAGGTGTCCGAACGAGCGTCGGGCGGCGACAGCTACGAGATGGCCGGCGTCCCGGTTGACGACCTCGACCCGTATCTGAAGGCGCTCGTCGAGCGCGGCTACCGGGTCGCTGTCGCCGACCAGCACGAGACGGACGGCGGCCACGAGCGGCGCGTCTCGCGGGTCGTCACCCCCGGCACGCTCGTCGACCCGACCGGTGAGGCGGCGCGGTATCTCGCGACGGTCGTCCGGGCCGATGAGTATGGGCTCGCCTTCCTCGACGTGACGACCGGCCGGTTCCACGTGACGAGCGCCGCGGGCGCGGACGCCGAGGCGCAGGCGCTGACGGAACTCTACCGGTTCGCGCCGACGGAGGTGTTGCCCGGTCCCGACCTGCGCGGCGACGACGCGTTCCTCGATGCCGTTCAAGAGCGCGTCGACGCGACGCTGACGCTCCACGCGACCGACGACTTCGCGTCAGGTCGCGCCCGCCACACCCTCCGCGAGCAGTTCGGCGGCGCGGCCGAACAGGTCGGACTGGAGACGGACGCGGCCGTGCAGGCGGCCGGCGCGGCGCTCGCGTACGTGGACGCGACGGGCGTTGGCGTGCTCGCGTCCGTCACCCGCCTCCACGCCTACACGCCCGACGAGCACGTCACGCTCGACGCGACCACCCAGCGCAACCTCGAACTCACGGAGCCGATGACCGACCGCGGCGTCTCGCTGTTCGAGACGGTCGACCACACCGAGACGAGCGCCGGCGGCCGCCTCCTCCGCGAGTGGCTCGCCCGCCCGACCCGTCGCCGCGCGGAACTCGACGCCAGACAGGCGGCCGTCGCCGCGCTGGCGACCGACGCGATGGGCCGCGAACGACTCCGCGATCTGCTCGGCGACGCCTACGACCTCGAACGGCTGGCCTCGCGGGCGGTGTCGGGGAGTCTGGACGCGCCGGGGGCCTGTCGCGTCCGCGACACGCTCGGACTGGTCGCCGACCTCGCCGAGGCCGTCGAGTCGAGCCCGCGACTGGACGACTCCGCGGTCGCAACGGTGTTCGAGGGGGTCGACCGCGCGGCCGTCGCCGACCTCCACGCCGAACTGGACGGCGCGCTCGCGACCGACCCACCCGGCACGCTGACCGAGGGCGGCCTGCTCGCGCCCGACTACGACCCGGAGTTGGCCGACGTGACCGAGCAGCACGAGTCCGCTCGCGAGTGGATCGACACGCTCGCGGACCGCGAGTCCGAGGCGCACGGGCTCGCGCATCTGAGCGTCGACCGAAACAAGACGGACGGCTACTACATTCAGGTGGGCCAGTCGGAGGCCGACGCCGTCCCGGACCACTACGAGCAGATCAAGACGCTGAAGAACAGCGAGCGGTTCACCACGCCGGAGCTCCGCGAGCGAGAACGCGAGATCATCCGACTGGAGGAGCGGCGCGGCGAATTAGAATACGAACTCTTTCAGGAACTCCGGGACCGGCTCGCCGACCGCGCCGACCTGTTCCAGCGCGTCGGCCGCGCGCTCGCCGAACTCGACGTGTACTGCTCGCTCTCGGCTCACGCCGCGCGCAACGACTGGACGCGCCCGGAACTGACCGACGGCGACACGCTTCGCGTCGAGGCGGGTCGCCACCCGGTCGTCGAGCAGTCCGTCGAGTTCGTCCCGAACGACCTCCATCTCGACCGCGACCGGCGGTTCCTGCTCGTCACCGGCCCGAACATGAGCGGGAAGTCGACGTACATGCGACAGGCGGCGCTCGTCACGCTGCTCGCGCAGGTCGGCAGCTTCGTCCCCGCCGACGCCGCCGAGGTCGGTCTCGTCGACGGCATCTTCACACGCGTCGGCGCGCTCGACGAACTCGCGCAGGGCCGCTCGACGTTCATGGTCGAGATGGGCGAGTTGGCGAACATCCTCCACTCGGCGACCGAGGAGTCGCTGGTCGTCCTCGACGAGGTGGGCCGGGGGACGGCGACGTACGACGGCATCTCCATCGCGTGGGCCGCGACCGAGTATCTCCACAACGAGGTCGGCGCGAAGACGCTGTTCGCCACCCACTACCACGAACTCACCGCGCTCGCGGACCACCTCGACCGCGTGGCGAACGTCCACGTCGCGGTGGACGACGCGGGCGACGACGTGACGTTCCTGCGGACGGTCGCCGAGGGACCGACCGACCGCTCCTACGGCGTCCACGTCGCCGAACTCGCGGGCGTCCCCGACCCCGTCGTCTCGCGGGCCGAGACCGTCCTCGACCGGCTCCGCCGCGAGAAGGCAATCGAGGCGCGTGGTGGCTCGTCGGACGGCACCGTCCAGACGACGTTCGATTTAGGACGCGGGGAGTTCACCGACAGCGCGACCGACGGCGAGGAAAGTGGCGAACAGGCAACCGACGCCGCGAGCGACTCGGTGCTGGACGACGACATCGAAGCCGTCCTCGACGACCTCCGCGCGACGGACGTGAACGAGACGCCGCCGGTCGAACTGATGGCGGCGGTACAGACGTGGCAGGAGCAGTTAGAGGAGTGACGGACGCCGCTCGCCCCGGTGCAATCAGATCTCGTACCGCAGGACGGCGGCCACGCCGCCGAACACGTTCCGCAGCTGCTCGCCCTCCTCGAAGGCGGTGGAGACGAGCTGTACGTCGCTGCCGATGTTCTCGGCGCGCTCGCTCAGGTCGTCGATCCGGTCGCCGTCGAGCGACTCCGACAGCAGAATTGTGTCGACCGCGCCGTACTCCAGCGCGCGGTCGACCTCCTCGCCGCCGTACGCCACGGCCGGGTCGGCGTCGCCGCGCAGTCCCTGCATGAATCGGCCCATCAGCTCGCGGGCCTGACTCTGCTTGTCCGCCTGCAGCACGCTCTCGGCCTTGTCGACGAGCTGTTTGAGCCCGGTCTGGTCGCCGTGGGCGACGTTGAACTTCCCGAGCGTGTTCTCCTTGATCCGGTAGTCGAGCCAGTCGTGGCTCACGAAGTCGTCGACGGTGATGTCCGTCCCGCCGATGAGCACGCCCTCAACGTCCAACTGCTCGCCCTCGTCGTCGAGGAAGGTGTCGGCGGCCGCGGCGGCCACGTCCTTGAAGTGTTCCTCTTTCTGTTTCTCGCGAATCCGCTTGAACCGTTGAGCACTCTGACCGCCCGCCCGCGTTTTGCCCATCACGAGACTCTCGATTTCGCGGACCGTCTCGATACGGTCGCCGACCAGCAGGCCGATGGTCGCCTTGTCGCGGGTGACCACGATCAGACCGTACGCCTCGTCTGGCGTGACCAGACTCTCGACCGGCTCCGTGTGGAAGTGGTCGTCGCAGATGTAGTTCGACTCCGAGATGGGGTGTGGGAGGTCGTCGAACAGCAGCGAGATGAATTCGTCGTCCACCTGTCCGGTGAACACCACCAGCCCGTTCTCGGGTGTCTGCTTGTACTGCTGGAGCAGGTTCTTCGCCTTCTTAAGGGCGGACTGGACGTTCGTCCGCGTCCGCTTCGACTTGATGTTGCCCGCCTCGGAGTACTCGCTGCTCAGTCGCCGCACCCAACTCTGTAGGTTGTCGTCCGGCGGGATGAACAGCGTCACCAGCTCCGTGCCTTGGCCTTCGAGATCCCGGATTTCATCGACGCGTTTCCGCAACCGGAGATCCGCGCGATCGTCGCTCATACGCCCCCTTGCAACCGACGGTTCAAACCGGTTTCCGCTCGCGACGACCGTCACACCGCCCAGTCGAACGGCACGACTCCGGTCTGAGCGGTGGTTCACCTTCCCAAACATCCACGGGGCGACGCGCCGAGACGGGAGCCGGTCACCCCTCGCTCGCCCAGCCACGCGAGCGCTCGACGGCGTCGTCCCACCGGCCGTACATGTCGTCCGCCCGTTCGGCGTCCATCTCCGGCTCGAACGTCTCGTCGACCTGCCAGTTCGACCGGAGCTCGTCGACGCTGTCCCAGTAGCCGACCGCGAGACCAGCGGCGTACGCCGCCCCGAGCGCCGTCGTCTCGTCGACCTCCGGACGGACGATATCCGTCTGGATGATGTCGCTCTGCAGCTGACAGAGGAAGTCGTTCTTCACCGCGCCGCCGTCGACCCGGAGCGTGGTCGTCTCCACGCCCGAATCGGCCTCCATCGCCTCGGCGATGTCGCGCGTCCGGTAGCCGATCGACTCCAGCGTCGCCCGCACCAGATGCGCCTTCTCCGTCCCGCGGGTCAGCCCGACTATCGTCCCGCGTGCGCGGCCGTCCCAGTGTGGGGCACCCAAGCCGGTGAACGCCGGCACCACGTAGACGTCGTCGGTCGAATCGACAGACCTCGCGAGGTCGGCCGTCTGCGCGGCGTTGTTGATCAGGTCGACGTCTTCGAGCCACTCGATGGCCGCCCCGGTGACGAAGATCGACCCTTCCAGCGCGTACTGGACGGGTTCGCCCGAGCGCTGGAAGCCGATGGTGGTGAGCAGGCCGTGGTCGGACTCGACGGCCGTCTCGCCGGTGTTCATCAGATAAAACGAGCCGGTGCCGTACGTGTTCTTCGCGTCGCCCGCGTCGAAGCAGGTCTGCCCGAACAGCGCCGCCTGCTGGTCGCCCAGCGCGCCGGCGACCGGCACCTCGGCACCGAGGAAGCCGTCCGGGTCGGTGTGGCCGTAGAACTCCTCGTCGGACGACGGCCGCACGTCCGGCAACATCGCCGCCGGCACGCCGAACTCTTCGAGAAGGTCGGGGTCCCAGTCCAGATCCTCGATGTCGTACAGCATCGTCCGCGAGGCGTTGGAGACGTCGGTGACGTGGTTGCCCGTGAGGTTGTAGATGAGCCACGCGTCGATGGTGCCCACCAGTAGCTCGCCCTCGCAGGCGCGGTCGCGGAGATTGCGCGACCGAGCGCTCTCGAGTTTCAGCGGTTCGGCGTTGTCGAGTATCCACTCCGTCTTGGTCGCCGAGAAGTACGCGTCACACTCCAGTCCGGTCTTCTCGCGGATCTCCTCGACCTTCCCGGCTTCCTGCAGTTCCTCCACCCGGTCGGTCGTGCGGCGATCCTGCCAGACGAGCGCGTTGTACACCGGCTTCCCGCTCGGCGCGTCCCAGACGACGGTCGTCTCGCGCTGGTTCGTGATCCCCAGAGCCGCCAGCTGGTCGGCCGCCAGCCCGGCCTCCGCGAGCCCGGCCGTCACGACCGTTTTGGTGTTCTCCCAGATCTCGATCGGGTCGTGTTCGACCCAGCCCGGCTCCGGGTATATCTGTTCGTGCTGTTCGTACGCGTTGGCGACGACCCGTCCCCCGTGGTCGAAGATCATGAACCGGGTGCCGGTCGTCCCCTGATCTATCGCGCCGACGTACGTTGCTGGCATGTCGTTATCTCGGATGTCGATGTCGCTCGGTCGGTAGACGCCCCGTCGGTTCGCCACCTACCGCCGGTGGGCTCGACGCGGACGGCGTCTGGCCGTGCGTCGCGTATCTCACGTCGCGCCGATGCGCGCCGCACCGTCGTCAGTCCATCGGTGCCACTCGCGCTGTCGGGTCGATCCTACCGGTGAATCAAAGGTGCGTTGGGACGTAGACGTGGGTACGCGAATGGTATCGCCACCACACGTCGTCGTCATCGGCGGCGGCTCGACCGGGGCTGGTATCGCCCGGGACCTCTCGATGCGGGGCGTCGAGGTGACGCTCGTCGAGCAGGGGAATCTGACGCACGGCACGACGGGCCGGATGCACGGCCTGCTCCACAGCGGCGGGCGCTACGCCGTCTCCGATCAGGTGAGCGCCGCGGAGTGTATCGAGGAGAACCGCGTGCTCCGCGACATCGCGAGCCACTGCGTCGAGACGACCGGCGGCCTGTTCGTCAAGCGACCCGAGGACTCCGAGGCGTACTTCCAGACGAAACTGGACGGCTGTGCGGCGAGCGACATCCCGACGGAGGTGCTCTCCGCCGAGGAAGCCCGCGCCGTGGAGCCGCATCTCGCGCCGGACATCGAAAAGGCGATCTCGGTCCCGGACGGGGCCGTCGACCCGTTCCGGCTCGTGGTCGCGAACGCCGCGAGCGCACGCGACCACGGTGCCCGAATCGAGACGCACTCGACGGTGACGGACCTACGCGTCGAGGACGGCGAGGTGGTCGGCGTGGAAGTCGACCACGCGTCCGGCCCGGGCAAACACGTCCACGGCACGGAGGGTGGCACTGAGGTGATCCGCGCCGACCACGTCGTCAACGCGACGGGCGCGTGGGCCGGCCGGATCGGCGCGATGGCCGGCGTCGACATCGAGGTTCGCCCCTCGAAGGGCGTGATGACGGTCATGAACACCCGGCAGGTCGACACCGTCATCAACCGCTGTCGGCCGAAGGGGGACGCGGACATCATCGTGCCACACGAGACGGCGGCCATCCTCGGCACGACCGACGAGGAGGTCGACGACCCCGAGGAGTATCCCGAGGAGCACTGGGAGGTCGACGCGATGATCGACACCCTCGCGGAGCTGGTGCCGATGCTGCGGGACGCGCGGACGATCCGCTCCTTCTGGGGGGTGCGACCGCTGTACGAACCGCCCTCGGTCGACAGCGACGACCCGACGGACATCACCCGCGACTACTTCCTGCTCGACCACGCCGAGCGCGACGCGCTCGACGGGCTAACCACCATCGTCGGCGGGAAGCTCACGACCTACCGGCTGATGGCCGAGGCGGTCAGCGACCACGTCTGCGAGCGGTTCGGCGTCAGTGCCGACTGCCGCACCGCCGACGTGTCCCTGCCGGGCAGCGAGGCGTTCTCGGTGCTGCGCGACTACATGGACGAGTTCGGCCTCCGGTCGCCGATCGGCCGCCGGAGCGTCGAACGCCTCGGCTCGCGGGCCGACGACGTGCTCGAAACGTCGAGCCCGAATCCGACGGTGTGTAACTGCGAGGCGGTGACGCGCGCCGAGATACAGGACGCCATCGGCCAGTCCGGGTCGGACCTCAACGCCGTCCGGCTCCGCACCCGCGCCTCGATGGGGAGCTGTCAGGGCGGCTTCTGCTGTCACCGACTGGCCGGCGAACTCCACGACGACCACGGGGAAGCGGTCGTCCGCGAGGCGTGGGACGACCTCCTCCGAGAGCGCTGGACGGGCCAGCGACACGCGCTGTGGGGCGAACAGCTCTCGCAGGCGATGCTGAACTACGCGCTGCACGTGACGACACAGAACCGCGACAATGACCCGGCCGACGGCGACCCGGTCGACTTCGGCGCGTTCGACGCCGGCGTCGCCGCCGACGGAGGCGATCAGCGTGGCGATTGAGTCCGACGTCCTCGTGATCGGCGGGGGACTCGCCGGCCTCACGAGCGCGCTCGCGGCGGCACGCGAGGGCGCAGCCGTTCGGCTGGTCGCCGCCAAGCAGAGCACCCTCCGCAACGCCTCCGGACTGGTGGACGTGCTCGGCTACACCGCCGACGGCGAGGGGCCGCTGGTCGACCCGTACGACGCCATCCCGGACCTGCCGGCCGACCACCCGTACCGGACGGTCGGCGTCGGCACGGTCCGCGAGGCGATGGCGCTGTTCGACGAGGTGACGCCCCGCTACCGCGGCGGCCACACCGACGCGAACGCCCTCCTTCCGACCCACGGCGGCACGGTCAAACCGACCGCGCGCTATCCGGCCGGGGTCAGCGACGGCGTCGCGAGCGACAGCCGCGACGCGCTGTTGATCGGCGTCGAGTCGATGACCGACTTCGACGCCCCGCACGTCGCCGCGCATCTCACGGCCGCGGGCGTTCCGTTCGACGTTCGCGGCGTCACGATCCAGTTCCCGGGTGATCTTCGCGCCGACGCGGCGATCACCCGGTACGCGAAACTGCTCGACACGGACGGCACGGTCGAGGTCGACGGGCGCGAGCGCCCGGTTCGCGCGGCGCTGGCCGACCGGGTCGCCGCCGAGCACGACGGCGAGCCGCGAATCGGCTTCCCGGCCATCCTCGGCGACGACGACCCGGCCGAGATCCGGGCGGCGCTGGCGGAGCGACTCGACGCCGCCGTCTTCGAGATACCGATGGGCCCGCCATCGCTGCCGGGCCTCCGTCTCGAAGACTCGCTGTTCGCCGCGCTCGACGAGGCGGGCGTCAGTATCGCGGCCGGCAACCCGGTCGTCGGGTACGACGGCGACGGCCGCGTCGAGCAGGTGTACGTCGAGAAGAACGGCGCGCACATCCCGAACAGCGCCGACCAGTACGTGCTGGCTACGGGGGGACTGGTCGGGAAGGGCATCGACTCGGACCGCGAGCGCGTGTACGAACCGGTGTTCGACTGTCACGTCGCACACGCCGACGACCGCTACGACTGGTTCGACCGCGAGGCGTTCGGCAACCACGACTTCGCCCGGTTCGGCGTCCACACCGACGACGACCTCAGACCGGTCGACGGCGACGATAGCGTCGAGTTCGACAACGTGCGCGCCGCCGGGTCGGTGCTCGGCGGCTACGACTTCGCCGCCGAGAAGTCGGGGAGCGGCGTCTCGATTGCGACGGGCTACGCCGCCGGCCGAAGCGCGGCACGGAGGGCACGATGAGCGACGCCTCACAGCCCGACGCCGACGACGAGTTCCCCATCGACGTGTTCGACGACGACCCCGGCTTCGACCTCCGGTCGGGGTCGGACTCCTGTTACAAGTGCTCGACGTGCGACACGAACTGTCCGGTCGCGGAGGTCGACGACGACTTCCCCGGCCCGAAGTTCCAAGGCCCGGAGCAGTGGCGGCTGAAACAGCGTGACGACGAGCACACCGTCGACGAGTCGGTGATGGACTGCTCGAACTGCATGCGGTGTGACGAGGCCTGTCCCGCCGACGTGCCGCTCTCGCAGATGCACAACGCCGCCCGCGGGGAGTACGTCGACGGGATGTCGAAGCTCTCGGTGAAGTACTGGCGCAATCGCCTGCTCGCGAACTACCGCACCTCGGCGTTCCTCGCCAGCAAGGCCCCCCGCCTCGCCAACGCCGCGATGAACTTCGGGCCCGCCCGCTGGCTGTTGGAAAAGACGATGGGTATCACCAGCGAGCGTGAGTTCCCCGCGTTCGCGACGGAGACGTTCCGCGAGTGGTGGACGCGGCGGGGCGGAGCCGACGGCTCCCGCCGCCGTGCACGAGAGCGGCGCGCGGCCCGCGGCGACCCCCGCGACGCCGACAAGAAGGTCGCGTACTTCCACGGCTGTTACGCCAACTACAACACGACGGAGGTCGGGAAGGCGATGGTCCGGGTGTTCGAGCAGTTCGGCTACGAGGTGGTCGTCCCCGACCAGAAGTGTTCCGGCACGCCGATGTTCGCCAACGGGATGCTCGACGACGCCCGCCGCCACGCCGAGGTGAACGTCTCCTCGATGGCTGACCTCGTCGACCAGGGGTACGACGCCATCGCGTCGTGCACCTCCTGTTCGATGGCGCTCCGTCAGGAGTATCCGGAGCTGTTCGACATCGAGGGCGTCGACGAGGTGGCCGCCCACACCTTCGAAGCCGTCGAGTATCTCCGCGTCCACGAGGATCTCCGCGGCGCGCTCGCCGACGCTGAGATCGACGGTGCCCTCGCCGAGGAGTTCGCCTACCACGCTCCGTGTCACGCACGCAATCAGGGGTTAGAGCGACAGGCCGTGGAGCTGTTCCGCGACCTCGACGATGTCGGCGTCACGGATGTCGGCGACTCCTGTTCCGGTATCTCCGGCACCTACGGCTGGAAGGAGGAGAAGTACAACACGTCGATGGCAATCGGCGACGAGATGTTCGACCACATGGAGGCCGCCGAGGGACAAACCGGCATGACGGAGTGTCCCACCTGCGCGATGCAGATGGAACACGGCACGGGCTACGAGGTTCGCCATCCGCTCGAACTGCTCGACGCCGCACTCGTCGCGTGATCTTCTGACGGTCAGTCGTCGCAGGGCGGTGCCGCCGACGGCGTCTGGTCGGTCGTCCGCCGGCGGAGCCGACACAGTTCGCGCCGGAGCGTCTCACGCTCGACCAAGGTGAAGCCAGTGACGACGACCGGGAAGCCGATCATCGTCCAGCGTGACACCGGCGCGCCGAGCAGGAGCCACCCCAACAGCGCCGCGAACACGGGGACGGCGTACGCGACCATGTTGGCGCGAACCGGGCCGGCCCGCTCGATGAGGCCGAAGTGGATCGCGTACGCGACGGCCGTCGACGGAACGGCGACGACGAACAGGCTCGCGACGGTCGCCGGGCCGATGGCCGCCACGCTCGCTAACGACTCGCCGGCCGCGAGGCTCCCGCCGTGGAGCAGGAGCGCGCCGCCGGCCATCGCCCACGCCGTCAGCGGGACGCTGTCCACCCGCGGGCCGATGCGACGGAGCAGGACGCTCCCGAGCGCGACGGCCGCCGCCGCGCCCAACACGAGCAGTTGTCCGACCGAACTCGCGTCGGCGAAGGCGGAGGGCGACGGCCGGACGATGATCACCACGCCGCTCAGCGCGACGCCGATGCCGAGCGCGCCGACCCGAGAGAGCCGGTCGTTCAGCAGCCACAGGGCGAACACCGGTGCGAGCACCGGATTCAGCCCGTACATGACCGAGGCCGTCGCGGGCGTCGTCGCCTCCTGTCCGAGGAACAACAGCCCGTTGTTGATGGCGACGAGGAACACCGCCGCCACGCCGATACCGAGCAGGTCGCCGCGACTGCTCGGGAGCCACGTCGACCGAGGGCGCGTGGCCGCGACGTAGGCCAACAGCGCGACCGCCGCGATGTCGAACCGGAGGCTGGCGAACAGCACCGGCGGCAGTTCGCGGAGGCCGGTCTTGATCGCGACGAACGCGCCGCCGAAGAGGACGGCGAGCAGCACGAACAGCGCGGCGTCACGGTAGCGTGTCGGAACTGTCGGCAGGGTCGGTAGCGACGGAACGAGGCCTGTCCGGGTCAGGGACACCACCCGCTCAGCGACGTGTTTCTCATTACCCAATCGAGGGGTTACAGGCCTAAGAGCCCTGCGCGAGACGGAGTCCCGTGAGACGGCGTTTCACGAGGCGGATCACCACGGCACACCGAACCCGACCGGACGAGTGTCCCTCGTGCCGTCGTTCAGTCGCCCGGGCCGAGGGCCGCGATGTCGGCGCTGACGGTCGCGAGCGCGTCGGCCGGATTCGGGTCGCTGTCGACGAGATGTTGCCAGTCGTGCTCCGGCACGTGCGCCAGCAGGTCGTCGATCGCGCGCCGATACGCGCCGAACTCCTCGGCTGGCGAGTCCGGGTCGCCCCACACGCCGCGGATGACGGTCCGCGAGTCGAGGCGTATCTCGACACGCTCCGGGTCACAGCGGGCGAGAAGCTGCGAGATTCCGAGGTGGAGCGCGGCGTGTTCGGCCGTGTTGTTGCCCGCCCGCGACCCGACCGGCCGGCCGAGGCGGGCCAGCGTCTCCCCGTCGTCGGCCACGAGCACGGCCCCCGCTCCCGCCGGACCGGGGTTGCCGCGCGAACTGCCGTCGACGTAGAGACACACCGAGCTTCCGGCACTCGGTGGCTGATCGCGGACCGGCGTCTCGTCGGTCGCGTCGAGCACGCGTTCGAGTGCGTCGGCGAGTTCGTCCGCCGATGTTTCCGGGTCGAACAGCCCACCGAAGCCGGGGACGGCCGCGTCGATCGCGTCGGTCGCCGCCGCGATCTCGTAGTCGTATCTGGCGAGGACGCGCTCGGTCGCCGTCGCGAGCGGCGACAGCGACTCCGCACACACCAGCGCGGATCCGGGGCGGTCGCTCACGGGACCCACCGGCCGGCGAGTTGCCGTAGCCCTCTCGGCGACATATCGGCGTTACGTGCCGGCGCGGCGTATCTGTATCGGTGGCCGGGGAGCAGTTACGACCACAGAGACGGGCCCACGCGTCCGCCGGATCTCGAACTCCGACAGCGAAGCCTCGGCAAGCTCACCGACGACCAGCGGCTGGTGTACGACGTGCTCTTGGAGTCGGGACCGTCGATGCCGAAGGACCTCTACGACCGCTACGCGCGGCGGGCTGACGAGCCGAAGACGAAGCGGACCGTCCGGACGTATCTCCGGAAGCTGGAGCAGTACGAGCTCGTCAAGTGTGAGGGCGTGGGACCGAGCCGTCGCTGTGCGGCACGGCGGTCACGCCGGTGAGGGAGCGGCGTCGACGCGCGACCGGCGTGTTGCCCGCGCTGACGCGGCTCTCGGCTGTCTACAGATAAAGTAAAGTACCTCCCCTCGCGTATCATGCCGTAGAGGCCCAACTGATGGATATTTCTGACCAGTTACGTTGTCTGTTCTCCGCGGAGGTAGAAACCCGAGACGATTCGTACGTTATCGACGTGCCGGCTCGGGAGCTCGAACTCGGCGAGCTACGGGAAGACGAGACGTACCGCGTGGCGATCTTCCGGTCGCCGTCGACCGACGGCGAGACGGCCGACGCGTCCGGCGACGAGCGCGAGGCGACGACCCCGCAGCCGACGCGTGACCGCGACCCCTCCAGTCCGCCCAGTCCGCCGGTCGATGAGGGAGAACAGCGCACCGTCGAGATCGAGGACACGGGCGATCAGGGCGACGGCCTGACCCGCGTCGAGCGGGGTTTCGTCGTCATCGTGCCGGACGCCGAGGAGGGTGAGCGCGTGCGCATCGAGATCGCCGACGTGCAGGAGAACGTCGCCTTCGCCGACGTGGTGGAGCGACTGAGCTACTACGACTGACGCCGACGCGCCGCTACGACGTGTCGAGCGGCGAGGTGATCTGCCGACGCGTCTCCAGTCCCGTTTGGAAGCGGCCGACGATCTGCGACCGGTGAGTCGGACACGCGAGCACGACGACGCCACCCCGCTCGACTGGAATCAGCGGATGCTCGTGGCTACGGGGAGCGAGCCGACAGCCCGGACACGCGATGCCGCCGGCCGGCCGATGGTCGAGGAGGTCGGCCGTCCCGTCGGTCGTGTGGCCGCAGACGGCGCGGAACTCGTCGAGGTGGTCGGCACAGCCGACGACGGGGATCGTCAGCTGGTCGACGAGCAGGAACGCGGCAGCATCTCGGTCGGGCGACTCGAAGACGGCCCGACACGCAGCACACGGGACCGGCGGCTGCTCGGCGTCCGGCCGTTGTCGAACGTCTCTCGGAACCATTCCGTGTGTGCACTTGTCGGAGCGGGACACAGGTAAGTCGTGGGGCGTCGGAATCGATAGTGTTCAGATAAGGGTGAATTCGGCGACTAGCCAGCCAAGGGGTGTAGAAAGCCCCCGGTCGGTACGGTCGCGCGCAGCGTGGACCAGCCCGCAGAAATCGCAGATTGCTGCTGGGCTGCGGAAGACGCGGAGCGTCTTCCGAACGCGGGGGCCGGATCGACCGCCCACCGGGAGAGCGACGCTCTCCCGAGCAATCGGCGGCGAAGCCGCCGATAACGGCCCCTTTCAGTCCCGCCCAGCACGGTTGCTCGGCCGAGCGACGACCCGCGCATCTGAACATCGCCTTGGGTCCCGGACACCCGGTTCGCGTCGACGCCCTTCCTGCTCGCGTTCGCGAACTCAGGCGTCGGGGTGCCAGCCGGCGAAGGAGCCCTCGATAGGCACCGCGAGCGCGTCGAGGAACCGTGCCGTCAGCAGATAGTGGCCGGCGAGCAGCGTCAGCCCGACGACCGTCTCGGTGTCGGTGACGGTCGCGGCGGCCTCGAACAGCGGTCCGGTGACCGCGCCGCCGGCGACGGCCTCGGCGTATCGCATGATCGCCTGCTCTCGCTCCGGAAACGGTGTGTAGTCGCTCCGGGCGACGTGTCGGAGTTCCTCGGCCGAGATGCCGGCGTCCCGGCCGATGTCGACGTGTTGGTGCCACTCGTACCGCGAGCGGACCGACCGGGCGACCGCGAGGATGGCGAGTTCGCGTTCGTGGGTGGACAGATCGCCGGCGTTCCACTGTGCCGTGCCGAACCGCATGTACGCCTGCATCGTCCGCGGGACGTGGCCCATCGCCCGAAACAGGTTCAGTTCGCCGAGCACGTCCTCGTCGAAGAGATACCGGTACTCCTCGGGAAGGTCCTCGCGGTCGAGCAACGGGACGCGCGCCGCTGATTCCATGGCCGCATATCGCCCGAGGCGCACAAAAATCCCGCCGCCCTGCCGGTCAGAGCGCCGCCGCTGGCGACTCGCGATAACCGTTTCGTGAAAATAGAGACGAGGTGTGCGTGAAACGCGTATCAGTACTCCTCGCGGTGGAGGACTTCGTCCACGTCGCGGCGAGGAAGTCGTTCGGGTTCCTCGCCGCCGCTCGGCCCGACGGCGATGAGCACGACCGGAATCTTGTCGTCCGGCAGGCCGAGGAACTCCGCGATGCCCTCGGCGTCGAAGCCGATCATGGGGGTGGCGGTCAGCCCGCGAGCGTGCGCGGACAGCAGGAGATTCTGCGCGGCCAGACTGGCGTTGCGGATGCCGTAGTCGCGGCCCATGCGGTCGTCGGCGTACATGCCGAGCGTCTGCTCTTTGGTCTGTGCGGCCGTCTCCTCGTCCATGCGATCACCCTCGACCCACTCCTCGAAGACGCGGTCGGCAGTTTCGGGGGCCGTGTGGCCGACGACGAGGATGGCCGTGCCGGCCTCCTTGACGTGCTGTTGGCCGTAGGCGAGTTCGACGATTTCGTCGAGGCGGTCGTCGTCCTGCACGGCGACGAACTCCCACGGCTGGAGATTGTACGAGGAGGGCGCGAGCGTGGCGTCCTCGACGAGGCCGCGCAGCGTCTTGTCGTCGATGTCTGTCGTCGGGTCGAAGTTGTGGCCCGAGCGCCGGGTTCGAAGCGCTTCGAGTGCGGTCGGATACACGACGTCGGTTACGACTTCCACGTCGGGTTCAGAAGACATGTACGCAGCTCTCCGGGCCACCGCCGTATAGCTGTTCGCTAACATATGCGTCCGGTGATGTCCCCTGCGTCACCGCCCCAAGACAGGGGGTGTCGTGGGGGAACGAACGCACGCTCGGAACGTGCGGCCGGCGCTCACTCCTCGGGCGTGCGGGGAGCGGGAGTCACGTCGGCGAGACGGCCACACCGGGTCCACGACTCCGTCAGCGACCGTCGCTCGACGTGCGGTGGCTGCCAGCCTGCGGGCGTCCGGTGTGCTCGCACGCGGTACTGCGGCGCGTCGCCCTCGTAGGGACACACCTCAACCCGAATGCCCGCCTCGTCGCGGTCGATGCGCGAGGAGTGGCCGACGACGGTCGGACCGTCGGCGACGCTGACTGCGACTGGACCCGCAGCGCCGACGGCGTAGAGCGACCGGACCAGCGAACGACTCGCCGTTTCGGTAGGCTGTGTCATGGTATCTCGACACAGGAAAACGCCTCAAGTGATATATGTTTTCCCGTCGGAGCACAGACACCTCGCTCCACAGTTGAATGCCACCGCTTCGGGTCGAGCCGGCCTGCGACTCGACGACGACCAGGTCACGGACGCGACGAACACCGTGAACGACGACCCGGCGGTGCTCACGACGACGGCGTTCGACACCTCCTCCCCGCTGTTCGACGCCTACGACGGAACCATCACCTCCAACCGTGACACCATCGGCGTGCAGGCGGTCCACGCTGACGCGCAGGGCGACGAGTACGACAACCTCAACGACGGGTGCGTCGTCCTCGGGAACTCCGGCGACGGCGACCTCGATCCGATCGGCTACCCCGTCACGGACGAAGTCGACCACCAGTACGCGCTCCCCGACGGGTTCGTGCTCGGCGTCGGCAACGCGTGGTGGCCCGACGCGCACACTTATGCCCGCGGTCGCCAAGAGAGGTAACCGATGGTGCGCGCGTACGACGAGAGCGAGGTGCCGTCGGTGTACGACTTAGCGGACGCCCCGGCGGTTCGCGACGAACCCGGCTTCAGACAGGTCGTCTTCCGCGGCGTCGACCAGCTGCTCGGGTTCTCGCAGATCACCCCCGAGAAGGAAGACGGCGAACCGCACACCCACCCCTACGAGCAGATGAACATGCTCGTCGAGGGGCGACTCGACTTTCTGGTCGACGGCGAGCGACTCGAACTCACGCCGTACGACGCGGTGACGATCCCGCCGGAGGTGCCACACACCTCACGCACGGTCGAGGGCGAGACCGCGACGCTGTTGGCGTTCTGGCCGCTCCGCGAGGACCGACTCCACGGAACGGCGTATCAAGAGGAGTTTCCCGACCTCTGAGGCGGCGACACCGCTGCCTCCGAGCGTCACCCGACGACGAATGCGACGACCAGCCCCACCAGCACGAGCGCGAACACGAGCAGCAACCCGTAGAACATGAACCGGTCGGCACCGCTCATGAGCGGCCTTGTCGCCGCGGTGATAAATGCGTCTCGGCTCCCGCGTCAGGCTGCGGTGTGCTCCTTCGCGTCGTCGAGGACCTCGCGGGCGTGACCGACGGGCTCGGCGAGTTCGGGATCGTAGGTGGCGACGACCTCTCCGTCGACGACGAGGAAGGTCACGCGGTCGGTCACGCCGCTGTCGAGCAGGGAGACGCCGAACGCGTCGGCTATCTCGCCGTCGGGGTCAGCGAGCAGTTCGAAGTCGATGCCTTCCTCGCCGGCGAAGTCGGCGTGCGTCTCGCGGTCGTCCTTCGAGACGCCGTACACCGTGACGTCGGCGTCACGGTACTCGGGGAGCGCGTCCTGAAACTCGTTGGCCTCGATGGTACAGCCGCCGGTGAAATCTTTCGGGTAGAAGTAGACGACTGTCGCGCCGTCGAAGTCGGGCGCGACCGTCTCGCCGTGTTGATTCGGTGTGCTGAACTCGGGGGCAGTATCGCCGGCTTCGAGCATACCCGGCGTGCGCGTGCCACCCCGAAAGGGATTGCGGACCCAGTGCGTGTGCTATATAGACATGCACATGAGAACAGTTCGGTCGGCGGGGGTCCGGAGCGGAGGGAAACGGTATTAGCAACCCCTTTAGTTCGGTCGGAGAATCCGTAGGTGATGACAGACGACAGGGCGAGAACGGCTTCGCGGCGGAGTTTCCTCACGACTGCCGGCGCCGTCGGTGCCGTCGGGCTGGCCGGCTGCACCGAGGAATCTGGGAATGGTAACGGCGAGAGCGGCGGCAGCGAGGACACGGGCACCTCGACGGAACTCTCGGGAGAGATCGACATCACCGGCTCCTCGACGGTGTTCCCGCTCGCCACGGCGGTCGCGGAGCAGTTCCGGAAGGACAACTCCGAGGTCGATATCAGTATCCAGTCGACCGGCTCCGGCGGTGGCTTCGAGAACTTCTTCTGTCCGGGCGAGTCGGACATCAACAACGCCTCGCGGCCGATCAAGGACAG
The DNA here is from genome assembly GCA_003021175.1 of Halobacteriales archaeon QH_7_66_36. GTDB lineage: Archaea > Halobacteriota > Halobacteria > Halobacteriales > Haloarculaceae > Halosegnis. The sequence continues at coordinate 179,421 of PXQV01000010.1, read as the reverse complement.
CGAGAAGGAGAACTGCATGAGCAACGACGTCGTCTCCCACGAGGTCGTGGTGGCGACGGACGCGCTGACGGTGGTCATCAACAACGAGAACGACTGGGCGACGGAGATGACCGTCGAGGAACTCGAACAGATCTGGGGCCCCGACGCGTCGGCCGACCAGACGTGGGCGGACGTGAACGACCAGTGGCCCGACGAGGAGATCGAGCGGTTCGGTGCCGCGGAGACCTCCGGGACGTTCGACTACTTCACCGAGACCATCATGGGCGAGGAGGGTGCCCACACGCAGGACTACGAGCCGACGGAGACCGACCGCACCATCGTCCAAGGTGTCCAGGGGAGCCCGTACGCCATCGGTTACTTCGGCTTCGCGTACTTCTTCCAGAACCCCGACCAGGTGACTGCGGTCGCCATCGACGACGGCGACGGCCCGGTCAAGCCGTCGCTGGAGACGGCCGCTTCGGGCGAGTACACGCCGCTGTCGCGGCCGCTGTTCACCTACCCCAACGAGAATCGGCTCTCGGAGGACCACATCGCGGAGTTCATGCGATACTTCATCGAGCAGTCGACGAGTGAGGAGGTCGTCGCCGAGCAGGTCGGCTACGTGCCGCGGAGCGACGAGCAGGCCCAGAAGGAACTCGATGAGCTGAACGCGGCCATCGAAGAGATGGGCTGAACTGAGTGTCCCCTGAACCGGGGACCGAAGGGAGCGCGTATCCCCGCAATTTAATTCCACCACCCACCGAATCCATCGTAGGAGATGAGCAACGAGTCAGCACCAATCGATCTCCGCGGCGACCGCGGCTTTCAGGATCTCCGCGAGCGCATCTATCAGGTGGCGTTCCTCGCCTGCGCGGTGATATCGGTGCTAGCCACGGTCGGCATCGTCCTCTCGCTTGCGGTGCCGGCGGTCGGCTTCTTCCAGAACGTCTCTCTCGGCGAGTTCCTGCTCGGCACACAGTTCAGTCCCGCGATCCGGCCAAAGGTGTTCGGCGTGTTACCGCTCGTGTTCGGTACACTGGTCATTACGGCCGGGGCGGCGGCCGTCGCGTTGCCGTTCGGCCTGCTCACCGCCACGTATCTCGCGGAGTACGCCTCGGCCGGCCGGCGCGCGGTCCTGAAACCGATGTTGGAGGTGCTCGCCGGGGTGCCGACGGTCGTCTACGGCTACTTCGCGCTCGTCTACGTGACGCCGCTGCTGAACGCGATTCCGGGGCTCGAACTCGGGACGTTCAACGCCCTCTCGGCGTCGATCATCATGGGTGTCATGATAATCCCGATGGTCTCCTCGATCAGCGAGGACGCGATGAGCGCGGTGCCCGACTCGCTGCGGGAGGCGTCCTACGGTCTCGGCGCGACGAAGTTCGACGTCTCGACCGGCGTGGTCATCCCCTCGGCGGCGTCGGGGATCGCCTCCTCGTTCGTCCTCGCGCTCTCGCGGGCCATCGGCGAGACGATGATCGTCGTCGTCGCGGCCGGACAGACCGCACGGTTCCCGGGAAGCGTCCCGGAGCTACTGACCTCGTTTTTCAAGTCGACACAGACGATGACGAGCGCCATCATCCAGCTCGGTCTGAGTGACCTCTCGGGGGGCACGACCGCCTACCGGGCGCTGTTCGCGATCGGGCTCACGCTGTTCGTCATGACACTCGTGCTGAACGTGATCAGCGACCTGCTCGTACAACACTACCAGGAGGACTACGACTGATGGCGACGGGAACCGAGCGACAGGGGACAGACGGAACGGCGGCGTTCGGCGGGGTGAGTCGGCTCAGAGGGGTCGTCTTCCAGTACGTCACCTTCGCCGCGTCGCTGTTCGGTATCCTCTCGCTCGCCGTCCTGCTCGGCTACGTGTTCTGGGACGCGTTCGGGCTCGAAACGGCCGAATCGGCGTGGTACGCGACGATGGTCGTCACCGTCGTGCTGCCGGTCGCCGGGTTCCTCCTGTACGCCCGCCGGAACCCGCTCGCCGGCCGGACGGCCCTCGAACTCGCTGCGACGGCGACGGGAGGGGTCCTGAGCGGCTTCGCGCTGGTTGTCGTCCTCGAGGTCATCGCCGGTTCGGGACTGTGGTTCGCCTACTTCCTCGCGGTGGGCGTCCCGCTCGGGGCGCTGTACCTGTACGGCCGACGCGTCGAGGCGTCGTGGACGGGACTCGCCGTCCTCGGCGTGCTCGTCGCCGGCCCGGTGGCCGGGACGGTCCTGCTCGGTCCGCTGTCACGGATCGGCGGGGTCCTCGGCGGCCCGGGCGTCTACTACCTGTCGGTCATCGCCCCGACGGCGCTCGTCGCCCGGCACGTCGTCGACGGGTATCTCGACGGCCCGAACGGGAACTACGTCGCGCTCGCGACGCTCGTCGTCCCGATACTCGCGGTCCCGGCGGTCGACACGGTGGCCGTGCTGTCACGCTCGGTGTGGCTCCTGTTCTTCCCGACGCTCGTCGTCCCGTTCAGCATCGTCGCGGGCAGGAACCTCGCCGCGCCCGGTCGGCGGGTCGGGGTCGTGGGACCGCTCGCGTTCGCGCTCGGCGTCGGACTCCTCGCCGTCGTCCCCGACCTGCTCGGCATCACCGGCCCGTCGCCGTGGTTCGACTGGCAGTACGTGACCTCGGCCCCCTCCCAGACGGCCGAGCAGGCCGGACTGTATCCGGCGATCATCGGCTCGATATTCATGATCGTGCTGGTGGCGCTGTTGACGCTCGTGCTCGGGGTGGGGGCGGCGTTGTATCTGGAGGAGTACGCCCCGTCCAGTGGGCCGGCGGGGGCCGTGACACAGCTCATCCGGATCAACATCTCGAATCTCGCCGGCGTCCCGTCTGTCGTGTACGGTATCCTCGGGTTGGCCGTGTTCGCCAACACGCTCCAGTTCGGGTTCGGGACGGTCATCACGGCGGCGTTCACGCTCTCGCTTCTGATCTTGCCCATCGTCATCATCTCGGCGCGGGAGGCGATCCGGTCGGTGCCCGATTCGCTCCGCGAGGCCTCCTACGGGATGGGCGCGACGCGGTGGCAGACGATCAAGAACGTCATCATGCCGCGAGCTATCCCCGGTATCCTGACGGGGACGATACTCGCACTGGGGCGGGCGATAGGCGAAACCGCGCCGCTCATCATGATCGGCGTGGCGACGACGAAGTTCAGTCCCCCAAGCGGGCTGTTCGGGAAGATGACCGCGATGCCGATGCAGGTGTTCACGTGGTCGTCGTATCCGAGCGAGGCGTTCCAGCACGGCGTCGTCGCCGCGGGCGTGGTGACGCTGCTCATCGTCCTGTTGACGATGAACTCCGTCGCGATCCTGCTGCGAAACGAGTTCGAACGAGGTGATTACTGATGGCGCGAAACGAGGACACCATGGCCGACGGCGAATCGAATCCCGGAACCGACGAGCGGCTCATCACGACGGACGTGACCGCAGGTCTCGACGAGGGATCGGCGGCAGCGACTGACTCGTCCCGGACGATGATCGAGGCGCGGAACGTTGACTTCTACTACGACGACGTTCAGGCCCTGAACGACGTCTCGCTGTCGATCCCCGAGGGGAAGGTCACCGCCATGATCGGCCCGTCGGGGTGTGGCAAGTCGACGTTCCTGCGGTGTATCAACCGCATGAACGACCTCATCGACATCGCCCGGTTCGAGGGTGAACTCCGCCTGCGCGGCAAGGACGTGTACGACGACGACGTCGACCCCGTCGCGCTCCGTCGCCGCGTCGGCATGGTGTTTCAGGAGCCGAACCCGTTCCCCAAGAGCATCTACGACAACGTCGCCTACGGCCGGCGGATCCAAGGGATGGACGAGAACATGGACGAGGCCGTCGAGCAGGCGCTCCGGCGGGCCGCACTCTGGGACGAGGTGAGCGACCAACTCGACAAGTCCGGGCTCGACCTCTCGGGCGGCCAACAACAGCGGCTCTGTATCGCCCGCGCCATCGCCGTCGACCCGGAGGTGATCCTGATGGACGAGCCGGCGAGCGCGCTCGACCCCATCGCTACCTCGAAGATCGAGGACCTCATCGACGAGCTCGCGACGGAGTACACCGTCGTCATCGTCACCCACAACATGCAGCAGGCGGCCCGGATCTCCGACAAGACGGCCGTCTTCCTCACCGGCGGCGAACTCGTCGAGTTCGGCGACACCGACCGGGTCTTCCAGGATCCCGACTCCGACCGCGTCGAGGACTACATCACCGGCAAGTTCGGCTGATCCACGCACGGTTCCGCTCGCTGATGCGAGCCCGATTACGCGGTCGGGTCCTCGCGGTCGCGGTTCCACGCCTCGCTGCGGTACTTTTCGTCGGCCCGCCGCTCCGCGAACTCTCGCTCCGCGTCGGTCCACTCACCCTCCGTCGCGCCGGCCCAGTCGGCCAGCGCCTCTTCCAGCGTCGCAACGACCTCGCGGCGCGTCAGGTCGGGGTTCTGCTCGTGGAGGCCCGTCACGCGCTCCGCGAAGTCGGCGGGCGTCACCTCGCCCGCGAAGCAGTCGACGTGTCGCTCCGGCTCCGCGCGGAAGGTGATGGAGCCGTGCTGGATGACGGCGTCCTGCTGGCGGTACTGGGCGTTGCCCGAGAGCTTGCGCCCGTCACCGGCGACGATGTCGTGGGCGGGGTGGAGCGCGCGGAGATAACACGCCGGCTCGTGGATCGCCGCCTGCTCCGCGCCGACGAAGCGGGCGTCGACGCCGAGCGTCTCGAAGGCGTCGAACAGCGGCTCACAGAACTGCTCGTACGTTTCGAGGAGGTCACCCGGCACCTCGTCGGCGGGCGCGATGATGGAGTAGGAGATGTCGCCGTCGGTGTCGTGGTAGATGCCGCCGCCGCCCGTGTTCCGCCGGACCACGTCGACGCCCGCCCGCTCGCAGGCGTCCCAGTCGACGCTGTCCGTGGCCTGCCGGTAGCCCAACGAGAGCGTGCTCGGCCGCCAGCGGTAGAGCCGGACGGTGCGCGGCCCACCCTCGGCGGCGGTTCGAGCCGCCGCCTCGTCGTACGCCATCGCCTCCGGACCGGGGAGCGTCTGTTCGCGGATCAGCCGCCACTCGCGGTCGGTCATTCGACGAACGTCTCCGCGTGGAGGCGCTCGGTCACGGTGTCCATCAGATCGCGCAGGTGGACGGCGTCCTCCCGGTTGTACGAGACGAGCGTGTCGAGCGCGCCGTCGACGCCCCGCTCGTGTTCGTGCCAGAGCCGAACCGCGTCCCGGCCGGAGATGTCTGGGCGGTCGCGCTCGACGCCGACCTGCCGTTCGACCGCCTTCAGCCCGCCCGAGAGTCCGACGCGTCTCGCGGCGTGCATCGCGTCGAGGTGTGGCGTGTCGATGTCGAGGCCGAACGACCGTTCGAGGAACGGCACGTCGAAGGAACTCCCGTTGAACGTGACGAGCAGCGAGCCGTCGAGTTCCCGCCGGAGATTCTCCCGGGTGAGGTCGTCACCGCGCACAAGCGTCGTCGTGTCGCCGCCCCGGTGGAAGGAGACGGTGGTCACGTCGTCGTGTGTCTTGGAGAGCCCGGTCGTCTCGATGTCGAAGAAGACGGTGTCGGACCGGAAGTTCTCGTAACAGCGCCACAGCTCCCGGTTCGGGAACCGCTCGCCGAAGAAGTGCGCGTCGCCCGCGTCGAGTCGGTCGCGCGCCTCGTCGATGAACGAGGCGACCCGCTTGCCCGTCTTCGCGCCGACGTGTGCGGGGTCGAACGCGTCCCAGTGGGTCACCCCCTCGCGCCAGAGCGCGCGCTCGGTCTTCTCCCCGACCCCGTGCACGGGGATGAAACTGTTCTCGATGCGCATACCCGAGGCTACCGCCGGCGCGGCTAAAACCTCTCGTTCACCCTCGGCACGGAAGGTGGGGGACCGCCAAGACGACGCGGCAGAGATTTGGTATCGCAACATACGATTTACCGACGCGAATCAAGCATTATCGCCTGTACACAGAAACCCAACGAAAACAGCCACGAGCGTCCGTCAGGCGACGAGTATGTCCCCGCTCGGCTCGTACTCCATCCGCTCGGCGACGCGCTCGGCCACGCCGTCCCCGAACTCGCGGTCGAGGAGGTGAAAGGCCAGATCGAGACCGGCGGTGACGCCGCCCGCCGACAGCAGGTCGCCGGCGTCAACCACGCGAGCGTCCTGTACGTCTGCGCCGTCGGCAGCGAGGTCGTCGAGCGCGCTGGCGTGGGTGACGGCCTTCACCCCGTCGAAGAGACCCGCCTTCGCGACGAGCATCCCCCCGGTGCAGACCGACGCGATGGTCGTCCCCGCGCTGTGGAGGTCGGCGAGGCGGGCCGGAATCCGACCGTCGTCGTACTCGGCGCGCGTACCCGCAGGCGACCGGTCGGCCCACCCGCCGCCGGGGACGACGACCAGATCCGGGTCGCTGTCGCCGAGGCGACCGTCCGCGCCCACCCGGAGTCCGTGGCTCGCGGTCACCTCCTCGCGGCCGTCGCGGGTCACCATGCGGACGCGTCCGTCGCGGTCGCCGTCTTTGAACCCGTTCGCCAACACCTCGTAGGGACCGATGGCGTCCAGTTCGTCGAAGCCGTCGTAACATGGGATCTCGATTTCCACACCGAGGTCTCAGCCGGCGTGCGATTGAGCCTTCGGGTCCGGCCCTCAGGTCACGCCGCCGGAGCGCGGTTCGTGCTCCTCGTACGCGCCCGATTCGTGGAGCGCGCGGAGCGTCTCGGCCACGTCGAACACGTCCTCGAAGCCGGTGTACAGCGGTGCGGGCGCGACGCGAACCACGTTCGGCGGCCGGAAGTCGACGACCACGTCGCGGTCCTTCAGCGCCTGCGTCAGTCGGTACGCCTCCGGGTGTTCGACGGCGACGTGGCCGCCGCGCCGGTCGGAATCGCGCGGCGATCCGACCGCGAACGCGTCGGGCAGACGGTCGACGAGCGCGACGAGATAGTCGGTGAGCGCGACGCTCTTGGCCCGTATCGCGTCGATGCCGGCCTCGCGGGTCACGTCGAGCGCGCCGTCCAGCGGCGCGGCCGCGAGGACGGGCACGGTACCGATCTGGAACGCGCCGGCGCTCTCTGCGGGGGTGAACGTCCGGCGCATCTCGAACTGCGTCTCCTTCTCGTGGCCCCACCAGCCGGCCAGCGCGGGCCGTATCCCGAAGTGGTCCTCGTGACAGTACAGCCCCGCGACCGCGCCCGGTCCGGCGTTGAGATACTTGTAGTGACACCAGACGGCGAAGTCGACGCCCGCGCTGTGGAGGTCGTGGGGCACGACGCCGACGGAGTGGGCGAGGTCGAACCCCGCGAGCGCCCCGTGCTCGTGTGCGAGGTCGGTGAGCGCCTCGATGTCGAACAGCTGCCCCGAGCGGTAGAGCACGGCGGGGAAGAACAGCAGGTCCACGTTCTCCTCGCGGAGGGCACGCTCGACATCTTCGCGTGCTATCGTCCGTCCGTCCCGCGATTCGACGACCGTCAGGTGGTCGTCCGGGTTAAGCCCGCGTTGCCGGAGCTGTGCGCGGATCGCGTAGTGGTCGGTCGGGAAATCGAGGTCGTTGACGAGGATGCTGCCGGGGTCGTCGGCCGTCGCCGCACCGCTCACACTGTTCGCATCTCCCGCGGACACGTCCGCGCCTCCGTTCGCCTCGTCGTAGAACGTCCCCACCAGTGTGTGGATGTTGGCCGTCGTGGAGCCGCAGACGGCGACCTCCGCCTCGCGGGCGCCGACCAGCGGACTGACCTTTGCGCCGAGCCGCTCGCCGTAGTGGAACCAGTCCGGGTCGCCCTCGGTCCACCCCTCGACGGCGTGGTCGCGCCACTCTTCGACGACGCGGTCCAGCGCGGCCTCGCTGTCCTCGGAGAGCGGGCCGAGCGAGTTGCCATCCATGTACGTGCCGGGGGCGTCGAAGCGGTCAGCGAACGACGCGAGCGGGTCGCGAGCGTCGGCCGCACGGGCTCGCTCGCGGGTCTCGGTGGGCGATTCGGCGACGCGCGGTGGCTCCATACTCTCTCCACGGCCGGTAGGGTCAGGGTTCTTTCGGGTTTGGCTATAAACTGTATGCTGCGATAACAAATCCCGGGATCGTGGACGGGTTCGGAGGCGGCTCGTTAGTTGGAGTCGCGGAGCACGAGCGGGCCGATGGCGAGCGTCCATTTCGCCACCGTTACGATGCGGGTGACGTACGAGACGAGCAGGAGAAACGGAAAGACGCAGACGGTGAAACCGGCGGCGACGACCCACAGCACGTTCGCGACACCGAGCGTCGTCCCCGGAATCGGCGCGCTCCCCAAGAACGCCAGCATCCCGCCGGCGACGACGAGCGCGGGCACCGCTGCATAGAGGATGAGTTGCGAAAGGTCGACCAGCGCCCACTGGAAGTAGAGGGTTTTGACGTGTTCGCGGACGGGCCCGAACAGCGAGAGCACGGTACGAAGATCGGAGAGCAGTCGGTCGGTCTCGTCGTCGATTGCAGCTGTGTAGTCGCCAGCTGTTCGACTTCGATTATCTTCGCCCCGTAGTTGAAGTCCAGTGCGGCCGACAGCACATCGAAGTTCCCGAACTGCGCGCCGGCGAGACGGTCGTTTACCGCGTCTGCGTTGTCGGTGACGCCGTCGACGAACGCGGCGACCGACCCTCGGAACGCGGCGTCGCTCTCCTCGGCCGCCGCCTGTAGTGCCCGTGCCCGGCGGTCGGTCTCATCGACGAGCGCGCCGAGGAACGCCGCGGGGTCGGAAGGACCCGGCTCGCCGGTGAGCTCGCTGGCGTACTCGCGGACCTCCAGCGTGTCGCTCATCCGCTCGTGCTGGTCGCCGAGCGGGCCGTTCTCCTGCGAGATGACGACCTGACTGATGTGACGACGAGCGTCGTGGCGGTGATGATGGCCCCGAGGAGCGTCGAGAACACCGTCGCCTTCGTGTCGCCGCGCTGGAGCGCGGCCGCGAGGTCGACGGCCCCGGACTGGCCGACGGTGACGAGTGCCGCGAAGGTCGCGACCGCGAGGACGGCGGCGACGACCAGCCGATTCGCGTCGAGCAGGAGCCACAGCTTGAAGCGGTTCTTTCCGGCCCGCTCGCCCATCGTGTCCGCGGTCGACGCGTCGTCGGAGCCACCCGAAGCCGCGACGTCCGATGCCGAACCACCGTCGCTCACGGGTCGACGGTGTCGACCAGCTCCCAGCCGTCCGAGCCCAGCCGGTTCAGCGCCGCCTTCGGGTCGGTCGCCTCCTTCTTTGTCGCGCCACGGGGCGGCCGCAGCGTCTCGTACTCCCATGCGTCTGCCATGGGAACCGGTCGTCGCTCGGCCTCAAAAAGCCCCGTCAGAAGCTTAACTCGACCCGGCGTCGAACCCGTCGTGTGACCAGTGACACGCTTGATGCGGACTTGCCGGAGTCGTTGATGCCCTCCCGCCATGGCACGCGCTGAGCGTCGAAAGCGACCGCCGGCCACGCGACGTTCGTAACTGAATATACTAACACTTCGGCGGTCCGTCGGAGAGCAAACTCATCAGACGGCGTGGCAATTTCGGACCGACTCCGCCGTGAGACCGCACATAGCCACACGTAAGGAGTATTTCAGAACGGCGATCTCTCCTCGCGGCTACGGCTCGGTAACTGACAGTGGTTACTCGACCATGAGAACACTTTTGTCGGTCTGCGCTATCGTTGTATCCACTACGATGCAACGCCGGACCTTCCTGTGCGCAGCCGGTGTAAGCTCGCTCGCTGGACTCGCCGGTTGTTCTCGGAGTCAGAGACAGACCGCGGGACAAGGGCAAGATCAGGGCGAGACGCCGGGCGCTGGACAGATCGGTGACGGTGAACTCGTCCTCGCAACCACCACCAGCACGTACGACACGGGGCTGCTCGACGCGATCCATCCGACGTTCGAGGAGACCTACGGCATCACGGTCAAGACGATCCCCAAGGGCACGGGTGCGAGTCTCCGCACTGCCCGTGACGGCGACGCGGACGCCATCCTCGTCCACGCTCGGAACGCCGAAGACCAGTTCATGCAGGACGGATTCGGCGTGAATCGCCGCGACGTCATGTTCAACGACTTCGTCGTCGTCGGTCCCGAGGACGACCCGGCCGGGATCGACGGCACGACGAGCGCGACCGACGCGTTCGTCAAAATCGCAGAGACGCAGTCGACGTTCGTCTCTCGCGGTGACGACTCGGGGACCAATAAGAAGGAACTCGTCGTCTGGGAGGCGGCCGGCGTCGACCCGAGCGGGGAGTGGTACCGCGAGGTCGGCAAAGGGATGGGCGACACGCTCGTACAGGCCAGCCAGACCGGGGCCTACACCCTCGCGGACCGCGGGACGTACCTCTCGATGCGAGACAGGATCGACCTCGCGATCCGCGTGCAGGGGCCGCTCAGGGATGGCCCGGTCATCCTGAAGAACCCCTACGGCGTGATGGCGGTGAACCCCGCGAAATACGCCGACGTGAACTACCAAGCCGCGACGGCGTACATCGGCTTTCTCACCAGCCCGCAGGGCCAGTCGATGATCGAAGGCTACACCGCGAACGGGTCACAGCTGTTCTTCCCGAACGCACTTTCCGAGGAGCCGAACTTCGAGCAGTTCGTCCCGCAGGGGTACTCCACACAGCAGGCCAACGCCCTCTCGACGCGGGACAAGCAGTTCCGTTACTGGGTCGAGAACGAGATGCCTGCCGACTACTAACGGTGTTCTTTCAGCTTCAGCTGCAGCTCCCGGACGGCGGCTGGACGTACGTCGTCAGCATTATCCTGATCTCATTGGAGGTGAGTCTCACCGCCGTCGGGCTGAGCACGCTGTTCAGCCTCCCCATCGCGCTCTTCGTCGGCTTCACCGACTTCCCCGGGAAACACATCGTGACGGCAGTGATCAACACCGGGATGGGGTTCCCGAGCGTCGTCGTCGGGCTCCTCGTCCTGATGCTGCTCTCGAACAGCGGCCCGCTCGGAACGTTCGACCGCGCCTTCACCCCACAGGCGATGATCGCCTCGCAGTTCGTCCTCGCGACGCCGGTGATCATGAGCGTCAGCCTCTCGGCGGTCGAGAGCGTCGAACAGTCCGTGCGCGACGCCGCGTTCGCGATGGGCGGCACCGACCTCGACGTCGGCATCGTCGTCATCAAGGAGGCCCGGTACGGCATCGTCACTGCCGTCCTCGCCGGCTTCGGTCGCGCGATCAGCGAGGTCGGGTCGATCCTCATCGTCGGCGGCAACATCGTGTTCAGCGACGGGCAGTCGTACACGCGGACCCTGACGACGGCGATTACGGTCGAGGCCAGACAGGGTCGCTACGAAGTCGGTCTCGTGCTCGGGACTATCCTGTTGGTTCTCGTTCTCGGGGTCAACTGGCTGGGGTCGTGGATCCGGAGCAAGGGCCGGGGTGAGCGGTCGGCATGACGCTCACGACGGACGGCGTCTCGCTCGGGTACGGCGACGAAACCGTGTTGGACGACGTCTCGATCGGCGTCGACAGCGGCGAGGTTCTCACCGTCGTCGGCCCGTCGGGGACGGGGAAGACGACGCTACTTCGCCTGCTTTCGATGTTCCGTCGGCCGAACGCGGGCACGGTCGCGTGGCACGGCACCGACGTCTGGAGGCTCTCGGACGAGGAACGGCTCGCCGTTCGCCGGCAGATCAGCATGGTGTTCCAGGAGCCGAGTCTGTTCAACGCGCCCGTCGCTCGGAACGTGCTGTACGGGCGACGAGTGCGGCACTCGTGGCGCGAGCGCGTTCGACGCCGCGTACGAAACGCCGTTGGCGACCATTCGATGACCGAAGCGGCACACACAGCACTGGAGACGGTCGGCCTCCTCGACAAACGGGATCGAAATGCGCTCTCGCTCTCGGGTGGGGAAGCCCAGCGGGTCGCCTTCGCCCGGGCGCTCGCCGTGGACCCGGAGATCATGTTGCTCGACGAGCCGTCATCGAATCTCGACCCGCGAAACACCGCCGTCCTCGAGGAGGCGATCCTTCGGGCGAAGGCGCGCGGCGTCGGCGTCGTAGTCGCGACCCACGACATGAACCAAGCCGAACGCATCTCCGACCGGATAGCGTTCGTCTACGACGGCCGCGTCGTCGAGAGCGGACCGCCGGAACGGATCTTCGACGATCCGCGCGACCAGCGGACGAAGCGGTTCGTCGCCGGCGACCTGCTGTACGAGGTGGACGACGAGAACGCGCTACCGACATCTGCGTCGGAGTCACCGTCGTAGGACCGTGCTCGGACGCGAATCTCGGATCGACCTCGCGACGACGGGTCAGGCGACCCCCATTGCCCCTCGCCGCGCAGAAGTGATCCGGATTAGCGGCCGTGTCCGTGCTCGTGCCCGTGGCCGTGGTGACGGTGACCGCCGCCCTCGTGGTCACCGTGGCCGTGACGCGGGCAGTCGCAGTCGTCGGAGGTGTGGTCCGGCGTACGGTCGGTGTCGTGGTCCGTCCCGGGCGTCGGTGTCGCCGGGTCGGTGGCCGCGACGCCCCCACCGACGGCGAGCGTGAGCACCGCGACGGCGAGGACTGCGGCGAGCCATCGTCGCATGCGTGTGGGTTGAGCAGCATGTGGTGTAGTCGAACCCCCGAACCAGTTCGGGCGACGACCCCGGAAGGTTCAGCATCCCGGCGGCCGACCACAGCGCATGGCCGAAGCGGGCCTCGACCCGGAGGTCGCCCGAGTCGTCGACGCGCTGTCGGGCGTCCCGCAGTGGCACTCGGTGTCTGTCGAGAGCGCCCGCCGACTGGAGACAGATCTGTTCGGTGCTGACCGAACGACGACGGTGGCGTACACGCGCGACATCGCCATCGACGGACCGGACGGCAACGAGATACCGATCCGGGTCGTTCGACCGGAAGTCGAGGGACCGCTTCCGACGGTCGTCTTCTACCACGGCGGCCTGTGGGCGCTCGGCACACTGGACTCGGCGGAGGACATCTGTCGGGCGCTCGCCGACCGAACGCCGGCGCTCGTGGTAGCGGTCGATTACCGACTCGCGCCCGAACACCCCTTCCCCGCCGGCTTGGACGACTGTGTCGCCACGTACGCGTGGGCACGAGCACACGCCGACGCGTTCGGGGGCGACGGCCGCGTGAGCGTCGTAGGGACGAGCGCCGGGGGGAACCTCGCGGCTGGCGTGGCCCGCTACTGTCGCGACCACGACCTGCCCGCACCGGACCGACAGGCGCTGCTGTACCCGATGATCGACGACGAGTTCGACCGCGAATCCTACCGCGAACACGGCGACGGTCCGCTGCTCACTCGCGGTGCGGTCGAACACTTCTGGGGCGAGTACGTCCGCTCGCCGGTCGACCGCGCGAATCCGTACGTCGCGCCGCTCCGAGGCGAGCAGGACGGACTCGCGCCCGCGCTGGTCGTGACGGCCGGCCACGACCCGTTGCGCGACGAGGGCGTCGCGTACGCCGAGCGGCTCGCCGCGGCGGGGGTCGACTGCGAGCACCGCCACTTCCCGTCGATGCCACACGGCTTCCTCTCGCTGACCGACGACAGTGCAGTGGCCGACGGAGCGATGGACGACGGGGCGGGGTGGCTCTGAGCGGGCACCGTAGTCGGTGATTTTCCGTTCGATATACAGCGACCTGACATGAAGCTTGTCGCTCCATTTCCACGTCAGAGTCGAGGACGCCTGCGCGACAATTAATCTTATATCGTCAAATAAAACATCAGGCAACAATTCTACTGAATTCTATGGTATTCGAATAGATGTCTACCTGCATACGTTCCGTATCCATCGAATCGGTGAATTCGTGTGTCCCTTCCGGTCCGTCTTCGACAGTGACATCAATTTGGACCGTCTCTCCATCTCCGGCTACCTCATCGTACGTCTTCGCAGGATTGGTGCCCTCCGACTCGGCTGGGCGCAAAGTAAACGACTCGTCGAGGACTTGCTCACCGTCAGAGGAACGGGCGACGCGAATCATCACAGTACGTTCACGCATCGCGTAGTTAATAATCTCAAGATCAGCTAAACTATTATTTGCACACCCCGCGAGCCCACAGATGCCCACGGAGAGGACGCCGATGAATCTATGTCTTGATACTGTCATGCGTTATTTCAGTCAGTTTGAGACGAGAATAAGTCTTGTGACCAAGTGAGATGCCAGCACACGGATGCGTCATCTAACTCTTTTACAGGATTCTAACCAGTCGAAGTAATTCACGTCTTACACGGGTTGAGAGAGCAGAATTCTAGTGCGTGCCTACCAGCAGAGGGAGGCGGATTGGAACTCGATTTGGTATCGTAACATACAGTTTACTGCTACCTTCCGGGTCACGAGTTCCTTTTGCGTCTCCGGGCGGTAGCGGGCGGCATGGTCGAGAACGTCGCTCCGCTGATGGCGGAGCTGGAGTCCGAGGACTTCTATCTGCTCTCCGGGCTGGAACAGGGGATGCGGTTCTCGCGGTGGGTCGCGCGCGGGAAGATAGCGGAGTTCTCGCGGCTCGACGGCGAGGAGATGGACTACCGACTCGACCGGTGTGAGAAGCGCGGGCTGGTCGAGCGGAAGACGATCCAGTACACCGGGTTCCGGCTCACCTTCGAGGGGTACGACGCGCTGGCGCTGCGAACCTTCTCCGAGCGGGACACCATCGAGGGCGTCGGCGCGCCGCTGGGCGTCGGCAAGGAGTCGGACGTGTACGAGGCCCGCTCGTACAAGCCGCTCGCGCTGAAGTTCCACCGCGAGGGATACACGAACTTCCGCGAGGTGCAGAAGGAACGCGAGTACACGGCCGAAAAGGACCACATCTCGTGGTTCTACACCGCGCGCAAGGCGGCCGAACGGGAACACGAGGCGCTCCAGACGGTGTATCCGGAGGTGTCCGTTCCCCGGCCGCTCGGCCACAACCGCCACGGCATCGTGATGGAGAAACTGGACGGCGTTGAACTGTCGCGGGCCGAACTCGACCCCGAGCAGGCCGTCGGCGTCCTCGATCTGGTACTCGACGAGGTCGACACCGCCTACGAACAGGGGTACGTCCACGCCGACATGTCCGAGTACAACGTCTTCGTCGACAGCGACGGCGTCACCGTCTTCGACTGGCCGCAGGCCGTGCCGACCGACCACGAGAACGCCGCTGAGTTTCTCGAACGCGACTGCGAGAACGTCGTCGGCTACTTCCGCCGGAAGTATCCGAGCCACACGCCCGACATCGACATCGGCACGCTCGCCGAGGCCGTCGAGTCCGGCGATTTCGACGGGGTTCGCGCGCTCGCCTGAGGCTCGTTTCGCGGCACGTGCGCCGAATCAACCCTCGCGTGACGAGTCCGGAGTTCTGGATAAACCATACACCGCGATAGAGAATTGTCGGCTATAGTTCCAATTTTGCATGAAAGTATTCACCCGAGTGAATCAGTCGTCGAATCACCTGGAGCTACGACCCCTCCGGAAGGGGTTCTTCAATCGACACGTGTTGATTGCCTTGCGGGACTCTCGATAGTCTACTTTCTACAGGCGGAGCAGGCCGAGTGCCTCGGGGTCGTACGGAAATCGGAGATTTCCGTGATGACGAGACGTCTCCGGCGTCTCGAACCACTTGACCCCGAGGCGGTTCACCGCCGCTTCTCACCGGGTCACAACTGTTGTTTGATTCGTGGGCCGCTCCAACTTGGGAGTTGGCCGTCAGGACAGGCAGAGTCGGCGGATGTGGATCGTTATCGTGTGTTCCGCTGATTCTGTCCTTATTTCTGCTGTACACGTACGTACTGGCAGTTGCCATCGCTACGATATTCCGAGAGGCATACGCGAGGCATCAAAGGCGGTAGCGAGATAGGCCGTCAAGCAGGTGCAATGCCAAGAATACGTTGAGGTTAGTTTCTCGCGTACCCACTGTGCCGTTTCACGAAATTCCAGACTGGACGGGGCAAATATGAGCGGTGGAGTTATCGCCGCGGCGTCGAGACGCCCGGATATGCACGTCGGCATCCACGGGTCGGTCGGGGCGGTGTTTCCGCCCGGGCGACTCGAATCGGCGCTCGCCGGGCTGGACGCGGAACTGTCGGTTGTCTCCGATTCGGCCGACTGTGACGGGGTCGTCACGTTCGCCCACGAGGAGTCGCTGCTCGAAACCGACTGGATACACTCGATTCAGGCCGGCGTCGACCGGTTCCCCTTCGCCCGACTCCGCGAGGCCGGGGTGACACTCACCAACAGCACGGGCATCCACGCCGAGAGCGTCGGTGAGACGGTCGCCGGTTACATGCTGTCGTTCGCACGCCGTCTCCACCGCCACCGCGACGCGCAGAACGAGGGCCGGTGGTCGAAGCCGGACTGGGACGAGGCGTTCACGCTCGCTGGCGAACAGGTGTGCGTAGTCGGACTGGGAACGCTCGGTCGGGGCATCGCCCGGCGCGCGGACGCACTTGGGATGGACGTGGTCGGCGTCCGGCGGTCGCCGCTTCCAGTCGAGCACGTTCGGGAGACGTACACGACCGACCGGCTCGGCGAGGCTATCGCGGACGCACGGTTCGTCGTCGTGACGGTGCCGCTCACCGACGCGACACGCGGGCTGGTGGGTGCGGCCGAACTCGACACGATGCGGTCGGACGCGTACCTCGTCAACGTCGCGCGCGGAGCCGTCATCGACGAGGCGGCGCTCGTGGATGCGCTCGGCGCTGGCGACATCGCGGGCGCGGCTCTCGACACCTTCGAGACGGAGCCACTGCCAGAGTCGTCGCCGCTGTGGGACTTCGACGAGGTGCTCGTCACGCCACACTGTGCCGCGTTCACCGTCTCGTACGTCGAGCGTATCGCCGACATCGTCCGCGAGAACGTCCTGCGACGGCAGGCCGGCGAGTCACTGGCGAACGAGGTGGTGTAGCCGGCGATTCGACGCTCTTTTTACGGCGAACGCGGAAGGTGTGGCAAGCACGTCGGAGGGCGGGCACCGGCGGGCACCTGCTACGGCAGGCTGGAATGTGACACGCGGGGTGACTCGGCGTGTTGAACCACTCGACGCCCGCGGTGACAACAATGGCACGAAGCTTCTACTCGCACATCAGCGAGGCTTGGGAGACCCCGAAGGAGGGGAAGCTCGCCGAGCTACAGTGGCAGCGACAGCAGGAGTGGCGGAAACAGGGCGCCATCGAGCGCATCGAGCGTCCGACCCGGCTCGACAAGGCGCGCTCGCTCGGCTACAAGGCCAAGCAGGGCGTCGTCGTCGCGCGGGTCGCCGTCCGCAAGGGCAGCGCGCGCAAACAGCGGTTCAAGGCCGGCCGCCGCTCCAAGCGGCAGGGCGTCAACCGCATCACGCGCCGGAAATCCATCCAGCGCATCGGCGAGGAGCGCGCCTCGCGGAAGTTCCGCAACCTGCGCGTCCTCAACTCCTACTGGGTGGGCGAGGACGGGTCGCGCAAGTGGTTCGAGGTCATCCTCGTCGACCCCGAACACGGCGCAATCGAGAACGACGACGACCTGAACTGGCTCTGTGCGGACAGCCAGCGCGGCCGCGCGTTCCGCGGTAAGACCAGCGCCGGCCAGCAGGGCCGCGGCCTCGACACGCGCGGCACCGGCGCGGAAAACACCCGTCCCTCCGTCCGCTCGAACGACAACCGCGGGAAGTAGCGCGGCCGACGTTTCGATTCTGGTTTTTACGGATCACGGTCGGCGAGCAGTCCGGGTAATGTTCAGATGCGCGATGGCTGTCTGGGTGACGTCTCGGGAGATGGTCGGCGAGTATCGTAGCCACGTGTGACGCGATTACCGAACGGAGCCGAGATACACGGCCAAATCCGAAGAGGGACGGCCAGTCACCGAATGCGGGTGTAGCCACCCAATAGCTTACACGGATCGGCATCTCACACCCTAGCATGGCCGTTACGGAGTCGAAGATAGTCACCGGCGACGAGTCCGAGATTCACGACGAGCCCCACATCAAGGGGAGCCGCGTGACGGTCCAGCATGTCCACGCTCGTGTCGAGGGGCGTGGACTACGGCCGGAGACGGTCGCTGACCGGTTGGGACTCGATGTCGCCGACGTGTACGAGGCACTGGCCTACTACCACCGGCATCCCGAGGAGATGCGGGAGATCGAGCAACGTCGCGACCGTATCACAGCTGAGGCTGACACGCTCGAACGGCCCGAATGAAGCTACTGCTCGACGAGAATCTTGAGACGGAGATTTTCCCTATCTGCCACTCAACTCTCGGACATCGTCCATGAAATCTCGACGTACTACGACGCGACGGCGCTGAGCGGGTTTCAGACTGTCGGTCGTAGCTGGCTTCGATAAGGAGGGAGTCGTATTCGCGTCACTGCCAGCTGAGCAGATACCGCCAGTCATCCGACCGCAGACGCTCGTCGGAGCCACCGCCCTGAACGACTAGGTTGCCGTGAAGGACGGCGTGGTCGAGTTCCTCGACGGGGACGGGCAGATCGCCCCCGATCATATAACTGCGGTTGGGTGGGACTGGAAGGGACCGACGGCTCAACGAATCCGGCCGCGAGCAGATGTCGAGCCGGCGGAGGCTTCCAAGCTATTCACACTATCTGGGGCGGCTCACTCGGTCTTGTTTGAACACTATCGCCGCCCGTCTGCGTATCTTTAAGCGCCCACCGAGCGTGCATCCGCGCATGGGAGACGACATCGACCGAATGGAGACCGGGAAGGAATCGGGACGCGTCTCGCCGTCGACGCTCGGCCGCGTGCTGTTCGGGCTTGGACTGGCGCTACAGGCGTCGGAGGATTTCCGCGACCCGGAGGATTCGATAGAGTACGCGGAGTCGGCGGGCGTGCCGATGCCGGAACTGCTGGCACCGTTCGCGTCGGGGATGATGTTCGTCGGCGGATTGGGCGTCGCGCTGTGGCGGGTTCCGCGGGTCGCGACGGGCGCGGTCGCGGCCTTCCTCGCCGTCGTGACGCCGACGATGCACGACTTCTGGAACGAGGAGGGTGACGCCAGCGGCGAGCGGCTCGCCTTCTTCGGCAACCTCGCGATGTTCGGGGCCGCGCTCGCCTTCCTCCGCGAGGCGTACCGATAGCCGTCGCGCTCGACCGCAGGTTCATATCCGATGGCGCGGCCAGCCCGCGCATGGCTGACCGCACGCTCGTCGCGTACGCCCGCGACGACGGCTACGACCTCCACTACGCACACGAGGGCGTCCACCCGGACGCGCTCGGTCCCGAGACGCCCTTCGGCGGGCCGACGGAGCGTGACCTCGCGCGCGTCCGCGACCGGCTTGAACCGCTCGGCGTCGACATCGACGACGCGGCAGGGGCCCGCACTGCCGTCGACCCGACGCCGCTCGCGACCGACCGCTCGTGGAGTCGGGTCGTCGCGACGCTCGACTACCGCGCGTACGACCGCGTGCTCCGCGTCGACGACTCGTGGGCTGTCGACCGGTTTCTGGCTTGCTTCTTCGGTCTCGGGGACCGCGGCGGCACGGACCGCGACGCGCGGGGCGACGGCGCGCTCCTCCCCGTCGAGCCGGGCGAGGAGGCGTTCGCCCGCGGTTGGTTCGAGGGGATAAAGTCGACCGTCGCCGACAGCGTTCGGTGTGGCGTCCGCGACGAACGCGATGCCCGCTCGTACATGGCCGGTCGTGTCCGCGCGTTCGCCGGCGACCGCACGGCGTACGTCGGCGCGTAGCGGCGGCTTTTACCCCGTCGGCGGCGTGCGGTGGGTATGGATGCGACCGTTGTCTCCGAGCCGGGCGTCGAGACGGCCTGCGACGTCGTCCGCGCCGGACTCGACGCCGGCGACGTGGTGAGCGTCTTCGGCCGCTGTCGGGTGACGTACGACGGGCGCGCCAGTTCCACGCTCGGTGCCGGCGACCGACTCCTCCTCCTGAAGCCGGACGGGACCGCGCTCGTCCACACCGACGAGGGCCATCAGCCGGTGAACTGGCAACCCCCTGACTGCGACCATACGGCGGCCGTCGCCGACGGCGAACTGGTCGTCCACAGCAGTCGGTCGACGCCCGACGAGGAGTTGTCCGTCCGCTTCGAGGCGGTCGAACAGGTGTCGCGCTACGCGGTCACCGACGAGTCGACGCTCTCTGTCGAGGGCACCGAGGAGGACCTCCGCCAGCGCGTGCTCGCGGACCCGGCGCTCGTCGAACCCGGCTTCGAACCCCGCGCGACGGAGCGGGACACCCCCGCGGGCGCGGTGGACATCTACGGCGTCGACAGCGATGGGCGCACGGTCGTCGTGGAGTTGAAACGGCGGCGCGTCGGCCCGGACGCCGTCGGTCAACTCGGACGGTACGTGGACGCGCTCCGCCGCGACAGCCACGACGGGGCGTCCATCCGGGGGATACTGGTCGCGCCCTCCGTGACCGACCGGGCCCGCGAACTGCTGGCGGAGGAAGGGTTGGAGTTCGTCGCCGTCGACCCGACGCCGAGCGAGTAGTCCTGCACCGCGTTCCGATACGGCTTTGCGCCCCCTGCCCCACGTGGGCGTATGAGCACGGACGACATCCGAGTCGGCGCGCACACGTCCATCGCCAAGTCGGCCGGTCCGTACGACGGCCCGGCGAACGCCGTCCACCAGCAGATGGAGTACGGCGGCAACTGCGGGCAGATCTTCAGCCACTCGCCGCAGGTGTGGCAGTCGCCCGACATCGGCGACGAGGCGGCCGCGCAGTTCACCGACCTCGCCGACGAGCACGACGTCGGCCCGTGGGTCATCCACACGTCGTATCTCGTCAACCTCTGTACGCCGAAAGACGACCTCCGCGAGAAGTCGCTCACCTCGATGCAGGAGGAGGTCGACGCCGCCGCCACGCTCGACGTTCCGTACGTGAACGTCCACCTCGGGGCACACACCGGCGCGGGCGTCGAGGGCGGCCTCCGGAACGCCGGCTCCGTGCTGGACGACCTCGACGTGCCCGACGGCGTGACGGTGCTCGTCGAGTCGGACGCGGGGTCGGGGACGAAACTCGGCGGACAGTTCGAACACCTCGCCACCGTCGCCGACGAGACTTCGCTGGACATCGAGTTCTGTCTCGACACCGCACACGTCTGGGGGGCGGGCTACGACATCTCCACCGAGTCGGGCGTCACGGAGACGTTCGATGAGTTCGACGACGTAGTCGGTCTCGACCGGCTCGCCTACGTCCACCTCAACGACTCCAAACACGGCTGCGGGACGAACAAGGACGAACACGCCCACATCGGCGAAGGCGAGATCGGCGTCGAGGGGATGCGGGCGTTCATCCGGCGCACTGCGGCGGAGGGCGTTCCGATGGCGCTGGAGACGCCGACGGAGGGCGGCAAATCCTTCGAGTGGAACATCGAGCGCGCCCGCGAACTGCACGCGGCCGAGTGAACCGAGGCCGCGACACGGGCGAGGGGGAGCGAACGCGGGGACGAACGAAGTGAGTCCCCGGATGCGAGCGACACGTGAGCCACGGAGAGTGAGCGGACGGTAGGTCGAGCGGCGGAGCCGTGAGCACGCCCGTTCACTCTATCGAGAGTGAGTCGTCGGATCCGTAAGCGGTAGACGGGTCGCTTTTTTACCGCGCCACACTACGGAGGGCGTGCGTCGCTTCAGCGCCGACTACCTCGACCGGACGCGCGAGGGGCTGTGGGCCGACCGGGCCGCGCTCGCGCCGCTCCGCTTGCCCGAGCGCGACTCGGTGCTCGACGTGGGCTGTGGCACCGGCGAGTTGGCGCGGGTCTGCCGCGAGGAGTCGCCGGGTCGGGTCGTCGGCGCGGACCGCGACCCCGCGCTGCTCGCACACCTGCCTGCAGCGGTGGATGCCGTGCGCGGGGACGCCTACGCCCTGCCCTTCGCCGACGACAGCGTCGAGTTGGTCGTGTGTCAGGCGCTGCTGATCAATCTCCCGGACCCCGAGCGGGCGCTCCGTGAGTTCGCCCGCGTCGCACGCGGCGCGGTCGCGGCAATCGAACCGGACAACGCCGGCGTGACGGTCGAATCGACGATGGACGCGGAGGCACGCCTCGCGCGGGAGGCGCGAACCCGCTACATCGAGGGGGTCGAGACGGACGTGGCGCTCGGGAGCGACCTGCCCGCGCTGTTCGCTCGCGCTGGTCTCGGCGACGTGCAGACGGCTCGCCGCGACCACGTCCGGACGCTCGCTCCGCCGTACTCCGAGCGCGAGTTGGAAGCCGTCGGCCGGAAAGCGCGCGCGACGGCCATCGGCGAGCGACGCGAGGAGATGGCGGGCGACGATGACGCGCTCGACGCGCTCCGGAGCGCGTGGCGCGAGATGGGCCGCGAGGCGCTCGCGCAGGCGCGTGCCGGCGAGTACGAGCGCCGCGAAACCGTGCCCTTTCACGTCGCCGTCGCGGACATGTAGCCCGAGCGTCGAGCGGGCGACCGACCATCGTCTCGTGGCGATGTTCAGATTGGTGGGTCATCGCTCGGCCGAGAAACCGCAGTAGGCGGGACTGAAAGGGACCGTTATCGGCGGCTTCGCCGCCGATTGCTCGGGAGAGCGTCGCTCTCCCGGTGGGCGGTACGGGAAGCCCGGCGTTCGGAAGACGCGGAGCGTCTTCCGCAGCCCAGCAGCAATCTGCGATTTCTGCGGACGACGTAAGCCGCGAGGCGACGGCGTCGCCTCGGCCCGCTCGCGCGGCACAGCTGCGCGAGGACACCGCAGCGAACGAAGTGAGCGAGAAGCGCAGCGAGGTCTCTCGCGGCCGTGGGCCGTCTGTTCGCGGCACCGCCGCTCACACGGCCCGTGGACCGACGGTCCACGCTGCGTGCGACCGTACCGACCGGGGGCTTTCTACACTCTGTTGCTGACTCATCTCCGGACTCACCCTTATTCGAACACCACTCGTCGCGTAGGCCCGGAGTTTATGACCTTCAAGGCCACGAAACAGCGATATGGACCTGCCAGCGCGTGTCGCGTCGTTCCGCGAGACCGTCGAGGAATGGCTCCGGGGACTCTACCACGGAATGGTGTCGCATCCGGCGTACGAACTCATCGAGAAGGAGGCCGAGGACCGGGAGGACGCCTTCCTGCTCGCGTGTTTCCCGGACGCGTTCGGCATCCCGAGTCCGGTGTCGTACTACACCGCCGAACTGCTCCCGTATCTCGCCGAGGAGTTCTCGCAGTGGGAGCGGCGGATGTGGAACCGGGGGTCGATGCTCCAGCGGAAAGGCGAGCAGTACCACTTCTGATGGAGCGGTTCGTCTTCTTCGGCGGCAAGGGCGGCGTCGGGAAAACGTCCATCTCCGCCGCGTACGCCCACAAGTGCGCACGGGCGGGCGCGGAGACGCTGCTCGTGTCGACCGACCCAGCCCACAGCACCGCGGACGTGTTCGATCAGGCGTTCGACGACACGCCGACCCCCGTCGACGGCTACGACTCGCTCGAAGTGCTGGAGACCGACCCGGAACAGGAGGTGACCGAGCACCTGATGGAGACGAAACGCGCGCTGGGCGATCAGGTGAGCGCGAGCGTCGTCAACGAGATCGACCGGCAGATCGAGCTGTCACACCAGACCCCCGGCGCGCACGAAGCGGCGCTGTTCGACCGCTTCATCGACATCATGCAGGAGTCCGACCACGACCGGGTCGTCTTCGACACCTCGCCGACGGGCGGCACGCTCCGCCTGTTGTCGCTGCCGGAGTATCTCGGTGGCTGGATCGACCGGCTCATCGAAAAACGGGAGGCGAGCATCGACCTCTACGAGCGGGCGGCAATCGGCGACCGCGAACCCCGGCGGAC
Organism: Halobacteriales archaeon QH_7_66_36; assembly: GCA_003021175.1. Lineage (GTDB taxonomy): Archaea > Halobacteriota > Halobacteria > Halobacteriales > Haloarculaceae > Halosegnis. The sequence goes on along the minus strand of PXQV01000010.1, from coordinate 155,835 downwards.
GGCGCTCGGCGACCCGATCCTCGCCCGCCTGCAGGGTCGTCGGGAGCGGTTCGAGTTCGCCCGCGAGACGCTCCGCGAGTCGGCCACCTTCGTCCTCGTCACCAACCCCGACGAGTTGTCCGTCCGCGAGACGGCGCGCGCCCTCGACAGCCTGCAGGACTACGAGCTACAGGTCGCCGGCCTCGTCGTGAACCGGCTCACCCCGGAGCCGGAACCGGAGGAAGACGGCCGGGGTGCCCGGTATCTCCGCGAGCGCGTCCAGACGGAACGGGAACGCCTCCGCGAACTGGAGACATCGCTCGATCCGCCCGTCCTCGCGACCATCGAGACGCGCGTCTCCGAGATCAAGGGGTCGTTCCTCGACGACGTGGCCGAGGACCTCGATGTGAGTATTACGGTATAATCCTTGTGGGCCCGTGGCACCACCCCCTGAGAATCGGCAGCGTGACACGACAGATCGGTCGATTGGGTCACAGATTCCCTGCTCGGAAGGAAATATTTAATATGAATATTCTACCATACCAGACCGTACTATGACACAGATAGCCGCGATAGTCCTTGTCACTCTTCTCACGTTCACGGTGGGGTATCTCGCGTACTCGCGATACCTCGCGCAGTTCGTGGAACTCGATGAGGGGGCAGAGACGCCAGCACACAAGTACGAGGACGGACAGGAGTACGTTCCGTCGAAGAAGCCCGTCCTCTTGGGGCATCACTACTCGAGTATCGCGGGCGGGGCACCGATAGTCGGGCCGATCACCGCCGGCGCGGCGTTCGGCTGGCTGCCCGCCGTCGCGTGGATAGCCATCGGCAACCCGCTGATGGGGGCCGTCCACGACTTCATGTCGCTGTCCGCGAGCGTCCGTCACGAGGGGAAGTCCATCGGCTTCATCATCGGCGAGTACGTCGGTGACCGGGGGAAGGACATGCTGCTGTGGTTCGCGTTCCTGACCATCATCCTCGTTATCGCCGTCTTCGCGCTCGTCGTCGGCGTCGTATTCAACGCCTACCCGTCGTCGGCGACCGCAAGCATGGTGTATCTCGGGTTGGCGGTCGTCTTCGGAGTGTATCTCTACCAGCTGGACCTCCCGTTCATACCTGGCGCCGTCTCGTTCGTCGCGATGGTGTTCGCCGGCGTCTGGGTCGGTCTCGAGTTCCCCATCGTGCTCGTCGGCGAGGCCTCTGCTGACGCCATCGTTCTGCTGGGCAGTCCGGATGCGTGGGGTTGGCTCCCGCTGGCGGACGCCTTCGGCGCGAACGTCGCCGCGTGGGTGCCGGTCGTCGTTGTCTACGGCTTCGTCGCGAGCGTGCTCCCGGTGTGGGTGTTGCTCCAGCCGCGTGACTTCCTTACGTCGAGCCTGCTGTACACGGGCGTCGGCGCGATGCTCCTCGGCGCAATCGTCGCCGCCGTCTTCGGCTTCTCGCCGGTCGAGGTGAGTGTGCTCGGTAACAGCGCGACCATCTCCTCGCTGGAAGTGCAATACCCGGCGTTCCGCGGGGTCACTAGCTCCATCGGACCAATCTTCCCGTTCCTGTTCGTCACCATCGCCTGCGGGACCATCTCTGGGTTCCACTCACTGGTCTCATCGGGAACGACTGCCAAGCAACTCGATAAGGAGACCGACGCCCGTGCCATCGGCTACGGGGCGATGCTCGGCGAGGGCCTGCTCGCGACGACGGCCATCGGCGGATTCGCGCTCATCGGCTTCACCAACTTCGACGCCGGCGTCGTCGGCGCGCTGGCGAACTTCCCGGCCGGCGGGGCGGCGATGGTTTCGGTGTTCGGGCTCGGTGTCGAGGCCGGCGCGGCGTTCATCGGGCTGGTGTTCGTCAGCTTCCTGCTGACCTCGACCGACACCGCCGTTCGGCTGGGCCGGTATATGCTGGACGAAATCGTCGGCGTCCCGGAGACACAGACCCAAGAAATCGCAACGAACCGATACGTCTCTTCCGGTGTGCTGCTGTGCATACCGGCGTACGTCCTCGTCGGCTCCGGTGCGTGGGGAAGCCTGTGGCCGCTGTTCGGTGCCGCCAACCAGACGCTCGCAGCGCTGGCGCTGCTGGCCGCGACGCTGTGGCTCGCCAACTGGGACGACAGCAAACAGCTCATGTCCACCGGCCTCCCGATGGCGCTGATGCTCGGCGTCACGACGACGGCGCTGCTCATCCTCGGGCTGTACCGGTTCCCCTCCGAGACCATTGCGTCGCTCAACAACCCCGATACAGGGCTGTTCGCCACGGCTTCGGCGGCGCTGCGCTCCGTGCTGGCGATTGTGCTCACCGGGCTGGCCGGCGGCATCAGCTACATGGGGTACAAGAACATCAGCGAAGTCCGAGATAGCTACACCGGCGCGCCTGCGGACGACTGAAACCCACTTTTTGCACTTCGCTCGGCGCGGCGGAGCCGCGCCTCACTCAGGCAAAAACTTGGGGAAAATATGCGCGGCTCCCTCCAGCCGCCTCGCTTCGCTCGGCGTTAGTCGGTCGCCGCTACCGCTCGCTCACTTCGTTCGCTCGCGGTACGACAACCTACGGTAGCAACTGAACGCAGGGACTCACTCGGATGGCTCCGCGTACCCTTCGATGGGCGGTGTTCAGATACGCGGGTCGTCGCTCGGCCAAACCCGTGCTGGGCGGGACTGAAAGGTGCCGTTATCGGCGGCTTCGCCGCCGATTGCTTGGGAGAGCGCCGCTCTCCCGGTGGTCGCTGCGGGAAGCCCGGTGACGCAAGCCGCGAGGCGACTGCGTCGCCTCGGCCCGCTCGCGCGGCTGTGCCGCGCGAGGACACCGGAAGCCGACCGGAGGGAGGCTGCGGAGCACAGCGAGGTCTGCTTGCGGCCGACGGCCGCTCGCACGGCCCGTGGAGCTTCGCTCCACGCTGCGCGCGACCGCAGCGACCGGGGGCTTTCTCCACCTTGTTGCTTGCTCATCCACCTGAATTGCCCTTATGTGATCACGACCCTTCGACGTATGAGTAGTTTCAATTTCTACTATCCGGCCCGAACGACAGCTATCCCCCGAACAGCCCTTTCAGCCGGTCGAGCAGCCCCGGCTCGGCGTCGGGGTCGGTGTCGGTCCACAGAGCGAAGGCGCGCCAGACGTCCGCCTCTTGGCTGGCGACGTACGCCTCCCGGTCCGGGGCGACGACGACGAGGTTCACCTCGTAGTGACCGTAGTAGCCGTAGCGGAGGAGCGTGCGGTCGCGGAAGCCGGCGACGCGGTCGCGCACCCCATCCGACAGGTCGTCCGAGACGACGACGAACGTGAAGTCCGTGCGCTTGTGCGTCTCGTCGGGGTCGACCCACGTATCCGCGAGTCGGTGACCCAGATCGACGAACTGGCCCAACTCGGCGACGCCCACGCTCTCGCGTCGGGTCGCGAACAGGTGTTCGTGGACGCTCTGGTGGGCGTACCGGACCGACTGGTGGAGGAACTGCTTGCGGCTCTCGATGAGGAGGCGTCCGTACAGCTCGAAGCGGTCGTCGCCCGCTCGTTTGTCGCGTTCGAGGTCGTAGTTGTACTGGAGTCTGGCGGCGACATCGTCGAGATACTGGTCGTCCCACTCCGGGCGGTCGGGCTCGGCGTCGGAAGCCGGCGCGTCGCTCACGGCTCCTCTGCGTCCGGCTCGTACGGGTGGACGTCGTCGACCGCCGGCGCACCGACGACGAACACGGTCGTCTGCTGGCCGTCCTCGGGGACGAACGCGAACTGCGGGCTCTCCGGCTCACAGACGAACGCGTCGCCCGCCGGCACCGCGTACTCGGCGTCGGGCGTCTGGACGTGGAGTTCGCCCACGGTCACGTAGAACACCTCCTCCTGCTCGTCGTGGTAGTGGTAGGCGAGCGGTATCTTCTCGCCGGGGACCACGTCGTACACATGGGCCGCGAGGCGGTCGAGACCACAGGCGTCGCTGATAGAGCGTTTCGTCGAGGGGCGGTCCGGCGTCGGTTCGATGTCGGCAACGTCGACGTGGTGATAGCCCATGCGCACGCTGTGGCACCCGTGGTCAAAACACCCACGACAAGAGTTAACCAACCGGAGCCACAGGCTCGGGTATGGGCGGTAAGAAGGCTGAATCCTGCGGACGGTGCGCGATGAGCTCCACGAGCGAACTGATCGAGGAGCCGCGCGACCCGTTCGAGGGCGACCGTATCGAGGTCGACGAGTCGGAGGCGCGGGCCGTCTCGCCGGCCGCGTGGCTCGCCGGTCTGAAACGGCGCATCGACGCGTGGGCGACCCGCATCACCTACGGGCGCTAACTCAGAGACAGTCGCGGTACGCCGACAGCGTCTGCTCCACGTCCTCCTCGGTGTGGGCGTAGGAGACGAAGTTCGCCTCGAACTGATTCTGCGAGACGAGCACACCTTCCTCGCGCATCGCCGGCCGGAACAGCCGCGCGTACCGGTCGGTCTCCATGTGGGCCGCGTCGGTCCCGCGCTTGGGGCAGTCGCCGAAGCGGGGACACTCGGGATTCTGTCGACAGCCGTTCGAACACGCCTGCTGTGGCGCGTCGCTCCGCGTGAACGCCACCTTGAAGATGGAGTCCGTGCCGACGACGGTGTACTCCGGCGCGCGCTCGGCGAGTATCTCGGCCAGTCCCTCGCGGAGCTGTCGGCCGAGGTCGTTCACGTGCTCGTACACGTCGTTCTCGGCGGCGTACTTGAGTCCCTCGAGCCCGGCGGCCATCGTCGCTGGATGCCCGGAGAACGTCCCCGCCTGAAACACGTCGCCGGAGGGCGTGAACTGCTCGACGTACTCCGTCTTGCCGCCGATAGCGCCGACGGGGAAGCCGCCGCCGATGATCTTGCCGAACGTGGTCACGTCGGGATCGATGCCGAACTTCGACTGTGCACAGCCCAGCCCGCCGACCCGGAATCCCGTGATGACTTCGTCCCAGATGAGCAGCGCGCCGTGGTCGTCGCACAGTTCGCGGAGCGTCTCGTGGTAGCCGTCGACGGGGTAGGCGACGCCGGAGTTCGCCTGCACCGGTTCGACCATCACCGCGGCGATGTCGTCGCCGTGGTCCTCGAACACCCCTTTCGCGGCCTCGGCGTCGTTGAACGGCACCGGGAGCGTGTGTTCGACGAACGACTGCGGGATGCCGTCGGTCGAGGGTTTCGGGTGGTCAGCGTCGCCCTCCACGAGCGTCGACTCCTGTGCGCCGTGGTAGCCGCCCTGCATCACGACGACCTTGTTGCGCTCCGTCACCGCGCGAGCCAGTCGGACCGCGGAGACGGTCGCCTCGGTGCCGCTGTTGACGAAGCGAAGCATCTCCACGGAGGGGACGTGTCGGGTGACGAACTCCGCGTGTTCCACCTCGAGTTCGGTCGGCATCCCGAACACGGGCCCCTCGGCGACGTGCTGTTGGACCGCCGCAGTCACCGACTCGGGGGGATCGTGGCCGTACAGCAGCGGGCCGAGCCCCTGAATCCAGTCGACGTATCGGTTGCCGTCCGCGTCGATGACGTGGCCTCCCTCGCCCTTCCGTGCGAACACGGGGTACGGCTGTGGTGCCGCGCGAACCGCGGAGTTCACCCCGCCCGGCATGACGGACAGCGCCCGGTCGTAGGCGTCGCGGGACCGCTCGTGGCTCATACCCGTTCTTGATTCGGGACGCGGTTAGTAGTTGTCCGTTCGCGCGAGGGCGCGGGCGTCGAACGTTCGACACGCTGATTAGATACGAGCGTCAGTGTGGGGGTAGATGTTGCCCTCCTCGTGGAAGCGGGACTTCGCCAGCGGGCTGGTCGTGCTCGTTCCCGTGCTCGCGACGGCGTTCGTCGTCGCCTACGTCTACTCGTTCATCCTGCGGCTCGCGCTCTCCTCGCAGGTGTTCCCGCCCGAGACGCCGCGGCCGGTCGTCGTCCTCGTGACGCTGCTCGTGTTCGCGCTGCTCGTGCTCGCCATCGGCTACCTGATGCGCACGACGGTCGGCGACATCATCGAGCGCGGACTCGACGACGTGTTCAACCGACTGCCGGTGCTCCGTATCGTCTACAACGCGTCGAAGATGGCCGCCGAAACCGCGCTCTCCGGCACCGACGAATTGCAGGCCCCGGTGAAGCTGGAGGCGTGGAACGGTCTCCGGATGACGGCGTTCAAGACGGGCAAAACGACCGAAGACGGCCGTGACGTGCTCTTTCTGCCCACCTCACCGAACATCACGACGGGCTACGTCATCGAGGTGGAGCCGGATCGGTACGAACAAATCGACGAGAGCGTCGAGGACGCGCTCACCCGGGTTCTCTCCGCCGGCTTCGGTGACTCGCAGGAGACGACGGTGCCGGCGGGCTTCGTCGACGGCGAGGATTAGCCGGAGACGACCGCGCGAAGCGCGAACAGCGCGTTCTCCTTTCGCTCGCGGACACGCCGATAAAAGTAGGAGAGCCACTTCTCGCCGAACGGGACGTACTGGTACGCGTCGTATCCCTCGCTCGCGAGGTCGAACTGCGCGGCCTCGCGGACGCCCATCAGCATCTGCACCTCGAACTCCGTCCCGAACTCCTCGTGTAGCTGCTTCGCGTAGTCGATCATCGCCGGGTCGTGACTCCCGACCGCGAGGTGGTCGGCGTGCTCGAACAGATACGCGAGGTTCTCGCGGTACGCGTCGTTCACGCGTGCCTTCTCGGTGTACGCGAGATCGGTCGGCGGGTCGTATGCGCCTTTCACCAGCCGCACTGTTCCCGGCAGGTCGACCAGCCGGCGGAGGTCGTCGGGCGTCCGCCGCATGTTCGCCTGAATGCAGACGCCCATCTCCGGGTAGTCGGTGACGTTCGCCTCGAAGGCGTCGAGCGTCGCGTCGATGGTCGTGTGGTCTTCCATGTCGACCCAGACGAAGCGGTCGTTGGCCGCCGCGACCGCGACGACCTCAGCGAGGTTCTCGCGGAACGTCTCCTCGCTCACGTCGAGTCCGAGTTGGCTCGGCTTGACCGACACGCGGCCGTCGAGACCAGCGTCGGCAAACTCCTCTAAGAGCCGTGTGTAGACGGCGGCGTCGGCCGCGGCGTTCGCCGCGTCGTCGTAGTGTTCGCCGAGTAGATTGATGATGGCTCCCACGCCTCCGTCGTGCAGGTCCCGCGCGTGGTCGAGCACCGCGGGCACGTCCTCGCCGGCGACGAAGTTGTTGGCGATAGGTGGGATCACACGCATACATACAGGTGTCATCTCATTAAGTCGGGCGGCCGTCCATGGTCGGGCCGCGAGACCGCGGCGACTTTACCCCGGGGGGTCGACCCGCGAGTATGGTCGTCGAGACGCTCGCCGTCGCGGTGTGGGCGATGCTGCCCGCGTACGTGCCGAACAACGCGGCAGTGCTCGTTGGCGGTGGCCCTCCAATCGACGGCGGGCGAACCTACGGCGGACGGCGACTCCTCGGCGACGGGAAGACGTGGCGCGGCACCGCGGGCGGTATCGTCGCCGGCGTCCTGCTGGCCGTCGCGCTCGACGCCGTCCGGCCGGCCGTCGTCGCCGCGACCGGTCTCGACCTACCGGGGTTCCCGCTCTCCGCCGCGGTCGCGCTGGCGGCCGGCGCGCTGCTCGGTGACATCCTCGCCTCGTTCCTCAAGCGACGGGCCGGCCGCGAGCGCGGGGCCGCCTTCCCCGGTTTCGACCAACTGGACTTCGTGGTCGTCGCGCTCCTCTCGACCGCCGTCGTCGCGCCCGCGTGGGTCGGTCGCGTGTTCACGCTCCCGGTGGTCGTCGTCGTGCTCGTCGTCACGCCCGTGCTTCATCTGTCGACGAACGCCGGCGCGTATCTGCTCGGGCTGAAGGAGGAGCCGTACTGACGCGGGCCTATCGCACCCCGGAGCGTCCTCTACACCGCTCACACGCCCAGCAACACCACGGTGAGCGCGGCGAGCAGACACTCGAAGGAGAGGGTGCCGACCGCCGAGAGGGCGACGAACTCGCGGTCGTCCATCTTGGCGAGGCCGGCGGGGACGGTGAGCATCCCGCGGGTGAACAGGAGGGTGTTGGCGACGGGGACGGCGACCGGCCCCCAGCGGTCGAACCAGCCGTCGAAGCGGGCGAGGGTGTCGTCGTCGACGCGGAACCACCGCTTTTGCAGGAGGCGTTCGCGGCCGAGTCGCTTCGCGGCCGAGAACAGCGCGAACTGGCCGACGGTCGCGCCGACCACGGCCACGCCGAGGATGAGCGCGAGGTCGGTCGGCTCCGTGCCGAGCAGCAGGACGGCCGCGGGGACGATACCCTCGCTCGGGACGAAGTAGAGGAGCATCGCGCCCTCCAGCAGGAAGACGCCGAGCAGGACGAGCGGCCCGAGTTCCGAGTCGAACACCGACCGCACGACCGGCTCCGCTTCGGTCACTGCTCCCCGGAGGAACGCACCCACGTCGACCTGCGCCGGCAGCACGCCACCGGCTTGCCGGGCACTCGGTAAATCCCTGTCGTCCGGGTCGCCACGAGCGACGCGGTTTTGAGCCGCGAATCCCCACGGACAGGTATGGATCTCACCGACCGGCCGCGACGGCTCCGCGCGGACGGCGTGCGCAGTCTCGTCCGCGAGACGCGCCTCTCGCCGTCGGATTTCGTCGTCCCCATCTTCGTTGACGCGACGACCGACGAGCGGCGACTCATCGAGTCGATGCCCGGCCACGAGCGTGTCCCGGTCGAACAGGCCGCCGAGCGCGTGCGCGAGATAACCGCGACGGGCGTCGAGGCGGTCATCCTCTTCGGCGTGCCGGAATCGAAGGACAGCGAGGGGTCGCGGGCCGACGCTGAGGACGGCGTCGTCCAGCGGGCGACCCGCCGCGTGAAGGCCGAGACGGACGCATACGTGCTGACCGACCTGTGTCTGTGTGAGTACACCGACCACGGCCACTGCGGCATGTTGGAGGAGGGGGCTGACGACGACGCGCACCTGACCGTCCGCAACGACGAGACGCTGGAGCGCTACGCGTCGATAGCGCAGTCCCACGCGGCCGCCGGTGCCGACATGATCGCTCCCTCGGGGATGATGGACGGACAGGTCGGCGTAATAAGGGAGGGACTCGACGCGGCCGGCTTCGAGGGCGTGCCGGTCATGGCCTACGCCGCGAAGTACGAGTCGGCGTTCTACGGCCCATTCCGCGACGCCGCGGACGGTGCGCCGGCCTTCGGCGACCGCCGGCACTACCAGATGGACCCCGCGAACAGCCGCGAGGCGGCCCGCGAGGTGGCACTCGATGTCGAGCAGGGGGCGGACGCGCTGATGGTGAAGCCGGCGCTTCCGTATCTGGACGTGGTGCGTGACGTGCGAGACGGGTTCGACCTGCCGGTCGCGGCGTACAACGTTTCCGGCGAGTACGCGATGTTGCACGCCGCCGCCGAGAAGGGGTGGCTCGACCTCGACGCGGTGGCCCGCGAGTCGCTGTTGTCGATCAAGCGTGCCGGCGCGGATCTCATCATCACGTACTTCGGCGAGCGGGTCGCCCGGACCCTGTAAGCGGCAATATCTGTCGCGCGCACCCGCTCGCCGCCCGGACGCTCGGTCGACAACGGGCTTACACGTGTCAGAAACCGACTGGCCGAGCGTCCGCTTTTCGACCGAACAAACGCCTTATACACGTAATAAACTACCCAATTTTGGACGCGCGCCGCCGATTCCACGAAGAAATTTATAGAATTCAAGCGAACGCTTATACGATAGAAAATCGAGACGCTCAGACGTGCTTGGGAGTCAGAACACGGTAGAATCGAGAGTAAAGCTGGACAAAAATCCAGAATACGCGGGGGAAATATGACGGGGCTACCGCTACAGGTCGATCCGGCCGCAGTGACGAGCGCGGTGAACTACGTGTGGGTGTTGACCGCGACGTTCCTCATCTTCTTCATGCACGCCGGCTTCGCAATGTTAGAGGCCGGGCAGGTGCGCTCGAAGAACGTCGCCAACCAGTTGACGAAGAACATGCTGACGTGGAGCGTCGGTGTCACCGTCTTCTTCCTCGTCGGCGCGACCGTCTCGGCGGTCGTCGGCGGGCTCACGGGCGGTGGCGGCTACGAGCTGTTCGCCGTCTTCGACGCCGGGAACGCGAGCGTCGCCAACGGCGGCGGCTGGGTGACGTGGCTGTTCGGCGCGGTGTTCGCGATGACCGCCGCCACAATCGTCTCCGGGGCCGTCGCGGGGCGCATGAAACTGCGCGCCTACGTGACTTACACCATCACGCTCGCGGGCGTCATCTATCCGGTCGTCGTCGGCTTCACGTGGGCGGGCGGCTTCCTCTCCACGCTCGGCTTCGCCGACTTCGCGGGCGGCATGATCGTCCACGGGATGGGTGGCATCGCCGGCCTGACCGCGGCGTACATCGTCGGCCCGCGCATCGACCGCTTCGATGGCAACGGGAGCGTGAACGTCATCCCCGGCCACTCGATCACGTTCGCGGTGCTCGGGACGCTCATCCTCGCCTTCGGCTGGTACGGCTTCAACGTCGGCACCGCCGCGGCACCGCTCGCGGATGGAGCCGCGGAACTAGCCTCGTTCGCCGTCGTCGGTCGCGTCGCGCTGACGACCACGCTCGGGATGGCCGCCGGCGCGATGGGGGCCGGCGCGCTCGCGTGGTACAAGACCGGCAAGGTCGACACACTGTACGTCGCGAACGGGATGCTTGCGGGACTCGTCGGAATCACCTCGAACACGAACATCATCACGTGGCCCGCCGCGCTGCTCATCGGCGGGCTCGCCGGCGCACAGCTGCCGGTCGTCTTCGAGTTCGTCGAGAAGCGGCTCAACATCGACGACGTGTGTGCCGTCTTCCCGGTCCACGGGAGCGCGGGCGTGCTCGGCGCGCTACTCGTCGCAGTCCCGGGACTGACGGTCCCGAGCGTGAGTGTCGACCCCGTCGCACAGGTGGCGGGCGTCGTCGTCATCGGCGGCTGGACCGTGCTCGCGACGGCCGCCGTCTTCGGCGCGCTGAAGGCCGCCGGGCAGATCCGCGTCTCCCGCGAACACGAGATCGAGGGACTCGACATCTCCGAACACGGCGTCGACACCTACCCCGAGTTCGGCAGCCCGGACGCCGTCGCCGACGGTGGCTGGAGCGACCGCGGTCGGTCGCTCCGCTCGGACGGCGGCCGGCCGAACGACGGGAACATCAAGCTCGTGATGGCGTTCATCCGCCCGGACAAGCTCCCCGGCGTGAAGGAGAAGCTCGCCGAGGTCGGTGCCCCCTCCATCACGGTGACGGACGTGTCGGGCCGTGGCACTCAGCCCGCGAAGACGGGCCAGTGGCGCGGCGAGGAGTACACCGTCGACCTCCACCAGAAGGTGAAGGTTGAGTGCGTCGTCGCCGACATCCCCGCCACGGACGTGGCCGAAGCGATCTCCGAGGGAGCGAAGACCGGCGAGAAGGGTGACGGCAAGGTGTTCGTCCTCCCCGTCGAGGGTGCCCACCAGATCCGGACGGGCAAGACCGGCCCCGAGGCGGTCTGAGCCGGCGCTTCCCGTTTCGGCGCGTTTATTCCCCGTCGCCGCCGACTCGCGCGTATGAGCGACGACCTCACGGCGGCGCTGCGCGCGGTCGACGCCGTCCAGTTCGGCGAGTTCGAACTCTCCCACGGCGGCACCTCAGACTACTACGTCGACAAGTATCTCTTCGAGACGGACCCGCGATGTCTGGAGCACATCGCCGACGCGTTCGCGGAGCGAGTCGGTGATACGAAGCTCGCGGGCGTCGCGCTCGGGGCCGTCCCGCTCGTCGCCGCCACCAGCGTCCGGACGGACAACCCCTACGTCATCGTCCGCAAGCAGGCCAAGGAGTACGGCACCGGCAACCGCATCGAGGGCCGCTTCGACGCCGGTGAGGAAGTCGTCGTCCTCGAAGACATCGCCACGACCGGCCAGTCCGCCGTCAACGCGGTGGAAGCGCTCCGCGAGGCCGGGGCTGTCGTGGACCGTGTCCTCGTCGTCGTCGACCGCGAGGAGGGTGCCGGGGAGAACCTCGCCGAACACGATGTGGAATTAGAATCGCTGTTGACTGCCTCCGAATTGCTGGCAGACCGCTGAGGTCGGGCGCTGGGCCCTCCCCGAGGACGTTACGGCGCTGGCACCGGCGAGTCGTCGTCGGTGTCCCCGGCCACCCGTTCCCGCTCGGCTTCCGAAAGCGACTCGTACCGGGTCGCCGCCTCCAAGATCGGCTCGACGAGCGCCGGGTCACCGGCGTTCGGAATGCTGGTCATGCCGTGCGAGAGGGCGTATCGGAGGCACGTCTCCAGCTTGTCGGGGTCGTCGTACGGCTCGTACCACGTGTCGTACGGCTGGCCGGCAGCCGCCATCTCCTCGGGCCACGACCCCTTCGCGAACGCCTTGATACACAGCGTTCCGAGGCCGCGCTCGCGGGCGTCCGCCAGCACCGACCGGTAGTCGTACTCCGGGCCCGACCGGGAGTCGATAGTCGCGTTGAACGGGAACATCACGGTCTCCAGCTCCGGAATCCGGTCCATCGCCGCCCGGATGAAGCTCGGGTCACCGTGGCTGGTCAGCCCGATGTGGCCGATGAGTCCTTCCTCTTTCGCCTCCGTGAGTGCCGCGAGCGCACCGCCGTGGCTCCCCTCGCCTCGTCGGCGGTCGGACTCGCCCACGATGCGGTCAAGTTGGTCGTACCGTGTGACCGCGTGAAACTGAAACAGGTCGATGTAGTCGACATCGAGCCGCTCTATCGACCGCTCTAACGATCCCCACGCGCCGTAGTACGACCGCTCCTGTGTCTTGCAACCGAGGAACACGTCCTCGCGGTGTTTCGCCAGCCCCGGTCGGAGCTTCACCTCAGCGGTTCCGTACGACGGCGCGACGTCGAGGTGGTTGACGCCGGCATCGACGACCTCGTCGACGAGCGCGTTCGCGGCCGACTGGTCGAGCGAATCCAGCGCGATAGCTCCGAACGTGAGTATCGAGCTGTCGTGTCCCGTCTCACCTAATGGTCTGGTATCCATACCCACGCTGTCGTTCCCGCAGATAAGGAACGTTCGGTTGCGCCCCTTCGGGCCATCCGGTGCTACTGATCGGTCGAGTATCGCCGGGACAGCCCAGCACGTCTCTCGCGCGCTCCGGCGAGTAGCACTCCCGCTTCGTCAGTAATCAGTCGAGAACAGACCGACTAACTCTCATCAGCAAGCAACTCAAGCAGTTGTTGTCCCTCGGCTGTGATTTGGTATTCAGTCCTGTTTCGAGTATCGTCTTCGATAGAATTGGACTCGACCATACCTGCTTCCTCAAGTTCCCCAAGGTGTTGATATATTGTCGAGGTGGTTACCCCGATCTCCTTGTGCATCTTGTAGCCGTGAGACGGAGATTCGCTAAGTAACTGCAAAACCCGCATTTTTGTTTCTCCGATCAAGGACACAGTGTGCAACTGGTTTGACCGTATCCCATAACTGCATTATATCGGCTAAAACCGATATACCTTCACCTAATCGATTCAACTATTTCTGTGAAGGCGTTCTTGTTTGACTGATTGGCCCGCATATCGTTTAAGAAGCCGCCGACGGATTCGAGAAAGAAAATTCGCTCAGCGTCGTCAACGATTTTTAGAGTAGTAACAAGCTCGTGGGGAGTGATGAAAATGAGTTCGATAGGTGCTTCTTCGGGTTCTTGACGGGCACCGTCTTCTTCGCCGGGCTCGAATCCCGCACCAAGGACGTACAGATACTCTCCGAGTTCGTTCCTCCGACCTTTCTCAATAGCGTGCTGAACTGAACTGAACTCCGAGTGGCTGGTTTGTCCTTGACTTCCATCGCCTTCTGTAACTCACCATGATAAAAGATTTCAACGTCACCCGCCGCCTTTGAGAACTCGTCCGAGACGTTAGCGTGTTCGCAGTCTACTTGCCAATCACCTTCGCCAGCGTGTTCGTAGTATGTCTGCATAATGCCTGCAACGACAGCGGGCAGGCGTTCACCATTCCCTGACTGCTTCAGGTACTCTCGAATGTTGCGAGCGAGTACGTTATATGGCGCATCGGATGGAGACTTGAACTCGACGGTTTTTGATTCCAAATCCGAAATTGCCTGCAAAGTCTGTCGAAGAACGTCGGTTGGGTCAAGTTCTCCGTCTTGAACTTCCTCTTCCATTCGCTGGAGCAAGTTGTATATCCGTTCCTGCTTCTGGCTGGAACGGGCACGGTTACTGGTATCTACCTTAGGGTGGCGGGCGGGATTATAAGGATTCACCTTGTCGATATCCACGATTAAGCCAATACGACCGGTGACTTGGAACGTAGGTGTATCTCGACTCGCTGGCGACACGGTCCTACTAAAATAAAAAATTCTCGCGGATTCAATCGTCGTCAGCGACCCGCTCCTCCCCGTCGAAGTGCGCGGAGTTGTCCCGTGGCTCGTAGCCTAACACATCCTTCGCGCGTTCCAGCGAGTAGTACTTCCGGTCGTTGTCGGAGATGCCGTAGACGATTTCGCGGTCGTACTCCGCCTGCAGGGCTCTGTCGTGGAGATGCGCACAGTCGCGGTGGGAGAGCCACATCGCCTGCCCGCGCTCGTAGTCGATAGGTGGGTGGCCCTCGGTGAGATTGCCGATGCGGATGTTGCACACCGAGACGCCGTACTCGTCGTGGTAGAAGCGGCCGAGCGTCTCGCCGGCGGCCTTCGAGACGCCGTAAAAGTTGCCGGGCTGGGGCAGTTCCGTCCCGTCGAGCCGGAAATCGTCGTCCGCGCGGTAGAGGTCGGGCCTTCGCTCCGTCTCGAAGTGGCCGACGGCGTGGTTCGAGGAGGCGTAGACCAGCCGGTCGACGCCGGCGTCGATGGCGGCGTCGTACAGCACCTTCGTCCCGTGGATGTTGTTTTCGAGCACGGAGTCCCACGGCGCGTCGGGGCGCGGGTCGCCGGCGAGGTGGACGACGGCGTCGACCCCTTGGCAGGCCTCGCGCATCAGGTCGGCGTCGACCACGTCGCCGACGAGATACTCGTGGGCGGGTTCCTCGGCGGGTTCGCTGTGGAACAGCAGTCGCCAGTCGTAGTCGTCCGCGAGTCCGTCGAGGATGGCCCCGCCGACCCGGCCCCCGGCCCCGGTCAACAGGACGGGCTCGTCCATACCGACGGGTCGCGGCTCCGAGATAAGAAACGTCCGGTTCATGCCGTTTGACCTCCATGCACGGGTATGGACCCGACCGACCCGCAGGCGGCCTGCTTCGAAGCCGGCGTAAAGTTCGGTAGCCTCTACCACCAGTTCGCGGGGACGCCAGTCGCCCCCGGCTCGACCGACTCGCTGGAGACTGCGATGACGGAGGCCATCGAGAATCAGCCGTACTGCGAGCGCGTGACCGTCGAGATTCACGAGGACCGCGTGCGCGACGCCATCGGCCACGACGAGGGGTACACTGAACTCACGGGCGCGCTGATGGACGTGGACATGCACATCGACTACGAGGGCGTGACGGTGCAGACGGAGATGCGGATGGTCGACGGCTATCCGCTGATGCGCGTCGCCGACATAGACGAGTAGAAACCGGACGCAGCAGCACACTCGGGAGGGGCCCGAGTGCCCATCAGCGTGCGAACAGTTTCACTTCCACTTTCGGGCTCGTTTATATACTGCTGGCCGACAAATGGGAACACATGAGTCAGTCCACGTTCGACGACGACGAACTGTTCGGCGAGGCGGCCTCGGAGATGCGCACCGAGGTCGAGGAAGCAATCGCGGCCGCCCGCGCGGAACTCCCGGACACGGACGACATCTGGGACGCCGAGGCGGACAACACGCTGGGCGTCATGAACGCGCTGAAGGGTGCGCTCGACACCGGCGACGCCGCCGCCGAACTGCGCGAGGCGAAGAAGCAGTTCGTCATCGCCCAGCGCGCCGACGCCTTCGAGGACGGCGACGACCTAGAAGCCGAACTGGAGGAACTGGAGGCGCTGCTCGGCGACGTCGACGCGGCCCACGAGCAGGCCGCCGAACTCGCCTCCACGCTGCCCGGACTCCGCGGGAGTCTGGAGGACGCCACCGAAGAAACCAGCGCCGACGACGCCGAGAGCGCGGACGAGGCCGAAGCGTAGCTCCCGCGCTACGACTGCAGTTCCCGCGCTTTCACCGCGTCCATCACATCCGCCAGTGCCGCGGCCGCCTCGTCGAGCAGTTCCTCGCCGAGCGCGGCACTCGCCTCGTTCGGGTCGCCGAGGTTGCCGCTCTCGGAGAACTCGTCGAAGTCGTACGCGAGATTCGTCCCGGCGACGAACTCGCCGAACGCGATTCCCATCCCGTCTGCGGCCTCGTCGAACCGCTCTTCTCGCACGAGGTCAGGCCGACAGTGGAGCATGAGCGCCGTCTCGACCGGGCCGCCGTGGCCCAACGGCACGTCCGGGTCGACCACGTCGAACCACGTGAACGGGACGGCGTAGCCGTCGCCGTCGCGGGTGACGCGGGCGCACACCTCGCGGAGCGCGTTCGTGTTCCCGCCGTGGCCGTTAACGACGACGACCCGGTCGAACGTGTCGGCCAGCGAGCGGAGGCTGCCGCCGACGTACGCGCGGAAGGCGTCCTCGCCGACCCACATCGTGCCGTCGAACGCGCGGTGTTCCTCGGCGACGCCGACCGGGATCGTCGGCGCGACGACGGCCGCACCGTCGTACGCCTCGGCGCCGGCCTCTGCGATGGCCGTCGCCGAGAACACGTCGACCCCGAGCGGGGCGTGTGGCCCGTGCTGTTCGGTGCTGCCGACCGGGAGGAGCGCGAGGTCGGCGTCGGCGTCGCGGGCGTCGGTCCACGATAGCTCGTCGAGCCGCATGGTCAGAACAGCTCCTCCGCGTGGAGCGTGCCGTCGCGCATCTCGCCGCGAACAGTCACCTCCTGTCCGAGTCGGACCTCCTCGCTCGTCGCGACGGTCACGGCCTCCTCGCCGTCGTCCAGCATGACCGGGTCGTCCGTCTGGACGACCGTTCCGGTGAACTCACGGGTCCCCGTCGTCGCCGTGTCGCCCCCGGCGTCGGTCGTCGTGTCGCTCCCGCTGGTGGTCGTGCCGTCGTCCCCGTCACCTCTGTCGTCGGCGAACGCGCCGAGGCTCTGTTCGCTCGGCTCGTCGTCCGCGCTGGCCTCGTCGGCTGCCGCCGTCGTCCCGTCGTCGAGCGGCGAGACGGTCGCGCGCCACCCGGCCGACGCCTCCAGTTCGTCCTGCCAGCCGTCCTGTATCTCCACGTCCGCACACAGTATCTCGTCGCCGGGCGCGATGTCCAGATCCGCCTTGTCGCCCCACAGCGCGACCCGGATGTCGCCTGAGCCGTCTTGCACACGAACGTTGCGCACCTGCCCCTCGCTGCCGTCGTCACGGTCGAACGTTCGCTTCGGGTCCGCCGAGCGGACGACGCCCGCGATGTCCACCTGCTCGCCGATTTCGACGCCGTCGATGTCGGTCGTCTCCGGCACGAACGTCACTTCCTCGTCCAGCTCCTCGACCGCGCCCCGGTCGCCGACGTGGAGTTCGAGCGACCCGTCGCGCTCGCGGACGTAGCCGTCGATCACCTCGACGGAGACCCCCTCCGCGAGCTCCGTCGCGCGGTCGGCGCGCTCGTCCCACAGCGTGACGCGCACGCGACCCGTCTCGTCGCCCAGCGTCAGATTCGCCACGCGACCCTCGCTGCCGTCGTCGCGGTCGAAGGTGCGCACCTCGTCCGTGCCGAGCACGCGCCCGACGAGATTCACGTCCGACTGGCCGATGGTGAGCGCGTCGATGTTCGAGTCGTCGCCCACGTCCACATCGACTGTCGCCTCCGCGTCCCCCTCGACGCGGTCGGCGCTCACCTCCAGTCCGTTGTAGCCTTCCTTCGGTCGCCCAGCGACCCGGAGCACCTGTCCGGCGTCGAGTTCCTCCTGTGCCGCCGCGGCGTCGTCGTCCCACAGCGCGACGCGTACGCGACCCGTCTCGTCGGCCACCTCGATGTTACACACCCGTCCGTCCTCGTCCTCGCCGTCGCGCTCGAAGGTTCGCACCTCGCCGACCGACAGCACCTTCGCGAGGAACTTCACCTCCTCCATCCCGGGTTCGATGTCGGCGATACCTTCGACCTCCCCTTCGGTGAGCTCGTGAGCGATGAGCATCGCAGCCGTCTCCTCGTCTGCGAGCCCACCCATCTGCTCGACCTTGGCCTCGACCGCCTCGCGGAACTCCTCCAGCGAGACGTCGGCGTCGAGATCCTCGTGGACCGCCTCGATGTCGCTCATTACTATCGGTGGCACGGCGTGGCTCCGATTAAGGGTTGTCGTTGGCGCGGTCGACCGTCCGATGTGTTCGGCATACGCCGCGTGGCCGCGCCTTGGTACTTCAACTCTCGGTGTGATCCGAACCGTAACCCCTTTACTCGGGACTGGGCTACCCTGAGTCAGTCCGGTTAGGGTAGTGGACTATCCTCTTGGCTTGCGGAGCCAGGGACCAGCGTTCAAATCGCTGACCGGACGTTCAACACGGTGAGCGGTGCGTCTCTCGATTCTGTGACGGTGCCGGCCAGCAGCCTGAAGTGGCGATCCGTCGAAGCGCGGCCGTGTTACGGAAGTGTAAGGAGAAAGCCCCGTCGTTCACGGCGTTGACGAGACGCTTCGCGTCTCGTTCGCACACCAGAACGCTTCGCGTTCTGGGGACGGGGATGACTCCGACACGTTCATGCCACTCGCACTCATACGGTGGCCTACCGGAGTTTCCACGTCGAGAAACGCGGTCTTCGACCGCACCAGAGCCTCGCTCTGACTTCTCTCGTGGGAAGAAATCCGGAGCCGACTCCGAACCACTCCGCCACGTCCCCCTCCCCCCACGGGTCGGACGCGAATGGCGGTACCGTGCGGGCTGAATACCCCGCCGTGGAGCGACGAACGGTATTCGTCGCGTCGAAACACCCGGCGCGTCCGGGACGGAAGGCCGCTTTGACGCGGCTATACGCGCTGGAACGCACATCCGGGGTCGTAACCGGACGGCACCCGTCGAACGCCCCACGCGAAAGCGTACTTGAGGGCCGAGGAAACGCGCAACCTTGACCTCCCCTTCGGGGAATCCTCGCGCTTTAGCCCGGGGAGGATGTCAATTCAGGCTATCCCGGAGTTGAGTATCGAGTACTTCCTCCTCAACCTCGCCGTGGCCGTCGTCGTCGTCGGCTACTTCACGTATCGGAACGCCGAGAGCCGCGGCGAGAGCGGGCTGCTGTGGGGCGGCGTCGTGGCCGCCGCCTCCTTCTTCCTCTCGCTGGTCGGGTTCCTCGTCGTCTTCCTCGTCTACTATCTGGTCGTCGTCCGAGACTGACGGCGCGTCCCCGTCCGGCCGGGGGTTCCGGGACGAACTTTTCCATCTCGACGGCGTCCCGCCGGTATGGATGTCCCCCTCGATGCCCGGCTTCGGGCGGGCGCGGCCGTCTTCAACGCCGGTCACTATCACGCCGCCCACGACGCGTGGGAGCCGCCGTACCGCGATGCGACGGGGGAGGAACGCGACTTCCTGCAGGGACTCATCCAGTACGCCGCCGCGGCCCACCACGGGACGGACGGGAACCGCGAGGGCGCACAGGGACTCGCCGAGAGCGCGCTCGGGTATCTCGACGGCGTCGATTCGCGCGGTATCGATCTCGACCCTGTCCGTGCGTGGCTCCGCAACTGCCGCGACGACTTCGACGCGGTCACCGGTCGTACTCCGCCGTCGCTCGAACGCCACAGCGACCGTCCGTCGTTGTCGGATCTCACGTATCCCGCTGCGGCGGTCGCGGCACCGCTCGTCGCGGGCGCGACCGGCCACGACGCGGCCGTCCTCGACGCCGGCGCGTCGTACGCGCTCACCGATCTCGCCGACGACGAGGTCGGCAGTCCGTTCGTCACGTTCGTCCTCGACTTTCTCAGGGGTGCCGAGCAGGAGACAGACGACGGGACTCGCCGCGACATCGTCGTCCAGCGGCTCGGGTCCCACGTCGAGCGACGGCAGGCACGCGAGGACGACGTGACGGGGCTGTTCGACTGAACTAACAGCCGGCGCTATCGCGCGCTACTCGCCCAGCAGCGGCACGAACCTGACGCCGCCGTGTTCGCTCCGCTCGCGCACCCCGCTCTCGCCGACGACGAATCGGACGAGATGCTGGACGCGGTCGCCCACCGGGGCGAGCAGGACGCCCCCCGGCCGAACCTGCTCGAAGAGCGCGTCGGGAACTTCTCCCGCGGCACAGACCAGATAGCAGGCGTCGTAGGGAGCGTGCTCGGGCCACCCCTCGCGGCCGTCGCCGGCGCAGACGTGGACGTCGTACCCAAGGTCGGCGACGCGTTCGCGTGCCGCGCGGGCCAGCCGGTCGTGGTACTCGACGGAGTAGACCGCCTCGCAGAGTTCGGCGGTGACGGCGGCGTGGTAGCCACGGCCGGTCCCGATTTCGAGCACGCGGTCGTCGGGCGCGAGCTCGAGCAGATCGCACATGACCGCGACCATGTGCGGCGCGGAGATGGTTTGTCCCTCGCCGATGGGGAGCGGCCGGTCGGCGTACGCGTCACTCCGGCGCGACTCGGGGACGAACTCGTGGCGCGGCACCGCGCCGAGCGCGTCGAGCACCCGGTCGCCCGCGTCGGTGCGGCTCCGGAGCCGGTCGATCATGCGCTCGCGGTCGTCGGCCCGGTCGGTCACTGGCCTACCAGGCCGACCACGCGGTGGTCTGCTCGTCGCGAGCGTACACCCGCTTGATGTCCTTCGCGA
This sequence comes from Halobacteriales archaeon QH_7_66_36, assembly GCA_003021175.1. Lineage (GTDB taxonomy): Archaea > Halobacteriota > Halobacteria > Halobacteriales > Haloarculaceae > Halosegnis. Next base: position 135,199 of record PXQV01000010.1, on the reverse strand, counting down.
GCGCCGAATCGCCCGTGTAGTCGAACTGTTCGCGGTCGTACCTCTCGGCGTCGTCGCGAACGACGATGCCCTCGACGGTGAACTCCTCGTCGCCGTACTCGACCGTCTCGTCGATCATGAACTGCTCGTCGCCGGGCACCTGTAGCGTGATCGAGCGGGTTTCCTCGCGACCGCCGTCCTGTGGATGGAGCGTCACGTCGACGGTGACGTTCTCCACCGCGCGCGTCCACACCGTCTCCACGCGCTCGACGGTCGCTTCCTCGACTCGACCGTCGGCCGTCTCCAGCGACGTGACCCGCACCTGCATCAGCGCCTCGGGCGCGTCGAGCAGGAACTCGTCGCCGACCGCGAGCCGTTCGTCCGGCTCCGCCTCGTGTCCGGCGGTGAACGACTCGCCGTCCTGCGAGACGACGACCTGCCGTTCGACCGTCTCGTCGTCGGGGAGCGATTCCTTGTGCGTGTGGCCGCACTCGCCACAGCGGACGGTGGCGGGGTCGGCCTCCTTCAGTATCTCGTGGGCGGTCGGCGCGTCCGGCGAACAGGACGGACACGCGAGCGCGACGCGTGGATTGCTCATTACCCGACGTTCCGCGCCCGCGAATAAAAGCGCGTGGACCGACGCTCAGGGTGCCGTTGAGAAGTGGTTGAATTGCTCGTGAGACGGCTGGAGGCACCTCGAAAGCCCCGACTCGCTGGCGTCGGGGGTAGCGGAGGCGACGGAGTCGCCTCGGACCGTGGGCGCGGCCCCGCCGCGCTCAGACCTCGCTGCGGTCCTCGGCCGTCGGCCTGCGGTCCTTGCGTCGGCCGCCTTCCGCCAGCAGCGAGGGAGCGAAGCTCCCTCGGGCAATCGGGCGGCGGAGCCGCCCGATGACGCGTCGCCCCTTTCAGTCCCGTCCGCGATGCTAGACCGGTCAAGTAGCGAGGCCCGGGAGTCGAGCCGCCGGGGGCTTTCGAGGTAGTTGCAAGAGTTCCGATATCACCCTCATGCTTGTCTGAATACCACGACGGTCAGGGCGGTCTGAACGCCGTCACCGTCCCATCGCGGGCCGCGAACACGAGGTCGTCGGCGACGACGAACCGTCCGCCGAAGCCCGCAGTGCGGGTCCACAGCGGCGTCCCGTCGTCGGGATCGAGACAGACGACGCCCGCGTCGGTCGGCACCAGCACGGCCTCGCTCGCGGCCATCGGCCGTCCGGTCACGACGCCGTCGAGGGTGGCCGTCCACGCGACCGCGCCGTCGGTCGCCGACAGCGCGAACACGTTCGGCTCGTCGTCAACGTTCGAGGTGTAGTAGACCCGCTCGTCGTCGCCGGCCAGCAGCCCGCCGCCAGCCCCGCCGGCGGGCGCGGTCCCCTGACTCCAGCCGTCGTCGCCATCGATATCGGTCGCCCTGACGGCCCCGAAGAACGGCTCCGCGGCGTAGACCGTCCCGTCGCGGGCGAACTGCTCTGCGGGGAAGTCGTGCCCACTTCTGGGCGCGTCGCCGAGGCGCTCGCCCGTGTCGGGGTCAAGTTGCCAGAACCGCGAGTCGTACGGGCCGCTGGAGACGAACACGCGGCCCGCGCCGGCGAACAGCGGCGGCTCCCACGGGTCTCCCAGTTCGGTCCGCCACCGCTCGCTCCCGTCGCGGGCGAGCGCGATGACGACGGGGGGTTCCCGGTCCGCGAGCCAGTAGACGCTGTCGGCGGTCGCCAGCAGCGCCGTCCGGTCGGGCGTCTCGACGCGCCACTGCTCCGAGCCGTCGGGACCGAGCGCGACGAGCGCCCCGTCCGTCGGTACGAACAACCGGTCGTCGACGACCCGCGGCGCGCCGGCCGCCTCCTCGACGGACTCTGTCCATCGCCGGTCGCCGGTCCGCGCGTCGACCGCGCGGACGACACCGTCGGTCCCGCCGACGTAGAGGGTGTTCCCGGCGACGACGGGGGTGGAGAGGCGCGCGTCGGCCTCGACGCGCCACAGTTCCGCGACCGGCTCCGCCGGGCCGGCCGCCGCCGTCCCGTTGCTCAGTCCCGCGTCGTAAGCCGGCGCGGGCCAGTCGGTCTCGACCGCTGCCGGCGGCTCCGGTGGCTCAGGTGTCGGGGTATCGGTCGCCGTGTCGCCGGGCGGGTCCCCGGTCGAACAGCCGGCGAGCGCGGCCGTACCGAGCGCGGCGAGGAGGGCTCTGCGGGAGGGCTCGGACATACGGGTCGGTCGACCGCGCACCGATAAGTGTCTTCGGTGGGGAGAGCCACAAGGCGTAGGCTGGTCCATGTCGGTGGTGTAGACGTGACCGACCTGATCGGCCCGCTTTCGGAGGGACGCGCGCTGCTCGCGCTCGCCGTGCTTGCCGGGATCGTATTGGCGGCGGTCGGCCGTTATCTCCTCCTGCTGGCGGGGTTGCCGGTCCCGGACACCGCCGTCCTCGCGGTCGGCGGCATCGTCGCGGGGCTCGGGCTCGTGTTCCTCGGCCACGTCGCGTGGCACCGCAGGTAGGCCGCGCCACCTACACGACTGGAGAAGCCCTTTTGTATCGCTATAATCGATTATAAACATGGGCACTAAGTCGATTCAGGTTCCCGAGAAGTTCCACGCATACGTCAAAGCGAACAAGCGAGACGGCGAGACGATGGGAGAGGCGCTGATTCGGCTGGCTGGCGGCCCCCACCCGAGTGCCGTCGCGGGGTCGTTGTCCGACGAGACGGCGGCAGGAATACGGGACGCTATCGAGGCTCGCGACGAGCCGCGAGGACGTGAGCGAACTGTTCGAGGGCGGCGATGATCCTTGACTCGTCGTTCCTTATCGAACTGCTCCGGCAGGAACAGGACGCGTTCGACAAGGGTGTGACCCTCGCCGAATCGGGGATTCCACAACGCATCCCGTCGCCCGTGCTCTACGAACTCCGGTACGGGGTCGAGCTAAAAGGCAACGCGGACGAACGGCGAGTGGTCCGGAACCTCCCACGGCTCTACCCGGTCGTCCGTCTGAACGAGGAACTCGCCTCCGACGCGGCGACCCTCGTGGCGGCGGCCGACGAGGCCGCGGGCGGTCCGGGCCAGTCCGGAATCGACGATATCGACCCGATGATCGCGGCCGTGGCGGACGCGGTGGACGAACCGGTGCTCACCGAGAACGTGGACGACTTCGAGCGGTTGGGTGTCACTGTCGAGACGTGGTGACTCGATTCATCTGCGGTCTCGCGGTGTTACCGCTCGACCGTAGGGAGGTCTACCTCCGCGTACACGGTCGGCTCACGCAGGACGCCGTCCGAGTGGATGGGCGCGCTCACGTCGCCGCCGATGGAGGCGTCGTCGCCGACCGCGATGTGGACCGTCCCGCCGGCCTTCTCGTCGAGCAGCACCGACCCCGCGAGCTCCGTGACGGCGACGTTCGTCCCGATGCCGAGTTCCGCGAGGTTGTAGGCGTCCCGACCGACCTCCTCGGCAGTCGCCTCGAATTCGGCGGCTACGTCCGAATCCGAGAACTCCGTCACGTACCCGTCCTCGACCGTCACCTCGATTTCGTGGTCCAACAGCCCGTGCGGGCTCATCGTCCCGTCGACGACGAACCGCCCGTCGGCAGTTTTGGGGGCGACGAACACCTCGCCGGCGGGGAGATTCGAGAAGCTGCCCGCGTCGTGGATGACGCCGGTGTCCTCCCGCCACGTCCGGTCGCCGAGGCCGAAGGTGATGTCGGTTCCCTGCGAGGTCGTCACGCGGATTTCGTCGGCGTCGGCCACCTGTTCGAGCATCGCGGCACACTCGTCCGCGATCCGCTCGTAGTCGGCACCGAGACCGGCGCGGAACACGTCCTCGGTGATGCCCGGGAGCGTCGCGCCGCGCGCGCCGGCATCACACGCCGCCGAGCGTGCGCGTGTGTGCGAGAGCGATTTCGTCGTCGGGGCGAGGAACGCGTCGGCCTCGCGCATGGCCGCCGTGACGGGGGCGGGTGGCTCCTCGGCGTGCTGGTCGCGGGGCGGCATCTGGAGGAGCGTCGCGTCGTCGGTGACTGCGCTCGCCGCCGCGTACAGCGCGCGGCCGATGGGTTCGCGCTCGTCGTCGGTGACGATCACACACGATTCCTCGGGGGAGAGCGCGAGACACTGTCCGACGGCAGTTCGGGCGGGCGAAGCGAGGTCGTCTGCCATGCGGGAGGGTGGTCCGGCACCGGATTAGGTCTTGTCGTCGTCGGCTACTCGAACGTGAGTAAATCCCGTGCGAGCGGCCTCGAAACGGTTAACCCCGGGCCACCGCGAGCCTCAGGCATGATAGGGGTCGCGGTCAACGGCTACGGAACGATCGGCAAGCGGGTCGCGGACGCGGTGACGGCCCAGCCGGACATGGAACTGCTCGGCGTGGCGAAGACCAGCCCGAACCACGAGGCGGAGACGGCCGTCGCGAAGGGGTATCCGCTCTACGCGGCCGTCGCCGAGCGGCGCGACCTGTTCGACGAGGCCGGCATCGAGGTCGCCGGGCCGGTCGAGGAACTCGTGGCCGAGGCCGATGTCGTCGTCGACGCTACACCCTCCGGCATCGGCGCGGAGAACAAGTCACTGTACGAGGCCCACGACACGCCCGCGCTGTATCAGGGCGGCGAGGACGCCGACCTCGTGGACGCGAGCTTCAACGCCCGCTCGAACTTCGCGGAAGCCGAGGGCGCAGACCACGTCCGCGTCGTCTCCTGTAACACGACGGGCCTCTCGCGGCTCCTCGCCCCGCTACAGGAGGCGTACGGCGTCGAGAAGGCGCGCGTCACGCTGGTCCGGCGCGGCGGCGACCCCGGTCAAACGGGTCGCGGCCCCATCAACGACATCCTCCCGAATCCGGTGACGCTCCCCTCCCATCACGGCCCAGACGTGAACACCATCTTTCCGGACCTCGCCATCGACACGCTCGGGATGAAGGTGCCCGCGACGCTGATGCACACCCACTCGGTCAACGTGCATCTGTCGGAGGTGCCGTCCGAGGCGGACGTGAAGCGACTGCTGGCCGACGAGGACCGCCTGTTCCTCGTCCCGCCGGAGTACGACATCGACGGCGCGGGGAAGCTCAAGGAGTTCGCGATGGACCGCGGGCGGCCGCGCGCGGACATCTGGGAGAACTGCGTCTGGGAGCGGTCGATCTCGGTGGAAGACGACGACCTGTATCTGTTTCAGGCGATCCACCAGGAGTCGGACGTGGTGCCGGAGAACGTCGACGCGATCCGCGCGGTGCTCGGCGAGGCCGACCGCGAGGCGTCGATGGCGCGCACGGACGAGGCCATCGGCCTCGGCTTCTGAGCCGTTGGCGGGGTCAGAAGGCTTTTCGGTCGACCCGACCTATGAATTGGCATGCGCAGGGACGACCGCGACGACCCGTTCGACGACATCTTCCGCGAGATCGAGCGGATGATGGAGGAGATGACGGGCAACGACGTCGACATCCGCGCGGAGGCCGACGCCGGCTTCGGCGACGACGCCCACTTCAGCATCTACGAGAACGACGACACCCTCCGAGTCGTCGGTGACCTCCCCGGTATCGAGCAGGACGGCATCGACATCAAGTGCGACGGGCGCACGCTCACCGTCACCGCCCGCTCCGACCGCCGCGAGTACGAGGAGCGACTCGACCTCCCGGCCCGCGTCGACGAACACGCCGCCAGCGCCTCGTTCAACAACGGCGTCCTCGAAGTGACGCTCGAACGTACCGGCAACTCCGCCGACATCGACCTGTAATCTCGGCCCTTCTACCTCTCGGCTCGCGACCGAATGAGCCCCGCCAGTCTGTCGTAGAAGTCGGATTCGTACTTCGTCGCCGCGTCGACCGTCGGGCGGGCGTTCGTCTCGTTGACCACCGCCCGGTCGTCCGTGGCGAGGATGTCGACCCCCAGCCAGTCGATGTCGAGGACGGCGGCCGCTTCCTCCGCCAGCGCGCGGAGGTCGGAGTCGAGGTCGACGGCCGTCGCCTCCGCGCCGCGGTGGACGTTGTGTTTCCACTGGCCCGCCGCGAGCGCCTCGTCTGGAAGGCGACGCTCGACCGCGCCGACGTACTCGCCGTCAACGGTCATCACCCGGTAGTCGCGGGCGTCGGGGAGGAACTCCTGTACGAGATACGAGCGGTCGCCCGCCGCCCGGTAGTCGTGGACGAGTTCGAGATAGTCGGTGACGCCCAGAAACGAGTCCAGATCGGACACCTTTGCGATGCCCGTCCCCCGGGTCGTGGAGTTCGGCTTCACGACTGCGGGCGAGTCGAACCGCTCCCACGCCTCGCGGAGCGCCGACTCGTCGACCGGATTCGAGACGAGCGTTGAGTCAGGCGTCGGCACGCCGGCCCGCGAGAGCCGCGCCAGCGCGCCCGCCTTGTTCCGGGAGCGAAGCACCGCCTCGCGGCCGTTCACCCACGGCACGTCGAGCAGCGCGTCCGCGACCCCGCCCTCCATGATCCGCGACGGATAGACGAAGCCGGCGTCGAAGTCGCCGAGGTCGCCGTCCAGCGGGAGCGTTCGCTCGCCCGTCCGGACGTGTTCGGCCCGAATGCCGCGTTCCGCGAGCGGGTCACGGATGCGGGCGAGCGTCTCGGCGTCCGTCGCCACCGCGAGTCGGAGGTCGCCACTCACGCCTGTCGGTCAGAGGCGACGAGATATGAAGGCCGCGCTCGGCGTGTTACATCTGATTCGGTATTGAAACCACTGTGGACACCTCGAAAGCCCCCGTCGTCTCGACTCCCAGGACTCGCTGCGCTCCTCACTTCGTTGCGGTGCTTGCTTCGTCCGGGTTCGTTGAGACGACGGCCCCTTTCAGTCCCGCCCGTATCGGCTGGCCGGCAAACGGCCGTCGGGCGGACTGAAAGGGGCGACTCGCTGGCGGAAGGTGGCCGACGTAAGCACGCGAGCGAAGCGAGCGCGCGCAGCGAGGCCCCCGACGCCAGCGAGTCGGGGCTTTCGAGGTAGTTTCAGCCCCAACGAACTACCACTCAAACTCTTAATTCACACACTACCCGATGGAGCAAATGCTCAAAGCCGAAGCGGACAGCAGGATGTGGACGCCGGAATCAGGAGACGAGCAGTTCCTCGCCGCGTTCGACCTTGACGCGGCACGGCGGAGTCACCTTGTTGTACGCGCGGCGGAAGGCCTCCTTCACGAGGTCGGCGTCCTCGGGATGACACCACGCGGTGAACAGCCGTTCGCCGGCGTGGACGCGTGCGGCGGTGCCGACGATCTTCCCGAAGGCGGCGCGCATCCCGTCGGAGACACGGTCCGCGCCCGCGCCGGTCGCCTGCTTGTTCTCGCGGAGCACCTGATGGGGGAACTTCCGGAGGATCATCTTGTAGTCGCCGTCCTCGCCGAGCTCCTTCAGCAGGTAGCGGTTCGCGGACAGACGCGAGGACTCCAGCGAGCCGTGACGGATCTGGACCGTCTCCTCGACGACGAGGCTGATCTGGACCGCGTACTCGTCTCCGTCCTTCTCCGTCTGACCCATCTTGTACTGGGCGATCTTCGAGCCGGGAATGCCCGTGATGTACTCCCGCCGGGTGTACGACGGCTTGTCGATGTCCCGGTACATCGAGGCAGGCTTCTCACTCATATTGTCGTAACCGACGCCGACGACGCATTTGAAGGCTTCGAAGGCGCGCGTCGGAACGGCGGGGTGACACCCGTGTCGCCTGTAACCTATAAGTCACGAGACCGACCGTTCGGTATGGTCAATATGTACGTCGACGGCGAGTGGCGCACGGACGCCTACGAGTCGACCGACGACGGCGAGTTCGACCGCGACCCGACGGCGTTCCGCGACGCGGTCGGCACCGAGCGGTTCCCCGCCGAGGCGGGCCGGTATCACCTCTACGTCTCTCGGGCCTGTCCGTGGGCCCACGGCGCGGCGATGGTCCGGTCGCTGCTGGGACTCGAAGGCGAGATCTCGATGGACATCGTCGACCCGTACCGCGACGAGCGGGGCTGGCAGTTCACCCCCGAGAAGGACGACTGCACGCCCGACACGGTCAACGGCGTCGACTACCTCGGCGAGACGTATCTCGCGGCCGATCCCGACTACACCGGCCGGGTAACGGTGCCCGTCCTCTGGGACACGGAACGCGACACCATCGTCAACAACGAGTCCATCGAGATCATGCGTCAGCTCTCGACGGCCTTCGAGGGGAACGGCGTCGACCTCTACCCCGAGGGCCTGCGCGACGACACCGACGAGGTGGTCGACGCCATCTACGATCCGATCAACAACGGCGTCTATCGGGCCGGCTTCGCCGGCACGCAGGCGGCCTACGAGGCGGCCGTCGAGGAGCTGTTCGACGCGCTCGACCACTGGGACGGCGTGCTCGCCGACCAGCGCTACATAGTTGGCGAGCGGCTCACCCTCGCGGATCTTCGCATGTTCGCCACGCTCGTCCGCTTCGATCAAGTGTACCACACCCACTTCAAGTGCAACAAGCGGCTCATCAGCCAGTACGACAACCTCTGGCCGTACGTGTGCGACATCTATCAGACGCCGGGCGTCGCCCAAACAGTGAATATGGCCCATATCACGGAGCACTACTACACCACCCACACGGATATCAACCCGACTGCGTTCGTGGCCGTCGGTCCCGACCTCGACTTCGAGGCCCCCCACGACCGCGACGCGCTACCGGGCGAGCCGCCGGCGAAGCTTCGCGCGACGGCCTGACCCGGGCTGTCGAGGTGCGTCGCGACCGCCGACAGACTTATCACCATGACAGATAGTAACACACAATGTATGGGAGATACGAAACGAGGTCGCGAGCGGAAAGGCCTGGAGAAGCGCGAACAGCGGCGCAAGCGCGACATCGAGCGCGCCGTAGAGAGTCACGGCGAAGCGGTCGACTTCGACGAGCTCTACGACGGCGCGGACCTCGACCTCTGAACGGCTACGACTGCCGTCCCGTCATCATACAGCACGTACACCTCCTTCTGTCCGGGTCAGCCAGCCCCGGTGCTAGGTTCCGAGAGCCGTGCGAATTTTGCGCGGAACCCGCGTACCAGACGACGTGGCCGAGTGTACCGTCTGTGGCGGCTCCGTCGCGGTCAGCGACGCCTGTCCGCACTGTGCGCGACCGGTGTGTGAGCGCCACCGCGCCGCCCACGACTGTCCGGGCGTCGAGAGCGACTCGGCGGCGTGGTACACGGACCCGGACGCGGGCCGGCCGCGCGCCACCGGCGGCCGCGACCTGTCGAATCCGCGGCGGCTCGCGGCCGGCGCGGCGGTCGCCGTCGCCATCGCGCTCGTCGTCGCGCTCGCACTCTCGGTGACGGGCGGTGCGACCGGGTTCGACGACGAGCGCGTCGAACGGCTGGTCGTCTCCGAGGTGAACGACGCGCGGGCCGACCGCGGTCTCGCCCCGCTCGACGCGAACGCGACGCTCGCGCGGGTCGCGGACGCGCACAGCGCGGACATGGCCGCGCGCGGCTACGTGAACCACACCGCGCCGAACGGCTCGACAGTCGCCGACCGCTACGACCGGTTCGGGCTCGGCTGTGCCGGGAGCGAGAACATCTACTTCACGCCGAACGGGGAGCTGTCGGTGACCGAACGCGCGTTCGCCCGCTGGGTCGTCGAGGAGTGGCTCGCCTCACCCGGCCACCGCGAGACGCTGCTCGATCCCGGCTTCTCCCGACAGGGGATCGGTGTCGCCGTCGGGACCGACGGCGGCGTCTACGTCACGCAGAACGTCTGTTGACCGCGCGACTGCGAAAGAGCGAACACGTCGCCGCCCCACCTCCCGCCAATGGACGCACTCGTGATGTGTGGCGGTGAGGGGACGCGCCTCGCTGCCGACGCCGAGAAGCCGCTGTTCGAGGTGGGCGGGCGGCCCATGCTCGGCCGCGTGCTCGATGCGCTCGACGGCGCGGCCGTGGACGCGGTTCACGCGGTCACGTCGCCGGCCACGCCCGACACGCTGGCGTATCTCGACGACCGGGACGCGACCGTCATCGAGGGGAGGGGCGAGGGGTACGTCGCGGACCTGCGGCGGGCGTTGGCGACGGTTTCGCCGCCGGTCGTCACCGTCGTCGCGGACCTGCCGCTGCTCGCGCCTGCCGTCGTGGACGACGCGCTCGCGGCCTACGACGGCCGGAACGTCACCGTCTGCGTCCCGACGCGGCTGAAGGAGTCGCTCGGCGTGTCGACCGAGACGGTGCGCGACGAGGGCGGCGAGCAACTCTCGCCGACCGGACTGAACGTCGTCGCGGCCGACGACGCCGACGAGCGGGTCGAACGCGTCTGGGACGCCCGCGCCGCGGTCAACGTGAACTACGCCGACGACGCGGCCACTGCGGAGGTGCTGGCCGGATGAACCGCGAGGCGGTTCGTGCGACGGGGCGCGTCCCCCACGGCTCCAGCGACGACCCGGACGTGCTCGACTTCTCCGCGAACATCAACACGCGCGTCCCCGACGGCGTCCGCGCGGCCTACGAGGCCGCACTCGACGAGGCGCGCTCGTATCCGCCGGACGACTACCCCGACTTCCGGGCCGCGGCGGCCGACTACGTCGGCTGTGACCCGGCGCAGGTCGTCCCGACGCCGGGCGGACTGGCGACCATTCGGCTTACGGTCGCCGTCACCATCGGCCCGGAGGACTCGGCGCTCGTCCCCGCTCCGAGTTTCGGTGAGTACGCTCGCGAGGTGAAACTGCAGGGCGGCGAGCCGGCCTTCGTCGCGCACGACGACATTCTCGACGCCGACCCCGCGCCCCACGCGCTGGCGGTCGTCTGCAACCCGAACAACCCGACCAGCGAGGCGTACGACGCCGACGCGCTCCGAGCGTTCGCTCGGCGCTGTCGGGCGGCCGAAACGACCCTGCTCGTGGACGAGGCGTTTCTCGGCTTCACCGACGAGCCCTCGCTGGCTGGCGAACCGGGCGTCGTCGTCGCGCGCTCGCTGACGAAGCTGTTCGGCTTTCCCGGCCTGCGCGCCGGATTCGCGGTGGCTGGCGACGGACCGAGCGGCGCGACCGACGACCTCTACGATCTGCTCGCGACGGCCCGGCCGGCGTGGTCGCTCGGCTGGCCGGCCGCGCGGGTCGGTTGCGTCTCGATGCGCGACGAGGCGTTCGTCGCCGCGACGCGCGAACGCGTCGCCAGCGAGCGGGCGTATCTGCGCGCGCACCTGTCCAAGCGGTTTCGCGTCCCGGAGAGCGACGCGCCGTTCCTGCTCGCCGACGTGGGCCGCGACCCGACGCCGCTAATCGAGCGGGCCCGCGAGCGGGGCGTCGTCGTGCGCGACGCGACGACGTTCCGCGGTTTAGACAGCCACGTCCGGGTGGCGGTGAAGGAGCGTGCGGCGAACGACCGACTGCTCGCGGCGCTCGGCGTGGATGTACCGGACTGAGTGTCGCGCCGCCGTCTGTCGACTCCACGGTCCGGAGACGCGGTGGCTCTCGGCCGGCTTCGACGGCGGCTACGCCGAGAGACGCGCGGCGTACAACGTCACGGTCCCGGACGAGTTCGGGCGGACCGACCTCGCCGCCTACGCCGCGGAACGCCGGGAAGAGGCGGGGTTCGACGTGCGCGGGCCGACGCTGCTCACCGGCGTCTCGCAGGCGCACGCTCGCGGCGCACGACTGGGTCTGGTGACGGCCGTGGCGACCGTGGGGCTCTCCAACCCGGCCGACCTCCCGATGGACCCGGCCGGCGGCGACCTCCCCGACGACGGCCGCGGCAAGCCGGGCACGGTGAACGTCCTCCTCGGCGTCGAGCGGTCGCTCCCGGACGGCGCGCTGGCGTCGCTGTTGGCCGTCGTGGCGGAGGCGAAGGCGGCGACGCTCCTCGACGCCGTCGGAACGCCGGGCACCACCTCGGATGCAGTCGTCGTCGGCGGCGCACTCGGGGAGCCACGGGCGCAGTTCGCCGGCAGCGCCACGGCGGTCGGTGCCGCCGCTCGCGCCTGCGTCCGCGAGGCCATCCACGCGAGCTTCGAATCGCGCTACGACGCGGACGACCCGCCCGTGTCGGTCGCGGCCGCCGAGCACGGGTTGGCGACTGAGGCGCGCGCCGAGACGTTCGACCCCCGGTGAGCGTCAGAACTCCGCTCGGTCGCCCGCGTGCGTCGGTGTGAACGCCGCGCCGATGTCGGCGTAGTAGAGCGCGAGGTTCGCCTCTAAATCCGAGACGAGATAGTGGTCGATGGCGTCTCGCGGTCGGGTCGGCTCGCCGGTCGCGACGGCCTCCAGATACCGTGGCCCGAGCCGTTCCCCGAACAGCGTGTTGTCGACTTTCTCGCCCTGCCAGACGGTCGTCGCCGGCTGGATGTCGTAGCTTCGGAGACAGGCTTCGAGGCCCGGCCACGGCTCGCCGCGCGCCTCGGCCCTAACCTTCCGGGGAACGAAGAGGTCGACGTGCGCGTTCGCCTCGGCGAGCGCGACGGCTGGCGGCGATTCGCCCAGCGCCGCGAGCCGATCCCGGAGATACGGCAGGTCGAACTCGTCGCCGTTGAACGAGACGAGCTGGTCGGCGTCCAGTTCGTCGAGCGCCGACACCGCCGCGCGGATCGTCGCGGCCTCGTCGTCCGACGACTCCCGGTAGAATCGTCGGCAGTCGACGGCCGACGCGGGGGTGCCGCGCTCGTGGACGCCGATCCCGACCGCGACGAGTTCGCTCTCGTCGGGATCGTAACCCGTCGTCTCGATGTCGACCGTCGCGATCCGTTCGTGGCCGCCGTCGGTGAGTTCGTACTGCACGTGGCGGTGACCGAGCGCCGGGGGAGTCATAAGCGTGTCCGAACACCGGGCGACGACACCGCTTTCAGGGGCGGGGACCCACAGCTGTACATGACCGACGACGAGCGGGCGACGCCCGGCAGGGGACGGACGCCGGCGGCACGCGACATCGACCCCGGCGCACCCGAGGAGTTCGGCCTGACGCAGGCGTGGTGGGGCGACGGCAAGGGGAAGACGACGGCCGCGCTCGGCATGGCGGCCCGCGCCGCCGGCCACGGCTACCGCGTCCACGTCCTCCAGTTCATGAAGGGCGGCGCGGACAGCGTCGAGGACACCCGCGGCGAGTACAACGCCATCGCGGCGCTCCCCGGCCTCTCGTACGAGAATCTCGGCCACTACGGCTGGCACGCGCTCAACGACGGGAGCGACGACCGCGACCACGCCGCCGAGGCCGAGGCCGGCTTCGAGCGCGCGACCGACCTCGTGGACGCCTGTCGCGCGGCGGACCTGACGACGCCGTTCCCGCTCGACGCCCCGGCCGACGACGGCGTCCACATGCTCGTGCTCGACGAGCTGCTGTACGCCGCCGACCGGGAGTTGGTCGCGCCCGACGCGGTGGTCAACCTCGTCGACTCGAAGCCGGCGAATCTGGAACTCGTGGTGACGGGGTCACACGCGGAGCCGACGTATCTGTCCGAGGCCGCCGACCTGATCACCAACGTCCGGAAGGTGAAACACCCCATCGACGACGGCATCCGGGCGCGGAAGGGGACCGAGTACTAGTGTCCGACGCGGAGCGGACACAGGTACGACACCGGGAAAAGGCTATTTTCCTGCAAGGAGAGAATCCCGCCGTTTACGACGTTGACGAGACGCTCCGTGTCTCGTTCGCACACCAGAACGCTACGCGTTCTGGGGACGGGAGTGAATCCGACAACTTCTCCACAGCCCACTGACGACACACGGGCCGGATATTCCACGTTAATCCGTACTGTTAAGTTGGTTTGTCTACATAGGCTATGTATGGCGATTGGGGTCACGGGCACCTACATTGGTTCCATCCAGAACCACCGGCAGGTCTGCGACGGTCTCAATTCGCTCGGTGATTCTGCCTCGAAAGTCTGGAACGTCGCACGATGGACAGCAGACCGCATCTGGGGCGTGACCGGCGAGATACCAGACGAAAGCGTGTTGAGATCGTACATGAAGAACCAAGCGTGCTGGAAAGACTTGAACGCGCAATCCAGTCAGAAAGTCATCGAAGAACTTTCCGACGCTTTCCAGTCGTGGTTCGACGTGCGACACGAGTTTGACGAGGCGAATCCACCTGGCTACCGCAAACACGGCGACAAACGACCTCGTTCCACGGTCACATTCAAAGAAGACGGATTCAAACACGATCTCGAGAACAATCGCGTCCGACTCAGCAAAGGGAAGAACCTGAAAGAACACCTCTCGGACTTCATCCTCTGCGAGTACCAGACGCGCCCTGACGTTGCCCTCTCAGAAGTCAACAGAGTACAGAACATCCGCGCCGTCTGGAACGGCAACGAATGGGAACTGCACTTCGTCTGTAAGGTCGAACTCGAAACCAACGACTCAACAGGCGATGGAGTGGCAGGTATCGACCTCGGTATCAAGAACACCGCCACTGTCGCCTTTTCCGACGAATACGTTCTGTACCCCGGTAACTCACTTAAACAGGACAAGCACTACTTCACCCGAGCAGAGTATAACACCGAGGGGGAGAACGGCCCGTCTGAGAAGTCGATGTGGGCGCGTCAGAAACTCGCCGACCGGGAAACGCACTTTTATCACACGTTGACGGACGCCATCATCACCGAATGTGTCGAACGCGGTGTCGGAACGCTCGCGGTGAGTTGGCCCGAAGACGTGCGAGAGTCAGACTGGGGCAAAACGGGCAACAAGAAGTTGCACTCGTGGGCGTTTGACCGTATTTACCAGTACCTCGACTACAAGGGCGGAGAACGTGGTGTTGAGGTACTGAAAGAGAACGAGTGGAACACCTCGAAGACGTGTTCACGGTGTGGCGATGACACGAAGTCGAACCGTGTCGAACGTGGGTTGTACGTTTGCTCGTCGTGTGAGTTGGTGGCCAACGCGGATTGTAATGGGGCGGAGAATATGCGACAGAAGATAACTCCGAGTCCTCACGGTGAGGATAGGAGTAACGGCTGTGTGGCACAGCCATCGACATACTTGTTCGACCGCGAGAGCGGGACGTTTCGCACGGGAGAACAAGTCGTGTCGTAGACCAGCAAATATCCCACCTGCGGTACGGGAAGCCCCGCCGTTCACGGCGCGGAGGATGTCACACGGCAGGCCCTCCCGAGCCGTGACGAGGCCGTCAGGGGAGTCGCCGTCACACGCTCTCCTCCCCTTCTGCGGTAGTGTTCAAATAAGGGCGATGCAGTTGGATGAGCCAGCGACAGGGTTTAGAAAGCCCCCGGTCGCTCGCCCGGCCGCGGCTCGTTGCGCGCCTCGCGGGCCTGCGGCCCGCTGCGGTGCTTTCGTTGCCGGGGCCGGATCGAGCGACTGGCCCCTTTCATTCCCACCCACCACGGTTTCTCGGCCGAACGACGACTCGCTTATCTGAACACCGCCCCTTCTGCGCGAGACGCCGCCGAGTTGCCCGCGCGCCACCGGGGATTCTTTTTATGAGTCCGTCGTGGGGGGTAGCAGTGACGGTTCTGATCGCCGCCACGGGGGAAGCGGGCGTACGCACCCGTGAGCGACTGCGCGACGACGGCTTCACCGTCGAGCGGGCCGAGACGCTGGCGAACGCCCGCGTCCGTGCCACCACCGTCGACGTGGCCGTCGTCGGGTCGCTGGCCGACGCGTCGGCGACGGACCTCCGTGACGCGCTCCGCGAGGCGGACGCCCGGACGCCGCTGGTCGGTCTCGGCGAGGGTGACGACTGGGACGTGTCCGTCGCCGGACCGCGGGACGAGGATCTGCCGCTTGCGGTGCAGGTGGCACGCCACACCGGCCACTACCGCGACGCCATCGACGACCTGTTCGAGCAGTCTCGCGAGGGCGAGAGAGACATCGAGGAGGCGCTCCAGCGGGCCGACGAGGCGTTCGCCGAGGCGCGACAGATCACCGGGCGAACGCCGTTCAAGCAGTTGCTGAACGAGTGATCGGGTGGGGTTCGCCGCTTGGAGTAGACCCTTTAGTCGGTAATCCGTCACTGTCGTCTATGAGCGAGAGCGAGCGTGAGGTGCACGGCGAGCAGTTCGGTGTCAAGCACATCCGCGACGTGTACCGTCGTGGGATGTTCGAGGGCGAGCCGCCGGAGTTTCCGGTGTCGTTCGACGAACTGCGCGAGGAGGCGTTAGAGCGGATGTCGTGGCAGGCGAAGGCGTACGTCCGCGGCGGTGCCGGGACGGAGGAGACGTTCGAGCGCAACAAGGACTTCTCGCGGTGGCGCATCGTCCCGCGGATGCTCCGTGGCGTCGCCGACCGCGACCTCTCCGTCGACGTGTTGGGCCGGACGCACGCCTACCCGCTGATGGTCACGCCCATCGGCGTGCAGGGGATGCTCCACGAGGACGGCGAGCGCGCCACCGCCCGCGCCTGTCGGGAGATGGACGTGCCGTTCGTGCTCTCCTCGGTGTCCACCGAGTCGATGGAAGACGTGGCGGACGCGCTCGGTGACACGCCGAAGTGGTTCCAGTACTACTGGTCGTCGGACCGTGACGTGGCCGAGTCGTTCCTCGACCGCGCGGGGGCGGCCGGCTACGACGCCATCGTCGTCACCGTGGACGCGCCGACGCTCGGCTGGCGCGAACGCCTGCTCGAAAAGGGGTACTACCCGTTCCTCGAAGGCGAGGGGATGGGCAACTACTTCTCGGACCCGGCGTTTCGCGCGGCGCTCGACGACCCGCCGGAGGAGAACCCCGAGGCCGCCGTCGACCACTTCCTCTCCATCTTCGGCGACGCCTCGCTCACGTGGGACGACCTCGCCTTCGTCCGCGAGCGGACCGACCTCCCGGTGATCGTGAAGGGAGTTCTCCACCCCGACGACGCCCGAAAGGCAATCGAGGCCGGTGCCGACGGCGTGCAGGTGTCGACCCACGGCGGCCGACAGGTCGACGGCTCGATTACGTCCATCGAGGCGCTCCCGGGGATTGCCGAGGAGGTCGGCGACGACGCGACGGTGCTGTTCGACTCCGGTATTCGCCGGGGCGAACACGTGTTCAAGGCGCTCGCGCTCGGCGCGGACTCGGTCATGCTCGGGCGACCGTTCGCCTACGGGCTCGCCCACTCCGGTACGTCCGGCGTCGAGAACGTGCTCCGGAACACCATCTCGCAGTTCGACCTGACGATGGGGTTGGCCGGCATCGACGCCGCCGAGGATATCGATCGCGCGGCCGTGCGCGACGAGCGGAGTCTCTAAACCGCGAGGACGAGCAGGCCGGCGTGGAGGCCGGCCACCCGCCCGAGTTCGTTCGCCGCGCCGAACACGTCGCCCGTGACGCCGCCGAGTCGGCTCGTCGCCCACTCGCGGAGCCACAGCGCCACGGTAACGGCGGCGAGGACGGCCGCGACGCCGACTGCCGGCGCGTCGGCGACGACAGGCAAGAGGGCGGCCGGCACCGCGGCGAGCACGACGGCGGTCAGGTCCTCGGGGGCGCACCGCTCGGTGAACGTACTGCCGAACCCCTCGTGGCCCGCGGTGCCGAGACAGGCCAGCGTCGCCATTCCGAGCTTCGCGCCGACCTCGCTCGCGACGACGAGCGTGACCGCGACATCCGACTGCGCGCCGGAAAGTCCGATCCCCGCCAGCGCGAGGCCGATCAGTCCGAGCGCGAGCGCGAGGACCGCACCGACGCCGACCTCGCTGTCCGAGAGGACGGCGCGGCGTCGTTCGACGTCGCCGTGAACGACGGCCGCGTCGCCGAGGTCGGCGAGGCCGTCGGCGTGGTTGACCCCCGTCAGCGCGTAGACGGCAACGAGATAGCCGAACGCGGCGACGACGCCCGGCAAGAGGAGCGCGAGCGCCGCGAGCGCGCCGACGAGATAGCCGACGAGCGGAAACGTCACGGGCGCCGCGGCGAAGCCGAGCCAGTCGGTCTCGTCGGTCGAAACCGGGAGTCGCGTCAGGAAGCCGACGCCGCCCCGGAGCCACTTCATAGCAACCCCACCACGAAGGCGAGCGTCCACGCGAGCACGCCGGCGCGAGAGACGACGGTGACGCCGTCGCGGGCCGTCTCCTCGTCGGGCGTGTCGCCGCTACTGTTCAGCACGTACGTCTCCGGCTTCTCCAGTCGCGTCCCGACGGCGGCCGCGAGCGTCCCCATTGGCCACCCGGAGTTGGGCGACCGGACGCGGGGGAGCCACGCGCGAGCGCGGTTCGCGGCCCGCGGGTCGAGTGCGGCCACGGCGAGCACGCCGGCCGACACCCGTGCGGGCAGCCACATGACGATGTCATCGAGCCGTGCGCTCGCCGTCCCGTGTGGCTTCTCGGGGTAGCCGAGCATCGAGTCGAGCGTGTTGACGGCCTTCACCCACGCGGCCGCGCCCGCGGCGACCGAGAGACCGAACGGCGCGCCGAGCGTGAACGCGAACAGCGGGGCGACGAGCCCGTCCGCGAAGTTCTCGGCGGCGCTCTCGACGGCCGCCGACCGCACGAGGTCGGCGTCGAGGTCGGCCGCGTCGCGACCGGCCAGCGACCGAAGCCGCTCGCGGGCCGTCGGCAGGTCCTCGCCCGCGAACCGGACGACGGTCCGCACCTCGTTGACCAGCATCCGGAGGCTCGTAGTCGTGAACAGCACGGCGGCCGCGAAGGGTGCGGCCGCGAGCGGCGAGAGCTGTCCGGCGAGCGCCACCAGTCCGACGATGGGGAGCGTGGCGACGAGCGGGAGCCCGATCGCGAGGCCGACGCCGGCGGCAGTCGGTCGTTGCCACTCGCGGTCGGCACGGGCGACGAGACGGCCGAAGATGGCGACCGGATGCATCCACTCCGGCGGCTCGCCGGCGACCCAGTCGAGGCCGGCAGCGAGCGCGACGGCGAGGGCGACCGCGAGGCTCATGTCGCGAACAGCGCAGACAACGGTGTTCGCGCGACGTTCACGAATCTACCGCCGACGGCCTCGATCCCGCCGTCGGTGTCCGGGTCGTCGCCGACGTGGACCAACTCGTCGGGCGCACAGCCGAGTTCGGCGACGACCGTCTCGAACGCTCGGGCGTCGGGCTTCCGCCAGCCACAGCCACGGCTCGTGACGAGTGCGTCGAACAGCGGCTCGCGGTCGGCTCCCGACCGCCAGCGCAGGTCGGCCGCCAGCAGGCTCCGACGGGCGAGTTCGGGGACAGCACAGTTCGACAGCAGGCCGACCGGTCCCTGCTCGCGTGCGCGCTCGACGGCGGCGCGCGCCCCGTCGACCGGTTCAACGTCCGGCTCGAAGGCGGCGACGACGGCACGGCGCGCGGCGTTCGCCGACGCCTCGACGCCGCGTGACGCCAGCGCGTGCGCGACGTGTACGTGGAGCGGCACCTCGGCTCCGGCGGGGGCGTCGACGTGCGGCTCGACGTACGCCGTCGCCCAGTCGTCCGGGACGGCCACGCCGCGCGCTTCGAGCTCGTGCGCGACGGCCGCGGCCGGGTCGTCGGGCCGGTCGGCCGCGACGAGCGTCCCGAACAGGTCGAACGTGACGGGCACACTTCTTGATCAGCGCTATCGGACTTGAAAATGCTGGTGAGGCCCGGCGACGGCGCGTCTCACCCTCTCGGCGGCGACGCGGCGCTCACACGGTGTTGGACTCGATGTCGCGCGGGAAGAACGTGAGTCGCTCCGTGCCGTCTTCGGTGACGGCGACGGTGTCGGAGTGGCGATAGCCGACCTCGTCGGTGTACAGCCCCGGCTCGATGGTGTACACGTGGCCCGGTTCCATCGTCGCATCGTCGAACCGCTCACCCCACCCGCGGTCGATGTACGGCGGCTCGTGGCCGTCCAGCCCGATATTGTGCCCGACGTGGTGGCGCAACAGGTCGCTCACGCCGTGTTCCTCGGCGCGGGCGTGGACCGCGCGGTCGACGGCGGCCAGTTCCACGCCCGGCCCCATCGCCTCGATGGCCGTCTCTTGGAGGTCGCACATCACCTCGAAGTAGTGTTCGTCCTCGTCGGTGTAGCTGCCGACGAACATCGTCCGTTCGAGCTCCGACACGTAGCCGCCGACGTTCGCCGACGCGCCGGTGATGAGCACGTCACCCTCCGAGAGCTGTTCGTTGGGCGTGTGGCCGTGGGGAAGTCGCGTCTCGTCGCCGGAGATGTAGCCCGCGTGGACCGGGCCGTCGCCGCGAACGCGCGCCTCGTAGCGGTCGCCGAGCGTGTCGAGCATGACGCGTGAGGCGTCCGTCGAGGCCTCTTGGCTCACCGTCGCGGGGTGTGCGCCGCGCTCGGTGTACTCCGCGAGATAGCGGTGGCCGAGGTTGGCCCACTTCGCCGACTCGCGGATGAGCGCCACCTCCGCGTCGGACTTCGCCCAGCGCATCCGCGGCACCCACGACTGTTCGGTCACGGCGAGAAAGTCAGACAGCGGCGGCCCCTCGTAGCCCATCACGCCCGGTGCACCATCGGCGTCGGCGACGACCCGTTCGACGCCGAGTTCGCCGCACAGCTCCGCAGCCGTCTCGATGGGGTGTCCGCCCGGGTAGTCGAAGTACGAGACGACGCGGTCGATGCGCGAATTCGGCTCGACGCGCTCGACCTCCAGCCGTGGCACCGTGATCGCAACCGCGTCGGGCGTCACCACGAGGAAGACGGGCCGCTCCGTCTGGATGTGGTCGAAGCCGGTCAGATAGTCGATGCTCGTCGCGGAGAAGAACGCCGCGGCGTCGGCGTCGGTCTCGGCGAGTTTCGTCCGTACCGCCGTGAGGCGGGTTCGGTACTCCTCGGCGGGGAGTGTCGCCGGCATACCCGAGTTCGGGCGGGTTCGTCCCTAAGTGTTGGCGTCGGCAGGTCGGTCGAGCGTGGCCTCCCTCAGTCTGTCAATCGTGACATCGGTATCCTCCGTCGATTGGGTAGCGTTCGCAACTGGAGCCGCCGAACCTCCCGGACGCACCGAACGCGCCTGACTCGCCGAATCTCTGACCGGCGACCGAGCCTGTATCGTGCGTCGACTACGGCGCTCGGTGCCTGCATCCCCTCGTCGCACCCGAGCAGCCTTCTTCCGTGTCCACTGCCCACGACAGTGCAGTTTCACGAGACGCGACTCCTACCTGTCCCACGCGGTGTTGTCTCGTACAGGAGTCAGTGATGTGCGACTCCTCGCTTCACACTCGTTTCGAATCGCCAAGCAACGCCGAACTCGTCCCAGATTAACGGGACCAACAGCGGAACGGTGGGCGTTCCAGTCGCCCGTCAGTCGAGCGTGATCCAAGTGAGGAAGCCGACGACGAGCGTCTCCATGGCGTGGAACTTCACGGGAACAGCCCGGAACCACGGGGTACATCTCTCCCAATCTCCTCGAACATCTTGCCGGGAGGGAGGCCGACGCCGAGTAGCTGAGTGATTCCGACGCTTCGGGACGCCGTTTCGGCCGGGCGTCACGACTCACACCAGCCCGCGTTGATCCGGTTCGGTTAACAGGTCGGCCTCGGAAGACGACTACGTGCCCTCACAGCCAAACGTCATCGTCGTCGTTACGGACACCGTCCGTCGGGACCGCGTCTCCTGTTACGGCCACGAGCGTCCGACGACGCCCGCGCTGGACGCCTTTGCCGAGCGAGCGACCCGCTTTGGCGACCCCATCTCGCAGGCTCCGTGGTCCATCCCGGCGCACGCGTCGCTGCTGACCGGTGCCGTCCCGGCCGACCACGGGGCCACGACCGTCAGACCCGTGCTCCGGTGTGAGGAGACGCTCCCGGCACTCCTGAAGACGGCCGGCTACGAGACTTACGCCGTCTCCGCGAACGAGTACGTCCGGCCGATGACTGGCTTTGGCCGGGGGTTCGACGAGTTCTACACGCCGGGCCGCGTGACCGCGCCCGACCCGCTCGTTCGGGCGCTGGGGCCGGTCGTCAACACGGTCACCAGTACGGCTGCACTCCGCCGCCCCGTCGAGCGTGCGTTCAACAAGTTCCTGACCACCGACGACCCTTCGACGGTCACGGGTACCGAGGGGGCGACCGACGACGGTACCGTCGACCGCGTCCTCGACATCGTGGACCGGGCGCACGAGCCGTACTTCCTGTACGCTCCGCTCATGGACGCGCACCTGCCGCGCTCGCCTGCCCGGGAACCGTTCGAACAGTTCGTCGACCCCGACCTGCGGGAGGTGGAGTTGACCGCCACCGAGCGCGCCCACGTCTTCTCCGAAGACCGGCGACTGGAGGAGTGTGAGCGCCGGAAGCTGCGCCAGCTCTACGACGCCGACCTCCGGACGATGGACGACCGGCTGGGGCGGCTACTGTCGGGACTCGAGGCCCGCGGCGCGCTGGATGACTCGCTGGTCGTACTGGTTTCCGACCACGGGGAGCATCTCGGGGAGTTCGACCTGATCGGCCACCAGCACAGCGTCTTCGACAGCGTCGTCTCGGTCCCGCTGGTGGTCAAGCTCCCCGGGCAAGACGAGGGCCGGACGGTCCCCGGCCAGTTCGAGACGCGACGCGTTTTCCACACGATCCTTGACGAAGCCGGTGTCCGCGCGTATCCGGACCGGACACTCGCGAACGGCTCCCCCGACGAGACGGCTACCGGGGCGTTCTACACCCCGATGATCGATATCGGACGGCTCGTCTGGGATCGGACGGTTGAGTACGACCGTCGCCTGCTCGGCGAGCGGCTCTCCTTCGCCCGCGCGGACGGGCACAAACTCGTCAGACAGGCTACCGACGAGTGGCTCCTGACCACGCCCGAGAGTCCGGGCGCGCGGCTCTCCCCCGACGAGCACGCCGACATCTACGCCCGGCTGGCCGGCGAGTGAGCGGCCGTCAGACGGCCACGCCACGCTCCGGATCGCCTGATCTTTTCACTGCTCACTGTCGTTCGCGGGAGCGTGCTCGCGGCGTGGCCGCTCGGGCCTCGCAGTCCGCCCTCTCCGATTTGAACGGGAGATTGCGGCGGAATAACAGGGCGGCATCGGGGGGATCTGCTCGGCTTCCCCGACCGACATCGTGGGGTCGCGGAGATGACAACCGATGACCCAAAACCTCGAACCCATCGCACCACAGAAAGCGGTCGACCTCTACCTCGCACAACGGGAAGACGATGCTTCTGAGAGAACCCACCTGTGGCGAGGAGGTAATGCAGGGTGGAAGTCCCCGTCTGAGGGGGACATGACGTTCCTCAACCAACTGTACTTCTGGTGCAAGGGCGACTAGCAATTGATGGACGAGTGCTTCCGTGCATCACGGCGATACGGGATGCAGAGCCAACCTACACCGAAGTGTGATGAGGTACACTATCCGAATGGTGACACCTACGGTGAGTGGCATATCCGTATCGCGTGTCGGAGAGAAATGATACCATCGATGGGCGATACGTGAAGTAAGGTGGCATCTCTACACCTGCGGTTACCAACCGACACACCACCCACTGTGGTATCCTGTCAGTCACTCTCCAAAGCCCTCCGTATAACCCTATGACAATCGGACCGGAATTAGTTACGGTGTCTGTGAAGCAACTCTACTACTGGTGTATCGCGCTCAGACTTTCTTCGTAGCAGTATGCGCGCAATTTGGACAATCCCAGTGATACTGCGTCTTTTTACGAATAATTCCACTTGTCCCCCCCTGCTTCAAATCACCTCTACTTTTTCCACATTGTATGTGGAAGTACTCTCCGCATCCATTACACTGGAGATACTGTGCGTCTTTCGCCTTGTTACCACAGATTAGGCACTTGGAACTTCTTATCAATCCCATTGGTACATGATAACAATTATATACATATCATTTATATCTTTCCCACGGGGCGTTTCCGAGATACGGTTCCACTCTACGAAGACGCTCGCGGATGTCGGATTGCATCATCATCTCCTCTCATACAGTACTATGACAATCGAGCGGATCCCGGGACTCCCATGCAGTCACCAGAGCGTCATTTACCTAATGGCATATCTCACCAATCTCTTGAGTCGGGGTATCTTCCCTCTGTGGATCGAGTTCGACGCTCTCTTAAATAAACGCCGCTCATGGCTTGTACGTCCGACTAACAGCAGTCCAGGATTTTCGAGCCGAAAGAGTATACTTTCCCCGATACGTTCAGCTATATGCGAACATACGACGGCGGTCACCCGAGTTTGGTGACCTGTTCAACCCAAATGAGGCGAGATGAAATCGCACGACAACGCGGTTCCTCTCGGCTCTGAATCGTTTGGCGAAGCAGTCCGCCCTCCCCGATTTGAACGGGGGACAAGTCGATCTACAGTCGACTGCTCTACCAGTCTGAGCTAAGGGCGGGCGTGTGCGAACGGAGTCGACTGTCGGACTTAACGGTTATCATCCCATGCGGGGACAGCCACATCGGCCGGCGTGTGACGCGTCCGACAGACGGGTGACAGACAGATGTCGGACGCGCGGGAAGATTGAAATACCGGGCGTACGGATGCGCAACCGAGTAATGAGCAAGATCACGTTCCGGGCGGACGACGACCTGATCCGCCAACTCGAGGAGTTCGACGCCTCCAAGAGCGAGGTGATGCGGGAGGCGCTCCGCGAGTATCTGGAGGAGCCGGCGTCCGGGACGGGTGCGTCCGACACGAGTGCAGAGACGCTCGACGACGTGCTGGCCGAGCGCATCGACGCGCTGATCGAGCAGCGACTCGACCGCTCGTTTACGCCGCGCGCACCGCAGGACGTGAACGTCAACATCACGGTGGACGGCGATTCCACGGCTGTCGACGCCGAGAGCGAGGGGGCGCGTAAGACGGAGTCACCAGAGTCCGCAAACGCCTCCGACGCGACCCCGGACACGTGTAAACAGTGTGGCGACGACCTCGAGCCGTCTGCCGTTTACTGTTCGAACTGTGGGGAGAAAGCGTCACACAGAGTGTTCTGCGAGTGCGGTGACGAGCTCCGCTCGGACTGGTCGTTCTGCCCTGGATGCGGCCGTCGAACCCCCGCTGCGGACGTTCTGAAAGACACGTAAAACGCCGTTTTCTCCGTGTAGAAGGGTCAAGGCGGCGTGTTGATGTCTCCGTCTTACGCCTGATGCAAACTTTTATAACAAATCGGTTTGTGAGTACGACTGCGTAAGACGGTCGTCTTACAGCGCGGCCGGGTCGTGACACGACCCGCTGCTGTGGTGCGGTTTCGTGCTGTAAGACGCGACACGGGTGTGCACCGTGCGCCGTCTTACTACAACCAAGGGGAAACCAACATGGAGCGTGTGACACTACGGATTCCGAAACAGCAGATCGAAGAGGTCGAAAGCATGGTCGATACGGGCGAGTTCCCGAACCGGAGCGAGGCGATCCGGTCGGCCGTGCGGGAAATGATAAACGAACAGGCGGAAGACCGCGAGGACGGCGAGCGCCGCCCGTGGGCGAAGGTGTAGGATGCAAGATCTCGTCAACTCCGCGCTGGAGAACGCAGAACAGGAGTCACGCGATCTCTCCGGCACCGACGACGCGTCCGACTTCGGCGACCCGCGCATCGCCATCATCGGCTGTGGTGGTGCCGGCAACAACACCGTCAACCGACTGTACAACATCGGCGTCGACGGTGCCGACACCATCGCGGTCAACACGGACAAACAGCACCTGCAGATGATCGAGGCCGACACGAAGATACTCGTCGGCAAGTCCCTGACCGAGGGGCTCGGTGCCGGCGGTGAACCCGACGTCGGCGAGCGCGCCACGGAGATGGCGCAGGGCACCATCAAGGAGGTGCTCGGCGACGCCGACCTCGTGTTCGTCACCGCCGGTATGGGCGGCGGCACCGGCACCGGCGCGGCACCGGTCGTCTCGAAGATCGCCAAGGAGCAGGGCGCGATCGTCGTCGGCATGGTGTCGACGCCGTTCAACGTCGAGCGCGCCCGCACGGTGAAGGCAGAGGAGGGGCTGGAGAAGCTCCGCGACAAGGCCGACTCCATCATCGTGTTGGACAACAACCGACTGCTGGATTACGTCCCGAATCTCCCCATCGGCAAGGCGTTCTCGGTAATGGACCAGATCATCGCCGAAACCGTGAAGGGGATCTCGGAGACGATCACCCAGCCGTCGCTCATCAACCTCGACTACGCCGACATGACCTCGATCATGGGGCAGGGCGGCGTCGCCGTCATGCTCGTCGGTGAGACGCAGGACAAGAACAAGACACAGGAGGTGGTGAAGGACGCGATGAACCACCCGCTTCTGGATGTGGATTACCGCGGCGCGACCGGCGGTCTCGTCCACATCACCGGCGGTCCCGACCTCACGCTGAAGGAGGCCGAGGGCATCGCCCAGAACATCACGGAGCGACTCGAAGCCTCCGCGAACGTCATCTGGGGGGCGCGCATTCAGGACGAGTACAAGGGGAAAGTCCGCGTCATGGCCATCATGACCGGCGTCCAGTCCGCCCAGATCCTCGGTCCCACGACCCAGAAACAGGCCGACGCCGCCCGACAGGCAATCGACGGTGCCGACGACGGCTCCAGCGGAATGCGGGAGATCCACGGCAGTTCGGCCCCGAACTCCGAGAGCTTCGGCCAAACGGACGGCGGTCGCTCTGAGACCGAGACCAACAACGGGTTAGACGTCATCCGATAGGTCAGATTCTGTATCTTTATCGTTCTGCTTTTGTAGTGTGATTTTAGAGTCTTCTATGCAATTATCAAATCTGATACGACGCGAGAACTGGCCCGTCGCTGCCCGTATTACATCTGACTGACGCACGTATGACGTCCGGCAGCCGTCCGACCGACGACTGTGAGGATGGAGACCTATCCCGCCGAACAGACCCCTACTCCGGCGCGGCGGTGATGTCGCCGCCGACCGCATCGACGAGGTAGCACTTCCGGCAAACGTCGTTGTCAGTCGGCGCGCCACAGCGGTCACACTCGCCGAGGTCGTCGGCACCGCCGCGGAATGCATCGGCCGCGGCCTCGGCGAGCCGCTCGTAGCCGGCCATGATCGAGTGGCGCGTACCGGGGTGGTTCTCCTCCAGCTTCAACAGGAGGTCGCCTATCTCGCCGCGGTACGCCTCGCTCGCGTGTGGACACTCGGTAATGTGGGCCGGCAGGTCGTTGAGGTGTGCGTACAGCGCGACTTCCTTCTCGGGAACGTCTCGCAGCGGCTTCGCCCGCGGAACGAACGTGTCCTGCTCCTCTCGCGCTCCTCCCGTCTCCCCGGCCGCGTCGTCGAAGCCGCCGAGCGACGCGTCGAAGTGTTTGGCGATCTGCTCCGGGTCGCCTTCGAGGAAGTTCATCAGCGCGGTCTGTGCCTCGTCGTCGAGGTTGTGCCCGGTGAGCAGCTTGTCGGCGGCCAACTCCTCAGCGTAGCGTTCCAGCACGTCGCGCCGGAAGACGCCGCAGTACGCACACGGGGCCATCCCCTCGGGGTCGTTTGCCGCCACGTCGTCCATCCGGACGCCGAACTCCTTCTCGTAGGAGACGAGTTCGTGTCGCAGGTCGAGGTCGGCGGCCAGTTCGCGGCAGGCGTCGACGCTCGCGTCGCGGTACCCCTCGATCCCCTCGTGGATCGTCAGGCCGACGAGTTCGATCCGCGGGTCCTGCTCGAACGTGTCGTGGAGTATCCGCGTCAACACGACGCTGTCTTTCCCCCCAGAAAGCCCGATCACCCACGTGTCCGGGTCGTCGGGCGTCGCGTCGTCGGGGACGAGTCCGTCCTCGCGGACGCGGCGGCGCACCCGCTTTTCCACCGACTGCGAGAAACACCCCTCGCAGAGGTGGAGCCCGGAGTAGGCGAGGTGGGTGACCGCCGGTCCCCCACACTTGTCGCAGTGCATACCCTCCGTTCAGAGCGCGCGAGGGTATGGGTTTCGTCACGCCGGTCGGGCACGGGAGATCGAACGCGAGCCGGAATACGCCGCCGGAAACGGGGGAGAACCGCAGCACACCGCGGCCACTCCCTGCGCCCATACCGTCCGGTACGGATGGGACTGATACAGTTTCGGGCAACGGAGCCCGCGTGTCGGTCGGGTCTTGTTTGTGGAGCGGCTACGCGGCGTCATGACTGACGGGATGGCACGGGCGCGGGCGGTCGAGCGGGTCGCCGACATCGTCGAGACGATCCGGACGGAGCGGCTGCCCGTCCCGGTGCGCGAACTGTGGGTGTGCGGCGACGTCGTGCTCGGCTTGGATCCCGTCCCGCGGGTCAACGTGTATCTCACGAAGGACCTGCTGTTCGACGACGCCCCCGAGCGAGAGGCGGCGTTCGTCGACAGCCACGGCATCGAGGGCGTCGGCAAAACCGTCCGTGCGGCGTGGGCCGACGAGCACCCGGAGTACCTGCGCGCGAACGAGAACGGCC
The DNA here is from genome assembly GCA_003021175.1 of Halobacteriales archaeon QH_7_66_36. GTDB lineage: Archaea > Halobacteriota > Halobacteria > Halobacteriales > Haloarculaceae > Halosegnis. The sequence continues at coordinate 107,122 of PXQV01000010.1, read as the reverse complement.
ACGCCGCCCCGGAGCGGTGTCTCGCGGCCCACCTGCTTCCCGCCGACGAGCCGGTCCATCTGGAGGTGTGCAACACCGGCTTCGAGGACAACGTCATCCAGCGACTGCAGGCGGCGCGGGCCCGCGATGAGTACACGCAACTGCTGGACCCCCGTGCTGCGCTGCTGTGGGCCGGCGACGGGACGGGCGGCGAGGTGAGCGAGTCGGCGATGGCGAAGCTCCGCGACAACGAGTTCGTCTTTCCGACGCTGTCGAGCGCGCTGGCGATGCTCGGGATGGACGAACCGGAGGCGGCGACGGCCGCCGAGACGGTCCGCGAGTACCGCGACACGCAGGACGGGACGACGGTTCGCGGCGACGTGGTGTAGCCGTCGCTACCCGAGATGTGTGGCGAGTCGACGCAGCGAAGGACACCGGTCCGTGCGTGTCGCGACCGCCAACGTGGGTTGCCAGCAAGTCGAGAGAAAAAAGTGGTGGCCTGACGCCACCGGTAGTGTTCAGCTGAGAGTGACTCCGGAGAGTAGGATGGCAACACGGTGTGGAAAGCCCCCGGTCGCTCGCCCGTCTGCTCGCGGCTTCGCCGCTCGCACGGCCCGTGGAGCGCCGCTCCACGCTGTCGTCGGCGCGTCACGTCGACTGTCCGAGGTGGCTCCGCCACCTCGCGGTCCGCGGCTCGCTGCGCTTCTCGCTCACTGCGTTCGCTGCGGTGTCCTCGCGCGGTTGTCCCGCGCGAGCGGGCCGAGGCGACGCCGTCGCCTCGCGGCTTGCGTCGCCCGCAGAAATCGCAGATTGCTGCTGGGCTGCGGAAGACGCACCGCGTCTTCCGAACGCCGGGGGCGGATCGACCGCCCACCGGGAGAGCAGAACTCTCCCGAGCAATCGGCGGCGGAGCCGCCGATAACGGCCCCTTTCAGTTCCACCCAGCACGGTTGCTCGGTCGAGCGACGACCTGTTCATTTGAACACTACCACGCTACCGGCGCGCTCCGGCACATCCCAGCATGGGTCGCAGCGCGACGGCTAAGTGTCTCCTTCGCCTACGCCGCCGACATGAGCACGGGCGAGCGGATTCCGGTGACCGTCCTCAGCGGGGCACTCGGCGCGGGGAAGACGACCACGGTGAACCATCTGCTGGCGAACGCGAGTGGCCGTCGCGTCGCCGTTCTCGTCAACGACATGGGCGAGGTGAACATCGACGCCGAGCTGATCGAGAACCGCGAGGGGGGCGTGGCGGAGCTGTCGAACGGCTGTATCTGCTGTGACCTCCGGGGCGACCTCGAGGTCGAGGTGAGCCGGCTCGCCCGCGAGCGCGACTTCGAGTTCCTGCTCGTAGAGTCGTCTGGCATCTCCGAGCCGGCACCGGTCGCCCGCCAGTTCACGACCGGCGCGGCCTCCGCCCCCTACGAACTCGACACGCTCGCGACGGTCGTCAACGTGGAGACGTTCCGCGACACCATCACGGAGGCGGACGAGGTGGAACCTGAAGACGTGCGCCGCACCCGGACGGGACAGGCCGACCGCGAGACGGAGACGCGCCCGCTCGCCGAACTGCTCGTCGGACAGGTCGAGTGTGCCGACGTGTTGGTGTGCAACAAGTGTGACCTCGCGAGCGAGGCGACGCTCGCCGAGACGGCCGACCTGCTGGCGTCGCTCAACCCCGAGGCGCGACAGCTCCGGACGACCGACGGACAGGTCGACGCCGCCGACCTGCTCGGCACCGGCGCGTTCGACCCGGAGACGGTGAGCGAGACGGCCGCGTGGCAACGCGCCGCGGAACACGCCGATCACGATCACGACCACAGCCCGCAGTCGGAGTACGGCGTCGACTCGTTCGTCGTCAGCGCGCGCCGACCGCTCCACCCCGAGCGGTTCGTCTCGTTCGTCCGCGATCTCCCCGACGCGGTGCTCCGCTCGAAGGGCCGCGTGTGGGTCGCCGGCCGCGACGAACACGCGCTCCACTACGGACAGGCCGGTCCCTCAGCGCGTATCGAGGTCGGGGAGCAGTGGATCGCCGCGATGCCGGAGTCACGACAGGAGATGCAGCGACGGATGCGACCCGACCTCGACTGGCACGAGACGCACGGCGACCGCCGCACGGAGGTCGTCTTCATCGGCCGCGACGTGGACGAGTCGGCGCTCCGCGACGCCTTCGAGTCGTGTCTCGCGACCGAGACGGAGCACCGTGACGGAGCCTTCGACGATCCGTTCCCGCAGACAGACGACGAGACGTTCGCCTTCTAACAGGCGCAGCCGGTCGAGCCGGCCGAGCGCTCGAACTCCATCTCATCGCCACAATCCGGACACGACGGCGGCGTCTCACCCTCGACATCGACGTCACGAATCCGCTCGGCACAGTCTTGACACCAGTAGGCTCCGTTCGACTCCTCGTCCGTCACGTCCCCCCGATTGACCGACTGGGTCGAAGCCTTCAGCGTCTCCGTCACCGTGTCCAACAGTCTCATGCCACTCGTTGGCGGCTCTGCTACTTAGTTCTCCGTCCGTCTGCGCGCTACGCGCGCACGGCCGCTCTGATTCACAGTTCGCGCTCGATGCCGGCGAGCGCCCGCCGGAGTTCGCCCGTCCGCTTCCACGCGGCGAGTCGGTCGAGCAGTCCCGGGCCGCGGACGGCGACCGTCGAACGCGCGGTGAGTCGCGTCCCCTCGTCTTCCGGTGCGTAGCTGATGGTCGTCGTCAGCCGGTCGAGCGGCCCCTCCAGTTGCCGGTAGACGTAGCCGTAGTCGGTCGGTTCGAACCGGAACAGGAGTTCGACGCCGGCCCGGCCCGCCGCCACGAGCGTCCCCGCCTCGTCCTCGCGAACCCCGCGGACGGTGAAACTCCCCTCCGCCGTGACGATGCCTTCGGGCGTGAGCACCAGCTCGACGGCGGCGGGCGTGGCGGCGACGAACCGGCTGACCTCGACCTCGCGCATGGGTCTGCTACACGGGAGTCCGGCAAAGAGGTGGCGTCACGCGAGCACGTACAGCAGCGAGAGCCCGAGCATGGCCGCACACGCGACGAGGACGCCGTAGACGATGGTCCGCAGGCGCGTCTCCGGCGGGAGTTCCCGACGGACGTCACGGCGCGTCGACCCCATCCGCCGGTAGACGAAGGCCGTGAAGCCGACCGCGATCAGGCCGGCACCGGCGACGCCGAGCCACATCGTCCCGCCGAGCGCCATGACGTAGCCCGGGACGAACGCGACGCTCACGAGCGTCCCCGTCGCGGCGGCGACGAGGAACGGCACCGGGTCGCGCCGGCCGTCGCGCTCGGAGCCCACGACCGACGGTACGCCCACTCGACGCAAAACCGTACGGGTCCGTCCGGGTGCGCGCCGCGGTGAGTGACACCTAAGTCCCCGCGCGGGGAGATGCGGACGATGGCTTCCGACGGCGACATCCGCGTCCTGCTCGCGCTCGACCTGCTGTTGTCGGCCGCCTTCGCGTCCGGGGTCGTCTGGGGGCTCGACTTCATCGGCGTCCTCGCCTTCACGCCCCGAAACGTCGGGGTCGCGACGCTCGTGCTCGCGCTCCTGACGTATCTCGTCGTGCTCCGATGAGTCGGTGACTTATTGCCGCTCGGCGTCAGTCACTCGGGTATGACCATCGAGGACCGTGACGACGCGTACGTCGTCGGCCACGCGCTCGCCAAACACACCCTCTCGCGGCTCCGCTCGGCGGAGACGGAGCAGGTGAGCTTCCGGAAGGGGCTGGTGAAGCTCGGCCGCATCTGCGGCTACGAGATCATCGACGGCGCGATGGAGACGGAGTTCGTCTCCATCACCACGCCGCTGTCGGAGACCACCGGCGAGCGCGTGAAGGGGCTCGACGACGTCGTCATCGTCAACGTCCTCCGCGCGGCCACGCCGTTCGTCGAGGGCCTGCTGAAGGCGTTCCCCCGCGCCAAGCAGGGGGTCATCTCCGCCGGCCGCGACGAGGAGGCCGGCATGAACGACGAGGGTGAGTTCCCCATCACCATCGACTACATGAAACTCCCCGATATCTCCGAGGACGACACGGTCATCGTCGCCGACCCGATGCTCGCCACCGGCTCGACGATGGTCGCCGTGCTGGAGAACCTGCTCGCCGACGCCGACCCCGAGCGGACGCTCGTGCTCTCGGCGGTCGCCGCGCCGCCCGGACTCGTCCGCGTCGACGAGGCGTTCCCAGAGGTCGACCTCCTCACCGTCGCCGTCGACGAACGACTCGACGACGACGGCTTCATCGTCCCCGGACTGGGCGACGCCGGCGACCGCGCGTTCCGAACGACCTGACTGCCGAGACTCTTTTTACCGCATCTCGCGAGTCCGACACCGACCGGTCGGTCCGTGCAAAATCAAGAGACATCGATCTCCACCGTGTTGCTTCGGAATTTATGACAATAATAATTATAGTGAATAAGATATAATACGAGGTCGGGATGAGCGAAGCAGGGATGGAAGAGCAAGAATCGTTGTACGAACGGCTCGGCGGCGCGTACGGCATTGCTGGGGCGGTAGACGTGTTGACCGAACGGCTGTTCGAGAACGACACCGCGAACCAGAACCCCGTGACGGCGGAGTTCCACGAGGAACACGACCCGGCCGGGTTCAAGTATCTCGTCACCGCGTGGACCATCGAACACGCCGGCGGACCGGAGGTGTATCCCGGTCGTGACATGGAGGCGGCTCACGACGAACTCGCGGTCTCCGAACTGGAGTTCGATGTCGTGCGCACGGAAATCAAGGCGACCCTGTATCACGTCGGCGTTCCCGAGCAGGAGGTTCGGGAGCTGATGAACATCATCGACATGTTCCGCGACGAGGTCGTCGCCGACAAGTACCGCGACGAGAGCTGGACCGCTCCCTGACCATACACTCTCTTTACGTTCCTGCCGCCGCCGAGCGACGCCGGTGACCGGTCGCTCGCCGTTTCTCCCCTTCGTTTCGCGTCGGTCCGGCTACGACAGCCGCTGTTTCCGCTCGCGTGCGTCTGTCGCCGCGTCGTCGTGGCCGTCCACGTCCGCGAGTTCCTCGATGGCCTCCAGCGAGCGCACCGAGTCGTCGAGGAAGGAGAGCACGTCGCCCGGATACGCGTACAGCATGTAGTCGTCGCCCATCACGTCGACGATGGCGTCCGGCCCGAGCCCCTGCTCGCGGAGTTCGAGCAGGTAGCGGACGAACTTCTGTTCGGGGTGGCCACAGTGAGGATTTGACTGACAGTCGCAGTCGAGGAAGTCAGTCGCGAAGTCGAGCACGCGGTCCTGCGTCGCCTCGTCGAGATTCGCGAGGTTCTCGCCCTGAAACAGCAGGTCCATCGTCGCCCCGGAGAAGGCGCTCTTGGGGATGGAGGTCTCCAGCTGTGAGGCGATCTGCCGGTGATTCTTCAGGTAGATCTTGTCCGTGATAGCCACGCGTGGGTGAAAGCTCGTGATTCGGGGGTGAAAACGTTCCGTTCGCACCAAAGATGGCATACAACAGTTCTCAACCCGTGCGTTGCTCCGTCTGAACCGGTTAGTGTCGGAGATGTATTGGTACGCGGAGTCGGTGTCGGATGGGCGGAGAGATATCTCACGGTCGATTGGGTCCCACTCCTCGGTGCGCGGAGTCTATGTTGGATGGGAGAACAGCCACGTCCTGCCAGCGCGATTCTAGGGAACCGCACCGCCGACCGCAGCCACATGCCTCCCCAGCCGATTCGCTCACTTCGTTCGCTCATCCCTCGCACGGGGCTGGCTCGCGACGAGACGCGAGCCAGCGCGCGCCGAGCCGGATATTCATCAAAGGAACCTGAATCGGGGGTCGGAGACCGTCGTCAGGGCGTGATGACTGCCCGACCCTCGATTTCGCCGTGTTCGAGCCGTTCTGCGACGGTGTTGATCTCGCTCAGGTCGTAGCGGCTGGTCCGCAGGTCCACCTCGCCCCGCTCGACGAGCGCGACGAGTTCCTGCAGTTCGGTGTAGCGGCCGACGAGCGTGCCCCGATACGCCATCTCGCCGTCGACGAGCGTCTGTGACGGCTCGTGGACGTGGCCGCCGTAGCCGACGACGTGGTGGTCGCCGCCCGCCGCGGCGATATCTGGCCCGAGTGCCGTCGTCTCGTCCGCGCCCACGAAATCGAGAATTTGTGCCGCGCCGGTGCCGTCGGTGAGCGCGTCGATTTCGCTCCGCACGTCGTCCGTCGGGTCAAGCGCGTGCCGTGCGCCGAGTTCGCGTGCCAGCTCGCGGGCGCTCTTCTTCAGGTCGAGCGCGACGATGTCGGCCGCGCTCATGGCGTCGAGACACTGGACGCCGATGTGGCCGAGCCCGCCGACGCCGATGACGACCGCGGTGTCGCCGGGGTTCAGCTCCGCGACGGCCTTCTTCACCGCGTGGTAGGCCGTGATGCCGGCGTCGGCGTGTGGCGCGATCTCGGCGGGGTCGACGCCGTCCGGCAGCGGGATGACCGCCCGCTCGTTCGTGCCGAGATACTCCGCGAAGCCGCCGTCGTGTGTCAGCCCCGGAAAGGCGACGTTCTCACAGTACATGTCCTCGCCCTGCCGGCAGGGGCGACAGGTGCCACAGGTCATCACGGGGTGACAGATGACCTGTTGGCCCTCCGAGACGGTCGTCACCTCCTCGCCCGTCTCGACGACGGTGCCGGCGTTCTCGTGGCCGAGCGTGAGCGGGAGTTCCTGTGGCACGTAGTCGGTCCACATCCCCTCGACGACGTGGTTGTCGGTCTGACACCAGCCTGCACCCTCCACCTCGACGATCACGTCGTCAGAGGCGGTGACGGTCGGCTGGTCGACCGTGTCGATGCTGAGAGCGTCGCCCATCTCGTCGGTGTACTCGTGCAGTCGTGCGGCACGCATGGTATGGACCGTCAGGGTTGGCAGGTGAAAAATCCCGCCGCTCGTCGGAGTAAATTAGCGACGAGTTTCGCCGAAGCTACTATTATGGTACAGGCGTGATATCAATTGCCATGTACCGGCAAGACGGTGAGGACATCTTCGTCATCGACTCGCACGTCCACCTGTGGGACGCGACGGAGGAGAACATCAAACACGAGGGCGGCGAACAGTTCATCCAGTGTTTCTACGACTACCACACCGGGTTCACGCCGGAGGGGAAACAGTGGGACCTCGATGAGTACCGACAGTACAACCCCGACCGGATGGCCGAGGACCTGTTCGGCAACGCGGCCGTCGACATGGGTATCTTCCAGCCCACGTATCTCACCGACTTCTACGAGGAGGGGTTCAACACCATCGACGACAACGCCCAACTCGCCGAGCAGTATCCGGAGCGGTTCGTCGTCAACGGCCGGTTCGACCCGCGCGAAGGGGAGGCGGGCAAGCGCGAACTCCGCCGGCAGAAGGAGGAGTACGACGTTCAGGGCGTGAAGCTGTACACGGCGGAGTGGAACGGCGACTCGAAGGGGTGGCGGCTCGACTCCGAGGACGCCTTCGAGTTCCTCGAGCTCTGTTCGGAACTAGGCATCGAGAACATCCACGCCCACAAGGGACCGACGATTCGGCCGCTGAACCGCGACGCGTTCGACGTGGCGGACGTGGACGACGCGGCCTCGTCGTTCCCCGAACTCAACTTCATCGTCGAGCACGTCGGCCTGCCGCGACTCGACGACTTCTGCTGGATTGCCGCACAGGAGCCGAACGTGTACGGCGGACTCGCCGTGGCCGCGCCGCTGGCCGTCCACCGGCCACGGAAGTTCGGCGAAATCATGGGTGAACTCCTGTTCTGGCTCGGCGAGGACCGACTCCTCTTCGGCTCCGACTACGCGCTGTGGAACCCCGACTGGCTCGTCGAGACGGTGATGGACGCCGAACTCACCCCGGAACAGCGCGACGAGTACGGCGTCGAACTCTCGACGGACGTGATGAAGAAAATCATGGGCGAGAACGCGGCCGACCTGTACGACATCGACATCGAGGCGAAGAAGGAGCGGCTTCGCTCCGACGACGCGACGGAGGAGTTCGGGCTGGCCGACCACTACGGGACGAGCGGGACCGCCCCCGCCGACGACTGATGGCGAGCAGTTCACAGTCGGCCGGGCCACCCTCGACCGCCGCCGTCCGCGAGCGGCTGAACCGGGTGACCGACCCCGAACTCGACGAGTCTATCGTCGCCCTCGACTACATCGACGAGATAGCCGTCGAGGGAAGCGAGGTATCGGTGACGTTCACGCTCCCGACGGCGTGGTGTTCGCCGGCGTTCGCGTGGATGATGGCGACGGACGCCCGCGACGAGGTGGAGTCGCTGCCGGGCGTCGAGCGGGCCAGTATCACGCTGGCGGAGCATATGCACGACGAGGAGATAACCGAGGGCGTCAACGCGGGATGGAGCTTCGGCGAGACGTTCCCCGACGCGGACGGCGGCGTCGCGAGCGTCCGCGCGACGCTCGACGACAAGGCGCGGGTCGCCCGCCAGCACGCGGCCGTCGACACGCTGCTGGACGCCGGTCTCGACCCCGAACAGATATGCGAGCTTACCGCCGCCGACTGCCGGCTCGACGACCTCGCGGCCGTGTTCGTCCGCGAGGAGAGCGTCGCCGTCTCGGTGCCAGCCGAGCCACTCGACGCATATCTGGAGAAGGCACGCGCCACGGGGCTTCTCGGGGACGAGCACGACGAGCTGTTCCGGACGCCCGAGGGCGACCCTATCGACCCGGAAGAATTCGACCTGATTCAGCAGCGCGCGCGACTCGCCACCGTCAACATGGGCGGACAAGGCGGGGTCTGTGACGCGCTCAACGAGGCCCGCCACGCCCCCGACCGGCCGCCGCTGAGCTAAATCCCGCGCAGGCTCCCCGGTCCCGGCGGCGGTCCGCCGGATCCCTCTCCGTCCGGTTCGCCGTGTCCCTCCGTCGCGAGTCCGTGCCGGTCACGCTCGCGGAACACCGCGAGGTCCCAGCCACACTCGGGACACTCGCCCTCGCCGTAGTCGAACTCGACCCCGCAGCCGAGACACTCACCGTCCATGCCCATAGTCGGCACACGACACGGACGGGCAAAAGCACTCGGACCGGAGCCTTCGGGAGTGCCCACGACTCACACGAAGGCCAACAACACCAACATACTGACGCCGCCCGCGGCGATACCGGCCGCGAGTTCGCGGTAGCCGCCGCCCGCGAGGTCAGCGCCGATTGCCAGCGCCTCCGGGATGAACTCGCTGGCGACGAGATACGCCATCGCGCCGGCGGCGAAGCCGAAGCCGAATGGCAACAACGGCGCGGCGAGTCGGACGAAGCCGAACGCGAACACCGCACCCAGCGGCTGTGGCAAGCTGGAGAACACAGACCAGCCGACCATCCGCCACGGCGACACCTCCATGTCCCGCAGCGGGATGGAGATGGCGACGCCCTCCGGAACGTTGTGGACGGAGATGGCGACGGTCATCGCCACGGCGAGCGCGGGGACGCCGGCCGCGAGGGCGACCCCCGAGCCGAGATTCAGCTCCGCGAAGGCGACGCCGATAGCGATCCCCTCCGGAAAGGAGTGGACCGTGAGCACGCCGAGCACGAGCACGAGCTTCCGGAAGTTGGCGGCCTCGTACTCTTGGGGGTTGACATCGGCGTCGGCCAGCCACTCGTGGGCGACGACGACGAGCAGCACGCCGGCGAGCAGGCCCGCCGCGACGACGAGTGGCTGGCCCGCCGCCAGCCCCTCGGGAAGCAGGCCGAACGCGCTCGCGACGAGCATGATCCCCGAGGCGACGCCCCACAGCGCGACATTGACCCGGTCGCTCACCTCCTCGGCGATAAAGAACGGCACCGCGCCGAGCCCCGTCGCGAGTGCCGTGATCAGTCCCGCGGTGAAGACGAGCGCGTACGCTCTCGCGGTGGCCACGGTCGACGGTTGCCGCTGCCCGGTGGTGAAACTATCGGCTTCTCGATAATATTAGGCCGACCGAAAGCTCATGACGACACGCTCGCGCCTGTCTGAGAGCGCCGGACGTAGCCCTTTTGCGTCTGCTCCACGGACAGTCAGTAATGACCGATGACGACACTCCAGACCACGAATTCTCCGAGGGACAGGGGTTCGACGACCCCTACGAGGGGTTCGACCTCGACCCGCCGGAACTCGCCGTCGACCCGGAGCAGGTCGACCCGGTCGACTCTCGCGTAGTCGCGGACACGCTTGACCGCCGGCAGAGCGTCGCCGAGGACGTTGATGCCGACGAACTCCTCGATGTGGGCCTCTCCTACATGGGCATCCAGCGGTTCGAGCAGGCCGTCGACACCTTCGAGCGCGCCGCGCAGTTCACCGACGACGACGCCGTCGAGCAGGAGGCGTGGGTGAACAAGGGCGCGGCCCACGCGGAACTGGAGGAGTGGGAGGCGGCCATCGACGCCCACCGCGAGGCGCTGTACGTCGACAGCGACGGCGAACACGCCGCGAGCGCCGAAACAAACCTCGCGTACGCGCTGTGGGAGGCCGGGCGCACGGAGCAGGCGCTTGAACACGCCGAGCGCGCCGTCGAGATGGACTCGCGGCTCCCGCAGGCGTGGTACAACCGGGGCTTCTTCCTCTTGGAGCGTGGCCTCGCGGAGGAGGCTGTCAACGCCCTCGAAAACGCCCAGCGGCTCGGCTTCCGCAGCCCCGAACTGCTGGAGGAACTCGCCCGCGCCTACGAGGAGACCGGACAGGAGGAGCGTGCCGAGGAACTCGTCGAGGAGGCCGAGGAGGTGCGGCAGGAACGCGAAGCGGAGATGGTCGAGTGATGTTGCTCGTCGAGCGCGACACATCCGAGGGGCTGTTAGTCTCCGTCTGTGACGAGAGCGACCTCGGGGAGACGTTCGAGAACGGCGAGGTGTCGATCACCGCCGACCCCTCATTTTACGACGGCGAGGCGGTCGACGCCGAGGCCGTGACCGACGCGCTCGCCCGCTGTGACGTGGCCAACATCGTCGGCACGGAGTCCGTTCGGGTCGCCGTCGAGGCCGGCTTCGTCGCCGAGGCGAACGTCCTCGACCTCGACGGGACGCGCCACGCGCAGTATCTGCGCCTGTAACCTCGTTCCCCTCAGTTCGGTTCGAACCGCTCACCGATGACGACGAACACCCCGACGCCCGCCAGTCCGACAGCCGTCGCCGTGCCGAACGCGACGGCCGGCGACAGCGCGTACAGCGCCCCGCCGACCGCCGCAGAGGGGATGGTGACGGCGTTGCGAACCAGATAATACGACCCCGTGACGCGGCCGCCGGCGTCCCGCTCCGCCGGGCCGACGATGAGCGCCTTGTGCGCCGGGAGGCCGGCGAAGCGCACGCCGGAGAACGCGAACAGCGCCACGAACACGGCGACCGGTGACAGCGCGAGCGGCCCTACCTGCACGGCGCTGTCGGGCGCAAGCAACAACAGAGCCGGGAACGTCGCGTACACGAGGAAGCCGACGGCGACGACGGGTTTCAGCCCGACGCGGTCGGCGAGCCGCGACACCGGCACCATCGAGGCGAGCGCGACGGCCATCTCCACGGCGAGCAACACGCCGAAGAACGCCTGTGGCGACAGCGCCCCGACGACCGGCACGCCGACCGGGCCGTCGAGCGCGTCGACGACGAAGACGACGAAGAAGACGTACACCATCCCGTTGGCGAAGCGGACGAGCGTGTCCGCGGCGAGAAGCGGCGGCAGTTCCGCCGGCAGCGAGCGCAGATCCGAGACGACGCTCCCGACGCCAGCGAACGCGGATCCGAGCGAGTCGTTCGACGCGTCGTAGAGGACGTGCTGTGCGAGCGTGCCGACCAGCGCGACGACGGCCGCGCCCGCGAGCACCACCCGGAAGCCGACCGAAAATTCGAACACAGAGAGGGCGGCGGCGACGGCCAGTGGCCCGAGCAGAAACGCCAGCCGTCGGACCGTCTCCGTCGCGGCGAAGCCGGTCGCCAGTCGGTCGGGCGTCGTCGCCTGTTTCACCACCGCGAACGTCGCGCCGAGACCAAACGACTTCCAGCACTGCACCAGAAACAGGCCGAGGAATATCGCCACCGGAAAGGTCAGCTCGGGGACGGTGACGGGACCGACGGCGACGGCCGGCACGACGACGGGGGGTAGGAGACCCGCGGCCGCCCACAGCCCGAACCCGGCTGCCGACAGCAGGCCGAACAGCGCGAGCGCTCGTCGCGACCCGATACGGTCCGAGATGGCTCCGCCCGGATACGGGTAGACGGCCGAGATGAGATTCCCCAGCGAGCCGAAGAGGCCGACCACGAGCGGCCCCGCACCGAGTGCGTAGAGATACTCCGCCATGTACTGGTTCGTCCCCTGATAGCCGAGCGAGAAGGCGAACATCGCGACCGACAGGACCAGCACGTCGCGTTCGAGCGCGAGATATCCGCGCAGCGTCTCGCGTACGCTCGGGTCTGCCTCCACGCGTCCCCCGCTCATTACCGGCCGCTACGACCGCCCGTGAGTTGGGTGTTGGTGTTCGGTCCGCCCCACGTTCGTGGCGCGAGCCGAGGCCCACTGCCCCGGAAACTTTGTTACCGGGGAGTGACGCCAGCGTATGGACCACGACAGACTCGTCGCGCCGTCCGAGACGGCAATCAGGGTCGTCGAAATCGTCGCGGCGTACATCCTCGTCGCGCTGTTCGCCATCGGCGTCGTCGACCTGCTGATACAGATACTCGAGGCGGTGGTCGCCTCGTTCCGCCCCGGCGGCTCGCCCGGCATCGCCGACCCCGAGGTCGTCGTCGGCTTCATCGACACCGCGCTCCTGCTGTTCATCATCGTCGAGATCTACCAGACGGTCGTCGCCTACACCCGCGAGGAGAGCGTCGTCCGTATCGTTATCATCGCGGCCATCATCGCCGTCTCGCGGAAGATAATCAGCTTCCGGCCGGGCGACACGATAGGCACGGACGACCTGCTGTTTGCCGCCTCGTTCGGCCTCCTGCTGATCGTGCTCGCCGGGTCGCTGTACATGCTCCGCACGACCGAGGGGCTCTCACAGGAGTGATAGGGGTTACCGTCGCCGGCGGGCGAGTAGCGCCACCGCGAGGAGCGCGACCACCGCGGCGACCGGCGTGAAGCCCGGCTGGTCGACGTCGATCGGCAGGCCGTCGTCGGCTGCGGTCGCCGTCGATTCGTCTGTGCCCTCTGATTCAGTTGCCGTCGCGATCCCCTGAACGACCGTCTCGTTGGACGTGAGGCCGTTCGCACTCGCGACGATGGTCACCTCGCCGGCGGACTTCACCGGCACGTCGGCGGTGCCGTCCGGCCCGGTCGTCGCGACGGACTCCCCGTTGACCTCGATGGTCACGCCCTCGACGCGCTCGTCGTAGGCGCTGCGCACCGTCACCTGCACGGTTTCGCCGACGACGACCCGGCCGCTCGCGACCGAGAGGTCGAGGCGCGGCTCGCGGTTGATGACGAGCGTCCGGGCTTCGCCGCTCTCCCTGACGAATATCGTCGTCTCGTTCGACTGGTAGCCGTCCTGTCTCGCCGTCACCGTGTACCGCGTGTTCACCGGCAGCGTGAACGTCACCGTCCCGGCGGTGAGCCGCTGGGTGCCGATGTCCGTTATCTCGACGCGGGCCTCGGACACCGTCTGCGGCGGCGAGAAGTTGTCGTCGACCACCTCGAACTGGACGTTCGTCGTCCCGCGACGCATCGACACGTCGAGCAGCGTCGACTCGCCGACCGTCTGTCGCGTGAGGTTCCGGTAGTAGCCCGCCTTGAACAGTTCGACCGCGTACTCGCCCTGCTCGATGTCGGGCGTGGTGAACGTGCCGTCGGCGCTGGTTCGGCCCGTCACGACCGTGCCTTGGTCAGTCTGTACCCGGACACGAGCGTTCTCGACTGACCCCTGCTGGTCGTTGACCGCGACGGTGAGTTTCCCCTTCGGCGCGACCTCGACGGTCACCTCTCGAGTGCTCGCGTCCTCGACGACGCGCGGCAGATTGCGGATGTACTCGTCGCTCTCGACGGACAGCGACACGTCCGCGCCCTCCGGCACGTCGACGAACGCCTTCCCGTTGCCCGCGGTCTGGACGACCGTCTGTCCGCCGTCCCACGTGGCGTTGATCGTCGCATCGCGGATACCGGCGCCCGACTCGGTCACGACCGAGACGGTCAGCGTCGCATCCGCGGACTGGTCCGCGGTCGCCGCCGGTACGCCACCGAGTGACGATACGAGAACGAGCACCGCGACTACCACTGGTTCGGTTCGCATCCTACTACAGTACGTACCCGGCCACCGCTTGAAGCTATTGTTCGTTCAAATCCGCTCGTCACGCCCCCGAGCCGACGGCAGGTCGCCGTACGGGGGTATTCCGCCGCCGGCCCGCAATCCGTGACACACGACCCCCCGGAATCCACAGTTCGTCGCCGCCGTTCACGGCGCGGATTCAGGCTCGTTTCGCCGCGCTGTCGACGGGGAGCGAACGGAGAAAAGCGGCCTCGACTTACCGCCGCGCTGCGAGGAGCGCCGCACCCGCGAGCGCGACGACCGCAAGGCCGACACCGAAGCCGGGCTGGCCGCCGGAACTGGTCGCGCCGTCGCCACCGTCGGCCTGCATCGACAGCTCGCGCTCGGAGAAGCCGTTGATACCGACGACCACGTCCGTCGTCGCCTCCGCGCTCGACGACGACCGGACGAGGAACGCCGAGTTGTCGCCGCCGTTCGCCGCCGACGCCACCTCGGAGTAGGAGGACGCCTCCGCGGCGGCCTCGCCGTCGACGTAGACGGAGGTCGACTCGGCGTTCTCCATCGCGGCCTCGCTCACGCTTACGAGGACGACCTTCCCCTCGGACTGAGAGCGCTCGACGGTCGCGTTGAGCGTCGACGCGGACCGCTCGGTCACCTCGACGGTCGTGTCCTGTCCGTAGTTGACGACGTTGACGGCACGGTCACCGCTCGACTCGCCGCTCTCGCTCGCCTGCTGGTAGTAGAGTTCGGCGGTCGCGGTGCCGTTGGCGATGAACTGCTCCTGACTCTCGTCGTCGTCGGAGCGCTCGCCGTCGTACTGCCGGTAGACGAGCGTGCCGTCCTCGCCGGTGCGACCCTCGACGTCGCCCTCGTCGGTCACCGCGACCTCGGCGTCACCGGTGGCGAGCACGACGGCCTGCGTGCCGTCGTCCTTCTCGATGACGACGCGGCTCTCGGACTCGCTTTCTGCTTCAGCGTCGGAGCTGACGTTGATAGCTGCGGCCTGACTTCCTCCGGCCGGCCGGACGACGAGCACGCCGCGCTGGTTGTCGTGGCTCTCGATGGTCGCGCCGCTCTCGGACTGTATCGTCGCGGAGCCGCCCGCCTGCATCGACGAGGCGACCGAGAGTCCCGCACCCGAGAAGTCGGCGCTACCGCCGAGGTCAACGTTGGCCCCGCTGCCCGCCTCCGACTCCGACTGCACGCTGACGTTCTCGACGACCGTGGTGCCGCCGACCGTGTAGTCGACGACGGCGTTCGACTCTGCCTCGAAGGAGACGAAGGCACCGGCCTGTCCCTCCTGTGTGTTTTGTGCACTGGCCGCGGCGACCGGTACGGTCACCGAGGCGACGAGTAACAACGCTACTACGAGCGGTTTCGCGTTCATACGGGTCGACGTGAGTCGGGTGGAACTAATATACTTGCTGGCTGACGCTTCGATAAAAGACGGTAAAGCGGGCGGATTGCCGGTTCGTTAGCCCCCATGACCCGGGTAATCCCGCTCGAACCGCTCTTCTATCTCCTCGGTGCTCACCTCGACTACGACGGGGCGGCCGTGCGGACAGGCGTACGGGTTCTCGCAGTCGTCCAGCGCCCGGAGCAGGGCGGTCACGCTCCCCGCCGTGAGCGAGGTGTTCCCCTCGATCGCGGGGTAGCAGGCGAGGTCCCCGAGCAGGTCGTCGGCCGCGCGCTCGACCGTCCGGTCCGGGTCGCCGTCCGCGAAGTCGTCGATGAGGGCACGGACGAGGTCCGCGCCGGTCGCGTCCTCGACGGCGTCGGCAAGCAGCGCGGGCACCGTCGTTACGCGCAGCGTCCGGTCGTCGATGAGCGTCGCGGTGAACCCGAGCCGTGCGAGCGTGTCACGAGCCGGCTCGACGAGGGCCGCCTCCTTCGCCGTCAGCGACAGTTCCACCGGCTCGGCGAGCGCCTGCGTCCGCACCTCGCCGGCGAACCGCTCGCGGAGTCGCTCGTAGTTCACCCGCTCGTCGGCGGCGTGCTGGTCGACGAGTACGAGGCCGTCGGCCGTCTCGGCGACGACGTAGGTGTCGTGAAGCTGTCCGAGCACGCGCATCGCGGGCAGACGGTCGAACTCGTGGTCCGGGTCGCTCCCGTCGAGCGTCGTCTGCGTCGGCGACGCGCGGAACCGGCGCTCGCGGTCGACGGTCGCGCCGTCGGGACCGTGGCTCGCCCCGTCGCGTCCGGTCGCCTGCGTGTCGTCGGATTCCGCCGATTCACCCGCCCACGCCGGCGTCGAGCCGTCCGTCGATTCCGCGTCAGCGGCACTATCCGTGCCAGCGCCTGCGGTTCGAGCAGACGTGTCCGGTTCGTCCGAGCGCGTTGGGTCTGCGCCCGCCGCTGTCCCGTCCACGTTCGTCGCCCGGTCCGCCCCCGTCGCGGACGCCTCGCTTTCCGACCCCTCCGTCTCGGAGCGGGATTCGGGACTGATCGGCGTCTGCGCGGCCTTCGAGCGGCCCCGCGGCGCGCTCGTGCGGACGAGCCCCTCGTCCAACAGCGCGTCCGCGACGGCCTCGCGCACCTGCCGGCGCATTCCGGCCTCGTCGGCGAACCGCACTTCGAGTTTCCGCGGGTGGACGTTCACGTCGACAGTCGCCGGGTCGACGGCGAGATCGAGGACGGCGAACGGGTAGCGGTCGCCGGCGAGTTGCCGCCCGTACGCCTCGACCACGGCCTCGCGGACGGCGCTCGCAGTCACCCATCGGCCGTTCACGAGGACGTTCACGTACTCGCGGGTGGTGCGGTTCGTTTCCGGGTGGCTGGTGAGTCCGCCGACGCCGTCGAGCGGGCCGTTGGCGTCGAGGGTGGCCCCGTCGCGCGGTGCGCCCACGTCCACCATGTCGGCGGCCACCTCGCGGCCGTAGACGGCCATGACGGCCGAGCGACGGTCGCCGCGACCCTCGGTGGCGAACGTCTCCCGCCCGCCGTGTTCGAGGGTGACCGCCACGTCCGGGTTGGCGAGGGCGTAGCCCGAGACGACGCGGTTGATGCGCGCGAACTCGGTCGTCTCCGACTTGAGATACTTCCGGCGCGCGGGGACGTTGTGGAACAGGTCTTCGACGACGACGGCCGTCCCTTCGGGACAGCCGACCGGCTGGCGCTCGACGGTGTCGCCGCCCTCGACGCGGAGTTCGGTGCCGCGCTCGGCCTCCCGCTCGCGCGACCGGAGCGCCAGCGTCGAGACGGCCCCGATGGCGTGGAGCGCCTCGCCGCGGAAGCCGAGCGTGGCGACGCCGGCCTCCAAGTCGTCGATGTCGCCGATCTTCGAGGTGGCGTGTTCCGCGACGGCGAGTTCGAGGTCGTCGCCGCGCATGCCGACGCCGTCGTCGCGCACGGCGATGCGGTCGGTCCCGCCGGCCTCGACGGCCACCTCGATGCGCGAGGCGTCGGCGTCGATGCTGTTCTCGACGAGTTCCTTCACGACGGAGGCCGGCCGCTCGACCACCTCGCCCGCGGCGATGCGGTCGACCGTCGCGTCGTCGAGCCGGCGGATATCGCTCATGTGTCGGGGACGGCGGCGACGCCTATCAATCCCGCGTCGTCGCTCGCGGTGGTCGGCCGAAAGGACAGCGATAAATGCCCGGGCGTCGAACTGGCGTTCACCATGGGCAAGAAGTCGAAGGCGCAGAAGAAGCGGCTCGCGAAGCTGGAGCGACAGAACAGCCGGGTGCCGGCGTGGGTCATCATGAAGACAGACCGCGACACCATGCAGAACCCGAAGCGGCGTAACTGGCGGCGGGGCGACACGGACGAATGAGCGCGAGCAACTTCGAGGAGCGCGTCGTGACGGTGCCGCTGCGCGACGCCAAGGCGGAGGCGAAGCAGAAGCGCGCCGACAAGGCGATGACGCTCGTGCGCGAACACCTCGCGACGCAGTTCAGCGTCGCCGAGGACGCCGTCCGGCTCGACCCCTCGATCAACGAGGCGGTGTGGGAGCGCGGCCGCTCGAAGCCGCCGTCGAAGCTCCGCGTCCGCGCGGCCCGCTTCGACGAGGAGGGCGAGGCCGTCGTCGAGGCGGAGACGGCCTGACGTGCTCCGGGCGGCCCTGTCCGGTTCGTCGTACGTCGGCGTCTTCGCCCGCGCCACGGACGACGTGCTTCTCGTCCGCCCCGACATGCAGCCGGAGCTACGGCAGTCGTTCGCCGCCGAACTCGACGTGCCGGCCTGCCCGACGACGGTCGGCGGCTCGGGCACCGTCGGCGCGCTCGCGGCCGGCAACGCGAACGGCCTGCTCGTCTCCTCGCGCATCTCCGACCGCGAGCGCGACCAGATCGCCGACGCGACGGACCTCCCGGTCCACGAACTGCCGGGCCGGGTGAACGCCGCCGGCAACGTCGTCCTCTGTAACGACACCGGCGCGTACGCCCACCCGGACCTCTCGCGGGAGGCCGTGCAGGCGGTCCAGCGGGCGCTCGACGTGCCCGTCGAACGGGGCGACATCGCGGGCGTCCGCACCGTTGGCACGGCCGCCGTCGCGACCGACGACGGCGTTCTCTGTCACCCGAAGACGACCGACGAGACGCTGGATCGGCTCGCGGACCACTTCGGCGTGCCGGCCGACATCGGGACGATCAACTACGGCGGCGCGCTCGTCGGGAGCGGCCTCGTCGCCAACGAACGCGGCTACGTCTGTGGCGAGGACACCACCGGCCCGGAACTCGGTCGCATCGAGTCGGCGCTCGGCTTCATCGAGTAAACTACCGCACCCTACTTCGCTCGGTCTGACGACCTCGCTTCGTTGCGGGTAGTGTTTTCGCGTGGACTCCCGCTCTGGCCGGGCTCTCCGGCAGGAGGTTCAAACTCTCTGTTCGCGTTCAACGTCCCGCGATTCAAGCGCACGCCTACGGGTGCGCCTCCGCCGTCCCCAGTTTGGTTACAACGGAGATACCGTAAACCGATGTTCTTCGCGGCGTTGTAGTCGGCGTGGTTCTCGTAGCCACATTTCAGGCACTCGAAAGCTTCACGGTCGTGGTTGCCATGGTGCGTAAACCCGCATGTCGAACACCGACGAGACGTGTGCTCCGGGTCTGCTTTTTCGACAGCAATCCCGTACATCTTGGCCTTGTATTCGACGTATTCGTGCAATCGCTCGAAGGCCCATTCGTGCCCCCACGACGCGCCGGGTAGTCGGTCGCGGATGCCGGTCAAGTCCTCGAACGCGATGACCGTACACCCGTTCTGGGCGGCTTCTGCGATGATGCCGTTGGCAATCCGGTGGAGCATCATCGTGAACCGTCCCGTCTCCTTCCGTCCAACTGCCTGTATGTTCTCGTGAGCATGGTGACTTCCGCACTGCTGGAGTGATGCACGTCGCTTTTCGTATTCTCGTCGCCAGTGGTCGAACTCCATCTCCGCCTTTGTGCGAAGATGAAGGAATCACTCGCCGTCTCTGTGGTGTAGTTCCGCGCTCGTCACCTCGAAGTCGTCGGTATCGAGATACCTGCTGTGGGGCGTGTCGCGCTCTGGGTCGGGGAGTACGTAGTCGATTTCGATGCGTCCGTCCACGGTTGCCAGCGACACGTACTCGTCGTGGAAGCTCGCACACCGCTTGTCATAGACGACAGTCGGCTTCGAAAAGTGTGGTCTTCCGGCGTGCGACGACGCCCTGCACGGCGTCGGCGGCCTTGTTGCGGGCGTTCCGGACAAGATTCGCGTGTAGCCGCGTCTGTTCACGCACCTCGTCGTAGGTCTCCGCCTGCAACGTGACCTTGCTGGTGATCTTGTATTCACCCTGCCAAGCGTGGTCTACGACGTAGTTGGCGGCCCGCAGAAATTCATCGACGGTTTCGCGCAGAAGTGCGGCGTCATCGCTGTTCACGTCGAGTTTGACTGGGACAGTTCGCCGCACTTCCATACGTTAGATGTGTTCCTTATGATTTATTAACGTTGAGGGGAAGGGACGGCAACAGTCCGTGGGCCGTGGCGGGGTTGTCGGCTTCTGCGCGCGGGCCTCGCCCGCTCGCACGGCCCGAGACGCGTAGCACCTCGCTGTCACCGGACTACGTCCGGCCGCCTGCGGGAGCTTTGCTTCCGCTCTGTCCTCTCCGGCCTACTCGTTCGCTTACTCCTTGCTGGAGACTCTGCCTCGAAACCGCTGACGCCCGCGGACGCGATGGAACTATTACGGTAGTTAACAGAGTAACAAGTCATGAAGGCGGGAGGGGGAGGGGGGGTGAGGAGGCAACCGAACGGGAGCGAAAGCTGACCGGGTTGCACACCTACACCCGTGAACTACTGCGCGCGGAGACGCGGCAAGAAACGGCGCGTATCGCGGTCGAGGCCGCCCACGACGTGATCGACGCGCCGCTCGCTGGCTTTCACGACTACGACCCCGAGACGAACGAACTCCGGCCGCTCGCGCTGGTGGGGTCCGAACCCGACGCTCTCGACGGGCCGCCGACCTATCGGCGCGACCCCGACGACCGGGTCGACCGGTTTGTCTGGTCGGTGTTCGAAGCCGGAGAGCCCCTGATCGTTGACGACATCCGCGACCACGACGAGACGGTGGCCGAGCTGTCTCCGTCGCGGAGCGGCGTCGTCTATCCGCTCGCGGACGAGGGCGTTTTCGTCATCACCGCACTCGAAGCCGACGCGTTCGACGCCTCCGACCGGGCGCTCGTCGACATCATCACCGACACGCTTCTCGCGGCGCTCCATCGGGTGGAACGCGAGCGACTGCTACAGGAGCGCGAACAGCAGCTCACCCGCGAGAACGACCGCCTCGACGAGTTCGCCGGCGTCGTCAGTCACGACCTCCGGAATCCGCTGACGGTGGCGCGGGGTCACGTCGGTCTCGCGGCCGAGAAGACCGAGGACGACGCCGTCTCGTCACATCTCGACAACGCCGAGACGGCGTTCGACCGCATGGAGACGCTCATCGAGGACCTCCTGACGCTCGCTCGCGACGGGCGCGTGGTCGAGACGACCGAGCAACTCCGACTCGCGGCGGTCGCGCGGCAGGCGTGGAACCGGATCGACACGGCCGACGCGACGCTGGACGTGCGACTCGACGACGCAACCGTCGCCGGCGACCGGAGTCGACTCGGCGAACTGTTCGAGAATCTGTTTCGGAACGCGGTGCAACACGGCGGAGAGTC
Organism: Halobacteriales archaeon QH_7_66_36; assembly: GCA_003021175.1. Classification (GTDB taxonomy): domain Archaea; phylum Halobacteriota; class Halobacteria; order Halobacteriales; family Haloarculaceae; genus Halosegnis. Next base: position 85,890 of record PXQV01000010.1, on the reverse strand, counting down.
CGTCACCGTGACGGTCGACGCGCTCGGCGAGCGGGCCGGGTTCTACGTCGCCGACGACGGCGCGGGGATCGACGCGGACGACGACGCACGCGTGTTCGACCGCGACTACACGACCAGCGACGGCGGAACCGGCTTCGGACTCCGGATCGTCCGCGACATCGCCGAGGGTCACGGCTGGACAGCCGCGGCGACGGACAGCGAGGCCGACGGCGCGCGCTTCGAGATGACCGGCGTCGACGAGCTGGCGTAGCGCGTAACCCCTCACGCCTCCAGAGCGGTGCCGTGGCAGGTCGGAAGGTACTTCCCGCTCGCGCGGCCCGTTTCTGGTATGAGCGAGTTTACAGTGAGCGGTCAGTTTCAGGCCCGCGACGGCCGGCAGGCGTTCGAGATGTCGGTCGACGCGCCCAACGAGTCGGTCGCCCGCGAGCGCACGTACGCGAACATCGGCTCCCAGCTCGGACTGAAGCGCACCGAAATCGAGATCAGCGGGGTGGACGCATGAGCCTCGGTGGTGGCGGCGGTCAGATGCAGGAGCTGCAACAGCAGATTCAGGCGCTCGAACAGGAGAAAGAGGCGCTGGAAGGCGAAATCGAGGAGCTTCGCGACGAGCAGGTCGAGATCGACGAGGCGACCGAGGCCATCGACGTGCTCGACTCCGACTCGACGGTGCAGGTGCCGCTCGGCGGCGACGCCTACGTCCGCGCGACGGTCGACGACATCGACGAGATCATCGTCTCGCTGGGCGGCGGCTACGCCGCGGAACACGACAGCGAGGAGGCCGTCGAGACGCTCGAACGCAAGAAGGAGACCATCGACGAGCGGATCGAGGACCTCCGCGAGGAGATCGGCGAGATAGAGACGGAGACGGAGCGGCTCGAACAGCAGGCCCAGCAGATGCAACAACAGCAGATGCAGCAGATGCAACAGCAGATGGGCGGCATGGGCGACGACGAGGAGTAGGATGTTCGACTCGCTGAAGGAGAAGCTCGGCCGGTTCGAGGAGGAGGTCGAAGACGAAGCCGACACGGCCGAGGCGGCTGACGCAGCCGACCAGCCGGCAGAGCCCGACCCGGAGGCGACCGACGCCGATACGGACACCGACACGACCGAGGGTGACGACGACAGCCTCACCGAACGCGCGAAGCTGTTCGCGTCCGGCAAGTCGAAGATAACCGAGGAGGAGCTCGAAGAGCCGCTCGAACAGCTGGAGTTCGCGCTCCTGCAGGGCGACGTGGAGATGCGCGTCGCCAGCGAGATAATCGAGGGACTGCGCGAGGAGTTGGTCGGACAGGCCCGCGCACAGGTGAAGAGCGGCGAGGTCGTCGTCAGAGAGGCCATCGGCAACGCGCTGTTGGATGTCATCGACGTGGGCGGCATCGACTTCGACGAGGAGATCGCCGCCCGCGAGAAGCCGGTGACGATCATCTTCACCGGCGTCAACGGCGTCGGCAAGACGACGACCATCGCCAAGCTCGGCCGGTATCTGGAGGAGCGCGGCTACTCGGTCGTGCTCGCCAACGGCGACACCTACCGGGCCGGCGCGAACGAGCAGCTCCAGAAACACGCCGACAACCTCGATCTCAAGCTGATCAGCCACGAGCAGGGCGGCGACCCGGCGGCGGTCATCTACGACGCCGTCGAGTACGCGGAGGCGAACGAGGTCGACATCGTGCTGGGCGACACGGCCGGTCGGCTCCACACGTCGAACGACCTGATGTCGCAACTGGAGAAGATCGACCGCGTCGTCGGCCCGGACCTGACGCTGTTCGCCGACGAAGCCGTCGCCGGGCAGGACGCGACGAAGCGCGCCGAGCAGTTCGACGACGCGGCCGAAATCGACGGCGTCGTGCTGACGAAGGCTGACGCCGACTCGCAGGGCGGGGCGGCCATCTCCATCGCAGAGGTGACCGGCAAGCCGATCCTGTTCCTCGGCACCGGACAGGGGTACGACGACATTGAGCAGTTCGACCCCGAGGTCATCGTCGACCGACTGACGGAGTGATAAACTGCCGCCGATGTTCGGGTCCGCCGTTAGGCACTCGCGGCCGCTACGGCTTCGTGATGAGTCGGACACGGACGGTCGCCGCCGAGCAGGAGACGACGTGTGAACTCTGCGAGCAGTCGGTGTCGCCCGACGAGACGCTCACGATCGAAACGGAGACCGACGAGCGGACGCTGTGTGTGTTCTGCGCCCGGTCGCTGTTCGACGTGGAGGGTGGAACTGCTCGCGTCGAGGGGGTCTCGACGGCTGAAGGGGAGCGGGCGGCGCGAACCGCACCGACGGACGGCGAGCGCGCTCGCGACGTGACGTGGCGGCCGCCGCGCGATACACAGCGGGGTGGACTGGCGGGGACGTTCCTCCAGTATCACCGGCTGTCGCTGTCGCTGCTGTGGGCGATCCACCGGACGAACGTGCGTCTCATCGAGCGGGTGCTCGACGAGGTGGACACGCAGACGGTGCTCGTGCTCGCGATGACGCTGGCGACGTTGGGGACAGTCGCGATGGCCGCGCTCGCGACCGTCAGTGGAGTCTGAGTTTACTCGCCCTCGTCCTCGTCACCCGCCGACAGCCCGTCGTTGCGCTCGCGGTCGAGCGCGCGGTCGGCATCGTGATGCTCGGAGTAGCCGTCGAACCAGCGGACGATGCGCTCGATGCGGTCGACGACGTGGGTCGGTTCGCCCGACCGCGACAGTTCGTGACCCTCGCGCGGGTAGCGCACCAGCCGCGTGTCGACGCCCTGCTTGCGCAGGCATCGATAGAACATCTCGCCGTTGCAGACCGGCACCCGGTAGTCCTTCTCGGCGTGGACGACGAGCGTCGGCGTCTCCACGTCGTCGACGTAGTTCACCGGCGAGTGCTCCGCGAGGAACGTCGGGTCCTCCCACGGGAGCGCGTCGTAGTCGCCTTCGACGAGTTTGTACGCACTGTCGGTCGACCCGTAGAAGGAGGCCAGATCGAAGACGCCACGCTGTGCAACCGCACCCTCGAAGCGGTCCGTGTGGCCGATGGTCCAGCCGGTCATGTAGCCGCCGAAGGAGCCGCCGGTGAGGAACTGCTGGTCCTCGTCCACGATGTCGCGCTCCGCGACCGCGTCCGCGCCGGCGAGCACGTCCGTCATCGTCACCTCGCCCCAGTTCTCGGCGATTGCCTGCGTGAAGTCGGCCCCGTAGCCGAGCGAGCCGCGCGGATTCGACCAGAACACGACGTAGCCGCGGGCGGCGAGCGTCTGGAACTCGTGCCACATCGAGCCGGCGGCCGTCCACGTGACGTGGGGCCCGCCGTGGACCTCGACCACGAGCGGATACGTCTCCCCCGGCTCCGCCTCGGGCGGCGTCAGTACCCACCCGTCCAGTTCGTGGCCGTCGCTCTCGAACGTGATCGACTCGGGGACGGCGACAGCGTGCGAGTCGAGATACTCGGCGTTGAACGCGGTGAGCCGGGACACCTCGCCGTCGTAGGCGAACGCGTCGTCCGGGTGTTCGGCCGTCGAGCGCGGGAAGGCGACGGTGCCGCCGGCCGCGTGGACCGTGGTCGCGTGGCCCTCACCGACGAGTGTGTCGATGTCGGCTGTCTCGCCGACGGTCGCCCGCCGGACGGTGACGTGGCCCGAATCCGGCGTGAGGAAGAGCAGGTCGCCGTCGTCCCACGCCAGCGAGCGCGAGCGATGGAGCGCCCGGTCGAGGTCGGCGGTGACGACCGTCTCTCGTTCGGTTTCGGGGTCGAAGACACAGAGGTCAGTCTGTCGCATCGACGACCGCTCGGGCGGCGTGCGGGGGTACGCGAGGCGGCCGTCGTCGGCCACGGCCAGTCGCGGCTCGTAGTCGGTCGTCGTCTGGACGTGTTCGACGTCGCCACCCTCGACTGGAACGCGCTCGATGTCGAACTCGATGATGTCATCGGGGTCCGGCACGTCCGCCTTGACGATGTAGTAGAGCGAGTCGTCGTCGGCCCAGACCGGCGACTTGTAGTCGCGGTCGCCGTCGGTGAGCCGTCGCACGTCGCCGCTCGCGAGGTCGACCACGTACACGTGCGAGCGGCCGCCGTCGAAGTATGACTGGAAGGCCCGGTAGACGGTGCGGTCCTCGACGCGCGGGTCCGGCTCCTCGCGCTCGTACGCCTCGTCGGCCTCGATGTCGTGGCCCGCCTCGCGCTCCTCGGGCCGGGTCGTCTGCGTGAACGCGATCCGGGTGCCGTCGGGCGCCCACGCGATCTCGGAGACGCCGCCGACCACGTCGGTGACGCGCTCGGACTCGCCGCCGCCGGCGGAGACGACTCGCAGTTGGGGCGTTCCTTCGGTGCCGCGGTCGGAGACGAACGCCAGTCGGTCGCCGGAGGGCGACCATCGCGGCTCCGCGTCCACGCCCTCGCTCGCGGTGAACCGCTCTGGGTCGTCGCTCCCGTCGGCGGGCACCGTGTAGACGGTCGTCTCGTACGCCTCGCCGGTGTCGGGCGTCTCGCGGAGGACCGCGACGGTCTCTCCGTCCGGGGCGACGCGGGCGTCGGTCACTCGCACGAGGTCGTAATAGTCGGCGGCTTCGACCGGGTCGTTGCTCATACTCGCCGCAGGCGGCCCCGTGGCTTCAATCCCCCGCTCACAGCGCCTCACGAGCGGCGACGCCGGCCAGCGCGAGCGTGACGCCGCCCGCGATGCGGCCGAGCCACCGACGTGCTCCCGCTGCGGCGAGTAGGGACCGAGCGCGGCCGGCCGCCAGCGCGACTCCGCCGAGGTAGCCGGCGGTGATGAGCGCGTAGAGTCCGCCGAGCGGCAGGAGTTCCAGCCCGGCACCGAACTGCGGCAGGAAGGCAACGAAGAACAGCGCCACCTTCGGGTTCAGGACGTTCGTGAGCAGGCCGCGACGGAAGCCGCCGGTCGCCCCTTCCGAGCCGCCGCGTGGCTCGCCGTCGAACGCACCGTCGCCCCGGAGCATTCGGACGCCCAGATACGCGAGATACGCCGCGCCGGCGAGCGTGACGGCGTCGTACGCGGCCGGCGCGGCCCGCAGCAGCGCGGCGAGCCCGGCGACGGCGGCGACCGTGTGGACGCAGACGCCGGTCGCGACCCCGAGTGCGGCCCGGACGCCGGCGGCGCGGCCAGCCCCGACCGCCTGTGCGAGCACGAACGCCGTGTCTGGACCCGGGGCCAGTATCAGCGCGACCGCGGCCGTGACATACGCGAGGAGCCCGGGCACGGTCGTCGGTTCGTGGCCGATGACATATAGTAGGGTAGTGTTCAGGGAAGGGGAATTCAGTTGGATGAGCCAGCGACAAAGTGTAGAAAGCGCCCGGCCCCTTTCAGTCCCACCCGGCGCGGCTACTTGGCCGAGCGACGACCCGCTTGTCTGAACACCGCCGTCACCGGGGAGCCGATCCGGCGTCCAGCGCGGTCGGCTCTTTCCCCGAGAGCGATAAGCGTGGCGCGAACTGACGGAAAAGCGTTTACCGCGTCGGCAGCGTAGACTATGTAAATGGTACTCGACGACTTAGGGAGTTCGCTCCGCGGCAGTCTCGACAAGCTGCGCGGCAAATCCCGGCTTGGCGAGGAGGACGTCGAGGAGATCGTGAAGGAGATCCAGCGGTCGCTCCTCCAAGCGGACGTGGCGGTCGACCTCGTGATGGATCTCTCGGAGGACATCCGAGAGCGAGCGCTAGAAGAGGAGCCACCGTCGGGCACCACCGCCCGCGATCACGTCCTCCGTATCGTCTACGAGGAACTGGTCGGTCTGGTGGGTGAATCGACGGACCTGCCGCTCGAAGAGCAGACCATCGTGCTCGCCGGCCTGCAGGGGTCGGGGAAGACCACCTCCGCGGCGAAGATGGCGCGGTGGTTCTCGAAGAAGGGACTCCGCCCCGGCGTGATCCAGACGGACACGTTCCGGCCCGGCGCGTACGATCAGGCGAAGCAGATGTGCGAGCGTGCCGAGGTGGACTTCTACGGCGACCCCGACAACGACGATCCGGTCGACATCGCCCGGACGGGGAAGGAGGAGCTCTCCCACGTCGACGTGCTCATCGTCGACACCGCGGGGCGACACGCGCTGGAGGACGAACTCATCTCCGAGCTGGAGCAGATCGAGTCGGTGGTCGACCCCGACCGGAATCTGCTCGTCCTCGACGCCGCCATCGGACAGGGCGCGAAGGAGCAGGCCGACAGCTTCGAGTCCGCGGTCGGCATCGACGGCGTCGTCATCACCAAGCTCGACGGGACGGCGAAGGGTGGCGGCGCGCTCGCGGCGGTCGACCGCACCGACTCCTCCATCGCCTTCCTCGGCACCGGCGAGGAGGTGCAGGACGTCGAGCGGTTCGAGCCGGACGGATTTATCTCCCGACTGCTGGGGATGGGCGACCTCAAGCAGCTCACCGAGCGGGTCGAGCGCGCGATGGAGGAGACTGGCACCGAGGAGGACGACTGGGACCCCGAGCAGATGCTGGAGGGGGAGTTCACCCTCCACGACATGCGCAAGCAGATGGAGGCGATGAACAACATGGGACCGCTCTCGCAGGTGATGGACATGATCCCCGGCATGGGCGGCGGGCTGATGGACCAACTCCCCGACGACGCGATGGACGTGACACAGGAGCGGCTCCGCGACTTCGAGGTGGTCATGGACTCGATGACCGACGACGAGATGGCGAACCCGCGCTCGGTCTCCAAGTCGCGCGTCGAGCGCATCGCTCGCGGCTCCGGCAAGAGCGAGGAGACGGTGCGGGAACTCCTCGAACAGCACAAGACGATGGCCCAGGTGATGAAGCAGTTCCAAGGGATGGGCGACGGCGACATGCAGCGGATGATGCAGCAGATGCAGGGCGGCGGTGGCGGCATGGGCGGGATGGGACCGTTCGGCGACTGAGAGTCGGTCCGCTGCTCTTTTGCTCCCGCCCCGTGACACCCGCGTAATGAGTATCCGCACGACGGCGGCCGAGGCCTACCGGGAGGCGCTGCCGGTGGTCGCGGTCAGCGCCGTCGGCGGGCTGTTCGCGGGCGTCGTCCTCGGGGGGATGGAGGCGGAGCTGTCGCAGGTGCCCGGACTGCTGTTGCTCGTACCGGCGCTGCTGGCGACGCGTGGCAACGTGTACGGCTCGCTTGGCGCGCGTCTCGCCTCGGCGCTCCATCAGGGGCTGGTCGAGCCGCGGTTCGACTTCGCGGACAGACGGACGCGGGCGGCTATCGCGGCGGCGATGGCAAACGGCGTGCTGGTGAGCGTGTTCGCCGCGCTCTCGGGGTTCGGATTACTGGTCGCTCTCGGCCGCAATCATGCGAGTCTCGCGACGCTCGTTGCCGTCGCGTTCATCGCGGGCGTCATCTCTGGCGTCCTGTTGACGCTCGCGGTGGTGGGCGTCGTGTTCATCGGCCACCGGCGGGGGATCAATCCGGACACGCTCGCGGGGCCGGTGGTCACGACGACGGGCGACGTGGTCGGCATCGCGACGATGCTGTTCGCCGTGCGGGTCGTCCTCGCGCTCGGGGGTGGGTAGATGGCGCGGTGGACCGTCTGCGGTATCGTCGCCGACATGATGCCCGTGCTCGCGGTCCTCACGCTCCTCGAACTCGTCTCCGGCGTCGTCCTCGACACGTTTCAGGCGACGCTGCTGCGGTTTCCGTCGCTGCTCGTGCTCGTCCCGGTGACCATCGGCCTTGCGGGCAACATCGGCTCGATCATGGCCTCGCGGCTTTCGACGGCGACGCATCTCGGCCTACTGAGCTTCGAGCCAACAGACGAGACGCTGGCCGGGAACGCGCTGGCGACGGTCGGCATCGCGGTGACGCTGTTTCCGGCGGTGGGGGCCGGCGCGTGGGTCGTGCAGGCGCTGCTGGCTGGCACGCGACTCCCGCTCGGGACAGTCGTTCTCGTGGCGACACTCAGCGGGGCGGCGCTGGCGGCGCTCGCCGTCCTCGTCACGGTCGCCGCGACGTACACCGCCTTCCGGGTCGGCGCGGACCCGGACGACGTGGTGCTGCCGGTCGTCACCAACACCTGTGACGTGTTCGGCGTGCTGGTGCTGTTCGCGGTCGTTCGACTGCTCGTGTGAGTGACCGTGCGTCAGTGCACCCGAACCCGACGGGCGGACTAGTCGACTTCGATCTCTTCGTCGGTCGGATAGAAGCGGTCGAGGATGTCGTCGAGGAACTCGATGGCCCCGAACACCAGCACGAACAGCCCGACCCCGAACGCGATGAGCGGCAGGTCCATGCGCCGTGCTACGGTGTTCCACCCTAAGTGTCTGGTGGCGTCGCGAGGGGGCCGCGCTCACGGGTCGAGCAGCGTCGCCTCCGCCTTCCGAAGATGCTCCAGCAGCGTCGTCTTCGAGACGCCGAACTCGTCGGCGAGCGCTCGCGTGGTCGTCTCTCGCGGCCACTCGTAGTAGCCGGCCGCGCGGGCGGCCTCGAACACGTCGCGCTGTGTCGGCGTGAGCGAGTCGAGCCGACGCTCGCGGGGCGAGCGGTCGGCGTCGCCGGTCGTGATGGCCGCGACCTCGACCTGCGCGTTCGCGGCCGCGCGGACCTCGTCGAGCGCCGGTTCGATCCCCGAGCGGTCGCCGGCGAAGGCGACCTGCCACTCCTCGTGGCCGTTCTCGATGCGGACCGGCGCGCTGTGGACGAAGCCGTGTTCGAGCAGCGTCGGACACACCATGTCGTCAGGGTCGTATTCGAGGAAGAACTCGCGGACGACGCGACCGGGGGCGTCGCGGGCGCGGCCGAACCGCTCCTGCAGTTCGCGGAGGTCACCGGCGTGTGGGGAGTCGCGGATGGCGTCCAGCAGCCGCTCCACCTCTCGCTCGCTGTCGCCGAAGGCGGTGAACAGGCCGGTGACGGCGTCGGGCGTCACGTCCGGCGAGTCGTACACCGCGTGGGCGAGGACGCCCCCGCCGGCCCGTTCGGTCGCCTCGATAGCCCAGCAGTTCGGATGTCGGAGATCGAGCGTCAGTCGCGTCCCACCTGCCGCGGCGTCGCTCATACCTCCGAGTGCTCGCTCGACGGCTTGTAGCTGACGCCACGTGCCGACCATGTGAGGGTGAGAGGTTTGAGGGAGCGCGTCGAAGGGTGAGCCATGTCGGACGTGTACGACCACTACATCGGCGGCGACTGGGACGCGGGCGACGGATCGGACAGCTTCGAGTCCACGAACCCGGCGACGGGCGAGCGACTCGGCACGTTCCGTCGCGGCACCGAATCGGATATCGACCGCGCGCTGGCGGCCGCAGACGCCGCCGAGGCCGAGTGGCGCGCGCTGAGCCACATCGACCGCGCGGAGTATCTGTGGGACATCTACCACGAACTCCGCGACCGCCACGAGGAACTCGGCGAGATCGTCACCAAGGAGTGCGGCAAGGAGATATCCGAGGGCAAAGCCGACGTGACGGAGGCGTGGCACATGGTGGAGTGGGCCGCCGGCGACGCCCGCCACCCGAAGGGTGACGTGGTGCCGTCGGAGATCCCGGCGAAGGACGCCTACATGCGCCGGAAGCCGCGGGGCGTCGTCGGCTGTATCACCCCGTGGAACTTCCCCGTCGCCATCCCCTTCTGGCACATGGCGGTCGCGCTCGTCGAGGGGAACACGGTCGTCTGGAAGCCGGCCGAACAGACGCCGTGGTGCGGGCAGATCATCGCGGAGATGTTCGACGACGTGGGGATTCCCGACGGCGTCTTCAACATGGTTCAAGGGTTCGGCGACGCGGGCGCAGAGATAGTCGACGACGAGCGCGTCGACACGGTGCTGTTCACCGGCTCCGCCGAGGTCGGCCACGAGATCGCACAGGCGGTCGCCGAACAGCCCGGCAAGCTCGCCGCCTGCGAGATGGGCGGGAAGAACGGCATCGTCGTCACCGAGGAAGCGGATCTGGACATCGCTGTCCACGCGGCCGTCATGAGTTCGTTCAAGACCACCGGCCAGCGGTGCGTCTCCAGCGAGCGGCTCGTCGTCCACGAGGACGTGTACGACGAGTTCAAGTCGCGATTCATCGAGGTGGCCGAATCCGTCGCCGTCGGCGACCCGCTCGACGAGGACACGTTCATGGGGCCGCTCATCGAGCCGGCGCACGTCGAGAAGGTCACGGGCTACAACGACCTCGCCCGCGAGGAGGACGTGAACGTGCTCGTCGACCGCACCGACCTCGACAGCGCGGAGATCCCCGACGGGCACGCGGACGGCAACTGGGTCGGCCCGTTCGTCTACGAGGCGGACTCGGACGCGCCGCTGCGGTGTACCCACGAGGAGGTGTTCGGCCCCCACGTCGCCCTCCTGCAGTACTCGGGCGACATCGAGCGCGCCGTCGAGATACACAACGACACCGAGTACGGACTGGCGGGCGCGGTCATCTCGGAGGAGTACCGGCAGGTGAACTACTACCGCGACCACGCGGAGGTCGGCCTCGCGTACGGCAATCTCCCCTGCATCGGCGCGGAGGTGCAACTCCCCTTCGGCGGCGTGAAGCGCTCGGGCAACGGCTACCCCTCGGCGCGCGAGGTCATCGAGGCCGTCACGGAGCGCACGGCGTGGACGCTCAACAACTCGAAGGACATCGAGATGGCACAGGGGCTGAGCGCGGACATCAACACCGAGGACTGACCTACGCGACGGTCGCGAAGACCATCTCGGAACTGCTCCCGAGCGGGTCAGTCACCGTCTCCGCGCGCACGTCACCGAAGCCCGCCTCGCGGAGTTGCGCGAGCGTCCGCTCGCGGCCGGGCGCGGCGAAGAACATCTCGTCGCCCATCCAGCCGCGACGGACGGTCTCGAACCGCCCGCCGGGAAGCGTCATCAGCAGCGTTCCATCCGGCCGGAGCACGCGGGCGAACGCCTCGTACACGCCGGGCTGGTCGTCTCGCGGGACGTGGAAGACGGCGTGATACGCTGTGATCGCGTCGAACGCGTCGTCGGCGAGCGGGAGCGCGGTCATGTCCCCGTGGACGAGCCGCGCGGCCGGTACGCGGTCGGTCGCGAGGTCGAGGCCAGCCCGCGAGAAGTCGAGGCCGACGCTACCGTCGGGAAGATTTGCCAGCGTGCGCGCCCCGTCGCCACAGCCCACGTCGAGCACGTCCGGATCCTCCGGGAGGTCGGCGAGCAGGCCGTCGATGAGCGCGGCGTCGCTCCCGTCGGGATCGCGCCGGTCGGCGTACGTCTCGCTCACCTCGTCCCACGCCCGTCGCACCGCGTTCCGGTCCATGCCTATGTCATGGGCGCGCCCCGTTTACTCTCTCGGGGTGTCATCTCGCGAACATGGTGGCGTCATCAGCGGCTCTCACGTGTGGTCGCTGTTTATCCAAGCGGTGCCGTCTCGCCCACCCGGTATCGGGTGGGAATGAAAGCCCCGACGCGCTCGACTCCCAGGCCTCGCTGCGCTCCTCACTTCGTTGTGGTGCTTGCATCGTCCGGGTTCGTCGAGCGCGTCGGGGCTTTCGAGACCGTCACCACCACAAAACGTACACCACCACTCCCATGTCAACACTACCTCACGCGGAGGGGCAAGGCCTAAGCGTCGCGGCGACCTATCCAAACACATGAGCACAGAATCCGCTGACGGCGACGACCTGCGCGACCGCATCTCGAACTTCCTGCGGCGGAACTTCCCGCAGATTCAGATGCACGGCGGGAGCGCCGCCATCCAGAACATCGACCGCGAGGAGGGGTCGGTGTCGATCCAGCTCGGGGGTGCCTGCTCCGGCTGTGGCATCTCGCCGATGACGATTCAGGCGATCAAGTCCCGCATGACGAAGGAGATTCCCGAGATCAAGAAGGTGCACGCGGACACGGGCGTGTCCTCGGGTGGCGGCGACGGCATGGGCGGCGGCAACGTCTCGCCGTCGTTCCCCGGCGAGTCGAGTTCCGGCGACGACGAAGGCCCGCAGGCCCCGTTCTGAGCCGACGTTTCTCGTTGTTTCTCGCCGTGGCGTAGCGGCTCAGCCGGCGAAGCTAAACCGGACGCTGTCCTAAGGGCGACGTGAACCGCGACCGGACCGAGCGGGCCGGGCTTGCGGCCGTCGTGTTCGCGGTGCTGTTCGCACAGGTGCTCCTCTACCCCGGCGTGCCGGCGTTGGTCGACTCGCTCGGCGGCAGCGGCCCGCTCGACGCTGGCCGTGCGTTCCTCGCGGCCGAGTTCGCCGGATTCGTCCTCTTCGCCGGCGCGTGGGGGAGCATCTCCGACCGGGCCGGACGCCGCGGGCCGTTCGTCGCGCTCGGGGCGTTCGGCGGCGCGGCCGGCTATCTCGTCATGGCCGCTGTCCCCGCGCTTTCCTTCGCAGGAGTGCTCGTCGTCCGGTTCGTGCAGGGCGCGTTCACCATCGGCGCGTTCTCGCTCGCCATCGCGGCGCTGATGGACCTGGACGGCGGCGGCGGGCGAAACATGGGCGCGGCGGGCATCGCTATCGGTCTCGGAACGGGGCTTGGCGCGCCGGTCGGGGGCCAGCTCTACCGGCTCGGTCCGCGCGCGCCGCTCGTCGTCGCGGCGGGACTGCTGGCCGTCGTCGGGGTCGCGGCGCTGCGACTCGGCGAGCGGGCTGACGCGGACGGCGGGGCGGACGGCACGCTGATGGCGGCCGTTCGCGTCCTCCGTGACCGGCCGGCGCTGGCCGTCCCGTTCGCCTTCGGCTTCGCGGACCGGTTCACCGCTGGCTTCTTTGCGCTGGTCGGGGTCGCGTTTCTGCAGGCGCGGTTCGGTCTCGACCCCGCGGCGACCGGGCTGTTGCTCGGTGCATTCTTCCTCCCCTTCGCCCTGCTCCAGTATCCGCTGGGGGTGCTCTCGGACCGGGTCGGTCGGATCGGGCCGGTCGCGGCCGGGTCGTTCGCCTACGGACTGGTCATCGTCGGCGTGGCGTTCGCGCCGACGGTACCGATCGCGGCGGTGGTAATGGCGCTGGTCGGCGCGTTCGGCGCGCTGTGTGCGCCGGCGACGCTCGCGTTGGTGCAGGATCTCGCGGCCGCAGACCAGCGCGGGACGGCGACGGGCGGCTTCAACGTCGTCGGGTCGGTCGGCTTCCTCGCGGGCGTGGTCGGCGGCGGTCTGCTCGCGGAGCGAGTCGGCTACACGACGGCGTTTCTCGTCGCCGGCGGGGCGGAGCTCCTGCTCGCGGTCGCGCTGTTGCCCGCGCTGTTTCGGCTCGACACCGACCGCGTGGCGACGTTCGCGGACGGGTCTGAGGGTGACTAACACTTGCACGGTATCAAAACGACCATGCCGCCTCCCGGTAATCGTTAGTCACGACCACGGTGATCCACGTGACCGAGAAACGCGAGTACACGGGCGAGTACCCCGACAAGACCCTGTATCTCCCCGGCCCGACCGAGGTGCGCGAGGAGGTCATCGAGGCGATGGCCGAACCGACCTTCGGCCACCGGATGGACCGGATGACCGACCTCTACACGACCGTCGTCGAGGACACGAAGGAGTTCCTCGACACCGACAACGATGTCATCGTCCTCACGGCCTCCGGCACGGAGTTCTGGGAGGCGACGACGCTCAACCTCGTCGAGGACCGCATGCTCGTGCCGACCTCCGGCGCGTTCAGCGAGCGACAGGCGAACGTCGCCGAGCGACTGGGCAAGGCGGTCGACCGCATCGAGTACGAGTGGGGGCAGGCGGTCAAGCCCGAGGACGTTCGCGAGGCGCTGGAGGCGAGCGACGAGGGGTACGACGCCGTCGGCATGGTAATGAACGAGACCTCGACGGGGGTTCGCAACCCGGTCGAAGAGATCGGTGACGTGGTCGCCGAGTATCCGGATACGCGGTTCGTCGTCGACGCCATCTCGTGTCTCGGCGGCGACTACGTCGACATCGAGGCCCACGGCATCGACGCCATCTTCACCTCGACGCAGAAGGCGTTCGCGATGCCGCCCGGCCTCGCGGTGTGTGTCGTGAGCGACGATGCCTACCAGCAGGAACTGGAACAGGACGCCGCCTCGTGGTACGGCGGCTTCCAGCGGTGTCTCGACTACTACGACCGGAAGGGCCAGACCCACTCGACGCCGGCGATTCCGCTCATGCTCGCCTACCGCGAGCAGATGAAGCACATGCTCGACGAGGGCCACGAAGCGCGGGACGCGCGCCACCGCGAGATGGCCGAGTACACTCGTGAGTGGGCCCGCGACCACTTCGGGCTCTTCCCCGAGGAGGGATACGAGTCGCGGACGGTCACCTGTATCGAGAACACGCGGGGAATCGACGTGGCCGCGACCATCGAGACCGTCAGCGAGAGGTACGACATGGTGTTCTCGGACGGCTACGGGCCGATTGGCGGGGAGACGTTCCGCATCGGTCACATGGGCGAACACACCGTCGAGAGCATCCGCGAACTCACCGACGCCATCGAAGACGTGGCGGACCTGTAGGGACGACACGACCGATTTTTGCCGGCCGGGGACCGAACACGGGTAATGACCGATCAGGCGGATATCTCGTCGTTCACGGACGACGGGGGCGACGAGGACACGTCCGTGGACGACGCGCCGACGGACAACCCGTACGTCCGCGACCCGGACACCGGCCTTACACCAGTTGCGGACCTCGACGAGACGACGGCCCGCGCGCAGGTCGCCGACCTCCGCGAGGCGATCCGCTACCACGATCACCGGTACTACGTGCAGTCGGACCCCGCTATCGGCGACCGGGCGTACGACCAGTTGTTCGACCGCCTGCGGGAACTCGAAGCGGCGTTCGACATCGACACGACCGGTTCGCCCACGGAGCGGGTCGGCGGAGAACCGGTCGAGACGTTCGACACTGTCGACCACGTCGCGCCGATGCTGTCCATCGATTCCTCGGGCGAGGCGGCCGACGTGCGGGAGTTCGCCGACCGCGTCCAGCGAGAGGTTGACGACGTCCAGTTCGTCTGCGAGCCGAAGTTCGACGGCGTCTCCATCGAAGTGGTGTACGAGGACGGCGTCTACGAGCGGGCCGTGACGCGCGGCGACGGCGAGGAGGGCGACGACGTGACCCGGAACGTCCGGACGGTGGCGTCCATCCCCGGCGAGCTGCGGGGCGATCACCCGGAGTTCCTCGCGGTGCGCGGGGAGCTGTTCATGCCCCGAGAGGCGTTCAACGCGTACAACCGCGAGCGTGTCGAGCGGGGCGACGACCCGTTCGCCAATCCCCGGAACGCGACGGCCGGCACCATCCGCCAGCAGGACCCGTCGGTCGTCGCCGAGCGGCCGCTCGACTGCTTCTTCTTCGAGGTGCTCGACGGCCCGGACTTCGACACGGCGTGGGAGCGCCACCGGACGCTTCCCGACTGGGGCCTGCAGGTGAACACCGAGGTGGAACGGGTCACCGACATCGAGGGAGCCATCGACTACCGCGATGCGATGCTGGAGCGGCGCGACGACCTCGATTACGAGGTGGACGGCGTCGTGGTGAAGGTGGACGACCGCGACGCGTGCGAGACGCTCGGGTCGACCACGCGAGCGCCGCGGTGGGCGTACGCCTACAAGTTCCCCGCCCGTTCCGAGGAGACGACGGTTCGCGACATCGCCGTGCAGGTGGGTCGCACCGGGCGGCTCACGCCCGTCGCGCTGCTCGATCCGGTCGAGGTCGGCGGCGTGATGGTGTCGCGCGCCTCGCTCCACAACCCCGAGCAGATCGCGGAGTTGGGCGTCGCCGTCGGCGACCGGGTGAGCGTCCAGCGGGCCGGCGACGTGATCCCGTACGTCGACGAGGTGATCGAGGCCGACACGGACGGCCACTTCGCGCTCCCGGACCACTGCCCGGTCTGTGACTCGGCGGTCGAACGCGACGGGCCGCTGGCCTTCTGTACGGGCGGGGTCGCCTGCGACGCCCAGCTCCGGCGCGCGGTCGAACACTACGCGAGCCGCGACGCGCTCGACATCGAAGGTCTCGGCGAGAAGGCCGTCGGGCAGCTGTTCGACGCGGGGCTACTCGACGCGCTGCCGGACCTGTACGAACTCGGCCGAGGGGCCGTGGCCGACCTCGACGGCTGGGGGGAGACCAGCGCCGACAACCTCCTGTCGGCCGTCGATTCGAGCCGCGAGCCGCCGCTCGCCGACTTCCTCGTCGCGCTCGGCGTCCCGGAGGTCGGGCCCACCGTCGCCCGTGACCTCGCGCGAGAGTTCGGCACGTTCGAGACCGTGCGGACGGCGAGCCGCGAGGAACTGGAGACGGTCGACGGGATCGGCGAGATAGTCGCCGGCGAGATTCGGGAGTTCTTCGACTCCGAGCAGAACGAGGCGGTCATCGCGGGGCTGCTGGCGCACGTCTCCCCGCAGCCTGCGGACACGGAGACGGGTGACGCGCTCGCGGGCGAGACGTTCGTGTTCACCGGGTCGCTCTCGAAGATGACCCGCAGCGAGGCACAGGACCTCGTGGAGCGACACGGCGGCAACGCCACCTCGTCGGTGTCGAGCAACACGGATTATCTCGTCGCCGGCGAGAATCCGGGCCAGAGCAAGCAGGATGACGCCGAGGCAGAGGACGTGCCCGTGCGGGACGAAGAGGGGTTTCGCGCGCTGCTGGCGGAGCGGGGAATCGAGGTCGGGGACAGAGCGTAAAACGCTGTGAGGGTGCCGACGGAGCGCTCTCGCCACACCCGGAGCATCCGCGAGCGAGTGAAACGAGCGAGCGGTTCGCCGCGCCGAACGGGACGAGCAACGCGAGTCCCGCGAGGCGCGGGACCAAGGGCCGACCGTAGGGAGGCCTGCTGTGTCTTTTCCCCCAGGTTTTTGCCCGACTGAGCGAGGCGAAGCCGAGCGAGAGAGGTGCCAAAAGTGGGTTAGGAGCGGTCGATGTTCAACTCTTCTTGAAGATCGTCGAGCCAGCCGTCCTCCTTGAGTTCCTCCAGTCGGTTGCGGAAGTGGTCCTCGCAGAGGCCGACCTTGATGTGGTCCTTCTCGACCGCGACGACGGCTTCGCCGTCGCAGTAGTGACACTGCATACCTACTGGTACGTAGCGGGTGGTAAAAACGGCTACGGGTGTGGCAACTCGACCGCCTCGCAGAACTGGGCGTACCCGTCGGCGTCGAGTCCCGCCCGCCCGAGGGTGTGGTCGTGGGCGTCGCTCCCACCGGTCGGGACGAGATCGTAGCGGTCGACGGCTCGTTCGACGAGCGCGGAATCGACTGACCGCCCGTACGGATAGAACTGCTCGACGGCGTCGAGGTCCGAACACAGCTCCAGCGCGGCCGCGGGGTCGTCGTAGCGGAGGGGGTGTGCGAGCCCGGCCAGCGCCGCCGCGTCGGCGAGCAGTTCGCGGCCGGCTTCGAAGTCGGGCACGTCTCTGGGGACGTAACAGGGGCAGTCGTCGCCGATGAGGTCGGCGAACACGTTGTCGACGGTCATCGTCGTCGCGTCGGCGACGGCGCGAGCGATGTTCGGCCGGCCGATCCCCGGGGCGGCCTCGATGTCGAGGTCGACGCCGAGCCGATCCTCGACGCGGTCGATGATGGCGGCACCGCGCTGCTCGCGGTCGGTCTGTAACCGCTCCACCTCCTGTTTCAGCGCGGGGGTGGGCTCGACGGCGTAGCCGAGCAGGTCGACGCGTCCGGCGGGGCTCTCGACGCGGAGTTCGATGCCGTGGATCAATTGGATGCCGTCGCGCGTCTCCCACGGCGCGTCCAGATCCGGGTGGAGGCGGTCGTGGTCGGTGATCGCGACGGCGTCGACGCCGGCCTCTCTGGCCGCGTTGGAGACTGCCGACAGCGTCATCTCTCCGTCCGAGTTCGTGGTGTGCGCGTGAAGGTCCGCGACGGGCGACTCGGCCATACTGTCGAGACGCCCGCGAGCGGCAAACCGCTTCTCCCTTACATATCCTTAATGAATTACCATTCTGGGAATCCATCCCTACACAACTTTCATGAAGGTTAGCGGATTCAGAGGGGATATGCGATTTATTGGCGACGCCGAGGCGGTGCTCGACACCCACAACTACCCGGCTACCGGCGAGGAACTCATCGACGAGTACGGTGACGCGGAACTCGATCTCCCGAACGGCGACGAGACGCTCGGCGAGGCGATGAGCCGGCTCGGGGACACCACCTACCAGAACTCGGAAGACGCGAAGCTCGCCGCGATGTCGGCCGTCTCGGAGGACGCTATCGGTCGGAAGGGCTACTCGGACCGCGACGCGCCCGCCATCGGCGAGGATGGCCCGACGCAGCTGAGTTTCTGAGGCGCTCGAACTTCTCGGTCGCTCCATACGCGGAGCGGTGGCTCCGTGTCCCTGTCGTCGCGCGAATGTTTATATACCGAACCGCGGCCACTCACGCCGTGCTGTGAGGCGTGCGGTGACGGGCCCAGATGGGAGCACGCGGTTCCGCTGGAAACCGTAGCCGGTCTCGTGCCGGCGTGTGGCCCACCCGTCGCCGTCTGGCCGCGGGCCACCTGTCAGTCCAGCCAGTCGATAGCGTCGTCCATCTCGAACGGAAGCGTGCCGACGCGGTAGCCTTCGACGTGTCTGTCGGGGCGGGCGCGGAACACGACGGTCGGGGAGTGACGCACGCCCGGTCGCTCTGCGCGCACCGTCGCCCACTCGTCGTCGCGGAAGGAGGAGCAGTCGACGAATAGCGCCGCGTCCGGATGTGCTCGCAGCTGGTCGCCGGTTTTCGCGTCTGCCGTCTCGCGGACGGCCGCAATCGGCGTGTCGGCGCGGTCGCGGCTGGCCGGCGGCCGCGGCCGCGTCACCTCGACGAGATGTTTCCCGGCGACGCGGAAGTCGAGTGCGTAGCCGCTGTCGAGTTGGATCTCTGGCACGAAGTCGAGATCAGCGTCTACGAGGAGTTTCGCAACGATGAACTCGCCCATTGCCGCGCTCATCCGGCCGACGTCCATCCCCTCGCTGGTGCCGAGCTTCGCGGCCATCGTGTATCGGTAGGCGTCGAGCGCGCCGGTCGCGAGCGCATCCTCGAAGAAGTCGAGCGCCTCGTCGCGGGATGCGTCGGGGAACCCCGCGGCGTGGTCGGCGAAGAAGGCGCGCGTCGTTTCGCGGCCGTCCTTCGAGAGGAAGACGGGGAGGAAGAACCACGCGACGTGGTCGTACTCCGCCAGCCACGGATCGACCAGTTCGAGGCGGGCGAGTAGCTCCCGCTGTGCCCAGCGCGCGACCGGATACGGCACCTCGGTAAAATCGAACTTCTCTGTGCGCCACAGTGCCTCCGGGGTCTCGGTGTTGCCGAGCCAGTAGGCTCGCTGTTCGTTCCAGCAGAACAGCGCGATGTCGCCGTTGTCCATCTCCATCCGGCGCGCCTCGTGGCCGTCGGGCGGCGTGAACCACGGCGTTTCGAGACGCGCGCCGAACGCGTCGTCGAGCGGCCGGAGCAGTCGCTCGCGGACGCGTCCCTCCGTCCACGACTCGTGTGACACTCGGAAGCGGAGCGGCCCTGCCACGCCCGAACCGACGCACCGAGCGTGCTTACTCGTTGTGTCGTAGTCCTAGGTCACTCCTTACATCTACCCATACATTAATGAGGAACAGTTCACAAATGTGAACGAGTACCATGAGTATGGGAGCGTACGACGAGGACGAACACGAGCGTCGCGAGGAGAAGGCCGCGGCCGTCGACGCGGACACCGACGACACGCGGACGGAGTATCAGGGGAGCGTCAACTACGAATCGGGGGAGTCAACCGAAGCGCTGCTGAATCAGTTCAAGCAGATCAAGTCGGAGCACTGAACGGCCCGCTTTTCACCCGTAGCAGCGCCACGGAGAGTCCCGTCGCGAAGACGACGGCGACGACGTGGCCCACGAGTGCGAACAGCAGCACAGGGTAGCTGACGATGAAGGGGGCGAGCACTAACTGGACGATGCCGAACGCCATCGTTTCCAAGTCCAACCGCGCGAGCGAGCGACGCGTCCCCGGGTCGAACTCGTAGCGGGCGGACCGCCACACCGCGACGACTGCGGCCCACCAGTTCGTCCCGATTCGGTAGCAGACGTCCCACAGCACCAGCAGGGTGAGGTAGACGACGATCACCGGCGGACGCTCGCCGAACAGCGAGGGAACGAGTGGGTTCGTCGACATCATCGGGTCGAACACGAACAGGTGGGTAACGAGCGCGATGAACGCGAGCACGCCGAGCACGACCTCGACGCTCGACCCGAACAGCAGTCGAGAGTACGTCTCCGGCACGTCCGCAGTCCGGGACAGCGAGCCGATACGGAGCATCTCGACGCTGCCGACCGCGGCGATGAAGACGACCCCCGTCCCGGCGACCGCGGCCGACCACAGGTCGTAGTACCACGCCAGCAGGACGAGCCCGGTCTGAAAAATCGACAACTGGATGGCGATGGCGACCGGTCGCGACAGCGAGATGCCGGGGAGCGCGCCGACGATGGACTCGTACACCCACGTCTCACCGAACTCGGGGGTCGTCTCGTCCACGCTCATGCTCCCCTACATGGGTTCCCCCGACTTAATCCCACCCCGCACCCCGCGAGCCGACCCGTCCGCGGCCAACGTCGGTGTAATTATCCCATAAGTTATGAGGTAATCACGGAAAACGTCGTGCTAGTTTTTTGTGCCTGAAGGCATAACAGTACGATAGGAGGTGTTCTGATGAGCGGGCCAACCACGCCAACCGACCGTGCCGTCTCGCGAACGATAGCCGGAGCGACCGCCGTTTCGCGATACGATCTCGTACTGGCGGTCGTTCCGGTCGCGTTGCTGCTCGGCCTCGCCGCGGGACTGCTCTCGTCGATCCCGTTGCACGCGGCGATGGCGGTCGGATCGCTCGTCGGGGCTGCCGCTGTCGCGGACGCGCTCTTCGTCGACCCGCCGGCCAACGCGGCCGACCACAGCGGCACTGACCGCCGACAGGAACCCGGCGACTGACCGCCGATAGCTCTTTGCTCGCGGCCCGCGTACTGTCTGCATGGCCTCGTCGCCGTGTGACGGCTGTGGCTGTGAGGTGCAGATAGCCGGCGGCATCGCGAACATCTGGACGTTCGGCGGCGACGACGCGGACGGGCTGACGCTGGAACTGACCGACGGGAGCGACCACCTGCTGTGTTACGACTGTATCGAGCGACTCCCGGAGGACCCCACCGCGGCCGACGTGGCCGCGCTGGGGAGCGACACCGAGTAGTTTAGGAGCGTCGCGGGGTTCCGTCCGGTCGTGAAACCCGAGCGGATGGCATCGGAGTTTCCTGCCCTCGACTACCGCGGGGCACAGGAGACGGCGCTCGGTCGAATCCGCGAGGCGTTCGAGGCGGGCAACGATGTCGTCCTCGTGCGCGCGCCGACCGGGAGCGGGAAGTCGCTGCTCGCGCGTGCGGTCGCCGGGTGTGCGAAGACGCCCGGCGAGACGGACCACGTCGAATCGTACGGCGCGTACTACACCACCCCGCAGGTGTCACAGCTCGACGACGTGGCCGGCGACGCGCTGCTCGACGACTT
Source organism: Halobacteriales archaeon QH_7_66_36 (assembly GCA_003021175.1). Classification (GTDB taxonomy): domain Archaea; phylum Halobacteriota; class Halobacteria; order Halobacteriales; family Haloarculaceae; genus Halosegnis. The sequence continues at coordinate 64,556 of PXQV01000010.1, read as the reverse complement.
CTCTATCATTCGCGGCAAGGGCAACTACGACTGCATCCTCCCCGGCGAGACTGAGACACCGGTGACGGAGGCCCCCTGCGCCCGCGAGACGGGCTTCGACTGCCCCGTGAAACACCGGTGTCCGTACTTCTCTGACCGGTCTATCGCGTCGAACCGCAACATCGCCGCGATGACGCTGGCGTACTTCATGCAGACGGCCGGCTCCGACGTGTTCGGCAAGCGCGACGTGGTGGTCGTCGACGAGGCGCACGGCCTCGCGGAGTGGGCCGAGATGTACGCGACCATCGAACTCTCGCCCGAGCGCGTCCCCGTGTGGGACGCCTGCCAGCCGCCCGATGTCGACGGCCTGACCGACGTGGAGGGGTACGCCGAGCGCCTGCTGCGCGTCTGTGACCGACGGGCCGAGGAACTCCGCTCGAAGGCGGAACTCTCGCGGGCCGAGGTGGCCGAGCGCGACCGCCTCTCCGAACTCACCCGCGAGCTACAGTGGTTCCTCGAAGACGCCCGCGACCCGGAGAGTCCGACGACGTGGGTCGTCGACCAGCCCGACGGTGCGGGGACGACCCTGACGGTGAAGCCGATGGACCCGGCGCGGTATCTCCACCACACCGTGTGGGACCGGGGAAACAAGTTCGCGCTCCTGTCGGCGACAATCCTCGACAAGCGGGCGTTCTGTGCCGGCACGGGGCTCGCCCCCGACGACGTGGCGCTGGTCGACGTGCCCCACACGTTTCCCCTTGAACACCGCCCGCTCTGCGACGTGACCTGTGGGAAGATGACCTACGAGCAGCGCGACGAGACGCTCCCGGCCGTCGCCCGAACGCTCGTCCGGCTGATGGCCCACCACCCCGACGAGAAGGGACTCGTCCACGCCCACAGCTACGCCATCGCCGACCGACTCGCGAGTCGACTCGCGGAGATGGGCGTCGGCGACCGAGTTCGAACGCACGACAGCGAGAACCGCGACGCGGCGCTCGCGAGTTGGAAGCGCGAGGAGTCGAACGCGGTGTTCGTCTCGGTGAAGATGGAGGAAGCGCTCGACCTCCACGACGACCTCTGCCGCTGGCAGGTGATCTGCAAGGCACCGTACCCGAACACCCGCGACTCGCGGGTCGCGCGCCGACTGGAAGAGAGCCAGTGGGGCTGGTACTACCGGACGGCGCTCCGCACCGTCATTCAGGCGGCCGGTCGCGTCGTCCGCGCGCCGGACGACTACGGCGCGACGTATCTCACCGACTCGTCGCTGTTGGACCTCTTCGAGCGCGCTCGCGGCGACATGCCCGACTGGTTCGCCGAACAGGTGGACGCGATGACGACGCCCGACCTGCCGGCCTTCGACGCCAGTGCGGCGAACGCAGGTGCGAGCGGGAGCGGAGCCGGGGTATCGCGAGGGCGGGTCGGCGACAGAACCGACGACAGCGGCGCTCCCTCGCTCGACGACCACCCGCTCGGCGACGTGTGGGAGACGGATTAGAAGACGAGCGAGGCGGCGTAGGCTATCGAGGAGAACACCATCAGCAGTACCATGAACAGCGCGAACACCTGCTGGCGATCCATACTGGCGGGTCGTCGTCGTCGGGCATATGTGTGCCGACTGGCCGCTCTTACTGCTGACAGTAGTGTTCAGTTGAGAGTGATTCTAGAGATGAAGAGGACAACAAGATGTAGAAAGCCCCCGGCGGCTCGACTCCCGGGCCTCGCTGCGGTCCTCGGCCGTTGGCCTGCGGTCCTTACGTCGGCCGGGTTCGTCGAGCCGCCGGCCCCTTTCAGTCCCACCCGGCGCGGTTACTCGGTCAAGCGACGCCCCAGTTGTCTGAACACCACTGGCGCAACGCTACGAGCCTTTTTCACGCCGCGCCGGCGACCCACGGGCATGGACGAGATTACGTTCGGGACCGACGGGTGGCGCGCGACGCTCGACACGTTCACCGACAAGCGCGTGCGAATCGTCGGACAGGGGGTCGCCGACTATCTGCGCGAGGCGGGCCACGACGGTGCCGTCGCGGTCGGCTACGACGCCCGCGAAACCTCGCGCGGCTTCGCCGAGTCGCTGTGTGACGTGCTGACCGACAACGGCTTCGACTGTCTGCTCCCCGAGCGTGACGTGCCGACGCCCGTCGTCGCGTGGACTGTGCGGGACCGCGAACTGGCGGGGGCGCTGATGGTGACGGCCAGCCACAATCCGCCGTCGTACAACGGCGTCAAGTTCATTCCCGACACCGGCGCACCGGCGCTCCCCGAGACGACACGGCGCGTAGAGGCGAACCTCCGCGACCCGGTGTCGGCCGAAGCGTCCGGCACGACGACGGAGACGAATCTCACGGACGCGTATCTCGACCACGCACTCGATCTCGTCGACGCGGACCTGTCGGGCGTGACCGTCGCCTACGACGCGATGCACGGCTCCGGGCGCGGCGTCACCGACCGCCTGCTCGCCGCCGCGGGCGCGGACGTGGTCCGACTCCGCACCGACCGCGACCCCACGTTCGGCGGGACACCCCCCGAGCCGACGGGCGAGCGACTCGGTGCGCTCGTGCGAGCGGTCGAAACCGGCGATGCCGACATCGGGGTTGCGAACGACGGCGACGCGGACCGGATCGGGGTTGTCACGCCCGACCGCGGCTATCTCGACCCGAACCGCTACTTCGCCGCTATCTACGACTACCTGCTCGACGACGCGACCGGCGACGCGGTTCGCACCGCGAGCACGACGTTTCTGATCGACCGCGTGGCGGACGCGAGCGGCCATGCCGCCCACGAGACTGCGGTCGGGTTCAAGTGGGTCGCCGACGCGATGGTGCGCCACGACGCGCTCGTCGGCGGCGAGGAGTCGGGCGGCTTCGGCCTGCGCGGCCACCTCCCGAACAAGGACGGCGTGGCGTTCGCGCTCCTGACGGCCGCCGCCGAGGCGACCGAGCCGTTCGACGACCGCGTGGACCGCGTTCTCGACGCCCACGGCGACGTGGTGCAAGACCGCGTGAGCGTCGACTGTCCGGACGCCCGCAAGGAGCCGGTGCTCGCGGCGCTCGACGACGAGATACCTGATTCCGTTGCGGGCGTGGACGTCGAGCGCGTGGCGACCGTCGACGGGTTCAAACTCCTGCTCGCGGACTGGTCGTGGCTGCTCGTCCGCCCGAGCGGGACGGAGCCGAAGCTCCGCGTCTACGCGGAGGCCGCTTCCGAGAAGCGAGTGAAGGCGCTGCTCGCGGAAGGGGAGTCGCTGGTGAAGCCGCTCATCTGACCGGGTCGCCCGGCTTCCGGCCACGGAACCGCGATCCGCCGACCGACTCGACGTCGAAGTCGAGTGCCTCGTAGAACGGCCGGACGCGCTCGTCGAACTCGGCGACGACGGGGTCCCAGCGTCGCTCCGCCTCCCCGACGAGTCGGCTCCCGACGCCCTGTCCGCGACGGCGGGGCCGAACGGCGATGGCGTGTATCTCGCCGCGCTCGCCGAAGCCGTCCGTCTCGACTGCCATCCCGCCGAGGACGCGGTCGTCCTCCGCCGCGACGACCAGTTTCTTCGCGGGGAAGTCGGGAACGTCCAGCATCGCGACGTCGAAGATAGACCGCACCGTGAGGTGTTCGTCGGGCCGTGCCTCACGAAGATCCATACGAGAACTTCGGCCGGGGGAGTTGATAACCCCCGCGCTCGCCGCGCTGGCTTGCCGTGTCCGGGTGTCAGCCGCCCCTGATCAGTCGGAGGACGCGCACCGTGTCGGCGGCGACAGTCGCGTCCGCCGGCACGGGCGACCCGTCGACGAGCACCGTGGCCTCGTGGCGCGAGAGGCCGAGTTCCGAGAGCAGGTCGCCGTACGCCGCGTCGGCCGAGAGTTCACACTCCTCGATGCCCTCGCCGACGACCTCGCACGTGACCTTCACGCTCGCCACTCCGCCTTTCGCCCGTTTCAGCGTGTCGACAGCGGCTCGGACGCCTCGCAGGAGTTTTCTCCCCGCGCCGAAACCTACGGGCATGTTCGGAACGAGCGGCGTTCGCGGGCCGGTCGGCGAGGACATGACCGCGGCGCTCGCGCTCGATATCGGGCGGGCGGTCGGGACGGAACTGGCGGCGCGGGATGCCCCGCGGCGCGTCGTCGTCGGTCGCGACACCCGGGCGTCGGGTGAACTCTTGATCGACGCGCTGGCGGCCGGCCTGCGCGAGACGGGCGCGGACGTGGTCGATCTGGGCGTGGCGAGCACGCCGACCGTCGCCCGCGCGGTCGGCTGGGAGGACGCCGGGGCCGGCGCGTCCGTCACCGCGAGCCACAATCCCGCGCCCGACAACGGTATCAAGCTGTGGCAGCCGTCGGGCCGCGCGTTCGACGCCGACCGACGCGCGGCGGTGGAACGCCGGGTCGAGGCGAGCGACTTCGCGCTTGAACCGTGGGACGGACTGGGCGAGCGAGTCGAGGCAGACGCGGCGGCCCGGCACGTCGACCGTCTCGTCGGAGACGGCGCGAACCTCGATCTGGATGTCGTCGTCGACCTCGGCAACGGCGCGGGCGGCGTCACCGTCGACGCGCTGGCGGCCCTCGGCTGTCGCGTCGAGACGCTGAACGCCCAGCCGGATGGCTCGTTCCCCGGTCGCCCCTCGGAGCCGACGGCCGACAACTGCGCATCGCTGTCGGCGCTCGTCCGCGAGTCGGGCGCAGATCTCGGTATCGCACACGATGGCGACGCCGACCGACTCCGGGCGGTGGCGGCCGACGGCACGTTCCTCTCGGGAGACGCGACGCTGGCGCTGTTCGCGGCCGAGGCGGCGGAGACGTGGACGAGTGACGGCCAGCCGCGCGTCGCCGTTCCCGTCGACACGAGTCTCGCGGTCGAGGATTATCTCGCCGAGCGCGGCGTCGGAGTCGAACGGACGCCCGTGGGCGACGTACACGTCGCCGCGGCGGCACGCGAGGAAGGTGTCGTCTTCGGCGGCGAACCGTCCGGGGCGTGGATCTGGCCCGACGAGACGCTGTGTCCGGACGGCTTGTACGCGGCCTGTCGGCTGGCCGCGCTCGCCGCGGAGCGGTCGCTCGCCGCGCGGGTCGCCGAGCTACCGTCGTATCCGATCCGTCGTGACGCGGTCGAGGTGGCCGACAAGACGGCCGTCATGGAACGGATTCGCGAGCGCGTGCTCGACGGGTACGACGACGTCGCGACGCTGGACGGCGTCCGCGTCACGACCGACGCGGGCTGGTTCCTGCTGCGCGCGAGCGGAACCCAGCCGCTCGTGCGCGTGACCGCCGAGGCGCGCGACGAGCAACGTGCTGTCGAGCTGTTCGAGAGTGCACGCGAAACCGTCGAGAACGCCGTGAACTAAGTGCGTCGTGTCGACCGCGCCTCTCGCACGTCTGCGCCGTCGCGAATCTTGTCCTCACACTGGGGACAGACACGAGGTTCGTCGATGCCGTTAGGGGTGAAAACACGCGCGTACGCCGCAGTCACGAACGACCCGCAGTTCTGGCATTCCGGCATAGCCGTGTTAAGGTCATCACTCATAATAATGATACTGTGGTGGTTAGTGTCACACCGGCATAGATCACCGGTTTAGGGCGGAAAAGCGCGCTCGGCCCCGGACGGAAACACGGCTTTGTATCTGCGGTGAGTGGTCCCGAACGTGTCACGAACGGCTGTCATCGCAGGCGTCGGTCCCGGCTTGGGCGCGTCGCTCGCGCGTCGCTTCGACGCCGAAGGGTGTTCGGTCGGACTGTTCGCCCGGTCGACGTACGTCGACTCGCTGGCCGAGGAACTGGACGACGCGGTCGCGGCGGCCGTCGATGTCGGCGACAGCGAGGCCGTCGCACGCGGCTTCGAGACCGTCCGCGAGACGCTCGGCCCGGTCGACGTGCTCGTGTTCAACGCGAGCGCGGCGGCGTGGGACGGGACGCTCGACATCGACCCCGACGCGTTCGACCGGGCGCTCGACACGAACGTCCGCGGCGCGCTCCACTGCGTGCAGGCGGCCGTCCCGGACATGCTCGACAGCGACGGCGGGACGGTGATCTTCACCGGCGCGACCACGTCCGTCCGCGGGCGCGAGGGAGCCATCGGCTTCTCGGCGGCCAAGTTCGGCGCGCGCGGCATGGCCGAGTCGATGGCGCGCGAACTCGGGCCGGAGGGGATCCACGTCGCCCACGTCGTCATCGACGGCGGCATCCGGCCGCCCGAGGGAGCGGTCGAGAATTCGGAGGAGTATCTCGACCCCGACGCCATCGCCGATAGCTACTGGCGACTCGTCGAGCAGGACCGGTCGGCGTGGACGCTCGAACTCGATTTGCGCCCGCACGTCGAGGAGTTTTAACGCTCAGGCGGGCAGCGAAATCGACTCGACCGTCTGCTCGTCGCCGGGGTGCCACAGCGCCAGTCGTTCGACCGTCCACTCGTAGGACTCGATGTCCCGACCCAGCAGGTCGGCGGCGTCGCCGCCGCGAGCAATCGTGACGTGGGGGTCGTACTCGTCGCCCTCGAAGCCCGGCACGGGGTCGAACGTCTCGCACAGCCGGCGGTGGATCCGAACGAGTTCCGGTGACTCGACGACGAGATACGCGACCGGAGCGGTGCCGGTCGGCGGGTCGCGGAACAGGTCGACGCCGGTGATGCGAGCGTCGAACGGCTCCGTCCCCGTCAGCGTCGCCCGGGTCTGTCGGGCCATCGCCGCGAACCGCTCGTCCGGCAGGCGCTTGGCGACGAGGCTGTGGCCGCGTCTGGGCGTCGCGGTGAGACACTCCGCGGCGAGTCCCCGCGCCAGCCGGACCGCCTCGCCCGGCACTGGCACGTTGACGCTGTACACGGTCGAGGGTCGGTCGCGCGCGGTTAAATCCTGTCGAGGAGGAACAGCACGATGAGCACGACCACCAACAGCCCGATCACCGAGTCGATGGGCGCAAGCAGGAGATCGACCGCGAAGTCCAGGAGTTCCAGTCCGATCCAGACGAGCACGAGCAGGAGGACGATCTTCAGTACGCTGTCGGCGTCTACCATGTCCGGGCGTGGGTCGGCCCCCTGTTAACTGATGTGGCCGTTCCCGGCGTCTCGGAAGGTTTTAATACGTGGCTTCGAACCGTACAGGTACATGATGAGCACCGTCAGGGTCCGCCGTTCGCCGGCGCACAGCGGTGCCCTCGCCGTCTCCCCGCGACCGCGACCGGGCCTTTGAGCCCGTAATCACAATTCTCCTTCACGACGGTCGCGACGCTTCGAACGACACACCGCCCGGTTCGGCGGTGACGACACCACACACAACACATGACGGACAAGGTCGCGCTCGCCTTCTCTGGCGGGCTCGATACGACGGTTTGCGTACCGCTGCTGAAAGAGGAGTACGGCTACGACGAGGTGGTCGCGGTGACGGTCGACGTCGGCCAGCCGGCCGACGAGTTCACCGAGGCACAGGAGACGGCCGACGCGCTCGGGCTGGACATCCACGTCGTCGACGCGAAGGCGGAGTTCGCGTCGCTGGCGCTGGACGCCGTCCGCGCGAACGCCACCTATCAGGGGTATCCGCTCGGCACTGCGCTCGCCCGCCCGGTCATCGCCTCGGCCATCCTGAGCGTCGCTGAGGAGGAGGGCTGTACGGGCATCGCCCACGGCTGTACCGGGAAGGGGAACGACCAGCTCCGCTTCGAGGCGGTGTGGCGCGACTCCGATCTGGAGGTCATCGCGCCGGTCCGCGAACTCGGGCTCACCCGCGAGTGGGAGAAGGAGTACGCCGCCGAGCGTGACCTCCCGGTCGAGGGCGGGAGCGGCGGCGACTACTCCATCGACACGAATCTCTGGTCGCGCTCCGTCGAGGGGAAGGAACTGGAGGAGCCGAGCCACGTCCCCGGCGAGGAAATCTACGAGTGGACCGACGCGCCCGGCGCCGAGACGGAGGAGATCACCATCGAGTTCGAACAGGGGTATCCCGTCGCGCTGAACGGCGAGGCACTGGAGCCGGTCGAACTCATCGAGACGCTGAACGACCTCGCCGGCTCGTACGGCGTCGGTCGCACGGACGCGATGGAAGACCGCATGCTCGGCCTGAAGGTGCGCGAGAACTACGAGCATCCGGCCGCGACGACGCTGCTCGATGCCCACGCCGGGCTGGAGGACCTCGTCCTGACGAAGGAGGAGCGGTCGTTCAAGACGACGGTCGACGACGAGTGGGCGGAGAAGGGGTATCAGGGGCTCGTCGACGGGCCGCTGATGGGGGCACTCGACGCGTTCATCGCGGAGACGAACGAGCGCGTGACGGGCACCGTCACCGTCCGCTTCGAGGGTGGACAGGCGCGCGTCGTCGGCCGCGAGTCGCCGTACGCCGTCTACTCGGCGGCGGCCGCCTCGTTCAATACGGAGGACGTGTCCGGCGGCATCGAGCAGGCGGACGCCACCGGCGTCGCGAAGTACCACGGCTTCCAGGAGCGGCTCGCGAACCGCACCATCGAGGCCGCGAAGCAGTCCGAGGGCGTGACGGCGACCGACGGCGGGGCCGCCGCGGACGACGCCTCCGAGCGGCCGACGCTGGGCGAGGAGTCACCGCTCTCCGGGACAGACATCGACGAAACCGCCGACGAGTGGGAGGAGCACTGAGATGAGCGAGGAACCCGACGACGTGGTGCGTCGCGAGCGGTTCAGCGGCGGCCCCGCCCGCGGGTTCCTCTCGTCGCTGGCCGCGGACGAGCGCATCTTCCGTGCCGACATACAGGTGGACCGCGCGCACGTCGTGATGCTCGCCGAACAGGGGATCATCAACGAGTCGGAAGCCGGTGAGATACTCGCCGCGCTGAAAGGTGTCGAGGAAGCCGGTCACGCGGCGCTGCCGGACGGCGAGGACGTCCACGCCGCCATCGAGACGGCGGTCATCGACCGCATCGGCGACGTGGGTGGGAAGATGCACACGGCCCGCTCGCGCAACGACGAGGTGGCGACCTGTCTGCGTCACCGACTGCGCGCGGACATCGTCGAACTCGCCGAGGCGGTGCTGGCGTTTCGCGAGGTGCTGGCCGAGGTGGCCGAGACACACGTCGACACGGTGATGCCCGGCTTCACCCATCTCCAGCCGGCACAGCCGACGACGGTCGCCCACTATCTGCTGTCGTACGAGTCGGCGCTGGCCCGCGACACGGAGCGGCTGTTCGCGGCGTTCGACCGGACGAACCGCTCGCCGCTCGGCGCGGCCGCGTTCGCGGGAACGACCTTCGACGTCGACCGGGAGCGGACCGCGGCGCTGCTCGGCTTCGAGAGCGTGATCGAGAACGCGATGGACGCGGCCTCGGCGCGGGACTTCCTGACGGAGACGACCGCCGCGACGGCGACGCTGGCGACGACACTGTCCGGCCTCGCCGAGGACCTGATACTGTTCGCGAATAAGGGATACGTCGACCTCGACGACGACTACGCCTCCACCTCGTCGATCATGCCCCAGAAGAAGAACCCGGACACGCTGGAGCTGGTGCGCGCGAGCGCCGGCGACACGGCCGCGGGGCTGAACGGGCTTCTGACGACGCTGAAGGGGCTCCCCCGCGCGTACAACCGCGACCTCCAGCGCGCGCACGACCACGCCTTCGACGCCGTGGACGCGGTGACGGACGCGACCGAGGTGGCTGCAGGCGCGGTGGCGACGGCCGACTGGAACGCCGACGCGCTGGCCGCGGCCGCCGGCGAGGGGTTCTCGACGGCGACGGGCGTCGCGGACCTGCTCGCGGCCGGCGGCCTCCCGTTCCGGACGGCCCACGAGATAGTGGCCCGCGCGGCCGAAGAGAGTGAGACAGCGGACCTGCTCGCGGCCATCGAGGCGGCCGCCGCCGAGACGCTGGACGAGTCGCTCGACACCCACGTCGAGAGGGACGCGCTGGCGGCGGCCCTCGACCCCGCCGAGAGCGTCGCGTCGCGTGACTCACACGGCGGGCCAGCGCCCGAAGCGGTCGAGGCGGCCCTCGACCGTGCGGCCGGTGACGCCGCCGAGGCGGAGACGGCGCTGGACGCGCGTCGGCAGGCGCTGGCCGACGCCGAGGTCAGACTCGCGACGGAGGTGGACGGCTATGTGTAACCGACCCAATCCTACTTCGCTCGGTCTGCCGACCTCGCTCGTTGAGGGTGGGGCTTTGATGTGGTCCTCACCGTCAGTTGGCGCGACGGGACGTCTTGTGCGCCCCGCCTATCGGACGCCCTTCGGGATCGACGGACCCACCATCGGGGGCCGGGCTACTGCGGCCCGTACTGCACCGGGCTTGTGCCAGCGCAGCACTATCCGGCAGCACGGACGGGTCCAATTTAATTGTTGTCTCCCGCCATGTCGGTTTCCTCCCCGGCCTACTCGCTCGCTTTGCTCGCTCCTTGAGGCCGAGGGCTCCACCTTGCATTTTGCTGAGTCGGCGGCTCCGCGGTCGCCGTGGCCACGACCGCCGTCCCTCTCCGGGGACACATAACACAATCCTGATACCAGAATTGGGAAACGACCTCGGAAGTCTGCTTTCGTCGTCAGCAACGGCTATAGAGTATTAAATTCGTTTGATAGGTTCGATGCGCTTAAGGGTGTGAAGCGTAGAGAGTGTACTGATGACAGAGTGCATCGAGTGCGGGGCGGACGTGACCCTGCACGACAATCTTGAAGTGGGAGAGATCGTCGACTGTGCGACCTGCGGTGCGGAGCTGGAAGTCCTCGGGACCGACCCCGTCGAACTGGACTCCGCGCCCGAACTAGAGGAGGACTGGGGCGAGTAAGCCCCCGAGGCGTAGACCGATGCAGATCGGAATGCTGTACTCGCGCATCCGCCGGGACGAGAAGCTCCTGCTCTCGGAGCTGCGCGAGCGCGGCCACGATGTCGTCAAGATCGACGTCCGAAAACAGCGGTTCGGACTGGCGGATCCGCCGGGCGGTATCGGCGAGTGTGATCTCGTGCTCGACCGGTGTCTGGCGACCTCGCGGTCGCGGTACGTCACCCGGTTCGTCGACCAGTACGGCGTGCCGGTGGTGAACCATCCGGAGACTGCGGAGGTCTGCGCCGACAAGGCGCACAACAGTCTCGTCCTCGCGGACGCGGGCATCCCCACGCCCGCGACGGAGGTGGCGTTCACCAAGGAAGCCGCCTTGGAGGCCATCGAGTCGTTCGGCTACCCGTGCGTCCTGAAACCCATCGTCGGCTCGTGGGGGCGGCTGATGGCGAAGGTGGACTCCCGGAACGCCGCCGAGGCCATCCTCGAACACAAGGAGACGCTCGGCCACTACGAGCACAAGGTGTTCTACGTGCAGGAGTTCGTCGAGAAGCCCGGCCGCGACATCCGCGTCGTGGCCGTCGACGGTGAACCCGTCGGCGCGATGGCCCGCTCGTCGGACCACTGGCTCACGAACGCCGCGCAGGGTGCCGAGACGGAGCGCATCGACCTCGACGACGAGATGCGTGACCTCGTGGCGCGCGCCTCCGATGCCGTCGGCGGCGGCCTCCTCGGGGTCGACCTGATGGAAACCGGCGATGCCTACACCGTTCACGAGGTGAACCACACGGTCGAGTTCAAGGCGCTCGACGAGGTGGCCGAGGTCGACGTGCCGAGCGCCGTCGTCGACTGGCTGGAGGAGCGGGCCCGCGCAGGCGTGGAGGAGGCGACCGTATGAAGGCGGGCGTCGTCGGTGCCTCCGGCTTCACCGGGGGTGAACTCTGCCGGCTGATCGACGGCCACCCCGAGTTCGACCTCGCGCAGGCGACCTCCCGCGAGTACGCGAACAAGACCGTCGGGCACGTCCACCCGAACCTCCGGCATCTCGACGTTCGCTTCTCGGAGCCGGACGACCTCGAATCGGTCGACGTGCTGTTCGCCGCGACGCCACACGGCGTCACGATGAGCCACATCGATACGTTCCGAGACGCCGCGGACACCGTCGTCGACCTCTCGGCGGACTTCCGGCTCTCCGACGATGCGGCCTACGACGAGTGGTACGACGGTCACGAGCGGCCGGAACTGCTCGCCGACGCCGAGTACGCCCTGCCGGAACTGAACCGCGAGAACCTGCCGGGCGCGGACCTCATCGCCGCAGGTGGCTGTAACGCCACCGCGAGCATCCTCGGGCTGCTGCCGCTGTTCGAGGCTGACCTCCTCTCGGGCGACGAGCAGGTGGTCATCGACGTGAAGGTCGGCTCCTCCGAGGGCGGTGCCGGCGGCGGCGAGGCGTCCTCGCACGCCGAGCGGTCGGGCGTCGTCCGGCCGTACGCGCCGACCGGCCACCGCCACGAGGCCGAGATAGCTGAGTTCCTCGGGCTCGACGTGTCCTTCACCGTCCACGCGGTCGATATGATCCGCGGCGCGAGCGCGACCTGTCACGTCTTCCCCGAGGAGCCGGTCTCGAAGGGCGACCTCTGGGGGGCCTACCGCGGGAGTTACGAGGACGAGCCGTTCGTCCGACTCGCCTCGGGTGGCAGTGGAGTCTACCGCTACCCCGAGCCGAAGGCCGTCGCCGGCTCCAACGTCGCGGAGGTCGGCTTCGAACTCGACCCCGCGAACCGCCGGCTCGTCGTCTTCTCGGCCATCGACAACATGATGAAAGGCTCGGCCGGGCAGGCGGTCCACGCCGCGAACATCGCACTCGGTCTCGAAGAGACCGCAGGACTCCAAGCGACCGGACTCCATCCGGTGGGGGCACCCTAGCGTGACCGTCGTCGTGAAGATCGGCGGCGCGCGCGCCGTCGATCCGGCGGGGGCGCTGGGAGACATCGCCGAACTGGACGAGGACTGCGTCGTCGTCCACGGCGGCTCCACGGCGGTCGACGACACGCTGGACGCGATGGGGGAGGAACCGGAGTACGTCGAAACTCCGTCGGGCGTCGTCGGCCGGTTCACCGACGAGGCGACGATGGACGTGTTCAAGATGGCGCTTCCGGGCCTCGTGAATACGGATCTCGTGACCGGTCTACAGAACACCGGCGTCGACGCCGTCGGCCTGTCGGGCGTGGACGGCGGCCTGCTCACCGGCGCGCGCAAGTCCGCCGTCCGGGTCGTCGAGGACGGGAAGAAGAAGATACGCCGGGGCGACCACTCCGGCAGTATCGACGACGTGGACGCGAGTCTGCTGGCGACGCTGCTGGCCGACGGCTACACGCCGGTCGTCTCCCCGCCGATGCTCGCGGACGACGGCGTCGCGGTCAACACGGACGCCGACCGCGCGGCCGCGGCCGTCGCGGGCGCGCTCGGCGCGACGCTCGTCGTGTTGACGGACGTCGCGGGCGTCTACGCCGACCCCGAGGACCCCGAGACGCGCATCGACGAGGTCGCGACGCCCGACGAGTACGACGACCTCGAAGCCGCCGCGGAGGGATTCATGACCCGCAAGGTGATGGCCGCGACCGAGGCGCTGGAGGCGGGCGCAGACAGTGTCGTCGTCGCGAGCGCGAACGCCGACCGGCCCATCCGCGGCGCGCTCGACGGCGACGGCACCCACATCCACCCGGAGGCGATAGCATGAGCTCGTTCGTCTTCTCCGAGAAGCCCATCGAGATGGTTTCCGGCGACGGGATGTATCTCACCGCGAGCGACGGCACCGACTATCTCGACTTCGGAGCCTCCTACGCCTGCGTGCCGGTCGGCCACTCGCATCCGGCCGTCGTCGACGCCGTGGCCTCGCAGGCGCAGGACCTGACCTACGTGCAGGCGTCGTACCCGCACGCGGCGCGGACGGCGCTGTACGAGCAGCTCGCCGACCTCGCGCCGGGCGACGTGGACAACGTCTGGCTGTGTAACTCCGGCACGGAGGCCAACGAGGCGGCGCTGAAGTTCGCCCGCTCGGCCACCGGTCGCTCGAAGATCATCGCGACGACGCGGGGCTTCCACGGCCGCACGATGGGCGCGCTCGCGACGACATGGAAGGACAAGTACAAGAAGCCGTACGAGCCGCTCATCGACGGCGTGGAGTTCGTCCCCTACGGCGACAGCGAGGCGATGGCCGACGCCATCGACGACGAGACGGCCGCGGTCATCCTCGAACCGCTCCAAGGGGAGGGCGGTATCAATCCACCGTCGACGGAGTTCCTGCGGACGGCCCGCGTCCACACCGCCCAGCACGGCGCGGCGCTCGTGATGGACGAGATACAGACCGGACTCGGCCGCACCGGCTCGATGTGGGCCACCGAGACCCACGACGTGGTGCCGGACGTGCTCACGTCGGCGAAGGGTATCGCGTCCGGACTCCCGCTCGGTGCGACGCTCGTACGCGACTGGGTGGCCGAGGGCGCGGCGAGCCACGGCTCCACGTTCTCCGGCAATCCGATCGTCTGTGCGGCCGCCGGCGCGACGCTGGACGTCATCGAATCCGAGTCGCTGGCGGCACACGCCGCCGAGACCGGCCAGTATCTCCGCACGGAGCTGGAACGCCGGCTCGGCGACGACGTGCGCGACGTGCGCGGCGAGGGGCTGATGGTCGGCGTCGAGGTGAAGCGGGGGGCCAACCGGCTGTTGCGCGAGCTCGCGTTGAACCACCAACTGCTCGCGCTCCCGGCCGGCCGGACGGTGCTCCGCCTGCTCCCGCCGCTCGTCGCCGAGGAGGAGCACTGTGATACCGTCGTCGACGCGCTGGCGGAGGTCGTCGGATGAGCGCGCTCGACGACCCGGACGGGGACCGCGAGGCGCGCGAACTGCTCCACGACCTCGTCTCTATCCCGTCGCCGACGGGCGAGGAGGAAGCGGCGGCCGAACGGCTCGTCGACTTCTTCGAGGCCCACGGCCGCGAGGCGTGGCTGGACGAGGTGGGCAACGTCCGCGCGCCAGCCGACGATGCCGTACTGCTCACCTCGCACGTCGACACCGTGCCGGGGGACATCCCGGTGCGGGTCGAGAGCGAGACGGGAAGCGTCTCGGAGGGAGGCGGTGAAACCGCCGGAGGAAACGAGCCCGACGAGCACGAGGAGGGACCCGTGCTGTGGGGTCGGGGCAGCGTCGACGCGACGGGGCCGCTGACGGCGCTGGCCGTCGCGGCCGTCCGGACGGGCGTCTCCTTCGCCGGCGTCGTCGGCGAGGAGGTCGATTCGCGGGGCGCGCGCCACCTCGTCGCGGACCGTGAGGCTCCCGACGCGGTGATCAACGGCGAACCCTCCGGCTGGGACGGCGTGACGCTCGGCTACCGGGGCATCCTCTCGGGGACGTACGTGGCGACCAGCGAGTCCGGCCACACCTCGCGGCCGGAGCCGAACGCGATACAGGACGCGCTCGGCTGGTGGTCGCGGGTCGAGGAGCGGTTCGAACACGACCCCTACGAGCCGACGTTCGAGCAGGTGACCGCCAAGCCGGTACACGTCGAGGGCGGCACCAGCGAGGACGGCCTGAGCGTCGAGGCGACGCTCGACGTGCAGTTGCGGGTGCCGCCGTCGATGACCGTCGACGAGGTGCGCGAGCTGGCCGACGCGGAAGCGGCCGCCGGTCACGTGAACTGGCACGACCGCGTGCCGCCGGTGATGACCTCGCCGCGCGGCCCGGTCGCTCGCGCCTTCCGCGCCGCCATCCGGTCGGCCGGCGGCGAGCCGCGCTTGCTCCGGAAGACCGGCACCAGCGACATGAACCTGTACGCGACGTGGGACGTACCGATGGCGACGTACGGGCCGGGAGACTCGGATCTGGATCACGCGCCGGACGAGCGACTCCCCCTGCCGGAACTCGACCGTGCGACGGCGGTCGTCGAGGAGGTGGTCGAGCGGCTATGACCCGTCACGTCACAGACATCGACGACCTGACGCGCGACCAACTGGCGGACGTGCTCACCCGGGCCGAGGACCTGAAGGAGCGGACCCGCCGCGGGAAGGCTCACCCCGAACTCGTCGGGGCGTCGCTGGCGATGATATTCGAGAAGCCGTCGACGCGGACGCGCATCTCCTTCGAGACGGGGATGACGCAACTCGGCGGTCACGCGCTGTTCCTCGGGCCGAACGACATCCAACTCGGTCACGGCGAGCCGGTGAAGGACACCGCTCGCGTGCTCTCGCGGTACGTCGACGCGGTGATGGGCCGGATGTTCGACCACTCGGACGTGACCGAGCTGGCCGAGTACGCGACGGTCCCCGTCGTGAACGGTCTCACCGACGACGCTCACCCGTGTCAGACGCTCGCCGACCTGCTCACGATTCGCGAGCGGACCGGCGGCTTCGACGCGCGGGTCGCGTGGGTCGGCGACGGCAACAACGTCTGTCAGTCGTTCATCAAGGGCGCGGCCATGACCGGGATGGACCTGACGGTGGCGACGCCCGCCGGCTACGAACCCGACCCGGACGTGCTCGACAGCGCGGCCGACCTCGGGGGGGCGCCGACGCTGACCGACGACCCGGAAGCGGCCGTCGCCGACGCCGACATCGTCTACACCGACGTCTGGGTGTCGATGGGACAGGAGGACGAACGGGCGGAGAAGCTGTCGGCGTTCGACGGCTTTCAGGTGGACGCCGACCTGCTCGGCGACCGGACGCTGCTCCACTGTCTCCCGGCCCACCGCGGCGAGGAAGTGACGAACGCGGTGCTGGAGAGCGACCGGGCCGCGGTGTGGCAGCAGGCCGAGAACAGGCTCCACGCCCAGAAGGGGCTGTTGACCTCGCTGTTATAGGTCGACGCTCCCGAGGCTGACTCCCGCGACCACGCCGTAGGTGACGTGCCACAGCAGGCTCGGCGGCGCGAAGTTGGGGAACGGCGGCGCGTTCGGGAACCCGAGGATGCGCAGCCACACCGGCATCAGCAGCGCCGCGAGCACCACCCACGTCGCGACGCCGTAGACGACCCCCGCGCCGACGAGCTGTTTCGGCTCCGTGAGGCCGGTCGCGCCCGCGATGGCCGCGAGGCCGACACCGAGGATGGCCCCGTGCGAGAGGTGGACGGCGATACCGGCCAGCGGGTTCGCTGGCGGTGCGAGACCGTAGAGCCCGGGGACGGCCCCGGCGATGACGGGCGTCGCACCCATCGCGAGCATCAGTGCAGTCATCGCCGTGGTGCTGGCGAGCCCGGAGAGTACGCCGCTGTGCCACGACACGTCGGTCGTGACCGTGTCGGTTTGTGTTGCCATGACGACTGTCGACTCGGGAGGCCACCGAATAGTTCCGGGACGAATTAGCGCGAATGCGGCCCGGACACACGGTCGCACGACCGAACCGAACGGCTGGATTGATGTGTGCGCCGGCGCAACGAGACGTATGCGAAGTGACCCGAGCCCGGAACGGTTCCGGGAGCTGATGCTCGACGAGGAGCCGGGGTTCGAGGACGTGCTCGCGTGCGTGTTCGGCATCCAGCGTCACGAGGTGCGCACCTACCTGACGCTGCTGGAGGAGCCGGGCAGTACCGTCGAGGAACTGGCCGGGTCGCTCGACCGCGACCGCTCAAACGTGAACCGGTCGCTGTCGACGCTCCGCGAGAAGGAACTCGCCGAGCGCGAACGACGGCTGCTCGACTCCGGCGGCCACGTGTACCAGTACACGGCGACCCCGGTCGACGAGGCGCGCGAACTCATGCACGAGACGCTCGACGAGTGGACCGCCTACGTCCACGACCGCATCGACGAGTTCGGCAAGGACGACATCTGACCGACACGGAGCCTCCGGGCGGACGTTACTACAGGCACGGACTGTGTGGACTGTGCCGCCGTGAACGGACACGCAAGGATTAATCGCCGCGACCGCGTAGCCTGACGTGTCATGGATCGGTACGAGATTGCGGTCGAGGGCATGGCCTGCACCGGGTGCGAGGAGAACGTGACGAACGCCGTCTCCGGCGTCGACGGCGTCCGGCGCGTCGAGGCCGACCACGAATCCGGATCGGTGTCGGTGACCGCCGACGAGGAGAACCGCGACGACGTGGAAGCGGCGATCCACGACGCCGGCTACGAAGTCCCCGGCTAACGGCTCTTCCTTTCTGTCGCCGTCCGTATCGACCGCCGCACACCTCGCCATCCACGGCTCCGAGTCCGTGTAGTGCCTGTCTATCAGTAAACGATAGTAATCCGATATCCAAAGGGAATCTTATTACCGTGGGTCACCAGATACCCGTGTGAGCGAAGCCGACGACCAACTCGCGGTGTGGTGTTCCGGGGAGGAGTGGTGTGCGATAACGGCGACCGCGACCGTCATCGGGAAGAAGTGGCATCCGGTGATCGTCCACCGGCTGTTCGACGAGCCACAGGGGTTCAACGACCTGAAGCGCTCCGTCGACGGCATCTCCTCGAAGGTGCTCTCCGACTCGCTGGAGGAGTTAGAGGAGTACGGCCTCGTCGAGCGCGAGGTGGTCTCGGAGAAGCCGTTCCGGGTGCGCTACTCGCTGACGGAGCGGGGTCGCTCGCTGCAACCCGTCATCGAGTCGATGCGCGAGTGGGGCCAGACGCACCTCGCGCCGGCCTGACGTGTTCGGCGTCGGGGCGACCACTGTTGCGACGGTGCTCGCCGTGCTGTTCGTCGGCGGCGTCGTGATGGGTATCGCGGGATTCGGCTACGCGCTCGTCGGCACCGCCACGCTAGCGGCGCTGCTCGACCCCGCGACGGCCGTCGTCGTGATGATCCTCCCGATGCTGGCGACGAACGTCCAACTCCTGACCGAACTCGACCGCGGGTCGCTGTCGACGTGTTTCGCCCGGTTTCGCCCGTATCTCGCCGCGGCAATCGCCGGGACGCTGCTCGGGATGGTGCTGCTCGACCGGATTCCGAGCGACGTGCTCGCGCTCGCCCTCGGCGTCCTCACGCTTGGATACGTCGGCCTGACGCAACCGTACGTCACCGTGCCGGGCCGGGCGGCCGCGACCGACTACTGCTTCCGCCCGACGGGACCCGCGAAGGCCGCCCTCGGCTTCGCCTCCGGTGTCGTCTTCGGAGCGTCGAACGTCGCCGTTCAGACCGTCGCGTATCTCGACTCGCTGGAGTTGGGCCGATCCACGTTCGTCGGCGTGTTGGCGATGGTGTTGGTCGGCATCTCGATCGTGCGCGTCGCGGCGGCGTGGCTGCTCGGCCTCTACGACGCGCCCGGCGCGCTGTCGCTGTCGTTACTCGGTATCGTCCCCGGGTTGGTCGGAGTCGCGGCGGGCCAGCGCGTGCGCCCGTCGGTGCCCGAACGCGCCCGAACGGCCGGGACGCTGCTGTTGCTCGGTGTCATCGGCGTCCGACTGACGGCGAAGGGCCTCTAACGGCGCTCCTCGGGCGTCGCGGGTGTGTCGGTGCGCAGCCACGCGGTCGGCTCGTCGGGGTCGTACACGAGCAGTCCACCGTCCGCGAGGCTGGTGTCGGCGACCGAGCGGTCGACGGCGGGCAGTCCCGGCTCGGAGGGTGTATCCGGCAGCCTCATGGGTTAGATCGCGGCTGGCTGCCGCGTCATGTCGGATTCTCTCACCTCTCTGTGTTAAAATTTACCACGATTCGGCGGTGTTCAGACACACGGGCCGTCTCCCGGACAAGAAACCGTGCTGAGTGGGACTGAAAGGGGCCCGTCGCTCGACCGTCCGCGGCTCGGTGCCCGCCTCGCGGGCCTACGGCCCACTGCGGTGCTTGCGTCGCCGGGGCCGAATCGAGCGACCGGGGGCTGTCTACACCTCGTCGTCTCCCTACTCGATAGAATCACCCTTAGCTGAACACTACGATTCCTTCCGTCGCGTTCTTGTCGTCGCCCGGCGTGGCTCCAGGTATGACGATCACTATCGACGCCGGTGAGTTCGACGCGGACGAACTCATCGCCCGACTGCGCGAGGGCGAACGCGTCGTCGTGCGTACCGAGTTTCTCGGCGACACCCGCGAGGTGACGCTCCGCTTCGACGGGGAGACGTTCTACTGTGACACGCCGACGCGACTCCACAAACACGACGACGAGGCCGAGATGCGCACCTGCATCGAAAGGCAGGGGTACGCCGAGTCGGACGCATGATTGGACGGGACCGGCCGCTTTTTGCGCTCGGGGAGCAGACAGCGTGTAATGACTGATCTGACGCTTCCGGACCGTCCCGAACCACCCGTCGAGACGGAGGACGTGTGGCTCCACTGTATCGACTGCGAGCACACCCTACCGCCGTTCGAGTCGGTCGTCTTCACCTGTCCGGAGTGCGACGGCCTCCTTGAGGTCCGGTACGCGGAGTATCCGACCTTTGCCGACTTCGAGGGCGACGAGAGCGTCTGGCGGTACGCCGCCGCGCTCCCGTTCGACGAGAGCGAGTCGCGGCGCGTTTCCGGTGGCGAGGCCGACGACGGCCCTGCCGGACCGTACTCGCTTCCCGAGGGCGGAACGCAGCTCCACCACGTTCCCCGACTGGAAGCGGAGATCGGCGTCCGCAACCTCCGGGTGAAACACGAGGGAATGAACCCGACCGGGTCGTTCAAGGACCGCGGGATGACCGTCGGGGTCCGGGTCGCACAGGAACTCGGCGTCGACCGTCTCGCCTGCGCCTCGACGGGGAACACGAGCGCGGCCCTCGCCGCCTACGGCGCTCGCGCGGGCTTAGAGACGCTCGTTTTGCTTCCCGCCGGGAAGGTCGCCGCCGGCAAGATCGCACAGGCGAGCCTCCACGGCGCACGCATTCTCGAAGTCGACGGCAACTTCGACGACTGTCTCGACCGCGTGCAGGATCTCGCGGAGCGCGGCGAGGCGTATCTGCTCAACAGCCTCAATCCGTTCCGGCTGGAGGGACAGAAGACCATCGGTCTCGAAATCTTGGAGCGGTTCTACGCCGAGGAGGGTCGCTTCCCGGACCGGATCGTCCTTCCGGTGGGCAACGCGGGCAACACCGCCGCGCTGTACAAGTGTTTCCGCGAACTCGTCCAGTCGGGGGCACTCGCGCCGGGCGACGTGCCCAAGCTCACCGGCGTGCAGGCCGAGGGAGCCGCGCCGATGGTCGAGGCAATCGAGGCGGGGAACGCGGAGACGCGCCGCTGGTCGGACGTGGAGACCATCGCGACGGCAATCCGCATCGGCAACCCGGTGAACGCGCCGAAGGCGCTGCCGGGTATCCGCGAGACGGGCGGCACCGCCGTCGCCGTCACCGACGAGCAGATCACCGCCGCACAGCGCGCACTCGCGAGCGAGGGCGTCGGCGTCGAACCCGCGAGCGCGGCGTCGATTGCCGGCCTGCGCAAACTCGTCGACCGGGGCGACGTGGACACCGGCGAGGACGTCGTCTGTCTCACGACCGGCCACCTGCTGAAGGACCCCGCCGCGGCCGCCGAAGCGGGGGCGGACCCCGAGGGCGTCCCCAACGATACCGACGACATCCTCGCGCACCTCGCAGGCGAGGACGTGAGCGGCCGCGACGGCCTGCTCGGCAAACTCCGAAGCCTGTTGTAGCGGGCGTCGCGCGACCGACCTGCCGCGCTACTCCAGCAGGTCGCCGCCGTCCCACGCGCTGTCGCCGTCGCCGCCCCCCGTCTTGTAGACGCCGCGCGCCTCGGCGATGCGGTCGTCCGTCTCGTCAGTGACTGACACGTCCACGACGGCCACGCTGTCACCGAACCGGACGACGCGCGCGCTCGCGTCGAGACGGTCGCCCGTCGCCGGCGCGAGATAGTCGATCCGCATGTCGACCGTCGGCGTCGGCGTCTCGGCCAGCGAGATGACCGCGGCGCCGCCGACGGTGTCGGCCAGCGTGTACGAGACGCCGCCGTGGGCGACGACCGTCGCCGGTGTCGAGGAGTGGTGGGCTTCGATGTCGATGTGGCCCGTCGCCTCGCCGTCGCTCGCCGCCGTCAACTCGACGCCGACGTGGCGCGCGAACGGCATCGCGTCGAAAATCTCTGTGGGTTCCATACTCACAGGTCGGTCAGCCGTCGCCTCAGGGTTACGGTTCGGCGGCGAGCGTCCCGTCAGTTCGGAAGCGTAAACTCGATGGCCGCGCCCTGTCCGAAGCCGACACACTCGGTGGCGAGGCCGCGCTCGGCGCCGCGCTTCCGCATCTCGTGGATGAGCGTGACGGGGAGCCGCGCGCCCGAGGCGCCGAGCGGATGGCCCAGCGCGATAGCGCCGCCGTTCACGTTGTAGATCTCCTCGTCGAAGCCGAGTTCCCGCCGGCAGTACTCACACTGCGAGGCGAACGCCTCGTTCAGCTCGACGAGGTCGTAGTCGTCGGCCGTCGTCCCGGAGCGCTCGAACAGCTCGCGGCAGGCGGGGACCGGACCGATCCCCATGACCTCGGGTTCGACGCCGGCGACGGCGTTGTTGCCGATCTCGGCGAGGATTTCGAGGTCGTGTTCGTCGGCGAACGCGCGAGAGGTGATCAGCGTCGCGGCCGCGCCGTCCGTGATCTGCGAGGCGTTGCCGGGCGTCACCGTCCCGTCGGCCTTGAAGACGGTCGGGAGTTCTCGCATCTTCTCGCGGTCGATGCCGTGGCGGATGCCCTCGTCCTCGTCGACGATCCCGCCCTCGGTCGACACCGGGACGATCTCGTCGTCGAACCGGCCCGACGCCGTCGCCTCGCTGGCGCGCACGTGGCTCCGGTAGCCGAAGTCGTCCTGCGTCTCGCGGGAGACGTCGTACCGCTCGGCGACCTCCTCGGCGGTCATCCCCATCGAGAGCGCCGCGAGGTTGTACTCCTCGTTCATCCGCGGGTGGTACGCGTCGTTTCCGCCCATCTTCACCCGCGACATCGACTCGACGCCGCCGGCGATGATGCAGTCGCGCTGGCCGGCGCGAATCGCGTCGGACGCGGAGATGATGCTCTGTGCCGAGGAGGCACACCAGCGGTTGATGGTCGTCGCTGGCACGCTCTCGCCGAGTTCGGAGAGCAGCGAGACGACGCGGGCGACGTTGTTCCCCTGTTCGGAGCGCTGCTGGGCACAGCCCCACATCAGGTCGTCCACGTCCTCGCCGTCGAGGCCCGTCTCGGCGAGCATCTCGTCGACGAGCGCGGCGGAGAGATCCTCCGCGCGCACGTCGGCGAAGACGCCGTCTTCCTTCCCGAAGGGCGTCCGGACTGCCTGCACGACCACCGGATCGGTGTCACTCATACGGTCCCCCCTTTCTGTTCCTGCATGGTAAACGTGTCCCGTCTACGCGGCAACACCTGTAACCCTCGTGGCGACAGTCGCTTCCAACGCTAACCACATTGTCGTCGGGGGGTTCAGATAGGCGATGGCCGACCGAGCAAGTGCGGGCGGGCGGACTGGAAGGGGCCGGGCTTCTCGCAACGCCCGGGGGCTTTCTACACCTCGCTGACCGGCTATCTACCGAACTCATCCTCAGTTAAACACTACCGTCGTCGGGGACGACGCTCTTATACCGCAGCCGCATCTTAGTGTTGGGAGATGACGAGCCACGAGGTCGATGTCGTCGAATTTCTCCTCACTGTCCGCCTCTACAACGAACACGAGACGCTGGACGAACGCGACCTCCCGCCGGCGTATCGCCGCGTCTTCTGGTCGGAGGGAGAAGTCGAGCGACCGCTGAACGCGACGAACGATAACGCCTCCGCGGCCACCGGGATCGACCGCCCGTGGGACGCGGTGAAGGGACTGATGTTCACGGACCGGGACGACTTCTCGGGTACGATCTCCTTCACCGACGAGGGGATGGCCGAGACGTGGCTGCTCGACCGGCTCGACGCCGACGGCGTGGCCGAGAACCCCACGCTCGCACACGTGTTCGGCGAGCAGTTCGACGTGGCGTACGAGCGGGCCCGCGAGGCGAACCGGCCGATCCACGCCGACCGCGTCTGGATCGACTCGCTGCTCGACGAGATGTTCGACGAGGAGGAAGAGGAGATGCTCGACCTCGTGGACGTGCGCGCCCCCGAGGAGATCGAGATGCAGCTCGACGACCTCGTGTTGACCGAGGATCAGGAAAACGAGATCCAGAAGGTGGTGAAGGCAATCGAACACCGCGATTATCTCGCGCGGATCGGCCTCCGCGAGATCGGGAAACTGCTGTTCGTCGGCCCGCCGGGGACGGGCAAGACGAGCGTCGCTCGCGCGCTCGCCCACCAACTCGACCTCCCGTTCGTCGAGGTGAAGCTGTCGATGATCACCTCCCAGTATCTGGGTGAGACGGCGAAGAACGTGGACAAGACGTTCGAGGTGGCAAAGCGGCTCTCGCCGTGTATCCTCTTCATGGACGAGTTCGACTTCGTCGCCAAGACCCGCTCCTCTGACGAACACGCCGCGATCAAACGCGCGGTCAACACCCTGCTGAAGAGCATCGACGAGATCAGTCTCATTCAGGACGACGTGTTGCTCATCGGCGCGACGAACCACCCCGACCAGCTCGACTCCGCGGCGTGGCGGCGCTTCGACGAGATCGTCAACTTCCCGAAGCCCGACCGGTCGATGCGCTCGGACATCCTCCAGCTCGTCACGCGGAGCATGGACATCGACGAGTTCGACCCCCGGGCCATCGCGGAGATAACCGAGGGACTCACCGGCAGCGACCTCCGGCTGGTGATGCGCGAGGCCGTCCTCGACGCGCTCACCGAGGAGCGGACCACGCTCACGCAGGAAGACCTCGAACAGGCCGTCGAAGGGTTCGAGGAGCGCGACAACCTGAAGAACATGGACATGATGTCCGACGAGAGCGCGCCCGTGGCGGGCGACGGCGGACACGACCACGATCACTGAGTCGGTCCGTCGTCACTCGGAGTCGGGACGGGGCTGCTCGGCGACGTGAACGGGTGAGAAATGGTCCAACCGTCGGTGAGCGGGCGGTACGCGAGGGCCGAATCAGGAGGCGTCGGGTACGAGCGGCGCGCCGAAGGGTTCGTGCCGGGGGTCGTCGCCCCCGTCCGCGCGGAGCTCCGTCTCGCGGGTTCGGGTTTCGTCGTCGTTTGTCGGCATCTCTGGCACCAGCGGCGCGGGGTCTGTCCC
Source organism: Halobacteriales archaeon QH_7_66_36 (assembly GCA_003021175.1). Lineage (GTDB taxonomy): Archaea > Halobacteriota > Halobacteria > Halobacteriales > Haloarculaceae > Halosegnis. Next base: position 39,825 of record PXQV01000010.1, on the reverse strand, counting down.
TCGCATCACAGTCGTTCTAACAGGTGTCACCCACATAACTGTTGTGAACAATCGTGTACTTTACCGCAACCGGCCGACCGCGGAGTTTACACCTGCGCCGTTCGAGAGAGAACCGATGGAAGTCACGCTGCTCGGCACGGGCGACACGACGGGGACACCCACCCCCGGGTGTGACTGTGACACCTGCGCGACGGCCCGCGAGCGCGGCGTCGAGCGCACTCGGTTTTCGGTCCACGTCCGCAACGAGGCGACCGACGACTCACTACTGGTCGACGCCTCGCCGGACTTCCGCCACCAGTTCCTCCGCGAGGACGCGCCGCTCCCCGACGAGATACTCGTCACCCACATTCATTTCGACCACCTCGACGGGCTGGGCAACGCCTACCGACTGCTCGACGAGACGCCCGTTCACGCGGCGAGCGAGACGGACCCCGCGACCGAGGAGTCGGTCGCCGAGACGGTCGCGCGCAAGTACGACTATCTCGACCCGGTCTCCGTCGTCGCACACGACCCGGGCGACCCCTTCGAGGCCTGTGGTTTCGACGTGCGATTGGTCCCCGTCACCCACCCCCCGCTCGTCTGTTACGGCGTGGTCATCGAGTCCGACGGCGCGACGCTCGCGATCACGGGTGACACGAGCTACGACATCCCCGACGTCACCCGCGAGGCGTTCCGCGGCGCGGACCTACTGCTCGCGGACGGGATCGTCCCCGCGTCGCTGTGCGAGTACCACCCGCTCGGCGGCGACCACCACGCTCCCGACGGGACGCCTCGCACCTTCGGCACGAAGCACATGACGACCGAGGGAGCCGAGTCGCTGGCCGCCGAACTGAGCGTCGACCGCCTGCGCGTCGTCCACGTCTCGCACTTCGCCGACCCCGAGGACGCCTTCGGCGACCCGCTCGCGGTCGACGGGGAACGCTACGAACTGTAGGCGTCCAAGCCGGCCTGTCGCCGCGCTGCACCAGCCGGGTCGCGCACCCACGGCGACTGTTCTGCCCGCCGCGCGTCGATGTCCACGTCCGGCCCAGTCCCGTCCGCGTCACAGGCCTCGGCCGGGCGCACGTACCGCTCCTGTCGCGTGCAGTACGCGAGGCCACCGACGCCGGCGACCGACCGTTCCTCCACGTGTGGACAGTCCGGGAACGGCACGCGCCATCCCTTACCGTAGGCGCGCTCGCCGACTCGTCGCCGGTAGCGCGCCTTCGTCGCCGCGGCGACCGGTCGCACGTCGGCCCGTGCGGGTTGGCTGTCCAGCACTTCGATTCCCGGCTCGTCGGTCGCGAGCGGCGTCGGCTCTCGCACGACCGTCCGCGCGCCCGTCTCGGGGTCGACGCGCCACACCCCGACCTCGTCAGGAATGCGGTTCAGGTGTGCGCCGGTCACGTGACTCGCGGTTGCGAGCCAGACGCGGTCGAACAGCGCGAGCGAGACGTCCTTGCGCAACTGGAGTTCCAACTCGCCCGGCCGCCCGAGGTCCGGCTTGTTCTCGACGCCGACCAGCCCGTCGAACCACCCGTCCGGATACCGCGTCGTCGCACGCACGTACCGCTGGCCGTCGTGTCGCTCGCTAGTCAGATAGCCGCACTCGATGCCCGCCTCGACGGCTTCCTGTGCGAACTCGGAGTCGCCGACGACCGCTCGGGGCCGCCGTGCCGTGCCGGGTCCGATATCGGCCTCGACGAGTCGTGGCGGAATCGTCGCGTCCGTGATCCGCGCCCGTTCGTCGAACGCGGGGCCGGGTTCGACGACGACACAGTCCATCACGCGCGAGCCGCGGACGCCGCCCGCGAGCTGGCGCGCGACGAGGCGGCCGTCGCTCTCTAACCCCGCACAGACGGCCATTTCGAAGCCGAACTCGCGCACGCCTCCGGCTTCGTCGCCGCGAACAAAAGTTCCGTGCCCGTCGATGGTGCTGTTTGGTGACGCCGTGGCGTTGTGGTGAACGGAGCGGCGAGCGCGAGCCCGGCTCCGCCGGCCTCGACTGGTCGCGGTGGCACGGCCGCCGCGCACGTACAGCCCCTTCCAGTCCCACCCAGAGCGGTTCCGTCGCTAGCAATCGCGTGACTAAAGACGACCCCGCGGGCCGCCGTGACGACCGTCGCCGCGCGTCGCCAGCGTCAATCGGGGCTATCGTCGACTCAGTCGGCTGCCGTCGGGGACCGACCGGGGTCGGTCACGATGCCGTCGTCGGTCCAGCCGCGCGCCTCGTAGTAGCGCGACAGGGCGGTGTCGAGGCCGTCGATGTCGTACGGGAGCTGGTCGTCGGCGCGGTCGAAGCCGCGCTCGTTGTTGAAGTGCCGCTCCAGCTCGACGACGCGGCCGCCGACCGACAGGAGGTCCTCGAAGTCGGCGTCGAACAGCGTCGCGAACCGCTCGGGCGTCATCATCCCGCGCGAGAAGCGACAGACGACGCCGCAGTCCTCCAGCGCGCGGGTGTTCTCCAGCTCGACCAGCTTCTCGGCTTTCTCGTCGCCGATCCCATCCGGGTCGAACGCCTCCTCGCGGGCGACGAGCGGATACTCGTAGGCGTAGAAGGTGGCGTACATGTGGTCCGCGCCGCGGTTGGAGACGGCGAAGGAGAGGCCCTGCCCGTGGAGCGCGCGGCCGTCGTGCGCGGGGAACTCCATCCCCTTCACCGACCAGTTCTCGACGCCCAGCTCGTCGTGGGCGCGGTCGACGCCCTCCGCGAGCACGTCCCCGATGCCCTCGCGGTGGGCGATGTGCTCGACGGTCTCGTGGACCAGCTCCGCGTCGCCGAAGGCGTCCTGTGTTTCGAGATACGCGGCGACGGTGTCGCCACAGGAGATGACGTCCATCCCGAGGCGGTCGCACAACTCGTTCGACTTCATCACGTCGACCACGTCGTCGACCGCGCAGTTGCCGCCGAAGGCCATGATCGTCTCGTACTCCGGCCCCTCGGTCTCGACGCCCCGCTCCTCGTCGCGGGTGGGGAGCTTGCACGCGAACGCACACTGCGAGCAGGTCCCCTTCTTGTACTTTTTCGACTCGACGGCGTCGCCGTTGATGCGCTCCGCGCCCTCGAAGGAGCGCTCCGAGAAGTAGCGGGTCGGGAACGCCTCCATCTCGTTGCCGAGATCGGTGACCGAGGCCGTCCCCTGTCGCTTCATGATGTTGTCGGAGGTGGCGGCCTCGCGGTGGATATCGCCCCCGAGTCCCGGGAGGTCTACCTCCAGCGCGTCGTCGCCCTCGAAGGTGATCGCCTTCACGTTCTTCGCGCCCATGACGGCACCGAGGCCGCCGCGGCCGAAGGCGCGCGACCGACTCGTCATCACGCAGGCGAACCGGACTTGATTCTCCCCGGCGGGACCGATACAGGCGACGTGTTCGTCGTCGAGACCGTGTTCCTCGGCCATGTAGTCGCACACTTCGGGCACGTCGGCACCCGCGAGGTTCGGCACCTCCTCGAAGGTGACGCCGTCGTCGCGGACGTGGACCGCGAGCAGTTCGTCGCTCGCGCCGACGAGTTCGACGGCCGCGTTGCCGGTGCCAGTGAAGTTGCGCGACATGAAGCCGCCGGCGTTCGACGAGAGCAGGCCGTCGGTGAGCGGCGAGACGCCGGTGAGCGACATCCGCCCGGTGAACGACATCTGTGAGGCCTGCATCGGCCCAGTCGTGAGATAGAGGCGGTTCTCCGGGCCGAACGGGTCGGCGTCGAACGGGACGCGGTCGTGGGCGAGCTTCGTGGCGACGCCGCGGCCGCCGATGAACTCGGCGAGCGTGTCGTCGATGGCCTCGGTCGTCGCCTCCCGAGCGCCGACATCGACCGACAGCAGCGGACCTTCCATGTGACGCATACCCGTGAATCCGGCTCAGCGAAAATAAATGGTGGTACGAGGCCGTCAGTAGTGTTCGGATAACGGGGATTCAGTTGGATGAGCCAGTAACAGGGTGGAGAAAGCCCCCGCCCGCTCGCCTCGCGCGCCTCGCTGCGGTCCTCGGCCGTCGGCCTGCGGTCCTTGCGTCGGCGTGCTTCGGCGAGCGACCGGCCCCTTTCAGTCCCACCCACCACAGTTGCGCAGTCGAGCGACGACCCCCGTATCTGAACACCTTAGCCTGACAGCAACCTGTGGCCGTCCGCGCCGAGGCCGATATCCTCGTTCAAACTTTCCGTTCAGCCGGCGGGAGTTCGCGGCGTGACTGTCGCGCGGGTGCCGGCGTGAATTAAGTTCCCCCGTTTCCTTCTCTCGACCATGCAGATCGGTTCGCGCCGCGCGATCCTCAATCCGGCCAGCGGGACCGGCGACCACGCCGACTACGTCACGCGACTGCTGGAGGCGCGCGGCTTCGCCGTCGACCGGACAGAGGACGCGGGCGACGCCCTCCGTCTCGGCCGCGAGGCCGGCGAGCGCGGCGTCTCCGAACTCGCGGTGTGTGGCGGCGACGGCACGGTCAACGAGGTGTTGCGCGGGTTGGCAGCCGCCGACAGCCTCGCCGACACGACCGTCGGCGTCGTCCCCTGCGGGACGGCGAACATCCTCGCGGAGAACCTCGGCATCGAGGATGTCCGTCACGGCGCGGAGATGGCCGACAGCGGCGACGTGCGTGAGGTCGACGTGGGCGTTGCCGACGGCGAACCGTTCGCCGTCTCCTGTATCGCCGGATTCCCCGCCGACGCCAGCCTCGCGGCCTCCGGCGACCTGAAGGAGCAGTACGGCACGTTCGCGTTCGTCATCACCGGCGCACAGGAGGCGGTCGGCTTCGAGGGGATCGAGATCGAACTCGACGCGACCGTCGCGGACGGCACCGAGACGTGGCACGGCGAGGCCACCTGCGTGCTCGTCGGCAACGCCCGGAAGTTCATCGAGGCGGGCGGACAGGCGAACATGGAGGACGGCTACTTCGACGTGGCGGTCGTCGAACACATGCCGACCGGCTCGCTCGTCGCGGAGGCCATCGGCCACCGCCTGCTCGGACAGGAGACGGATGGCGTCACCCACCTCCGGGCGAGCGAACTCACCGTCTCGGGTCCCGAACCGATCACCTTCTCGCGCGACGGCGAACTCGCCACTCACGAGTCGCTCCGCCTGCGGTGTCGGCCGCGGACGCTCTCCCTGCGCGTTGGCCCGGATTACGACCCGGAACCGGACCCGTAGTCCTCGCCCGGAACGAGTGGGTCGCCGCCCAGCGGCGTCGTCACGTCCGCGAAGCCACACCCGTCACAGGCGACCGTCTCGCGGTCACCCATCCGGTAGCCGACGAGCGACGCGCCACACCGGGGGCAGGGGTCGCCGGCCTCCGCGGGCGGCCGGACCGGAACGACCCCCGCGAGCACGACCCGGGCCGTCACCTCGTCGTCGTGTGCCCCGCCCTCGCGGTATTCGCCGGCGTCCGTGTCCGCGCCCCAGATGACGTGACTCCCGTCGACGAGTCGGTCGCGGACGGCGGCGACCGCGTCGCCGGCCGCCTGCACGGAGAGTTCCCGGTCGCCTTCGAGGTGGACGAGCGCGCCGCTCGCTCGCGTGAGCGACACCGGCCCGCAGGCGTCGACCGCGGCCGTCATCGCCGCCGCCGGGTCGAGATTGGTCGCCGCGCCGACCGCCGCGAAGCCACCCGTCGCCACCACCGTCTCCGCGTCCGCGAGATCCACGTTCACGTCGTCGGAGCCGGCGATCAACCGCACGAGCGTCCGGAGGCCGGCGGCCGTGCCCGCGACGGGTTCATCGCCGGCCGAGAGCACCACCGCGTCCGCGGCCTCGCGAAGCGTGGCGAGCGCCGTGCGCGTCTCCGCCGTCGGTCGCGGGTCGACTGCCGCGACCAGCACCGCGAGCGTGTCCGCGGCCGCACATCTGCGGGCCAGCGCCACCGCCGGCGACGGGTCCGCGAGGTCGACGCCGACGAACGCCGCCTGCGCGTCGTCGGGAATCGCGTCGTCGGCCCGCGCCACGACGCCGTCGACGGCCACCTGCGCGGCGGCTTCCCGCCCCACTTCCCCACAGCCCGCGACGACGACAGAGCCACGGAGTGCGGCGGCCGCGTCCCGCAGGTCCTCTTCGCTCACGGTCCGGGTTGCGCGGCCGAGAACATGACCGTTCTGGGTGGCCGGTCGCGTCCGATCGGGGTTCTCTCTCGGCGTTTCGGCGCTACGCTCGCGTCACCACGCGCGGTCGAGCACCCCGCGGAGTTCCGCCTCGGTCGCCTCCAGCCCCTCGGGCGCGTTCGCCATGAACGCGTCCTCGTGGGTGATTTCGGCCGCGCGGTCGAGGCCGTCCTCCGGGACGACGGTGTCGCGCAGCTGCGTCGGGAGACCGAGACCGTCGCGGACCGCCGCCACCGCGTCGACCACGCCCGCGGCCGCCTCGTCGGGCGTGTCCGCCTCGATGCCGAACCCTTCCGCGAGCAGGTCGCGCCTGCCGTCCGTCTGCTCGAACAGATACTCGAGCGCGTGCGGCGCAATCGCGCCGTGGGCCGCCCCCTGCTGGATGTCGCTCACGGCGGTCAGGCCGTGTCCGAAGGCGTGGACGAGCGAGAGCGTCGACCCGTCCGGCCGTGAGGCCCCGTACTGCGCGAGCATGATCCCGGCAACGGCATCGCGTAGTGTCTCACGGTCGCTCGTGCCGCCGCCGAGTTCCGGGAGCGCGTCGCGGCACAGTCGGAGCGCGTGGATGGCGGTCGCGTCCGAGATAGCCGTCGCGTTCGCGGCGTACAGCGTCTCGACGGCCTTGTCGAAGCCGTTCATCGCCGACGCGGCGAGCACGCCGGCGGGCGTGTGCTCGAACAGCGCGGGGTCGTAGAAGAGTCCCGTCGGCATGAGCCGCGGGTCGGAGATACCGCCGCCGACGGTCTCCTCGACGCCGTCCGAGTCGGGGGTGGCGGTGAGGCCGGCGACCTGTGACAGGTCTGCGCCCGCCAGCGTCGTCGGCACGGCCGCGATGGGCGGCAGGTCGCCCGCCGGGATGTCGGGCGTGCCCGTCGCGGCGACGTCGGCGGCCGCCCCGGCGACCGGTTGGTCGCTCGCGGTCAGGACGGCAGCGGCCTTCGCAACATCGAGCGCGGAGCCGCCGCCGACCGCGAGGAAGACCTCCGCGTCGTGGCCGTGAAACGCCTCTCTGGCCCCGGCGGCTTCGACGAGCGCCTTCTGAGCGCTCGTCCCGGCGAAGGTGGCCGCGTGGCGGTCGCCGAGGCCGTCTTCGACCGCCTCGCGGACCGGCGAGTCGCCGACGCTCTCGCCACAGCAGACGAGCGCGCGGTCGATCCCCTGATTCGCGAGCTCCTCGGCGAGCGCGTCGACACAGCCGTCGCCGAAGCGCACGACGCCGGGTCGGTAGTCGAACCGGAACGGTGTCGGCAGATCCATACCCCGCGTTCGGCCGCCCACCGAAAAAACCCGTGTCACCGGTGACACGAGTGTCACCGCCTGACGCGGCAGTTGCCGAGGCTACTTGCCCCGGCAACCCGTACGGAGCGATATGACGGACGACGACGCGGTGAGCGCGGCCCGCCCCGACAGCGTCCTCCAGACGGCCGGCTGGGACCACGTCACCCTCATCGGAAGCAACGCCGAGGACACGATCGAGTTCTACCGCGACGTGCTGGGGTTGCCGCTGGTGATTCGCCAGCCGAACCTCGACCGACCCGAGGTCGAACACCTGTTTTTCGACGCCGGCGACGGCCGCATGGTGACGTTCTTCGTCGACGAGGAGCGCGCCTCGGCCGACGGGCAGGACCCCGACGTCGGCGCGGTTCACCACCTCGCCTTCCGTATCGCTCCCGACGAGTTGGGCGGGATTCGAGACCGGCTGGCCGACGCCGGCCACGCGGTCAACGAGTACGACCGCGGCGCGTTCCACTCGCTGTACACCGAGGACCACAACGGTCTCACCATCGAGCTGGCGGCCGACAAGTACGACATTCCGGACGAACGCCGCGGCGAGGTGTACGCCCGCGCACAGGCCGCCCGCGTCGAGGCCGGCGCGGAGTTCGTCTCCGACGACCATCTCGAAGCCGCGCTCGACGCTCTCGACCTCCCGGTCGAGCCGCACGACCTGCCCGACACGACGGCCGGACGTGGCACCTGACGCGGCGCGAGGGCTTTTGCTTGTCGCCCGTGAAGCACGCGCGTGACCGAACGGCTCGCCCTCTCACACGACCTCCCCGAGGACATCGCGGACGCGCTCTCCGACGATCTCCGCACCGTCGGCACCCTCTACAACGACATTCAAGATCTCTCCGAGGAGGCGTTCGCTTCCCGCTTCGGTGACGCCCTCGACACGCTCCGAGCGGTCGACCCGGACGCGGACTTTGTCATCGCCGTCCTCGGCCTCGGGGTCGACGTCGGCGAGGGGCCGCTCGTCGACGAGGCCACCCTCGTCTCCGTCCACGAGCCGAACGACGACGGCAGCGTGGCTCGACTGTTCTACACCGGCGACACGGACGCGCCTGACGACACCTTCCTGATGTTGCCGCTCCGGCCGGGCGACTGTCCGCCGGGCACCGGCGGCACGCTCGGTGGTCTCTCGCTCGCCGAGTTCCGCGAAATCGTGAGCGCGATGACGTTCAAGCGGTTCGACCTGCTGGAGAACGACCTCGACGCCTACCGCGACTCGTATCTCCGACCGACGGTGCGGGGACTAGAGGCGTACGCCGAAGAGGACGGCTGAGTCGACTCGTCCGTCGACGCTCCCGGTGTTCCGGTGCGTCGTCCGTCTCAGCTTCGACTGTGGGCCGGGAACGTGAGCGCGACGGCCGTTCCGTCGTCGCCCTGCTCGACCCGGAGCCCGCCGCCGACCGCCTCGACGGCCCACTGCGTCAGCCAGATACCGACGCCCTGCGTGTGTTCGAGCTGCGTCTCCGTGCCGGCCGCCAGCGCCCGTCGCTCGACGTCGGGGAGCGGCTCGCCGTCGCTGCGAACGCGCAGCGTCACGGTCTCGACGCCTGCCGTCACGGTGAGCCAGATGGTCGGGGATTCGTTCGCCCGCTCGACGGCGCTCCCGACGAGTTCGTCCAGACAGAAGCGAAGCTGTGCGGGACACCGCGCTCGCGCCGTCTCGGGGAGGTCTGTCCTCAACTCGGCCGACGGATACTCCGTTCGCAACTCCAGTTCACACTCGCGGACGAACGCCGTCAGGTCTCGCTCGACGGCCGACGCCTCGTCGGGTCTGACGTCGAACTCGCGGATGGCGTCGACGATATCGAGCAGGCTTCCGGTCGCGGTTTCGATCGACTCGGCGGCGTCGCTGACCCGCTCGCTATCGGGGCTCTGGGCCGTGAGCGTCTGTGCGTGTCCGGCGACGATGTTCAGCTTGTTGCGGAGATTGTGGCGCAACACTCGGTCGAGCACGGCCAGCCGGTTCTGGTGGCGACGGATGTCCGTGATGTCGCGTGCGACGACGATGACCTGTTCCTCGCCACCGAAGGACGCCGGCTGAAACCGGACCTGATACGTGGCGGTGCCGCCGGTCGACCCGAACAGCGACAGTTCGCGGGTCTGCTCCTCGCCCGACTCGCGGAGCGCGGACAGCGCCTCCTCGACGGCGGCCGCCTCGTCGTCGTCGAACAGGTCGGCGAACGTGGTGCTGTTCGGCACGGGGCCGAACGTCTCCCGTGCCGTCCCGTTGGTGTACGTCACGTGTCCCTCCGTGTCGAGCACGAGGATGGGGTCGGTGACCGTCTGGATGATGTGTTCGTACGCTTCGAGCTGGGTCGCCCGCTCGCGCCGCTCGGTCACGTCTCGCTGGAAGCCGATATAGTGGGTGACCGACCCGTCTTCGTAGACGGGGAGGACCTCCACCTCGTTCCAGAACTGTTCGCCGTCCTTCCGGTAGTTGATGAGTTCGACCGTCACCGGCTCCTCGACGGCGAAGGCGTCGCGGAACTGCTGGCGCTTCGCCTCGTCCGTCTCCGGGCCCTGGAGGAACCGACAGCTGCGGCCGAGCACATCCTCGCGGTCGTAGCCGGTCATCCGGCAGAACTGCTCGTTGACGTAGACGAGCGGAAGTTCCTCGGCGGTGGCGTCGGCGATGGTGATGCCGACGTGTGCGTCGTCCATCGCGCGGCCGTACAGCTCTAACTGGTCCCGCTGGTCGCTCGCCCGCTCGGAGTAGCGACGGAGCGCGGCGAACCCACTGATCCGCGACCGGATCGCGCGTTTCGGCGCGGGAACGGGCTGGACCCCGTCGATCGATTCGCCTATCGCGTCGGCGTAGCGGCTCCACAGCTCGTTCTCGTCGCCGCTCGACACGAGCAGGGCCGGTGCGGCGGTCGGCCGTTCCTCGCGTCGCCACGCCGCGAGCGGCTCGCGCAGTCGCTCGAACCCGCCCGCGTCGACGATACAGATGTCGGTTCCGTCCGGCACCGTCTGCTCGGCCGTGACCACGTCGTACCTGTCCAGCAGTCCGGCGAGCAGTTCGCGGTTGCGGGCGCTCTCGAAGCCGAGTGCGACGGAGAGCGTAGCGTCGTCGTCGGTCTCTCGCTCGACCGACTCGTCGCGAGCGTCCGCCATTAGCCCTCGTCGACCTGTTCGGGCACTCCGGTCAGTACGCCTCGCATTCCGGAGAGTCGTTCACCGACGTGGACGCCGCCCTCGTCGATCTCCAGCCGTCGCAGCGACTGCTCGAAGTCGCCGAACCGCTTCTTCAGCACGCCCATCACCTTCTCGACGCTGCCGCCGTGCTCCATGTACCGGAGGAAGACGATATTGTCGGCGAGATAGCTGATCCGTTGGTCCGTCGGCGTGAGGTCGCCGGTGACGTTGCGCACCTCGTCGATGAGGATGAGGCTGACGCCCATCCGCTTGCAGTAGCGACACAGCGCGTGGAGTTCGCGCGTCAGCATCTCCTCCGTCTCGTCGCCCCGGAGCGAGAGCCGATAGCCCGGAATGCCGTCGATCATGACGACTTCGACGCCGTCCGCCTCGACGGCCTGCCGGATGTCGTGGGCGAACTCGTCCGTGCTGCGCGTCAGCGACTCGACTTCGGTGAGTTCGAGCCGCCCCGCGTCGTAGTGGTCGTTCACGTCGAGACCGAGCGCGTCCGACCGGTAGAGATAGTCGTCGAGCAGCTCCTCGAAGAGGAACCCGGCCGCCGTCCGGTCGGACGCGGCGGCCGTCTGGAGGAACAGCGAGCCGAGCGTCGTCTTCCCCGCGCCGGACGGCCCGGAGATGACGGTCACGGAGCCCGTCTCGATGCCGCCCTTCAACAGCGCGTCCACCTCGTCGACGCCGGCCGACAGCTGTTCGCGCTCCTGTCCGCGTTCGCGCTCGTGGTCGCCGGGGACGAGTTTCGGATACACTCGACCGCCGGTGTCGCCACGGATGCGGTAGCTGTGACGGCCGCTCGCGGCGTCGGTGCCGCGAGATTTCGTCACCTCCAGCGTCCGGTGGTTCGTCTCCCGGTTGATATCGACGGTCAGGTCGCCGAGGAACTGGAGGTCGCGGTCGGAGCCGGCGGTCGACTGGGTGGTGCACAGCGTCGTCACCTCGCGGCCCTTCAGCTCGTTGAACAGCGAGGAGATGTTGCGGCGGAACCGGTAGTCGTCGGGGACGAGCGACCGAAGCTCCGAGAGGGGATCGATAGCGAGCCGCTCCGGCGATTCGCCGTCGATCGCCGCCGCGATCTCGTCGAGCATCTCCTCGCCCTCCACCTCTTCGTGGGGGAAGATGGTGTACTCCTCGCCCTCGAAGAACCGCTCGCCCGACGCGCTCAGGTCGAGGATGGTTACGTCCGAGAGGTCGATGCCGAGCGCCGCCGCGTTCGCGCGGATGTCCGTCTCTCGCTCCTCGAAGCCGATGTAGAGGCCGCTGTCGCCCGCGGCGAGAAACTGGAGTGCGAGGACCGTCTTCCCGGTTCCGGGGCCGCCGGTCACCACGGCCGTCTGCCCACGGATGAAGCCGCCGTTGAGAACGCCGTCGAGACCATCAGTCCCGGTACTGACACGATCGGAGCGTTGCGGGGCCATCATGCTAGTGTACCACTTTACAACTATGACGGTTTGGGTGGGCGGATCACCGGACGCGGATGGATCGGCGTCGTCGCGGCCGCACCAGCCGGTCCCCGATACCGTAACTCATAAAGTCGCCACCGGCGGAATCTCGGGTGCAGCCGAGGTAGCCTAGCCCGGCCAAGGCGGCAGATTCGAGATCTGCTGTCCTCACGGACACGTGAGTTCAAATCTCACCCTCGGCGTTTCTCGCGACCTCACCTATGAGCGGAACGTCACGTGAGATTTGAAGCAGAGAGCGACCGGAGGGAGCGACCGTGGTTCAAATCTCACCCTCGGCGCTTCTTGTGACGACCTGCTATCCAGTGACCACGAAGCGCTCGACGTGGAATTGCCCGGAGATTTGAACGAGGGGAGTCGCAGCGCGAACGGAGTGAGCGACCGTCTCCACGTGGTTCAAATCTCACCCTCGGCGCTTCTCTCGACCCCACGCGTGAGCGGAATGTCGAGAGTGTAGACGACGCCTCCGAGCAACAGGTGGCGGAACTCGAACGAGAGGTGGAAGAACTCCGCCGGCGACTGGACGACGCCGACGAGTGATAGGCTTATCCGCCCGGCTCGCCGGTGCGGTCGCGGACGAAGCCCCCGCGGAACGCCAGCCACGCCAGCACGCTCACGAAGATGATCGGCGGGAGGATCATGAACCCCCACAGCGGGTCGAGACCCCACTTCAGCAGGAGAACGACGTCGGCCAACCCCAACAGGAGAAAGGGGAGGGCAGCGAAGAACGCCCGCTTGCGGCTGAGTTCGTGCTCCTCGGGGTCCGCGCTCATACGCCACGCTTCGACGGCCGCAGGCAAAAGCCGTGTGTCTCGACGATTTAATTCGTGCCAAAAGACCTAATATAATCCGTGTCATTATGCAGGGTATGGGCGTTGGCCACCCCGTGTCCCTTTGCCCCCGGCGCGGGCCCCCCGTAACCGGCCGCGCCCGACCCTGACCCGTGTTCCGGCGGCCCGTCCCCGGAGACCGCCGCAACCTCTCCTCGCCGTCGGGGCTGTGCCCCCGGTCCCGACGGTCTTTTCGAACACTGAGCCGGGCGGCTCCTCGGCGATCGACAGTTCCGACGGGTCGTTTCCGTACCGTCCACCGTCCGAGATACCGACCAGATTCGCGTACACCCGTGAATTTATAATTATTGTTCACTACGAACACACGTGTCGCGTATCGAAATCGAGTACTGTGGAGCGTGTCGCATCGGTTCGAAGGCGGTCACGACGCGCCGCACGCTGTTGTCGTGGCTCCGCGAGCGGCCCGACGTCGATCACGAGGACGTAACGCTTCGGCCGTCGTCCGAAGAAGACGTGTTCTGCGTCTCGGTCGACGGCGAACGAGTCTGGTGTGCGAACGACCCCGAACGCCGGGTCGACGCCGTCGCGGCGGTCAACGCCGTCCGGAGACAGTTGGCAGGGTAGTCGATCCTCGGGGATTATCCGTCGTTCGGTGCGCTGTCGCTTCCGCCCGGCGTCACGCCGGAGACGGCCTCACCCAGCGAATCGACGGTGCCGCCGATGAACTCGTTCACCGTGCCCAGCACGTCGCCCACGAAGTCAGGGACCGGTCCCGGGAGATCGCTCGGCGGGCCGGCGTCGGCGTCTGGTCCTGCGTCGCTACCTGCTGCACCGGGAGCCGCGGCGACCGTCCCCGCGCCCGCGACGAGCAGCAGGGCGGTCACTGCCGCGACTGCCGTTCGGATTCGTTTCATCGCATCTGTCTCTCGGCGGCGACGGTATTTGAGGGGTCGAGAGCGTTCAGTCGCGTTCAGGTCGAACCCGGTGAGGCGGTCGAAAACACCGGCGTTGAACGGTCTGAACCGTTCACGGCTCCGGCGAGGAGCGCTGCTCGACGGGAAGCGGCTCCTGATCGCCGGGGTCGGGGTCGCGCCGAGGAGCGGTGCGTCGGCCGCCGACGACGTAGCCGTCGACGCTGTCGTCCCACGGCACGGCGTCCTGTACCCAGACGGTGCGACCGGGGGGTGACATCGTCCGCGCCCACTGCTTGGCGAGCGCCTTGCTGGAGAAGGCCCGGCGGTTGCCGTGCTCGCGGACCCACTGGCCGGCCCCCGGCGACACCTTCCGGGCAGAGGCTTTCACCTCGACTTCGTACCGGTCGCTCACGTCCCGCTGTTGTGCCCCGTACCGTCAAAATCCTACGGGTCGAGCGCTGCCTCGTGTGCGAGCGGTCGACGACCCCACCCACGGCTTTTTGTCTCGCCGACCCGAACATATGCGGGTGTCACGCGCGAATCTCGTCGTCCGGCTCTCGGACAGCGAATGGGCCCACGACGTCTCGACGCGCCATCCCGACGCCGACTTCGAACTGTTGGCCGTCGAACCCGGCGAGATGGAGTGTTTCCAGCTGGTCCGGGTGACGGCCTCGGACCCCACGACCGCGACCGAGTTCATGGCGTCCTCGCCCGGCTTCCGCTCGTTTTCCGTCGTTCAGTCGGGCGAGGCGGCGGCGGTCGTCCGGTTCCGCGCCGAGACGCCGCTCGTCCTGTTCACGCTCCACCGGGCGAACATCCCGTTCGAGCCGCCGTTCACCTGTCGCGACGGCCGCGGGTCGCTGCAGGTGACCGCGCCCGACCCGGCGCTGTCGGAGTTGACCGGCTACTTCGAGCAGTACGGGGTCACCTTCGAAGTCGAGTCGCTCCGACAGGAGATAAACGTCGAGAGCACCCTGACGCCACGGCAACGCGAACTGATCTTGACCGCCGTCAAGAAGGGGTACTACGACACGCCGCGAGACTGCACGCTGACGGAACTCGCCGAGGCAGCGGGCGTCGCGAAGTCGACGGCCTCCGAGACGCTCCACCGCGCAGAGGGGGCCATCGTCAGGCAGTTCGCTGGCGCCGCCCGGTCTGAGCCTATCGAGTGACCGTCGGAGAAACGGGGACAGGGGGCGGGAAAGGGAGCAGGGGTGGGTGCAGGGTGTGTCCGCGCTGTGGCGGCACACGGGGGGAACGCGCTGGCGACGGGTCGTGTCCAACCGACCCATCTATTCGTACATCCCGCGAGTAACCGTAAGTTTCGCCGAACCGGTTCGGCTTTTATGTACGTCAGGGTGTCTCTCCGCTCCGCTCCCCTGTCCGCCGGGCGGAGCGGTAGCGATGTTACCGCCGCTCTCTGGGCGAACCCGCTCGGACGACTCGCGTCCGACTGGCTGACCCTCGCTTCCTGTATCCCGACGACACCGATGGATTCGTCTGTGTCCCGAAGTTCGACAGCTGTTGTAGAAAAGTTTAGTGCATGTCGTGAAATAGCCGAGAGCGTGATGTCCTCGCTCAGGACGCTGTCCTCGGAGACGGCGAAGCTCGTGTATCTGTACCTGACCGAGCGCGGCGAAGCGACGGCCGACGAACTGGCGACCGCACTGGACGAACGACTGTTGACCCTGCTGCCGGTGCTCCGCACGCTGGAACGGGAGGGGCTGGTCGCGAAACGGGACGGTCGGTACGCGCCCACGTGAGCAGGCACTTTTCACTCCCGGACGCGTGGCGGGGGTATGCGCGCTGCTGTCCTCCGCGAGTACGGTGAACCGCTCGACGTGACGGAGCGCCCGGCCCCCGACCCGGCCCCGGACGGTGCGGTCGTCGGGGTCGAGGCCTGCGGCATCTGTCGCTCCGACTGGCACGCGTGGAAAGGCCACGGCGAGTGGGCCGACGATCAGGTTCCGCTCGATTACGTGCTCGGTCACGAACCCGCCGGTCGGGTGCTCGCTGTCGGCCCACGCGTCGAGCGGTTCCGCAAGGGTGACCGCGTCGTCGTCCCGTTCAACCTCGGCTGTGGTGCGTGTCAGAGCTGTCACACCGGTCACGGCAACACCTGTACCGACGGCACCGCCCTCGGCTTCGAGTCCGCCGCGCCGGGCGCGTTCGCCGAACAGGTGGCCGTCCCGAGCGCCGACTACAACCTCCAGCCCGTCCCCGACGGCCTCCCGTTCCGCGACGTGGCGGCCGTCGGCTGTCGGTACATGACCGCCTTCCACGCGTTGGCCGACCGGGCGGCCGTCGACGGCGACGACTGGGTGGCGGTTCACGGCTGTGGCGGCGTCGGCCTCTCGACCGTCCAGATCGCCGACGCTCTCGGTGCGCGACCGGTCGCCGTCGACGTATCCTCCGACGCCCTGTCGCTGGCCGACGAGGTCGGCGCGGCCGTGACCGTCGACGCGAGCGAGCGCGACCCGGTCGCGGCCATCGACGATGCGACCGACGGCGGGGCCGACGTCTCCGTGGACGCGCTCGGCCGGGCGGAGACGGCCCGCAACTCCGTGCGCTGTCTCCGCGAGCGAGGCACCCACGTGCAGGTCGGGCTGACCACCGACGCCGAGCAGGGAGAGGTGCCGCTCCCGGCGGACTGGATGACCCGCTGGGAGGTCGACTGGCTCGGCTCCCGCGGGATGCCCCCGACCCGGTTCCCCGAACTGCTCGGCATGGTCGAGAGCGGCCGACTCGACCCCGGTGCGCTCGTCGGCCGCGAGGTGTCGCTCGACGAGGTGTCTGACCGACTCGCCGCCATGACCGACTACGACACGGCGGGCGTCGAGGTGCTTCGACCCTGACTCGCCAACGTCTCCAAACGTTCAGGATAGTTCGGCTACTTCGGCCGGACGATGCGCTTCGACGATGTCGACGACGTGCTCGAAGAGCTCGCGGGGCTGCCGAGCTTTCACCATCCGACGGTGTCGCCGGACGGCTCGACGGTCGCCGTCTACTACGACGGCTCCGGCCGGAACGAACTCCACCTGATCGACACCGACACCGGCGAGTCGCGGCGGGTGACCGACGGCGAGGTGCCGCGCAACGCCCGCTGGTGGCTGAAGTGGGGCGACGACGAGGTGTTCTTCCACATGGACGAGGGGGGCAACGAGCAGAACGACATCCACGTCGTCGACCGCGAGGGCAACACCGAGCCGGTCGTCGAACAGGCGGGACAGAACGCCCTCCAAGCGGTGAGCGACGACGGCCGCGTCCTCTACTTCGGCTCCTCGCGAGACGGTCAGATGAACGTCTACCGGCACGACCGCGACGCCGACGAGACGACGAAGCTCACCGACTACGAGCGGGCGGCCGGCAGCACGACGCTCTCGCCCGACGGCGAACGGATCGCCTTCAGCACCAACGAGGCCGACGACTTCGAGAATCAGGACGTGTACGTCGCCAGCGTGGCGCCACGCGCCACGGGCGGCCGGCCGCCGGCCGGCGACGACGCCGATGGCTCGACCCCCCGAAACCTCGACATCGGTGAGACGGGAGCCGAGGCCTCGCCCGTCGACTTCTCGCCGGACGGCGACCGCCTGCTCGTCTCCGACAACTCCGAGGATGTCTCGCGGGCGGGCGTCTACGAGTTCGAGTCGGGCGAGGTGACGTGGTACGGGGGCGAAAGCGAGGAGTCGCCGGTCGCCTTCCTCGACGACGGCGAGCGGTTCCTCGTCCACCGGACGCGCGAGGCGGCGGTCGCGCCGGTCGTCTACGACCTCGACGGCGACGCGCGCGAGCTCGACCTGCCCGAGGGAGTGGCCACCCTCTCCGGAACCGGCCGCACCCAGATCGACGACGACCGCCTCCTCGTGTCGCACACCACGCCCAGCACGCGGCCGGACCTGCTCGCGTACGACCTGACCGACGACACGACCGAGACGCTGCTGGCGGCCGACTATGGCCCGTTCGACCCCGACAACTTCGCCGACGCGGCGTTCTTCACCTTCGAGTCGGACGGCGTCCCCGAGACGCGGCAGGCCGCCGTCGAGCACGACGCCTACGACACGCTCGAAATTGAAGGCCTGCTGTACGACTCCGGCGAGCGGCCGTCGCCGCTCATCGTCAACCCGCACGGCGGCCCGCGCGCGGCCGACCACCGGAACTTCGATCTGTACACGCAGTTCCTCGTCTCGCGGGGCTACTCCGTGTTGCAGGTGAACTACCGCGGCTCGACGGGGCGAGGCCGCGAGTTCGTCCGCGAGCTGTACGACGACTGGGGCGGCGCAGAACAGGGCGACGTGGCCGTCGCCGCCGAGCACGTCCTCGCGGAGCACGACTACCTCGACTCCGACCGCGTCGTCGTCTTCGGCGGCTCGTACGGCGGCTACTCCGCCTACTGGCAGACGGTCCAGTATCCCGACCTCTACGACGCCGGCATCGCGTGGATCGGCCTCACCGAACTCGAACGCATGTTCGAGACGACGATGCCCCACTTCCGCACCGAACTGATGGAGAAGAACCTCGGCACGCCCGAGGAGCACCCCGAACTGTACCGCGAGCGGTCGCCCGTCGAGCACGCGGCGAACCTCGACTGTCCGCTGTTGCTGGTCCACGGCGTCAACGACCGCCGCGTCCCGGTCGAGCAGGCGCGGCTCTACCGCGACCGGCTGGAGGAGCTGGGCTACGAAGGTGGTGAGGGGGAGGAGTTCGAGTACGTCGAACTCGGCGAGGAGGGTCACGCTTCCTCCGACATCGACCAGAAGATCAGGCTGTTCCGTATCCTCGACGACTTCCTCGACCGACGGGTCGGGACGACGGTCGTCCGGGCCGACGACTGAGCCCGGGCGGCGAGCGCACCCGCCACGGTCGCACAAGGGCTATGCCCCCGGTCCCGGTTCACGCGAACGAGAACCCGTGTCCCGCTCGCTCGCCGACCGGCACCCCCGTATCGTGGCCGCCCTGCGTCCCCGCCTCGGCGTCGACCCGCGCGCGCTGGCAGCGCTCCGGGTCGCGCTCGGCCTGCTCGTGCTCGCGGACCTCGCGTTGCGCGCGCCCGACCTCGTCGCCTTCTACACCGATGCGGGCGTCCTCCCCCGCGAACTGCTGTTCGACCGCTACCCGACCGTCGGCCGGCTCTCCGTCTACGCGCTGTCGGGCTCGGTCGCGTGGGCGGCGGGCCTGTTCGCCCTGACGGGGCTCGTCGCGCTCGCGCTCGCCGTCGGCTACCGGAGCCGCGCCGCCGCGCTCGCGCTGTTCCTCCTGCTCGTCTCGCTCCACACCCGGAACCTCGCGGTGTTGAACGCCGGCGACTCGCTGCTGCGGCGACTCCTGCTGTGGGGCGTACTGCTCCCGCTCGGCACCCGCTGGGGCCTCGACGCGGCCCCCGACGCGACGGCCGAGGAGCGTGTCGTCTCCGTCGCTACCGCGGGACTGCTCGTGCAGGTGCTGGTCGTCTACCTCGTGAACGCGGTCCTGAAGCTGCGCGGGTCGGCGTGGCGCTCCGGCGAGGCCGTCCGGCTCGTCTTCGGGGTGGACGCGCTGACCGTCGGGCTGGGGGACCTGCTCGCCGGCGCGCCGGCCCTCCTGCGGCTCGGTGCCCACGCGTGGCTGGCGCTGCTGGTCGCCTCGCCGCTGCTCCTCCTCGCAACCGGCCGGGCTCGGACGGCGCTGGTCGCGGCCTTCGCCGGCGGCCACCTGTTCATGCTGGCGACGCTCCGGCTCGGCGTCTTCCCGCTCGTCTCCGTCGCCGGCCTGCTCCCCTTCCTCCCGCCGGCCGTCTGGGACCGACTCGAGGCCGGGACTACCGGGGTCGCAGCTCGGGCCCGGACCGTGAGGGGGCGACTCCCGCGGCCGTCCTCGCTTCCGGCCGACCGCGTCCGACCGGCCGCGCGAGCCGTCGCCGCCGTCCTGCTTGCGTTCGTACTGGTGTGGAACGCCGCTGGCGTGGGCGTGGTCGCCACCCCGGCGGCGGGGACGCTCGACCCGACGGAGCGCCGCTGGGACATGTTCGCGCCCGAGCCGCTGTCGACGGACGGCTGGTACGTCCCCGTCGGGACGACGGCCGACGGCGACCGGGTGGACGCGCTCCGGGGTGGCGACCCCGTGTTCCGGCCCGCGGATTCGGGGGACACGTACCCCAGCCACCGGTGGTACGTCTACCTGACGGAACTGCGTCGCGGCGACCGGCTCCGCGAGGGCTTCGCCGCGTATCTCTGTGCCCGGTGGGAGCGAACCCACGAGCGCCGACTCGATAGCGTGACCGTGGTCCTGGTCACCCAGAAGGTGCGGCTGGACGCGCCCGACCGCACGCAACGGCGGACGGTCGCAAGCAGGAAGTGTTGACCCGACGCCGCCCAGCTCCCGTCCGCGCCCGCCTCCTGTCGGCGGCCGGGCGGCCGAGCCGACCGCGACTGCTCACCCCTCGGCACCGACTACTATTTACGAATCCGCTCGTAGTTCGAGACAATGCCTTCGCCGCTGCCGGCCGACGAGACGACCGTCGTGGTCGTCGGCACCACGCCGGATCCGGAGCCGATCGCCGGACGGCTCGACACCGGGGTTCACCGTTGCGAGTCGCCGGACGAGGTGGTGGCGGCCGTCGCCGAGCTGCCAGTCCAGTGTCTGGTCGTCTGCACAGACTCGCTGGACGCGACCGAGGCGACCGGCCGGCTCGCCGCCGAACACCCCTCGTTGCCGCTGGTCGCGTACGCCAGTAGCGAGGACCCCCGCGTCGCGACCGAGGTGGTCGCCGCCGGCGCGGACGAGTACGTCGCCGCGCCCGCCGAGGACGAGCCAGGTGCCGCGCTCGTCGATCGGATCCGCGCCGCGGCTCGTGAGACGGGATACGAGCGGCCGCTCCCCACGGAACTGTTCGAGGCGGTCGGCGACCCGCTCATCGTCCACGGCGTCGACGACGACACGATACTCGACGTCAACAAGCGGTTCTGTGAGCTCCTCGGCTACGAACGGACGGAGCTGCTCGGCCGCTCCATCGCCGAGCTGACCGCCGAGGCCCACGTCGACGCCGACCCGGAAGCGAACCTCCGCCGCGCCGTCGAGCGGGGGAGTTACACCTTCGAGTGGGCCGACCGAGACGAGGACGGCAGTGTCGTCCCCGTGGAGGTGACGCTGACGACGTTCGAGCGCGACGGCAACCAGCGCGTGCTGGCGTCCCTCCGCGACATCTCGGAACGGAAGCGTCGGAGCCGGCGGCTCAGTCAGCTCCATGAAGCGGCGACCGATCTGCTGTACGCCGAATCGGTCGACGATATCGCGGAGGTGCTCGTCGACATCGTGGAGTCGGTGTTCGACGAGGCGCTCGTCTGCTTCTGGCAGTACGACGATGTCATCGACTCGCTCGACCCCGTCGCCGCGTCGTCGGCCGTCCACGAGATGGAACCCACGGCAGGGACGACCGGCGAGCTGCCGTCGTTCGACCCCGAGACTCTCTCCATGGACGTGTTTGTGGCGGGCGAATCTCGGCTCATCGAGGATTACGGGACGGTTGCCGCGGAGCGGGCGGCAAGCGACGCGCCCCTCGGTACGGTGTTGATGTTGCCCGTCGGCGAGCACGGCGTGTTCCACGTCGCACGGCACGAGGTGGTGACGTTCCCGGAGACGGAGCGGTCTCAGCTCGAACTCCTCGCCAGCCACGCCGAGACGGCCCTCGACCTGCTTGCCCGCGAGCGCGAGCTCGAACGCCAGAACGAGCGGCTCGAACGGTTCCGTTCCACGCTGGCCCACGACCTGCGTGACCCGTTGAACACGGCAAAGGCGACGCTTGCGCTGCTCGGTTCGGAGGTCGACAGCGAGTACGTCTCAGAGCTGGAGTCGCTGCACGACCGAATGGCGCGCATCGTCGACGACGTGCTGGAACTGACACGGACCGAAGAGATCGAGGCGCCCGACCCGGTCGGGCTGGAAGCGGTCGCCCGCGACGTGTGGGAGACGGCCGGTGCGTCAGCGGAAGAAGCGACGCTGACCGTCGCGGCTGACGCGACCGTCCGCGCGGACCGCGGGCAGTTGGAGCGGCTGTTGGCGAACCTGTTCGGGAACGCCGTCGAACACGCCGGGCCGGACGTGTCGGTCACGGTCGACACGTGCGAGGAGGGGTTCTACGTAGCCGACGACGGTCCCGGTATCCCCGAGGACGAGCGCGAGGCAATCTTCGAGTCGGGCGCGAGCGGCGACGTGGACGGCACTGGCCTCGGCCTCAGCATCGTCCGAGAGGTGACAGCCCTCCACGGCTGGACGGTGCGGGCGACGGAGAGCGACGACGGCGGCCTCCGCATCGAGGTCACCGGGCCCGAGGAGGTGATGACCGCGTGACGTGCCCGGACGATTACGCTAGCCCACACGTATATACCCGAGCGGTAGAGATGAAAATAGACGGAACGATGGGACCGACATGAACGACGAACCGACCGTCTTGGCCGTCGACGACGAGGAGAACGTCGCGGACTCGTACAAGATGTGGCTCGACGAGTACGACGTGCGGGTGGCGTACGGCGGGGAGGCGGCACTCGACGCGATAGACGACGACATCGACGTGGTGTTGCTCGACCGCATGATGCCGAACCTGTCGGGCGACGAGGTGCTCGCGCGCGTCCGCGAGACGGGATACGAGGTGCGGGTGGCGATGGTGACGGCCGCGGAGCCGGATGTCGACATCATCGACATGCCGTTCGACGAGTACCTGACGAAACCGGTCGATGGCCCCGACCTCCGAGGGGTCGTCGAGCGGCTGGCGGCGCTGTCCGAGTACGACGAGACGGTGCGGGATACGTACGCCCGTGCCAGCAAGGTCGCGACCCTCGAATCGGAGCTGGGAACCGCCGAGCTCGCAGACAACGAGGAGTACGCCGCGCTCCGTGACTCGCTCGAGGACACCGACGCCCCGCCGGACGGACTGCTCGACGACCCCGACCTGTTCCGGGCCATGCTCGACGGCCCGGGACCCGAAGAGTGAGGCCCCGCGTCCGGCTCGCTCCGCCCGGCCCGTAACCGACACTGGCACGCTGGCGTCCAGCAGCAACGGTGAGCGGCCGCCAGCGACCGGCTCGCGGGGGCGGTTGAGCCGGACCTCCGGGACGGCCGGGAGCGGAAGGCCGAAGCCCCCGCGTGCCGAGCGTCCGGGCGATGACGCGGACGCTGCTCGTCGCCGGCACCGCGAGCCACGTCGGGAAGAGCACGGTCGCCGCCGGGCTCTGTCGCCTGCTGGCCGACCGCGGCTACGATATCGCGCCGTTCAAGGGCCAGAACATGTCGAACAACGCCCGCGCCGTTGCCGCGCCGGTCGGGTCGGAGCCGTGGGGTGAAATCGGCGTCTCGCAGTACGTGCAGGCGCGGGCCGCCCGCGTCACCCCGACGACCGACCACAATCCCGTCCTGCTCAAGCCGCGCGGCGACGGCGAGAGCCAACTCGTCGTGAACGGTCGTGGCCTCGCCAACGTCACCTCCGACGGCTACTACGACGATTACTGGCACGACGCGGTGGCGGCGGCCGCGGACGCTCACGACCGACTCGCCCGTGACCACGACGTGATCGTCGCGGAGGGGGCCGGCTCGATCGCGGAGCCGAACCTGCTCCACCGCGACCTCGCGAACGTCGAGACGGCGCGGTTCGCCGACGGCGTCCGCCCTGCTCAAGCGGACGATGTCGCCGACGATGTTCAACCTGAGCAAGCGGACGATGTCGCCGAGAACGCCGACGAAGACGGGGCCGAAACGGCCGCCGACCGCGACTGCGACATCCTCCTCGTCGCCGACATCGAGCGGGGCGGCGTCTTCGCACACGTCGTCGGCACGCTCCGGTTGATGCCCGAGGCCTGCCGCGAGCGCGTGGCCGGCGTCGTCATCACGAAGTTCCGGGGGTCGCGGGACGTACTCGAACCCGGCATCGAAGACCTCGAATCACGAACCGGCGTGCCGGTGCTCGGCGTCCTCCCGTACGACGACCCCGGCTTGCCCGAGGAGGACAGCGTCGCGCTTCCCGACACTGAGAGCCGCTGGCCGCCGAACCGGGCGTCGAGGTCGCGTATCTCCCGCCCGACGCTCCGCTCGACTGTGACGCGCTCGTGCTCCCCGGGACGAAGAACACCGTCGACGACCTGCTCGCGCTCCGCGAGGCCGGCTTCGGCGACCGACTCGCCGACTTCGACGGACCGGTCGTCGGCATCTGTGGCGGCTACCAACTGCTCGGCGAGCGCCTGCTGAACGCGGCCGTCGAGGCCACCGGCGAGGTCGAACGGCTCGACGGATTCGGACGGCTCCCCGTCGAAACGCGATTCTCGCCGGAGAAGCGGGTCGCCGAGACGACCGTCCCCGTCGACGGAGTCGGCCCGCTCGCGGGTGCGACCGGCGAGGCGACCGGCTACGAGATACATTTGGGCGAGACGCGGGCGCTGGCGGACGTGGCCCGGCCGCTCGGCCCGGACAGCGCCGCCGTGGGCGACACGCTCGGCACCTACCTCCACGGGCTCTTCGAGAACGGCGGCGTGCGTGACGCTTTTGTCCAGCGAGTGTTCGACCGCGCCGGCGTCGACCGCTCCGAACCGACCGACTCCGACCGCGACTCGTACGATGCGGCCGCGGCGCTCGTCGGCGAGCACGTCGACCTCGACCCGCTGGGGCTGTGAACGGTCGGCTCGAAAAGAGGGTGACTACGCCTCAGTTACCGGAATCTCGACGCGTCGCGGCCTGTCCTCGTTCGCGGTCGCGTCGGCATCCCGTGTGTCCGTCGGCTCGACGCGGCCGCCGTCCGGCATGAGCGTCCCTCCCGAACAGGGACACGAGGGGGTCAGTTCGTCGGCGATGTAGCCGCCGGCGGCACCGAGGCCAGCGCCGATTCCGGCCCCGACGGGGCCGGTCTTCGCTCCGAGTCGTGCACCGATGCTCGCGCCGACGGAGGCGGCGCCCTTCTCGACGTTGAGCAGCTTGCAACCCATCAGACTACGGTTGGCGTGCCGAACGGAAGTGCTTAGCGCCGAATCACTCCCGCCCGAGCAGGACGTACGACATGAGACTACGGCCTCCGAATATCCGAGTAAATACATCACATATGAGTGTCGGTCTCACCCCGCCTTTTCGAGTGTCCATACTTGTGCCGAGTGGTCGTCCGTTAGACGCTCGTCGGTGTAGTTGCCGGTCACTTCCCAAGACTCGAACGGCGACAGGCGCGCGAGTAACTCAAGTTCGCGGTACGGTAGTAGCGTCGCTTGGCCCTGAAAGGCGAACAACTGATCGCCGTCTTGTGTGACAGCTTCCTTTTCGGAGACGTAGTTTTGGGCTACCTCATCGACAATGCGCGAGCAGGTGTGGAATTCGATGGGTTCGCCACGAAACTCGACTGTCCGCTGTTGCCACTCACCCCACTTTTCGCCGATGTATTCGAAGTCCGGGACAAACGTGTCAAAAACAAAGATTCCGCCGGGAGCCAGCACGTCGTATACTGATTCGAGGAGCGCCTGCTGCTGTTCGATCGTCGTTAGCTCTTGAATGGCGTTGAAAGGACACGTGACGAGTGCATACTTCCTGTCGGCACTAAACTCAGTCATATCCGCCTGCCAGACGTTCGGGTCGAGTCCCTCTCGTTCAGCTTCCTCTCGGAGAACGGCCAGCGAGTCCGACGAAAGATCGATGCCGTCAGCATCGACACCCGCTTCGAGCAGTTCAAGATAGATTCGCCCGGCACCACAACCCAACTCAAGGACCGGCCCCTCAACCGTCGTAGCGCGGTCAACATAATAGGCCACGTCATCGCGGGAGGCGGATTTATAAACGGTGTTCATGAATTCTGCCTGCAATCGGTCGCTATCCATGTCTATCGTCTCTGGTAGCGAGTCGTAACTGTTGTGTGATACTTTCTCCCAAGTCACAGCGAGGCCACGCCGTGCCGGAGGATGCCACGCGGTAAACAGCACGAAGGATGTCATTCGCGTAGCTTCCCCACAGGCTTATCGCAGTCTATTACGCGTGCCCATCAGTATCGACCGTTTCGACGACGAAACCGCTGACGTTCTCGACCTACAACAGGGGACACAGCCGTATCGAATTCTCCAGTTCCTCGCGGAGAACAGCGAGCAGGCGTTCACGCAGACGGAGATTCACGAAGCGATGGATATCGAGCGTGGGAGCGTTGGCGCTGTGCTGTCGCGGTTGGAGGAACGCAGCCTCGTTCGCCACCGCGGGCGGTATTGGACCGTCGCCGAGGACGACCGTCTGGCCTCGTACGCGGCGCAGGTGAACGCGGGCTCCGCCTTGACGACGGACGACGACTACGGCGACGAGGAATGAGCGCGGGCTACGAGCGCGGCACGGTCGTGAAAGGCTCCGACCTCTTGCGGACCACGACTACCACCCCTACGTGAACCCTTGGACGATGGTCTCGATCCGTCACGCGGGTATCCAGACGAAAGAAGCTCGCCTCGTCGACACGACGACCGAAAAAATCGCCCGAGGGGCCGCCAGCTACCTCGGCGTTTGGTAGCCCCCACGTCTGCACGGAGAGGCTGCCCATCGGCGAGGCAAACGGCACGAGCGGGTCGTACTCGGTTTCGGTGAGAGTCGACCGCCCCGCTCCAACTGCGCTGGCCGTAGAGGGCAACGTTCAAGCGAGCGTTCCGCGGTTATGGAGCGCCGAATCACTCCCGCCCGAGCAGGACGTACAGGAGGATGCCGAGCAGCGGCGCGAGGAACACGACGAGCGCCCACAGCCACGCCGGCTGGTCGCTGTTCGTCTTGGCGTCCGTGTACGTCCAGTAGACGGCGGCGACGAGGACGAGGAGACTGAGCAGGCCGAACAGCAGCGGGCCGAGCGGGCCACCCTGTAGTGGAGTGAAGACCATACGGCCTGCCACTCGACGTCGGGATAAATCGCTTGTGGACGGTCACTCCAGCCGGCCCGCCAGCACCTTCGCGGCGACGAGGATGGGGTCCCAGACGGGCGAGAACGGCGGCGCGTACGCCAGATCCAGCCGTTCGAGCTCCGCGACGGTGTGGCCGGCATCTAGCGCCGTGGCGAGGGTGTCGATGCGCTTTGCAGCGCGGTCAGTGCCCACGACGCTCCCGCCGAGGACGCGACCCGTTCCGCGGTCGGCGGTGAGGGTGACGGTCGTCTCTGCGGCCCCCGGATAGTAGCCCGACCGCGAGCCGGCGGTGATCGTCTCCGTGACGGGTTCGAAGCCGGCCGCGCGGGCCGACGCGTCGCCGACGAACCCGGCCCGTCCCGCGCCCACCTCGAACGCCTTCACCACCGCGGTGCCGGCGACATCGCCCACCGGCGTCGGTTCGCCCCCGACGGTCGCGCCGATAGCTCGGCCGGCCCGGTTCGCGGTGAGACCGAGCGGTACCCACGTCGGTTCGCCGGTCACGGTGTGGCGTGCCTCGGCGCAGTCGCCGGCCGCGTACACGTCGTCGATATCCGTTCGCCCGTACCGATCGACCGCGACCGCCCCCGAGTCGCCGAGCGTCGCTCCGGCGTCCTCGGCGAGTCCGGTGTTCGGCCGGATGCCGACGCCCACGACTGCCATCTCGGCGTCGAGGATGCCGTCCGCGTGTTCGACCCGGTCGACCCGGTCGCCTCCGGCGATGCTGTCGACGGCGGTGTCCGTATGGACGACGACGCCCTCCGACGCCAGTTCCGCGCGGACGGCCTCGCCGACGGCCGCTCCGAACGGCGGGAGCAGATGCTCGTCCCGCTGGAACAGATGGACTTCGATGCCCCGCGCCGAGAGTGCCTCCGCCAACTCGACGCCGACGTAGCCGCCGCCGACGATGGCTGCCGTCTCGGGCGTCGGGAGGTCTGCCAGCGGGCGGAGTCGCGCGGCGTCTATCGGCCCGATGTCGGCCGTCTCTGGGTCGAACTCGGGATCGACGAACGCGCGCATCGCGGCGGCGTCCGGCAACCCGTGGAGGGTGAACGCGCCCCGCTGGTCGAGACCGTCGAACGGCCCCTGTACGGCGTGGGCACCGGTGGCGAGCAGGAGGTCGCCGTACGGCTGTTCGAACTCGCCGTCCGGGCCGACGACGGTGACGGACTCCTCGGTCACGCCGGTCACCTCGTGGCCGCGCCGGAGGTCGATACCTCGGTTCGCGACATCGGCCGGCGACAGCGACACCAGATCCGTCAGCCCGTCCACCTCGCCCTTCACGTAGTACGGGCTTCCGCAGTGGGCGTAGCTCACCCACTCGCCCTTCTCGAAGACGATGACCTCGCGGTCGGGGTCCGCTCGCTTGCACTTGCTCGCGGCACTCAGCCCGGCGGCGTCACCGCCGGCGACGACGAATGGCTTCACGGCCGAGGATCGGCGAGCACGCGGAAAAGCGTGCGGTCGCCTGACCCGCCGGCCGCACAGTGGCGGTTCAGGCCGGTTCCGGCGCTCGCCACGCGAGCAGCGCGCCACAGGCGGCGACGCCCGCGACCGCGAGAAACGCCGGCCGGTAGCCCGCCGTCTCGATGAGTGCGCCGCCGGCGATGGGCGCGATGAACGCCCCCGCGAGGCCGACGGCGGTCTGGAAGGCGACTGCGGTTGCGGCGACCTCCGGCTCGACCAGTTCCCGGACGTACGCGAACGCCAGCCCCAGCGTGAGCTGGATGGCGAGTCCCGACAGGAGGAGCGCCGCCACGAGCACGGCGATGCCCTCCGCCCGCGCCAGCGCGACGGTCAGCGGCACGGCGGCGACGAAGGAGCCGAACACGACCGGGCGGCGACGGCCGCCGAACAGCCGGTCGGAGACCGCCCCGCCGCTGATCCGCGAGACGACGCCGACGGCGGGGAACAGCGCCACGAGCGCCCCGCTCGTCGCGAGCGAGAGACCGACGGACTCCGTGAGGTAGGTCGGTCCCCAGCTGTTGACGAACAGATACAGCGCGTACGCCAGAAAGCCCAGACTCCCGACGAGCCAGACGCGGCGGTTCCGGAGCACGCCGCCGAATGCCGCGAGCGAGGGGGCACCGCCGCCCACGCCGCCGAGCCCTCGGCTGGCCGGCCAGAACAGCGCCAGCCCGACCACCGCGAGCCCGGTGTAGGCGACGAGCACGGCGGGCCAGCCGAACCACGCCGCGACCTGTGGTCCGGTCGCCTGTCCGATTGCAAAGCCGATCGGGCCGCTCGCGGTGAAACACCCCACCGCGGTCGCCCGGCTGTCCGCGGAGACGGCCTCGCTCACGATGTCGATGCCGGCGTTCCAGACGACGACGTACGCGATGCCGCCGAGCACGCGCGAGGCGACCAGCGACCGATACGCGCTCGCTCGGCCGGCGAGCCACCCCCACACGCCCGCGAGCAGGACGCCCGCGACGGCAACGGCGACTGCCCGCCGGGAGTCGACCCGGTCGAGGACGACCCCGACCGGGAGGCTCGCGACGACGGCCGTCCCGAACATGACGCTCACGATCAGGCCGGCCGCCGACGCGGTCACGCCAAGCGTCTCGCGGACGAGCGGCGTCACGCTCGCCGGCACGATCTCGTATGCACCCAGTCCTGCCGAGATGAGACTGCCGCCCGCGACGAGCGCGGCGACGCTCGCGCGACTCCGTGGAGAGTCGGTCACTGCCGGTGTCTCCGACGGTGGCCTGTATGAACCTGTCTCCAGCGGCACGACGCTCGGCTGCGCGCTACGCGTGGGTGACGCCGGTGAACTCGAAGGCCGCGCCGCCGCTCTCGGCCGCCGTGACCCGCGCCGACCAGCCGTGTGCCTCCGCGATTCGGTCGACGATGCTGAGCCCGAGGCCGGTGCCGTCGACGTTCGCCGAGTGGCCCCAGTCGAAGATCGTCCCGTGGTACTCGGGCGAGATGCCGGTGCCGTCGTCGGCGACGCGGAACCCGTCGTCGGTCGCCGTCACGGTGACAGTGATGCCGCCGGAGCCGCCGTCTGTGCCGCGTGCCCCTCGTCCGAGGGCCGCGTCGTCGCCTCCACCCTCGCTCTGTTCCGACTGCCCGCTCGCCGCGCCGCGTGTGAGGCTCCCTCCGGTGGCCGACTGGCTGCCCGGGGGACCGTGTTCCACGCTGTTCCGGAACAGATTCTCCAGCAGACGCCGGAGCCGCTCCGGGTCGGCGTCGATGTGCGGCAGGTCGTCGGCGAGTGTGAGTGTCGCGTCGCCGGTGTCGAGCCCGTCCCACGCCTCCGTGGCGACGTTCGCCAGCGCGACCGGCTCCGTCTCACCGACCGTCTGTCCGTCGCGAGCCAGCGTCAGCGTGTCCTCGATGAGCCGCTCCATCCGGACGAGCGCGTCGCTGGCGGTAGTGAGCGACTCGATTGCTTCCTCGTCGGTGCATCTGTCTCTCGCGATCTCCGTGTAGCCGATGGCCACAGACAGCGGCGTCCGGAGGTCGTGTGAGAGCGTGCTGGCGAACTCGGCGAGTCGGTCCCGCTCGCGGGCCATCATCCGCTGGCTCTCGCGCTCGGAGAGCAGTCGCGCCACCAGTTGCCCCGTCAGTTCGACCAGCGTCTCCTCCCACGCCGAGAACGACTTCTCGCGCGGCTGGGTGTCTTGGAAACAGAGCGTCCCGTACAGTTCGTCGTCGACGACGAGCGGCGTACCGATGTAACAGCACATCCCCACCTCCGTGTGGATCGGCAGGTCGGCCCACCGCTCTGCCTCGCTCATATCCGTGACGCGTTTCGTCTCCTCCTCGCGGATGGTCAGCACACAGCCGGTTTCGTCGACATCGAACGTCGCGCCCGACTGGACCGCTTCGTGTGGTGAATCCGTGACGACCATCTCGTAGCGGTCGCCGTCGACGGTCGACATCACGGCGTGGGTCAGGCCGAGCGTCTCCTTCCCCAACTCGAGGATAGCGCCGATGGCGTCCTCGACGGGCCGGTCGACCGCGACTTCGCGGTGGAGACGACGGAGCGTCGTCTCGCGTCCCTCGATGCGCTCGCGAGCGGCGCTCCGTTCGCGTTCGTAGCCGAGTGTTCCCGCGACCAACTCCACGAACGAGCGCTCTCGGTCGGAGAACTCCGGTCGTGGGTCGGGGTCGAGGAAGCCGACGACGCCGTACTGTTCGCCGTCGACAACGACGGAGCGCCCGATGTAACACTCGCCCTCGACTGGCGCTGCGTCCGGGTCGGCCTGCTCGGCGTCGTGTAGCCGGTGTGTTGCGACGCCCTCGTCGCCGACGAGCGTCTCGTAACACGCCTCGGTGAGGTCCAGCGGCGTCTCCTCGTGTGACGAATCGGCTGCGACCGCGACGATCTCGTGGTCGCCGGCCGCCTCGTCGACGGTGACCAGTCGCCCTTCCGCGAGGCCGAGCCGTTCGCGACCGATGTCGAGCAGTTTGCGTGCGGTCGCCTCGAAGTCCCGGTCGGGGTCGGTCGCCACTTCGTGGAGTCGCTGGCGAGCACGCTCGTCGGCCTTCCGTTCGGAGATGTCGCGGACGACGCCCGCCGTCCCGCGGAACCCCTCGTCGAACGGCAGCACGCTGATGTGGTCCTCGCAGGGAATCGTGGTGCCGTCGGCGCGTTCGACCGCCACCTCGATGGTCGCGCTGTTCGGGCCGGTCGACGAGACGAGATCGGCGATCAACGACTCGGACCTGTCGACAGCCTCGTCGGTGAGATACTCCGACACGTGGGTGCCGAGTACCGTCTCGCGGTCGTAACCGGCCAGCGTTGCCAGCGGCTCGTTGGCGAACTCGATGACGCCGGTCTCGTCGAGGACGTACATCGGGTCGCCGGCGGCGCTGGCGATCGTCTCGTACTGTTCGAGACGGCGGCGCGTCTCGGCGGCGGTGAACGCGGCCGCGATCGTGTCCGCCAACTCCAACAACACCGTCTGTTCCTCCCCGTCGAACGCGTCCGGGCGATCCGCGTGCAGCGGCAGGATACCGTGGAGCTTGCCGTCGTCGACCAACGGCAGTACCATCAGCGACTCGATGCCGTACTGTTCGACCAAGTCGCGCCACGATTCGACCGTCAGGTCGGTCGCGGCTCTGTCGACGACCTGCGGTTCGCGGGTGTTCACGGCCCGGCCGCTGGGACCGCGGCCGCGGGGAGTGTCGTCGTGCCGGACGGTGAGTTCCTCGATGAGCGGTAGCGCCTCGCCGCCGGCCGCGAGCGGGTCGATAGCGCCCGTCTCCTCGTTCGGCACGCCGACCCACGCGAGCGCGTACGGATCGGCGTTCGTGAGCGTGTCACAGACGGCACCCGCGATCTCGTCGCGCGTCTCGGCGCGGACGAGTTTGTCCTGCACCTCCCGGATGAGTTCGTTGATGCGAGCGAGACTCGCGGCGCGTTCCTCGGCGCTGGCACGGTCGACCGCGTTCCGGATGCGGTTGGCCAACACCGCATACTGGTCGCGGTTCCGCGCCTTCTGGATGTAGTCGGTGATGCCCGCTGAGATGGCCTCGCTCGCCACCTCTTCGCTTCCCCTGCTGGTGAACAGGATGAACGGCAGTTTCGGGGTCTGTTCGCGTATCTGCCGCAGGAAGCTCAGGCCGTCGTCATCGGGCATCTCGTAGTCAGAGACGACACAGTCGACCGACTCCGAGGCCAGCGTCTCCATTCCCTCGGCCGTCCCGATTGCCGTCACCGGTCGAATTTCGTCGTCGATCCGCTCGAGATACTCCGCCGTCAGCGCTGCTACCTCCGGATCGTCGTCGACCAGTAGAACAGTTATCCGGCGGTCCATTCCCACACTATTCCTCCATTCGAACATAGTAGGGTGAGGCAACGGCTTATACTTGTGGTTCGGGCGAGCCTCACACCACCTGTTCGTCGCCGGGCGCGAGGTGCGGTCGGTCGCCCTCGAACAGTTTGTCGAAGGTCGCGCCCAGCAGATAGCCGTACAGCAGGTGGCCGCCGAACGTGGCGACGAGATACAGCAGGAGGCGAGCGCCGGCGAAGCCGTCGTACCACGCCATCGAGAAGCCGGTCCAGATGGCCGCCCCGAGGAACAGCCCGCGGATCGCGTACCGCTCGCCGGGGAAGAACGTCCCGATGGACGCCAACACCAGCGGCCACGTCACCATCGCGCCCAGCGCGAAGACGACGTAGCCGAGCACCTGCGCCGTCGCAGGCGAGAAGTCGACCACCAGCCGGAACACGTCGCTGAGCGTGCGGAACTCGGTCAGGCTGAACGCGCCCGCCTGCGAGAGCAGCATGAAGATGATCGTCAGCGGGCCAACGCCGATGAGGCCGCCGAGCGCTCCCACGAGCCCGTCTTCTACGAGTTCGCGAATCGGCGTCTCGTCCGCCCGCGAACTGTCCGTCTCCGTATCCACGCTCGCCTCGGCTTCAGCCATGGTACCACATTGCGTGGCAGAGCGGTAGTATTTTTCGCGCGTGAGGCTCCTTCAGGTCGGCCGGGCGACGAGGGTGAATGCCGTCTCGCCCCGCTCGCGGACGACCCGCACGTCGAACGCGACGGCGACGAGCGTCGCCTCGCCGGCCCGCTCCTGTAGGACGAGGCCGCCGTCCGCCACGCACGAGCCGAACTGCCGGGCGGGACCGCCGGGACAGGCCGTCTGCGCCCACGCCCTCGCCGCCGTCGCGTTGTACGTCACCAAGACCGCGGTGCCCTCCGCGACCCGTTCGGCTTCGAGTCGGTCGATCCGGGGCCGGAGCACCGCCCGACTCTGGTCGGCCGCGGCAGTCCGGGCCGACCACGCGTACTCGCCGGCGATGTCGCTGGCCGCCTCGAACGTCGCTCGGTCGAGCACGGTTCGGGCGTTCGCCGCCGGGTCTTCGAAGTCGCCGGCGGCGTCCACGTCGGCGTGATACCCCAACTGGAGATACGCCAGCAGCGCCGGCGCGAGCGCCGCGGCTATCACGGCCGCCACCGCGAGCACGAGTTGAGCTCTGTCCCGTCCCACGTTCGTTTCGTGTCTCGCTCTGAGATATAAAATCTCGGTCGGTGGTCACGTCGATTCGGACTGGAACTTCCGCGCGTGGCGTCCCCCGGATGACACCGGGGGCGTACGTTCACGCCGGCTCCGACCGCACCGCCAGCGCGTCGTTGAGCACGTAATCGAGTAGATGGGACGCGGCCACCAGCACGCCGACCACGGATACGGCGGCGTACCAGCCACGTGCGATACTCGGCGTGAGGTAGCTCGGGTCGAACGCCGCGTAGATACCTACCACGAGCGTGAACAGCACCACGGTGGCGAGGAGCTGCGCCACTGCCGTCCGCACACGCCCCGCGCCCATTGTCGACCGTTGCGCCAGGGTCGCCCCGAGGAAGCCCCCGGCGACAGCGGCGACGAGAACGCTCACGTAGAAGTAGATCGGGAGGCCGCCGCTGTGTGGCGGGTCAGGGGTGGCTTGGTCCCAGATGAGCCCCCCGTACAGGAGCACGAGGAGTCCGCCTGCGAACCACAGGCGAACGTGTCGAACCGATGTGTTCCGAGACATGATGTTTCGACCCAGAGTCGTCCAAGTAAGTCTCTTTGAGCGCCCTCGACTCTGTTGGCCTCGTCGAACGCGGCGGCGACTGCCAGCTTGCAGTGCCGAACCCGTACTATCAACACTAGAATGAACAAGTAATATTCTCCGAAGGCAAATATAGGCTATGAGCGTTCCTCCTCCCCGTGTACCGTTGAGCCGGGTAATCGCAGCATGTACGCTGGTTGCCTCACTCACTTACAGGGAATGGATTCCAGCGTCAAGTCGATACTATCGTAGTAATGTTCCTCTGCTGTTCATGTTTTGCTCGCTATGCTTGTTAGTCTGGTCACCTTTCACATAAATCGACGCGCAAGCGGCGTGACGCACCACCAGCCGAGCGACTGAGTGCCCGACAGCGGCCCGACCTACACAGCGAGCGAACCGCAGGCCGGAGGCGCAAAGTAATCGAGTCTATACCCCGAGAACCGCACAAGGCTTTATCGGCTGGCCCGCCAGTTTCGGTCGATGGCGCACGTGGAGAATCTCTGGGTGTATCCGGTGAAGGGCTTCGACCGGACGGCGGTCGATGAAGTGGACATCACCGACGCGGGGACGTTCCGGCACGACCGAGCGTACGCGCTGGTCGATCCGGACGCCGACCCGGAGCGCGACGAGTTCGACACCGTCGGCGAGACGTTCAACGCGAAGGAGATCGACGACACCCACGCCGTCGCGTCGGCGTTCGACCCCGCGACCGACGAACTCACGCTCCGGACGGACGACGCGACACACACCTTCGACCTGACGACCGAGCGCGACGCGGCGAGCGCGTGGTTCAGCGACTTCGCCGGCGAGCAGGTCGCCCTCCGTCACCGCGAGCCGCCGGGATTCGTCGACCGCGCGGACCTCGGGCCGTCGGTCATCAGCACCGGCACGCTGGAGGAGGTGGCCTCGTGGTTCGACGAGATGACCGTCGCCGGGGCGCGTCGCCGCCTCCGCCCGAACGTCGAAATCGGCGGCGTCCCGCCGTTCTGGGAGGACCGCTTCCTCGGTGACGACCCCGGCGGCTTCACCGTTGACGGCACCCGTTTCGAGGGTGCCCAAGCCTGTGCCCGCTGTGTCGTGCCCTCCCGCGATCCAGAGACCGGTGAGCCGATCGAGCGGTTCCGCCAGCGGTTCGCGGAGCGGCGCGAGGCGACCCTGCCGGCGTGGGCCCCGACCGACGCCTTCGACCACTACTTCACCGTCATGCTCATCACGCGCGTGCCGTCAACGAGTTACGGTGACGCGGTTGCCGTCGACGATCCGGTTCGGGTTGACGACGCGTAATCTCCCTCCTCCTCCTCCACCCATCGATGTCGTTAAGCCACGGTCGGGCGAATGGCTCGCCAGACGCCCCGCGAGTTCCGAATGAATCACCGACGGCCACTGATCGTGCTCGAATCGCTCGCACTCGTCGCCACCGGTGGCTTTCTCGGCGCGAACGCGCGGTATCTCGTCGGCCGCGCCGTCGCGGGGCTGCCGGGCACGTTTCTCGCCAACGTCGTCGGCTGTTTCCTGCTCGGCTTCCTCGTCTACGAACGGCAGTTCGCGGGTTCGCTCGGGGAGCGGTCGCGGCTGGTGTTCGCCGCCGGCTTCCTCTCGTCGTTCACCACCTACAGCACGTTCGCGCTCCAGACGGCGCTGGCCGCGCCGCTCGTCGGCGCGGGGTACGTCCTCGCCAGCTACGCCGCCGGCTTTCTCGCCGTCGCCGGCGGTCGCATCGTCGCATCGCAGGTCGCTGCCCGGAGAGCGACGCCCGGAGGCCAGCCGTGAATCTTCCGCCGGCGTATCTGGTCGGCATCGGCGGTGCCGTCGGGGCCGTGTTGCGGCATCTGGTCGGCCTGCTGGTCGCGGACGACCGACTCCCGGTGAGCACGCTGACGGTCAACGTCGTCGGGAGCTTCGCCCTCGGCGGAGTGACGTTCCTCTCCGTCGGCTCCGAGCTGCTCCTGCTCGTCGGCACCGGCGTCTGTGGTGCCTTCACCACGTTCTCGTCGTTCTCGGTCGACGTGGTCCGACTCTGGGAGGCGAACAGACATCGGGCGGCGCTGGGGTACGCCGCGGCGAACACGGCGGGCGGCCTCCTTGCCGTCGGCCTCGCGTGGGTGCTCGTGCGGGGACTGTGAACGGCTGGGGCGTCTGCGGCGTCAGTCCGTCGGCTTCCGCGCCTGTTCGGGATGCTCGGAGACGAAGACGCTGGTGTGGTCCGACACGTCGTCCGTCACCCACGCGTTCGCGCCGATGCTCACGTGGTCGCCGATCTCGATGGGGCCGAGGACGTTGCTGCCGGTCCCCACGACGACGTGATCGCCCAAGTCCGGGTGACGCTTGTAGCCTTTCGCCAGCGCGTGGTCGTCGTCTTCAGCCTCCTCGAAGTGGAGCGCGCCCAAGGTGACGTTCTGGTAGATCCGCGCCCAGTCGCCGACCGTCGCCGTCTCGCCGATGACGACGCCCGTGCCGTGGTCGATAAAGAAGTAGTCGCCGATGTCAGCGCCGGGGTGGATGTCAATACCCGTCTCGACCTTCGCGTACTCGGCGAGTTCGCGAGCGTACTCGGGGTGGTCGGCGGTGTAGAGGTGGTTCGCCACCCGGTGGATCAGGGTGGCGTGAAAGCCGGGGTACGACCGGATGATCTCACAGTAGCTCTTCGCCGCGGGGTCACCCTTGTAGGCGGCCTCCACGTCCTTCCGGAGCGTCTCGCGAATCGCCGGCAGTCGGTCGAGCAGGTCGTCAACGACGCCGGACACTGCCTCGGGATCGCGGTCTGCGTACGCGCCCACTCCCTTCTGAACTGCGGTCCCGAGGTCGGTCAGTCGGGTGCGGACGGCCTCGGGGTCGTCCAACAGGTCGGTCGCGTTCCAGCAGTGCGGAAACAAGAGTTGCTTGAGCAGCGCCGGTTCGTCGCGCAGGTGGTCGCGCCGCGGATACGTGCGTGAATCGTCCGTCGGGAACGGCGACTCGTCGGCGCGATACGCCGCGACGAGCGCGTCGTGTACCGACCCGGTGTAGTCGTACGGCATTCTTGAACACGTTGCCGTCGGCGACTAAAAGCCGTTCGCCCGCGCTCCGTTGGCCCGCCTTCCCGGCCGCGAGGGCGGCCAGCGGCGGCGCACGCTGTGGCCGCCCCCGACGAGGTGTCGCACTGCCCGATGGTTGTTTCGGGTGCGTGCGGCGCGCACAGCGACCCGTCGTCTCTCTCCCGACAACACTATATGAAAGACTGTTCAAATAGTCATCTATGTGTCCGCAGACAGAACGACTCGAACGCCTCATCACCGAGGAGAGCGGGGAGTGCTGTGCAACCGACGTCGCGGAACGGCTCGATTCACTGCGCTCGTATCGACCGGAGACGCCTGCCGGTCCC
This sequence comes from Halobacteriales archaeon QH_7_66_36, assembly GCA_003021175.1. Classification (GTDB taxonomy): domain Archaea; phylum Halobacteriota; class Halobacteria; order Halobacteriales; family Haloarculaceae; genus Halosegnis. Next base: position 2,431 of record PXQV01000010.1, on the reverse strand, counting down.
GACGCCGACCTGACCGCGCTCAGGACGCTTGGGAACGATACGCGATACACGATCGTTCGACTGCTGACCGCCGCGGGTCGGGAGCTGTGTGTCTGCGAGATCAATCCGGTCGTCGACGTCAGCGACAGTGCGATCAGTCACGCTCTTTCTGATCTCCACGACGCCGGGCTCGTCACGCGACGAAAAGACGGGACGTGGCGGTACTACGAGACGACCGACCGGGCCGCGGCGATTCTGACGGCCCTCGACGAGACGCGGCGGACCGACCGATGACCGACACACAGGTTCGCGTGGCGTTCGTGTGCGTCCAGAACGCCGGGCGGTCACAGATGTCGACCGCCTTTGCCGAACGCGAGCGTGAGCGTCGCGATCTCGGCGACATCGTCGGGATCCTCGCCGACGGAACCCGTCCCGCTGAGTACGTTCACGACGCCGTCATCGAGGCGATGCGGGAGGAGGGATTCGATCTCTCGGGCCGCACGCCACGGAGAATTTCGACGGACGGACTCGAGTCGTGTGACTATGTCGCCACGATGGGCTGCTCGACGCTCGAACTCGATGCCGACGACTCCAACGTCGACATCCGCGACTGGGCGCTCGACGATCCCGATGGGGAAGCCCCAGACCGGGTTCGAGCGGTCCGCGACGAGGTCCGCGACCGCGTGGAGTCGCTCTCCGACGAAATCGAACAGGAGGTGACCGCGAGTGTCTGACACGAACGACGCCCGGACGGAGTCTGGTCTCGACGCACAGACGCAACGGAAGATCGTCCGAGAGCGGTACGCACGCATTGCAACAGAAAACAGCGGAGGGAAGGGTGGCTGCTGTTCGAACGACGATTCCCGTTGCAGCTCTGCGGAAACGGCGGCTTCCGCCGACGAGACGGCTCGCCAACTCGGGTACTCCGAGGCCGAGCTGGAGAGCGTCGGCGAGAACGCAAACTTGGGCTTGGGATGCGGGAATCCCCGAGCGATCGCGTCGCTGAGCGCCGGTGAATCGGTGCTCGATCTCGGGTCGGGTGCGGGGTTCGACTGCTTTCTCGCGGCTCGGGAAGTCGGTGAGACGGGCCGCGTGATCGGTGTCGACATGACACCCGAGATGGTCGAGAAAGCACGTGCAAACGCCGGTCAGAACGACGCCGAGAACGTCGAGTTCCGCCTCGGCGAGATCGAACATCTCCCGGTCGCCGACGAAGCTATCGACGTGATCATCTCGAACTGTGTCGTGAACCTCTCGCCGGACAAACCACAGGTGTTCGACGAGGCGTTTCGCGTTCTCCGTCCGAGCGGACGACTCGCGATTTCGGACGTCGTACTGACTGCCGCGGTTCCACACGAACTCCGCGCTGACCCGGACTCCGTGGTCTCCTGTGTCGCCGGCGCGTCGACGATCGACCGACTCGAAGCGATGCTCACCGACGCGGGCTTCGAAGCGGTGGATATCTCACCGAAAGACGACAGCGAGGCGTTCATCCGCGACTGGGACGACGAGTACGACGTGAGCGAGTTCCTCGTCTCCGCGAGTATCACCGCTCGAAAGCCGGAGGCTGTCGATGAGTAACGTCGACGCTCACGGGCCGAACTGCGACTGCGAGAGCTGTGGTGACCCGCGGTCGATGGACTTCCTCGATAAGTACCTCACCGTCTGCGACGTATCGTGATGGTGCTCGTCCGGAACGAACTCGCGGACGGCTCGACCGAGTACGTCACCGGATTGGTCGCGTTCAACAGCCTCTTTCAGATCGTCACCTACGGCGTGTACGTCTGGTTCTTCGGGCTGTTCCTCCCGCCGCTGCTCGGCATGGAGACGCTCGTCGCCGGCATCCAGACGTTCGACGTAACGCCGACGCAAGTGCTCCGAGTAATCGTCGTCTTCCTCGGGATTCCCTTCGTCGGTGGGTTTCTCACCCGAAGCGTCGGTACACGAATCAAGAGTGAGAAGTGGTACGACGAGACGTTGGTCCCGGAGATCGACCCACTCACGCTCGTTGCGCTGCTGTTCATCGTCGTCGTGATTTCGCCACGCAGGGCGAGAACATCGTCGCTGCGCCCGGAGACGTGCTCCTGATCGCTGTCCCGCTGACCATCTACTTCATCGGGATGTTCCTCGTCAGCTTCGGAATGTGCAAGGGTGTCGGCGCGGACTACTCGACGACGACCGCCATCGGCTTTACCTGAACACAGGCGCTAAGGCCCCTCCCTCAAGGAGCGATCGAAGGGAGCGAGTAGGGAGGGGATACAGCGCCGTCATCACCTGTTCATCCGTGCGATACGCTCGGACCGCAAGCTCACATTCCGTAACGTTCATGTCTCCACTTAGTCTATACATGGTACATGGGCCAGTTCGAAATCGCCGGCCACGAAGTCGTAGACCGCGACGTGAAAGCCACCGGCAACGGCGCTCACGTTTACGTCCCGAAACGGTGGCTCGG
>PXQV01000009.1 GCA_003021175.1 Halobacteriales archaeon QH_7_66_36 | reverse complement strand
CGCGTCTCGTCGCGAGCCAGCGGCGCGCGAGGGACGACTGAGCGAGTGACACGAGCGAAGGAGTCGGCTGGGGAGGCGTGTGGCCGCGGTCGGCGGGGCGGTTCCCTAGAATCGCGCTAACAGAACGTAATATAAGAATCCGAAGTCACCGGACAGTAAAAAAGAACCAGACATCCATATCCGAACTGAGCGCATCCACGGCACGCAACCCTTTTTGCCCGCGTTCCCCTCCGATCTACAACGATGGTATCCGGCTCCGACATGTACCGCCAGCAGATCCTCGACCACTACAAGAACCCCCGTAACTACGGCGAACTCGACGACGCCACCTTCGAACACGTCGGCGAGAACCCGATGTGCGGGGACACGATCAAGCTGTTCGTGAAGCTGGCCGAGGACGACGACACCGTGGAGTACGTCTCGTTCATCGGCGACGGCTGTGCTATCTCGCAGGCTTCCGCCAGCCTGCTCTCGGAGGAGCTACAGGGGATGTCGCTCGAAGCGATCCGAGAGATGGACCGCGACGACATCGTCGACATGCTCGGCGTCGAGATCTCGCCGATGCGCGTGAAGTGTGCCGTCCTCGCGGAGAAGGTCGCACAGGACGGTGCGGCCATCTACGTCGGGGACAAGGAACTGGACGAGACGACGACCGAGGAGTAGCCGGGACGAGCAGGGCTTTTGTCGCTGCGTGTCGACGGCACACGTACGTCCTGAGTGTCGACGGCGGGGCGAGCGAAACCGTTGATTGATTCACGGCGCGCGCCTCGGGCGAGCCGACGACCGGAACCCTTTGGTCTGCCGCCGCTTCGTAACGGACATGGAGATCGTCGTCTTCGGGGCGGGAAGTCTCGGCTCGCTCATCGGCGGGCTACTCGCCCGCACACACGACGTGACGCTCGTGGGGCGGGAGCCGCACGTCTCGACGATCCGGGAGCAGGGGCTCCGCGTCACGGGCGAGGTGGAGGCGACCGTCCATCCCGACGCTCAAACGGAGCCGCCAGCGGGCGCGGACCTCGCCGTCGTGACGGTAAAGGCGTTCGACACGGCGGATGCGGCGCGGGCGCTGTCCGACTGCGCGCTCGACGCCTGTCTCTCACTGCAAAACGGGCTGTGCGAGGCGACGCTCGCGGAGCATCTCGGCGCGCCGGCGCTCGCGGGGACCTGCACCTACGGCGCGCGCCGACGCGAGCCGGGCGTCGTCGCCTGCACCGGCGTCGGAACGGTCGTCCTCGGACCGCGTGAAGGCGGGCAGAGCGACACCGCCGACCGGATGGGCGAAGTCTTCGACGCCGCGGGGATCGAAACCGTGACCGCCACGGATATGCCGCGGCGGCTGTGGGAGAAACTCGCCGTCAACGCCGGTATCAACGCCGTGACGGCGCTGGCGCGCGTCGAGAACGGGACGCTCCTCGACGGGCCGGCAGAGTCGGTCGCGCACGCGGCAGCCCGCGAAACCGCACAGGTCGCACGCGAGCGGGGCGTCGAGTTGGCCGACGAGACGGCGGTCGCCGCGGTCGAGCGCGTCGCGGCGGCGACGGCTGCGAACCGGTCGTCGATGTTGCAGGACGTGACAGCGGGTCGCCGGACGGAGGTGGACGCAATCGTCGGCGTCGTCGCCGACGCAGCGCCGTCGACGCCGGTCAACGAGACGACGGCCGCGCTGCTCCGGACGTGGGAGGCCGAGCGAGACCTTCGGTGATCGTGTGCGGCGTGCGACGACGCAGGAATGAATAAGTGGGGGCCGTCACAACAGGCGGGTATGTGGCGGAACCGGGACCGCGTGACGCAGGTGACGTGCATCGCCTGTGGCGAGACCGTGTCCCGTTCGGAGGCGCGTGAGTACGACAAGGAAGGCGACCGGTACGACCGGTCGGACAAGGAGTTCGAGTATCTGTGTAAACCCTGCCACCGCGAGATCAACCATCAGCCACGCGGCAACCTCGAACAACTGCTCGCCGAGAGCGGTGCCGGCGACGTGAGCCGCGAGGAGTTTCTGGCCCGCTACACGGAGTTGGCGACCGAGAGCGAACCGCGCTCCGAGAGCGAGCGGTGAGCGACGCGGGTGCGCTCGCACCGATAGTGTTCAGATACGCGGATCGTCGCTCGACTACGCAACCGCGGTTGGTGGGACTGAAAGGGGCCGGTGCGCGGCGGTGAAGCCGCCGCGACCAATCGAGGCCGGCTCCGCCGGCCTCGCACTCGACGAACCCGGACNNAGGCCCGCGAGGAGCGCAGCGAGGCCCGGGCAGCGTGAAGCGACGCTTCACGGGCCGTGCGAGCGGCCGTCGGCCGCACGCAGAAGTCGAGCCAGCGGGGGCTCTCTACACCCTGTCGCTAGCTCCCCTGACTGAATCGCCATATTTGAACACTATCCCCGACACGCCTAACTGAAACCGTCTCGAAGCCATGGTATGACCGACGAGCAGGCGCAGGCCGGCACCGCGGCGGGACAGGGTCCCGTCCGTATCGACGAGGAGCTGTCGCGCCACCTCGCGAACAAGCGCGAGGAACTGTTCGAGGAGTTCGAACTCCGCGACGCGTTTCCGAGTGAGGTGATCCGCGAGGCGGAGGAGCGCACGACCGACATTGAGGCCGAGATCGAGGCGGAACTCGACGAGGAGTACCGCACGGACTGTCGGGACCTGACGACGTGTACCATCGACCCGGCGGACGCACAGGACTTCGACGACGCCGTCTCGGTCCGCAAGGAGGGCGACGACTACCGGCTGTGGGTCCACATCGCCGACGTGACCCACTACGTCCAGCCGGGCACCGCGATGTGGGATGAGGCGTTAGAGCGGGGCAACACCGTCTACCTCCCGGGGTACACGATGCACATGCTGCCGCCGGTGCTCGCGGAGACGGTGTGCTCGCTCGTCCCCAACGAGGACCGGCTGGCCCACACCGTCGAGATGAAGATCGACGGCGAGACGCTCTCGAACGAATCCATCGACATCTACAAGTCGGTCGTCCACTCCGACGAGCGACTGACGTACTCGGAGGCTGAGGACCGGCTCGACGACCCCGAGGCAGACCTCCACGATGAGCTGACGCTCGTTCACGAGCTCGCCGACCAGCTCCACGAACAGCGGAAGGCCGACGGCTCGCTCGTGCTCAACCCGCGCCGGGACCGCGCGCACACCATCATCGAGGAGTGCATGCTGAAGGCGAACAAGGCGGTCACCCACGAACTCCAGTGGGTGCGCGGGCTGGAGGCGATGTTCCGCGTCCATCCGCAGCCGACCCCCGACGAGTGGGACGAGGCGCTCCGGGAGATACAGGACTTGGACGGCGTCTCCGTCCCCGGCGACTCGTGGGACGACCCCCGGAAGGCCGTCAACGCGACGCTGGAGGAGGCACCGGGTCGCCAGCTCGACCAGATCCAGTGGGCCGTGATGAAGGTGATGCCCCGCGCGAAGTACATGTCCGACCCGTTCGGCGGTCACCACGCGCTCAACTTCGAGATCTACGGCCACTTCACCTCGCCCATTCGTCGGCTCTCGGATCTGATCAACCACTGGATCATCCACCAGAACGAGACGCCGGAGGGTGTCGTCCTCGCGGAGCTGTGCGACCACGCCTCGGACCGACAGAAGGCCGGTGAGACCTGCGAGCGCATCTACAAGGACTTCCTGCAGGAGGTGGGTCTCGACCCGCACGCGGTGAACAATCGCGGACTCGACGTGGTCGAAGAGCCCGACGAATCGGCCGACCTCGATCGGATGGCCGCCGACGTGAGCCCCGAAGCATTCAACTAAGATACTATTTTTAATCGACGAAAGCTATGTGATACACTGATTAGTCTCGGATTTGCACGAACGTGCATGAGCGACGAGTACGCGATAACAGCGAGCGACGGGGCGACGACCGTTGCACGGTCGGTCGGGGTGCAGAACGAGGGGATGATCGTCACGCTGAACGTGACGACGGAGACAGAGGGCGAAACCTCGGTCCGGGTGACGGACGAGCTGCCGGCCCGCGTCGACCCGAACGAGGTCGGCTTCCACCCGGACCACGCGCCGGAGGACGGCACGGCCGCGACGGACGGCATCGTGTTCGCCGGTGAGGTCACCCCCGACGACCCGCTGGCCGTCGCGTACGGCGCGTACTTCGACACCAGCGATCTCGATGGGGAACCGGCGAACGCGGGGCTCCGCATCAGCGCGACGACCCGAGTGTCCGAGCCGGAATCGTCGTTCGGCGGCGGCATCACCGGCTTCCTCGGCGGGCTGTTCGGCGGCAGTAGCGACGAGGAGCCCGACGTGCCCGACGATCGGGCCGGCGGTGCTCCCGAAACCGACTCCTTCGAGGAACTCGACGAATCCGCGGTCGAGGAGGGCACCGACGAGGAAGCCGCGGAGGACGAAGCGGCCGCCGAAGAAGCGGCTGACGATGAACAGGTCGGAAAAGACGCCGACGAGACCCCCGACGTGGAGGAGCCAGAGGTCGGCTTAGACGAAGAACCGGAGGCAGCCGTCGCCGAGGCGGACGCAGACGAGACGGAGCCGGCCGTCGTCGAATCAGACACGGCGGTCGAATCGGACGAAGGAGAAGCCGGCGGCGTTGCGGCCGAGGGCTCGGTCGCGGCCGCGCTCGCGGCGGAACTGGAGGCCGGCGACGTCGACGAGGACGTGCGCGAGACACTCACGACGGAACTCGAAGCGGAACTGGCGGAGAGTCAGGTCGCGCGTCTCGACCGCGTCCAGAAGCGGACGGACGACCTGCGGGCGTACGTCGAGCCGCTCCGGTCGCTGCTCGACGAGGAGGGGCGACCGACCGAGGTCGTCGCCGACCTGCGCGATGAAATTCGGTCGGTGAGCGACGAGATCCACGACGAGGTGGAGGCGGAACTGGCCGAGTTGAGCGACCGCATAGCAGGTATCGACGCCTCCGTCGAGGAGGCCGCGGCCGAGCGGGCCGCCATGAGCGACGAACTCGACGCGACGGCGACCGAACTCGCAAAGGCGAGAGAGGAGCTGGCCAGCGACCTCGACGCGATCCGAGAGGAGGTGACCGCGGAACTGGAGCGCGTCGAGCGGCAGACCCGCGAGGGGCGTCGCGACATCGCCGCGGACGTGGACGAGCTCCGCGAGGTGGCCGCACAGGTCGAATCGCTGCGCGACGCGCTCTCCTCTGCCTTCGACGTGGGCGGGAGCGTGGGCATCGACGCCGGAACCGACGAGGAGACGACGGTCGACTCGACCGAATCCGACACCGAGCCGGACGTGGCCGAATCGGCCGAAGCCGACGAGCAGGCCGCGACCGACGAGGCGGAGACCGAGAGCGAGTCGCCCGACACCGAGACGGTCGACGTGGTGACGGAACCCGACGAGACGCAGACGGTGGCCGGGGACGACGAGGAGGAAGAACCATCGTTTGAACGGTAGTCAGTGAAGCCACTCGCGTCGGCGGTATCAAGCAGCGTCGAAAGGGCCCGACGAACGGGGGTGTCTCAGGCGAGGCCGAGTCGCGCCCGAAGTGCGGCTGCCAAGCCGCGGACGATCTCGGCGGCGGCACGGAGTGCGCCGGCGATCGTCTCCTGCACGAGCGCGACGACGCCCGCGATGCCGTCGTCACGGTATCGCGACTGCGCCTCGCCGAGCCACGCGCGGAACCGGCTGACCCTGCCGTAGACGCCGTTGTCGAAGAACAACACGACAATGAGCAGCAGGAAGCCGAAACTGAACTCCCAGAACTCCTCTAACAGCGGGAACTGCCGGATGAACCACCGGAGATACTCGTAGGTGAACGCGCCGGCGAGTGGTCCGAAGAACGCGTACGGGCCACCGATAACGGTCATGACGACCGGAGTCGCCGACGAGGTCCAGAACGCGTCCGCGGGCAGGATGCCCGTCTTGAGCATCACGAGCATCGCACCGGCCATCCCGGAGAACGCACCCGAGATGATGAACGTCATCCACGAGTGGTAAGTGGTGTCGATGCCGAGCGCCCGAGCGCGCTCCGGATTCTCGCGGATGGCCTGACACGTCGTCCCGAACGGCGAGTTGACGATCCGGTACAGCGCGTACATCGCGAGACCGAACACGACCAGGGTCAACAGATAAAACGCCGTCGGGTCGGCGATGTTGACGAGGCGGAAGTCCAGGCCGAACAGGTTCACCTCACCCATCCGGAACGTCAGCCCGTCGGAGCCGTTCGTGAACGTGCCGCCACCGATGCCGACTGCCTCAAGCACGCTCCCGATGATGTCCTGATTCACGATGACGAAGATCGCCATACTGAACGACAGGGTGATCATCGCGAAGTATATCTCCTCCAGCTGGACGGAGAGATAGCCGATGAACACCGCCAGCACCCCCGCCGAGACGGTGCCGAGCACCAGCGCGAGCAGCCAGACGACGAGGAGTTCGGCACCGCCGAAGATGTCGGCGATGCCGAGCGCCGGCGCGAGCTGCTGGACGACCTTCGCGGCGGTGTAGCCGGACGCCGCGACGAACATCGCGTGCCCGAACGACAGCAGCCCGGTGTAGCCGTACAGCAGGTTAAAGGCCGTCGCGAAGACGGCGAAGATGAGCGTCTGTGCCAGCAGCGAGGTCTGGAAGCCGCCGAGCACGAACGGTGCGACGACCAACAGGACAGCCGCGACGCTGACACCGACGACCTGCGTCCGGTTGTCGGGGGCGAACAGCCGTTCGCGGACGCCGTAGCTCATCTATATTCCGGGACCGAGCCCGCTCCCGTCCAGCAGTTCCTTCGACTCGCTCCGCGTGAGCGTGTACGTCCGCGTGTCGACGAGTCCCGCGCCGTCGTACGGCACGTCGGCGTCGAAGCTCGTCTCACCGAGCACCGTCGGCGCGTTCGCCTGATGAGTATCGGGCTGTATCGTGGTCGGGCCACGCGGGTCGTCGTCGATGGTGATCCCTTCCAGCTCCGAGATGATGTCGTCGGCGTTCGTGGAGCCGGCTGCCTCGATGGCCTTCTTGTACATGAAGATGGACGCCCACGTGCTGCCGCCGGTGAATCCGGGGATGTTCGGCGTCGTGTCGTCGTCCTGATATTCCTCGCGGTAGGCGTCGAGGAACGCCTGATTGTGCTCGTTGTCGTAGGCGGTCGGCCAGTACCAGCCGGACATGTGGATACCCTCGGGCGTGGTGTCGCCCAGCGCCTTGTACACCGTCGGGTCCGCGCCGATGGTGTCGAACACGTCCTCCACCTGCTCGAACAGCCCCTGTTCGGTCGCCTGCGAAATGAACGTGGTCGCGTCGCCGGCCCAGAAGCTCGTGAACACCAGATCCGGGTCGGCGTCGAGCACGGAGTTTATCTGCGGCGTCATGTCGCCTGCTTCCAGTTCCGGGTACTCGCTGGCGACGTACTCGTGGTCGACGCCCAGTCCCTCGGAGTACGCCTTGAAGTAGTCCCAGCACTGCTGGCCGTACGCGTAGTTCGGCCCGAGGTTAGCGACGCGCATCGCGCCGTACTCCTCTTGGACGAACTTGGCGATGCCGTACGTCATGTGTGACGTGTTCGCGTTCGTCCGGAACATGTTGGACGTGAACGCCGCCTTCCCGCTGTCGGACTCATAGTAGTTGCCGTACGTTTCCGTATCTGGTTCCGTGATGAACGGCGTCCCAGTGTCGGTGATAGTGAACGGGATTCCCAGCGACTCGATTGTCGGTGCCGAGGCGAGGGTCACGCCCGAGGAGGTGATGCCGATCATCACGTCGGCGCCGTACTCCTGTGCGAGGCTCCGGACCTGAGCCTGCGGGTTGTCACCGTGGTCGCGAACCTCGATCTCGACATCCTGACCCATGATGCCCCCCTCTTCGTTTATTTGCTCGACGGCGACCTCGGCGGCGTTCGCCGAGGCGGTCCCCAGCGCCTGTGCGACACCAGAGAGCAAGTAGACGCCGCCTATCTTGATCGTGTCACCGCCGCCACCACCGATTCCGGAACAGCCGGCGACCGCGGCCGTCGCACCCGTGCTGGCCGCCGCGAGGAAGCCTCGACGGTCGAGCGGTGTCGACGCCGACCCGCTGCTGTCCACCCCGTGTCCTTTGTGTTCGTCGGACATACCACGCGGCGATATGCGCAAACCACATAAATAACCTGTGCAGACCGGCATACCGTGCGTGTACTGCTCGCGTCGTAAGGTTTAATCCTCCCGTACCGGAGTCGTACGCTATGGTATCACAGGGGCTGGTTCTCGCACAAGTGTCGGTGGATCTCGTTCTCGCGCAGCTGATCACCGGGCTGGCCATCGGGGCGGGGCTGTTCCTCATCGCCGTCGGACTCAGCCTCATCTTCGGCGTGCTCGACGTGCTGAACTTCGCACACGGGGTGTTGTTCATGGTCGGTGCCTACGCCGCGCTGTGGTCCATCGGAGCAGTCTCCATGCCAGTATTGGGGACGCTCGGCGTCGGCTTCTGGCCGGGGCTGGCCATCGGCGCACTGGTCGCGGGACTCGTCGGCGTCTTCATCGAGGCGGGGTTCATTCGCCACGTGTACGACCGGGAGCCGCTCGACCAACTGCTCTTAACGTTCGCGTTCGTGTTGATGTTGACCGACGTGGTCCGGACGACATTCGGCTCGGGGTCGAACGTGGTCAACCCGCCCGCGCTGCTGGCCGGCGACCTGGCGCTCGTCGGTGACCTCTCCATCCCGCTGTACCGGGCGTTCGTCATCCTGATGTCGTTCGTCGTGCTCGGGGGTATCTTCCTCGTGCTCCGGTCGACCAACCTCGGGCGGCTGGTCCGAGCGACCTCCTCCGACCGCGACATGGCGGCGCTACTGGGGGTCGACGTGCCGCGGCTGTACACGATAGTCTTCTTCGTCGGGGCGGCGCTCGCTGGTCTCGGCGGGGCGCTCATCGTCCCCATCCAGGCGGGTTAGGCTCTTTTGGCGGCGCGTTCGTCGGCGCGTACTTCGTCGGCATCTCCATCGCCGTCGGGAGCCTCATCGTCGCCGGAGCGGGCCAGCTCATCCCGTTCGTCGCGATGATCGCCGTCCTGCTGGTGAAGCCCGAAGGCCTGTTCGGGGGTGAGACCGCGTGAGCTCCGTCCTGCGGGCGGAGGACCTCCGCCGGCAGTTCGGCCGGCTGGTGGCCGTCGACGACGTGACCGTCGACATCCGGGCGGGCGAGATCACGAGCATCATCGGCCCGAACGGTGCCGGAAAGACCACCTTCTACAACCTGCTCACCGGCCGGCTGGAGCCGACGAGCGGGACCGTCCAGCTACGGGGGCGTGACGGCGGCGACCTCATTGACGTGACCGACAGCTCCGCTCACGACATCGCCAATCTCGGCCTGTCGCGGGGGTTCCAGATCAACAACGTCTTCGAGGGGTTGACCGTCCTCGAAAACATCCGCATCGCCCGCATCAGCCGCGAGAACCGGACGCTCGACCTCACGGCGGTCACGGCCGAGGACCCCGAACTCGCGGACGGTGCGTGGGAAGTCATCGAGCTGATGGGGTTAGAGGACGTGGCCGAGACGGAGTGTGCCAACCTCTCACACGGAGACAAACGGAAGGTGGAGATCGCGCTCGCGCTCGGCACGGACCCGTCGGTGGTCCTGCTCGACGAGCCGACCGCGGGGATGAACGCGACGGAGACCGAGCGGATGGTCGAACTCATCGAGCGGCTCGACCGCGAGACGGACACCACGTTCGTGCTGACGGAGCACGACATGGAGGTGGTGGTCGGCATCTCCGACCGGATTCTCGTGCTCGACAACGGGGAGCTCATCGCCGACGGCACCCCGGAAGCGGTGTTGTCCAACGAGCGGGTTCGCGAGGCGTATCTCGGCCTCGACGAGGATGAGGAACTGGATGCGAGCCTCGCGGGGACGGACACCGACCGCACCAGCGGCGACGGAGGTGAAACCGCATGAGCGTTCTTGAACTCGAAGACGTGAACGGCTACTACGGCAACAGCCACATCCTGTTCGGTATCGACCTCGAAGTCGAACAGAACGAGGTCGTCGCACTGCTCGGCCGCAACGGCGCGGGGAAGACGACCACGCTCCGGGCCATCACCGGGACCATCTCTCGCCGCGAGGGGCACATTGAGTTCCGCGGCGAGGACATCTCCGACGCGTCGGTCGACGCCATCTCCAACCGCGGGGTGAAGCTCGTCCCCGAGGAGCGGCGAGTGTTCCCGACGCTCACCGTCACGGAGAACATGCAGGTCGCCCGCGACATGACGGCGGGCGACGCACGGGACATCGAGGAGATGTACGACGTGTTTCCGGTGCTCGACGAACTCCGCGAGAACCGCGGCCGGAATCTCTCGGGCGGTGAACAGCAGATGCTCTCCGTCGCCCGCGCGCTGATTCAGGACCCGGACCTGCTCCTGTTAGACGAGCCGACGGAGGGACTCGCGCCGGTCATCGTCGACGACCTGTACGACGTGCTCTCGGACGTGGTCGACCGAGACGTCACCGTGCTCATCACGGAGCAGAACGTCGACTTCGCGCTCGACTTATCGGAGCGGGCCTACATTATCGAGTCCGGCTCGAACGCGTGGGAGGGGACCGTCGAGGAGTTGAACGAGCGCGAGGACCTGCTCGACGAGTACCTTTCGGTCGGCGGCGTCGAAGCCAACTGAGGATCGTCGGAGGCCACGCGGGATTTTTCTACCGCGGCGAGCGAGTGTGCGGCATGGCGTGGCACGTCGACCTCGACTACGAGAGCTACGAGGCCACACGCGAGGGGTTCGAGTGGGATCTGCCGGACGACTACAACATCGTCCACGACCTGCTGCGGAAACACGAGGACACGGACGCGACGGCGCTGTACCGCCACCGCCCGGACGGAGAGACGGAGACCTACTCCTTTGCCGATCTGGACCGACTCTCCGACCGGGTGGCGAACGCGCTCGCGGAGCGGGGCGTCGAGCGGGGCGACCGGGTCGGGGTCGTCCTCCCACAGACGGTCGAGAATCCGCTAACGCATCTCGCCTGCTGGAAGCTCGGCGCGGTGTCGCTGCCGCTGTCGGTGCTCTTCGGCCCGGACGGATTGGAGAGCCGGCTCGACGACAGCGACGCGGTCGCGGTCGTCGCGAGCACCGAGGTGCGCGACGCGGTGGCCGAGGCCGCGACCGCGTGTCAGGCGCTGGAACACCACGTCGAGGTCGGCGAGGGTGCCGGCGACGGCGACGCGGAGGCGTTCGACGCGCTGCTCGACGCGTCCGCGGAGTTCGACCGGTGTGAGACGACCCCGGAGACGCCGGCCATCATCATGTACACGAGCGGGTCGACCGGGCCGCCGAAGGGCGTGCTCCACGGCCACGGCGTCTGGGCCGGCCACTGCCCCGCGTTCAACATGTACTTCGAACTCGACACGGAGGGCACCTTCTGGACGCCGGCCGACTGGGCGTGGATCGGCGCGCTCGGCGACCTGCTGTTTCCCGCGTGGCACTACGGTCAGCCGGTCGTCGGCTATCCGATGGGCGGGTTCGACACCGAGACGGCGTACGACATCATGGAACGGTACGACGTGACGAACACGTTTCTCCCGCCGACGGCCATCCGGATGCTGATGGAAGAGGACCCGGACGCGTGGGACCTCTCGCTTGCGGCGATCTGCTCGGGCGGCGAGCCGCTGACGCCGGAGATCCTCGACTGGGCCGACGCGGAGCTGGGCGGCGTGCCGGTCAACGAACTGTACGGCCAGACGGAGGCGAATCTCCTCGTGTCGAACTGTCACGAGTGGTTCCCGGCGCAGGCGGGGAGCATGGGCAAGCCAGTCCCCGGCCACGAGGTAGCGCCCATCGATCCGGCGACAGGCGAACGGAAGCCGGACGACGAGGTCGGCCACCTCGCGGTCAAGCGCGGGGGCGACCCGGTGATCTTCGCGGGGTACTGGAACCAACCGGCGAAGACGACCGACGCGACGGTCGACGCGCCCGACGGCGGGACGTGGCACCTGACGGGCGATCTCGGCAGTCGCGACGCTGACGGCTACCTCTGGTTCAAGGCCCGCGACGACGACGTGATCATCACCTCGGGGTATCGCGTCGGGCCGGGTGAGGTGGAGAGCGCCGTGCTCAAACACCCGGACGTGGAGCAGGCGGGCGTCGTCGGCGTCGACGACGACCTCCGCGGTGAGGTGATCAAGGCGTTCGTCGAGCCGGTGGGGGAGGGGCGCGACCCCGAGACGCTTCGCGAGGAGATTCGCGCCATCGTCCGCGACGATCTCGCGAAACACGAGTACCCCCGCGAGATCGAGTTCGTCGACGCGCTCCCGCAGACGACGACACAGAAGATCCAGCGGCGGAAGCTCCGCGAACGAGACGAGTCCGGGGGATGAGTCGGACGGGAGCGCCGGTTAACTCGCCGTCTCGTTGACGCGGTCGACCCACGCCGGTCGGTCGACGGTCGTCGTCCCCAGATCCGTGTACGAGACGACGATGGTCGCCTCGACGCGGCCCGTGCGGACGACGTCGTACTCGACGCGGTACTGCGCGACGACCCCGCGTTCGGATATCGTCGCGGCGAGCGTCACGTTCTGGAGCGGCGGGAGCGTCGCTGACTCGGAGCTCCGGACGCGGACGTAGCGGGTGCCGTTCTCGGTGAACGTCCCGACAGTGCGGGTGTCGACGAGCGTGAACAGACGCTCGATGGCCCCGGAGTTCGTCAGGTTGCGGACGTACACACTGTTCGGGGGCCGCGGCTCACCGTCGGGGTAGCGGAGCAGTCGGTACGTCGTGTCGTTCGCCTCCGTGTTGGCGACGTAAGCGCGCTCGCCGTCGCCGAACCGGCGCGTCCGCCGGCGGACGCGGTCGCCCTCCTCGCGGTCGACCTGCTGGAGCGACGCGCGGAACCGACCCTGCTCTGGTGCGAACCGGGCGTGCGTGACGTAGCGCGAGCGGAGCGTTCCGTTGTCGAACCGCTGTACGAGCGTCTGATTGACCGTGTAGGAGGTGGCTTCGAGCGTCCGGGCGTGGGCGCGAGCGAGGCGCGTCGGGGTCGTCACCCCGTCGCCGGTGACGCCGGGAGCGAACACCTCGGGGCCCGTCGCCGTCGACTCCGGGACGGAGGCAGGCGTCATCGTCGCCGTGTCGGGGGCCGGATCGCTCGTCGGGGCGTTACACCCTGCGACGACGAGCAGCGCGGCGACGGCCAGCGCGCGGAGCACGTGGAGTGCTGGGCTGGCACACGCAAAGAAGCGTCGGCGGGCGAGATCACTTCGAGAACAGACTCGTGTGGACGGGCGCGAAGTCGCTCTCGCCGTCGCCGTCCTCTGTGGCGGTATCGGAGACCGCACGGCCCCGGACGCCGTCGGCGAGGAAGTCAGAGAGCGGCGGGCCGACGTGTTCCGGTTCGACGAGGAACGCGTCGTGGCCGTGTGAGGACTCGACGACGTGGTGGGCGACGCGGCCGTCGGCCGTCCGGAACGCCTCGGCGAGCGACTCGCCCTGTTCGACGGTGAAGTGCCAGTCGCCGGTAAACGAGAGGACGAGCGCCTCGCCGTCGAAGGCCGCGAGCGCGTCGGCGTCGGCGTCGTAGCCGGCCGCGAGGTCGTAGCTGTCCATCGCCCGCGTCAGATACAGATAGGCGTTGGCGTCGAACCGCTCGGCGAACCGCTCGCCGTTGTAGTCGAGATACGACTCCACTTCTCGGTAGGGGAAGAAGCCGGCGGCAGGGTCTAGGTCGAACGAGTCGCGGGCGGCGTCCATCCCGGCGGAGCGGCGGCCGAACTTCTTCTTCATCGACGACTTCGAGAGATACATGACGTGGCCGATCTGTCGGGCGAGCGCGAGCCCCTGTGTCGGGCCGTCGTCGAGCGCCGGGTCGTCGCCGTAGTAGTCGCCACCCTCCCACGCGGCGTCGGTCGTGATGGCGCGCCGGGCGATGGCTTCGAGCGCGAGACACTGCGCGTCGAGGCGCGCGCCGGTCGCGATGGGAATGACCCGGTCGACGTGGTCCGGGTGGCGCTTGGCCCATTCGAGGGCGTTCATCCCGCCGACGGAGCCGCCCACCGCCGCATGGAGGTGGGGAATGCCGAGTTCGTCGAGTAGCCGGCGCTGTGCGCGCGTCCAGTCGCCGACCGTCACCGCGGGGAAGTCGGTCCCCCACGGTTCGCCGTCCGGGCCCTCCGACAGGGGGCCGGAGGAGCCGTAACAGGAGCCGGGGACGTTCGCACAGACGACGTGGTACTCGTTCGTGTCGATGGCCTTCCCCGGTCCGACGATGTCGTCCCACCACGCGGCGGCCTGGCCGGCGGTATCGTCCCGCCGCCGCCGGCCGGCGACGTGCTGTGAGCCGGTGAGCGCGTGACAGACGAGGACGGCGTTGTCGCCGTCGAACTCGCCGTACGTCTCGTAGGCGAGCGTCAGGTCGGGGACCGATTCGCCGCAGTCGAACTCGAAGCGGCCGAGCGACACCGTTGGGCTCATGTCTCGATGGCCTCCGCGAGGTCGGCGACGATGTCCGCGCTGTCCTCCAGCCCGACGGAGAGACGCAGCATATCGGGCGTCACGCCCGAGGCGCGCTGTTCCGCCTCCGAGAGCTGGGCGTGGGTCGTGCTCGCCGGGTGGATGACGAGCGTCCGCGCGTCGCCGATGTTGGCGAGGAACGTCGCCACCTCGACGCTCTCGCACACGCGCTTGCCGCCCTCGTAGCCCCCCTCAAGCCCGAAGGTGACCATCCCGCCGTAGCCGTCGAGATACTCGGTCGCGAGGTCGTGCGTCTCGTGGTCGGCGAGACCGGGGTGGTTCACCCACGCGACCTCGGGATGGTCGGCGAGCCACTCGGCGACGGTCAGCGCGTTCTCGCAGTGACGCTCCATCCGCAGGCCGAGCGTCTCGGTGCCTTGGAGCGTGGCCCACGCGTCGAAGGGGCTCTGCTGGTCGCCCAGCGAGCGGAGGCCGCGGTGGCGGGCCGCGTACTCGAAGGCGCGGTCGCCGAACCGCTCCGTGAAGTCGGTGCCGTCGAAGGCTGGGTTCGCCGTCACCTCGGGATACTTCTCGGCGTGTTCCGTCCACGGGAAGGTGCCGCCGGCGACGAGGACGCCGCCGACGGTTGTACCGGAGCCGTGGATCCACTTCGTCGTCGACTCCCAGACGAGGTCGGCACCGTGGTCGAGGGGGCGACACAGCGCCGGCGTCGCGAACGTGTTGTCGACGAACAGCGGGACGCCGTGGTCGTGGGCCACGGCCGCGATCTCCTCGATTGGCGGCGTCACCAGCGCCGGATTGCCGATGGTCTCGATGTGGACGTAGGCGGTGTCCTCGTCGATGGCTTCCGCGTACGAGTCCGGGTCGAGGGTGTCGACGAACCGCGTCTCGATGCCGCGCCGACTGGCCGTGTAGCTGAGATACGCGTGGGTGCCGCCGTACACCGCCGACGCGGAGACGACGTTGTCGCCCGCGTCCGCCAGCACGAGCGTGGCGGCGTCGAGCGCGGCCATTCCCGACGACGTGGCGCAGGCCCCGCTGCCGCCGTGGAGGGAGGCGAGTCGCCGTTCGAGCGTGGCGGTCGTCGGGTTGGAGATACGGGAGTAGACGTGGTCGTCACGTTCCAACGCGTACAGTTCCGCGGCCGTCTCCGCGTCCTCGAACTCGTAGGAGGTCGTCTGATAGATCGGCGGGGCCGCGGCTCCCGTCTCCGCGTCCGGCTCGTGACCGGCGTGGAGACACCGCGTGTGAAAGCCCCAGTCGCGTTCGCTCATGTACGTCATGCATAACACTCCGAGATTCTATAACCAAGAGTTACGGCAACATTTGTTTGGCGAACGGTGACACGGCGGCGGTGTTGTGATAAGCGATGGCTGCCTGAACAAGGACCACAGCGAGGCGCGCGAGGCGAGCGACCGGGGGCTTTCTACATCCCGTTGCTGACTCATCCAGCTGAATTGCGCTTATCTGAACACTACCAGCCGCGACAGACCACGAACTTTATTCGCGCGAGGCGGGAGTGTCGTGATATGACGGAGTCGGGGGGCAACGTCCTCTTCGTGGTGTTGGACACGGTTCGGAAGGACCATCTCACCCCGTACGGCTACGAGAAGCCGACGACGCCCACGCTCGACGCGCTCGCCGAGGAGGCGACGGTGTACGAGGAAGCCGTCTCGCCCGCGCCGTGGACGCTTCCCGTCCACGCGTCGATGTTCACCGGGCGCTACCCCAGCGAACACGGCGCGAGCCAAGAGCAGCCGTATCTCGACGAGTCGGTCGGCACGCTCGCGGAGGCGATGCGCGCGGCCGGCTACGACACCGCCTGCTACTCCTCGAACGCGTGGATCACTCCCTACACGCGGCTCACCGACGGCTTCGACCGGCAGGACAACTTCTTCGAGGTGATGCCCGGCGAGTTCCTCTCGGGCACGCTCGCCGATCTCTGGCAGCGCGTCAACGACAGCGACCGGCTCCGAGCAGTCGCCAATCGACTCGTCGAACTCGGCAACGAGGTCCACGAGCACTTCGCCGGCAGCGAGGGAGCCGACTCGAAGACGCCTGCGGTCATCGACAACGCCATCGAGTTCACCGACGAGGGGGACGAGTGGTTCACGTTCGTCAACCTGATGGACGCCCACCTCCCGGTCCACCCGCCCGAGGAGTACCGCGAGGAGTTCGCGCCCGGCGTCGACCCCGAGGAGGTGTGTCAGAACTCGAAGGAGTACAACTCCGGCGCGCGCGACATCAGCGAAGCGGAGTTCGAGGACATCCGGAAGCTCTACGACAGCGAGATCCGCCACATAGACGCGGAGCTCCGACGGCTCTTCGACCACCTGAAGGCGACCGACCAGTGGGCGGAGACGCTGGTCGTCGTCTGTGCGGACCACGGGGAACTCCACGGGGAACACGGCCTGTACGGCCACGAGTTCGGTATCTACGACCCGCTCGTGAACGTGCCGCTCATCGTGAAGGCACCCGGCGTCGACTCCGGTCGCTCGGACCAGCAGGTGGAGATGCAGGACCTGTATCACACGGTGCTCGACTTCGCCGGCGTCGAGGCCGTCGGCACACCGGTCGAGGAGACGCGCTCGCTGCTGTCGGCCGACTACCGCGACTTCGCCGACGGCGAGTACGCCTTCATGGAGTACCACCGGCCCGTCGTCGAACTGAAGCAGTTAGAGACGAAGGCCGCAGCGGCGAACGTCGACCTCGACAGGGAGTCGCGCTACTACTCGCGGATGCGAGGCGCTCGCCGCGTCGACGGGAAGTACATCCGCAACGAGCGGATCGCCGACGAGGCGTACCGGCTCGACGGCGACCCCGGCGAAACCGAGGATCTCGCTGACAGCGACGACGAGGTGCTCCGCGAGGTCGAGAGCCGCCTCCGCGAGTTCGAGACGCGCGTCGGCGAGACGTGGGACGACGAGTACGATCCCGACGCGGACGTACTCGACGAGGTGGACGACACGACCAAAGACCGGCTACAGGACTTCGGCTACATCGAGTAGCGCCGTGAGCGCGTCGCTCCCCCTCGAACGGCGGACGGTCGGCAAGGCGGCGGCCGGCTTCGCGGTGGCGCTCGTCCTGCTGTATCTGTTCGCGGCCGGCGTCGGGCTACAGGAGGTGACGAAGGCGCTCGCGCAGGCGGACCCGCGCTGGCTCGCGGTCGGCTGTCTCTCCACGACCGTGTGTCTCGCGCTGTGGGGCCGGGCGTGGCAGACCGTGCTCCGCGTGACGGGCGTCGAGGTGCCGTACCATCGGCTCGTCGTCACCTACTTCGCCGCGACGTTCGCCAACTACGTCACGCCGCTCGGACAGGCCGGCGGCGAACCGTTCATCGCCTACGTGCTCTCCCGCGACACGGAGGCGACGTACGAGGAAGCGCTCGCGTCGGTGGTCACGGCCGACCTGCTCAATCTCCTCCCCTTCTTCTCGTTTTCCGCTGTGGGGCTCTCGGTGCTCCTGTTCCGGTCGTCGCTCCCCGGGGCCGCGAACGGTCTCGCGCAGGGACTGCTGGCGATGGCGCTCGGCGTCCCGCTGCTGGTCGCGGTCGGTTGGCGGTTCCGGACGCGGCTTCGAGCCGGCGTCCTCCGTGCCGTCGAGCCGATCACGCAACGCACGGACCGGCTCAGCGTCGAGGCCGTCGCGGCGCGCATCGACGACCTGTACGCCGCGTTCGGCCGGATCGCCAGCAGCCGAGTCGCGCTCGTCGAGGCCGTCGCGTTCGCATATCTCGGCTGGGTGTTCTTCGCGCTCCCGCTGTACGTCGCCGGGCTGACGCTGGACGTGGCCGCCGTCGACCCGCTGCTCGTGTTGTTCGTCGTGCCGGCGTCGACGCTCGCGGGCCTCACCCCGTCGCCGGGTGGACTCGGCGGCGTCGAGGTCGCACTCGTCGCGCTGCTGGTCGCGCTCACGCCGGTCTCCGCGGCGACGGCGTTCGCGCTCGCTCTATTGTATCGCGTGATGAGCTACTGGTTCGCGCTCGTGGTCGGCGGCGCGGCCGCCATCGGCGTCGTCGCGCGGTCCTGACGACGGGCCGCCACAAGGCCCATCCCGGCGCGAGGGGTAGCCGCGACATGGCACGCCGGTCCCGCTTCACCCGCGCGTTATGGTTCCTCCTCGTCGGCTGGTGGCTGACGCCGCTCGTCGTCAACGTCGCGTGGGCGCTGAACGCCACGGTCATCCTCCTGCCGGTCGGGATCAAACTCGTCAACCTCGTCCCGACGGCGCTCTCGCTGGCCGAACCGCGAAGCCTCGACACGCCCGACGACCGAAGCCAGCCGAATCTCCTCGTGCGAGCCGGCTACTTCCTGTTCGTCGGCTGGTGGCTCTCGCTGATCTGGGCGAACGTCGCGGCGTTCCTCGCCGTGACCGTCGTGGGTCTCCCGGTCGCGTTCTGGATGTTCAATCGGCTCCCGTTCGTCACCTCGCTGTACCGGTTCCACGGTTGACCGCGGAAGTCGGGGTGCTTTTTGGCCTGACGACGGTAGGGGCGGATAGAGCACGTAGCTCAGCCCGGATAGAGCGTCGGACTTCTAACGTCTGCACGTCCGTGTGGGTGGAAGACATCCGATGGTCGTGGGTTCGAATCCCACCGTGCTCGTGAACCCGCCGAACACCGTGAGGCGTGGTGAACGTCCGAGGGGGGATTCGAATCAGAGAGCGGGGGGTGAGCGAGCGGAGCGAGCGAACGGGAGCGACCGTGGTGAGAATCCCACCGTGCTCGCTCCCACTTTTTACTCCTTCGAGTTTCCTCGGCTGCCTGCGGCGGCCTGCGGGAACCACTCGGAGCTCGTTTGGGTACTCGGCGGATTAACGCCAACAGGGCCGCAGAGATAACCGACAAGTATCTTATTTTTACCCGTTAAGTAAAACGAATCCAGCATTTCCGGCAGTGTCTAAGGCCGTATAGATTCTAATCTCGGCTAGAACACCACGTTACAAAATCTTTATCCCCAATCAGATAGACGAACGTAGCGTAATGTCCGGAAATGGGTTACACACCCGGTCGCAGTCGTCCGCGACTGCTGTGAACGGGCAGAACGAAACCGTGGAGGTGGTCAGCTGAACGGAGACGGAGAACCGCTTGTCAGACACGGGGGTACGGTCGTGCTCAGGCTGATGTACCCCGTGTTAACGCAGCAACGGCGCTGGTCCCGGCACTCGGGATCCGCGTCCCTGCCGGCTCCTTTGTGTTCGCTGGTTGGGCTCCCCACTTCGGGGATCCCCTCGTCAGCGTGGGTCCTACGTCTCTCCGTCCGCTTCGAAGACGAACGTCCCGTCGCGCTGGACGACCTCGCCGTCGAGTTCGATGCGGGAGTCCTCGCTCATGTCGACGATCATGTCGACGTGGACCGCGGAGTCGTTCCGTTCGTTCCCCTCGCCGACGGTGTCCTCGTAGGCGCGCCCGACCGCGAGATGGACCGTATCGCCCATCTTCTCGTCGAACAGCATGTTGTACGAGAAGCGGTCGATGTCGCGGTTCATCCCGATGCCGAGTTCGCCGAGGCGGCGCGCGGCGTCGTCGGTCGTGAGGAGTTCCGTGAGCACGTCTTCGTTCTTCTCGGCGGACCACTCGACGGCCTCGCCGTCCTCGAAGACGAGGTGTGCGCCGGTTATCTCGCGGCCGCGCTGGTACACCGGCTTGTCGAACAGCACCTCGCCCTCGACGCTGTCGGGGACGGGCGCAGTGAACACCTCGCCGCCGGGGAGGTTCGCCTCGCCGTAGTCGTTGAGCGTCACGTTGCCGGCGACGCTCATCCGCACGTCCGTCGTCTCGCCGGAGACGATACGGACCTCGTCGGCGTCGTCCAGCAGCGTCTTCATCTGTGCCTGATGCTCGCGGACGGCGTCCCAGTCTTTCAGCACGGCGTCGAAGACGAAGTTCTCGTACGCCTCGGTGCTCATCTCTGCGAGCTGGGCGTTCGCGGCCGCTGGGAACTGCGTGAGACACCACGTCTTGCCGAGTCGCTCCTCGGTGAGCGGCTGGCGCGCCTGCGAGTAGGCCGACTGGACCTCGCCGTCGATGTCAGCCTCCTCCGTGACGTTCGCGTCACCGCGGATCGCGATGTAGCTGTCCATCGCCTCGAACAGCGCCATCTCGTGGTCCGGGAGATCGAAGTCGCCGTCGGCGTTGCGGAGATACGCCCGGCGGAACCGCTTGCCCGTTCGCTGTTGAATGACGAGCGGGTTCGCGCCGACGTCCGCCAACGTCTCGTGGAGGGCAGTCACGAGATCCTCGGCGACCGGGTGGGCGTCGATGACGACGTCGTCGCCGGGTTCGACGCCGACGGAGTGGTTGACCACGACTTCGGCGTGCTCGCGGATGCGCGGGTCCATACCCGAGGGTCGGTCGGCGGGTGAAAACCGGTTTCGGTAGCGACCGTCGCGTATTTCTCCGCTGAGCCGTACCGATTGGTATGCCGGATTTCCGCTCCGACACCGTCACACGTCCTTCCGACGCGATGCGGGACGCCGCCCGCGACGCCGATGTCGGCGACGACGTGTACAGCGAGGACCCGACCGTCAACGAACTGGAGACACGCGCCGCAGAGATCGTCGGCACCGAGGACGCGCTGTACGTTCCCTCGGGAACGATGGGGAATCAGGTCGCCATCCGCACCCACACGGACCGGGGCGACGAACTCCTGTGTGAAGTCGAGAGCCACGTGTACAAGTGGGAGTTGGGCGGCATCGCGCAACACTCGGGCGTGCAGGCGCGGACCGTCGCGGGCGACGACCGCGGCGTCATCAGCCCCGAACAGGTCACCGAGGGGTACGTCGCCGCCAGCGGCCACCGGCCCGGGACGAGCCTGCTCTGCTTGGAGAACACGCACAACAGCAAGGGTGGCACAGCCATCGCGCCCGCCGACCTCGCGGCCGCGGCCGAACGTGCCCGCGAGCACGACCTCGCGGTGCATCTCGACGGCGCGCGACTGTTCAACGCCGCGGCGGCGCTCGGCGTCGACGCGAGCGACCTCGTCGACCCCGTCGACACGGTCATGTTCTGTCTCTCGAAGGGACTCGGCGCGCCGATCGGGTCGATGCTCGTCGGGCCGAGCGAGTTCATCGAGGCGGCGGAACGGACGCGCAAGCTGTTCGGCGGCGGCATGCGACAGGCGGGGATGATCGCCGCACCCGGGCTGGAGGCGCTAGCGAACCGTGACCGACTGTCGGAGGACCACGAGAACGCCCAGCGACTCGCGGACGGACTGGCTGGCGTCGACGAGTTACACGTCCACGAGCCGGAAACCAACATCGTGCTCGTCGACACGCCGATGCCGGCCGCGGAGTTCCTCGACGCACTCGAAGCTGAAGGGGTGCGCGCCGCCGAGTTCGGCACCCATCGGGTTCGGTTTTGCACACACTGGGACGTCGACAGCGCGGACGTAGAGACTGCAGTGGCCGCGGCCGAGCAGGTGATCGACCGACTCGCCGCGGCTTAATCGCGGCGGGAACCTTCGCGGAGTCCGTCGGCGAACGCGAGCAGCGTCCGACGGAGAAAGAGGTAGACGACGAGAACGAAGAGGAGTATCGCCGTGATCATGACGGCGAGCCACGGGTCGACGTTGAACATGTGGCGTGGTGGCCGCTTTCGGGCATAGGCGTTTCCCCTCACAAAACTCATATCAACGGCTGCGAATATCGCGGACGTGAGCCTCCTGCCCTCCAAGCCAGACATCACGAACGATAGCGGTCCCCGCGTCGTCGGCATCGAGGGCGACGATGCTGACGAACTGCTGTCGGCACTCGCCTCGGAGACGGCGCGTGAGATCGTCGCCGCGCTCCACGACGACCCGGCACCACCATCCGAGCTCGCCGACCGCGTCGATAGCTCGCTCCAGAACGTTCAGTATCACCTCTCGCGGCTCGACGACGCGGGCGTCGTCAAGGTCGCCGGCACCGCCTACTCGGAGAAGGGCCGCGAGATGGACGTGTACGCGCCCGCCGACGACCCACTCGTCATCGTCGCCGCAGAAGACGAGCAGACCTCCGGGCTCCGCGCGATGCTCTCGCGACTGCTCGGTGGTGTCGGCGCGCTGCTCCTCGGGAGCGCTGCCGTCCAGCAGCTGTTCGGCGACGGCATCTTCCGGGGACCGTTCAGCGGCACCGGAGCGGGCGGGAGCGGTGCCGTGCCGGAGTCGACGACCGAGTCGGACGGCGGGGCAGTGGCAACGTCGACGCCGACGGAAGCAGCGACCGAAACATCTGCTGGAACGTCGACGCCGGCCGCGACCCCCACGCCGCAGGCGACGGCGACGGAGACGGCCGCGCCGACGTCCACGCCAGCGGCGGAGACGCTGGATACAGTCACAGAGTCGGCCGCTAGCGGGGGTATCGATCTCGTCGGGACACTCCCGCCGGGCGTGTTGTTCTTCCTCGGGGGACTGGTCGTTCTCGTCGCCGTCGCCGCGCTTTCGTACGGTAAAAGGGGCGTTTGAGCCTCCGGCGCCACTTTTATTCCCCCCTCCGTAGCGATTGTCGCTGACACATTCGGCCCTCCATCACGTTCTCGTGTCAGCCCTCCCCTCCCTCCGGCGACAGATCGACCGTGAACGTCTCGAACCGCTCGCCGTCGGGCGTGACGAGCGCACCGTCGAGGGTATCCTCGGCGACTGTCAGTTCGGCGTGGCCGGGGCGATACCGCCGGGGATCGGCGTGGCTCCCGGGGTTGCAGACCGGGACGGTTCCGAGTCGCTCGAAGGCGGGCGCGTGGGAGTGGCCGACACAGACGAGATCCGC
This sequence comes from Halobacteriales archaeon QH_7_66_36, assembly GCA_003021175.1. Classification (GTDB taxonomy): domain Archaea; phylum Halobacteriota; class Halobacteria; order Halobacteriales; family Haloarculaceae; genus Halosegnis. The sequence goes on along the minus strand of PXQV01000009.1, from coordinate 8,087 downwards.
GTTCGACTGCCGGCCGAACAGGGCAAGCGAGGTGCCCGTGTGCTCGTGGCCGTGCGCGAGAGCGAGTCGCACGCCAGCGTGGTCGACGACCTGCGTCTCGGACACGCGGTCGCGCACCGCCGGTCGATCATTGTTGCCGGAGACGGCCACGAACCGGCCGCCAGCGTCGGCGACGACCGCTTCGAAGGCGTCCAGCACCGCCTCTGTGACGAAATCACCGCAGTGACAGACGATCGCGGCCTCGCGGACGGCCTCGCGAGTCCGGCCCTTGAGTCGGTGCGATTCGCGGCCGTGCGTGTCGGAGAGAACGACGATCATCGTGCCTGGTTTGCGGGCGTGGGATAAGGACTTTCCCGTCACCGCGTGAGCCACGAACGATGGCAAGCAGTACGTCGGTAGTGGTCGCGGCGCTGGTGTCGAACGCCGCCATCACCGTGCTCAAGTTCGGCGGCTACCTCCTGCGGGATCGCCGGCGATGCTCTCGGAGACGTACCACTCCATCTCCGACACTGGCAATCAGGTGTTTCTCCTCATCGGCATCTTCTACGGCCGGAAGGAGGCGACCCGCGAACACCCGTTCGGCTACGGGAAGGCGCAGTTCTTCTACTCGTTTCTCGTGAGCGTGCTCCTGTTCGGCATCGCGGGGTGGGAGTCGCTGAAACACGGCTATCACGCGATCACGCATCCGGAGCCGGTGACGACCGAGTTGACGACGGTGCCGGTCGTCGGCACGCAGATCTCGAGCGTGTGGGTGAACTACGCGGTGCTCATCGGGGCTATCGCCTTCGAGTCGTACGCGTTCAAGAAGGCGTACGCGTCGATGCGGGCGGAGATCGACGAGAAGCAGTGGTCCGGGTTCCGCGAAGGCTTCCGGAAGACCGCCGACGTGACCGTCCTGACGGCGTTAACCGAGGACGCCATCGCGCTGGGTGGGGCGGGGCTTGCGCTGTTCGGCGTCTTCCTTTCGCGGGTCACCGGCAACCCGCTCTACGACGCCGTCTCCGCGTTCCTGATCGGCATCATGCTGATATGCTTCGCCGTCGCGCTGGCGTGGGAGAACAAGCGACTTCTCTTGGGCGAGTCGCTACCGGACGCACAGGAGCGAGAGCTTCGGACGCTCGTCGCGAACTGGGACGGCGTCACCGAGATCGCTGATTTCCGAACCGTCTATTTCGGCCCGCAGCAGGTGCTCGTCGCGGCCGACGTAGCGTTCGACACGACGCTCGACACCGGCGAGATGGACGCACGCATTACGGCGATAGAAGACGAGATACGGCGCGTCGAACCGGACATCGGGAGGGTGTACATCGAGCCCGAGCGGTAGCGAGCAGGCGGACCGCGACTGCACACCCGGGCCGGTGGTCCACACACCCGTCTCGGCCGACCCGGGCCGAACTCACGTCACGGGCCGGCTGGTCTCGCTCTCCTACTTCAACCTTCGTCTGGTCGTGTTGGACGGACGCTTCCCGTCACCGAACCCTTTTGCACGCCCCACGAGAACCGACCGGCGTGAACGCGGTCGAGGAGTGGCAGGACTCGCTCTCCGAGGCAGGTGACCTCTCGCCCGAGATAGTCGACCGTATCCTCGCGACCCACGGCGAACGCGGCGCACGCGCCATCGAGGCAGTCGCGGAAGAGCGCGTCAAGGAGTACAACGACTTCACCGTCGTTGTCGGCCACTCAGAAGAACACGTCGTCGAGGACGGCGGCTGTCTGTGCCGCGACGCACAGTACAATCTCGACGACGACGACCCGACGGAGCTCTGCTGGCACGCCATCGCCGTCGCCATCGCGGAGCGAGTTGATCGCGTCGACCGCCACGACATGTGGTACGCCGACGTTCGGGAGTTCCTATAGCACTTTTTGCGCGAGGGCTTCGCTCACTACGTTCGCTCAGCCCCCGGGAAAAACTTGCGGAAAAATAGCGCCTGCTCCCATCGACGCTCGCCACGCTCGCGTCTCTCGTCCGCGGGCGCTACCGCGCTCACTGCGTTCGCGCGGAGGAACCGCTCGGTCGCTTCGCTCCCTCGCGGATGCTGTGAGAAATATCGGTGATGGGCTTGCCGTAGCTCCTTTTTCCAATGAACTCTCGGCCACGTAGCGCCCGCCCGGACTACTGCTCCACGCAGTAGTCGACGAAGTTCCGCAGGATTTGCAGTCCCGTCTCGCCGGATTTCTCCGGGTGGAACTGCGTGCCGAAGACGTTACCGGCTTCGTTGGCGACGACCGCCGGGAAGTCGACGCCGTAGTCGCTCGTGGCGACGACGGCCGCGTCGTCGTCGGGCCGCGCGTAGTAGGAGTGAACGAAGTAGGCGTGTTCGCCGTCGACCCCGTCGACGATGGGGTAGTCGCGTTCGACCGACAGTTCGTTCCAGCCCATGTGAGGCACCTTCTGGCCGCCCTCGAAACGGACGTTGCGACCGGGAATGAGGTCGAGCCCCTCGGCGTCGCCCTGCCCCTCGCGTTCGGACTCCTCGCTGGAGGTGAGCAACATCTGCATGCCGAGACAGATACCGAACAGCGGGCGGCCGCGCTCGGCGTAGTCGACGAGCGCGTCGCGGAGTGGAGCGGCGTTCTCCATTCCCTCCGCGAACGCGCCGACGCCGGGGAGGACGACGCCGTCGGCGGCGTCGAACGCGGCCGGATCGTCCGTTATCTCGACGCTCGCGCCGGCACGCTCCAGTCCGCGCGTGGCGCTCCGGAGATTCCCCAACCCGTAGTCGACGAGAACCACCTCGGCCGTAGTTTGGACGCTCATACCATTGATTGGTGGAGGGTCGTCAAGTCGGTTCCGCACGGCGGTTGAATTTGTGAGGCATACGCTGGTGTATAAAAAGAATCGGAATTTTTATTGGTGTCATACTGGAGTCTCAATTGTTCATGTCGAGGCGACGCACGTTCCTCAAAACTGCGGGTTCGGTCGGCGTCGCGGGCCTGCTCGCGGGCTGTACCGGCGGATCAGACAACAGTGGCGACGACGGAAGCGATCCGACAGCGACGGAAACGAGCGATAAGATGACGTTCGGCGGCGACGGGACGGTCGATTTCGGCATCTCGCCGTCCGTCCCACAGGAGGACCTCGAGGTTCAGTACGCGCCGCTGATGGACCACATCGAGAGCTATCTCGGGGACAACTACGAAGTCTCGGATAATTTGTCCGTCAAAGGGACTGTCGGTAGCAACTACAGTGCAATCATCCAGTCGCTCGGTCAGGGGACGACAGACCTCGCCGAAACCGGGCCGTTCGCCGCCGCGCTCGGCGTGAAGACTGGTAACGCGGAGATAGTACTTCAGCGGTACGGCTACGGGAGCTGGGAGTACGCGAGCATCATCGCGACGCCCAACGACAGTGACATCACGGAGCTGTCCGACCTCTCGGGGAAGACCGTCGCCTTCTCCGACCGCCTGTCGACCAGCGGCTGTCTGTACCCGCTGTACAGTATGTCATCCGACGGCGACCTCGATATCGGTGAACTTCCGGAGGGGAACGGCTCACAGGCGGAGTTCGAGGCGCGGTTCGCCGGCGGTCACGTCGGCTCGTACACGCTACTCAAAGAGGGACAGGTCGACGCCGCGGCGATGGGCGGGTTCGTCCGCGACACCAAGGCTGGCCCCACTCCCGATGAGTGGCAGGAGGTCGCTACCACGCTCCACGAGGACGACGGCCTGCCGCGCGCGCCGATGGTCGTCTCCTCGGAACTGAGCGACGAGGCGAAGACCGCCATCCAGCAGGCGTTCCTCGATGCTCCGGACAGCGTCTACTACGGCTCGGACGGCGAAGACGGCACTAACGACGACCTCTGGTTCGGACGCGTCCGCGAGGCGTCACAGGACCGGTACCAGTCCGTTATCGATGTCGCGAACGAACTCGGAGTCGGCGCCGACATCTTCGAATAGCCCTCGATTCAGCCGGCCGCCGAAACCTCCACGCCGATTCCCCGGCGTCCGGCCCATCGTTCACAGAACGCATTCCACATGCCCACAATCGAATTCCAAGACGTCACAAAGACCTACGGGGAGGACACGATGGCGCTCGACGGCGTGTCGTTTACCATCTCGGAAGGCGAGTTCGTCATCCTCCTCGGGCCGTCCGGGGCGGGCAAGTCGACCATGCTCCGCGTGCTGAACGGTCTCACCGAACCGACCGAGGGCTCCGTTCTGATCAGTAACGACGAGATCACGGAGAACCGGAGCGAGGTCGGGATGGTGTTTCAGGAACATTACCTCATCGAGAGCAAGACCGCGTTCGGCAACGCGCTCACGGGGGCGCTGTCACGCAACGGCCTGCTCCGGAGCGCACTCGGACTACACGCCGAGTACGACAAAATCAACGCCCTCGACGCGCTCCGAACCGTCGGCCTGCTCGACGAGGCCGGCCAGCGCGCCGAGTCGATGAGCGGCGGGCAGAAGCAGCGGGTCGGGATCGCCCGCGCACTCGTGCAGGAGCCCGAGATACTGCTCGCCGACGAGCCGGTCGCGAGCCTCGATCCGAAGGCCGCGCGCGAGGTGATGCGGTATCTCAAGAAGGCAGCGACGGAACAGGACCTCACGACGGTAACGAGCCTCCATCAGGTGAACATCGCCCGCGAGTTCGGGGACCGATTCCTCGGCATCCGCGACGGCCGGGTGATCTTCGACGGCGACGCGGACGACCTCACGATGGAACAGATGGACCGCATCTACTACGGCGACGGGGACGACGGCGACGGCCTCGGGACGGACCCGACCGGCACAGACACGGTCCCTGCCGGAACGTCCGAACCGACGAACGCTACCCCCGGTGGGGGTGACGGCGTGTGAGCTCCGAGTCGACCGACTCCGCAGTTCGCGAGAAGCTGAACGCGCTGGACCGTGTACGCCGCCTCCAGTACGCGCTGTGGTTCGCCGTCCTTGGGTTCGTCGTCGGTGTGACCTACTGGGGCTTCGGCTTCATCGGTTTCCAGCCCGGCGTCGTCGCCGACCGGTTCCCCGCGATGTACAACTTCATTACGCAGGGGTTCTTTCCTCCGGACTTCCAGAACTTCACCGTCTACACGAAGGACAACGACATCACCGGCCTCCGGGCCATCCCGGCGAGCTTCCGCGACTGGGGACAACCGATCATCGAGAGCTTCGGCTCCTCGCGACTGTCGCTCGTAAAAGCCAGCGTGGTGACGCTGCTGCTCGGGTTCATGGGGACCGTGATCGCGTTCCCCTTCGCTCTCGTCCTCGGCGTGTTAGGTAGCGAGCGCGTCACACCGTTCCCGTTTAATTTCCTCTTCCGCGGGACGCTGAGCGCGATCCGCGCTATCCCCGCCATCGTATGGATCTTCCTCTACATCCCGATCGGTCCGCCGAGTCAGATCACGGCGGTGCTGGCCATCGGGACCGATAGCATCGGCAACCTCGGCCGCCTGTTCACGGACGACCTCGAGGAGATTAACGAGGGGCCAATCGAGGCAATTCGGTCGACAGGCGCGTCGGGCACGCAGACGATCAGCTTCGGGATGTTGAGTCAGGTGTCGCGGTCGTTCATCGCGTGGACGCTGTACATCCTCGAGATCAACACCCGGATCGCTATCTCGCTCGGCGTCGTCGGGGCGGGTGGTCTCGGGTTGATGATCCGGAACAGTCAGGACCTCTTCGAATTCCAGCAAACCGCAGCCGGACTGATCATGGTGTTTGTCGTCGTGTTGGGTATCGAGCTGATCTCCTCGCGGATTCGGGCCCGGCTCCGTCCCGGAGAGCACTCCAGTAAGGGCATCGTCGAGGCGGTTCGTGACCTGTTCGACCCGAACAAGTGGCTCGGGCGTGGCGACCCACGGAACTAAGGTTAGAACTCCCCCAACCGCGACTGCCCGGTTTCTCCCTCGCCGACGCCGGCCAGATCCGCCGCCTGCGCGATAGTCGTCTCGAACGTCTCCTCTTGGCTCCGGTCGTACAGCGTCGCGGCCGGGTGGACGGAGACGAGGACGCGACACGACGTGTCGCCGACGCGGGCGTCGAAGGTGTCGCCCGCCTCGTTCGTCACCGCGACCGACCGGTCGAGCAGATGCTCGGAGGGCACCTTGCCGAGCGTGACGACCAGCGCCGGGTCGAGCCGTTCGATCTCTGCGTCGAGATAGTCGCGGCAGTTCGCCAACTCCTCGACGTGCGGGTCGCGGTTGTCCGGCGGACGACAGCGAACGCAGTTCGTGATCCGCACATCGTCTCGCGCGAGGCCGGCGTCTCGGAGCGCAGCGTCGAGCACGTCGCCCGACCGGCCGACGAACGGCTCGCCTTGTTCGTCCTCGTGTTCGCCGGGTGCCTCGCCGACGAACAGCAGGTCCGCGTCCGCCGGGCCGGTGCCGTTGACGATCCGCGACCGAGACTCACACAGCGCCGGGCACTGCTCGCAGGCGGTCACGTCCAGTCCGTCCATGCTCATGGCCGATCAGAGGGCTGGCCGGCATATGAATCGGCGTGTTTGCGGCCGCTACTCGTTGGGGTACTTCGGCTCGCGACGCTCGGCGCGCTCCAGCGAGCGCTCCACGACGGTACGCACGTCGCCGTGGAAGGCGTCGCCGTGGCCGGCGTACATCCCCTCGACGCCGTCCGGCAGCCGATCGAGCAGTCGCCGGACCGACTCGACGAGGTGCTCGCGCGACTGACCCGGGTTGTCGGTGCGACCGAAGCTGCCGTCGTCGAACGCGCCGTCGTTGTAGACGACCACATCGCCGGAGAACAGCCGGGTGGGGGTGACGAGCGAGACGTGGTCGGGGGCGTGGCCCGGCGTGTGGACGACCTCTGCCGACTCGTCGCCAATCGCCAGCGTGTCGCCGGCGGCGATGGCGTGTGTCCGATGTGGATGGTCGTCGTAGGCGTAGACGGCCGGGTCGAAGCGGTCGACGACCGCGTCCATTTGTGCAACGTGGTCGCCGTGCTGGTGGGTGATGACGACCCGGTCGAGGGTGTCGACGTGGTCGGCGACCACGCGCTCGACGCCGGCCATCGCGCCGCTGTCGACGAGGGTCGGCGTCTCGCCGGGGACGAGGAAGGCGTTGCTCGTGAACGTCTCGGCGTCGGCCGTGACGTTGATCGGTTCCATACCGGGGTGACGCGGGCCGACCGCTTGAGGGTGACGGGCAACATGGGACTTTTCCGTGCGTACTGGTTAGTCATGAACGTCCATGGGCTTCGGGAGCTACGACGAGTCAGAGCAGGAGAATCAGGATTACGACACCGACTTCGAGGACGAGGAGGGGATCAACGCCTCAGAGCACGACCACGACGGGGACGTGGAGTTCGACTTCGGCGAGAGTTCCAGCGACGAACTGCTCGACCAGTTCCAGCAGATGAAGGAGGAACAGGCCGAGACCGAAGCCGAGGAGTAGTCGGTGCAACCCGGTAGGGCCATCGGCGTCGCCGAGTCGTACGAGGCCGACGCGAGCACGCTCGCGGCGGCGGTCGTCCGGCGCGACCGGGTCGTCGACGACTTCGGCTTCGAGCGCTGTACCGTCGGCGGTATGGACGCCTCCGACGCGGCGGCGCGGCTCGTCACCGGCCTCGACCGGCCGGACGCGCGCGTCCTCATCCTCTCCGGAATCGCCCCCGCGTGGTTCAATCTCTTCGACCTCCACGACATCCACGAGCGCGTCGACCGACCCGTCCTCTCCGTCTCCTTCGAGTCGAGTCCCGGTCTCGGTGACGCGCTCCGCCGCGAGTTCGACGGCGACGCACTCGCCGAGCGAATCGACATCTACGAGCGACAGCCGCCGCGACGAGAATTCACGGTGGACGGCGAACGGCTGTGGGTTCGTGCTGTCGGCGCAGACGACGAGGAGGCCGCCCGCATCGTCCGCGCGTTCACGCCGGAGGGCGGCCGCCCAGAGCCACTCCGAGTCGCCCGACTCGCCGCTCGCGCCGGCGACGCATTCGCTCGGTCGGAGTCGTAGCGCAGTCGAGACCACGCGGAGCGACGCGACGCTCCACGTACTGTATAAACTGCGAGAGGTCGAATCGAGAACGCGTTCGCGCCTCTAAGCCGCCTTGCGCTCGCGTGTCGCTTCGTCTGCTCGCGGCCGGTGGCCGTCTGTTCGCGGCTGTGACGCTCATACGGCCCGTGGACC
>PXQV01000013.1:44737-147902 GCA_003021175.1 Halobacteriales archaeon QH_7_66_36 | reverse complement strand
CCCGAGCGAATCGAGGTCGTCACGCACCTGTCGCTGGTTGCGGATGGAGGCGACGTGGGTGCGCGTGACCGTCCGATTCGCCATGCGTAGCCTGTATCGCCTGGCGAACAAGTAACCTTTGGTGGAATATCCGGTTGGTTGTTGTCGTGGTCCGTCTTACGGAGCGGACGCGATTCACACCCCAGTGTGAATGGTAGGGTTCTCTCACTGACCAAGATGTGCGCTGGCGGCACTCATCGCGGCGTGGTGGCCGTTCACTGGCGTTGCGCCGCGTTCACACGCTCTCGTGTCGGTTTCGGGAGCGGCGAAACACTACCCTTTTGTCGCTGCTGTCGTTACCGAACCCTAATGGGCCGACGTAAGAAGATCGTACAGGAGTGTGAGACGCTGATGGACGCTCCGGACCAGATCCGGAACATCGCCATCGCGGCTCACGTCGACCACGGGAAGACGACGCTCACTGACAACCTGCTGGCTGGCGCCGGCATGATCTCCGACGAGACGGCCGGCGAGCAGCTGGCGATGGACACCGAGGAGGACGAGCAAGAGCGTGGGATCACCATCGACGCGGCGAACGTCTCGATGACCCACGAGTACGAGGACGAGAACCACCTGATCAACCTCATCGACACGCCAGGCCACGTCGACTTCGGCGGCGACGTCACCCGCGCGATGCGGGCCGTCGACGGCGCGCTCGTCGTGGTGGACGCCGTCGAGGGCGCGATGCCGCAGACGGAGACGGTGCTCCGGCAGGCGCTCCGCGAGGGCGTCAAGCCCGCGCTGTTCATCAACAAGGTGGACCGCCTCATCTCCGAACTGCAGGAGGGTCCCGAGGAGATGCAGCAGCGTCTCCAGAGCGTCATCGCCGACGTGAACGACCTCATCCGCGGGATGACCGAGGACATGGACGACGTGGGCGACTGGACCGTCTCGATTCAGGACGGCACCGTCGGCATGGGCTCGGCGCTGTACAAGTGGGGGATCTCCTTCCCGTCGATGCAGCGCACCGGGATGGACTTCGGCGACATCATCGAACTGGAGCGGGCTGACAAACGGCAGGAGCTCCACGAGCGGACGCCGCTGTCGGACGTCGTGCTCGACATGGTGTGTGAGCACTTCCCCGACCCGCTCGGCGCGCAGCCCCGCCGTATCCCGCGGGTCTGGCGTGGCGACGCCGAGTCCGACCTCGCGACGGACATGCGCGATGTCGACCCCGACGGCGAGGTCGTCCTCATGGTCACCGACATCGGCGTTGACCCGCACGCCGGCGAAATTGCCGCTGGCCGTGTCTTCTCCGGCACCATCGAGAAGGGTCAGGAGCTGTACGTCTCTGGTACCGTCGGCACGAACCGCGTCCAGAGCGTCGGCATCTACATGGGCGGCGAGCGCGAGGAGGTGGACCGCGTCCCCGCCGGCAACATCGCGGCGGTGACGGGGCTGAAGGACGCCATCGCCGGCTCCACGGTGTCGAGCGTCGAGATGACGCCGTTCGAGTCCATCGAGCACATCTCCGAGCCGGTCATCACGAAGAGCGTCGAGGCGAAGAACATGGACGACCTGCCGAAGCTCATCGAGACGCTCCGACAGGTGTCCAAGGAGGACCCGACCATCCGCATCGAGATCAACGAGGACACCGGGGAACACCTCATCTCCGGACAGGGTGAACTCCACCTCGAAGTGATCACCCAGCGCATCGAGCGGAATCAGGGGATTCCGGTCATCACCGGCGAACCCATCGTCGTCTACCGGGAAGCGCCGACCAGCGAGTCCCGCGAGGTCGAGGGTATCTCGCCCAATCGCCACAACCGGTTTTACATGTCTCTCGAACCGCTCGACGACGAGATCGTCGAACAGCTCCAGCTCGGCGAGGCGACGATGGACATGCCGGAGCTGGAGCGTCGCGAGGCGCTGATGGACGCCGGTCTCGACAAGGACACCGCGCAGAACGTGGAGCACATCCACGGCACCAACATCCTCGTCGACGACACGAAGGGTATCCAGCATCTCAACGAGACGATGGAACTCGTCATCGAGGGGCTGGAGGAGGCGCTCAACGACGGGCCGCTGGCCGCCGAGCCGGTTCGGGGCGCGCTGCTCCGGCTCCACGACGCCCGACTCCACGAGGACGCCATCCACCGCGGGCCTGCACAGGTCATCCCGGCGACCCGCGACGCGGTCCACACCGCGCTCATGGACGCCGGCGTTCGCCTGCTCGAACCGATTCAGGACGTTCGCATCGACGTGCCCAACGAGCACATGGGCGCGGCCTCCGGCGAGATTCAGGGTCGCCGCGGCCGCGTCGACGACATGTATCAGGAGGGCGATCTGATGGTCGTCGAGGGGATCGCGCCCGTCGACGAGATGATCGGCTTCTCCAGCGACATCCGCTCCGCGACGGAGGGCCGCGCCTCGTGGAACACGGAGAACGCCGGCTTCCGCGTCATGGCCGACAACCTCCAGCCCGAGACCATCACGCGCATCCGCGAGCGGAAGGGCATGAAGACGGAACTGCCCGAACAGATCGACTACTTCTGACCGGCGAGCGCGGGCGGTCGCTGCCCGACACCGCCGTTCTCTGCTTCTCGCTACTTTCCGGGCACGAGCCTCGCGTACACGCCGTCGACTGCCTCGTTGATCGCTTCGCCGTTGCCGCCCCACGGATTCCGCGAGAAGTAGTAGAGGGCGGCGAACAGCACGCCCATGTCGGTAGCGATGCGCGGCGCAACCGACGCGAAGGCGAACGTGGTGACGCCGGCGAGAATGCCGGCGATAACGATATCCAGCACCTGGTACGCGAATGCCATAGCCGGAGTCGGACCGGCACCGCCTTCGCCGTTCCGGTGGCGGTGTTTGTGAGATACGGGAGGCTTATGCGCACGGCTGTGTTCGCCGTTGGTATGGCCGGGGTGACCGCGGAGTGAGCGACGCCGTGCGCGCGTACACGGTGCGGCTCGAACTCGTCGACGAACCGGGCGAGCTGCTGCGCGCGCTCGAACCCATCGCCGAGAACGGGGGGAACCTCCTCTCCATCTTCCACGAGCGCGGCAACCTCACACCGCGGGGACAGATCCCCGTCGAGGTGGACATCGAGGCGACGCCCGACCGGTTCGACGCCATCGTCGAGGCCCTCCGGAGGGCGGGCGTCAACGTCGTTCAGGCCGGCGCGGAGCAGTACAGCGAGGAAGTGACCGTCGTGGTGACGGGCCACATCGTCGACACGGACCTGTCCGGTACGCTCTCCAGCATTCAGGAGTGCGGGCAGGCGTCCGTCGCAGACGTGTCGCTGTCGGCCCCCGAGGGAACAGAGGGCGTCTCCTCTGCGCGACTGCGTCTCGTCACCGAGAGCGGCGGGGCGTCGGCCGCGCTGTCTGCCATCCGGCGCGTCGCCGACGAGAAGGACCTGCGCGTCATCACGCCGCTGGCGGGTGGTGAGGCGTGAGGCTCGCCGTGCTGGGAGCGGGCGCGGTCGGGACGAGCGTCGTCGAGCTGGCCGGCGACTACGGCCACGAAGTCGTCGCCGTCGCCGACTCGTCGTCGGCGGTCGTCGATTCGAGCGGCATCGACCCCGAGACGGTCATCGCCCGAAAGGCCGACGGCGGGAGCGTCGGGAGCGAGGACCCCGAGGCGGCGCTGGCGGCCGACTACGACGTGCTCGTGGAGGCGACACCGACGACGCTGGGCGACGCCGAACCGGGCTTCTCGCACGTCACCCGCGCGCTCGACCGCGACCGGCACGTCGTGCTCGCCAACAAGGGACCGGTGGCAGAGCGGTACGGCGACGTGCAGGCGGCGGCACGGGACAGCGACGGCTCGGTGCTGTTCGAGGCGACCGTCGGGGGTGCGATCCCGGCGCTGTCGACCATCGACGACGTGGGGGCGGACCACGTCACGGCGGTCCGGGGCGTGCTCAACGGCACGGCGAACTTCATCCTCACGCGGATGGCCGCGGAGGGACTGGGCTACGAACACGTGCTCGCGGAGGCACAGGATCTGGGCGTCGCGGAGGCCGATCCGACGTTCGACGTGGAGGGGACCGACGCCGCCCTGAAGTGTGTCATCCTCGCCAACGTGCTGTACGACCGGGAGTACACGCTGGCCGACGCCGAGGTGTCGGGCATCGCCGACCTGCCGGGGAGCGCGCTCGACCTCGCGACGGAGGACGGCCGCACCGTCCGACTCATCGGTGAGGTGGCCGACGGCGAGGTGCGCGTCGGGCCGCGACTGGTACCCGAGAGCGGGACGCTCGCGGTGACGGGCACCCGCAACATCGTCCAGTTGGACACGGAACACGCCGGGCGACTCAACATCTCCGGGCGGGGCGCGGGCGGGCCAGAGACGGCGAGTGCGGTGCTGGCTGACGTGGGTCGGCTGGCCCGCCGCTGAGGCCGACTCGTGTGAACGGCCCACAAACCGCCTGAGGCGGCCGGATTCAGGCCACCCTTTCGAAATCGTTTTACGGGCGAGTGTCGAACCATTCCTACACAGCGCCTTAGCGCGTGAGAGACACCCATGAGCGACAAACCACACCAGAACTTGGCCGTCATCGGCCACGTCGACCACGGAAAGAGTACGATGGTCGGGCGACTCCTCTTCGAGACGGGGAGCGTTCCCGAGCACGTCATCGAGCAGTACCGAGAGGAAGCCGAAGAGAAGGGCAAGGGCGGCTTCGAGTTCGCCTACGTGATGGACAACCTCGCCGAGGAGCGCGAGCGTGGTGTCACCATCGACATCGCCCACCAGGAGTTCGACACCGACGAGTTCTACTTCACCATCGTCGACTGTCCGGGCCACCGTGACTTCGTGAAGAACATGATCACGGGTGCCTCGCAGGCCGACAACGCGGTACTCGTGGTCGCGGCGGACGACGGCGTCCAGCCGCAGACGCAGGAGCACGTCTTCCTCGCCCGCACGCTGGGCATCGACGAACTCATCGTCGCGGTCAACAAGATGGACCTCGTCGACTACGAGGAGTCCCGCTACGACCAGACCGTCGAGGAGGTCAAGGAACTGCTCCAGCAGGTCCGCTTCGACACGGACAACGCGAGCTTCATCCCGACCTCGGCGTTCGAGGGCGACAACGTCTCCGAAACCTCGGAGAACACGTCGTGGTACGACGGCGAGACGCTGCTGGAGGCGCTCAACAGCCTGCCGGAGCCGCAGCCGCCGACGGACGCGCCGCTGCGCCTCCCGATCCAGGACGTCTACACCATCTCGGGCATCGGGACGGTCCCGGTCGGCCGCATCGAGACCGGCACCATGAGTCCGGGCGACGATGTCTCCTTCCAGCCCTCCGACGTAGGCGGGGAAGTGAAGACCGTCGAGATGCACCACGAAGAGGTGCCGCAGGCCGGTCCCGGTGACAACGTCGGATTCAACGTCCGTGGCATCGGCAAGGACGACATCCGCCGTGGCGACGTCTGTGGCCCGGCCGACGACGCGCCGTCGGTCGCCGAGACGTTCCAGGCGCAGGTCGTCGTCATGCAGCACCCGTCGGTCATCACCGCGGGCTACACCCCGGTGTTCCACGCCCACACCGCACAGGTCGCGTGTACCATCGAGTCCATCGACAAGAAAATCGACCCCTCGTCGGGCGACGTCGCCGAGGAGGACCCGGACTTCATCCAGTCGGGCGACGCCGCGGTCGTCACCGTCCGCCCGCAGAAGCCGCTCAGCATCGAGCCGTCCAGCGAGATTCCGGAGCTCGGGAGCTTCGCCGTCCGCGACATGGGCCAGACCATCGCCGCCGGCAAGGTCCTGAGCGTCGACGAGCGATAGATGCAGCAGGCACGCGTCCGCCTCGCGGGCACCGCCCCCGAGGACCTCGACGACATCTGCGACGATGTCCGGGAAATCGCCGATTCCACCGGCGTCCAGCTGGCCGGGCCGGTGCCGCTCCCGACCAAGACGCTGGAGGTGCCAGCACGCAAGTCCCCGGACGGCGAAGGAACCGCCACGTGGGAGCACTGGGAGATGCGCGTCCACAAGCGGCTCATCGACATCGACGCCGACGAACGCGCGCTCCGCCAGCTGATGCGGATCCAGGTCCCGAACGACGTCTCCATCGAGATCGTCCTCGAGGACTAGTCCGGCGGGCGCGTGTCCTCTCACGCGCGTTTCGCGCGGACGACGGAACGTAAGCTACAAGCGACCGTCCCGGCAACACCGTGTGCGGGCGAGTAGATCAGCGGCAGATCGCTTCCTTCGCAAGGAAGAGGCCCGGGGTTCAAATCCCCGCTCGTCCATATTCCTGCGCCGCGAGCACACCGCGAGCGGCGCGAATATCCGTCGAGCAGATTTGAACCCTACCAGTCGCGCGCAGCGAGCGACGCGAGCGAGCACCTCTGGTTCCGGTTCAAATCCCCGCTCGTCCACTCCCCACTTTTTGCACCTCCTTCGGTCACTTCGTTCCCTCAGTCGGGCAAAAACTGGTTGAAAATATGCGCGAGCGCCTCCAGCCGCGCGCCTTCGGCGCGCGTTAGTCGGCGCTCGCTACGGAACGCTCGCTTCGCTCTCTCGCGGATACGTTGACGCTTCGCGTTCCGTCCTCGCGCCGCGATTTATTTGTCTGCCGACCGTACGACGGGTAATGCACGTCAGCGGCGACTGGGGCGAACCGGAGCTACGCGCGTTCCTGACGAGCGAGGACGGCCGCGTGCCGCTCCGGCTGGCCTGTCGGACACCGAAGGGTGGGCTGTGGATGCTGTCGCTGTGGTACCGCTGGCGCGACGGCGGCTTCGACTGCGCGACGAGCGCGAGCGCCGACGTGGTCGAGTATCTCGCACACGACGAGGACGTCGCCTTCGAGGTGTCGGTGAACGAGCCGCCGTACTACGGCGTCCGTGGAGCGGGCGTCGCCGCCGTCTCGCCCGACGAGGACAAACAGCTGCTCCGGTCGCTCCTCGACCGCTATCTCGGTGGCACCGACTCGGCGCTGGCCGGGCAACTGCTCCGAGAGGAGCGCGAGGAGGTGCACATCCGCGTCGAGCCGGCACAGGTGTACGCGTGGGACTTCAGCGACCGGATGCCGGGCGAGTCGTGAACGCCGGCACCTGATGCACCTCGATGTCGACCGGCCGCGGCTCGCCTTCGAGGTCGGCGACGAGTCCCTCCAGCACGTTTTCCGCCTCGCGGGCGACGACGGGCTTGAGTCGCTCGATTAGCTCGTCAAAGGGGAGGAGTCGGGTGACACTCCCGCCCCGTAGCGAGTCGGGGTCGACCTCGATGCGGAGGCGGAGTTCGGCCGCGTCCGCCCGTCCGTCCACGGGGTCGACCAGCCACGCTCCGGTCGCCGCCGTGTTGCCGGTCGCGCGCCAGTCGATGCGTCGCGGGGGGTCGGTCGCCATGACGCGTTGCGTGAGCGTGTAGGAGAGCTTCCACCACGAGACGGTGATCCGGTAGTCGGTGCCCGGGCCGCCGTCGCCGTAGCGGCGGACGGCGTCGACGTGCTCGGAGTACGTCTCCCACCCCGAGGCGTCCTGCAGAAACGCGAACAGCTCCGCCGGCGAGACGTACACCCGCGTCGACGCTTCCAGCGCGTCCATGCCCGCCTGGACGACCCCCAGCCTCATATGTTCGGCGTCAGGGCCACGTGGACTACAGCCAACCACAAGATAAGCATGGCAGCGAGAAACCCGGTCGCTCCGGCCGTCAGTGCGGTTCAACAGCGGCTCGATGCCGCGCGCCCGCTCGTCGTCGGCGGGCTGGCGGCACTGATCGTGTTGGATCTCACGGCAAACACCGAAGCGATCCACGGCTCGCTGCACACGCTCGAACACGTCATCCTGCTGTTTCTCGTGGTGGAACTCGCTCTCGACGTGGCCGTCAGCGAGGCGTCACTCAGCGAGCGGTGGCTGGAGGCGGGCGTGCTCGTCCCGTACGTCCTGCTCGTCGCCGGGGTGTTCCTCGCCAGCGTCGTCGGCTGTTCGCTCCCGTCCGCGACCGGGCCGCTCGCGGGCACGTTCGACTGGCTCCACAACACGGTCGTCGTCTGTCGCGAGCTAGTCGCGCTCGATGTCGTCGCCGGCGTCGGCCTCGCGGCCAACGCTCGCGAGTTCGCCGAATCGTTCGTCGACAACCCCATCGAGGATTAGCCGCGCAGCGCCTCGACGGGATGGAGGTTCGCCGCCTTCCACGCCGGATACAGCCCCGACGCGAGCGCGACGACGACGCCGAAGACGAACGCGAGCGCGAAGAACGGCAGATTCGACGGGTTGGCGACGACGGACAGGGCCAGCGGCGACAGCACGTACAGCGCGTACACCGCCACGAGCGACAGCAGGAGGCCGACGACCCCGCCGGCCACGCCCAGCAGTCCGGCCTCGACCACGAGCGTCCGCAACACGTCTCGCTTCTGGACGCCAACCGCGCGGAGGACGCCGATTTCGCCGCGCCGCTCGCTCGTACTCATCAGCATGACGTTGAAGATGGCGACGCCCGCGACGACGAGCGAGATGCCGGCCAGCGCGATGAGGAAGCTGTTGAGGAGGCTGAAGAACTCGGCGATGCGGTCGACGATGGAGGAGAGTTCGAGCACGGAGAGCCGCTGGCCGCGGGCGTTTGCCGTCGCTCGAATTTCCCCTGCCGCCGCACTCGCCGCCTCTCGGCTGTTCGCCTCGATGACGACCTGTGACGGGTCGCTGTCCGCGAACTCGTCGGGCGGGAGCACGACGGCTCGTCCCGGCGTCACCGGCGAGATGTCTTCCCCTTCCGCGAGTATCGCGACGATGCGGTAGCGGTTGCCGTCTATCTCGACGGCGCTCCCGACTCCGATGTCGAGTCGATCGGCGACCTGTGTGCCGACGAGGACGCCGCCGCGCAATTGTCGGGGTATCTCACCGGACTCGGCGGTGAACAGCACCCCCGGCTGGTTCGTCCCGTACAGCTGGGCGGCGCTGCTCTCGTCGTTCGCGCGGACCAGCCCACCCCCGGTCGCGAGCGGGACGACTTCGCCACGGCCCTCTGCGGCCCGGCGGATCACCTGTAGGTCGCGCTCGGAGAAGGACTCCACGCCGACGTCGTCGTTCGGCGAGACGACGACCTGACTCCCGACCTCGCCGAAGGAGTTCGTCGCGGCCAGCTGGAGCACGTTGCCGAAGACGCCCAGCGTAGCGATGGCGAGCACGCCGATGACGATCCCCAGCGCCGCGAGCACGCTCCGCGTCCGGTTGCGGTTGAGGTTCCGCAACGCCATCCTGACCGCCGGGAGGCTCACGGCGGCTCCACCTCCCGTGACAGATTCGCCGCCTCGCCCGACGCCTCGGTCAGTCGGCCGTCCACGATGCGGACGGTGCGGTCGGCGAACTCGGCCACCTGCGGGTCGTGGGTGACGGCCACGAGACCGACGCCCCGCTCGGTCACCTGCGCGAACTCGCCGAGCACCTGCTCGCCGGTGTCGCGGTCGAGATTCCCGGTCGGTTCGTCCGCGAGCACGACATCCGGGCCGTTCACCAGCGCGCGGGCGATGGCGACCCGCTGTTTCTGGCCGCCGGAGAGCTCGTCGGGCGTGTGGTCGTGTCGGTCGCCGAGCCCCACCCGGTCGAGGAGTGTCCGTGCCCGCTCCTCGGCGTCGGGGTCGTCGTGGTAGACGGTCGGGAGCGTGACGTTCTCCAAGGCGGTGAGATTCCCGATGAGGTAGAACTGCTGGAAGACGAAGCCGACGTACTCACGGCGGGCGCGGGTCCGCTCGGGGTCGGTCATCGTCGTGGCGTCCCGCCCGGCGACCCGCACCGTCCCCGATGTCGGCACGTCGAGCAATCCGAGCGTGTTGAGCATCGTCGACTTGCCCGACCCGGAGGGACCGACGACGGCGACGAACTCCCCCGGCGCGACGCTGAAATCGACGTCTGCCAGCGCCCGGACCGTCTCGCCGCCGCCGTCGTACTCCTTCACGGTGTTCCGGAGTTCGAGCGACGGCCGCGTGCGCTCTCGCGTGCTCATCGTCGGCGGCGGGCCACCAGGACGGTACCGCCGGCGAGGACCACGACTCCGAGACCGGCGGCCCCAACGACGGCGGGCTGTGATTCGGCTTCGTCGCTCGACGCGGCCGCCTGCTCCGTATCGAGCGGGAGTTCGACGGTACGCGTCCGCTGTGCGCCGTCAATGCGGTACGTCACCGTCACGGGGACGGCCGTCGCGTTCGCCGTGTCCACCTGCGCGGTCAGCTCGAAGGGCGTGAACTCGCTCCCATCGACGGTGCCGACGAAGTAGCTCCGACTGGGATACGCCGGCTCCACCCCCGTCGCCCCTCCGACGCGCACGACGACGCCGGTCACCTTGCCGTCGCCGACGTTGCCCGCGTTCCCCGTCACCGTCAGCGTCCCGTCGGCGAGTCGCATGTCGACGCCGGTGAGCTGTATCTCGCCGGTCGGCGGGCTGTAGTCGAGTTGTCCGGTCGCGGTTCCGGTGTCGCCGCCGGCGACGTACTGGACATCGGCGGTGACCGTCGTCGGGTCGTCGACGGGCGCGAGACTCACCTCGACCGTCCGCTCCTCGCCGGGGGCGAGCGTGCCGACGGCGACGCGGGGCAGCTGGCCGTCGTCGGTTCGCGGCACCACGACGGCGTTTCGAATCGGCGCGTTACCGAAGTTCGTCACCGTCACCGAGAGCGCGTCAGGCGGTCCGGACGACTCCTGCTGGCCGCTCTGCTGGAGCGTGCTTCCGCCCGCGCCGCCGAGGATGCCGCCGAGGTTGCCCGCGGGGTTCGGCTGTACCTGCTGTTCGGGGGCCGGCTCGACGGCGACGCCGACATCCTCGCGCAAGGGTTCGACGGAGAGCGTCGTCGCGTACTCGGTTCTCCGGTCGACCCCCGTCGCCGTCGTGTAATCCACGGTCACGTCGACGAGGGCCGCGCCGGTCTCGGCGGGGGCGTACGAGACGTTCAGCGTCGTGCTCGCGCCGCCGGCCAGCGAGGGGACGACCCGGCGCTTCGGCTCGGCGTCGGGCGCGTCGATCCGGACGACGAGGTTCCGGTACGTCTCCGTGTTCGGGTTCGACACCTGCACCGCGAGCCGGTTCTCGCTGTCGGTGACCAGCCGGGGCGCGTCGACGGCGACGAGCGGCGGCGTCTGTTCGACGGTGACCGTCACCGGCCGTCGGATCGTCACCCGCTGGTCGTTCGCGTCCTCACCGACGGCGACGACAGCCAGCTCCTTCACCCCGCCCGTCTCGAACTGCCGGGTCAGGTCGACCGACAGCGTGTCACCGGGCGAGAGGGAGCCGGGATTGCCCGCGGTCGCGAGCGTGGTGCCGTCGCCGTCGACGAGACGGACGGCGGTCAGTTCCACCGCCGAATTCGACCCGGCGGAGTTGCGAACCGTCGCGGTGACCGTCACCGGTTCGCCGACGGTCGGTGTGTCCGGCGCGACGGTCAGCCCAGAGACGGCTAACCGGGCGTCCGGCACGGCGACGGCGGCGCTCGGAACGACTACCAAGAGGGCGAGGACGACAGCCAGCGCGCGGCGCATTAGATTAACTTGGATATGGGTTCAGCCCGCAAAAGCGTTCCCGTGGGGGAGTGTATGCCCGCGTTCCAGCGTATCCATCGTGGGTAGTATTCGAATAAAAGCGGTTCAGTTGGATGAGCTAGCAACAGGGTGGAGAAAGCCCCGGGCGCTGCGGTCGCGCGCAGCGCGGACCAGCGGTCTGCGGGCCGTGCGAGCAGCGCGGACCGTCGGTCCACGGGCCGTGTGAGCAGCGGTGTCGCGAGCGGCCCTCGCTGCGCGCCTCCCCCGCCCGTCGGTCGGGCTGCGGTGCGGTGTCCTATTGCTGCTGGGCTGCGGAAGACGCTCCGCGTCTTCCGAACGCCGGGCTTCCCGTAGCGTCCACCGGGAGAGTGGCGCTCTCCCGAGCAATCGGCGGCGCAGCCGCCGATAACGGCCCCTTTCAGTCCCGCCTGCTGCGGTTTCTCGGCCGAGTGACAGCCCGAGTATTTGAACAGTATCTCATCGTGCGCCCGACCCTTTTTATCCGAGAGCGTCCGAACGCCGGTGTGGCAGAGACGGCGTCGTTCCTCCGCTACTTCCCGTACGAGGAACCGTACGAGCATCAGCGCGACGCGATGGGCCGCGTCAGCGACGCGCTCGCGGAGGGCCAAGACGTGCTGTTCGAGGGAGCCTGCGGCACGGGCAAGACGCTCGCCTCGCTCGTGCCCGCGCTCGATTACGCCGACCGCGAGGACAAGACGGTCGTCATCACGACGAACGTCCACCAGCAGACCCGCCAGTTCATCGAGGAGGCGCGAGCGATCACCCGCGAACACCCCATCCGGACGGTCGTGTTCCGCGGCAAGGGGTCGATGTGTCACATCGACGTGGGCTACGAGGAGTGTCAGGCGCTCCGCGACACCACCCGCGAGCTGGTCGATCAAGAGCAGGAGCTCGCCGAACTCGAAGGGCGACAGGCGGAGCTGCTCGACGCCGCACAGGCGGGCAACGAGGAGGCAGCGGCGGCACGCTCTGACGTGATGGACGAATTAGAGGCGGTCGAGGAGGGCGTCGAGGCGCTCCGCGAGGAGGCGAACGTCTGCGAGCGGTTCTACGCGAATCTCACGGAGGACACCGACGACTTCTACGCGTGGCTCACCGACGACGTTCGCACGCCCGAGGAGGTGTACGAGTACGCGGAGGCGGCCGGCTACTGCGGCTACGAACTGCTGAAGGAGGGGATGGACGGCGTCGATCTGGTGATCTGTAACTACCACCACCTGCTCGACCCGATGGTGCGCGAGCAGTTCTTCCGGTGGATCGGCCGAGACCCGGAGGACGTCATCGCCGTCTTCGACGAGGCGCACAATATCGAGGAAGCTGCCCGCGACCACGCGAGCAGCGAGTTGGCCGAGACGACGCTCGACGGCGCGCTCGACGAACTGGAGGACGTGGAGGACTACCGCGCCGAGGCCGCCGAGCGGGTGATCGACGCCTACCGCACCGCCCTGCGGCGCACGTACGACGAGGCGCTCTCCGTCGGGCGGGACGCCGTCGACGACGACTGGACGGACCTCACCATCGAGAACGAGGAGGGTCGCGACGACCTCTCGTTGGCCTTCCTCGACGTCTACGAGGGACCGGGGTTCAGACAGGACCTCGAGGAGGCGCTGGATCTCGGCGCGGCGCTCGACCGGCGGTATCAGGAGCAGTACAAGGAGGGCGAGACGACGAGTCGCAAGGAGTGTCGGGTGTTGCAGGCGACGGGGTTCATCGACGAGTGGATCGACGGCTCCGTGGCCGCGGGCACCTACCCCGTCGTCTCCGTGCGCCGCGACGAGAGCGGCGTCTACGGCCGGGCGGAACTGTACGCCTGCATCCCCCGCTCCGTGACCGAGCCGCTGTTCGAGGACGTACACGCGTCCGTGCTGATGTCAGCGACGCTCCGGCCGTTCGGCGTACTCGGCGACGTGCTTGGGGTGGGCGGCGCGGAGCAACGCTCCGCGGGCCGTTCGAGCGGGCGGAGCCCGCGAGAAGATGGAGACGATGATCCGGTGAGTATGGCCTACGGCGAGCAGTTCCCCGAGTCGCGCCGCCGCACCTACGCCGTCGACATCCCGGCGCTGTTCGCGAGCCAGCGGGACGACCCCGGCGTGCAGGAGACGGTCACGGAGATGCTGTCGAGCGCTGTCCGGTTCACGCCGGGCAACACGCTCGTCTTCTGTCCCTCCTACGCGGAGGCGGAACGCTACTATCACCGGCTGGAGACGGCCGCGACGCCGTATCTCGACCGCCCCGGCGTCCGCGCGCAAGAACTCAAGGAGGAGTTCGTCGCCGACGACCACGGCGTCCTCTTCACGTCGCTGTGGGGGACGCTCGGCGAGGGCGTGAGCTACGACGGCGACGACGCGCGGACCGTCGTGGTCGTCGGCGTCCCGTACCCGCATCTCGACGACCGGATGGAGGCCGTCGAGCGCGCGTACGCCACCGCCTTCGACGACGAGGACGCCGGCTGGAACTACGCCGTCGAGGTGCCGACCGTCCGCAAGACCCGGCAGGCGCTCGGGCGCGTCGTCCGGTCGCCCGACGACTTCGGCGTCCGCGTGCTGTTGGACGAGCGGTACACCGCGTCGAACGCCGCCGAACTCGGCGACTACTCCGTCCGCGACACGTTCCCCGAGGAGGAGCGGCGCGAACACATCGACGTCCGGCCGGGGAAGCTGAAGTACGCGATGTTGAACTTCTACGCCGACATGGACGCGTGGGACGGCGACCCGCCCGACCCGTAGGCGTGACGCGAGGACGACCCCGGCGCGTCAGTCGAGGCGGTCGAGCACCGCGTTCGCGTCGTACGACAGGGACAGTTCGCGCGAGCGGCCGCGGCCCTCCACGTCGGCGTACTCCGCGTCGACGAGGCCGAGCTGTTCGAGTTTGTTGATAATCTCGGAGTAGCGAGTGTAGCCGAGTCCCGTCTCGTCGTTGAACGCGTCGTACACGTCGCCGGCGCGCTTGCCGTCGTGTTCGGCGAGCGTGCGGACGAACGCGCGTTCGGACTCGGAGAGGCCGCGGAGATGCCGGGAGAGGTGGACGTGTTTCGCCTGCTCGTAGGCCTCGTCCACGTCGTCGGTCGTCACCTCGGTGGAGCCGCGCATCTCGGCGGTGAGGCCGGCGCGCCGCAGCAGGTCGATGCCGACACGGAGGTCGCCGCCAGCGTCGGCGGTGAGCGCGGCCACGCGGTCGAGCGCCTGCGTGCCGAGCGCGCCCTCGCGGAAGCCGCGCTGCACGCGCTCCTGCAGGATGTCGACGATCTCCCGCTCGCCGTACGTCCCGAAGTACACCTCTTCGGGCCGGAAGACGGACTGGACGCGGCCGTCGAGTTCGGCGATGACATCCAAGTCGAGGTCCGAGGAGACGACCACGACACCGATCTTCGCGCCCGAGTGCGCCTCGTGGGCGCGCAACAGCGAGTAGAGCGTGTCCGAGGCCTCGTTCTCGTAAAAGAGGTAGTTCACGTCGTCGAGCGCGACGACGAGCACCTCCTCCTCCTCAACGAGTCGGTCGGTGATCTGCCCGAACAGCTTCTTGAAGGAGATGCCCGAGGTGGGCGGCTCGTAGTCGAACAGCCCCTCGAAGAGCCGGGAGAAGACGGAGTAGCGCGTCGAGTCCACCTGACAGTTGACCCGGACGCTCTGCACGTCCGCGACGCCCGAGAGTTCGCCGAACAGCTTCTGGACGGCGGTCGTCTTCCCGGTTCCGGGTGGGCCGCGCGCCATCACGTTCAGCGGCCGCGAGCCGCGCACTGCGGGCCGGAGCGCGTACTGCAGCGTCTCCATCTGCTCGTCGCGGTGACGGAACGTCTCGGGGACGTACTCGAAGTCGAAGACGCTCTCGTCGCGGAACACCGACTCGTCCCAGCCGAGCATGTCCCCGCTCATTTCACTTTCACCTCGCTACGCGGGCCATATAAGCGTGTGGGCGAACCGAGAGGAGTGTTCAGCCAAGAGTGACTCCGGCGACGAGGAGGGCAACGAGGTGTAGAAAGTCCCCGGGCGCTCGACCGTCTGCTCGCGGCTGTGCCGCTCGCACGGCCCGTGGCGGCCGCGGTTGCACCGCGCGAGCGGGCCGAGGCGACGCAGTCGCCTCGCGTCTTCCGGACGCCGTGCTTCCCGTATCGACCACCGGAAGAGCGACGCTCTCCCGAGCAATCGGCGGCGACGCCGCCGATAACGGCCCCTTTCAGTCCCGCCCACCGCGGTTGCTCGGCCGAGCGACGACCCGTTTATCTGAAACCATCATCACTCGAACTTCTCCAACAGGTCGTCGTAGAAACCGTCGGGCGAGTCGCCGCTCTCGCCCGCCGCTTCCGCGTCGTTCGCCGATCCCCGGGCCAACTTCTCGACGATGAGTTCGGGCGTGGAGCGCGCGAGCTTTCCTTTCACCGGCGACCGCTCGACGCGGAGTTCGCCGTCCACGAGACCCGTCGCCTCGATGCCGTCCACCTGCACGTCGAACCCGCAGGCGTCGCGTATCTCCCCGGCGAGGTGGGAGACGAAGACGGCGGTCGCGTCCGACTCGTAAAGGGCTTCGAGGATGCCGGCGATGATGAGCGCGCTCGCGCCCGGCTCCGTGATCGATTCGAGTTCGTCGACGAGTACGAGCCGGCGGTCGTCGCCGGCGACGAGGTCGCCGAACTCGCGGAGCGTCGACTCGAACGCGCCGGCGTCGAGGGTGCCCTGCGATTTGGCCTGATAGTGGAGCGCCTCGAACCGCTCCAGTTCGGCCGACTCGGCGGGGACGGGCAGCCCCATCTGTCCGAGCACGGCGACCAAGCCGACCAGATCCAGCGTCGAGGTCTTGCCGCCGGAGTTGACGCCCGAGAGGACGGCGACGCCGTCGACGCCGTAGTCGACCGGTTCGACATCCTCGAACGCCACGTCGAGCAGGGGGGAACGGCCACCCTCGATGCGGACGCCGTCGCCGTCGAAGGTCGGCATCGTGCAGTCGAAGTCGCGGGCGAACCGGGCGACCGCGAGTTCCACGTCCAGTTCGAGCGCCGCGTCCACGAGGTCCTCGGCGGGGTCACGCAGGTCGGCTAGCTCGGCAGCCAACTCGCGTTTCAGGTGCGCGGCGCGGCGGTCGCGCGCGGCGGTCAACTCCTCGCGAAGCTTCGAGACGACGCGGTCGTCGGCCTCCACGGGGAATGTCGGCTCGTCGGGGAAGGCGGCCCGAGCGCGGGCGGCGTGGTCGTCCAAGGCGAGCGCGTCGACGAGGTGGTCGCGGGCCGCAGCGATGGCCTCGTCGTACTCGTCGGCCAACTCCCGGTCGAGCAGCGAGTCGACGCCGGCACCCCGCTCGACGAGCGAGAGCAGGTCGGCCCCTTCGATTGTCACGTTCCGCTCCTCGATGGCCTCGCGGAGCCGGTCGTTGGCGGTGCTCTCGGCCATCGAGACGGCTGCATCGAGGTCGTCCACGGCGACGGAGAGCCGGTCGAGTTCGTCGTCGTCCGCGACGGTGCCCTCCTCGGTGAGTCGGGCGAGCGCGGCGTCGACGGTGTCGGTGTCGAGCGGCGCGTCCAAGCCCGCGGCGTCGTGGACCTGAGCTGCGGCTCGGATGCGGTCGCGGTTGCGTGCGAAAAACGCCAGCGCTCGCTCCGGGACGACGGAGACGGGGTCGTCGACGGCGTCCGGTTCGACGCGAACGTCGCCGTCAACGTCGACGCCGGCAAACCGCTCGTCGAGCGCGATGACGGTCGCGTAGCCGCGGGCGAGCTCCGCCAGTTCGCGCGCGTCCTCCACGAGTTCGACGGAGAGTTCGGGGAACGCCTCGTCCGCCTCGGCGTACGTCTCGGCATCCGTCGTCGCGAGACAGCGATCGCGCACGCGAACGTCGTTCGGCGGGTCCAGCGGCGCGACATCCGCCAGCGCAGCGACGGTGTCGGGGTTCGGATCGCGGTCGAGCGCCCGCTCGGTGAACTCGCGGACCTCCCCGATGCGAGACGCGCTCGACGAGGGGTACAGCGTCTCTAATCGCTTCTCGGCGTAGTCAGTGACGGCTCGCTCCTGAACGAGCGCGAGCGCGTCGCGGTGGAGTTCGCGGGCGCGGTCGGTCGCGAGGAAGTCGCCGTCGTCACCGTGGCGCGTACGGATGGCACCGCGAGCGATGCGGGCCGCACGCCCCTCAGAGATACCGGGTGCGCGGGCGATAGCGGCCACGTCGCCGCGTTCGAGCGCGGCCTCGGGGTCGTCGAGTTCGTGGAGTCGCTCCGCGGTCTTGGCGCCGACACCGGGCACCGATTCCAACTCCATCGGGTCACGATAGCACGCCCCGTCGGCAAAACCCCATCGCTCGGCGAGGGCTCAGCTCCGGCTGGCGGCGTACCGGACAGTCACCAGCGGGAGACCAGCGAGCCGGATCCGCTGGTCGGCGAGCACGTCCGCGTTCCGTCGCTCGACGCCGTCCGGCGGGTCGGGCGAGTCGATGTCAGCGGCGGGGCCGACGCGGAACCGCTGGCTCGCCGGGAGCGCGAACCCCCCGTATTTCGTGTGGAGATAGAGCCCGCCGCCGGGACAGTCGGTGGACAGTTCGAGACCGTCGCCGTAGTGGGCGAGTCGCATGACGGTCGCGAGACTCGCACCCGGGAACGGAACGGCGACGTTGACCAGTCGCTCGGAGGGCTCCGCGTCCGTCGACTCCGGCGCGGTGCTCGCGTACAGGGCGACGAACACCCCCTCGCCGGTGTCGGTGTCCGTGCGGACCCACAGCCGAGGCGCGTCGCGGGGGTCGGCGGTCGCGGCCGGTTCGGCGAGTTCGTGGAGGTCGCTCTCGACATGCTTCGGGTCGCCGCCGGGGGCCGGGAGATTCAGCTGTTCGGTCCGACTCGTCCAGCGGGCGGCGAACGCGGCACCGAGCCGAAAAGGGTGGTGCCACGTCGCGTCGAGCGTCATCTCGAACTCGGCGGTGTGCTCGTAGAGTGCGCGCACGTCCGGATGGACGCCGGCGGGGTCGAAGCCGGGACGCGCGAACGCGTCGAGCGACGCCATCTCGCCGGCGACGCGCTCGCCGCGAAGCCCGCGACGGTCCGGCCACTCCGTGCCGATGTAGCTGTCGCCGTGGACCGACGACAGCGGCACGTGCCGCGCCCGTGCCCACGAGACGCCGACGGCGGCCGCGCTCCCCGCGACGAGGCCGCCGAAGCCGGCCGCGAGCGTGCGAGTGTTGACCACAACGGCGGTAGATGTCCCCCGGAGTTAAGAACGCCCCCGACGCAATCCTCGGGATGGATGGAGCCGACCGTACAGCGGGGCATCCTGTGGGGCATCGTGAGCAGTCTGCTGTTCGTCGTGCTCCTCCTCGGCTACCGGCTGATCACCAGCGTCGTCGTCGTCTCCCTGCCGGTACTCATCGGCGGCGGTGTCGGCGTCGGCGTGGTGACGGCCGGCCTCTCGTACGCTATCGATACCCGACTCGGGTAACCGTGTCTCGAAACCCTTTATACGCCGACTGAGATAATTATGTACGAGCCGGGATGGCCGAGTGGTAAGGCGCACGCCTGGAAAGCGTGTTCCCTCTGGGATCCGGGGTTCAAATCCCCGTCCCGGCGCTTCTGCGACGAGTAGCGAGGTTCGCGAGGACCTCGTGTGAACAGCGAGCGACAGCGAGCCGCGAACGGACGTGAGGAGCGAAGCGGCTGAGATTTGAACCCTGTCAGTCGCAGCCCGCGCAGCGAGCGATGCGAGCGAGCAGGAACGTCTGAGTCCGGTTCAAATCCCCGTCTCGGTGTTCCGATTTTGATTTTCGAGAGGCTGGTTTGGCCGTACAGAACGATCTGAAGCCGGGCAAATGGCTACGTCGGAGTCACCCAGACTGGGCTTCAACTGTCGGGAGTATTCTTGTGACGAGATGTCACGCTCGTAGTGAGCGATGACCTGCCACTCCAATCGCACGGGCGTCCGTCTGAAACGGCCTCGTTGGTCCGAGTATAGCTCGGATGAGATTATCTTCAACTCCCCTACGCTCCGGCTGGAACTCCGCTATTGAGGCCAGCGTACTGGTAGATATTCGACCAGTATGATTCTTCCGAGGTGCTTCCTATTCTGATTGTTTTTCGGGTTAGTTCGGTTGTTTGGCCGTCTCTGTGCACGTACGTGTCCGTACCGAATCCAATCGAGAGTCGGGTCGGGTTTTACCAGGTGGGGAATTGTATCCTTACTCATGATTTCACCCGACTACCGCAAAGGATATTTACCACTAAGGACGACTGTTGATTGCAGTCCAGTGGCTGTCCGATGCAGTAGTCGACTTATTTCGGTGCATGTCGGACCTTGGCGAGGCGACATGCACCCGGACACTCCCTGTGCCCACGCTACTTGTAGCACTGCCCATACAAAACCCTTTGGAGAGTTTAGATTGGATGTAATTAGAAAATATGGAGTGTATCGCTTGTATAGCAATACCAATCAAAGATACGAACAGACACAATCTTCTGCGACAACCCACTCATTTGAGACTTCGAACATCGTAGAACCCACCTGGAACCTATGTCCGCTCCAACTTGGGCAGGGTTCGCGGGACTTCAATCCCACGAGCGTCCCTCTGGAACACGAACCCAGTCGGGTCGTAGTTGCCCAGCACCAACTACAACCGATTAAGAATCCATCTGAAACTGCACCGGACACGAGTTGATTTCCTCGTGCATCTAGCTTCAACCTCACGAGGGTCCATCTGAAGCCTCAACGCGGGACGCCCTTGAGTACGACTACCTCCTGCTTCAACCCCACGAGGGACCGTCTGAAACCGGCTTCGAGCTCCGCGGCGGCGCGTTCTTCAGCGTGCTTCAACCCCACGAGGGACCGTCTGAAACAGGAGCAACGCTCCACGTTGCTCGATGAGTTCGAGGCTTCAACCCCACGAGGGACCGTCTGAAACACGTCTGGCGACGCGGGTCGTCCGCGTCCGTGAGCTTCAACCCCACGAGGGACCGTCTGAAACTCGGGTATGGGGGTCGACTAATGGCCGACAGTCTGCTTCAACCCCACGAGGGACCGTCTGAAACGTCCCCCTAATCTCGGACGCCGTCGACGCTATCCCGGCTTCAACCCCACGAGGGACCGTCTGAAACGACGTACGGCATGATTTCGTCCCGGACGTATTCCAGGCTTCAACCCCACGAGGGACCGTCTGAAACCATGTCCATAGACATGGACAGCCGTTCGCCGCTGGCTTCAACCCCACGAGGGACCGTCTGAAACACGGCGGCGTCGCTTCCGCCGTTGGCCCAGTCGTTGCTTCAACCCCACGAGGGACCGTCTGAAACGACCGAGAATTGGCTACCTTCAGCGACAAGGGACTGCTTCAACCCCACGAGGGACCGTCTGAAACGGTCGTCGTCCCGGTAAACTGGACGTAGCCCGCGGGGCTTCAACCCCACGAGGGACCGTCTGAAACGATAGCCACAGCCTCCACATACGACGGGCGCGGAGTGCTTCAACCCCACGAGGGACCGTCTGAAACCGTCTCGGTGGCGAGAAGGCTGGCGTTGAGTGCCTCGCTTCAACCCCACGAGGGACCGTCTGAAACTATGCGCTACAACAAGCGTAACGGCTACTTCCGTCCGCTTCAACCCCACGAGGGACCGTCTGAAACGAGCGACAGCACAGCTACGAGGACCGGATGATCGGGCTTCAACCCCACGAGGGACCGTCTGAAACACCCACTCCTGTTCGGCTTTCAGTTGCCACGACTCGCTTCAACCCCACGAGGGACCGTCTGAAACGGAGGAATCGGCACGAAAAAATCACGCCGCAGACTGCTTCAACCCCACGAGGGACCGTCTGAAACCCGGCCACGAGACGAGCGTCGGTAGCGCAAACTCGCTTCAACCCCACGAGGGACCGTCTGAAACGTTCTGGTGTGAATCCTTTACGCGTCTCTGAGTCAGCTTCAACCCCACGAGGGACCGTCTGAAACATTCGCAGTCCGTCCCCGACGGCGGCGAGCAGCGGGGGCTTCAACCCCACGAGGGACCGTCTGAAACTCGCTGTCGTACTTCGTGACGCTGCTGGCGGGCGCGCTTCAACCCCACGAGGGACCGTCTGAAACTAAATTCAAAAACTCGGACGGCGAAACAATCCACGGCTTCAACCCCACGAGGGACCGTCTGAAACCAGGACGGAGGGCGGAGGGCCGTGGGTTATCCCGGTTGCTTCAACCCCACGAGGGACCGTCTGAAACCGGCATTCCATCCCAAACGACGCTATGGCGGGCGTGGCTTCAACCCCACGAGGGACCGTCTGAAACCGACGATCTCCGACACAGTGTGCCTCGCAAGCGCTGGCTTCAACCCCACGAGGGACCGTCTGAAACCATGCCCAATACTGGGCATAGAGTTACGTTCGAGGCTGTTTCCAATAAGCATACTCCATCGACCCGCAGTAACCATCGAACCTCCTCGGGTCGACGAAATACGACGAAGATGCCGCCAAGACTCGTGCCATCGGATCGAACTGGGAACGCTCCCACGACACAACAGCCCCGAGAGCCGAATTTAATCTCAACCACTTTCACCCCGGTCAACACAGCTATAAGTGTCTACTATTGTCAGGGCGGATGTAATGATTGTACAGAATAGGTGGGTAACCGAGTGATCCGATAGATGCGGATTCTGGTTCGCCTCCGCGCGCGGATGGACGCGGCATACGACAACAGCTACCACAACAAGCTTCGCGGCCGGATATGGAACGCGCTCGAAGGGACCGAGTACGGCGAGACACACGACGAGAATCGTCCGAAGCCGTTCACGTACAGCAATCCGTTTCCGCCCGGCGATATGCAGGAGGGCGACGAACGGACGCTGCTGGTCGCGGCGACGGACGAGGGACTGCTCGCCCACGTCGCTGCCGACCTGCAGGACGACACCGAGTTGAACATCGGCGAAATGCCCTTCGAGGTGACCGACGTGAGTGCGCTGTCGCCCGATGTCGGGGAGCCGGGGACCTCCGGCAGTATCGAGACCGGAACCGGGGTGCTGGTTCGCATTCCGCCGTGGCGCTTCGAGGAGTACGGCATCGAGACCGACCACGACGAGGCAGAGTTCTGGCGTCCCGAGCACACGATGGAACCGTTCCGGAACCAGCTCGAATCGAACCTCGATAGGAAACACGGGCTGTTCTGTCCCGATTACCTGCCGGGACCGTCGGATGTCGACGGGGAGCTCTTCGACGGCTACGAGCTCATCAAGACGTTCGCGATCCCGGTGACCGTGACCGAAGGCCACCGGGAGACGTGGGTGCTGAGCAAGTGGCGGTTCGAGTACACCGTCAGGGACGACGACCACCGCCGGCATCTGAACCTCGCACTCGACTGCGGGGTCGGCGAACGAAACTCGCTTGGCTTTGGGTTCGTGAACATCACCGAGCGCACGCGGCCCGGTGAAACGGAACTGGAGGGAGAGGATGCTCTCGCCTGAGGAGTTCCGAGAGGAATACTCGGACGAGGAGCTTTCCCAAGAGTTGCCGGACTCTCCGGTTAGCTCACTTCGGGGGTTGCAGTACCTCTACGGAAAGCTCTACACGCTCGCGACGACCGGTGGCGGCGAATACGCCTCGTATCTCACCCCCGACGCTGCCGACGACCTCGTCGACACCGCCGATAGCCTCATCGTCGTTCGTGTCGACCTCTCCGAAGCGGAGCCGAAGCTGGCTGACGACGACCGAGGGCCGGTCTGGCTGACGCGGTACAGCGACGAACGGGTCCGAAAGGTTTCGCACTGTAAATATCCGGCAGCTCGCGGGATCGACCACAGCATAACCCACCAAGCAGGCCGAAACAGCGCCCCGGAAAAACTGGCGCGATACGCCAAGGAGCGGCTAACGAAGTGGGCGACTGATGACGTGGTTCGACGGACGAGCGACAGCCACGATGACGGCTGGATAATCGATGCTCTCGAAGCGCTCGGCACCAGCGACGACGCGCTTGAGGAGATCGAATCCGAACTCCACACCGCTCTCGATGGCGAGTCGGCGACTGCACTACTCACTGTCCAAGTCAAGCTCGACCCGGACGGGGAGTATCTGTGGCCCGACGATATCGAGGTGTTCAAGGAGGCGATGCGGCAGCGCAAGCTCTCGAAGCTCGTCACGAAGAACAAGGCATCCGATTCGTCCGGGGACGCGACGGACATCGTGACGGGACGGCCAGCCCGAACGGTCGGAACGTCCGAAGACCCGCAGAACTACTATCTCGGCAAGCAGCTCGAGACGTTCCCCGGACTCGATATCGAGGAGGCGTGGCGGTCGCATCCGATTTCGGAGGACGCCGCCGTGACCGTCATGAACGCCGACACGTTCGTCGAGGCGTGTACGTATCGGACGTTCGGAGCGAAAGTGTACTATCTACCGTACTTTTTCGGCTCGCCCTCCGTCGAGAGGGCACGTGACCTGTACGAACTACTCCAACAGGCGGCGACCGCGGACGACGATTTGACACCTATCGAGCGGGCGTACGAGCAGTTCGGTAAGAGAGAAGAGGAGTTTCGTTTCTACGTCTCGGCCGTCATGCCACACCAGATGTCACGATACGACGTCTTCGGTGAGACGCTGAACGGCCGGCTGCTCTACCCCCAAGAGCTCGCCACCGAACACAACCGTATCCTTTCGGAGACGAGCGCATTCGAATCCGAGACAGGTTGGACGGCACCCTTCCGGAAGAACGAGAACTGGGACCTGCTCGTTTCGAACAACGAGGCACTTCGCTCCGTCTCGACTGGCTGGTACTTCTACCAGACGTTCGCCGAGCGGGATGATACGGATGCCGATGCTGACGACCCGCGGATAGAAGCACTCGTCAGCGTCCTGAGCGGCGATAGTATCGCGGTCGAAACGATACTCGAAGAGTACGTCGACCGGATCGTCACCGAAGAGGACGACGAGGATGTCGAAGGCTTCCCGTCGTTCCTCGTCGCGGGGCAGTTCGCGCAGCTGTGCGCGCTCGCGACCGACGGACTCGATCTGCTGACAACGACGGATCCCGCGAAGGAGCCGATTACCCGAGAGCCAACGTATAAACAACACACCATGACAACAATCGAAGAAAGTCAAGCGAGAGCGGACGGCGGGAATCCCGCCGCGCGGAAACTCGAAACGTTCATCGAAAACACGCCGGCGCTCGCACCGGACGAGGACAAGCCGATAAACGACCAGCGGCGGGGGTCGTTCCTCCTCGGCGCGCTCGTCGGTGAGGTCGGGAGCTATCAGGGGTACAGCGAAGACCGTTCGACCACCTTGGTCGACCAGTTCCCCGTGAAATCGATCACACAGGCGCGAATCAAGAAGGTGACACAGGAGACCATCGGCAAGACACTCACGTACACCCGGGGCGAAGACCGCACGATAACGCTTTTCGAACACGTGGTAGATCGACTCAGAGAGACGATACTCCAACCTGACCCCGACAATTGGAAAATCGGAACCGATGATCTCCGATTCTACTACGCACTCGGGGTCACGTACGGGATGAACGACCACCCCGATTGGGAGAGTACGAACGACGAAAGCGCGGAGGAGAGTTCCTAACATGCCCGAAACCACAGACACCGTCGAGAACCGTTCCGAGATCGTTTTCCTGTACGACGCAGTCGATGCGAACCCGAACGGCAACCCGCTGAGCGGCTCGAACCGCCCACGAATCGACCCACAGACGCAGCAGGCCATCGTCACCGACGTACGGCTGAAGCGATACCTCCGTGACCAGCTGGATGACGACGGCCACGGGGTCTACATCCGGAACGTACACTCCGAGGAAGGGTATCAGGCGACGCGAGAGGACCTCCTCGAAGACCGTCTAAAAGACGTCGAGCCCGACGAGTACGACCTTGACGACGATGCGGAAGCCGCGCAGTTCCGCGAGGACGTCTTCGGTGCGTTTCTGAACAACAGCGTCGACGTGCGGTATTTCGGGGCGACGATGTCGGTCGACGCTGCGGACGAGTACGGCAATCATCTTCCCGACCATTTCACCGGGCCGGTGCAGTTCTCACCGGGGAAATCGATGCACGCCGTCAACGAGAACGAGGAGTACGACAGCCTGACGAGCGTCATCGCCACACAGGGAGAAAAAGAACAGGGGGGATTCGACCTCGACGACCACCGTATCCAGTACGGACTGATACGGTTCCACGGTCTCGTTGACGAACACGGGGCGGAAGATACGGGACTCACCGTCGCGGATGTCGAGCGCCTCGACACCCTCTGTTGGCGGGCGCTGAAAAACCAGACCATCAGCCGGAGCAAGGTCGGGCAGGAACCCCGGCTCTACTGTCGCGTCGAGTACAGCGAGGAGAGTTACCACCTCGGTGGTCTCGATAAGGACCTCAAACTCGACGAATCAGCGTCCGAAGCCGAGGAGGAACTCCGGAACGTTAGGGATCTGACAGTCGATGTCGATGGGTTCGTCGAACGCCTCTCGAACGCGAGCGAGCGAATCGAGCGGGTTCGTATAGTCGCCAGCGACATACTCCCTGTATCCTACGAGGGCGAAGTCGGTGGGCCAACTCTGCTGTACGACGCACTCGAAGCCAAGGTCGGGAGTGACGCCGTCGAAATCATCGACGTGTACGACGAACACACCGACACGTTACCATCTGGCGAAGAAGGCGAGTGACGATGGAGCAGGAATCGCCCGAGGGGGAATCGGACGACAGCGCCGAGTTTCCGGAGCGCTGTCTTTCGTTCACACTGCGTGGCCCGTGGGGCCACTTTCGTCGTATCGAGGGCAACATCGTCAAACAGACCTACCGGATAATACCTCGAACGACCGTCGCGGGACTGCTTGCTGCGGTACTCGGTATCGAGCGCGACGGCTACTACGAGCTGTTCGGTCCGGGCGTCTCGGCGGTCGCAATCGAGCCTGTCAGCGAGATACGGACCCTGAACATGCCGATGAATACACTGTCGACGGCGGATGGCGACCTCCAGTCGCTCAACTCGCGGGGAAAAGTAAGCGTGAAGCTACCCGACCCGAGTAAGCTCCGACAGCAACACAACTACGAAGTCCTCGTTGACCCCGAATACCGAATCGATGTCGCACTCGACAACGACGAGCGGTATCGGGAGCTCAGGGACGCTCTCAGAGCAGGAAAATCCCACTACGTTCCGAGCCTCGGACTCTCGGAGCATCTCGCGGAAATCGAATACCACGGTGAGTTCGACATCGAAAGTGGTCCGCGAGACGAGGTGACGGATGTCAACTCGGCAGTGCCGGACGCGATTGACGATGTCGTTCTCGACAGTCGGACCAGATGTCAACTCGAAGAGTCGCCAGCCTTCATGGAGACCGATGCGGGAGGACGCACGACGACTGCGTTCACCTCCTACACGTACAGCCCAGATGCGGAGCCTCTCCGCGTTCGAGACGTTGAGGCGTCGCGCGTCGGTGACCGAACGGTGGTGTTCGTCTGAGATGTCGGTCCGGTACTCTCACCCGCCGGAAGACGACCGTGACGGGGTCTCACTCACCGACCATCTGGAAGACGTCGCGGAGCGTGTCGAGTACGTCGTCCCGCGAGATGCAACCACGCCCAACGGCGAGCCGGTACGTGCCGTCGTGGAGACGCTGGCACACGTCCACGATTTCGGCAAAGCGACGACGTACTTCCAGCAGTACCTCGACGAGATGCCGGGAGAACCCGACAGGGAGATGTACCGATACCACGCGCCAATCGGCTCGTTCGCCGCCTACTACGCCCTCGACGCCAGGGGATTCGACACCGAGACGTGTCTGGCAGGGTTCGTCGCTGTCGCGAAACACCACGGTCGGCTCCCCGATGTCGCCGAGTACGTTCACAGTCGGTCTCACCGTCGCGACGGTATCTCGCCGGACGAGCAGAACTCGGAGGAAAAGCGACAGACTGCGGTTTGGAAGCAGATCGAGGACATCGACGAACACGTTCCAGAACTCGCATCGAGCGTATTCGAGAAAGCAACTGACGGCAACGCAGAGTGGGGCTCCTTCCGGGATGGCTTTCTCGACTTGTTAGATGAGATCGAAGATGCTGTCGGTACCACGGGGAGAATACCCGGCGTCAGGCAGGATGCGCTGTCGAGATCGTGTTACGCGCTCGTTCTCCAGACTTGGGGTGTGCTCGTGCTCGCTGATAAAACGAGCGCGGCGGGTGCAGTGAACGCCGAGCGAACGTACGAAGGCAGTCGACCGTCGCTACAGCGATTGAACGAATACATCGACGAACTCGAAAGCGAGGCAGATGTAGCCGCGGAGGGGACGAAGCTCGAGCAACTCAATCATTACCGAGCGAAAGCTCGCGAGACCGTCCTCGATAACGCGCAGTCGTTCGCAACCGACGGAGCTGGCGTAGCGACGATCACGCTACCGACAGGGATGGGAAAGACGCTCACGGGCGTGTCGGCTGCACTCGCAATACGGGACCAGCTCGGGGGAAACCGGGTGGTGTACGCGCTTCCTTTCACGAGTATTATCGACCAAGTGGTCGACGAAATCGAGGACATCTATCGGACCGACACCGCCGGCGGGCTGCTGACGGCCCACCACCACCTCGCCGAGACGACGATGACGGAAGCTACCGGTGATACGAACGCCGATAATGCGGACCGCAACGACGACGTCGCCGGGATGCTCGCGGAGAGCTGGCGAGCCGGAATGACAGTTTCGACGTTCGTCCAGCTGTTCGAGAGCCTCGCGGGTCCGAAGAACCGACAGTCGATGAAGCTCCCCTCGCTACACGACAGCGTGATCGTTCTCGACGAGCCACAGAGCCTCCCGCTGGAGTGGTGGAAACTCGTCTCCCGGCTCGTTACGATGCTGACGGAGCGGTACAACGCGACAGTCATCGCGATGACCGCAACACAGCCGGAGCTGTTCGAGGAACGAACCGAGCTCGTAGAGAACCCCGACGAGTATTTCGACGCCACTAGCCGTGTTTCGTACGAACTCGATGATTCGGTAGAACAGTATTCAGCGGAGGGCTCCGAGCCGAAGCCGTACGACGAGGCCGCGTCGGAGCTGTGCGATGTTCTCGCTGCGGAGGAGTCAGCCCTCGCCGTGTGTAACACGATAGACAGCGCGAGAAAGCTCACGGACCGAGTCTCGGAGTCAGCATCGACAGTCGATGTCGCAGCGAAGTACGGCGAGGAGCTAACATCGGTCGGCAGTGTCGACGATGTCGAGCCGAGCGAAGTCGCCGGGCGAGTCAAGGCTGCGTCCGACCGTGCGCTTCTCCACCTTTCGACCCGTCTTCGACCGGCTGATCGGCTGAAGCTCATCGAGACCGCAAAGGAACTCACCAGCGACGGCCACGCGCTCGTCGTGATATCGACCCAACTCATCGAAGCTGGAGTCGATATCAGCTTCGACCACGTGTTCCGGGATTTCGCACCAATCGACAGTATTGTGCAGGCCGCAGGACGCTGCAACCGATCCTTCGAGCGCGAACAGGGGCGAGTCGTCGTCTGGTGGCTCGCTGCTCCCGGCGACCAGCAGAAGACGCCGGCGGAAGCGATTTATAATCGAGGAGTATCTCTCCTGCCGGTCGTCGCAGAGACACTCGAATCCGTCCGCAACGGGCTCGGAGAGCTCACCGAAACTGCGGTCGCTCGCAAAGCTGTCGAGGAGTACTACGACCGGCTCCACGAGGACAAGGATGTCGGGCGTCAGGAGTACGCGGATCATGTCGATAACGCGATGGGAGACGAACTCGCCGAGCTATCTCTCATCGACCAGCGCCGGTCGGTAGACGTGTTTGTCACCAGAACGGATTCGGAACGGGAGTCGGTCGAAGAACTCCACGCTGCGAGACACGAACACGACTACGAGCGTCTCCGTCGGCTACTCGACGAAACGAAGCCCCTTCGCCTTTCCGTCCCGGTTCGACCCGGTGACGATGAAACGAAAGACGCACTCGGTAACCTGACAGAGATAGATGAAACGGAGGGACTACGCCACTTGGACGTTCAAGCGCACGACCCGTATTTCGACCAATCGAAAGGGTTCGTCGTTCCGGATAGCTCCGTCGACCACCAGTTCATATGACGGCAAAAGGTAATCACACCGAAGGCGACCCCGTCGAGTTACTCCTCCGCTCCGCTCGCGACGAGGCCGTCAGCGAGGAGTTCCACGTTACCGGGGTGATGATGCAGTATTACGAGGTGTGCAAGCGCGAACTCTGGTTCGCCTCGCGTCATCTCGAAATCGACCGCGACAACGCCTCCGTCGTCCGCGGGACCCACGTCGACGAGACATCCTATGCGGAAAAGCGTCGAAACGTGTCGATCGATGGAACAATAGCCATCGACGTACTCGACGACGGACGGGTCATGGAGGTCAAGCCCTCGTCGACGCTCGTCGAGCCGGCGAAGCTCCAGCTCCTGTACTATCTCTGGTATCTCGACCGGGTCGTCGGGGTCGAACGCGAGGGGGTACTCGCACATCCGACGGAACGAAAGCGCGAGAGCGTCGAACTCACCGCCGAGAACGTCGAGTGGGTTGAGAGCGCCATCCGCGGCGTCCACGACGTAATTACCAGCGATTCCCCGCCGCCAGCCGAGGAGAAGCCCTTCTGTGAATCGTGCGCATACCACGACTTCTGTTGGAGCTGTTGACAATGGACGACAACTATCACGTGTTCACCGACGGTCGGCTCGAACGACACAACGACACCGTCCGACTCGTCACGGAAGACGACGACAAAAAGTATCTACCGATAGAGAACGCCGAGGCGCTGTTTCTCCACGGACAGATCGACTTCAACACTCGGCTGATATCGTTCCTCAACGACCAAGGCGTCGCGATACACGTCTTCGGATGGTACGACTACTATGCGGGGTCCGTGATGCCCGAACGGGGGCAGACCTCCGGACGGACACTCGTCGAGCAGGTTCGAGCCTACGACACTCCGGAGCATCGGCAGTCGCTCGCTCGGAAGTTCATCGAGGGAAGCATCCACAACATGCGGGCAAACGTGAAGTACTACGATAGCCGCGGCTACGAGTTCGAGGGAGTCATCGGGCGCTTGGAGGCTCAGGCAGCAGCGCTCGATGCTGGTCTCGACACGGAGGAGTTGATGGGTGTCGAGGCGACTGCCAGACGTGCGTACTACTCCATTTTCGACGAGGTGTTGCCCGATGGATTCGAGTTCGGTGGTCGGCAGTACAATCCGCCGGATAACGAAGTCAACAGTCTCATCTCGTTCGGCAACTCCCTCGTTTACGCGAATATCGTTTCAGCGATTCGGGCGACCGCACTCGACCCGGCAGTCAGCTTCCTCCACGAGCCCGGAGAGCGTCGATACTCCCTCGCACTCGACATCGCGGACGTGTTCAAGCCCGTGCTCGCGGACCGGGTTATCTTCCGCGTCGTGAATCGAAATCAGTTGGACGCCGACTCCTTCGAATCGGAGCTCAACTCCTGTCTGCTCAACGAAACGGGTCGGAAAACGTTCTCGAAGGCGTTCGAGGAAACACTCGATAAAACCGTCGAGCATCCCCGGCTGAACAAGAACGTGAGTTACCAGTATCTGCTGCGTATCGAGGCGTACAAGCTCAAGAAACACCTACTTGCGGGCGAGGAGTACGTCCCGTTCAAGCGGTGGTGGTAGCGGTGCCGTACGTGATCATCGTCTACGATGTCAAGGCAGAGCGGACGCCGAAGTTTCTGAAGTATCTTCGACGCTATCTCACCCACGTCCAGAACTCCGTGTTCGAGGGGCAGATCACCGACGGAACGCTGACAGAGGTCAAGACGAAGCTGGAATCGATGCTCGAGGTCGGTGAGTCCGTGATGGTGTACGAGATGTCTTCCGAAAGCTACGTCGACCGATCCGTCTTCGGTGAGGACCCGATGGACGACGAACAGTTCCTGTAAGGTTTCGTCGACCCCCGAGGGCTAAGCGAGTATTGCTGGTCGACGGAAATTTTGATGTGATATCGGTAAGAAAGAGGTCTATGGCTGCTAAATCGGCCATGGTTTCAGACGGACCCTTGTGGGGTTGAAGCGACCTGCATCGCCGGCGCATCGGCGCTCAACGAATCGTTTCAGACGGACCCTTGTGGGGTTGAAGCACCATAGCACGACGGAAATGGGAACGATGTCGACCGTTTCAGACGGACCCTTGTGGGGTTGAAGCGGCCTCCGGCCGCAGCCGGAGAAGGATCTGTACCGGTTTCAGACGGACCCTTGTGGGGTTGAAGCCCGCCCTGCTGGCGGGTCGTCGCAGCGGCGGCGGCGTTTCAGACGGACCCTTGTGGGGTTGAAGCGGCGGATGGCGTGAGAGGACGAGAGTAGCCGCACAGGTTTCAGACGGACCCTTGTGGGGTTGAAGCCACCGCTACGTCGGTGCGCGTCGTGCTGCGCGACTTGTTTCAGACGGACCCTTGTGGGGTTGAAGCCTCAAGAGCGCGGTGCTCATCGTCGTGGGGTCCCTGGTTTCAGACGGACCCTTGTGGGGTTGAAGCCTCGCCACCGGCACGCTCGGGGACGGGAGCAGCGTGTTTCAGACGGACCCTTGTGGGGTTGAAGCTGCCTCGAAGCAGTCATGCAGGACGAGGACCCGCGAGTTTCAGACGGACCCTTGTGGGGTTGAAGCACAATGTCGGGGGGAAAGAGCCAGACGGGAAGCCAAGTTTCAGACGGACCCTTGTGGGGTTGAAGCGTACTCGCGGTTGCACTCCGCGTTGAGGAAGGATCGTTTCAGACGGACCCTTGTGGGGTTGAAGCAGGGCTGTACACCTATCCGAGATCGAGGAAAATTAGTTTCAGACGGACCCTTGTGGGGTTGAAGCGGGCGTTGTGCGGTGTCGGTCGGTCGCCGTCGGGGAGGTTTCAGACGGACCCTTGTGGGGTTGAAGCTCTGGAACGCGTGGGCCGACGAGGACGGCAATCTCGGTTTCAGACGGACCCTTGTGGGGTTGAAGCCTGTCCTCGAACCGTCCGAAATCGATATCGACAGCGGTTTCAGACGGACCCTTGTGGGGTTGAAGCGCGTGTCACACCGTGCTCCCCGCGATGTGTACAGCGGTTTCAGACGGACCCTTGTGGGGTTGAAGCAACCTCGGCGTCGAAGAGGAGAGCGAAGAAGAAGAGTTTCAGACGGACCCTTGTGGGGTTGAAGCCTCGGGCAAAATGAGGAGGATCTTCACCGGAAGGTCGTTTCAGACGGACCCTTGTGGGGTTGAAGCGTGTGTACACACGCTTTTTAACCCCTTAGACCCATGTTTCAGACGGACCCTTGTGGGGTTGAAGCGACTTGCACTTGAACACGCCCGTAAGTCCGGACATAGTTTCAGACGGACCCTTGTGGGGTTGAAGCCGTGACGGACGCAGCGACCGGGTTTCTCTGGAGGAAGTTTCAGACGGACCCTTGTGGGGTTGAAGCGGCGATGACGGGTGCGAAGCAACATCGCGTCCGCTGGTTTCAGACGGACCCTTGTGGGGTTGAAGCACCGTTACGGATGTCGAACAGGCGTGGGAGCGCGAGTTTCAGACGGACCCTTGTGGGGTTGAAGCGCCCGGAGAGAGGGCTTCAACCGGGATAACCCACGTTTCAGACGGACCCTTGTGGGGTTGAAGCCGGCGTCGTACAGCGAGATAGCGTCGACCTCGTGTTTCAGACGGACCCTTGTGGGGTTGAAGCCTCGGCTCGGGGTCGACCGCAGCTGCAGCGATCCGGTTTCAGACGGACCCTTGTGGGGTTGAAGCTTGGGCCTGACGAGACGAAACCCGCAGAGGAAACGGTTTCAGACGGACCCTTGTGGGGTTGAAGCTGAAGTTCGTCGGGGTGACGGGCTTGGAGACGCCAGGTTTCAGACGGACCCTTGTGGGGTTGAAGCGGGCTTGTCGGCCGCTCCGTAGCCCCAACGCCGCGTTTCAGACGGACCCTTGTGGGGTTGAAGCGTGTGTACACACGCTTTTTAACCCCTTAGACCCATGTTTCAGACGGACCCTTGTGGGGTTGAAGCCCCTTGCTCATCGCTGACGTGCTGGGTGATATCATCGTTTCAGACGGACCCTTGTGGGGTTGAAGCGTCCCGAGGGAGCCGAGCAGGTCCGCGAGCAGAACGAGTTTCAGACGGACCCTTGTGGGGTTGAAGCGCTCGCGCTGCTCGACGCCAGATTTAGTCATCGGGTTTCAGACGGACCCTTGTGGGGTTGAAGCATCATCTCCCACAGATACGTAGCCTCCTCGCCGGTTTCAGACGGACCCTTGTGGGGTTGAAGCGCAAGCTCGGGCTGCTGGAGGACGACGACTGGCGTCGGTTTCAGACGGACCCTTGTGGGGTTGAAGCAGTATGGACATTCGGAAGCTCACCACCGACGGCGAGGTTTCAGACGGACCCTTGTGGGGTTGAAGCGCGAAGCTCGCAATGGCTGGGCTGACCATGACTGAGTTTCAGACGGACCCTTGTGGGGTTGAAGCGCGCTCGCGGCGACGGCACCGCAGACAGCCGCCGCGTTTCAGACGGACCCTTGTGGGGTTGAAGCGCCGATGCGCTTGCCGCCGTCGCCCGGGGTGGACTCGTTTCAGACGGACCCTTGTGGGGTTGAAGCAACTGACGGCGGCCGCCTCCCCGGTGGGTTAGTCGTGTTTCAGACGGACCCTTGTGGGGTTGAAGCCGTGTCGAAGACGTTCAACTCGTCGCAGAACAGCGTTTCAGACGGACCCTTGTGGGGTTGAAGCGATGCAGCCGTCGATGATGTCCCCGTCGAGGTGGCGTTTCAGACGGACCCTTGTGGGGTTGAAGCGCGCTCGCGTTCCTTCTCGACGCGGCGGGCCGAGTTTCAGACGGACCCTTGTGGGGTTGAAGCAACTCAGATGATAGCGGAGTCGCCGACGAGGACGAGTTTCAGACGGACCCTTGTGGGGTTGAAGCTCCGCTCACCCGGCCGATGTTGACTGGGCGGACGCCGGTTTCAGACGGACCCTTGTGGGGTTGAAGCGGGAGCCTCCCGCCCCGCAACCGGCCGCTGAGACGCGTTTCAGACGGACCCTTGTGGGGTTGAAGCGAGCTCCTGCTGCTC
This sequence comes from Halobacteriales archaeon QH_7_66_36, assembly GCA_003021175.1. Classification (GTDB taxonomy): domain Archaea; phylum Halobacteriota; class Halobacteria; order Halobacteriales; family Haloarculaceae; genus Halosegnis. The sequence goes on along the minus strand of PXQV01000013.1, from coordinate 113,442 downwards.
GGTGACCGCGCGTGCCTTGTTTCAGACGGACCCTTGTGGGGTTGAAGCGGAGGATCGGGCGATGAGTAATCGACGAGCCCGGTTTCAGACGGACCCTTGTGGGGTTGAAGCATCCGGATCGCCGTGTCGAGCCGCTGGCCCGGTTCCGGTTTCAGACGGACCCTTGTGGGGTTGAAGCCTCAGTCATCCGGATGCGCATGGTCGTTTTGCACGTTTCAGACGGACCCTTGTGGGGTTGAAGCCCTGTCGACACGCTTCGACGAGCGTGTCGTCCGCGTTTCAGACGGACCCTTGTGGGGTTGAAGCGAACTCGTCGTCGCTGTCCGTGTCTTTCTTTTCCGTGTTTCAGACGGACCCTTGTGGGGTTGAAGCGCTCAGACCGCCGGCAGCGATGATGTCGACATCAGCGTTTCAGACGGACCCTTGTGGGGTTGAAGCCGGTGAGCAACGACGAACGTGAGGGCAATCGGATTGTGTTTCAGACGGACCCTTGTGGGGTTGAAGCGTCTCCCCGTCGGCGTCGTCCTCGCGCGTAGAGTCGTTTCAGACGGACCCTTGTGGGGTTGAAGCCCTCTCCGAACGCGATACGGAGGGCGAGCGGGGTGAGTTTCAGACGGACCCTTGTGGGGTTGAAGCCCGCCGACGATGATGCTCTTCGTGTCGCCTGCACCGGTTTCAGACGGACCCTTGTGGGGTTGAAGCCCTTCCGGGAAACGTTCCGTCCGGCGATTAGTACGCGTTTCAGACGGACCCTTGTGGGGTTGAAGCCGCTGTTTTCGTCCCGGTTTTGTCAAGAAACGACGCGTTTCAGACGGACCCTTGTGGGGTTGAAGCCGCCGAACGTACCACAGTGTTCGTTTCTGAGGAAACGTTTCAGACGGACCCTTGTGGGGTTGAAGCGTCATCAACGTGTCGACGCTGGAAAGCGGCGCAACGGGTTTCAGACGGACCCTTGTGGGGTTGAAGCACTGGTGCTGGAGAGTTGCCGGTCAAGGTTCTGTGTTTCAGACGGACCCTTGTGGGGTTGAAGCCTCACCGCGTCGCTATCGCGCTGCAGGCGGATGGTGTTTCAGACGGACCCTTGTGGGGTTGAAGCTCGTTTGGCCACTCGCGGGCCGCAGTCCATGGGAAAGTTTCAGACGGACCCTTGTGGGGTTGAAGCGACATCTCGAACAGCGACGACCGCTCCGGAGTCGAAGTTTCAGACGGACCCTTGTGGGGTTGAAGCGATGCGCTCAGGTCGCTCGGATATGAACCGCTCGAGTTTCAGACGGACCCTTGTGGGGTTGAAGCCGTCGAAGAGGTCGGCGTGACGGTTGAGAACGGGTTTCAGACGGACCCTTGTGGGGTTGAAGCGGCGATGTGAGCGGGTTCGATAAGAACGCCGTCTAGTTTCAGACGGACCCTTGTGGGGTTGAAGCGAAGCGCCGTCGGCATACTCGCTCGCGAGCCTCTCGTTTCAGACGGACCCTTGTGGGGTTGAAGCTCGTGGTCGTCGGGATCCCCGCTGATGCTCGTCATGGTTTCAGACGGACCCTTGTGGGGTTGAAGCTGGATATTTATACCGTTATGGTCGCGGTGCCCACGCGTTTCAGACGGACCCTTGTGGGGTTGAAGCGATCCCGGCATTTGCCGTACGAGATGGTGCCGGTCGTGTTTCAGACGGACCCTTGTGGGGTTGAAGCAGGCATGCTTCTCCCCTATCGACCGGTAGTTGCCGTGTTTCAGACGGACCCTTGTGGGGTTGAAGCGGTGGGAAGCGCAACTACGGCTACGGCATCACGCGTTTCAGACGGACCCTTGTGGGGTTGAAGCTTGTCGACGTTGACCGGCTTGTCGAGTCCGAGCAGGTTTCAGACGGACCCTTGTGGGGTTGAAGCTCGGAGACGACGCGCTCCATCCCGTGCCGGAGCCAGTTTCAGACGGACCCTTGTGGGGTTGAAGCCTGAAACGTGCGCTCTGGATGGCGGACACGATGAGTTTCAGACGGACCCTTGTGGGGTTGAAGCCCCATGATGGTCTCGTGGGACAGCGCCGGGTGGCCGGTTTCAGACGGACCCTTGTGGGGTTGAAGCCGCCGTACTCCTGAACGGTCTCTTCCATCCCGTGAGTTTCAGACGGACCCTTGTGGGGTTGAAGCACGTTCGCGGCCAGCCACATGTTGTACCAGAGCACGTTTCAGACGGACCCTTGTGGGGTTGAAGCGGGTAGTTGCCACGGTACCCCTTCGACGCGGCCCAGTTTCAGACGGACCCTTGTGGGGTTGAAGCAGCCTGCTGCTGCTGGAGATAATCAGCGATCACTTCGTTTCAGACGGACCCTTGTGGGGTTGAAGCACCTCGTTTTGCTGGGCCCCGATCTCAGGATCCTCCGTTTCAGACGGACCCTTGTGGGGTTGAAGCATGCTCGCACCGCGGATCCAGAGCGACTAAGGAGACGTTTCAGACGGACCCTTGTGGGGTTGAAGCGAGCGGTTCTCGGGAGGCCAGGCCTCTCGCAACGAGTTTCAGACGGACCCTTGTGGGGTTGAAGCCGTGTTCAGCCGCGCGACCGTCTCCCGGATCGACTGTTTCAGACGGACCCTTGTGGGGTTGAAGCATCTGTCAGGCCGTGATGCTCTCGCCTCACGAGGGAGTTTCAGACGGACCCTTGTGGGGTTGAAGCACCGCGCAGTCGAAACAGAACATGATAGAGAACCTCGTTTCAGACGGATCCTTGTGGGGTTGAAGCCTCGGTGCGCGCGACGTAGCGACCGAGGCGCTCACGTTTCAGACGGACCCTTGTGGGGTTGAAGCGTCTGCCGGATGTCGTCACCGGCGGCGAGGTCGTGTTTCAGACGGACCCTTGTGGGGTTGAAGCCCGGGGGCGGTCGGCTCGAAGCCGCTGTCGAAGTGTTTCAGACGGACCCTTGTGGGGTTGAAGCCCGGTCGAAAAGGATGCCTACCCCTCGGCGTCCGTCGTTTCAGACGGACCCTTGTGGGGTTGAAGCTCGGCAGAAAACTTCGGGTGGACGGCACGACATGGGTTTCAGACGGACCCTTGTGGGGTTGAAGCGCGCTGTCTCGGGTATGGACGAGGCCGACCCGGCCCGGTTTCAGACGGACCCTTGTGGGGTTGAAGCGCAAAGCAGGAGGATTGCTGTCCCCTGCGCTCGCGTGTTTCAGACGGACCCTTGTGGGGTTGAAGCATGTCTTTTGTTATCTCGTCTAAATCCATGCCTGTTGTTTCAGACGGACCCTTGTGGGGTTGAAGCTCAGTTGGACTCGGGCGGTGGCGGCTCTCGCACGTCGTTTCAGACGGACCCTTGTGGGGTTGAAGCTTGATTGCTATCGTCGCGTCGTCGTCCTCCTCAAGCGTTTCAGACGGACCCTTGTGGGGTTGAAGCACGAACTACGCCGAACAGGAGAACCTCGAGACGGTTTCAGACGGACCCTTGTGGGGTTGAAGCAGACGCCCGTTTGATGATACGCTCGGCTCGGGCTGGTTTCAGACGGACCCTTGTGGGGTTGAAGCGGCGTCTCGGGAAGCTCCACGTTCGGCGTGGTCGGGTTTCAGACGGACCCTTGTGGGGTTGAAGCGTCGGAACCGTATGCGGTCAAACAGTCGAACGTATCGGTTTCAGACGGACCCTTGTGGGGTTGAAGCCCAGAGTCCCTCCTCGGTCGGGTCGGCGAGCTCAAGTTTCAGACGGACCCTTGTGGGGTTGAAGCGACCGCTCCGCTCGTCGTGCCTCTCGCTGTCGGAGGTTTCAGACGGACCCTTGTGGGGTTGAAGCACCTGCTGGGTGCCGTCCGCCCGGAAGACTGTGTGGGTTTCAGACGGACCCTTGTGGGGTTGAAGCACCGACAAAAAAGAAGTACAAGGGTGTCGGCACTGAGTTTCAGACGGACCCTTGTGGGGTTGAAGCGACTCTCGCCGACAGCTCTTGCTGTGGATGCACGACGTTTCAGACGGACCCTTGTGGGGTTGAAGCCTGCACCCGACGGTGATGATCAACGACGAGTTCTGTTTCAGACGGACCCTTGTGGGGTTGAAGCAGGACCGGGTTGTAATAAAGCACCCAAAGGGACAAGTTTCAGACGGACCCTTGTGGGGTTGAAGCCACGTCACAAGTGTCGACCTCCCGAATGAGGTGGAGAGTTTCAGACGGACCCTTGTGGGGTTGAAGCAGCTGCACCTCGCCTGTGAAAGACGGTTGGGCGGGTTTCAGACGGACCCTTGTGGGGTTGAAGCATCGAGAGCGTGATCGGGTCGGCAGGGGCCTCGTTCGTTTCAGACGGACCCTTGTGGGGTTGAAGCCTTGCAGTTACGATGGCGCTGCTCGTCGCCGGCGTGTTTCAGACGGACCCTTGTGGGGTTGAAGCGGACCAGATGGGCACGGTAAAACCGCTCGCAAGGGTTTCAGACGGACCCTTGTGGGGTTGAAGCCCGCTCGGCCCCTCCGGCTGGAGGTTGCCTCCGGTCGGTTTCAGACGGACCCTTGTGGGGTTGAAGCTTGAGGTCGCTCCAGCCATCGCAACACTCCTATCGTTTCAGACGGACCCTTGTGGGGTTGAAGCATACAATATCCAGAGCAATTCTGTCGGCGAGATGTCGTTTCAGACGGACCCTTGTGGGGTTGAAGCGCGAACATCCGCCCGCGAGTCAATCGGGAGCTGGCCGTTTCAGACGGACCCTTGTGGGGTTGAAGCGACAACATCCAGAAAGTCGAGATCGTCTTCGCAGACGTTTCAGACGGACCCTTGTGGGGTTGAAGCGAATGGCCGGACGGGAAGAGCGTCCGACCGTTCCAGTTTCAGACGGACCCTTGTGGGGTTGAAGCCCGGTGGACTGTACGCGGTCCTCCCGGACCCGCGGTGTTTCAGACGGACCCTTGTGGGGTTGAAGCAAGCGACAGCATCCCCACGACCGCCGCCTCCGCCACGAGTTTCAGACGGACCCTTGTGGGGTTGAAGCAGAAACTATGACACGACAACAGACGGCACGACGGGTTTCAGACGGACCCTTGTGGGGTTGAAGCGCGTACTGGGCACTCGACGAGCTTGAGGAGGACGAGTTTCAGACGGACCCTTGTGGGGTTGAAGCCCGATCAGGGCGCGTCGGGCTTAACCCTCTTCCCGTTTCAGACGGACCCTTGTGGGGTTGAAGCTGAAATATCAAGCCCGAACTGATGATTGTCGAATTGAGTTTCAGACGGACCCTTGTGGGGTTGAAGCCAAGTCGCCGGGCGAGAGAGCTACCGCATCGCTCATGTTTCAGACGGACCCTTGTGGGGTTGAAGCTCGCACCCGCGGAACCGCGGGTCCGGGAGGACCGCGTTTCAGACGGACCCTTGTGGGGTTGAAGCGCCTCGATCTCATCGAAGATCCGGTGCAGGTGGTCGTGTTTCAGACGGACCCTTGTGGGGTTGAAGCCCACACGACAAGAGCGACGTGAGCGCGCTCGACGCTGTTTCAGACGGACCCTTGTGGGGTTGAAGCCCGACATACTGGATGCACGAATTGTTGGCGAGGTGCGTTTCAGACGGACCCTTGTGGGGTTGAAGCGAGCAAACGGCTGAGTTGGACGCTCTCGACGAGGTTTCAGACGGACCCTTGTGGGGTTGAAGCGTTACCTCATACGCCCAATCGTGATATTTCGGAGGTTTCAGACGGACCCTTGTGGGGTTGAAGCGTATCCTACCAGCAAACGAACATCGTGAAAGAACTCGTTTCAGACGGACCCTTGTGGGGTTGAAGCCGGATAGCCCGATGACTAAATCTGGCGTCGAGCAGGTTTCAGACGGACCCTTGTGGGGTTGAAGCTGCGCCTCCGTCGTCACGATACCCTCCCACAGCCCCGTTTCAGACGGACCCTTGTGGGGTTGAAGCCGCCACACCGCCGCCTTTCCCGTCCGGTCGATCTTGTTTCAGACGGACCCTTGTGGGGTTGAAGCGACCCGCAGAAGGACAAAACGCAGTCCTACGACACGGTTTCAGACGGACCCTTGTGGGGTTGAAGCAAGCGGCGTGTTCTGCGGGTCGCCCGCGTCCCACTCGTTTCAGACGGACCCTTGTGGGGTTGAAGCTCGCAGTCGCAGGCCTGGTCCCAGCCGCCGATGCTGGTTTCAGACGGACCCTTGTGGGGTTGAAGCGAGCCCGCAACCTGTGACTGGTACGCGAAGCGACGGGTTTCAGACGGACCCTTGTGGGGTTGAAGCGGATACGCATATCTGGTTTTGCACACGCCCCCCTGAGTTTCAGACGGACCCTTGTGGGGTTGAAGCCCGATGGACGACGCGGTCGCTACGATGGACGCCCTGGTTTCAGACGGACCCTTGTGGGGTTGAAGCCGAATCCAGGACCGGACGGTCGTCGATTTCCCGGGTTTCAGACGGACCCTTGTGGGGTTGAAGCCAGGTGACGTTCGAAGGTATCAGCGTCGTCGACGTGTTTCAGACGGACCCTTGTGGGGTTGAAGCCGGCCTGCTGTTCGATGACGACGACAGCCTGGCCGGTTTCAGACGGACCCTTGTGGGGTTGAAGCAGGCGGATGACTGTTGACACGGGCGGCGAACTGGTTTCAGACGGACCCTTGTGGGGTTGAAGCACCCGTCGAATCGCCGCGGAACCACCCCGCGGGACTAGTTTCAGACGGACCCTTGTGGGGTTGAAGCGTGGGTCAGGACGACGCATTTCGGCATCGTCCAGTGTTTCAGACGGACCCTTGTGGGGTTGAAGCGCCAGCAGGTCGGCCAGGTCGTCACCGACCGGGATGGTTTCAGACGGACCCTTGTGGGGTTGAAGCGACGGGCGCGACAGCGGGCCAGGGCGGTCGTCGGCCGTTTCAGACGGACCCTTGTGGGGTTGAAGCGAAGGGGGGCGACCCGGCCCATCAGCGGAACAGCGTGTTTCAGACGGACCCTTGTGGGGTTGAAGCCGAAGCTGGACGAACTGGGGGCCGGGGCGGGCTTGGTTTCAGACGGACCCTTGTGGGGTTGAAGCGTCCCGTTGCTGACGTACTCCGGCTCTAAGACGACGGTTTCAGACGGACCCTTGTGGGGTTGAAGCCGGGTGTACCCTCCCTCCGTCGTCGTGCCGGACAGCGTTTCAGACGGACCCTTGTGGGGTTGAAGCACGTTCAAGCTCAAGCTGCCGAAGGACCGGAACCGCGTTTCAGACGGACCCTTGTGGGGTTGAAGCAGGCTGTGGTACGACCAACATCAGAATCTCAAGGAGTTTCAGACGGACCCTTGTGGGGTTGAAGCCTGCCGGGCGACACGAACAGCCAGCAGCGGGGAAGGTTTCAGACGGACCCTTGTGGGGTTGAAGCGTCCCGTTGCTGACGTACTCCGGCTCTAAGACGGTTTCAGACGGACCCTTGTGGGGTTGAAGCGTGGAAAAACCGGACGGCAGCACCTACGAGTACCAAGTTTCAGACGGACCCTTGTGGGGTTGAAGCTCGTCGAAGCCGGACAGCGAGGGAGCGGGCGAGTGGGTTTCAGACGGACCCTTGTGGGGTTGAAGCTCCCGGTAATCGGTGCTTACGGACCCTGTAAGCACGTTTCAGACGGACCCTTGTGGGGTTGAAGCGAGTACGGCCCCGACTACGACACCACCAACGAGTTTCAGACGGACCCTTGTGGGGTTGAAGCACGACCTCGTCGGTCGACCGCCGTGGCTGGCGGGTGGGTTTCAGACGGACCCTTGTGGGGTTGAAGCGGACGACTCCGCGATGATCGTTAGCCCGTCTTTGTCGTTTCAGACGGACCCTTGTGGGGTTGAAGCTCTTGTGCCGACGACGGGCCGGCGTGTGGATGCATCGTTTCAGACGGACCCTTGTGGGGTTGAAGCATGGACAAGATGCAGGAAGAGCCGATGTTACGGAGTTTCAGACGGACCCTTGTGGGGTTGAAGCACGCAGCAGGCGGCTCCGTGGCTGAAGAACGCGGGTTTCAGACGGACCCTTGTGGGGTTGAAGCGCGCTCGGGCGCGGTGACGGCGACGTGTGGCCGGGTTTCAGACGGACCCTTGTGGGGTTGAAGCATTGTGTACGAGACGCGTGGCCGCCCGGCGTCGCGCGTTTCAGACGGACCCTTGTGGGGTTGAAGCAAAGGACACCGGACGCGGCCCGGCGCGGTGAAGGTGTGTTTCAGACGGACCCTTGTGGGGTTGAAGCGCCGACCGTCATGGCGAAGAGACTGAACGCGAGCCGGTTTCAGACGGACCCTTGTGGGGTTGAAGCACAACTCGGCAGAACGGCGTGCAGGTCACGGCCCCGTTTCAGACGGACCCTTGTGGGGTTGAAGCGAGCTTTGCTTCTACTTCGTCGACGGACAGATCGAGTTTCAGACGGACCCTTGTGGGGTTGAAGCCCTCCGGCCCCGGTTCCGGCCGGTCGGCTTCTTCGAGTTTCAGACGGACCCTTGTGGGGTTGAAGCGCCGAACAGCCGCGGGAGACGAACCGACGGCAGTGAGTTTCAGACGGACCCTTGTGGGGTTGAAGCGGGGGCCGCCACCGCAGTATGCGGCTGTTACGCGGCGGTTTCAGACGGACCCTTGTGGGGTTGAAGCGACCGCCTGCTGGAGCGCCTACGCGAGCAGCGCATTGTTTCAGACGGACCCTTGTGGGGTTGAAGCGCCGCTACGCTGCTAATGGTGGTTCACATCGCTGGGTTTCAGACGGACCCTTGTGGGGTTGAAGCAGGTAGTTCGTACATGGCTTATCCTCCAGGTAGCAAGTTTCAGACGGACCCTTGTGGGGTTGAAGCACACTCGAATTTACCTACCTCGACGCCTTCATATCCTGTTTCAGACGGACCCTTGTGGGGTTGAAGCGAGAGGTGGCGGTCGGGCGTGACGGTCGTCCGCTGTGTTTCAGACGGACCCTTGTGGGGTTGAAGCCCGTCTACGTATAGCGTTAGCCCGTCTGTCCCGTGTTTCAGACGGACCCTTGTGGGGTTGAAGCGTTATATGCCGCGACGAGAACCCCGACGCCCGCCGGTTTCAGACGGACCCTTGTGGGGTTGAAGCGACTCCGCCGGAGACGACGAGGACGCCCCACAGGGTTTCAGACGGACCCTTGTGGGGTTGAAGCGAGATAGTCATGCCGTGGGATACCGTCGAGGAGTGCGTTTCAGACGGACCCTTGTGGGGTTGAAGCTACATCCGGAAGGTGGACTTGTGGCCGAGGATGTGTTTCAGACGGACCCTTGTGGGGTTGAAGCGAGTTCGAGACGACACAGGAACGGACAGATATAGCGTTTCAGACGGACCCTTGTGGGGTTGAAGCCGTAACGCGTCCCATGCGGAGATTTAACCCACTCGAGTTTCAGACGGACCCTTGTGGGGTTGAAGCTATCTCCCGGACTAAGGAAAAGTGCGACTACTGTGTTTCAGACGGACCCTTGTGGGGTTGAAGCGCGGGGACGCCGGAGGGCTACCTGTCCGCGGACTGTGTTTCAGACGGACCCTTGTGGGGTTGAAGCGAGGTCCGCGGACGCGAGAGTGATAGTGGACGACGGTTTCAGACGGACCCTTGTGGGGTTGAAGCCCCGTGTCGGTCGCCTCGTCCGCTATGATATCCTGTGTTTCAGACGGACCCTTGTGGGGTTGAAGCAACTATCAGGCAAGTCAGTCTAATGTCGTTCCAGTGTTTCAGACGGACCCTTGTGGGGTTGAAGCCATGTCTTCGGTTATCTCGTCCATGTCCATGCCCGTGTTTCAGACGGACCCTTGTGGGGTTGAAGCGACGACCACGACGACTATCAAGCGCGCATCGAGCGCGTTTCAGACGGACCCTTGTGGGGTTGAAGCGAGCGGCGCGAACTCGGACGCGTCGTCCTCATCCTCGTTTCAGACGGACCCTTGTGGGGTTGAAGCGTGTATCGCGTCGACGCAAGCGGCTGGTCTTCTGCGTTTCAGACGGACCCTTGTGGGGTTGAAGCAAGCTCCAAGACCCCGAGACAGAAGCCATCATGGAGTTTCAGACGGACCCTTGTGGGGTTGAAGCGTTCGCCGGCGTGCTATTACCCGGGAACGCCTCCTGGTTTCAGACGGACCCTTGTGGGGTTGAAGCCAATAGACTGCGAGTAGCTGACGCCCCACACATGTGTTTCAGACGGACCCTTGTGGGGTTGAAGCACCGGCCGGAGAGCTGTTGAGTGGGACAACGTCTCGTTTCAGACGGACCCTTGTGGGGTTGAAGCGAATCTATGAGTGACACCAACATCGACACCGACGGTTTCAGACGGACCCTTGTGGGGTTGAAGCAGTTCCAGGAAGCCGCGGGTAAACTCCCCGTCCGTGTTTCAGACGGACCCTTGTGGGGTTGAAGCTCCCGAAGGATGGCGTCGATGACCTGGTTCGGACGGAGTTTCAGACGGACCCTTGTGGGGTTGAAGCGAAGGTGGGACGTCGTCAACGCCATCGCTGGCCCGAGTTTCAGACGGACCCTTGTGGGGTTGAAGCGACCCGCGAAAGCGCGGTCTGGGCATCGTCGAAGCGGTTTCAGACGGACCCTTGTGGGGTTGAAGCGACCGGGTCCAGGACGACGACTTCGACGGCGATGGTTTCAGACGGACCCTTGTGGGGTTGAAGCCCTTCCAGGCGATACACGTCGTTCCCGCGGTACGACGTTTCAGACGGACCCTTGTGGGGTTGAAGCGAAGGTGTCCTTTTCGGCGTCAGAAGGCTTCAGACGGTTTCAGACGGACCCTTGTGGGGTTGAAGCCGATACCAGCGCGGGTCCAGGGACCGCCAGTCGTGTTTCAGACGGACCCTTGTGGGGTTGAAGCGGGCCGTCACCCCCAGGGTTTGAGCGTCGGAAACGGGTTTCAGACGGACCCTTGTGGGGTTGAAGCCTGGCGACCGTCACGTCGCCCATCGGCGGGAAACGGTTTCAGACGGACCCTTGTGGGGTTGAAGCGAGATGTCGGCGATCCCGTCGATCTTCGGCCCCTCGTTTCAGACGGACCCTTGTGGGGTTGAAGCTGGACAGCACTATCGATGTCGGCCGTCTCCCCGGCGTTTCAGACGGACCCTTGTGGGGTTGAAGCGGGTTGAGGAGGTTGGCGAGATGCGTCCGGTAGTCGTTTCAGACGGACCCTTGTGGGGTTGAAGCGAGATGAGGTCAGCTGGCATGGGTGAGGTGAGTGAGGTTTCAGACGGACCCTTGTGGGGTTGAAGCACAGACCGCGATGGACGCGGTAAGTACGTCGCAGACGTTTCAGACGGACCCTTGTGGGGTTGAAGCGAGCTCGCGAAGCCCGACACGAAGCTCCGGGACATGTTTCAGACGGACCCTTGTGGGGTTGAAGCATACCACTCATCGGCGACAGTCCAGCGGTCACCCGTTTCAGACGGACCCTTGTGGGGTTGAAGCAGCGACGCCGAGGAAGGTCCACTCTCCGACCTCGTTTCAGACGGACCCTTGTGGGGTTGAAGCGCGTCCTTCCCCGGGGACGCGGTTGGTTGCTGGTGTTTCAGACGGACCCTTGTGGGGTTGAAGCGTGAAGTCGAGCGTCGTCTGCCACTCCGCATTTTCAGTTTCAGACGGACCCTTGTGGGGTTGAAGCGAGATCGGCGACCCCGTCGTCGACCTCGCGAACGGGTTTCAGACGGACCCTTGTGGGGTTGAAGCCCGACCGCCATGCTGACGTCTCGGACAGCCGGCCAGGTTTCAGACGGACCCTTGTGGGGTTGAAGCGAGTACTGTCTCTTCTCGACGCCGGCGGGCAAATCGTTTCAGACGGACCCTTGTGGGGTTGAAGCCCGTTCGCTCGGAAGCGCTGGAACTCCGCCCACTCATGTTTCAGACGGACCCTTGTGGGGTTGAAGCAGGTCCCACGGGGCAGGTCGAACAGTACGAGTGGTTTCAGACGGACCCTTGTGGGGTTGAAGCCGGCGGCGTCCTCGTCATCAGCGTCGAAATCGAACCCGTTTCAGACGGACCCTTGTGGGGTTGAAGCCCGAGCCCCTGCCAACCCATCTCTTTGATGAGATTAGTTTCAGACGGACCCTTGTGGGGTTGAAGCTCGCGCTGGGGCTGGCTGCCACTGTGTACGAGTCGGTTTCAGACGGACCCTTGTGGGGTTGAAGCGCCGTTTAGCCGGTCGAACGACGATCCCGTGAGCGTGTTTCAGACGGACCCTTGTGGGGTTGAAGCCGGTGTCGCCGTCGCCGCTGTCGGCGCTCGTGTCGAGTTTCAGACGGACCCTTGTGGGGTTGAAGCAGAGGATACCAGCAGCAGCGATAGCGGGGGCGATGTTTCAGACGGACCCTTGTGGGGTTGAAGCGGCCGGCGTGATCTGATCGGTGTCGAAGGCGCACTGGTTTCAGACGGACCCTTGTGGGGTTGAAGCATGGCTACAGCGAGAAGTGAACGGCATAGCAGTCCTGTTTCAGACGGACCCTTGTGGGGTTGAAGCCACCACGCTGTCGTACGGTCGGCGAGAAAGTACGGGTTTCAGACGGACCCTTGTGGGGTTGAAGCGCCAGCTGTCGCAGTGCTTGCCCACCGCCGCGCTGGTTTCAGACGGACCCTTGTGGGGTTGAAGCGCGATTGGTGCCGCCGTGGTCACCACAGGTATCATGTTTCAGACGGACCCTTGTGGGGTTGAAGCACAGTCCGCGAGGGCGCTGGGCTGGTCCTGAAGAAGCGTTTCAGACGGACCCTTGTGGGGTTGAAGCCGGCGTGCATGCTCGAGCAGTCCGAACAGCACGTCGTTTCAGACGGACCCTTGTGGGGTTGAAGCGCCCCGACGTGGTGGGACCTCTATAACGGCGCGACGGTTTCAGACGGACCCTTGTGGGGTTGAAGCCCACGCTATCGAACAGGCCCATCTACATCGACCCCGTTTCAGACGGACCCTTGTGGGGTTGAAGCGGCCATCGCCACCTGCGCGTCCGCGTGACCGAGCCCGTTTCAGACGGACCCTTGTGGGGTTGAAGCTCCGTGTACAGTGCACTGAGATCAGTAATCGAGTCCTGTTTCAGACGGACCCTTGTGGGGTTGAAGCAGGCGTACGCCGAGGCGCTGGCCGCCGAGCATCTTGGTTTCAGACGGACCCTTGTGGGGTTGAAGCTCATCCCACGCTGCGACGACGAAGTTACTGTCGCCTGTTTCAGACGGACCCTTGTGGGGTTGAAGCGATGACTGATGGACAGACACTTTCCGATCTTCAACGGGTTTCAGACGGACCCTTGTGGGGTTGAAGCACTGCACCGACCGACTCGACAACGATGACGAACTCGTTTCAGACGGACCCTTGTGGGGTTGAAGCGACATCGCTGCGAACACCGACTACGAAATCCAGAGTTTCAGACGGACCCTTGTGGGGTTGAAGCGAACTGTTCGCCGGGCGATGAAGCAGTGTTTCTCTGTTTCAGACGGACCCTTGTGGGGTTGAAGCGACCCGAGACCGAACATTCCCTCCGCCACAGCGAGGAGTTTCAGACGGACCCTTGTGGGGTTGAAGCTCGACGAACAGTCGCGACGACCGGGTGACGGTCTCAGTTTCAGACGGACCCTTGTGGGGTTGAAGCGCGCACTTTGGGTGCAAAAGCACGAGATCGAAGCGTGTTTCAGACGGACCCTTGTGGGGTTGAAGCGACGGCAGACGCTGCCGATACCGACGTAATCAGTCGTTTCAGACGGACCCTTGTGGGGTTGAAGCGTAGATGCCCTCGTTGGTGATGAAGTCGCCGCCCCAGTTTCAGACGGACCCTTGTGGGGTTGAAGCGGCTCTCCGTCCTCGAAGAAACCGAGCATCTGCGGGTTTCAGACGGACCCTTGTGGGGTTGAAGCGACATCGGCGAATCCAAACTCTTGGCGGGCTGTGCCGTTTCAGACGGACCCTTGTGGGGTTGAAGCTAACAGGTGTCGTAAGCGGGTTCAAGAGAGTGCCGTGTTTCAGACGGACCCTTGTGGGGTTGAAGCCTACAAGGGAAGCCTCGCGCTGAGGGGGGTTTCAGGAGTTTCAGACGGACCCTTGTGGGGTTGAAGCGTGAATCCGGCGTACACGAGTCAGACGTGTCACGAGGTTTCAGACGGACCCTTGTGGGGTTGAAGCGAGAACGTCCCGGCCGAGACCTCGGACTGCCCATCGTTTCAGACGGACCCTTGTGGGGTTGAAGCCGCGACAAGAACGAGCACGACATCCTCAAGGTCCACGTTTCAGACGGACCCTTGTGGGGTTGAAGCGTCTACCCGGACGGCGTCGGGGCGATGTACAATCCCGGTTTCAGACGGACCCTTGTGGGGTTGAAGCCCCAGGAGACCTTCACCGATGTCGCGGTGATCGGGTTTCAGACGGACCCTTGTGGGGTTGAAGCCAGAAACCAGTACGCAAACATCGTGGGGGAGGCACCGTTTCAGACGGACCCTTGTGGGGTTGAAGCGACTCTCGCCGACAGCTCTTGCTGTGGATGCACGACGGTTTCAGACGGACCCTTGTGGGGTTGAAGCCCCTCGGCGGGCCGTCCGTGTCGTTCCGCGACTCGGGTTTCAGACGGACCCTTGTGGGGTTGAAGCCAGACAATGAAGCAGACAGTGATACGGAGGACAACGGTTTCAGACGGACCCTTGTGGGGTTGAAGCGGGCTCACTCAGCCCACTGACGACAGTCGGCCAGGTTTCAGACGGACCCTTGTGGGGTTGAAGCGGAGAGTCGCGTCGACCGCCAGTGCGTTCCCGCGTTTCAGACGGACCCTTGTGGGGTTGAAGCCCGATCAAGCAGGCTCCATCTCGCGTCGACTGGAAGTTTCAGACGGACCCTTGTGGGGTTGAAGCCACCACAGCGGATGCACTCGCGGTGTTTGTCGTCGGGTTTCAGACGGACCCTTGTGGGGTTGAAGCGAGGAGGACTACGACGAGTTCGGCATCGATCCCGAGGTTTCAGACGGACCCTTGTGGGGTTGAAGCGCGACGAACCCTGCATACCAGCCAGATCCGACACAGGTTTCAGACGGACCCTTGTGGGGTTGAAGCCGCCGAAGCGCCGCCTGCACGTCTTTTTGATAGGCCGTTTCAGACGGACCCTTGTGGGGTTGAAGCCCTCTCTATCTCCCCGTCTGGAGAGACGGTGTACGCGTTTCAGACGGACCCTTGTGGGGTTGAAGCAAACAGACGCTGTGGCTGACTCGGAAATTGACGCCGTTTCAGACGGACCCTTGTGGGGTTGAAGCGGTTAGCTGACTATTCCATGTCGACGGCGTACTCGGGTTTCAGACGGACCCTTGTGGGGTTGAAGCGGGCGGAAATATCCGTTCCGTTTGTTATACTTCGTTTCAGACGGACCCTTGTGGGGTTGAAGCCTCTTTCTCGGAGAGCTGCTCCTCAAGGTCGTCCTTCGTTTCAGACGGACCCTTGTGGGGTTGAAGCAGGTCCGTCCGGAAGTCGGGATTGTCCTCAAGCGTCGTTTCAGACGGACCCTTGTGGGGTTGAAGCGCGGCCGTGGTCGGTGGGCGTCGTCCGATCCGACTTGTTTCAGACGGACCCTTGTGGGGTTGAAGCCACATTTGGCACAGGGCTGTTCGACATCCGGTGTCCGTTTCAGACGGACCCTTGTGGGGTTGAAGCATCTACTACCGCGGCCTCTTGGGGAGCATTCAGACCGTTTCAGACGGACCCTTGTGGGGTTGAAGCCACGTCCACCACCTGGACGGCGACAAAGAGAACCAGTTTCAGACGGACCCTTGTGGGGTTGAAGCTTCCAGCCGCGCTCGTACGCCGACCGGACGTACGTGTTTCAGACGGACCCTTGTGGGGTTGAAGCGATACTTGAGGACGCCGGCACTGCCGACTTGCACCGTGTTTCAGACGGACCCTTGTGGGGTTGAAGCAACTCCGTGACGAAGGAACGATAACCGACGACACCTCGTTTCAGACGGACCCTTGTGGGGTTGAAGCTCACAAGCACTGGAATCTGAGCCCTATCCCGAGCCGTGTTTCAGACGGACCCTTGTGGGGTTGAAGCAACAACGCGGTCGTCTGCGTCGACCATCACGCAGCTGTTTCAGACGGACCCTTGTGGGGTTGAAGCGATCCGCGACGGCGTCGGGGTCGTGGTAGCGGCCCGGTTTCAGACGGACCCTTGTGGGGTTGAAGCTCCTTTCGGAGTAGCTGCTTGTTGCCGGTCTGTGCGGTTTCAGACGGACCCTTGTGGGGTTGAAGCGATACCTCAGATGAGACTGCTCGAAACGCCCTTGGTTTCAGACGGACCCTTGTGGGGTTGAAGCGAGGAGTCAAAGCACCTCGCTCCCGACGGCACGGTGAGTTTCAGACGGACCCTTGTGGGGTTGAAGCGGTTGAGGCAGGCACTTTGAAGGACGCCAGTTCGAGTTTCAGACGGACCCTTGTGGGGTTGAAGCCTCGCGCTTGGGGGTGTTACATGGGTCGCGCTCAACGTTTCAGACGGACCCTTGTGGGGTTGAAGCGATCGGCGACGGCATCGCCCCACCGTACGACCCAGGTTTCAGACGGACCCTTGTGGGGTTGAAGCGAGGATCGGGAATGACGCCTCAAACGCTCGCTTGTGTTTCAGACGGACCCTTGTGGGGTTGAAGCGATACCAGTGAGTCCGCGAACGACACTCATCGTATCGGTTTCAGACGGACCCTTGTGGGGTTGAAGCGAAGCGGGGGAAATGAAAGAAGTCAGACTGGACGCGTTTCAGACGGACCCTTGTGGGGTTGAAGCGTCCTCCTGCCCAACGTTCCCCAGTGTCCGCGAGAGTTTCAGACGGACCCTTGTGGGGTTGAAGCACGAGCTTGATCGTCCCGTCGTCCGCGTCGACGTACGTTTCAGACGGACCCTTGTGGGGTTGAAGCCAGATGCTGAGTCGATCGTATCGCCAATTGTCAACCGTTTCAGACGGACCCTTGTGGGGTTGAAGCCGCCCACGTCGAGCTGGTCGCCGTCGACGCCGCTGTTTCAGACGGACCCTTGTGGGGTTGAAGCGTCGGCAATCACGAGGACAATGTTATCATACTCGGTTTCAGACGGACCCTTGTGGGGTTGAAGCGAAATCGGTGATACGGTCGAAATCGACGTGTTTCGAGTTTCAGACGGACCCTTGTGGGGTTGAAGCCTTGAAACGCGGAATGTCGACGGTCAGCCCATCACGTTTCAGACGGACCCTTGTGGGGTTGAAGCCCCGTTGAGACGGCACTTGGTGAACGCGCACAGCGGTTTCAGACGGACCCTTGTGGGGTTGAAGCGAGCGAGTCGGTGCTCGTAATCCTCATGCCCCTCGGTTTCAGACGGACCCTTGTGGGGTTGAAGCAGCTGGTAACGACACGAATAACCGATCCGAGACCAGTGTTTCAGACGGACCCTTGTGGGGTTGAAGCCGCTTGCCTACAAGCGAGCGTTTGAGGCGTCATTCCCGTTTCAGACGGACCCTTGTGGGGTTGAAGCCCACGACCCGAAAAAATCGGTGTCCGAAACGGCAAGGGTTTCAGACGGACCCTTGTGGGGTTGAAGCGACGGTCGGATAGTCGACCTGCTCGGGGAGCGGAACGTTTCAGACGGACCCTTGTGGGGTTGAAGCCTGCAGATCGTGCAGGACGCGTCGTCGCTCGACTCGGTTTCAGACGGACCCTTGTGGGGTTGAAGCGACGAGGTCGCGATAGGCCTCGCCCTGCTCGTTGCGTTTCAGACGGACCCTTGTGGGGTTGAAGCTGCCGACGACGAAGAGCACCAACCTCGGGATGCGCGTGTTTCAGACGGACCCTTGTGGGGTTGAAGCTCCCACGTCATCACGACGATGTGGACTGTCTGCTCGCGTTTCAGACGGACCCTTGTGGGGTTGAAGCGCACCCTCGCCGACGCGGCCAACGTCCGCCTCCCCGGTTTCAGACGGACCCTTGTGGGGTTGAAGCCAGATGCTGAGTCGATCGTATCGCCAATTGTCAACCGTTTCAGACGGACCCTTGTGGGGTTGAAGCAGCGTGACTCAGCGGGTGATCGACGACCTCGAGTGTTTCAGACGGACCCTTGTGGGGTTGAAGCAATTGCTCTGGTCCCGTGCTGTCACTCTTGGTCACCAGTTTCAGACGGACCCTTGTGGGGTTGAAGCACGGAACGGTCATGGCCGGAAGCATCGTTTCCCGGTTTCAGACGGACCCTTGTGGGGTTGAAGCGACAAAGACCTGATCGGCGGACAGGGCGGCTACGAGTTTCAGACGGACCCTTGTGGGGTTGAAGCGTCCGCGCCGCACGGCTCCTCCGCGACGGGCTGGAGTTTCAGACGGACCCTTGTGGGGTTGAAGCGATCTACGCGACGAAACGTGTGCAAACACTTTTGATGTTTCAGACGGACCCTTGTGGGGTTGAAGCCGACCAGCCCGCTAAGTTATGCCTCCACCCGCCCGCGTTTCAGACGGACCCTTGTGGGGTTGAAGCAACTCAGATGATAGCGGAGTCGCCGACGAGGACGAGTTTCAGACGGACCCTTGTGGGGTTGAAGCAAGTAACTCGACGAACCGTGGGCCGTCCATCGTCTCGTTTCAGACGGACCCTTGTGGGGTTGAAGCAAGGCTCGGCTGAAACGCTGTCGCGAGTGTGGGGTGTTTCAGACGGACCCTTGTGGGGTTGAAGCCCGAACAAGACCACCGCGCCGGGCGGAGGCCCCTAGTTTCAGACGGACCCTTGTGGGGTTGAAGCGTCCTCACACCACTCCAGAAAGTGGGCCATCCGCGTGTTTCAGACGGACCCTTGTGGGGTTGAAGCTCGGATAGTGGTCTCGGTCATGGTCTCGGTTAGTAGTTTCAGACGGACCCTTGTGGGGTTGAAGCACCGAGACCGTCGCGAAGATGTCGACCGCCACAGAGAGTTTCAGACGGACCCTCGTGGGGTTGAAGCGACGATCAGTCGATACTCGGTAGACGGCGCGGCGGGTTTCAGACGGACCCTTGTGGGGTTGAAGCTCGATCCCTCGGAGGAACGGAAGACATGGCACGCTTGTTTCAGACGGACCCTTGTGGGGTTGAAGCGCGCCGACGTCACCCGTTGTCACGTCGACCAGATGGTTTCAGACGGACCCTTGTGGGGTTGAAGCCGGAGGACGGCGCCGAGGTAGAACTGGAAGCCGCCGGTTTCAGACGGACCCTTGTGGGGTTGAAGCCTCCAACGAATCGCCACGGAGATGGACGAGTACGGGTTTCAGACGGACCCTTGTGGGGTTGAAGCAGCCCATCGGTCGCTGGATCGACGACCGGGAAGAAGTTTCAGACGGACCCTTGTGGGGTTGAAGCGGCCTCTGAACCACCGTTTGCTTCCCCGACAAACTGTTTCAGACGGACCCTTGTGGGGTTGAAGCGACCAGGAAGAGTGGGAGACGCTCGTCGACTCGCGTTTCAGACGGACCCTTGTGGGGTTGAAGCGACTCTTGGAACGCCGTGAGCGTCATCTGCGCTGGTTTCAGACGGACCCTTGTGGGGTTGAAGCGCCACGCCGGCGCTGTACGGCCGATGTACGGACGCGCGTTTCAGACAGGCCCTTGTGGGACAAAGGAGCTTGATGCGGGCGCGCGCTGTCGAGGCAGTGACGGTCAGCTCTCGCTATCGACGCGCCACAGAGAGAACTGAATTGACTACCAAGTCTTGCTCAGCTATCGGCTTCTTCTGCCACCAGAAGCACACAGGAAATCGTCGCCCTCCTGCAAAGTTCGGAGTCGACCCAGATATCGCTGCCGTGGAGTTCGACGATGCGCTTACGCAGCGTTAGTCCGATTCCTGTTCCGGCATCTTCTTTCTAGGTATGAAGACTCTGGAAAACCTCGAAGACACGGTCGGCGTCGACGTGGAGCTATTTTGGGATTGATATTACACCTCGAATCTGACTGACTTCTACGTCTCCATCGCACGTTCGTACTCTCCTGCTGGAGAACATCGAGAGGAGGGTCACTCGGAGGCTCGCGTTCGACCATTAGCTGCCACACTACTTCAAGTCGTATAACGAATAATATCAGTTCACATACCAGCTCGCCGGGCGATACCGTTTCCGCTATCCCAACGGTGCGTGCGTTCTCGCTCGCTTTCGACACGTTTCAAGTCATCGAGGCCGAGGGATGGGTATGAGCAGACGCGCGACGCACGCGCTCGCTGAGTTCGGCGAGCTGCTCGCACCACACGAGGAGGCGCTCGACGTGCCGTGGGCAGAGTTCGTCGGCGACACGTCCAGCGAGGCATCGTTCACCGTCGACGCGGCCGACACCGAGGACGCGTATCTCCAGATCCAAGCGTACGACGTGGGGAACTTCGACCACGAGGTGCTCCTCAACGGCGAACTGCTGTCGGGGTTCGATCTCCCGCCCAGCGACGGGTGGCAGTGTTGGGTCGATATAATCACCGGGAGCGAGTTACAGGAGGGCGAGAACACGCTCCAGTTCCGCCGCGACGACGAGGGCCGAGACGCGTTCGTCGTCGGGAGCGTCGTCGTCAACTGGACCGAACCAATATAAACCCCCGCGCTCGCAGCGCCGCGATCCACGCCAACCACTCCCACGCGGGGTCAGCCTTTGTCGTACTTTTTGGCCTCCCTCGTGTGGTTTTCTCGTTGCACTCACGACAAAAGGCGGGGGCACTCTGACCCTCTATATCGACAGATTTATATAGAACCGCAGCCAATCTTTCAATGACTATGAGCCAACAGCGAATGCAGGGTCAGCCTATGATCGTCTTGGGCGAGGACTCCCAGCGCATGAAAGACGAAGACGCGCAGGGACACAACATCTCCGCGGCACGCGCGGTCGCCGAGGCGGTCGAGTCGACGCTCGGCCCCAAGGGGATGGATAAGATGCTCGTCTCCTCGATGGGCGACGTCACCGTCACGAACGACGGCGTCACCATCCTCCAGGAGATGGACATCGACAACCCGACGGCCTCGATGATCGTCGAGGTCGCGGAGACGCAGGAGGACGAGGCCGGCGACGGCACGACCACGGCGGTCGCCATCGCGGGCGAGCTCCTGAAGAACGCCGAGGAGCTCCTCGAACAGGATATCCACCCGACGGCGATCATCAAGGGGTACGATCAGGCGAGCGAGGAAGCCCGCGCGCAGATTCACGACCTCGCGACGTCCGTCGACCCCGACGACGAGGAACTGCTCGGTAGCGTCGCCGAGACCTCCATGACCGGGAAGGGCGCGGAGCTCAACAAGGAGCTGCTGGCCGGTCTCATCGTGGACGCCGTCAAGGCCGTCACGGTCGAGGCGGACGACGGCGCCTACATCGCGGATCTGGAGTACGTCAACATCGAGACGCAGACCGGTCGCTCGGCGGGCGAGTCCGAACTGCTCGAAGGGGCCGTCGTCGACAAGGACCCCACCAATCCCGAGATGCCCAGCGAGGTGACGGACGCGGAGGTGCTGTTGACCGACGAGCCGATCGAGGTCGACGAGACGGACGTCGACGCCGAACTCCAGCTCGACTCTCCCGACCAGCTCCAGTCGTTCCTCGACAGCGAGGAGGAGCAGCTGCGCGAGAAGGTCGACGCTATCGCCGAGGCCGGCGCGGACGTCGTCTTCTGTCAGAAGGGCATCGACGACATGGCCCAGCACTACCTCGCGAAGAAGGGCATCCTCGCGGTTCGCCGCGTCAAGAAGTCCGACATCCGGTTCCTGCGCGAGGTCACGGGCGGCTCGGTCGCCTCCAACCTCGACGAGGTCGACCCGGACGCGCTCGGCACGGCAGACATCTCGCGTGACGCCGAGGACGAGCTGTTCTACGTCGAGGGCGCCGGTAATCACGGCGTGACGCTCCTGCTGCGCGGCTCCACCGAACACGTCGTCGACGAGCTTGAACGCGGCGTCGGCGACGCGCTCGACGTGGTCGCGACGACCGTCTCCGACGGGCGCGTGCTCGCTGGCGGCGGCGCGGTCGAGGTCGAACTGGCCTCGCGGCTCCGCGAGTTCGCCGACGGCGTCGAGGGGCGCGAACAGCTCGCCGTCGAGGCGTTCGCCGACTCGCTCGAACTGGTGCCGCGCGTGCTCGCCGAGAACTCCGGACTCGACTCCATCGACACGCTGGTCGACCTGCGTGCGGCCCACGCCGACGGCGACGAGCACGCCGGCCTCGACGTGTTCACCGGCGACGTGGCCGACACCTACGAGTCGGGCGTCGTCGAGCCGGCCCACGCCAAGGAGCAGGCGCTCTCGTCTGCCACCGAGGCGGCCAACCTCGTGCTCAAGATCGACGACATCATCGCCGCGGGCGACCTCTCCACCGAAGGCGAAGAGGACGAGGGCGGTCCCGGCGGCGGCATGGGTGGTATGGGCGGCATGGGTGGCATGGGTGGCATGGGCGGCGCGATGTAAACCCACTTTTTGCACCTCCTTCGGAGCGCTTCGCGCTCCTCAGTCGGGCAAAAACTTGGGGAAAATATGCGCGCCTGCTCCTGCCGCGGCGCAAACCGCGCGCAGTCAGCCGGAAATCAGAGATTTCCGCGATACCAAAATCGCCTGCGGCGATTTTGAGTACGTTAGTCCGCTGGCGCTACGGAACCTCGCTCCGCTCGGTTCCGTGAACCGCTCGGTCGCTTTGCTCCCTCGCGGATACCTATTCCTTGCACCCCACACTGCACCGCTTCCGAACTGCCGAGCCCTGTCTCTTTCTGTTTCGCAGAAAACGCTTACCAGCTAACCCGGCAAGCGACTCCCCGGCACCATGCTGGAACGACTCGCGTGAGGAGCCATGGACGAAGTTAAGTCGGGGACGCAAGAATTGCGGCACATGGAGACGCTCCTGTTGGGTCCATCGGACGTGGCCGAGGGCGCGGAGACGCCGGAGGTCATCGTGGCCGTCGAGGAAGCGTTCGCCGCCTACCAGCGCGGCGACGTGCAGATGCCCGCGAAGTCGTACATCGACCTGCCGCAGTACAACGGCGACTTCCGCTCGATGCCGGCGTACATGGAGGCAGACGACTGGGACGCCGCGGGCATCAAGTGGGTGAACGTCCACCCCGACAACCCCGACGAACACAGCCTACCGACCGTTCTCGGGACGATGATCTACTCAGAACCGGAGAACGCCTTCCCGCTCGCCATCATGGACGGGACGACGCTGACGCGCAAGCGGACGGGCGCGGCCGCCGCCGTCGCCACTGACCATCTCGCGGTCGCCGACGCCTCGTCGCTCGGCATCATCGGCGCTGGCGTGCAGTCGTACACGCAACTGGAGGCGATTAGCACGGTGCGCGACATCGAGACGGTCGTCGTCAGCGACAAGCGAGCGGAGGCGATCCAGCGGTTCACCGACCGCTTCGGCGACGGGTTCGACGTGCGCTCGGGGGACCCCGCGGCGGCCGCCGGCTGTGATGTCCTCTCGACCGTCACGCCGGTCGAGCACCCGCTCGTCCCCGCAGACGCCGTCCGCGATCACACCCACATCAACGCGATGGGGGCCGACGCGCCCGGCAAACACGAAATCGACGACAAACTGCTGGAGTCCGCCACCATCGTCATCGACGACTACGAGCAGTGTACCCACTCCGGCGAGATCAACGTCCCGTGGTCGCAGGGACTGCTGACGGACGAGGACATCTACGGCGAACTCGGCGCAATCGTCACCGACGAGTTGGCCGGCCGCGGGGAAGCCGGCGGCCCGGACGGCGTCACCGTCTTCGACTCGACGGGTCTCGCCATCCAAGACGTTGCCGCCGCACACGTCGTCTACGAGCAGGCACGGGCAAACGACGTGGGCACGGCGTTCGAACTCGTCGATACCACCGTGTAAGTATCCACCCGTCGTCGACGGCGCCGACCGATTCGAAGGCCCGGCGCTCGGGCCGACGAGATCCATACCGCGGCGCGTTCTCGCGGGGTTTATGCCGAGCGGGCGCGACTCTCCGATCATGAGCGAGGCCGCCGAGGACGACGCCGCGAGCGCTCGCGGGCGCGAGGTCTGGATCGAGAAGTACCGCCCGGAGTCGCTCGCGGACGTGAAGGGCCACGGCGACATCATCGAGCGGCTGACGAGCTACGTCGAGCGAAACGATCTTCCCCACCTCATGTTCGCCGGCCCGGCGGGCGTGGGGAAGTGTGTAACAGGGGACACGCCGGTCGTGACCAGCGACGGTATCGAGCAGATAGGGTCGGTCGTCGGGGACGCCGACGGGTTCGAAGCGCCGGAGGACGGGTTGGAAGTGCTGACGTTCGACGGCGATAGCTCGTTCGAGTACGTCGAACCGTCACACGTCTTCGGAAAGGAAGCGGAGGAACTGGTCCGGGTGACGACGCGCGACGGCAACGAGTCCGTTCTGACACCGGAACACGAGCTCCTGACCGTCGACGAAGACGGGCTCGAATGGGTTCCTGCTGGCGACATGGACGCCGGCACGCGCGTCGTCCGTCCGCATACGATACCGCTCCCGGATGGCGACAGTCGGCTCGACTGGGTCGGCTCGATGGATGGAGACCGGACCTTCGTCCACGTCTCGGAGTCGTTCGCCGAGGAACACGAAATACCGATCGAACAGAACTACGTCGGGAAGAAGAAGCGCGTCGTCGCCGGGCTCAGGCGAGGCGAGGCGGTCACGGACATCGCCGCGGCGGCAGACACGACCGCCAAGGTGGTCCGAGAGTACCGTCGGACCCTCGACCGTAACCTCGAAGCCACGAGCACGACCTGCTCGTTGTCGTTTCTCCGAACGCTCGAAATCTCCCGAGACGAACTGAAACGCCACGTCGGTTCGATTCAATACGTCGCTCGAAACAACAGGCGTTCGGAGCCGATTACGCCTCCGTGGGAACTCACGCCGGAGTTGGCGCGGTTCGTCGGGCTAGCCGTGAGCGAGGCACACCTGCGCGGCGGGCGAGTGAAGTTCTACAACACCGACGAGCGGCTACTCGACGAGTTCGAGACCGCCGCGGAGACGGTATTCGACGCCGATGTCCGTCACGGCGAACAGCAGGGCGTCCCGTATCGGGAACTCGGGAATCGCACCCTGACGCATCTCGTCGAATCGTGCTTCGATGTGTTCGACGGGGCGACCGACGGGAGCGGCATCGGGTCGAAGCTACTCCTCGGGGACGACGAGAGCC
This sequence comes from Halobacteriales archaeon QH_7_66_36, assembly GCA_003021175.1. Taxonomy (GTDB): domain Archaea; phylum Halobacteriota; class Halobacteria; order Halobacteriales; family Haloarculaceae; genus Halosegnis. Next base: position 88,422 of record PXQV01000013.1, on the reverse strand, counting down.
GGCGCGCGTTCCTGCAGGCCGTGTTCGACGCGGAGGGGCACGTGACCGAACAGGGGATTATCGAACTCACGCAGAAGAACGAGGAGCTCGTCACCCTCGTTTCGTATCTCCTCTCGGGGTTCGGCATCCCGAGCCGGCGGAAGCGAGTCCGGAAGGCCGCGACGAACGGCTCGGGGACGAAGCGGGAGTATCACACACTGTACGTTTCCAGCGCCAGACATCTCCGCCAGTTCGAAAAGCGGGTCGGATTCGCGCTCGAGACGAAAGCAGAGCGGCTCGCGGCGAACGCCGACAAGCCCCCGAATCCGAACAACGACACGATACCGGCACAAAGCGCGGTCGACACACTATCCGAAGCGCTCTATCTGACGAAGTCGGAGTACGTTCCCGAGACGCTGAACCCTGACAGTCCGGGGCGAGAGGCGTATCTCGGGGCTCTCGACGAGCTGTTGGACGCGGCATCGGCGAGGCTCGATACCGCACAGGAGGTTCTCGAACGGTTAGACAGGCTGAGTGCGGATCTCACCGCCGCGGCCGGGGTTCCAGCGACGTGGGTGACACAGCGGGAAGCGTTAGCGCCCATCGAGACGCGGAAGGACCTCGAAGCGGATATCGGGGTCCGCGCCGATCGGCTGCTCGAGTACGCCGACGGGCGGCGAACGCCCGAAAGCGACCGGGCAGTAGCGATCATGGACACGCTCGACGGGTCGACCGAGGTCGACCTCGACCGCGTGCGAACGACCCTCGGGGACAGCATCGAGCAACTCGGCGTGTCGTACAACCGCGTCGCGGACGGGACAGCGATGCGCGGCACCGAAGTCATCAGCCTGCTCGAAGGCGGGAACGACCTCGAATCGCTGCCGAAGTTCCGGACCGTTGCCGACCGAATCCAGTCGATAGCAGTCGAGATGCTGTCGGAGGACGTTCTCGGGGCGCTCACCACCCTTCACACGCTGGTGGAGTCGGACCTCTACTTCGACACGGTCGAATCCGTCGAGGTCGTCGACGAGTCACGCCGGGTCTACGACCTCACCGTACCGGAGACGCGAAACTACGTCGCCGGAGATGTCCCGACGGTGATGCACAACACGACCGCGGCCTCGGCCATCGCCAAGGAGCTGTACGGCGAGGACTGGCGGGAGAACTTCCTCGAACTCAACGCCAGCGACGAGCGGGGGATCGACGTGGTGCGCGACCGCATCAAGAGCTTCGCGCGCTCCTCCTTCGGCGGCTACGACTACCGGGTCATCTTCCTCGACGAGGCGGACGCGCTCTGCGTGCCTCCAGGGACCGAAGTCATTGCCGGGTATCCGTCGTCGCCGGAAGTGAAGCCGATAGAGGAGGTACACGAAGACGGCGAACCGATCCCATCCGTCGACTTCGAGACGAACGAGATACAGTCCGACAAGGGCAAACTCGTCGATTCTGGCGTCGCCGACTTCTTCGAACTCGAATTAGCCGACGGGAGGACGACAGTTGCGAGCCTCACCCACCCATTCTTCGTCGTCGGAGATGACGGGAAACTCGTCGAGAAGGAGCTCCGGGAACTATCGCCGGGGGACGAAATCGCCGATTTCAGAGACGACGTGGGCGTCTCGCGTTGCGAGGTCTGTGAGGATTGGACGGCCGGGCGGTTCTGTTCGGTTAGCTGTAAGGGCAAGGGCCACAGCCGTGATATGCAGGGTCAAGGGAACCCGATGCACGGGACGGAATGGTCCGAGAAGCGGCGCGAAAAGATTGTCAATAAACTCTCTGACGGGAGGTTTGCGGGTGAGAACAACCCGAACCACGGAGGTGACTTCCACGGCGTTCACGCTACGGAGATGGATAAGGAGACGATCGAAGAGTGGAAAGAAGCGTTGAGCGAGGTGCGTTCGGGGACGCCGTGGGAGGAGTGGGTCGTCAACGCCGACCCGGAGAAAACGAAGACCGAAATCGCCCGTTCCTGTGCCGAGTGGTGGGACGAGTTGAACGAGGAGGAAAAGGAGAGACTCGAACGGAAGAGAGTTCGCAACACGGACTATCCCGTCCACGATATTACTGGGGATAACGACCCGATGCGTGATCCCGAAGTCGCCCGGAAGGTTTCAGAGGCACTGAAAGGTCACGAACCATACTGGCCGGATGTCGATTATTGTGACGAGCTCGGGCACCGTGTCCGGTCGAGTTGGGAATACGAAGTTGCCGATGCACTACAGGACGCTGGAGTCGAGTACGAGTACGAGCCGGCGTTTGAGCTATCTGACTCGACGTACTACCCGGACTTCCAGATAGATGATACGATAGTCGAGGTAAAGGGCGTCGTTGAACTGTGGGGACGGATCGAGAAGGTCGAGGAGTTCTTGCAACGGTACGGCGACGAATACGAGTACGTCGTCGTCGGGGACGACGCGCTTCCCCACGACGAACACTACGACAGGAACGAGTTCGAACCTGCGCTCGTATCAGATGGAGGGCTGCGGAGAGTCGAAACCGTGGAAGTACGTCACATCGAGTACAGCCACCGCGGGAGAGCGTACAATATCAGCATGGAAGGCACGCCGAACTTCATGCTCGCGAACGGAATACTTACACACAATACTTCCGACGCGCAGGGGGCGCTCCGCCGGACGATGGAGCAGTTCTCGAACAACACGCGATTCGTCCTCTCGTGTAACTACTCCAGTCAGATCATCGATCCCATCCAGTCGCGGTGTGCCGTCTTCCGCTTCTCGCCACTCGCGGACGAGGCGGTGGCCGCACAGGTGCGGGAAATCGCCGAGACGGAGGGGATCGAGGTGACCGACGACGGCGTCGACGCGCTCGTGTACGCGGCCGACGGCGACATGCGGAAGGCGATCAACGGGCTGCAGGCCGCGGCCGTCATGGGCGACACCGTCGACGAGGAGGCCGTCTTCGCCATCACGTCGACGGCCCGCCCGGAGGAGATCAAGGAGATGGTCGACCTCGCGCTGGAGGGCGACTTCACGCAGGCGCGCTCGCGGCTCGACCACCTGCTGACCGAAGTCGGCATCGCCGGGGGCGACATCATCGACCAGCTCCACCGCTCCGTCTGGGAGTTCGACATTCCGGACCGTGCGGCCGTCCGGCTGATGGACCGGGTCGGCGAGGCGGATTACCGGATCACGGCCGGCGCGAACGAGCAGGTGCAGTTAGAGGCGCTGTTGGCGTCGCTCGCCCTCGACGACGAGGAGTAGACATCGGCGCGCGAACGCGCCGTTCGCCGGAGCCAAGCGAGGCTCCGGGCGTTCCGCTTCGGACTTCTGCGAGGAGGTCAGACGGGGCCCGTCGACCGACTCAGGGGAGCGTGAACGGCTGCCAGCCGTCCGGCTGGTCGGGGAGCTTCCGGACCCGTAGCTCACCGTCGGCGTCCGCGTCGTCGGTTTCTCTGATGTCGATTCGCCCGTCGGCGAGCTGTGTGAGCGTGTTCACGCTCGCGGTGTCGTGTGCCGTCGGGTCGATGTAGAACGCCCCGATGCCGTCGGCACTGCTGATACGACCCGAGAGGGTGTGTGCAAACTGGAACAGCTGTCGCAGGTCGACGTACATCAACAGCGACGAGAGGCTTAGCAGTCCGGTTCGGACACGACCGTCTGCCGTGTCCGCGTACAGCGCCTGATACAGCGCCGAGTACTTCATCCCGATGCCGGTCAGGTCTCGTTGGGTCGAGACGTACTTTACCCTCATGCCGGTGTCGGAAGGCTCTATCGCCTGTCCGCTACAGTCGATGATGCCAAGTCGTGCGGTGTCGATGGACGAAGTGGTCCGTTGGCAGGCGGCGAGAAGCTTTTCGGCGGTCTCGTTGGTCGAGACGAACAACATCCCTTCGTCCCGTGAGTTCCCCTCGGTGACCAGCGCTCGGGTCACGTCCTCGGCACCACTCAACGCCGAGCCGGCCACCAACACTGTCGTCCCCAGCGCGATGGGGTTCAGCGGGAGTTCGTCGGCGAACCGGTACGGCTCGGAAGCGTCGCTCACCGGTTCACCTCCACGGAGTCATCGGCGGCGGTACGTGTGTGTAGGTCGATGAGTTCCATCGCCGTCGTCGCCAGCTTGCGCAGGTCCGCCCGCTCGGTCGCCGAGAACGACCGCGGCTCCTCTCCGAACAGACAGAACGTGCCGATTGCTAACTCGGATGGCGTCACGAGAGTGGCGCCCATGTACGAGCGGACCCCCATGGCTTCGAGCGTGTCGCTCATCGGTGCGAACCGTGGATCCTCGGCAACGTCCTCGACGGTCATCACGCCGTCGTCTTCGAGGATCGTGAACGTACAGATGGATATCTCGCGGGCGATGGGTTCCCACTCCTCCGCGGAACCGTACCGAGCTAGGTACTCCTGACGGCTCTCCTCGATGGTGTTTATCGAGACGATCGGAACGTCGAAGCGGGTGGCCGCGAGCTCGGTGAGCCGGGACAGCGAGGCCTGTAGCTCTGCCGTCTCCAAGTCGTACGACCGGACGGCGGCCAGCCGTTCGTCCTCCGTCTGTGGGATGGGATAGGACGCCTGCGTCCGCTCCTCGACGGTGGTTCGTACCAGCTCCGCTAAGCGACCGGTCCCGGACACGGACTCCTTGCCCACGTACTCGGTGAGCGAATCCCGAAGTTCGCCCGTGTCGATGGTGTTCGGCTCGGTATCGGTGTACAGGAGACACCCCGCGTCGGGACAGACCTCCTTCGCCGTCCGGATGAGGTCGAACCCCGTTCCGTCGGGGAGATCGTATTCGGTGACGACGGCGACCGTCTCCGGCGAGACGGCGGCGTCTGCCTCCGCCAGCGTCGCACACGCGTCGACCGTCAGCTCCAGGTCGTCCAGTTCGGTTCGGAGTCGGTCCACCGTCTCCGTACGTGCCGTTTCCTCGGGGTCGACGTACAAGAGGCGACGAACCATCTGTATAGGGGTTCAGTCGTCCGTCATATGTATATTGCTACCACGCCGTGAACGTGCTATCTCCGGATCTCGCCGGAAAAAAACCGTCCCGCGGTGTGCGGCCGCGGGCCGGGGGGAGCGTGTGACACTGCTCCCGACGGATATACCGGCCGCGGCCACATGAGCCTGCGGTAACCGTCGGGTGAGTGTTCGCGTCGCGGCCCGAAATCGCCCGAAGTGAACCTTCGGAACGCTTTTGGACTGTGCTCCGCTCCACGCTGGTAATGAGCGACCTCGTCGAAGAGTATCAACTCGACTACTTCCGCGAGAACGGGTTCTCTCGCTCGGAGTGTGTCTCCTGTGGCGACCACTTCTGGAGCCGTGACCCGGACCGCGAGACGTGTGGCGAGCCGCCGTGTGAGACGTACGATTTCATCGGCGACCCCGGCTTCGACGAGGAACTCACGCTCGGCGAGACGCGCGAGGCGTTCCTCTCCTTCTTCGAGGAGCAGGGCCACGAGCGCATCGAGCCGTATCCGGTCGCCGCGAACCGCTGGCGCGACGACGTGCTCCTGACGCAGGCGTCCATCTACGACTTCCAGCCGCTGGTCACCTCGGGGGAGACGCCGCCGCCGGCGAACCCGCTGACCGTCTCCCAGCCCTGCATCCGGATGCAGGACATCGACAACGTGGGCAAGACGGGGCGGCACACGATGGCCTTCGAGATGATGGCCCACCACGCGTTCAACGCGAGGGAGGAAGCAGGCGACGAGTACGCCTACTCGGGCGAGGTGTACTGGAAGGACCAGACGGTCGCGTACTGCGACCAACTGCTGACCGAGATGGGCGCGGACCCAGAGGGGATCACGTACATCGAGGACCCGTGGGTGGGCGGCGGCAACGCCGGTCCCGCCATCGAGGTCATCTACAAGGGACTGGAGCTGGCGACGCTCGTCTTCATGTCGCTGGAGCAGGACCCCGACGGCGAGTACGAACTGAAGGACGGCAACACGTACTCGGAGATGGACACCTACGTCGTCGACACCGGCTACGGACTGGAACGGTGGACGTGGATGAGCCAAGGGACGCCCACCGTCTACGAGGCCGTCTACCCGGAGGCCATCGCGTTCCTGAAGGAGAACGCCGGCATCGAACTGGACGACGACGAGGCCGACCTCGTCCGCCGGGCGTCGACGCTCGCGGGCGCGATGGACATCGACGAAGCCGAGGACATGGAGACGGCGCGGGGCGACATCGCCGCCGAGCTCGGCGTCCCCGTCGACGAGCTGCGCGACCTGATGGAGCCACTGGAGACCATCTACGCCGTCGCGGACCACTGCCGGACGATGGCGTACATGTTCGGCGACGGAATCGTCCCGTCGAACGTCGGCACGGGGTATCTCGCGCGGATGGTGCTCCGCCGGACGAAGCGACTCGTCGACGAGGTGGGCGTCGACGCGCCGCTGGACGAGCTCGTCGACATGCAGGCCGAACGGCTCGACTACGAGAACCGCGACACGACGAGCGGTACGCCGACGCCGACGAGCCGATTCCGCTGGAGGAGGTCATCGAACTGTACGACTCCCACGGCATCCAGCCGGATACGGTCGAGGAAATCGCCGCCGAAGAAGGAGCCGAGGTGTCCGTGCCCGACGACTTCTACTCGCTGGTGGCGGCCCGCCACGGCGGCGACGGGGAGGAGACGGAGGCGGCCGACGACGAGGCCGACCGCGTCGCCGATCTGCCCGAGACGGATAAGCTGTTCTACGAAGACGTGAAACGGACGCAGTTCGAGGCGGTCGTCATAGACGTTATCGAGCGCGAGGAGGGGTACGACATCGTCCTCGACCAGACGATGTTCTACCCCGAGGGCGGCGGCCAGCCGGCCGACGGGGGAACGCTCGCGACCGACGACACGACCGTCGAGGTGACCGACGTACAGGAGGTGAACGGCGTCGTCCTCCACCGCACGACCGGCAATCCCGGCAAGGGCGAGTTCGTCCGCGGGCAGATCGACGGGACGCGACGCAGGCCAGGCGGGCGCACAGAAGGGAACCGACTCCGCCCGACTCGACGTGGCCCACTACGAGCGCGTGGACCGCGAGGACGAGCGGGCGATCGAGCGTGTCGCCAACGAGCTCGTCCGCGAGAACGTCGCCGTCGATGCCGAGTGGGTCCACCGCAACGACGCCCAGGCCGAGCACGGGTTCGACCTGTTTCAGGGCGGAATCCCGCCGGGCGAGGAGATCCGACTGATCCACGTCGGCGAGGACGTGCAGGCGTGTGCCGGCACGCACGTCACCCGGACGGGCGACATCGGGCTGATCAAGCTCCGCTCGACGGAGCGCGTGCAGGACGGCGTGGAACGGCTCACCTTCGCCGCGGGCGAGGCGGCCGTCGCGGCGACACAGCGGACGGAAGACGCGCTGTACGAGGCGGCCGAGACGCTCGACGTCGACCCGACGGCGGTGCCCGACACGGCCGAGCGGTTCTTCACCGAGTGGAAGGCGCGGGGAAAGCGGATCGACGAGCTGAAAGAGCAGCTCGCGGAGGCGCGCGCCGGCGGCGGTGACGGCGGCGAGACCATCGATCTCGGTGACGCCGACGCGGTCGTCCGCCGGCTCGACGCTGACATCGACGAACTCCGGAAGACGGCGAACGCGCTCGTCGACGACGGCACCGTCGCGGTGCTCGGCTCCGGCCACGACGGCGCGACGTTCGTCGTCGGCGTTCCCGAGGGGATTTCACTCGACGCCGGCGAAGTCGTCGGCGAACTCGCCCGCGAGGTCGGGGGCGGTGGCGGCGGCCCGCCGGACTTCGCGCAGGGCGGCGGGCCCGACGTGGAGCATCTCGACGACGCGCTCGAAGAGGCCCCGGCCCTGCTCCGCGCACGGCTGAACGCCTAGCTCAGCGGGATTCAGATACGCGGGTCGTCGCTCAACCGAGTGACTGCGGTGGGTGGGACTGAAAGGGGCCGTCGTCTCGACGAACCCGGACGAGGCAAGCAGCGAGGCGACGGAGTCGCCTCGGCCCGCTCGCGCGGTTGCACCGCGCGAGGACACCGCAGTCCGACCGGAGGGAGGGCGAGGCGCGCAGCGAGTCCCGGGAGTCGAGACGACGGGGGCTTTCTACACCCGGTTGCTGGCTCATCCAACTGAATTGTTTTATTTGAACACTATCATAACTCGGAGTGCTCGCTCTTTCTACAGCGCGGCGAGCAGCGCGTCCACGTCGCTCGCGGTGTTGAACACGTGGACGGACGCTCGGATGTGGCCGCTCGGAACCGTGCGGACGTGGATGCCGCGCTCGCCGAGTCGCCCGACGGTCGCCGCCGGTTCCGAGTCCTCGAAGGTGACCAGTCCCGACTCCGGCGGCCGCGGAGAGGCGACTCGGTTGCCCAATCCATCGGCGAGGCGGTCGGCGAGTCGTTCGATCCGGTCGGTGACGGTGTCGACACCCACCGCCTCGCGAATGTCGATGGCCTCACGGAGCGCGGCGTGCGGGGCGAGCGACTGCGTGCCGACCTCGAAGCGCGTGGCAGCGTCGTGGTAGTCGAGGTCACCGCCGTTCGGGACGGCCCGATAGCCGAGATGTCGGGGCTCGAAGGCGTCGAGTGCGTCGGGCGCGACGCGGAGGAAGCCGGCACCCCACGTTCCGAGCAGCCACTTGTGGCCGGCGGCGGCTACGGCGTCCGCGCCCCACGCCTCGACGTCGACCGGGTGGTGGCCGACCGACTGCACCGCGTCGACGAGCACGCGCGCGCCGGCGTCGTGAGCGATTTCGACGGCGTCGCGGACGGGAAGCCGGGTGCCGTGGAGCCACGACAGCGAGGAGAGACAGACGAGGCGGGCGTCCTGTACCGCCTCGGCGTAGGCGTCGCGGTCGAGGCGGCCGTCCGGCGCGGGCACCTCGTGGACTTCGACCCCCTCGCGCCCGAGTCGTTCGAACGGGAGCATGCCCGCCGGGTGTTCGAGATCCGTGCGGACCACCACGTCGCCGGAGTCCCACGAGAGCGCGCCGGCGACCCGCGAGATGCCGTCGGCCGTCGAGTTCGTCAGCGCGACCGTGTCGGGGTCGGTGCCGAGCAGGTCCGCGACGGCGGCCCGGGACTCCTCGTAGGCGTCCCACGCCTTCGGGTAGGGGTTGCCCCGATGGTGTTCGGTCTCGTGGGTGCGCTCGGCCTCGCGTCCGGCCGCGAGCACGCGACGCGGTGCCGGCCCACTCGCACCGGTGTTCAGGTAGACGGTGCCGTCGGAAAGCGCGGGGATGTCTCCCCGGAGTTCCTCCGGGTCCATGCACCGACTGCGGGCCGCAGCGACGTAACCCTGCGGGCCATGGAGGCGGATTCAAGGGTGTGGCGGCCCTGCGGTCGGTATGGCAGGCCCCGACCCAGAGGAGCTGCGACGGGTGGTCGCGTCGTTTCCGACGCCACCCGACGGGGACCAGTTCGAGGCGGCAGACGAGTTGCTCGACGGCGCGTACAGTCGGATGGCGGAGTCGTGGTATCCCGCCCTGCGGGAGTTGGAGACGGCGTACGCGGACGGCGACGTTCTCCGCGAGGAACTGCTCGCACACGTCGAGGCAGTGCCGTCGTTTCGACTTTCGGACGGGGCCGCGCCGCTCCGGGAACGTCGGCGCGCGCTCGTCGAGGCCAGCGAGACGCTCGATGGGATCGCGGCCGTCGCCGAGTGGTACGGCGACCTCCGGGCGCTCCTCGAAGACGAGCCGGGCGACCTGACCCGCCTCGAACGGCTGCTCCACGGCTTCGGTTACGCGCTGGCGCACGTACTGTTTCTCGGCGCGTCCTCGCCCGCGCAGGTGGTGCGACGGCTCCGGGTCGCGTACCGGTCGGTCGGCGTCCGGATCGACGACACCGACGCCGTCGGCGGGACGGAGCGGACGACGTTCACCTGTCCGTATCGGAACGTCGCTGCCAGCCGATGTGGAAAACGGTGGGTGTGCCACGAGAAACTGGACCGAGTCGACGACGGCTACGTGACGTATCTCGCGGAACGGGGCATCGACTACCAGCGGCCGCGCGCCTGTCCGAACACCGAACAGTGTTTCTCCACGGTCGCACGTGACGGGGGAGACCGCTGGTGGCCGAAGACGCCGCCCGGAGACGTTTCGGAGCCGTGACGCGCGAGGGGACACGGGAGGGAGCCGTCGGCATCGACCCCGAGGCCGCCCGCCGTATCCGGCGCGACTACGGTGCGTGGGCGACCGTCTACGACTGGTTCGCGCGCGCCACGGCCTCAATCGGGGGCGTGCGGGCCAGTTGCGTCGCGGCACTCGACCTCGACCCCGGCGACACTGTCGTCGAGTTCGGCTGCGGGCCGGGCGTGAATCTCCCGGCGCTCCGCGAGACGGTCGGGCCGACGGGCCGAGTCGTCGGCGTCGACATCACCGGGCCGATGCTCCGGCGGGCACGAGCGCTGATCGAGCGGCGCGGCTGGGAGAACGTCCATCTCGTGTATGGCGACGCTACTACTCCGCCCGTCTCTGCGGCCGACGGCGTGCTCGCCACGTTCGTCACGTCGCTGTTCGACGCCCCCGACGCCGCCGTCTCGCAGTGGTGTGGGCTCGCCGACAGCGTCGTCGTGACCAACTTCGCGCCCCGCGGGAGCCGAGCGGCGAACGCGGCGCTGTGGGCGTTCACCCGGCTGAACGCTCGCCTGTTCGACGTGGAGGGCGACGGCGCGCTCGCCACGTTGGACGAGCGGACGGCCGCCTCGCGGCGCGCGCTCGCGGCACGGATGGAGACGACGGAGCGGGAGCGGTTCGTTCTCGGGACGATAACGCTCTGTGCCGGGCGACGGGAGGAAGACGGAGAGGACGGAGTTTAGTCGCTCGCCGCGAAGGGTAGCGTATGCCGCGGGCGCGCAACGACGGCTGTGAGCTCTACTACGAGCGGGTCGGCGACGGCGAGTGCGTCGTCTTCCTGCCGGAGGCCGGCCTCGGCGCGTGGTCGTGGGGCTGGCAGCAGGCCGTTGTCGGCCCGTACGAGTCGCTGGTCGTCGACCCGCGGGGAACGGGTCGGTCGGACGCGGGCGACGATTACAGCGTGCCGACGCTCGCCGACGACGTGGAGACCGTCCTCCGTGACGCGGGCGTGCGGAGCGCACACCTCGTCGGTCACGGTCTCGGCGGAGCGGTCGCGCTCGCGTACGCTCGCCGCCACAACCGGGCGCGAAGTCTCGCCCTCGTCTCGACGCCCGCCTCCGGCGCGGTCGTCGACACGGACGCGCTCGCCCGCCTGTTCGGGCCGGAGTGGCCCGAGGTCGCCTTCTCGAACGCCTACGTCGGGGTCGCGTCACGCGACGAAATCGAAGGGTGGCGCGACCTCGACGACGCCGACCTGCCAGCCCGCGAGCGGCTGTTCGACGCCTACGCCGTGTTCGACCCCGGCGCGCTGTACGAACTGACGACGCCCGCGCTCGTACTCGGCGCGATGGACTCCCCCGTGGTGCCCGAATCCGCCTGCGAGACGCTCGCGACGGGGCTGCCCCGCGGCGAGTACGAGCAGGTCGAAGGGCGGCATCTCGCGCACCTCGAACACTCCGTCGCCGTCAACGACCGACTGGTCGGGTTTCTCGACTCGGTGTGAGCGTGCCGAAACGGGTTTCTCGTCGGAGTGTCAACGACGGGTAATGACACGACCTCGGCTCGCGCTGCTCAACGCCGCACACTCGACGCAGAGCACCAGCCAGAACTTCCGGCGCGAACTCGACGCAGACATCACGGAGTTCCGACTGGTCGAGGGCGACCGCCCCGAGCGGTACGACTACGACGGGTTCGTCGTCACCGGCTCTCGCTCCTCGACGTACGACGACGACGAGTGGATCACGGCGGCGAAAGCGTGGAGTCGGCGGGCAATCGACCGCGGCCTGCCTGCGCTCGGCGTCTGCTTCGGCCACCAACTGCTCGCGGACGCGCTCGGGGGACGGGTCGAACCGATGGGCGAGTACGAGATTGGCTACCGCGATGTGGACCGCGTGACCGACGACCCGATACTCGACGGACTGGACGACCCGTTCCTCGTCTTCACCACCCACTCCGATGCCGTGACCAGCCTCCCCGAGGACGCGACGCTCCTGTTGGAGAACGACTACGGCATCCACGGCTTCCGGCACGGTCGTGTCGTCGGGGTACAGGCGCATCCGGAGTACGACGCCGACACCGCCGAGCGCGTCACCCGGGGGAAGAACCTTCCCGACGAGCGCATTGAGCGCGTGGTCGACGGAATCACCGAGTCGAACTACCAGCGGGCTTGCGAGGCGAAACAGCTGTTCGACAACTTCCTCGCGGAAGTCGAGGAGTGCCGGGCCGCCGAGACGCCGGGAGTCGGCGGGGACTGAAGACCCGTCGCGACCCCGGGCCGACGAGTGAAACCAACGGGTGTTCAAATAATCGGGTCGCCGCTTGACTGACAACCGCAGTGGGTGGGACTGAACGAGGACACCGCAGCGGGCCGAAGGCCCGCGAGGCGCGCAGCGAGCCGCGGACGGTCAAGCGCCCGGGGGCTTTCTACACCTCGTTGGCCTCCTCGTCTCCGAACTCACTTACCTGAACCCGACCAAACCGACGAGGCGAGCGTTTTTACCGGTTGAATCCGCAATAACGCACATGCTGGATTACGTGGGACTGGAGGCTGACCTCGACGCGGAGGAGCAGCTCATCCGCGACACGGCGCGCGAGTTCGTCGAGGAGGAGGTCAGGCCCGACATCGGCGACCACTGGATCGAGGGGACGTTCCCGACCGAGCTGATCGAGGAGATGGGCGACCTCGGCTTCTACGCCCCGAACCTCGACGGCTACGGCCTGCCGGACGTGAGCGAGACCGCCTACGGGCTCCTGATGCAGGAACTGGAGGCGTGTGACTCGGGGCTTCGCTCGATGGCCTCGGTGCAGGGCGCGCTGGTGATGTACCCCATCCACGCGTACGGCTCCGAGGCGCAGAAGGACCGCCTGCTGGAGGATATGGGCCGTGGCGAGACCATCGGCTGCTTCGGGCTGACGGAGCCGAGCCACGGCTCCAACCCCTCCGCGATGGAGACGCACGCCGAGGCAGACGACGACGGCTACGTCCTCAACGGGACGAAGACGTGGATAACCAACTCGCCGCTCGCGGACGTGGCGCTCGTGTGGGCGCGCGACCGCTCCGACCCGGACGAACCCGTGCGCGGCTTCCTCGTCGAGACGGACCGGGACGGCGTCGAAACGCCGAAGCTGGAGGAGAAGCTCTCGCTGCGCGCCTCCGTCACCGGCCAGATCGAGCTGTCGGACGTCCACGTCCCCGAGGAGAACGTCCTGCCCGGCGTGGAGGGGATGAAGGGGCCGCTGTCGTGTCTCACGCAGGCGCGGTTCGGCATCGCGTGGGGCGCGGTCGGCGCGGCCCGCGACTGCTTCGAGACGGCCCGCGAGTACGCCACCGACCGCGACCAGTTCGGCAAACCCATCGCCTCCTATCAGCTCCAGCAGGAGAAGCTCGCCGAGATGGCGACGCAGATCACGACCGCACAGCTACTCGTCTACCGGCTCACGGAGCTGAAGGAGCGGGGTGACCTCCGGCCCGAGCAGGTGTCGATGGCCAAGCGCAACAACGTCCGGACCGCCCGCGACCAGTCCCGCATCGCCCGCGAGATGCTCGGCGGCAACGGTATCACCGCCGACTACTCGCCAATGCGTCACATGGCGAACATGGAGACCGTCTACACCTACGAGGGGACCCACGACATCCACTCGCTCATCATCGGGCACGACCTGACGGGTATTCCCGCGTTCGAGTAATCTATTTTCGAGGATAGACACCAGATTGTCGCCCGCGACGCACGGACGGTCAACGGTTTACCCGCGGGCCGAGTATCGTTCGACATGAGCGCCGACGACTTCGACGAGACGCAGTGGCAGCGCGAACTCGAGTCGCACCGCGAGCGCAAAGACGAGTTCTTCGCGGCCGACAGACAGTCGCCGATCCCCCGCGAGGATCAGGACGCCTTCGACGGACTCAGCTACTTCGACCCGGACCCGGCCTACCGCGTCATCGCCGACGTGGAACCCATCGAGAGCGCGGAGACGGTGACGATGGAGACGACCGTCGAGACGGAACAGGAGTTCGAGCAGGTCGCGCGGCTTCACTTCGAACTGAACGGCGAGGCGTCGACGCTCGTCGGCTACACCAGCGCCGGCGGGGACGGTGCGTCGCTGTTCGTTCCGTTCCGCGACAAGACGACCGGGCAGACGACGTACGGGGCCGGCCGGTACATGGAGTTCGAGGTAGCGGGTGACGTGACCGACGCGGAGACGGTGACGCTGGATTTCAACCTCGCGTACCACCCGTTCTGTGCGTACAACGATGCGTTCGCGTGTCCGCTCCCGCCCGAGGAGAACTGGCTGGAAGTCGCCGTCGAGGCGGGCGAGCGACTGCCCTGAACGACGCGATATCAGCCGCGAAACAGCCGCGTCACCTCGTCGGCCACGCCGGATTCGACCGCGACGAGGTAGGTGTGACCGGCGACGAGTTCGGTGTCGGACTCGGCGACGTGGTGGCCGGCCGCGCCGGAGACGACCAGACTGCCGTGTGGGAGGGACACCCGCGAGAGCGGCTTCCCCGCGACGGGAGCCTGCGTCGCCACCTCCAGTTCGAGCAGGCGGAGGTCGCCGGGGAGGTCCTCCACGGTGCGGACGCCGCTGCCGACGACGGTGTTTGTCACGGCCGCCGCACCGGCTCCCTCCGGGCAGACGACGGCATCGGCGTAGTCGGCGTACTCGTCGGTTTCGCCCGGCGGCGCGCGAATCACCGTGCGGGTGGACGGTGCGTGTCGCTCGGTGAGCATGGCAACGGAGAGATTCGTCGCCGTGGTGTCCGTCATCGCCGCGACGACATCGGCTCGGTCGAGCCCGACCTGTCGGAGTATCGACGGGCGGGTGGCGTCACCCTCGATGACGGTGGCGACGTACTCGTCGAGCGTCGCGAGCGCGCGGTCGGGACTCCGCTCGACGATGAGCACGTCGTGGCCGCGTTCGTTGAGGAGCCGCGCGGTCTGTAGCCCGATCCGGCCGCTGCCGACGATGACGACGCGGAGGTCACCGTTCATATCCACGTTCCGTGCTCATGGCTAATCATCCTCGGGGTCCGATTCGGGTGCCGCTTGAGTCGTCTCGCGCCGCGACAGGAGGAGATACACGCCCGCGCCGAGGGCCAGCCAGCCGAGCGCGAGCAGCCACGTCCGCCCGCCGATGAACAGGCCGAGCAGGAGATTGAGAACGATACCGAGCACGGGCGTCACCGGGTAGTAGGGCACCTCGAAGGGGCGGGTCATCGCGGGTCGGTCCCGCCGGAGCTTGATGACGCTCAGGTTGACGACGACGAAGCCGAGCAGCGAGAACAGGCTGGCGAGGTTGCCGACCACCTGAATGGGGACGACGACGACCGCGACGAACATGACGACCGCGCTGGCGAGCACCGCGGCGAAGGGCGTCCCGAAGCGGTGGTGGATGCGGCCGAGTCGGGCGGGAAGCTGACGTTCCCGCCCCATCGCGAACGCGACACGCGAAGAGCCGATGACGACCGCGTTGAGCGCCGACACCGTCGAGAACACTGCGCCGAAGGCGACCAGCGCGGCACCGGTGCCGAGCAGCGGAAGCTGGGGCATGAACCCCGCTGCGGCCTCCGTGATGGCCGTCTCGCCGGCCGCCGCCAGCTCACCGGAGCCGAGCGTGCCGATGGCGACGAAGACGACGAGGAGGTAGATGACGACCGTCGCGGCGAGGCTGATGAAGACCGCCCGCGGGATGTTCCGTCGCGGGTTCTCCACCTCCTCCGTAACGGTGGCGACGAGGTCGTACCCTTGGAAGGCGATGAACGTCAGTCCCATCGCCGGCAGGAGGGTGAACGCGCCGCCCGGCTCGGCGAGCAGCGAATCGACCACGCCGACGTTCGCCGAGCCGCCCGGCGGAAACAGCGGCCGGAACTCGGCGAGGCTGGCGGCGAACAGCCCGAAGCCGACGAAGACGAGCAGTATCGCTATCTTGACGAGCGTGATTATCGTCTCCGCGCCGCCGGCGGCCTCCGTCGAGACGGCGTTCAGCGCGACGAGGACGGCGACCACCGCCAGCGCGTAGACGACCGTCCAGTTCGGGCCGCCGGCGACGACGGGACCGGCCGGCAGCGCGGGGACGTAGATGTGGACGAACTCGATGAAGTTGGAGGCGAAGCCGAGGGCGTACAGCGCCCCCGCGGCCATGTAGGTGAACCACCGTGTCCACCCCATGACGAACGAGATGGGTGCCGGGAACGCCTCATGGACGAACGCGTACCCGCCGCCGTTCTTCGGGATCGCGCTCGCCAGCTCCGCGTACGAGAAGGCGGTGAAAGCGGTGACGCCCCCGTTGAGCGCGAAGACGAGGATGGCAGCGGAACCGGCGATGTCGGCCGCCAGCCCCGTGAGAACGAAGATACCGGCACCGATCATCGCACCGATGCCGACCATCGTCGCGTCCAACAGCCCGAGCGACGCCTGCGGCTCTCGGCTGGAGTCGCCACCGGGCGTGCCGCTCATGTCCTATCCGAAGGAGAGCGGCCACTAAAACCGTGGGACGGTCAGCCGTCGCTCACGAGCGGGCTACGCCAACGGTGAGCAGCGTTCCGAACCGGCGGTACCGCTCGACCATCGCCTCGCGGTCCGCCCACGAGTCGGTGGGGAACTCGGCACCCGGCGGAATCTCGATGTCCTCGTCGGCGATGTTGTCCTGCGTCGCGACGGCGAGCCCCGCGTCACGGAACGCCGCCCGGTACTGGCTCGCGTCCCAGCGGGTCATCTCCACGGCGATGTTCTCCTGCCAGTCGTGGCTGTGGACGTTCTCCTCGTAGTAGTTCACGGCACAGTGGAACGTCCCGCCGGGCCGGAGGACCCGCGCCACCTCACGGAGCGTCCGACGGGGATCGTCGCTGTAGTAGAACGCCTCCATCGTGAACGCGTGGTCGATGCTGTCGTCGTCGAACGGGAGCCGCCCGAACTCGCCGACGAGGAAGCCGACGCTCTCGTAGCCGGCGTCGCGGGTGTACTCGCGGGCGTTGCGTGTCATCTCGGGCGAGCCGTCCAGCCCGTAGCCGCGTACGATGTCCTTTGCGTCTGCGAGCGCGCGCAGCGCGTAGCCGCTACCGGTTCCCAGATCGAGGACGGTGTCGCCCGCCTCGACGGGCATCCGTGCGAGCGCGTGTTTCGCGGTGTGCCAGTGGCGCTCCTCCATCCCCCTGTCGCGGCCGTCGGCCGCCCACGCGTCGAACTCGTCGCGAACGCTCATACCGCGACCACGACGCCGCACCACTTCAGCATATTCAAGATGGAGCGGACAGCGAGGCGCTACTGCGCCCCAAGCCGTGCGAACGGGCGCTGCGCGCCCGTGAGCAGAAACCGACATGGGCTTCCACAAGCACTATCTGATCCTCAATCGTACTGTCGTATAGTGCTGTGCGGCCACAAGTGTCGTGCAGTACGGGCCGCAGTAGCCCGGCCCCAAATGGTGGGTTTGCCGACCCTAAAGGGCGTCCGGTAGGCGGGGCGCACAAGACGCCCCGTCGCGCCAACTGCGGGCGAAAACCACATCAAAACTCCACCCTCCACGAGCAAGGTCCTCAGACCGAGCGAAATAGGGTGGGGTCGGTTACGCGTGCGTTTACCGTCGCGTGGACCCGAAAACCGGCGAGTTCGTTTCGGACCGGCCGGCTTTAAGACGCAGCGACCCCGCGCTGTGGACATGGAGTACGACCTCGCCATCGAGAACGCGCCGGCGTCGATCCCCGGCGGGACGGGCGTGCTGCTCGTCCATCCGTCGACCGGGCAGACCGACCGCATCGACACGGATTTCCTGAAGACGGACACCGACCACCGGCTCGTCGTCTCCACGCGGACCACCGCGCGCGAGGTGCAACAGAAGCTGGAGTACTACGAGGTCGACGACGAGACGACGGACATCCTCGACACGCTCTCCGTCGAGCGCGGCTACTCGCGACGCTCCTCCGAGCGCGTCCACTACATCGCCGCGCCCGACGACACGGACGGCGTCGTCGCGAAGGCCGCCGAGTTCTTGGAGAGTCACGACGGAAAGCGCCGCGTCTCCTTCGACTCCATCACCGAACTCGCCTACTACGCCGACGAGGCGGGGGCGCGCGACGCCGTCGAGCGCATCCTCGAACTGCTGGAGGAACACGACGCCGTCGGGCTGTTCCACCTCGCGGCAGAGGTCCACGACGAGAGCGTGGTCGCCGGCTACCGCGAGCTGTTCGAACGCGTCGTCACGCTCGACGAGGACGGCACCGTCTCCGCCGACTTCTAATCCAGTTTCTCGAACGTCTTCTCGGCCCACTCCACCGCGTACTCCGGGCCGTGGTGGCGGTAGGCGGTGGTGTTCAGCGCCGCGAACGGCGTCGGGAGCGTCGGGCCGTCCTCGCTCGCGTGTCTGACCGCCGCACAGGCGAGTTCCGCCGCCTCGGCGAAGCTCGTCTCGCTCGTCGCCACCTCGCGGGAGAGGCCGTCGAGACGCGGCCGGAGGCGGTCGCCAGCGTCGACCCACTGCTCGTGCAGCGACGGATGGTCGCCGGCCCAGTCGGTGAACGTCTCGCGGGTCGTGAGGCCGACGTACGCCTCGTACAGCGCACTCGCGAGCTGGTAGGTGTCGGCGGGTGACAGCGGCGTCGCGGCCGCGAGATCGGGGTACGTCTCGCCGAAGAAGCCGAGGAAGTGCTCCGGAAGGTCCGTGCCGGCCTCCACGAGCGCCGCGGCGACGAGAAACCGGACGAACGACGCCGGCGACCCCTCCAATCGCGGCTTCACGAGGACGAACGCCGGGTCCGTCTGGTGGGTCCACGTGACGCCGCCGTCGCCCGGCGCACCGACGGTGAACTCGTCGCCGGCCAGTCGGTGGAGCACCTCTGGAGCGTCCGCCGGCATCCACGCGAAGTCGTACTCCAGCGGCGAGATCGCGTCGGCGCGGAGGCCGAGCTGCTCCGCGACCGCCGGGTCGAGCGTCTCGAAGTCGCGGACCGTGTCGAGAACGACCGCGTCGGGCGCGTGTGCCCGTCGGACGGCGGCCACCTCCTCGTCGAGTGTGCGTTCCGAGAACATTTAGAGAGCGAGAGCGACGATGATGAGAAGCGACAACAGCCCGGCGACGCCGACCGTTCCGAGCACTACCTTCGTGGCATCACTCATTGTCCGGGGTTCCGACGGCGACGTTTTAAACCCTTTCAGTTCCGTGCTCGGCGGATTTAGGGAACCGGCCGGCGAGCAGTCCACATGGAACGGCGGCGCATCACTTCGGGAACAGAGTGGGAATCACAGGTCGGCTACTCCCGGGCAGTCCGGGTCGAGTCCACCGGTGGAAACCGGGTGCTCGTCTCGGGAACGACGGCAACCGACGACGACGGAAACGTCTGTGCACCGGGGGAACCGGCCGAACAGACTCGGATCGCGCTGGAGAAGGTCGCGGACGCGCTCCGCGAGGCGAACAGCGGCCTCGACGACGTAGTTCGTACGCGGCTCTACGTCACCGACATCGAGATGTGGGAAGCGGTCGGTGCGGTCCACGGTGACGCGTTCGGCGACGTTCGGCCCGCGAGCACCCTGATCGAGGTGGAAGCACTCATCGAACCGGAGCTGGTCGTCGAGATCGAAGCCGAGGCGGTCGTGAACAGCGTGTGAGCTGCCGGCCTGCAGTGGGGTCGGCGAGCGTATCGACCGGTTGCTGGCGGCGAGTCGGCCGCGAAATCAGTCGTCACTCAGTCAGTCGTCGCCCGGCACGTCTCCCACGTCCGAGGCGCGGGCGACCGCGAGCCAGCCGCCGGAGGCGAACCGGACGGCGTTGACGGCCGCCTTCACGTAGAGCCCGCCGAGGATGGCCGCGAACACGGCCGGCAGGCCGAAGCCGTAGCCGACCGACAGCGACCACGGGCCGACCGCGACGGCGTAGCCGGCCGGCAGCGCCAGCGCCGCGACCGGGAGGCGGACGAGATAGGTACCGAGTAGGGTGCCGTACAGCGGCCACCGAGTGTCGCCGGCACCCCGGAGGGCACCCCGAAGCGTGCGGGCAATCGAGAAGCCGGCGACGCCGAGCGCGAATACGCGGACGAACGCGGCCGTCTCCGCGATAGCCTCGGTGCCGAAGCCGCGGGCGATGGCGGGCGCGAACACGGCGATGACGACCGCGACGAGCAGTTGCGTCGCCAGCGCGATGCGGGTCGCGGACCAGCCGTAGGCGGTTGCCTCGCTCTCGTCCCCGCGCCCGACCGACTGCCCGACGAGCGTGCTCGCGGCCGTCGCGTACCCCCACGCGGGCATCATCGCAAGCAGGATGACGCGGCGGGCGATACCGTACGCCGCCAGCGCCGTCGGCCCGAGCACCCCGAGCACGAACAGGAACGGGAACCGCGCGAGCGTGCGGCTCAGTCGCGTTCCCGCCTCGGGCACGGAGACGCGCACCAACTCGCGCACGAGCGCGAAGTCCAGCGCCGGGTCGCGGGGGAGTCGGACGCCGTCCCGTCCGCGGAGGAGTATCGTCCCGAATATCAGCGCCGCGAGCACGTTCGCGACGACGGTGCCGACGGCCGCGCCGACCACGCCGAGTTTCGGCGCGGGACCGACGCCGAAGATGAGGAGGGCGTTCAGCGCCACGTTCGTCGGCAGCGTCACGGAGCGAACCCACATCGGCGTGCGGGTGTCGCCGGCACCGGCCAGCGACCGAGAGGCGATCAGCCCCCAGAAGCGCGGGAGTGCCGCCAACATCACGACGGCGAGGTACGCCGACCCGTAGCGGACGACGTCTGGGTCGTCCGTGAGCACCGCGACCAGCGGCTCGGCGTAAAGCCACGCCCCGGCCGTGAGCGGGACGGCGACGACGATGGCGAGCCACAGCGACTGCTGGATGGCGCGGTTCGCTCGGGTCGGCTCGGCTGCACCTCGGTAGCGCGAGACGACGCTGATCGTGCCCGAAGAGAGCGCCAAGGCGAGTCCGAAGGCGATGAAGTAGTACTGAAACCCGATTTCGAGACCGGCGATGGCGCTGTCGCCGACGGCGAGGCCCACCATCGCGAAGTCGGCGACCTGCTGGAGCACGCGAAAGACGCCGGTCACCATCACCGGGACGGCGAGGTCGAACGCCTCCTCGCCTCGCTTCCGGTCGACGACCCCGACTCGCGCGAGCGCAGCCGGGAACAGTCGGGCGTACGCGCTAGCGCGCTCGCGAACGCTCACTCGTAGACGCAGGAGGGGCGACAACGAGTAACTTCCGGGATACTACGCCACGTCTTCGTCGCCGATCCACTGTTCGGGCATCTGGATCACGTACCGACCGTTCTCCTGTAACGCGATGATGTACTCGTCGCGGTCGTACAGTTCCATCAGGTTCAGCTCGTACTGGCCCGGTTCGACGATCTTGATCGACTCGAACTGGTCGTTGAGCTGCTCGCGGAGCTCGTCGATGTCCGCCTCCTCGTTGCTCGGCTCGGAGACGACGCGGCCGTCGGCGTCGGGCGGGCCGGTGGACGTGGGACCCTCGACCGACTCAGGGTCGTCGGCGGTGGTCGCACCGTCGTCGGTCTGGACAGCAGTTTCGGCGTCCGCTGGGTCGGCGACACTGGGGTCGTCGTCGGGATCGTCACCGTCGTCGGGGGCGTCGGGGATCGCGTCCTCGCTCACGATATCGGTCCGAGCCTGTGCCTGTGCGTGGTTCTCGGCGTCCTGTAGCGCTTCCTCGGTCGCGTGGGCGTCGGCGTCGATGATGTCGTCGCCGTCGGTCGGGAGCGCGTCGTCGGAGGCATCGTTGGAATCGCCGTCCTCTGCTTCCGGCCACGGCGCGTCCGGGTCGGGAACGTCGCCGACCGAGACAGAGGGGGTCGACCCGTCGCTGGGGGCCGAGTCGGAGGACGGTTCGGGTGCGGTCGAGGCGTCGGCCGGTTCGTCGGAGTCTGGGGCCGTTTGGGGGTTGGGGTCGGGGTCCGCGTCTGTAGTAGCCTCGGTCTCGGGAGTGTCGGTGGGACCCGATGTCGAGTCCGTGGTAGGGGTTGTGTCGGGTGTGGATGCCGAGTCCGGGGCAGCTGTCGTGTCGCGAGCGGATACCGAATCAGATGCCGGCTCCGGATTGGGGCTCGGGTCGCTGCCGGAGACGAAGTCACGGACCTTCGTCGCCGCGCGGCCGACCGTCGAGGCGGCGTTGCCGGGGTCCGTCTCTGGCTCCGGCGGGGTCGCGTCGTCGGGCGGCTCGTCGGGGAGGTCCGCGCCGTCCGGGTGGAACTGGAACTTGTTCCCCCCGCAGTCCGGACAGCCGCCGAGCATCTCCTTCGAGCCGTCGGCGAACGTGTAGCCACAGCCGGTACACTGGTGTGGCA
Source organism: Halobacteriales archaeon QH_7_66_36 (assembly GCA_003021175.1). Classification (GTDB taxonomy): domain Archaea; phylum Halobacteriota; class Halobacteria; order Halobacteriales; family Haloarculaceae; genus Halosegnis. The sequence goes on along the minus strand of PXQV01000013.1, from coordinate 66,171 downwards.
TCCGTGGCTACGCCTCGTGGACCAGCGTGCTGATGAGATTCTCGTCCTTGTGGAGCGTCTCGATGCGGTTCGCGGGACCGATGACGGTGAGCTTCCCCTTCGGGGTGTTGCCCATGAGTTTGCCCAGCAGTCCGGGGTCGGGGGCCGCGGTCTCGGTCGGGTAGGTCTCGATCTCGATGCCGGTGAAGCCGTCGGGCGAGATCTCGGACATCGTCACCTCGATGAGCTTCGACTCCTCGGAGGGGTCGAGTCCCTGTTCGAGGATGACGATGTTTCCGTCGTGAACGCTGTCGAGGATGAGCCGGACCTTCTCCATCGTCCGGAGGCCGTTGATGCGGTCGGCACTGATGAGGTCGATCTGCACGCCGTCGTCCTCGGGATGTTGTGTCTCAGGCATCGTTCACCCGAAGTACTCCGCGATTTTGTCGTACACTTCGTCCATGTTGTCACCTTCCAGCGCCGACAGCGGGATGGTCTCGTGTTGGGGGAACGCGTTCGAGACACGCTGTACCGACGCATCCTCGAGATCCGTCTTGTTCGCGAGAATGAGCGCCGGCAGGTCTTGGCTCTCGATGATGCCGATCAGCATCGTGTTCACCTGCGTGAACGGGTCCGTGGTGGCGTCGAGCACGTAGATGACGCCCTCGACGTCCTCGCGGAGCCAGTGCATCGCCTCGGCCACCCCTTCGGTCGCCTCGCGGGAGCGACGCACCGCGTCCTCCTTCTCGATATCGTGTTCGAGGAACTCCTCGTAGTCGACCTTCGTCGCCACGCCCGGCGTGTCGACGATGTCGATGCTGACGGAGTTGCCGTTGCGTTTGATCTCGACGTTCTCCTTGCGACGGGCGCGGCGAGTCTCGTGGGGGACGTGGCTCTCGGGGCCGACGGCGTCGCCGGTCCAGTCGCGGGCGATACGGTTTGCGAGGGTCGTGTTGTGAACGACGAGCCCGTCCGCGGTCGCGAACGTGTGGTGGTCGGGAACGGTGAGGTCGTAGATGTAGCCGTCGTAGTCGACGCGTTCGATTTCGACGACTTCGTCCCACGCCACGTCCGCGCTGGCGTAATCATAAACCAACTGCGCGTCCTCTCGTGGGGAGACCGAGTTGGACATCGATTTTCCGGCAGTGATTCCACCGTCGGACGCGATATTCGGGTCAGCAAGTGGCTGGTCTAGCGTGGGTGAAGTGGACGGGGAGAGAACCACGACTTGGGTACCAGTAGTCACTTCGTCAGCGGGAATCGCATCGATTCCGTCGTCGGTCGGAGAAATGAACGGGTGTTCGGGGCTGACCGTCACCTCGCGACCCAGCCTCGTCCGAACCCGGTACATCGGACCGTCGTACGCCTGTCGGAAGACGTGTGAGACCGATTGCGACGCCACGGAGAGGTCGTCGACGAGCGCGGGAACCGCCACGGTCCCATCACTCTCGATCCACGATTCGTGTGGTTCATCGCTGACATCGACCGGGTCGTCCATGCTCTCGCGAACGGCTTCGAACACGTCTTCGATGCGCTCGTGTGTGCCGTCCGCCAACAGTACTTTCTCGTCGGGGTGCAGGCACTTGCCGGCGTTCGGCGGGCCGTAGATGCCGATGCGCTTCGGCTCGGACCCGGCGAACAGGCCAGATATGCTCGACCTGATTTCTGTGAGTAGTCCCATCCTTGCCTCCGACGACCCGTTTCGGGTGGAAATCGGGCCGCTCTGCACGTATCACCTTCCCGTGTCTACTTAAGACTGTGTCAGACATATTTCCGGTTGCAGACAAGTCGTCGGGCGTCGGGTCGATAGTCGAAATCGGTGTCTGTGCTCCATCGCACGGACGTGCACGTAGCCGTCAAGCGTAGCGACGATGCGACGAGAGAACATATCAGCAGCGAAGAACGCCGAGCGAACAGCAGACGTGCGGCTGTCGCATGGCTGACGCAGCGCAGACGTGTGGCTGACGAAGGAAGAGAGAAGCCGGGGCGTCGGCAGTGGGAGGCCGGACATGAAAGGAAATGCGGCACAGACGAGTGCCAGCGTCGATGTGAAGCATACCCCCACCCCTTCGTTTCAATTGGAACGGGGCCGAGGCTCGGTAGAGGGAATCGAGGAGGCGATTGGTCTAAAGTGCCGAGAAAGCGAATTAGAGGAGCTGAAGCGTCGGATACAGGGATACAGTATCACCGCCACACCACACGAATCGCTTTGTTCCTGATGCGGTTACTGTTGAGTGTAAGGTATCATAAAATTACCGCTACGATCAGGCTAGCTCCACGAGCTACTGACCCCTCCCCCCGGGTCTGATCGCGTTTCCAGTCGAAACAAAGGGGTGGGGGTGTCAGAACGTGAACGGCACTCTCAACGAGTGTGGGAGACGACCGACGGCCGGAGCGGCGACGAGCTGGAGAGACTACTAGTACCCGAGCAGCAATACTAGTACCTCTAGGGTTAGTCTAGTATTCTCCGTTTCACCTCTAGTCTATTGTCGATTCTTGTCTCTTCAATTCGCTCTTGATCGTCGCCTGATTCTCGCGTGAGGTAGATACGGAGCCGCCGTGTGGTAGACCCGACCCCGAGTCGAGCAACGATTCGATCCCAGCAGAACGATCGGCTACCCCGAACTCGGCTGTCTCGGACGCGTCTCACGGTTCGTCGCTTCGGCATGCGATCGTCTACCAATCTCGATCAATCGGTCGGCGGCAGTGACGATCGACACCGCTTTGCGAGATACTTTCCGGTTCATCGGAATGTTTAATAGCCGGTGTGACCTCCGGTTCGTTTGCATCATCTGGACGCACCGATCCAGCCCGATCGACGACACCACCGGTCTTTCCCGGTGTAACGGGGATATACACGGCTGCGCTCCGGTGTTCCACTCGAAACGAAGGGGTAGCAGATGGCGATATGACCGACCACGACGCCGACGACGGAACGAAACGGGGCGACAGCACCGGCGAGGGAGCCGAGGCTTCGGCCGACGACATCGACGTCGAGGCCGACGGTGTCTCCTATCTCGACGGCACCGACCACGGCCGGCCGAGCGACGGTCCGCCGGACGGATTCGACAACACGGGTCTCGATCTGGACGACATCGTCCTCGACGAGACCGACGACCCCGACGAGGCCTCTCGTGGACTCTTCGACGACCTCCTCGAAGGCGACCCGATCTTCGAGAACAAGGAGGTGCTCCGTCCCTCCTACACCCCCCACAAACTCCCGCACCGCGAGGAGCAGATCAACAACATGGCGACCATCCTCGTCACTGCGCTCCGCGGGGACACCCCCTCCAACATCCTCATCTACGGCAAGACCGGCACCGGCAAGACTGCGAGCGCGAAGTTCGTCTCCGAGGAACTGGAGAACACCTCACAGAAGTACGAGGTGCCCTGCGAGGTCCAGTACATCAACTGCGAGGTGACGGACACGCAGTATCGCGTGCTCGCACAGCTCGCGAACAAGTTCATCGAGAAGAACGAGGCCGTCATCGACCGGAAACTCGACGCGCTGGCCGACCTCCGCGAGCGTGCGACCGACGCTGCCGCCGAAACAGTCCTCGCAGACAGCGACCCGGAAGGCGAAGGCCCGTTCGCGAGCGTCGAGGAACTCGACGACCGGATCGAGGAGCTGGAGACTGACCGCGAGGAGTTCGAACCCGCGCCGATGACCGGGTGGCCGACCGACCGCGTCTATCAGACGTTCTTCGACGCCGTCGACTACCACGAGCGGGTCGTCGTCATCATGCTCGACGAGATCGACAAGCTCGTCGAGAAGAGCGGCGACGACACGCTCTACAACCTCTCGCGGATGAACTCCGAGCTGGACAACTCCCGGGTGTCGATAATGGGCATCTCGAACGACCTGAAGTTCACCGACTTCCTCGACCCTCGCGTCAAATCCTCGCTCGGCGAGGAGGAGATCGTGTTCCCGCCGTACGACGCCACGCAGCTGCGCGACATCCTCCAGCAGCGCTCCGAGGTCGCGTTCAAGTCGGATTCGCTCAACGAGGACGTGATACCGCTGTGTGCGGCCTTCGCCGCACAGGAACACGGGGACGCCCGGCGCGCGCTCGACCTGCTGCGCACCGCGGGCGAACTCGCCGAGCGCGACCACACGGACGAGGTCAACGAGGACCACGTCCGCAAGGGGCAGGAGAAGATCGAACTCGACCGGGTGGTCGAGGTGGTCCGGACGCTCCCGACGCAGTCGAAGCTCGTCCTGTACGCGACCATCCTGCTGGAGAAGAACGGCGTCCACAACATCAACACCGGCGAGGTGTTCAACATCTACAAGCGGCTCTGCGAGGAGATAGACGCCGACGTGCTCACGCAGCGTCGGGTGACCGACCTCATCTCGGAGCTCGACATGCTCGGCATCGTCAACGCCGTCGTCGTCTCCAAGGGTCGCTACGGCCGCACCAAGGAGATCAGCCTCTCCGTTCCGATCGAGGAGACGGAGGCGGTGCTCCTCTCGGACTCGCGCATCGGCGAAGTCGAGGACGCACAGCCGTTCGTACAGGCCCGGTTCGACAACTGAGTCGCCGCGTCCCGCTCCGAGCGTCACCATCCCCAGCCGACACCCCTCTGTTTCATCTGGAAATGGCCGTTCTCACGGTAGGTTTTAGTCGTCGGGAGCGGTGGGTTCGCGCATGGATTATCGCGCGGTCGAGGGCGCTCGTGAGTTCGTCGCGCGGCTCGATCACGGCGGCGACTGGCGGGCACAGATAGAGTCGTTCGCTGCAGCGGAAAACATCGAGGCGGCCTTCTTCGTCGGTCTCGGCGCGGTGCAGGACGCGGAGTTCTACTTCTACGATCAGGACGAGCAGGAGTACTACCCCGAGCGGTTCGACGAACCGCTCGAAGTCGCATCCTGTGTCGGCAACGTCTCCAACCTCGACGGCGAGCCGTTCGCACACACGCACGCCGTCTGCTCGCGCGAGGACGGCACGTCCCTCGCCGGGCATCTGAATTCGGGCACCGTCTTCGCCGGCGAACTGTACGTCCGCGAGTTCGACACGTCGCTTCACCGCGAACACGACGAGACGACGGATCTGGACCTCTGGCCGCTCTGATGGACTCGGAACGGTACTTCGAGCGGCTGGAGACCCAACTCGACCGCGCCTTCGACGTGGCCGAGACGGCGAAGGAGCGGGGCGAGGATCCGAAACCGGAGGTGGAGATACCCGTCGCGAAGGACATGGCCGACCGCGTCGAGAACATTCTGGGCATCGACGGGGTCGCAGAGCGGGTCCGCGAACTCGAAGGCGAGATGTCCCGCGAGGAGGCCGCGCTCGAACTCGTCACCGACTTCGTCGCGGGGACGGTCGGCGACTACGACTCCCGGGCCGGCAAGATAGAGGGCGCAGTCCGGACGGCCGTCGCGCTGCTCACCGAAGGGGTGGTCGCGGCCCCGATCGAGGGTATCGACCGCGTCGAACTCCTCGAAAACGACGACGGCACGGAGTTCGTCAACGTCTACTACGCCGGGCCGATCCGCTCTGCGGGCGGCACCGCACAGGCGCTGTCCGTGCTCGTCGCCGACTACGCCCGCGCCCTGCTCGGCATCGAGGGCTACCGACCGCGCAACGACGAGATAGAGCGCTACGCGGAGGAAGTGGCGCTGTACGATTCGGAGACCGGCCTCCAGTACACGCCGAAGGCGAAGGAGACGAAGTTCATCGTCGAACACATGCCGATCATGCTGGACGGCGAGGCGACGGGCGACGAGGAGGTGTCCGGCTTCCGCGACCTCGAACGGATCGACACCAACTCGGCGCGCGGCGGGATGTGTCTCGTCCTCGCCGAGGGGATCGCCCTGAAGGCCCCGAAGATACAGCGGTACACCCGCGATCTCGACGAGGTGGCGTGGCCGTGGCTCCAAGACCTCATCGACGGTACCTACGCCGATGCCGACACCGACGGCGACGAAGAAACCGAGGACGCGGACGACTCGTCGGCCGACGGCGACGCAGGGACGGACGACCCGGACGACGCAGACGACGCCGCTGGCCCGCCTCGCGGCGACTCGTCGAAGAAGTACCTGCGCGACCTCATCGCCGGGCGACCGGTGTTCAGCCACCCGTCGGAACCCGGCGGATTTCGACTCCGGTACGGTCGGGCGCGCAACCACGGGAACGCGACCGCCGGCGTCCACCCCGCGACGATGCATCTCGTCGACGACTTCCTCGCGACGGGCACCCAGATCAAGACCGAGCGTCCGGGGAAGGCCGCCGGCGTCGTCCCCGTCGACTCCATCGAGGGCCCGACGGTGAAACTCGCCAACGGCGACGTTCGTCGCATCGACGACCCCGACGAGGCACGCGAGGTGCGCAACGGCGTCGTCGAGGTGCTCGACTTGGGCGAGTATCTCGTCAACTACGGCGAGTTCGTCGAGAACAACCACGAACTCGTGCCGGCCTCCTACGTCGTCGAGTGGTGGGAACAGGACCTCGCGGCCGCGGGCGCTGACGTGCAGGCGCTGCGCGACGACCCCGCCGTCGACCTCGCCGACCCCCCGGCAGACGAGGCACTGGCGTGGGCCGAGGAGTACGACGCGCCGCTCCACCCGAAGTACACATACCTGTGGCACGACCTCGCGGTCGACGGCTTCGAGGCGCTCGCCGACGCCGTCGCCTCGTCCGGGCGGTTCGCGGAGGCGGACGGTGCCGCCATCGAGTCGCCGCCCAGCGCCGGGAGCGACCGAACGCTCGTCCTTCCTGAGACGGACGCGGTCACAGACGCGCTGGAGACGCTCGCCGTCCAGCACACGCAGGGCGAGGAGACGGTCACCGTCCCCGACGCGGTCCCGCTCGTGCGCTCGCTCGGCTTCACGGTCGACCTCGAACGCACGTGGGAGCGTCTCTCCGAGCACGCCCGGACGTGGGACGACGGCGCGAACAGCCACCGCGCGGTCAACGAGACGGCCTCCTTCGACCTCCAAGAGCGCGCGCCCACCCGCGTCGGCAACCGGATGGGTCGCCCGGAGAAGTCCGAGAGCCGCGAACTCTCCCCTGCGGTTCACACGCTCTTTCCCCTCGGTGAGGCCGGCGGGAGCCAGCGCGACGTGAGCGCCGCCGCCCGCCAGCGCGACGTTTCCTCGACCCCCGGCGAAGTCGAGGTCGAGGTCGCGCGCCGCGTCTGCCCGGACTGTGCCGAGGAGACGTTCCGCGGCCGCTGTCGGGAGTGTGGCGCGTGGACGGAGCCGCGGTACGTCTGCCCCGACTGCGAGCGCGAGGTAGACTCCGACGAGGCCGGCCGCGCGGAGTGTCCCCGCTGTGAGACGCCCGCGTACGCCACCGAACGGCGGTCCCTCGACCTCGACACCGAACTCCGCGATGCGCTCGATGCCGTCGGAGAGCGCGACGGCTCCTACGACATCCTCAAGGGGGTCAAAGGGCTCACCTCGACGCACAAACTCCCGGAACCCATCGAGAAGGGAATTCTCCGCGCGAAGAACGACGTGAGCGCGTTCAAGGACGGCACCGTCCGCTACGACATGACCGACCTCCCGGTCACCGCCGTCCGGGCCCGCGAACTCGACATCGACGCCGACACGCTCCGCGAACTCGGCTACGAGACGGACATCGACGGCGCACCGCTGCGTCACGACGACCAACTGGTCGAGCTGAAGGTGCAGGACGTCGTCCTCTCGGACGGCGCGGCCGAGCACATGCTTCGGACCGCCGACTACGTCGACGACCTGCTCGAACGCTACTACGATCTGGACCCGTACTACGAGGTGGCGGACCGCGAGGACCTCGTCGGCGAACTCGTCTTCGGGATGGCACCCCACACGTCGGCCGCGGTCGTCGGTCGCGTGGTCGGATTCACGAGCGCGGCCGTCGGCTACGCGCATCCGTACTTTCACGCCGCGAAGCGCCGGAACTGCTTCCACCCCGAGACGAAGCTGTGGTACGAGACCCCGGAGGGCGAGACGCGCCACGAGACCATCGAGGCGTTCGTCGAGGGGTACATGAACGAGGACCGAGCGGAACGCGACGACTTCGGAACGCTCGTTGACGATCTCGACGACTTCGACGGGACGCTCCGCGTGCCGTCGCTCGCCGACAACGGGAGCCAGTCGCTTCAGCCCGTCGAGGCACTCAGCAAGCATCCGGCACCCGACCACATGGTGCGTGTCCGGACGACCTCGGGCCGGGAACTCACCGTCACCCCTGACCACCGACTCCACGTTTACGACCCACAACTCGGCCGGCTCGTCTCGAAGGAGGCGCGAGCGCTCGACGAGTCGGACCACCTCGCCACCCCCCGCCATCTCGACAGCGTCCGGTCCTCGGACGAAGAGAAACGTTTCGACCTGCTCGAGGAGTTCTTTCGGAGTGACACTGTCGAGAACAGCCGGCTGATGGTCAAGGGGCTCGCGAAGGAGACGCTCTACGACCTGTTCACCGCTCGGCTCGCCGACGACTGGGACGGACAGTTCTACCCGCTTCAGAGCACCGCCGACCATCTCGGTCTGACGAAGAAGCGACTGAGCAACTACCTCTACCGGGAGAGTATCCCGGCCTCGCTGCTCGCCGGCTTCTTCGAGTCCACCGACGATTTCCTCGCCTTCGTTCCGGAGGACGCCACGCTCGGGATGAAGCGAGACAGTACCGAAATCGACCGCTTCGTCGACCTGAACGAGCGGGTTGCGACGCTGCTCGGCTACTACGCGGCGGAGGGGTTCGCCCGCGAACAGGAGACGCCGAAGGGAGCGATACATCAGACGACGATATGCGGCACCGAAACGGAGGCGCGCGATTTCTTCCTCGCGACGCTCCGCGAGGAGTTCGGCGTCGACCCCTACGAGGAGAACCACGCGAAGGTGACGGCCTCCGGGCGACTGCTCCAGACGTTCTTCGAGGACGTGTTAGATGTGGGCGTGCTGGCCCACACGAAACGAGTTCCACAGTGTATCTTCGACGCGCCGGATCACGTCGTTGAGGCGTATCTCCGGGGCTACTTCAGCGGGGACGGAACGGTCAGCGACGGCTCGCTCAGCGTCCGGGCGACCACGGTGAGCCCACACCTCCGTGACGACCTCGTCGCGCTCCTGACTCGCCTCGGCATCGACACGCACGTCCGACGCACCGACGCCGAGCCGCTCCATCGAAAGTTCCCCGATTACTACGATGTCGGCGACGAGTCCACGCCGGCACCGTCGTATATCCTATCGGTATCGTCGGACGCAACTATTCGTTTCGCCGAGCGTGTCGGCTTCCATCTGTCGCGCAAACAGGAGACGCTCGCGAGCAACACCGACGACATCTCGCCGCGCGGCACTCGCGTGTTCGACGGCGGTACTGACGACTATTCGACAGATTCGGTCGAGTCTGTTTCGCACGTGGCGTCGAAAACGGACTACGTGTACTGCTTAGAGGTGGAAAACACGCACTCACTCGTAGCAGGAGATTTGTCAGTTAAGCAATGCGATGGAGATGAAGATTGCGTAATGTTGCTCATGGACGGACTGCTCAACTTCTCGAAGGGGTACTTGCCGGACCAGCGCGGGGGTAGCGTCGCGGAGGATTCCCGGCTGGTTGCGTTCGGTCCCGACGGTGAAACGCGATTCCTCACCTTCGAGGAGTTCTGGGACGAACTGGAGAGTCCAGTTGAGCGGAACGGCAAGTTCGAGAAACGGACCTGTCTGTCCGAGGGATGGGAAACGTACGCGTTCGACGAGAACCACGAGTCGGCTCCCCGTCCAATCGAGAAGGCGATCCGTTACCGAGCGGCCGACGACGAGGAACTCCTCCGGGTTTCGACCCAGTTCGGACGCTCGGTCGACATCACGGCGAACCACAGTCTCTTCCGGTACGAGGACGGGATCAAAGAGGTCGCCGGTGACGAACTTTCGGAGGGTGATCTAATACTCGCACCCCGTTCGCTGCAGGTCGACACTGAGCGGACGATCCTCGACGCGGCGGAACTCGTCGAGAACCCGTACGTCGCTATCGACGACCACGTCGAAGATCTGCTCCGGACTGTCTGGGCGTCCACGGACCACGGAAGCGAGGCACACGCCGAGTTCGAGAACGGTCTCTCACACCGGCTCTCTAAGAACAAGATTCCGTACGAACAGCTGGAGCAGGTGTTACAGCACGGGGAGTTCGAGGTTCCGCCACGCGCCGAAATCGCGCTGTGGGGGTCGACGAACGGCGTCCAGCGGCACATCGAGGTTGACGAGGGGTTCGCGTGGCTGCTCGGACTGTTCGTCGCGGAGGGGACGACATCCAGCAGCTGTCCCGCAATCAGCAACGCCGACGAGGCTATCATCGAACGGGCTGCGGAGATCACGCGCGAATCGCTCGGCGTCGACCCACACATCCGGTGGTCGAACCGGGCGTACGAACTCCAGTTCCCGGCGGTGTTTCGTGAGGTGCTGTACGGGCTCGGGTTCGCCGACGAGGACTCGTACGATTCGAGCGAGAAGGTGGTTCCGGACGCGATACTTCGCGCCCCGGACGAGGTCGCGCGTTCCTTCCTCCGCGGGTTCGTCGCCGGAGACGGGAGCGACCAGACGGACGACAACGTCACGACAGTCGCGTTCCACACCACCAGCGAGGACGTGAAGGACGGTATCGTCTTCCTCCTGCACCGGTTCGGCATCGTCGCGAACGTCTCTCGACGCGAACGGGACGAGCCTCGACAACCGATATACACGGTTACGACTTCGGGCGGCGCTTCGGACAACCCGCTTCACCGCGTGCTCGACGGTGACGAGCCGTATCTGCCGAAGAGTCTCGTTGTTCGGATTCCCGACGCGCTGATGGAGCTTCGCGAGATGGATATCCGGGATGTCAAACAGATCGTCCCGAAGTATCTCAAACGCCGCGACAACGTCTCGCTGGAAAAACTCGACGAAATGGTCACCGAGATCGAGCAACGCGACCTCCCGGAAGGTGCCCGCAGCCGGCTCGACGAACTCCGCCCGCTCGTCGCGGGAGACCTCTCGTACCTCCGTGTCACCGACATCGAACACGTCGACTACGAGGGCTATCTCTACGATCTTCAGGTCGGTGGCGACCCAGTGTTCACCACGAACTGGCTCTACGCACACAACTCGATGGACGCGCCCTTGGTCATGTCCTCGCGCATCGACCCCTCGGAGATCGACGACGAGGCGCACAACATCGACATCGTGGCCCAGTATCCCCGCGAGTTCTACGAGGCGACCCGCGAGATGGCCGACCCCGGCGAGGTCGACGTGCAGATCGCAGAGGAGACGCTCGGCACCGACTGCGAGTACACCGGCTTCCGGCACACTCACGACACCACCGACATCGCGCTCGGGCCGGACCTGTCGGCGTACAAGACGCTCGGCAGCATGATGGACAAGATGGACGCACAGCTCGAACTGTCGCGGAAACTCCGCGCCGTCGACGAGACGGACGTGGCCGAGCGGGTCATCGAGTACCACTTCCTGCCGGACCTCATCGGCAACCTGCGCGCCTTCTCCCGACAGGAGACGCGGTGTCTCGACTGCGGCGAGAAGTACCGCCGGATGCCGCTGACCGGCGACTGCCGGGAGTGTGGCGGCCAAGTGAATCTCACCGTCCACGAGGGGTCGGTGAACAAGTACATGGACGTGGCAACGCGCGTCGCCGAGGAGTACGGCTGTCGCCAGTACACGAAACAGCGGCTGAAAATCCTCGATAAATCGTTGGAGTCCGTCTTCGAGAACGACAAGAACAAACAGGGAAGCATCTCGGATTTCATGTAGCGTTCCCTGCGAGACGGCGTCTGCCCGATTCTGTCTGCATCGACTGGTTAGCCGGTGTGCGAATCGACCGCCCGCTTCCCCGACGACCTCAGAGACTCGTGTCGTCGTTCGCAGCGACAGACGGAAGCACCACGGTCGAGTGCCAGAACTCGACGACCGCCTGAATCTGGTCGGCGAACTCGGTCGGGTCGACGGGCTTGCGCAGACACGCGTTCGCGCCCGCCTCGTACGCCTCGTTCACGTCGATCTCGGACTCCGATCCCGTCAGGACGATCACCGGGATCCGCTTTAGACCCGAGTCGGACTTGATCTCCTCGAGGACGATCTGTCCCCCGACCCCCGGCAAATTCAGATCCAAGAGCACGAACTCGGGGCGGGGCGCGTCCGTGAACTCCCCGCGCTGGTAGAGCCAGTCGAGTGCCGCCTGTCCAGTCTGGACGGCGTACAGGTCCGCCGGCAGCCCTCGCTCTTCGAACGTCTGCTCGATCAGGTGGATGTCGCCGTGGTTGTCCTCGGCCAGCAGAACCTCGATGGCACTCATACTGATGTCGATCGATCGTTACTTCGGAAGCGTCACGTGGAACGTCGAACCGTCCCCGGGTTCGGACTGAACCCGGATCTCGCCGCCGTGGTGTTCGACGATCTCCTGACACAGCGACAGTCCGATGCCGGTTCCCGAGTACTCCTCGTCCGTGTGAAGTCGCTTGAACACCTCGAAGATCTGGTCGGTCTTGTTCGGATCGATCCCGATCCCGCTGTCGGCGAAGGTGAACTCCCAGCAGTCGGACCGCTCCTCGGCGTCGATCTCTACCCGCGGCGGAGCGCTGTCGTTGTACTTGATGGCGTTGGAAAGCAGGTTGTCGAACAGCTGTTCGAGCTGTTCGGGATCCGCCCGCACCGTCGGGAGCGACCCGACACCGATCTCGGCGTCGTTCTCCTCGATCTGTACTCGGAGATCCGCTATGACCTGCCGGAGGACGTCGTCGCAGTCGACCGATTCGAACCGCTCGTCGGCCTGTTCGACCCGGGAAAATGAGAGCAGATCGTTCACCATTGCTCGCATCCTGTCGGCCCCGTCGACCGCGAAATCGATGTACTTCCGCGCCTGTTCGTCGAGTTCGCCGCCGTACCTGTCCTCGAGGAGCCGTAAGTAGCTCGATATCATCCGAAGCGGCTCCTGTAGGTCGTGGGAAGCCGCGTAGGCGAACTGCTTCAGCCGGTCGTTCGACTGCTGGAGTTTCGTGACCGTCTCTTCGAGATCCTGCTGGTACTCCTGCTGCTTGAGTTCGTATTTCACCCACTGGCCCATCAGTTCGAGATAGGTCCGCTCCTCGTCGGAGAACGGCTCCGGCCGCGGCTCCGTGGCGATGAACGCGAGGGTTCGGTCCTGTCCGCCCTCGACGGGTATGTAGGTCCCGAAGTACGCCTCCGCGCCGTATTCCTCGTAGATGGTGATGTCGCTGTCCCCTTCTTCGACGGGGGACGTGACACCTGCTGGCTCTTGGGCTTCGACCGGCACGGCACAGAACGTCTCCGACAATGACAGCTCGACGCCGGATTCGAGGAGTTCGTGTTCGTCGCTGAGATACTCCGGCCGAAACAGGTCGCGTTCGGGGTCGACGCGATTCAGCCCGCCCAACTCCATGTCGAATCGCTCGCACCCGAGATCGAAGAGCGTCTGCAGTTTCTCCTCGAAGGAGAGATCCGGGTCGGCTATCGTTTCGTTGAGCCGTTCGAGGAACTGCTTGTGCTCGGTCAGCTTGGTCTTCGCCTCGGCCTGCTCTTTCAGCGTCCCCAACATCCGGTCGGCCTCGTACTCCGGCTTGGCGGGGCCGCAGAACTCCTCGGGCGGCGTATAGTAGAAGTTGTGACAGACGGTGTGGTCGTTGATCAGGTGTGGATGGACACGGACGACGTCGCAGATACCACTCGACGGGAACTCCGCCCGATTGTAGAGACAGAGGGCGATGGCGTCTTCACCCTCGAAGATGTCGTTTACCTTGCTCTCGTACTTCATGAACTCCTCGACCGTCAGGTCCTCCTCGATGACCCACGTCGTCTCGGCGGCCAGCCGAAACGCCTCGAACTCCTCGGTCGCCTCCTTTATTGCGTCGGCGTAGGTCTGCATCATCTCGGCGGTGTCGAACGACCCGCCCTCGAGATACGTCTCCTCGACGGTGTTGAACACCAGCGCGCCGGACTCGACCGCGGCACCGACGTCGATGCCCCGCTCCCGCATCGTGTCCGCCAGTTCCGCTCTCGTGCTCTCGCCGACGACGTACATGCACTTCTCGCCGCGTTCGAGCCCCTGACGAACGAACGGAATCGCGGTCGTGAAGAGCTCTTCCGTGCTGTCGTAGACGAGTGCGAAGTGGTCGTTGGAGTGACTGTGGTCCTCGAGGGGTTCGACTGGCCCGCGGAACTCCGGGCTCTGACGGAGCGCTTCGAGCCCGCTGTCGAGGCTCAGTACCTCGGACGTACCGCCGTGCTCGGAGTGACTCATAACCTACCTATTCCCGTGGCGACACAATAAGATTGGTCCCTGAGATCGGTAACTCGGATTTCAGGTGAGAGCGCGCCTCGACGGGTGTACGCCACGATTCGCTCGCTGATGTTTAACTCCGCTCCGTCCGTCAGCGGTGTATGGTCGACGAATCCGACCTCGACTGGACCGAGCGCGAGGAAGGCGACACGGCGTTTCGACGCAAGAAGTTAGCTGCCGCGGCGGGCGGGGAGGACCTCGGCGCGTCGCTGTACGAACTCGACTCCGGTGACCGGTCGTGGCCGCTCCACTACCACACCGGCAACGAGGAAGCTATCTACGTCCTCGCTGGGGAGGGGACGCTTCGCCGTGGCGAGGGTCGCGAGGACACGCCGCTTGCGCCCGGCGAGTACGTCGCTCTCCCAGCGGACGCGTCCGGGGCACATCAGATCCGCAACGACGGCGACGCGCCCCTCCGGTATCTGATGGTCTCGACGATGAACGAGCCGGACGTGACGGTGTACCCCGAGGATGACGGAATCGGCGTGTTCGTCGGCGCGCCCCCCGGCGGAGAGGGAGCGCGCCCCGTCGCCGGATTCTGGGCCCGCGACGACGCCGTGGAGTACTGGGATGGGTAACGTTAAGCCCGGGCGTTCGTACGGCCGCGCATGGAGAGAGTCGCCATTGACGACGTCGACTCGTGGCAGGCACCGGCCTCGGTGAAGCGACCGGTCGGCCGCGCGCTCGGGATCGCGGACGCGGCGGTCAACTACTACGAACTCGCGCCGGGCGAGTCGTTCGCCTTCGGCTACCACCGACACGAGGGCCAAGAGGAGGTGTTCCACGTGCTCGACGGCGTGGTGACCTTCGAGACGGGCGAGCCGCGAATCGGCTCGGACGGTCGAACGGGGAGCGACGCGACCCGTGAGACGGACGACCCGGACGACGAGACGGCCGAGGTGACCGTTGAGGCGGGCGAACTCGTCCGGTTCGCGCCCGGCGAGTGGCAGCAAGGGTACAACGCCGGCGAGGAGCGAGTACGTGCGCTCGCGCTCGGCGCACCCGCGGACAGCGGCGAGACGACCATCCTCCGCGAGTGTCCGGACTGTGACGAGCGGACGGGGCAGGAAGTCGGGCGAGCGCCCGACGCCGACGCGCTCGTGACCACCTGCGTGGAGTGTGGCGCGGAAACCGGCCGGTTCGACTGAGCCGTCCGAGCCGGGTAAGCCAAGTCCGTCGGTCGCATACGTCCGCACATGGTCCCGACGTTCGCGTACGACGACGAGTGCGGCTTCTGCCGGTGGTGTGCCGAACAGCTCATCGAACACTCCGATCTGGCGGTGGTCGGCTTCTCCGACCTGACCGACGAGCAGCGCGCGCGACTCCCCGACGACTGGAAGCAGGGCGCGCACCTGCTGACCGACGACGAGGTGTACTCGTTCGGCGAGGCCATCGAGCAGGCGTTCGCCCGGAGTAGCGTCGCTCCGCCGGGAACGAGCGACGCCCTCGGCTTTCTCCGGCAGTTCCACGACTACAACAGACTCCGTGAGAAGCTCTACCGCGAGGCGGCCGACCGACGCGACGTCTGGGGGAAACTCGTCCGCCGCGACGAACCCGTGCGTCGTCCCTGACGGCTCCGGAGTGGTGCAGAGTCCAAAGGGTACTGTTTCGAGTGGAGATAGCCGGCGGTTTTTACCCTTCTGGCCCGTAGCGTGGGTATGTTCGAACGGAACGTCGGGGGAACCGACAAGACGGTTCGTGCGGTGCTCGGAGGACTGCTCGCGGTGGCGACGCTCGGCGCGTTTCTGCTCGGGCGACGACGGCTCGGCGGCGTCACCCTGATCGCGAGCGCCGGCCTGCTGTTCAACGCCGTGGCCGGCTTCTGCGGGCTGAACGCCGCGCTCGGTATCGACACGACCGAGGAGTAAGCACGGCGTCTGATAGTGTTCACATAAGGGCGGCTGAGCTGCCACAACCAGTGTGCTAACTTGGAAGCCCCTGGCGGCTCGACTTCTGCGCGCGGCCAACGGCCGCTCGCACGGCCCGTGAAGCGTCGCTTCACGCTGCCTGGGCCTCGCCGCGGTCCTCGGCCGTCGGCCTGCGATCCCCTCGCGCGGCGCCGGCCCCTTCCAGTCCCCCCCGACCGCACTCGCTCGGGCAGCCATCGCGTGTCTGAACACTACCACGCGTCGCGGGCGAGGGTTCAAGTCGGATGCCGTGACCAACTCCGACACCCTCATGCCCGGCCGCCCGTTTTCGGACGACGTGACAGCCGAGGAGCCGCCGTGGCGGGACGCGTTCGGCCACGAGGAGCCGTATCCCGAGCAGACGGACGGTATCGACGCCGCCGTCGAAACCGCACGCGATTCGGGGTTCGTCGCGCTCGAAGGAGCTTGCGGCACCGGGAAGACGATGCTGGCGCTCACCGCCGGCGTCCACCTCGTGCGCGACCCCGACTCCGACTTCGAGCGGGTCGTCGTGCTCACGAGCGTCAAACAGCAGCTCCGGCAGTTCGAGGCGGATCTCCGGACGATGAACGCGAACCTCCCGGACGGCTACGACCCGATTTCGGCCATGACGCTCGTCGGCAAGGCCGACGTCTGCCCGTACAACATCGAGGGGCGGGGGAGTATCGACGACGAGAACGTGTACGAGCGCTGCGAGGGGCTTCGCGAGCGGACCCGCGGGCTGACCGAGGAGACGACCGCCGGCGGGCTGGCCGACCGCGCGCGCAGCCAGCAGATCGGGCTCGCGGATTCGGCGCAAGCAGATGGAACAGGCGGAGACAGCGGCGCGGAGTTCATGGAGGTACTGGACGAGCCGACGCCGTATCCGCCCGACACGGTGGAGGCCGAAAACGACGTAGAGTACTGCCCCTTCTACGCGCAGTATCTCGACGACCTGCCCGAGGAGGGCGACGCGAGCGAGGCCGTCCCGTTCGACTTTACCGACGCCGGCCTCATCGAGCGCGAGGACCTCGTGCGCATGGCGGCGGGCCACGGCACCTGTCCCCACTCCGCGATGGGGGCAGTCCTCCCTCGCGTCGAGGTGGTCGTCGGCAACTACTACCACGCGTTCGACCCGACGACGGTCGGGTCGTTCACCGGGCCGCTGCTCGACTCGGAGACGTTCGTCGTCTGCGACGAGGCGCACATGCTCGAACCACGGGTGCGCGACCTCGTCTCGGACCGGGTCGGCGATGCCACGCTCCGGGACGCCGAGAGCGAACTCTCTCGCGTCCTCCAGCCGCTCACCCTCGACGGGGCCGACGGGGAACGGACCACCGCGGGGCTCTCGGATGCGCGCGACCACATCCGCGCCGAACTTGACGAGGCCGACGTGACGACCGACGAGCTGGCCACGCTCCGCGAGTTTGTGCGCGACCTCCGCGCAGAGTTGGACCGCCGCGTGACGGCGTATCTCGACCGCGAGCAGCGCGGCTGGCGCGCCGACCTCACCGATCTCTCCGACGACGAGATACCGCTTCGCGACCCCGAGCAACCAGCCGAAGACGAGATCACCGAGTGGGCCGAGCGCGAGGGGTACACCGACGCGGTGTGGACGCGCGCCGAGACGATCGGTGCCGTGGTCGCTCGAATCCTGAACGACGCCGAGGACGAGGACAAGCGCCGCGCGGCCCCGGCGGTCGGGCGCGTGCTCGACGCGTGGCACCGCAACGACCACACGAACTACTTCCGGGAGATACGGTTAGAGCGGACGTGGGACGAGACGGAGCCGGGCGACTCGTGGCGGCGCGCGTACAACGCCTCGCTCGCGCTCCACAACTGCGTTCCCGGGGACGCCATCGCCGACACGCTGGGTGAGTTCGGCGGCGGCGTCCTGATGAGCGCGACGCTCGCCCCCCTCGACATGTTCGAGCGCGTCTCCGGGCTGGCGAATCTCCGCGAGACGGCCGACCGACCAGTTGAGCATCGGACATACGGGCTCTCCTTCTCAGAGGAGAACCGCGCTTCGTTCGCCGTCGCGACGCCGAAGTTCACCCACGAGAACCGTGGCTATCCGGACGAGCAGACGGAGACGCGCCGGATCTACGCGAACGCGCTCCGCGAGGTGGCGCGCGTCGACGGCAACGTGCTCGTCGGGATGCCCTCCTACGCGGAGGCGCAGTGGGCCGCCGACGCGCTCGCCGGACTCGACAAGGAGGTGCTCATCGACGAGGCGAGCGCCGACGACGTGACAGAGCGGCTGAAAGCGGAGTTCTTCCGAGGCCCGGGGAAGGTGCTCGTCACCTCGCTGCGCGGCACGCTCACCGAGGGCGTCGACTACCGCGGCGACCGGCTCGCCGCCGCCGTCGTCTGTGGCGTCCCGATCATCAACACCGCGTCGCCGCGCACCCGCGCCGTCCGCACCGCGTACGACCGCGAATTCGGAGAGGACTCCGGGAGCGGAGCGACCGGAGGCTTGCGGGACTCGTCCCGCAATGGGTTCGAGACGGCGCTGACGGTGCCCGCGGTCCGCAAGGCACGGCAGGCGGTGGGACGAGTGATCCGCGGGCCGGAGGAGGTCGGGGTTCGCGTCCTGCTCGACGAGCGGTACGCTCGCGACTCGTGGGACTCCGTCCGGGGCTATCTCGGTCCCGAACGCGAGGAGTTCCAACCCGTCTCGCCGGACATGCTCTCCGTCGGATTGGAGCAGTTCCGCGCCGAGCGCGGATAGCGTCTCTCGACTCGTCGGAAAAGCCAGCTTCATACCCGCCCGAACACAACCCACGCGACGAATGGACGCGCCCCTGTGGACCGACGAGTACGCGCCCGCCGTCGAGGACCTTCCGCAGCCGGACGTTCGCGAGTACCTGACCGAGGCGCGCGACGACCCGCTGAACCTCGTGCTCCACGGGCCGAAAGGGGCCGGCAAGACCGCCGCGGCCCGGGCGCTCGCCCGCGACACCCACGAGGACCCGGACAACGACTTCGTGGAGCTGAACGTCGCCGACTTCTTCGACCGGACGAAGAAGGAAATCCGCGAGGACGCCCGCTTCGCTCCCTTCCTCGAAGGCCGCTCGCGCATGTCGAAACGCGACATGATCAACCACGTGCTGAAGGAGTCGGCCTCCTACCAGCCCGTCTCCGGCCGTTACAAGACGATACTGCTGGACAACGCGGAGGCCATCCGCGAGGACTTCCAGCAGGCGCTCCGTCGGGTGATGGAGCGGTACGCCGAGAACACGCAGTTCGTCATCGCGACCCGCCAGCCGTCGAAGCTCATTCCGCCCATCCGCTCGCGGTGTTTCTCCGTGTCGGTGCGCGCCCCCGACCACACGGAGACCGTGACGGCGCTGGAGCGGGCCGTCGAACTGGCGGGCGTCGACTACGACGCCGACGGGCTAGAGTATCTCGCCGGCTACGGCGACGGTGACCTCCGCCGGGCCGTGTTGGGCGCACAGACGACCGCCGAGACGGAAGACGAGGTGACGATGAACGCGGCCTACGAGACGCTGGGCGACATCGGCCACGACGACACCGTCGAGGCGATGCTCGCGGCCGCCGAACGGGGGGAGTTCACCGACGCCCGCTCGCAGCTCGACGACCTCATCTACGACGAGGGGTACGACGGCACGGAGATACTCGACGACGTGCTCCGGGTCGCCCGCTCGCGGTACGACGGCGAGCGGCTGGCGCGCCTGTATCAGATCGCCGGCGAGGTGGACTTCGACCTCACGGAGTCGACGAGCGACCGGGTCCACCTCGGCCACCTCCTCGCCGAGATAGGGCGACCGACGGACGGCTGACCGCTCGGCCGGGAGTCGCGCACCGAACGGCCGCGAGCGGGGCGCTCACGCGCGGCTTTCGGCGCGGCTCGGCGCACCGAACGGGAGAGTTTTTATCACGTGGTTTCGTAGCCGGGAGCAAGATGTTCAAGGCTATCGTGAGCGCCGATACGCTCGGGGACGCGCTGGACTCCGTGAGCGTGCTGGTCGACGAGTGTAAGATCCGGCTGGAGGACGACGGGCTCTCGATCCGGGCCGTCGACCCCGCCAACGTCGGCATGGTCGACCTCTCGCTGTCCGCCGCCGCCTTCGAGTCCTACGAGACCGACGGCGGCGTCATCGGCGTCAATCTCTCGCGACTGGAGGAGTTCGTCGGCATGGCCGACTCCGACCAACTCGTCGAGTTGGAACTCGACGAGGAGACGCGGAAACTCCACATCCAGATCGAGGGGCTGGAGGGGACGCTCGCGCTCATCGACCCCGACTCCATCCGACAGGAGCCGGACCTTCCGGATCTCGACCTCTCCGCGGAAGTCGCCATCGAGGGCGCAGACATCGACCGCGCCGTCACCGCCGCCGACATGGTCTCGGACCACATCGCGCTCGGCGTCGACGCCGACGCCGAACTCTTCTACGTCGACGCGGAGGGCGACACCGACGACGTGCATCTCGAACTCACGACCGAGGACCTCATCGCGCTCACGCCCGGCGACGCCCGCTCGCTGTTCTCGCTCGACTACCTGAAGGACATGGACAAGGCCATCCCGAGCGACGCCGAGGTGACGATGGAGGTCGGCGAGGAGTTCCCCGTCAAGATGCACTTCGACATCGCCGAAGGGAATGGTAATGTAACTTATATGTTAGCGCCCCGTATTCAGAGCGACTAAATCCCGAGAATACAGACAGATTCTGAATAATTGTTTACTTATACTGCTCCAAAACAGATATCTATTCTCCTACCAATATTCGGTATACGTCTCTACGACTCTCAATCGGAATTCTATGCCCGAAAGGCCGATTGAACCCGCCTAATGTTTATAAACCATTGAGCGGCCACGTCCCGTATGTCTACGCCCTGTCCGACTTGGGGTGACTCGTTTCAGCGACTCGGCCTCCACTGGTGGCACGGGAACTGTCCGTCCCCGATTATTCCCGACGATAGCCAGCAGATTTTTGAGGGATTGTTGCTGGGTGATGGGTCAATCCCGTCGACGAGCGGTGGGAACAACTGTGTGTTCCGCATTCCGATGATAAACCGTCGGTTCCTCAAGTGGGTCGACGAACGGCTCGGGGTCCTAACCACAGGGCTCAGTCTCAAAAAAACGGCCGAAGAGTTGGCGGCGAACAACCGGCGGACCGGCTTCAGCAAGCGGTAGCGCGGAGCCCCCAGCCTCAAGGAGCGAGCGAAGCGAGCAAGTAGACCGGGGAGGAAGCGCGTCACGAACCAAGGCGAAACCCCAAGAGTTAGGCCCTCTACGCCCCACGTGTTTGATACTGCCGTCCTCGCACAAGCCGGGGTC
>PXQV01000013.1:0-44585 GCA_003021175.1 Halobacteriales archaeon QH_7_66_36 | reverse complement strand
GGTCGCGGGGCACAATGTCGTTGCAGGAAAGCCCCGCCCTCAAGGAGTGACCGACCGCCGCAAGGCCCGAGGGAGCGAGTAGGACGGGGTAGTTTACTCCGAACGCTCAGGCTGAAGACTACCACGACATGTACGCCGTCTGGTCGCGGACACACCCGTTCTTCGACCGGCTCCGGCAGAAGTGGTACGCGTCCGGCCAGAAGCGGTTCCCCGACGACCTCTCGCTCACCCCGACGCTCGCCAAGCTCTGGTACGCCTCGGACGGCTACCTTGACATCGGACGGTGGGGCCGTCCCCGACTCGAAATAAAGGCGCGAAACGAGAACGACCGTACGGAGTTCCTGCTCGACCTGTTCCGCGAACACGGGTTCGACCCCCTCTACATCCGGAACGAGATTCGGTTCACCTGCGACGACACCGAAGCGCTTGTCGACTGGATGGGCGACCCGCCACCCGGATTCGAGTACAAGTGGGTGCTTGACTCGCGGGAACGGTATCGCGACCTCAAACGACGCGCTTACGAGGAGTACACGACACACAACGCCGGCTGACGTTCACAACCGCCGGTCGATGACTGCCTTCGCCTCCCTGCCGGCCTGCTTCCAGCCGTAGCCTCGCTCGTACACGTGGCGTTTCGAGTCGACCAACTCCTCGGGGCTCGCCTCCTCGAAGCCGCCCCGCGCCCACGTTCCGGACTCCTCCAGCCACGTCAGCATCTGCTCGCGCGTCTCCGCCCACGAGAGACCGACCATCTCGTAGAAGGCGACGAGCGCGAACACGGCGTTGTCGTGTGCGCCGTGAACGCTCCCCTCCTCGTAGATGGTCTGGAGCGGCTCCATCGTCGGGTGGGTGACGCGCTCCTTGTACGCCTCGGCGGTGAGCAGGGTGAGGCCGTCGTCCGTCTCCTCGATGCGCTGGTCGCGCTGGAGCCGCGAGAGCGTCCGCGCGTGGAGTTGGTCCCAGTCGTCGACCGTCTCGCGGAGCCGTCCTTCCGACAGCGACGCCTGTGAGAGATGCGTGAGGATGTCGACGTAGGCGGCCTCAATGTCGATCCACCGCACGCCGTCGAAGTCACAGCCCGCCTCGTGGAGGTTCGTGCGGGTGCGGCAGTCGGGACAGGGGTACTCGAAACGCGGCACTACGCGAGTCGTCCGTCCGTCGCGAACTAATGGGTATCGCTGTTCGACGGAGCGCGACTATTCTTTGCCGGTCCACCGCGCCAGCAGCAGCGTCCCCTCGAAGAGGACGATCATCGTGGCCGCGACGACGATTGGACCCATCCCGGTCGGGTCGGCGGTGAACAGGAACGCGAGGCCGGCGAACACGCCCCAGAAGATGAGCCGGCGGGTCTCCAGCCACTCGCGGGTCACCAGCCCCATCATCAGCGCGAGCATGATGAACAGCGGAATCTGGAAGACGAGCGCGAACGCGCCCAACAGGAGGACGATGAGGTCGAACGTCTCCGCCAGCCCGAACGCGATGACGGTCGCGTTCTGCGAGTAGTAGACGAAGTAGTCGAACAGCAGCGGGATGACGAGGAAGTGTGCGAACAGCATTCCGATGGCCGCGAGGACGAGGCTGGTCGGGACGCTGGCGATATAGTAGCGGCGCTCGTGGGGGTACAGCCCCGGCCGCATGAACAGATACGTCTCGTAGACGAACACGGGGAGGGCGACGATAAAGCCGGCCAGCGTCGCCACCTTCAGCCGCGCGAGGACGACCGCGAGCGGGTGATACACCCGAGCACAGGCGGCCCCGCCCTCGCTGATCGTCTGGACGGTCGCGGCGTCGCCGGGACACTGGGCGATGGTGCCCGGGAGATAGTGAAACCAGAGGAAGTTGATGAGGTCCGTGCCGAACGGGAACACGACGCCCGAGAGGCCGGCCATCACGACGACGACGACGCCGAGTCGCTTGACCATCTCCTCGATGTGGTCGGCGAGCGGCATCTCCTCGTCGTCGGGCGCGCCCTCGATTCCCCCGTCGTCGATGTCGACGGGTTCCGGCTCGACGGCCGTGTCCTCGTATATCCCGCCCATCGCCTCCTCGTGGGTGTAGCCGCCGTCCGACTCCGCGTCCGCCGGCGGATCGGTGTCGTTGGCTTCGAGCGGGCTGTTCTCCTCGGCGTACAGCGAATCGAAGTCGTCGTCGCTCTCGATGACCGGCTCGTCCGCTGGTGCGTCGCCGGTGTCGGTGGAGTCGTCGGCTCCGTCACTTCCGGCAGCCGCCTCGTCGTCGGAGTCCTCGCTATCGCCGTTGTCGACCGGCTGGATCGCAGGCTCCGGCTCTACCGTGTCGTCGGACCCGTCGGTGTCGTCGACGGGACGGACCGCCGGCTCGGGGGGAGCGTCGTCCGCCGGGGGATCCTGTCGGTCCCCGTCCGACTCCTCGGCCATTGCCGTGGGTTCGGCGTCGCCCGGTTGTAAGCCTTCTTCTCCGGCGCGACCGGCGTCGCTCTGAAAGGTTGATAACGGGGGACACCCAACGGCGCGTGTGTCCGCTGTCGACGAGGACGTCGCTCGGACGGTTCAGGGCGGTCGGGAGACGCTGGGCTCAATGCTGCGCGCCGCACAGAAGCATCTCCAGAAGGTGTTCATCGTCTTCGTCGTCGGCCTCATCGGCTCGATCTACTTTCTCCGTGCCTTCGGCTGGGATCGGCTGAAGGCGGACCTCCTCTCGCAGGCCCCGGAGGTGGTCGTCGTCGCCGTCACCCCGTTCGACGTCATCCTCCTGCAGGTGAAGATCGGGTTGGTCGTCGGCGTCCTCCTCGCGGTGCCGTTCCTGCTCTACTACGCGCGTGACGCGCTGAAGGAGCGCGGCTACTGGCCGACGGGCGTCCCGCGGTGGCAGCTCGCGCTCGCCGTCGTCACCGCCGTCCTGCTGTTCCTCGGCGGGGCCGCCTACGGCTATCTGCTCTTCTTCCCGCTCGCCTTCGACTTCCTCGCCAGCAACGCCACCGCCGCGAACCTCGACCCCACCTACTCCATCGTGAAGTGGGCGCAGTTCGTCTTCCTGCTGTCGGTCTCGTTCGGCCTCGCCGCCCAGCTCCCGCTCGTGATGTCCGGGCTCGCGATGTCGGGCGTCGTCCCCTACGAGACGTTCCGTGACTACTGGAAACACGCCATCCTCGCGCTCTACGCGGGGGGCGCGCTGTTCACGCCGCCGGATCCGCTCACCCAGCTGCTGTGGGCGACGCCGCTCGTCCTGCTGTACGGCTTCTCGCTCGGCCTGACGCGCTTTCTCGTCACCGCTCGCGCGGCCGGCGACCGGGTCGGTACGCGACAGGTGCTCCGCGAGCGGTGGAACACCGTCGCCGGCGTCGGCCTCGTCGCCGGCGCGGCCGTCTTCTTCGTCGGCCGGGCCGCGGCCGCCGGCGCGTTCGACCCGACGTTGCGCGACCTCGCCGCCGTGCCGCTTGCCGGCGGCTATCTCGACGCGACGTTCCCGGACTCGCTCGCCGTCCAGTCGATAGCCGGCGTCGACCCGGCACTCGTGTTCGGGGCCGTGGCAGCCCTCGTCGCTCTCCTTGCGGGGGGCGCGGCCGTCGTCGTCCTGATGTTCCGGACGCTCGACCAACTCGCCGACCCCGACGCCGTGCCGGGGAGCCACGCGCCGGCGAGCGCGGGCGACCCGGACGACATCGACATCGGTGACCTCGACGCGGGCGGCGTCCGCGCCGCGCCGCTGGAACCGTTCCTCGAGATGGGCGAAGACGAGGCGCTGGCGCTCGCGAACGACGCGCTGAACGCTGACGACGAGGAGAAGGCGCAGGCGATCCTCGACCGCTTCGACGAGGCGGAGGCGGCGACGGAACCGAGCGACGGCGACGCAGACGGCGAGTCGACCGGCGCTGACGCCAATGCCCCGGTCGCGGCGGATGCACCGACCAGCGCCAGCGAGGACGACGAGTCGGGAAGCGTCCTCGCGGAGACGGGCGCGGGGATGATGTCGGCGTTCACCGAAGACGAGGTGGACGAGGACGACATCGGCGGCTACTACTACGATCTGGCCTTTATCGCCTCGTCGCTCCGCTCGAAGGCGTTCCTCATCGTCGGGGCGTTCATGAGCGTGCTCGCGGTGACGTTCTACGTCCTCTACACCGGCGGCATCGGCTGGCTGAAGCGGCAGTTCCTCACCCAACTCCCAGATCAGGTCACCGCCGAACAGGTGCGGCTCGTCACGCTCCATCCCGTCGAGGCGCTGGTGTTCGGGATCAAGGTCGCGACCGTCGCCGGCGCGGTGGCGACGATACCGCTCCTGCTCTACTACGCGTGGCCGGCGCTGAAGGACCGCGGCTTCGCCCGCGGCGACCGCCGCGTCCTGCTCGTGTGGGGCGGGAGCATCTTCGTCACGCTCGCGGCCGGGAGTCTCGCCGGCTTCCTCTACGTCGCGCCGGGTATCATCTCGTGGCTCGCGAACGACGCGCTCGCGTCGAACATGGTCATCGCCTACCGGATCAACAACTTCGGCTGGCTGGTGTTCTTCACCACCGTCGGCGTCGGCCTGATGGCGTGCATCCCGGTGTCGATGGGGCTGTTCTACGCGGGCGGCATCGTCGACTACCGGCAGATGCGCGACCGGTGGCGGGTCGTCACGCTCGCCATCCTCGCCATCGTCGCCTTCGTCTCGCCCCGCGGCGTGTTCATGATGTTCCTGCTCGGGATTCCCGTCGTCGGGATGTACGGCCTCGGCCTCGCGGTGTTGCACCTCATCACCCTCGGCGGCCGGCGCGGACGGGGCGGCCGACCGGAACCGGCCGACTGAACGTTGTGGCTCTCGACCGTTCGACGCCGAACTGGCGGAGTTAAGTGATCGCCCGATAATCCTGTGGTATGCCCAAGATATAGTGTCAACTATCCAATACAATTAATATCCTGTCAGTCTTAGTATGCTATGTAGAGATGGCTTCAGAAACGCCTTACAGCGGCCGCGCTGTCGCGACTATCGACCAATTCGCTAAACCTAGTATTGACGAGGAAGACGATACCTGTCCGAACGGTGAGGAATGGTGCGACGGGCCAAACGGCGACGATCTTCCGTGCTTCGATTGCTTCGATCCCGAGCAAGACTACAGCGTGGGGCGGTCAGAATGAGCGACGAGGATCGTCGAAACGAGATCGTCACCCTCGCCGTATACCCGGACACCAAAGACCAGTGGGAGTCGGCGGCACAGGACGATCCCGACGCCGATTCGCTCTCGCAACTCGTTCGCGTAGCCGTCAATCGATACCTCCACGACCGAGCTAACGGCTCCAGCGGAGAGGTCTCACAGGAGATCCACGAACAGCTAACGGAACTGAACACCCAACAAGAGCAACTCGCACAGCATCTCGACGGGATCAAAGGGCAACTCACGGACGTTCGGGAAGCCGTCACCGGCGAGGCGGTTGGACCCGAAACGGTGGCCCTTGCGGACGACATTTTCGAGATGCTTCCCTCGAAGAAGGAGGCCCATACGGAGCCGGTCATTTCCGAAACGGCGGACGGGGTCCCTGCCCCGGAACAAGGGTCGATTGAATGGCTGTCAGAGCGGCTTGATGTCCCCCGGTATCAGATACAGGCCGCTCTCGACCACCTGCAAGAGACGACCTACGCAGTCAGCCAGACCGACGACGGCCGCTACTACAAGGAGGTGTGATCGATGTCCGAGTTCGAGAACGACCATATGAACCGCTTTCTCAAGCGGGTCAAGGGGATGAAGTCAGCGGGAACGCACGAAGCACGGAAGAACGCGCTCCGGCGATTCAACGAATGGTTAGAGGAGACGGAATACGAACCGACTGAGATCGGACCGCTCGAAATCGAGGACTTCCTCGCTCACTTGGCTAACAAGGGGTACGCACCAAATTCAATCGACAGCTCCCTGTCCGGCGTTCGCCTGTTCTACAAATTCCTCGACCGTAAGGACGTCATCGAGGAGAACCCGGCCGACGAGATCGACCAGAGTAACCTACGGTCGCTCACGAACGGGACGAAGAAGCACAACGAGGCTGATGTTGTCTACGTCACTGAAGACGAGAAGGAGGCGATGGTCGAACATGCTCCGTCGCCACAGCTCCGAAACCGACTGATCATCCGACTGCTGTGGCAGACCGGAGTCAGAGGCCACGAACTCGCCGGCATGGAGCTAGAGAATATCGACCGAGAGGAGCGGAGCATTCGGGTCTATTCCAGTAAAACGGACGACTGGCGGACAGTCTACTACCAGCCATCTCTTGATTTCTTGCTCGACCAGTGGATCGATAGCGGGTATCGTGATGCGTATGGGCCATCGACCACGTCACCGTACCTCTTTCCGAGCCAGCGGTCAGAACAGATATCGAGACAGACAATCGGGAAGCTAGTGGTTCAGGCAGCCAAGAACGCAGGTTGTCAAGAGCAAATGTATACAGACGCCGGCGGAAAGCCGAAATGGCGAATCACGACGCATAGCTTACGTCACGGCCACGCTATCCACGCTCTGAAGTCCGGTGTCGACATCCGGACGCTCCAGAAGCATCTCGGCCACAAGAACCTCGATACGACTGAACGCTATCTCAGAATCCTCGATGACGATGTCAAAGATGCCTACCAGCAGTTCGGCGATACAGAATCCGTATAAATCTATTGAAATCTAAATTTTTGTACGGCCATCCAAATTTAGCCGAAATATCTAAGTGTATGTGGATTATACCTCCCAATATGGAAACTCTATCAGGATCTAAGAATGACCGCGTCCTCGGAGAGTCGAGGGCGGTGATGCCGACACGGTAGTCAGGCGGTCATGGGGTCTCAGGGGAACCTCAGTTAACTCCCTTGAGAACATATGAGCCGAAAACAGATTGACCGTCGTGAGCGGTCAACGAAGCCGACAGTATCGGGTATCGACTATAGCAGCAAAAACGGAGGGGTTCGATTTTGAAGATCGACAACCCCGATCCTGAGCTGCTCCACAACAGAGAAGTTCGGGAAGATCCCGAGATGCTCCCTTGCGAGAAGGAGGTCCGTCTATATGGCTCCAAGGAAACAGACCGAATGACGATCTCCACCGAAGTATCTCCCGCGATTAGATGGATCATCGCTCATCCTCAGAGTGAGGTAGAGCGGATTCGCGTCATTGACGGGTACATAGTAGCCGCTCACGCAACCATTCCGCGGAGCTTAGTCTCAGTCAAATCTGAGCCCCGTAAGACCAACCATTGGAGCAGAGTCTTCTCGAAGCCGGAGGTCTCTGATGACTAACCTCGATAGTACAGCTTCTGAGCTTGATGCCGTCCTTCAGGCTGTCGAGGACGTGTTCGATAAGCGGATTGCGCTCGTCACTGAGGCTGTCCTCTCAACGAAGGCAACGCTCCTGTTGGACGGTATCGATAGCTGCGAGGGGATCGCTGTGGTTGGTCCTAGTGGCGCAGGGAAGACTACGGCCCTCGACTTCCTCAAGGGGGCCGAGTTCAATGACGAGGAACTAGTCTACTGGAGCGACGACCTCACCCCTGCCGCGTTCGTAAGTCACGAACCGTCCAAGAATGAGGAGGAGTTAGCAGACTACGATCTGCTACCGAAGATACGTCGCAAGTCGCTCGTCAATCCGGATATGGCAGGCTGGTTTAGCGGCAGTTTTGAGCAGATTCGGTCGACGATGGCGACAATCGCCCGAGTGATGGACGGTTCAGGCTATCATCGAGATACTGGCTCACACGGCTCGCGTGGCTACGACGGCGACTATCGATTCGCCCTTATCGGAGCGACGACACCGCTTGACAGCCGGGCTTGGGGAGCGATGGGCCACGTCGGAAACCGATTGGTCTTCCATTACCTACCACGAAAAGCGAGCCCCCACGAGGTCGCTGTCGATGTATTTGAGGGACGTGAATATGGAGAGCAAGTTACTGAATGCCAAACGGAGGTGATCGCTTTCCTACGTAACGTCTGGGAACACTATGGCGGCTACAGTAGTATGACATGGGACTCGGCTGCCAACGGTGAGGTTCGAGATGGGATCGTCTATCTGGCCCATCTTGTCGCGTACTGCCGAGCACCGACTGAGACAAGCACACGGGAAGGAGAACATCGAATCATGAGCAGTCTGCGGAACATTGCCCGCGGACACGCTCTGTTGTGCGGCCGCGAAGAACTCCAGCTAGACGACGTCCAAGTATCCAGTCGTCTCGCGTTGAGTACGATGCATAAAGAACGGCGGGGAATCGTTCGAGCTGTGGTTGATCCGAAGACTCCGAACCCCATCACGTCCAAGGACCTCAAGACTCACCCGGCGACAGATTCAACGCGCAAGACGCTGCGCGAACAAATGAAGCTACTGGAGACCCTCGGATTAGGCGAAGTCGTGACGAAGGACAATGGCAGAAACACAGAGCAGTTCGCCCTCAAAGATGAATTTGTGTGGCCGGACTTCCTCGACTTCCCGACTTTCGGATAGGATGTGTTAGATAGCTTAACTTAGTAGAATCCTCAGCTACACACGCTCCCTTTCTTTGGTATCGGGTCAACGAGTTCTGTTTAGTCACCGCGGCCGTCAACACGCGAGTGACTGAGGATCTTACTAATTTAGAATATCTAATAGGTGTGGCTACAGGCCGACTATACGGAGACTCAATAGAGGCCCATTAGCTCAGTCGTAGACTGAACTACGATGGCCCCGTCTGAAACACGGTCTATGACATATGGCTACCTATTGGAATCGAGCTAACACACTCGTAGACTGAGCTACTAACACTCTACAGCAGATAACAACGGAAGGACTACCGAGTAACAGAAACAAGGTGACCCCTCATAGGGTAGGGGTTCTCTGCCAATACTTGATCCACAAAACACCGTTCGGCCACGATTGAGACGACCTCATCAATTCAAGAAAACCGTAGATTTGGGAAATAAAAAATATAAATGCCTGTCCGGATGGCTCCCTGAATAAGAGCCGTTTTTCGGACAGTCGAGCGGTGTTTAGCAAAACCAACCAGACGGGGTCAGTACCGATCTATCTTCTCGGTCAAATAGTCTTGTCCCCCAGTGTTCCAGTTTTCGCCGATTAGCCAGATCGCCTTATCAAGTCGTGTCGATGTCCGATTGTACTCCTCGCAGAACTGTCGATATAGGTCTCGGATCGCCTCTCGATCTTTGTCACTGTCCGCTGTGTACTCAGTCCCGAATAGACTGTTCGTAACACGAGCAACTTGGACGTCCACCGGAATCGGGAGCAGAGCGATGTTATCGAGCGGACGGATATAGTCATCAATCGCACGAAGCCATAGCGGAGCGATCTTCTCGCCACCGAGACCAGGGAACTTCTTCGTCGTCCGGATTTCCTCGTGAGCAGGGTCATCTAATCGCTCGTTGCTCACATACTGATATACAGCGTGAGCGTCACCGTCGTGGTGATCAATAATCGACAGAGGGTTAGAGTCGAACTCGTGATCGAGGGTGTATGCGACTGTGTACCAGAACGCGGCGTCCTGTTTCCCGTACTCCATTAGCCCGTACTCATTCATCACGGGGTGGTCTTGGAAGTCGTTGCGCCCTTTGAACAGGTCCAATAGATCGTAGTACCTCTGCTCTGCTATTAGCGCCTGAGGATCGAAAACCCACGGTTCAGCGACCCAGAGACTCCGGAGTCGTTGGCTGAGGCGATCCGCAGGCCTACTGAAGTTGAGCGTCAGAGTAAAGGTCAAATAGAGGCACTGTTCTCGGTCATCGGCAAATTCACCCGCTGTATTCAGTTCATGTAGGGCCTCTTTGAGCGGGAGATCGACATCCTCCTCTGGGTCTTTCTTCTCAAAGAGAGCCTGTGACTGCTCGTAGTCGTCTGCAATACTCAAAAGCGCCTCTTCTGGATTGTTAGCAGGGGTACTCATTGATGTCGGGAAGGTAATTGGATTCGCGTACTCCCTCACCTCACTTGAAGCTGTCCACAAAATCTTGTGTCTATAGATTAATTTTAGGCTTCTATAGACACATCCTCGCTCCCTCTTAGGCCGGTTCCAGCATAGATATGGCTTGGATGCGGGCTCGCGTAGACTGGATGACTCAGGCCGATGAACGTGTCTTAGAGTTTCTCCACGAGAAGGAGATAATCGCGTCACCCAGCGTCATCGGCGCAAACATCGACTATACCGGCGAATACATCTCTCGGCGATGTCGAAAGCTGGCCGACGCAGGACTCGTCCAACGAGCCGACGCTACGAATTATCGGATCACAGAGAAGGGAGAGCGATATCTCAAGGGAGAACTTGACGCCGACGATCTCAAGATTGACCACGAGAACTGACGAGCATTTCCGCTTTGCTGTGTTCAGTCATCACAGACTGACCGTATAGCTGCTCTTTTGCCGCTGCTTTAGTTCTCGAACATCAGATTATGAGACCCCGAAGGTTGGCCCGTTGTCTTGACAAGAATCTCATTAAAAGGAATACAATAACCAAACCAACGAAGCACTGGTTACTAAGAGAACACAGTAGTCTATTCCTTGTATCTTAATCTGCAGACACAGTATCTTGTGGACAATTATAAGTAATTCTGTATTCTTGTACCTTCTAATGACGATGATCTCCTCGTTTCTATCAACGTTAGTGAACGCAAGAAAAATGTATAATAAAAATATAAATTTCAATACCCAAATATGAATCGTAGAACAGCGATACGGTCAGTTATCCCGGTCGGAATCGTCACCATCGCAGGCTGTACTGGGTCATTAGACACGACTGAAAGTCGTGGACGCTCGGATCTCTCCGAACACGACGAGCAGGGACTACAGAAATACGAAGAAGCATACAACCTCTCCGAAGACGCACTTGCTGAGTATAGTACTGGCCGGCAGTTGTTCTTTGAGAATCTACCTGAGGGAGAGTCTAATCTTGAGAACTACCCGTCCGACTGGCAGACACTATCCGATACGATGGTCAGTGCGTCTGAAGATTTCCAAGAAGCAGCCGATCTGTTCGAAGAATCTCGGCAACTGAGCGAATCTCCAGAATTCAATGAGCCGTCTATACGTGCCGTCGATTGGATTGAGGCACATCTTGAAGCTCTCAGTATGTATAGAGACTTAGGCGGTCCATCGAGGGGCCGATTCACCCAACGACATAATGAAGCGAAAAGGACCGAATCCCCGCTCCCTCCTGAGCAACTGTTGAATCAGATATTGGGCAGACAAACGGAGTCCTATACTCCTCTCGATGAAGGGTCGCCGATGGAGACACCAACAGAGACAGAACCCCCAGAGGAGGCACCTACATCTGATCTTCAGATCGTGAATAGTGGGTTTTCGGTCGATGACAGTGGTGATGAACCAGCACCTTACGTGGGTACTACTATCGTGAACCGTGGGGATGGGCCATCAGGTCCAGCAGAACTTGTCGTGCGCTGGTACGATGACGATGGCAATTTCCTCTATGAGGGTGGCGGCCAAGCAGAACTTGTCTCGCTTGCTGTGGAGGAGACGTGGGAGGCGCGAGTGTACGCGAGCAAAGAACAAGCTTCAATTAGAGACGCCGAGATCGAAATCGACGCCGAAGGCTACCCCATCCCCTCCGATGAAAACGTTGAGGTCCAAAATAGCGAGTTACAGATCAACGGAACGACCATCACAATAACCGGGCAGCTTGTAAACACCAGCGGACAAGAACTGCTCTCTGCTTCAGTGTATAGTAAGATCTACGATGGAGATGGCGTCGTTCTCGCAGGGGGTCACGATCAGGAGACCAGTATTCCAGCAGAAGACGCTTGGCAATTCGAGATTCAGTGGGATGCCCGAGATCGAATAGATCGAGTCAGCGAACACGAGATATTCGGGTATGGCAACACATAGTGTGAACTCTGCTGTAGACAAGTGCTACTCACGTCAGAGTAGCCAATTTACTAATTCTCTATTAGAGACAAAAGAACTAGTGAGTCCGGTGAGAGATACGCAAGGTTGGAGGACAACTCAGATCATAAGAGCATTTTTGATATACACGCTTGAACATTCTTCTATGACAGATACCTTCGAAGAGTCGGAATTCAATACCGGTGGGTCATCGGCTAGTGCTGATCAGCATTTCGAATCACGACACGATCCAACGCTTGGTTGGACACACATTCAAAAATCAATTGCGAGCCTCGACGCAGGGTTGGATGAGTTCGACACAGATGAGCAACGTGACAATGCGAAAATTTACGCGAATGTTGCTGTGTTCAGGGAAACGATGCAATATGCTGAAGAATTTGGAATCTACCTTTACAGCCGGTTAGATTCAGGTGTGGACTTTATAGAAGCATTCACGGGAACTAGACCAGATAACGTCAAGGAGATCTTTACGACGATCCGAGACGATGGATTCGAAGAGGTAACTCAAGAATACGCGGATGAATCTGCGGACGAGTGGCTGAAGGGACAACTTGGTTACAACACCATAAATCAGGATAAAATAACACTTGAACAACTTCTTGACGAGGATACCGAACTCACCGTAGATTCAGTAGACGAAGCGGTTAATGTGTCTCTATCCTCTGTAAAAAGAAAGCTAGGTGACATATCTCGATTTTTCCTACAATTCGATGAAGCATATAATGCTGTGAAGCATGGTACTCGGGTTACTCCTATGTCTGGTTTTCATGCCAAGCTTGAAACCGGTAATGACGAAGCTGAGATCGACATAGATGAGCCGTTTGTTACGTTTCTGGCAAAGGAGAGCGGAGAACAAAGCAGTGGTGAGCCTTTCACTTTCATAGCTCCGGTTGAGATTCTGAGAGAGCAATCAGTCGCAACTGCGGGCGTTGTCCATGACCTCTACACCCATATTTATGATATTGACCAAGCACTCAAGGAATCAGAGAGCAACGATAGTTCAGTCACTCTCAGTGCCCGCTTCTATGGTATCACTCCGAATCATGAAGAGGACACCTCATACCAAATGAAAGACATTAGGAATTCAGATGCCACCGTTTGGATTCCTGAAGAGAAATTCCCGGAAACATTTGAGAGAAGATCAGGTCCAATTACCGGACAGATAGCGGTGGCCTTCGAAAAACACGGAAATGATTTAGTTGTCAAAACTGAGGGCGATTCTTCCACATCTTATGACTATCCTATCTCGATGGGAGGGACATTCACAAACAATCCAGATGCCTTAATTGGAGGATTAAGCCAACACACCTACCAATTCAAATTATGGCAGCTCCCAATATGGCAACTCCTCGAATTATTGGATTTGAAAGAGAACGGTTCGTTCGATACCGTGAAAATCGAGATCGTGGATCAAGGAGAATCGGTTACACAGCATCTTACTGAGCCGATTGAGACACCGGATGTCCCAGAACCGGCGATTCTTGACGAGCTTGAGTTTATGCATCGAGTCGGTCTGGCTACTGACACAGACTTGTATGTCCCCATAACGGTGAATGAAGAGGCGTTGGAGACAATCCAGAATCATATGGATATGGACCTAACGAGAGAGACGGCGGAAGAGTGCTTGGAAGAAGTGAAGAAAGCAACAGAAGAAGTTGTTGTCACTCGCCCTATTGTTGCTATCCTTGACCCCTCTCAACCGACTGAACACGGTTACGAGTCGATTCAACAGACTGACTTAGATGTCTTTGAGGGCGGTCTCATAAGGGAATGGGATGACGAAGTTGGGGACGCAAAATTCTTGATTGTTTCTGGTAGCGATGATCGCTATGAATTGGACCCAGAAACGGAGGTTGTGAATCTAAGCCTCGGACAAATTCAATTGGATCCAGACGACGCATATCAGCGTCTCTGTGAAGATGGTATCGACGCAGTTACTGATCTGCCCTTTGCCGAATCCCGAGACGAAGCAGAAAGTTTTGTTGAACTTAGTCGTCAACCCCGAGAAAAGTCAATCTGGGACCAAATGGATATCCTCCAGATAACGATCTATAATAAGTTCCCGCCTCATCTTGAGTAAGAGAGAACGGCACCAACCTACCTAATCACCCCTGTCCAATAGAGCAGATACTAACCAACCTGTTCTGCGAGCGATCAGTTAGTTACTGAATGGTCCCGCTGACGAGCGGTGAGTTTTTAATCGGCTACCTTGGATATTCCTACGAGAATACTATGCGAGCATTCAGACAGCCAGCACGGACCGTCGTTGTACAGGTAGTAGATAATAGAGTCTCTAGAAGGTGAGCAACTAATGCCCAAGATAAGCGTCGAGATACCCGGCGAACTGCTCGCCGACCTCGACGACCACGTCGGCCCGGACGGCAAGTACGTGAACCGGAGCGACGCCATCCGCGCGTCGATCCGGAAGAATCTGGACATCCTCGACGAGATCGACGCCCGCCACGGGCGGCTGGAGGCCGATGATGACGACTGATCCGGGCCGGGGGCTCCCGCTCGGCGCGACGGTGCTCGCCGCGCTGTTCGTCACCGCGCTGGTCACCGCCCAGCTCACCGCGGCGAAGGTGCTGGCGTTCGACGTGCCGTTCTCGCTGCCGTACTCCGGTAGTTCGCTGGTGTTGCCCGGCGCGGCGCTGGCGTACGCGCTCACCTTCTTCGCCTCCGACTGCTACACGGAACTGTACGGGAAACGCGCCGCCCGACGGCTGGTCAACGTCGCGTTCCTGATGAACTTCGTCATGCTCGGTCTGGTCTACTCGACCATCGCGGCGCCGGCGGCACAGTCGAGCATCGACCCCGGCCAGTTCGCCGCGGTGCTCGGAGCCTCGACCAACATCGTCGCCGGCTCGCTCGTCGCGTATCTCCTCTCGCAAAACTGGGACGTGTTCGTCTTCCACGCGATCCGCCAGCGGACCGGTCGCGGGAAGCTGTGGCTCCGCAACCTCGCGTCGACGGCTACCTCGCAGGCGCTCGATACCGTGGTCTTCGTCGGCATCGCCTTCTACATCCTCCCGCAGGTCGCCGGCATCGGCCCACAGCTCCCGACCACGGTCGTGCTCGGCCTCCTCGTCGGCCAGTACGCGCTCAAGCTCCTCATCGCCGTCGTCGACACGCCGTTCGTGTATCTGGTGACGAACGCCGTCCGGTCGGCGGAGTCGGGCCGCGCCGACCACATCATGGGCTGACTACTCGACGCGCTCGGCGAACGCGTACCGCGGCTTCACGTCCTCGACGCGCACCGTGACCGTCTCGCCGGTATCGGTGTCGGGGACGAACACCGTGAAGCCGTCCACCTTCGCGACGCCGTCGCCGTCGCTGCCGACGTCCTGTACCTCCACGTCCAACTCGTCGCCCTCGCGGACGGGCGCGGTGAGTCGCCCCTTCGCGACGAGATACAGCTCCGAGGAGGCGTCACGCGACGCCTCGGGGTGGACGGCCCGGACGTACTCGAACTCCGACTCCATCTCCTCGCGGAGGTCCGCCAGATCCGGGCCTTCGAACACCTTCACCGCGAGGTCGCCCTCCGGTCCCAGCAGGTCGAGTGCGGTCTCGAAGGCGGTCCGCGCGAGGTGGACCGAACGGGCGTGATCGAGATTGTACTCGCCGGTCATGTTTGGTGCCATGTCCGACACCACCACGTCCGCCTCTCCCACCTCGTCGCGTATCGCCTCGCGGGTCGACGCCTCCGTCACGTCGCCACGGAGCGTCTCGACGCCCTCGATATCCTCGATGCGCTGAAGATCGACCCCGAGCACCGAGCCGTCCTCGCCGACGCGCTCGCTCGCGACCTGCAGCCAGCCGCCCGGTGCCGCGCCCAGATCGACGACCGTGTCGCCCGGCTCGAACAGCCCGCTCGTCTCGTCGAGTTGCTGGAGTTTGTACGCCGAACGGGAGCGGTAGCCCTCCTGTTTCGCTCGGTTGTAGTACTGATCCTTGCCGGTCATTGGTTTCCCACCTGAATCCTCGACGTATTCCATACGGGAACTGCCGGCGAATTCGCGTTCATGCAGGGATGGAAGCCATCGAAGCGGAAAGGGACATCGGATAGAACCGGGTCCGAACGCGGTCACACCGGCCCGGAAAATTATTGTCTCGTCAGACGTGACGCGTAACCTATGGTAGAACAAGACACTCCGGCGGACGACGCAGTGCAGCCGACGGTCGGGCTCCCAGTACCGGCACCAAATCCAGACCTGTTCCGCCACTCGGCCACCAACGACCTCCTCCGGCTGTTGCTCGACAACCCCTACGAGCAGTTTACGATCCGTGAACTCGGGCGGCTCACCGATAACGCCGCCCAGTCGGTGAAGCGCGCCGTCGACGCTCTCGAAGCCAACGGGCTGGTCGCCGTCGATACCCAAGGGAACCGCCGACTGGTGGGTATCAATCGAACTCGAGTCACGAAGCCCGAGGACCCCGTCCTGCGCATCCCGCAACCGGAGTTCCACCCGCCCCTCCGTGCGGCACTCGACCGCATCCGCGACGACCTCAGTGCCGTCGAGGGCGTCCTCGTGTTCGGCAGCGTCGCCCGCGGCCGGGCCGACCGCCAGAGCGACATCGACCTCTGGGTGCTCGCCGCTGAGCGCGCCGACCAGCACCACGCCAACGAACTCGCGAAAGAACTGGAAAACGAGCGGTTCGGCGGCGACCGCTACGAGTTCCAAATCCTCGTCGAAACGCCCGAGTCGGCCCGCGGCCACGTTGGCCGCCTCGAAGAAGTGTTCACCGACGCGATTACGCTCGTTGACAGCGACACGCTCCGGAATATCAAGACCGAGGTGTTGAACAATGCCTGACGAACCAGACGACCTCGGCGAGGCCGTCGCGCACGCCGAGGACGTGTTCGGCGGCCGGCTGGGCCAGCCGGACTACGAGGAGTGGCTCGATCCCGGCGACCACGACGCCGACGTGATCCAGCTGCGGAAAGCGTGCCGCCTGCTGGATGCGTGCCGGCTGCTCCGCGATCAAGACGGTTACCACACCAGCGTCATCGAGATGTCGTTCGCCGCCATCGAGCGCACCCTCGAGTTCTACGCGCTCACCGCCTCGAACGACACGGTCGACGATTTCCGAGCAGGTCACGACCGTGCCTACGACCGCGGTTCCGAACTCAACGTCGTGACCGAGGAGACCGCACGACGCTTGAAGCAACTGTACCGCGACAACCGGGCGGCGGCGTACTACCGAGAGACGATTGCGGCCGCCCAGCAGGCCGAGGCGATGTTCGACCTCGCGGTGACCGTCCACGGGTACATCACGAATTTTGCACGGCTCTCCCACGAGTGCCGGTGTCAGGAGTGACCGGTGTCCGAGCTCGCCGTCGCGTCAAGCCGAGCAGACCTCTCAGCCCGGTTCACCCGGAGAGCACCACGACGTGCCGGTCGAGCGTCCCGTGGACGGGCCGGACGAACTGTTCCGTCACCGTCCAGCCCGCCTGCCGAGCGGCGTCGGCCCACGACCGGTCGCCGACGACGACCCCGCGGGTCGCAACCCGGCGCGACTCCGCGAGCGCGTCGGCGACGAGGGCATCGAGCGACCGGTTCGCGATCTTCGACTGTCGGCCGTAGGGAGCGTCGAAGACGACGCAGTCGGCCGCGTCGTCAGTAAAAGGAAGCCGCGTCGCGTCGCCGCGAACGACGGTGAACGCGCCCGGAGCCGGCAGGCCGGGTGTGCCGTCCGCGAGATACCGCGCGAGATTCTCGTGAGCGCCCCGGGCCATCTTCCACTGCGCGTCGTTGCCGAGCACGTCCGCCCCGACGAGCCCAGCCTCGATCAGCACGCCGCCGGTGCCACACATCGGGTCGAGGACCGTCCGCCCCGGGCGCGCGCCGGCGATGTTGGCAATCGCTCGCGCCAGCAGCGGGTCCATGCTCCCGGGTTGGAAGAACGGCTTGTCCGTCGGGCGGCGCTCGCCGAAGTCGCGGACGGATTCGGCTTCGAGCCAGCCGAGCGCCGCGACGGCGTCGCCTCCGTCGGTCGAGAACAGCGCCCGCAGCTCGTGGTCGGGATCGTCCAAGTCGACGGTGAAGCCGCGGTCGACGAGCACGCCGCCGAGTTCGCGCTCGGCGCGCTGGGTGGAGACGCCGGCGGCCGACCGCACGTCACGCGCCCGGACGGCGACGCTGCCAGTTCGGTCGAGTGTCGCGGCGTCGAGGAGTGTGGCGGCCGCGTCGACGCCACCGGTCGCCGTCCCGACGAGGGCACTCGCCGCGTGGGTGTAAGCGAGACCGCGCACGCGGGCCGTCGCGCCGCGGGCGGTCGCCAGCCCGCGAGCGACCCGCTCCACGTCCGAGCAGGCGCTCGCGGCCTCGCGAGCGGCGAAGGCGTCGTCCTCGCCGCCCAACTCCAGCAGGTACACGTTCCGTCTCGGCCACCCGGAGAGAAGAAGCCGGCGATGCGACGGCCCCGTCTCGCCGCGTGTCTGCTCGCTGCCGCCGCGCCCGCCCCAACAGTGTCCAGCTAAGGACATGTCACGCCTCATTACGTACCTTTATAAGCCTTAAATACGTGTCTTAAGTCGAACATGGACGATCCGAAGGAGACTATCAACATCGAGAACGTGGTCGCGTCGACGGGCATCGGACAGGAGCTGGATCTGCAGTCGGTGGCGATGGATCTGGAGGGGGCCGACTACGACCCCGAGCAGTTCCCGGGGCTCGTCTACCGGACACAGGAGCCGAAGTCGGCCGCGCTCATCTTCCGCTCCGGGAAGATCGTCTGTACTGGAGCCAAGTCGACCGACGACGTCCACCAGTCGCTGCGCATCGTCTTCGGCAAGCTCCGCGATCTCAACATCAAGGTGGAAGACGAGCCGGAGATCGTCGTCCAGAACATCGTCACCTCCGCGGATCTGGGCGTCAACCTCAACCTCAACGCCATCGCCATCGGGCTCGGCCTAGAGAACATCGAGTACGAGCCCGAGCAGTTCCCGGGGCTCGTCTACCGGCTCGACGACCCGGACGTCGTCGCCCTCCTGTTCGGCTCGGGGAAGCTCGTCATCACGGGCGGCAAACAGCCGGAAGACGCCGAACACGCGGTCGACAAGATCGTCTCCCGGCTCGAAGAACTGGGCCTGCTGGGCAACTAAACCGCCACGTACAAGCGCCGTCCCCGGCTATCCGGGAGCATGTTTCCGCTGCAGAGCGCGACCGGCGGGGGGCTGCTCGCGCTCGTCGTCACCTTCGTGGTGACGACGCTGTTTTACGCCGTCACGCTCCATCTCGCGGCGACGTTCTTCGTCGGCGACGTTCCCTCACAGCGCGCCGCCTACGCCGCCCCGATTCCGGCCGCCGTCTCGATCCTCCTCCAGCAGTACGGTCGCGGCGGCGCGCCCATCGGCTTCGACGCCTCGCTGCTCGTCGGCGTCGCCGTCCTCGTCACGCTCGTCGCCGACCTGCTCGCGGTGAGCTTCGCCTACCGGCTGAAACTCCGGTCGGCCGCGCCGCTCGTCCTCCTGCACTTCGCCTTCGCCGCCGTGCTCGGTATCGCGCTCGGTAACGTCTTGGGACTGCTGTAGGGGTAGTGTTCAAGTAAGGGTGAGTTCGGAGAGTAGGAAGACGACGAGGTGTAGAAAGCCCCCGGTCGGTACGGTCGCGCGGCTCGCTGTCGCCGGAAATCGGAGATTTCCGAGATGACGAGCGAGCGTCGCTCTCTCGGACCACGCGCCTCGCCCGCCCGTCGGTCGGGCCGCGGTGTCCTCGCGCGGTTGCCCCGCGCGAGCGGCCCGAGGCGACGGCGTCGCCTCGCTGCTTACGTCGCCGTGCTTCCCGTACCGACCACCGGGAGAGCAGAGCTCTCCCGAGCAGACGGCGGCGAAGCCGCCGTCAACGGCCCCTTTCGGTCCCGCCCACCGCGGTTACACAGTCGAGCGACGACCCATGTATCTGAACACCGCCGCTGTAGGCGCGCCGTCCCGCCGACACCGCGCCCACCTCTCTCACTCCACCAGCCGCTCGATTTCGGTGACGAGGATGTCCGACGCCCCGGCGGTCTTCAGCCGGGTGATCGTCTCGAACACCTCGCGCTCGTCGACGACGACGTGGACGGCGACCAGTTCCTCGTCGGTCGTCCCGCGCTCGTCGTCGATGTCCATCACCGTCGGCCCGCCCATCCCCGGGATCACGTCTTCCACGTCGGCGAGGCTGTCGGCCGGGACGTTCATCATGAGATACCGCTTCCCGTCGGCGGCGAGCACGGATTCGAGGGCGGTGGCGACCTGCTCCACCTTCGGGTCCGACGCGACGCCCGGATTGGCGAACAGGTGGACGGACGAAGAGAGCACCTCGTCGACGACGGCCAGCCGGTTCATCCGGAGCGTGGTCCCGGTCGAGGTGATGTCGACGATAGCGTCGGCGATTTCGACGTGTGGTGTCAGCTCCGTCGCGCCCGACACCTCGACGATTTCGGGTGAAACCGGCTTGTCGGCGAAGTAGTCGGCGGTGACGTTCGGAAACTCGGTGGCGACGGTGCCGTCCGCGAGCGCGTCGACGCGTTCGATGCCGTCCTCCTCGGGGGCCGCGAGGACGAGGCGACACCGACCGAACTCCAGATCCAGCAGGTCCGCGAGGTCGACTCCCGATTCGTGAACCTGGTCGAGGCCGGTGATGCCGAGTGCGGCCGCGCCGTCGGCGACGTACTCCGGGATGTCGGCCGCGCGCGCGAACAGCACCGACACGTCCGGGTCGACGGTGTCGGCGTACAGTTTGCGGTCGGCCCCGCCTTCGAGGTGGAGGCCGGCGCGTTCCAGCACCTCGACTGCAGGGTCGTGGAGACGGCCCTTGTTGGGCACGGCGATGCGCATACGCCACGTATCGGTGGCCGGGCGAAGGGTCTTTCCCTCGCGTCGCTACCCCAGCGCGTCCCTATCGACCAGCGCCGCGACGGTCGCCAGCCGGATGGCGTGGGACCACCCGAGCGGCCTTGCGCTGTCCGGCGTCCCGTCGTCGAAGAGCTGCTCCGGGAGATAGCCGCCCGCCGTCGACAGCGGCCCACCGGGGAGCATCGGGTCGAGCAGCGCCCGCGCCCGCACGGTCAACGCCTCGGCGCGTGAATCCTCGACCGTCTCCAGCAGTTCGGCGAGTTCGACACAGGCGCTCGCGGCCCCCCCGGTCGAGACCGTCCACACCTTCTCGCCGGCTTGTTCGCGACACCGCCAGTCGTCGCCCTCGAACCGAATCAATCCCGTGACGGCGTCGGTCCCGCGGCGCAGCGCGTCGACCGCAGTGTCGACGTGCTCGATCAGCCTGTTCAGTCGCCGGTCGTCCACGCCGACGGCCGCGTGGTACGAGCGGTGTGCCCCCGCGAGTGCGAACGTCGCGGAGTCGACCCGGTCGTCGACGGAGTCGTCGGGCCGTTCGCGAAGCGCGTAGTGGTCGCCCACCCAGAGGTCGTCGAGAGCGTCGTACACGCGGGCCGCCTGCGCTCGGGCGTGGTCTCGGACCGCGTCGGGGAGTGCCGTGGCGGT
Organism: Halobacteriales archaeon QH_7_66_36; assembly: GCA_003021175.1. Lineage (GTDB taxonomy): Archaea > Halobacteriota > Halobacteria > Halobacteriales > Haloarculaceae > Halosegnis. The sequence goes on along the minus strand of PXQV01000013.1, from coordinate 23,289 downwards.
TACGGCCGCGCTGTAGCCGTGGAGAAACGCCGCCGCGGTGTGGGTGAACCGGCCGTCCATGTTCTCCCACGCGTTCTGGCAGACGACCGGGCGACCGTCGGCGGCCAGCGAGTCGTCCAGCCCGTCGACCGCCGCGGTGAGCGTCTCGACGAGGGGTTCGCGCAGGTCGGCGGGCGCGTCCGGTAGGTAGTCCGCGAGGAACGCGGCGACGCTCCCGGTCTGGTCTGCCTGATACGCCACGTCGTCCCCCGCCTCCAGTCGCGCGTTGGCCCATCCCGGTGCGAGCGAGCCGTCGGCGGGCCAAACCCGGTGGGGCCACGTCCCGTCGTCCCGTTGCGTCTCGACGTAGCGGCGCGCACTCTGAGCGTGCCACGCGCCGCGTCCCACGTCGAGGCGGCGGCCCGCGTGGAGCAGGAAGCGAGCGATTTCGCTGTCGTCGCGGAACCACGCGTAGCCGTACCCGCCGGAGTGCGCGTAGAAGGGGTCGAACTCCGGGCCGGCCATGCGAAGCCCGGTCGGAGCCGACAGCAGCGAGAGCACCCGGAGGTCGGCGGTGACGCACGCCTCGACCACGTCGGCCACGTCCTCGCGCTCGGCAGCCGGCACTGCGGGCGCGTCACGGAACCTCGCGGTGCTGGCCCTGCCGACCGCCGCCCGGATGCGTTCAAGGGCAGCGTCCCGGTCGGCCGATGTCGTTAGGTGCGTCCCGAGCGTCGCCGTGCCGTCCTCGAACGGGACTGACACCTCCACCAGCCCCGTGAGACGGCTCTCCTCGTAGCGGCCTGCCGCTGTCTCGGCAGGCTCACGACCCGCAAGCACGTCGCCAAGCCAGTTTGGACGGCCCTCCACCGCGTCGAACCCGGTCGCGCTCGCGAGGAAGTCGTGTTCTCTGGCGTGATACAGTTCGACGGCGTCGCCGTGGCGGAGCTGTCCGACCCGTCCCTCACGACCGTCGGGTTCGAACGCGGCGACCGCGACCAGTCGGGCGTCTGCGGGAGCGTCCGCCCACCCGACGTGCGTGAGATGGACGCCGTCGACCGTCCGGTCGTACTGGCGGATCCGTTAGCTGTCCACCTCGCGGTCGGTGACGACGAGCGTCGTGTCTTCGTGGTACGACTGCTCGCCGCCCACGAACCACGTCACCTCGCCGTCGCGTTCGACGCCGAGCCGACACCGCGACAGCCCCGACACCTGCGAGAGCGGGTAGCCGAAGTCGCGGAGGCTTCCGTCGGGAGACACGTGGACGAGTCGGCTCGCGTCGCCCGTGAACAGGCCGGTCGTCGTTCGGCGCTCGCCGGGGAAGCGCGTCTCGTGACCCTCGTGTCGCCGGTAGTCGCGGAGGGCCGCACGGAGTCTCATACGACCCGGAACCCACGCGACAGGCAAAACGCTGGTGCGCCCGCGAGACCGTGCCCCTGCGCCGTGACGGAACCGAGGGATTCACCCCCCGCCGCACCGAGGAGCAGGTATGACGCTCCGTATCGAGGGTGGCCGCGTGCTCCGCCCGGACCTGTCGGTCGAGCGCGCCGACGTGCGGGTGGCCGACGACGGTCGGATCGACGCGGTCGGCGACCTCGACCCGCGGGAGGACGAACAGACGCTCGACGCGACGGACGCGCTCGTCACCCCCGGGCTGGTCAACGCCCACGGCCACGCCGCGATGACGCTGCTGCGCGGCTACGCCGACGACAAGCCGCTGGACGCGTGGCTCCAAGAGGACATCTGGCCCGTCGAGGCCGAACTCGAACCCGAGGACATCGCTGCCGGCGCGCGCCTCGCCTGTGCGGAGATGATCCGCTCTGGGACGACCGGCTTTGCCGACATGTACTTCGAGGTCGACGCGCTCGTGGAGAGCGTCGCCGCCGCCGGTCTCCGGGCACGCGTCGGCTACGGCATCGTGACGGTCGGGAAAGACGAGTCGGCCGCCCGCGAGGAGTTCGAGACGGGACTGGCCGTCGCCGAGCGGTTGGACGGGGCCGCCGACGGGCGGGTCCGGACGGCCGTGATGCCACACGCCCCCCACACCGTCGACACGGCGTATCTCGCCGAGTTCGCGCCACGGATTCGCGACGCCGACGTGCCGGTCCACTTCCACTTCAACGAGACGCCGGCGTACATCGAGGAGGTGCAGGCGGAGACCGGCGAGCGGCCGGGCGCGTACGCCGACGAATTCGGCCTGCTCGACGACGCGTGGGTCGCACACGCGGTTCACCTCTCCGACGCGGAGATCGACCTGCTGGCCGAGCGTGACGTCGCCGTCGCCCACTGTCCGGCGGCGAACATGAAACTCGCGTCCGGCATCGCGCCGGTCGAACGACTCCGGGGGGCCGGCGTCACGGTCGGTCTCGGCACGGACGGTGCCGCCTCAAACAACAGCCTCGACATGTTCGAGGAGATGCGCGACGCCGCGATGGCCGGCAAGATCGCGGCCGACGACGCGAGCGCGGTGCCTGCGGAGGCGGCCGTCGAGATGGCGACAGCGGGTAGCGCCGAGGCCATCGGCCTCCCCGGCGGTCGTATCGAGGCCGGCGCGCCGGCGGATCTCGCGGTCGTCGACCTGTCGAGCGTACATCTCACGCCGGAACACGACCTCGTGAGCCATCTCGTCTACGCGGCCAACGGGAGCGACGTGCGCCACACCGTCTGTGACGGACAGGTGTTGATGCGCGACCGCGAACTGCTGACGCTCGACGAGCGAGCGGTGCGACGCGAGGCCGAGGAGCGCGCCCGGGCGCTCGTGGAGCGCGCGTCTGCGGGCGACGATTAAACAACGAAAGAAAGATATAAACGCTCTAACAGCATTTCTGAGGCTCGATTCGGTGGTGCGCGTCGGAGTGAACTAGGTGAACCACGTTCTTGGCTTATGTGTGTCTCGGGGGGTGGAATGTACGTATGAGCAAACCCACGAGACTGTTCGCGCTGTTCGGCGCGACACTGTTGTTGTTGAGCGTCGCCGCCCCGGCGGTGTCGGCGGGGTCCACGGCGGCTAACGAAGCGCTCTCGGTCGGCGTGACCCAGAGCGGCGAGGACGTGACCGTCTCGGTGACCGAGAACGACACCGGCGTCGCGAACGCCACCGTCGCGGTGAACGTCACCGAGGGGAACGCGACCTACGAGGGCTCATATACGACCGACGATGACGGCGAGGTCGAGCTGGACGCCCCCGAGGAGAACGCCACCGTCGAGGTGACCGCGACCGCCGGCAACGAGACGGCCACGACGACGGCCCAACTCACGAACGCCTCGCTCGCGACCGAAAACGAGACGGACGCGTTCGGCCGGCAGGTGGCCAGCTTCGTCGCCGTGCTCCAGTCGGAGAACACGACCGACACCGGCATCGGACCGGCCGTCTCCGAGTTCGTGACGGCGAACAACCCCGGCGCGGACAACCGCCCGGACCACGCCGGCCCGCCGGAGAACGAGACCGACGACGATCAAGGACCGCCGGAGAACGAGACTGACAACGATCAGGGGCCGCCGGAAAATGAGACCGACGATGATCAAGGACCGCCGGAGAACGAGACTGATACCGGACAGGGTCCGCCGGACGACAAGGGTAACGACGGCGGCGGCCCCCCGGACGACAAGGGCAGCGGCAACGGTAACGGACCGCCGGACGACGATGACGACGGCGCGGAGACCGAAGAAGACGGATAAGCCCGAGACTCGCGGCGCAGCGTTTTCCGCTTTCTCGCCGGCGAGCGGCGACGCTGGCTTCGGTAGCGTTTAGGCCGGCGCGTCCGACGTTCGTGTATGAGCGAAGCGACCGACGCCGGGGCCGACACCATCAGCGCCCGTCTCGACGACCCCGAGACGGCCGCGACCGAGGGCCACCGGAAGATCGAGTGGGCGCGTCAACACATGCCGATACTCGCGGAACTGCGCGACGAGTTCGAGCGCGAGCGGCCGCTGGCCGGCGAGACGGTCGGCATGGCGATGCACGTCGAGGCGAAGACGGCGGCGCTGACGGAGCTGCTCGCGACCGGCGGCGCAGAGGTGGCGATCACCGGCTGTAATCCGCTGTCGACGCACGACGATGTCAGCGCGGCACTCGACGCCCACGACCACATCACCTCCTACGCACGGCGGGGCGTCGACGACGACGCCTACTACGCCGCCATCGAGGCCGTCCTCGACCACGAGCCGACGATCACCGTCGACGACGGGATGGACATGATCGCGGCCATCCACCAGGACCGACCGGAGCTGATCGACTCCATCGTCGGCGGCTGCGAGGAGACGACGACCGGCGTCCACCGACTGCGCGCGATGGACGACGACGGCGAACTCGACTACCCCGTGTTCGCGGTGAACGACACGCCGATGAAGCGGCTGTTCGACAACGTCCACGGCACCGGCGAGTCGGCGCTGGCGAACATCGCCATGACGACGAACCTCTCCTTCGCGGGCAAGACAGTGGTCGTCGCCGGCTACGGCGACTGCGGCCGCGGCGTCGCCAAGAAGGCCAGCGGGCAGAACGCGCACGTCATCGTCACGGAGGTCGACCCCCGGTGCGCGCTGGAGGCGCACATGGAGGGGTACGAGGTGACGAGCATGGACGAGGCCGCCCCGAAGGGCGACGTGTTCGTCACCACGACCGGCAACCGCGACGTGATCACGGAGGAACACTTCACACGGATGCAGGACGGCGTCCTGCTCGCGAACGCCGGCCACTTCGACGTGGAGGTGAACCTCGACCAACTCTCGGGGCTCGCCGTCGAGACCCGCTCGGCCCGCGAGGGCGTTCGCGCCTACGAACTCCCAGACGGCCGCCGGCTCAACGTGCTCGCCGAGGGACGGCTCGTCAACCTCGCCAGCCCGGTCGCGCTGGGCCATCCCGCCGAGGTGATGGACCAGAGCTTCGCCGTGCAGGCCGTCTGCGTCCGCGAACTCGTCGAGAACGGCGACGCCTACGAGCCGGGCGTCCACGAGGTGCCCGACCGCCTCGACCGCGAGGTCGCCGAGACGAAACTCGACGCGGAGGGGATCGCTATCGACGACCTGTCCGACGAGCAGCGCGAGTACATGGGCTCGTGGGACCACGGGACGTAATGTCGGACGGATCCAACCGCTGGGACGCGGGCCACTACGACGGGGAGCACGCCTTCGTCTACGAGTACGGCGCCGACCTGCTCGGCCTGCTGGCCCCCGAACCCGGCGAGCGGATCCTCGATCTCGGCTGTGGCACCGGCCACCTCACCGCGGAGATCGCGGACGCGGGCGCGGCGGTACTGGGCGTCGATCGGTCGCCGTCGATGGTCCGGGAGGCCCGCGCGGCCTACCCCGACATCCCGTTCGCCCGGGCCGACGCCCGGTCGCTCCCCGCAGAGGGAGCTTTCGACGCCGCCTTCTCGAACGCCGCACTCCACTGGATCCCGGAAGCCGACCACGACGCCGTGCTCTCGACCGTCCGGGAGGCGCTGGTTCCTGGCGGGCGGTTCGTCGCCGAGATGGGCGGGCGGGGCAACGTCGCGGCCCTCGTCGACGCAACCGTCGCGGAACTGGCGGCGCGGGGATACGCCATCGAGAACCCCTGGTATTTCCCCGCTGTCGGGGAGTACACCTCCCGAATCGAGTCCCACGGCTTCGAGGTCACGCTGGCCCGGCTGTTCGACCGGCCGACTGAACTGGAGGGCGGACCCGACGGATTGCGCAACTGGCTCGGGATGTTCGGGGACAGCCTTCTCGCCGACGTTCCGGAGGACGAGCGCGACGACGTGCTCGGCGCCGTCGAGGACTGGCTCCGGGAAGAGATGTACGACCCCGAGACGGAGACCTGGACCGCTGGCTACCGGCGGCTCCGGTTCGTCGCGGTCCGGACCGACGGCTGATACGGGATCCCGCCCCGGCGTGAGCAGGACCGTACCGACGACGACCGGCGTCGCGGCGGCGACGACGCCGCGGGATTCGAGCGGATCGGCGTCGCGCCCGATTGTCGGCCGGGTCCCTCGCCCGTCCCTGCCGCGCAGTCACAGGTTCGCGGGGACGGGCGTCGGATCACTTTCGACGTGGTCCCCTATCGCTTTTTGTCCCACCCTGCCAACCCGGTTGCATGTCGAGCAACCGGAAAGGGGACCGTCGCGAGCGCGAACTCGTCAATCTGCTCGACGAGCGCGGCTTCGCGGTGATGCGCGCGCCCGCTTCCGGCTCCGCGACCGCCCGCGAACTGCCGGACGTGCTCGCGGGCGACGGCGACCGCTTCTACGCCATCGAGGCGAAATCCTCCGCAGGCGACCCGATCTATCTCAGTGGCGAGGAGGTGGAGGCGCTGGTGTACTTCTCGCGGAACTTCGGCGCGAAGCCGCGGATCGCCGCCCGCTTCGACCAGATGGACTGGTACTTCTTCCACCCCGGCGACCTGTACACGACGGACGGCGGCAACTACCGCGTCAAGCAGGAGACAGCGCTGTCCGACGGCACGGACCTCGCGGAGTTGGCCGGCGAGTCGGAGAAGGTGACGCTCGACGAGATCGCCGTCGGCGGGCCGGACGAGGAGACGCTCGACGTGCTCCGGGCGGTCGAGAGCGGCGATCTCTCCGTCGAAGAGGGCGCGGAGATGCTGTGAGTTTCCAACTGCTGGCTCCTGTTGAAACGCGCAGGTGGTGATGCGTTCCATCGAGCGTGCTGCATACAAAACGCCGACACGGCACGGTCTGGACCCCGCCTCGGGAGAACGGCAATCGGTCAGTACAGGGGATAGACTCAACCGAAATAGAATCGGTCAGAGAGATAAATATAGACCCCGAGCGCGGCAATCCAACCGGCGAAAAATCCTGCCATGACGACCCATCTGTGGAGTCGTGATTTGAACGTGAAGTAGCCTGCTGTCGTCGAAAAGAAAGGGACTGTTCGCTCTTCTGTGCCCGCTGTAAACAAGCCACTCCAAAGAAGCAGTTGAAGAACGACGAATCCGACGAGAGGCGTGACTAAGAAACCCGCATAGACCAGCACATCAAAAACTCCAGCCATACCCGAAAGAAACGCTAAACTCCTAATAAATGCCTTCCTGGTTCCATCGAGTTAGCCCCCGTTCAGTAGATACGCACAGTTACAGACCGGCGATCCACCATGCCGCCGGGAACGAATGAAATCAGAGCGCTGGACTCATCCTCCGTGTGCAGCACGCCGGTCAATCTACTGAGCGGTTCCGAGCTAATTCCGATTACACTCCAAGCAGTTGCGCCTCGGTCGCCTCCAGCCGCGAGTGGGGAAACGCGTACCGGTCGAGCGCGTCGAGGTCGACGGTTCGCGGCTCCGAGAACGGATACACGACCTCGACGACCGGGTCGTCGGCGGGGTAGCCGTCGTTCGACTCGTAGGCCGCGACGGTGCGCTCCTCGACGGTCCACTCGTCGGCGGGGGTGTCGGTGGCGCGCGCGACGACCACCACGTCGCCGGTCTCGCGGTCGCGGACGGCGTCGCCTCGCTCGAAGCGGCAGGCGTCACAGAGGTCCGGGCCGTCCTCTGGGAGGAACCGCTCGTGGCCACAGGCGGCACAGTCGCCGGGGAGGCGGCCGGGCGGCGCGAGGTCACCGCGGGTGACCTCGACGGCGACGCGGCGCAGGTGCTTACAGCGCGCGCCGCGGTAGCCGTTGTCCGGGCAGGTGCAGCGGCCGGCGGAGAGATCAACGTGGTATTCGTTGCCCGAGGCGGACGCGACGGCGTAACAGCCGCCACCGATGGGCTCGACGGCCATCGGCTCCGTCCACGCGCGGGCCGACCGGGGGTCGAGCCGCGAGGTGTCGGGCGCGAGGCGGCGTTTCGATGCTGACGCGGGTGTGTGTTCGAGGTGCGTCATGGCGAGCGACGGGCGATGTCCGTCTCGACTGTCCGTAGGCTCCTGAGCCCGGTAAAGCCCTCGACCGTTCATTCGGTTCGTGCCGTTTGCGTCGGCTAACGCGGCGATCTGTTCGCTCGCACTGCTTCGAAGGGCTTTTTGGATAACCGGTCGACCGCGACGTATGGATATCGAGCGGGAGACGCTCGTCGAGCTCGCCGTCTCCGTCGGCGCCGTCGCTACGTTCATCGTCGCCCTGCTCATCGTCGGTAGCTCCAACGGCGGGTCCGGGCTCTCGTCGACGGGAGCCGTCGAACTGATCGGCGTCGTCTTCGGGTTCATCCTGCTGATGAGCGGCGTCGGCGTCTTCCTCGACCGCCGCTGAGATTTCTCGCGGTCGGGCCCAGCACGCCGGACCCGCGGAGCCGAGGGTTTTCCATCCAGCCGCACGCACGCGGGAGTATGAAACGGAGCGGCGGTTCCGACGAGGCGAAGCGACGGGCCGGCGAGGCGGCCGCCGACCGCGTGACCGACGGACAGGTCGTCGGCCTCGGCACGGGGAGCACGGCCGCCCACGCGGTCCGGGCACTGGGACGGGCCGTCGACGCCGGACTCGACGTTCGCGGGATTCCCACCTCCGTCGCGTCGCGAGAACTGGCCCGCGAGGCCGGTGTGCCGCTGACGACGCTTGCCGACGCTCGCCCGGACGTCGCCATCGACGGGGCCGACGAGATCGCCGCGTCGGATGCGGGCTTCGACCTCGTGAAGGGCGGCGGCGCGGCCCACGCCCGCGAGAAGTACGTCGACAGCGCGGCCGACGAGCTGCTGGTCGTCGCGGACCCGACGAAGCTCGCGGCGACGCTCGCCGGGCCGGTGCCGGTCGAGGTGTTACCCGACGCCCGTCCGGTGGTCGCCGACGCCGTCGGTGCGCTGGGCGGCGAGCCGACGCTGCGCGCCGCCGAGCGGAAGGACGGACCGGTCGTCACCGACAACGGCAACCTCGTGCTCGACTGTGCGTTCGAGGGCATCGACGACCCGGCCGGCCTCGCGGCCGACCTGTCGGCGATTCCGGGCGTCGTCGAACACGGGCTGTTCGTCGGGCTGGCGGACGCCGTGGTCGTCGGGCGCGAGGAGGGCGTCGAGGTGCGGGAGTCGGGCGGGTAGCGGTCGCTGTCGGGGAACCGTCGAAAGAAGGCGGGGAGTTCGTGGCTCGACGCCGGAGTTACAGGTCGCGCGGCTGGACCGTCTTCCGGTCGTTCGCGTCGGCGCGGCGCGCGGCGTCGGCGAGGATCTCGTCGACCTCTTCGTCCAGCGCGTCGTAGAAGTCCGAGGCGACGTTCATGTCATCGAGCGCTTCCTTCACAGCGGCCTTGACGATTAGGTCTGCCATACGGACCGGCGTAGTCAGAGGTGACTTATATACTTTCCCAATTCGCCGGCGGTAGGGCGGCTCACACCCTTGTTTTCGACACAGATACCGGGAATGATTGCCGCGATGTTTTCCGAGGCGTCTCGTCGTATCCCGACAGACCCTATTGGCGCGCGGCCGATTCGGGCGTATGCGCGAACTTCTACGGCGAGTCGCGGACGGAGAGCTCTCCCCGGCGGCCGCAGAGGCGGAACTCCGCGGCTACGCGACCGGCGAGGCCGGCCGGTTCGACGCCGCCCGCGAGGATCGCACGGGCATCCCGGAGGGGGTCATCGCGGACGGCAAGACGGCCGCCGAGGTCGCGGCGCTGGCGCTTGACGCGGTGGAGACCACCGGGCGAGCGCTCGTCACCCGAGCAGACGGTGAGGTGGCCGCAGCCGTCGAGGAGGCTACCGCGGCGGAGTTTGAGGGCACGACAGTCGATCACGACGCCCGCGTGGGGACGGTCGTCGTCCACGGGCCGACGTTCGAGCGGCCCGACCTCGGCGCGTCGGTCGGCGTCGTCACCGCCGGCACCTCCGACGCGACGCCGGCGGGCGAGGCGGCCGTCGTCGCCCGAGAGATGGGGGCGACGGTCGAGCGGGTGGACGACGTGGGCGTCGCGGGCATCCACCGACTGTTCGACGCGCTGGGGGGCCTTCGCGAACCCGACGTGTTGATCGTGGCCGCGGGCCGCGAGGGTGCGCTCCCGACGGTCGTGGCGGGGCTGGTCGATGCACCCGTCATCGGTCTCCCCGTGTCGAACGGCTACGGTCACGCGGGTGACGGCGAGGCCGCGCTCGCAGGCATGTTGCAGTCGTGTACGCCGCTGTCGGTCGTCAACATCGACGCCGGCTTCGTCGCCGGCGCACAGGCCGGCCTCGTCGCGCGGGCGGTCGGTGCGGCCCGAACCGACGGAAAGTAGGCGTGTGTTACCTGATGGCTAGGGGTATATGTGGGTCGGAGACCCAACGTACACGTACCGATGCGGAACGTGACCGTGTCGGCCAGCTATGCCCACGTGTGACCACTGTGACGCGCACGTATCGGACCGGTTCGCTCGCGTCTTCATGGACGAGCACGGCGAACTCCGAGCCTGTCCCAACTGCTCGGCGAACGCCGGCATCGCCGAGGTGTCACGGGAGCGTGCGCACGAGTCACGGCTCTGACCGCGGAGCACTGCCCCTTAACCACGGGGGTGCCCTCTCGACCGACGGATGAGTCACTACGTCTACGTTCTCGTCTGTGCCGACGACACCTACTACACGGGCTACACGACCGACCCGGAGCGGCGCGTCGCCGAACACGACGCCGGCGAGGGAGCCAAGTACACCCGCGGCCGCACGCCCGTCGAACTCGTCCACGTCGAGGCGTTCGACTCGCGCGGTGACGCCCTCTCTCGCGAGCACGAGATCAAGTCGCTCTCGCGGGTCCAGAAGGAGCGACTCGTCGGCGAGGATTGAAATACGAGGGGGCGACCACCCGCCCCATGCCGCACGCCCGACTCCTCGCCGGCGACTGCACGACGACGTTCGACGGCGCCCGCTCGTACGAGAAGCGCGGCCGGGTGGCTTGCCTCCGCAAGCCCGACGACACCGTGCTCGTCCACGACGCCGACGGCTACCAGCCCGTCGCGTGGCTCACCCGCCCCGACGCCGCGATGGTGACCGGCGACCCGCCGACCGTCGAGGCGCGCGACGGCGACGACCGCCTGCGCGTCCTGTTCCACGAGACGAGCGTCGACGCTCGGATTCCGGTGTCGGCCGCCGGCGTGCCGGTCGGTCCGTGTCCGGACGGTCCCGGCGCGCTCGTCCGCCGGTCCGGGGCGCTCGCGTGCACCGACTGCGACCGTCGCCACGGCCTCCCGGCGGGTGCGACCGTGCTCGATTCGACCTGCGAGTGCGGCCTCCCGAGAATCGCCGTGACGCGCGGCGACCGCTTCGAGGTGTGTGCCGACCGGTCGTGCGAGCCGCTGGACGCCGCCGTCCGCGAGCGGTTCGACCGCGCGTTCGACTGCCCCGACTGCGGTCGTGACCTGCGGGTTGTCCGGGCCGGCGGCCTCCTGCTCGGCTGTGACGGCTATCCCGACTGTGACGTGTCGGTGTCGCTGCCCGACGCCGAACACGACGGGCACTGCGACTGCGGTCTCCCCACGTTCGGGGGTCGATGTCCCGCCCCGACGTGCTCGTCTCCGTAGGTTTTTGCCCGTCGACACCCCTGCCTCGGATATGCAGGCACGCGTCGACGGGGACCGCGTCAGGCTCGACGAGCGCGGTCGCGAGCGATTCTACGACTCTCGGGGCTACGGCCACCCCGTCGACGGCGAGTTACATCTCTCGCCGGTCGAGACGGCCCACCTCCTCTATCGGGGTGACCTCGACGGCGTCGACGGGATGGGGTTCCGGGCGTTCCTCGAACGCGAGAACGACCTCGCCTCTCGCTTCCTCGTCTACAAGGACCTCCGTGACCGCGGCTTCTATCTCACGCCGGCGCGCGACGGCTGGGTCGACGACCGTGCTGGAGCAGACGCGCCGCCGTCCGACGATGTCGACTTCGTCGTCTACCCGCGCGGCAAGGGACCGTGGGACGACGCCGTCGCGTATCGCGTGCGCGTCGTCGCCGAGCGAGAGTCCGTCCCCGTCGACGCGCTGGGGGATGTCGTCCTCGCGGTCGTCGACGAGGAGTCGGAACTGACGTATCTGGAGACGACCCGCCCGGACGTGTCGGGCACCGCGCCGGATCCGACAGACACCACCGCCGAGGCCGTCCTGTTGAACGACCGACTGCTGGCGTGGAACCCGCCCGAACGCCTCCACACGGCGGGGTTCTACGGCCGGTGGCTCGGCGACGACCGCGAAGTCCTCCAGCTGTCGCTCCTCGAAGGTGCCTATCTCGCCGATCGGGGCGTCCTCTCCGTTCCCGGTGGTCGCGACGCCATCCTCAAACGCGGTCGTGGGGCGGAGGGCGACCGGTTCGACCGCCGACTCGCGGTGTACGCCGCTCTCCGCGAGCGCGGCGTCGTCCCCAAGACCGGGTTCAAGTTCGGGGCCGACTTCCGGACGTACGCGGAGGTCTCCCCGGTCGACGACTTGGGCCACTCCGAGCGGTTAGTGCGCGTGCTGTCGCCCGGGCACGTCTTCCGCCCGCGCGACCTCTCGCTCGACGTGCGACTGGCCCACGGCGTCCGCAAGGAGATGGTGTTCGCCGTCACCGAGGGGAGTGCCGGCGCGCCGAGCGGGGACGTGGCGTGGCTCGCCGTCCGCCGGCTCACGCCCTGACCTGCTTACGGCTCCGGAGTTCCCTCGATAAACAGCGCGATGTCGTCGGCCGCGGTCCCGGCGTCCTGCCACGCCGGCACCGAATCGAGCCAGCGTAGCTCCCACGGGTTCGTGTCGCAGAACCCGTCGGGGACCGCGTCCGCCACGAGTCGCGCGCCGAAGACGACGTGGTGGGTCGTCCCGACCGGCTCGCCGTCGACGCGGTGGGTGACCTCCCGCACCCGCTCCACGCCGATCAGTGACGGCTCGGCCCCGGTCACGCCCCGGACCTGTTGGCGCGCGACCGTCGTCCAGTCCTCGTCGTCCGCGACCGGCCCGTTCAACGGCATCGCGTGGCCCTCGTCGGGTTCGATTGCGGCGAGCGCGCGCCCGTCGGCGTCCGTCACGCCGACGACCGCGAGTCCGGCCGCGTCGCGCTCGCAGTAATCTGCGCTCTCGTGGTCGAGGGTCGCTGCCCCAACCTCGATGCTGTGCCGCGCCGCGTAGGCCGTCGGGTCCGCTACCGAGCAGTCGTCCGCCGCTTCCGTCCGTTCAGATATGTCTTCTGTCATGTCGTAGCTGTGGCTCGTCGTCTGCTGCTCACTGCTCCCGGACCGACACCACCGTGGCTCTCCGGCGGCTTGTCGGCCTAACGGCTGCAAGGAAAAGAAAGTATTGTCTGTATTTACTTTACTCTCTGCTTACTATTTTGCTCGCGCCGTATTTAATCCTTTTGCCGGGCTGGGGATGCGTGGCTGGGGAGCGAACCCTTTTTGCGCGAACCCGCCCGACACCGGAACGACATGACCGACGACGACCACCGCGACGGGGGTGACGCCTCCCAGTCAGAGATCCGCTCTGACGGCGGGAGCACAGCAGGGGCCGACGATGTCACCCTCGACCCGTGGGGGTCCGCGACCGTCTCCGACTACCGGAAGCTGTTCGAGCAGTTCGGCATCGAGGCGTTCGACACGGTGTTGCCCGAGACGCCGAACCCGCACTACCTGATGCGGCGGGGAGTCATCTTCGGCCACCGCGACTACGAGCCGATTGCTCGCGCGATGCGCGAGGACGAACCGTTCGCCGTCCTCTCCGGATGGATGCCGACCGGCGACCCGCACATCGGCCACAAGCTGATGATCGACGAGATCGTCTACCATCAGGAGCAGGGTGGCGACGCCCACGCGCTCGTGGCCGACCTCGAAGCCAACGCCGCCCGCGGCCTCACGTGGGCGGAGATCGACGAGCACACCCGCGAGTATCTGCTCTCCTTGCTCGCGCTCGGCTTCGACCCCGAGGACGGGGAACTCTACCGGCAGTCGGGCAACCGCCGGCTACAGGACCTCGCCTTCGAACTCGGCGCGGCGGCGAACTTCTCCGAGATGCAGGCGCTGTACGGCTTCGACGGCGAGACGAACGTCTCGCACATGCAGAGCGTCGTCACCCAGATGGCGGACATCCTCTATCCGCAACTCGACGAACCGAAGCCGACGGTGATCCCGGTCGGGCCAGATCAGGACCCCCACATGCGGTTCGCTCGCGACTTGGCCGCGCGGACCCGCTTCTTCGGCGTGACGGAGGCGTACGCCAGCTTCGAGACCGACCCCGAGGAGCGCGTGCTCGTCCGCGAGGCGTACGAGACGCTGCGCGAGCAGGCCGACGCGGAAGGCGACGACGCGGACGTCCGGTGTAGCGACGCCGCCGACTACCTCCGCGAGCACCACGCCGACGAGGCGGGCGCGAGCGTCGTCGACAAGCTCGACAACGCGGGCATGGAGCCGATTCGCCCGCGCGTTCGCTTCCTCGACCGCAATGCGACCGACGCGGCCTTCGAGGCGCTCATCGACGCCGTCGAGGGGGAAAAGCGCGTGTTCGAGGGCCACGTCGACGCCTTCGACCTCGACCGCGCGGCGGCCGAGGCACTCGCCCGCGAGGTGGAGGTCGACCACGGCGGCTACGGCTTCGTCGCCCCATCCTCCATCTACCACCGGTTCATGACCGGACTCACGGGCGGGAAGATGTCCTCGTCGGTGCCGGCGAGCCACATCTCCCTGCTCGACGACCCCGAGGAGGGGTACGAGAAGGTGAAGGCGGCGACGACGGGCGGGCGCGAGACAGCCGAGAAACAGCGCGAACTCGGCGGCGAGGCCGACGAGTGTCCCGTCTACGAGCTGTACACGTACCTGCTCGCGGACGAGGACGACGAGTTCGCGACCGAGGTGTACGAGGAGTGCGTCGGCGGCGAGCGGCTCTGCGGCGACTGCAAGGAGCAGGCCGCCGAACTCATGCGCGAATTCCTCGCGGAGCATCAAGAGAAACGCGAGGAGGTTCGCCCGATGTTGGAAGAGTTAGATATCGAAGTCGAGAGCCCGCGTCGGCGCGACTGACCGCGCCGCGACACCTACCCAACCCTCTTTGCCGCGCACGCTCCGTTTCCGAGCATGCGCGTCGTCGTCTGTGGGGGTGGCATCGTCGGGCTGGCGGCCGCCCACGCGCTCGCGGAGCGGGACGCGTCGGTCGTCGTCTGCGAGGCCGGCAGGCTCGGGGCGGGCAACACGGAACGATCCGCCGGCGGCATCCGCACGCAGTTCTCCACGCGCGTCAACGTGGAGCTATCGCTGGCGTCGCTCGACGTGTGGGAGTCCTTCGAGGAGCGGTTCGGCGTCGACATCGCCCACCGCCAGCCGGGGTATCTGTTCCTCGCGCGCAATCCGGACACTGCGGCCGGCATCGAAGCGGCAGTCGACGTGCAACGGGACGCCGGCGCGGCGAGCGAACTGCTCGCGCCGAGCGCGGCGCGCGAACACTGTCCCGAACTCGACGCCGAGCGGTACGAAGTCGCCTCCTACGCCGCGACCAACGGGTTCGCGGACCCGCACCTCGCTCTTCAGGGGTACGCGAGGGCTGCGCGCGAGGCCGGCGCGGAGATTCGGACGCACACGCCCGTGACGGATATCCGGATTGACGGCGACGACGAGGGAACGGGAGCGGCCGACGTTCGCGTGGAGACGGCAGACGACTCGCTGGCAGCGGATTTCGTCGTCAACGCGGCGGGCGCGTGGGCGCGCCGCGTGGGTCGACTCGCGAGCGTCGAGCTGCCGGTCGTGCCGAAGCGCCGACAGATAGCGGTCGTCGAGCCGACGACGTCGGTGCCGGAGTCGGTTCCGCTGACAATCGACCTCGACTCGGGGTCGTACTTCCGGCCGGAGCGAGACGGCAACGCGCTCGTCGGCGGTCACTTCTCGGCGGCGGACCCGGCGGTCGACCCCGACGCGGTCGAGACGAACGTGGATTTCGACTGGGCGGCGACGGCCGTGGAGCGGGCCGGCGAGACGGCCGGCTACTTCGGACCCGAAAGTCGAATCCGACGCGGCTGGGCGGGCTGTTACGCCGTCACGCCGGACGACCACCCCGTCATCGAGATATCGCGTCCCGGCGTCGCCACGGCTGCCGGCTTCTCGGGCCACGGGTTCCAGCACGCGCCCGCGACCGGTCGGATCGTCGCCGAACTGTGTCTCGACGGGCGGGCGTCGCTCGTGGACGTGTCCGGTCTCGACCGCGAGCGGTTCGACCGCGAGGAGACGCACGCGGAGCGACACGTGGCCTGAGCGCGGTCGCTACACGGTCGTGTTTTTAAGTGAGTACTGGCTAAAGAACCAGTCGGGGTGGGACTGGAAGGGGCTGTGCGCTCGACGAAGACGGGCGACGCAAGGACCGCAGGCGGGAGCGACGCGACCGACGAGGACCGCAGCGAGCCCATCGAGTCGAGCGTGCAGGGGCTTCCAAAATCGTCGCCGCTCCTGTCACGGCAACCCCAAGGCTTCACTGAACAGCACCGCCACGACGGTAGTGATCAAATAACAGCAATTCAGTTGGATGAGCCAGCAACAGGGCGTAGAAAGCCCCCGGTCGCTCGACTCGCGCGCCTCGCTGCGGTCCTCCCGCTCGCTTCGCTCGCGGTGCGGTCCTTACGTCGGCGTGCTTCGTCGACCGCCCGGCCCCTTTCAGTCCCACCCCACGCAGTTACTCGGTCGAGCGACGACCCGCGTATCTGAACACTACTGGCACGACACACGCACAACCCTTTTGTTCCGCTCACCCACATCCTCGCGCATGGCACCCGAATCCCGTGCCGGACGCGCAGCGCGCCCACCGACCGACAGCACGGGGTTCGGCTTCTTCTTCCGCCCGTAGGCGGGGTGGAGACGGGGGGTGTCACGCCGACGCGCCGCGTCGAAACCGCCGTTCTCGGTCGGAACCGCTAACTGAGCGACACGCACACGCAAGGACAAATGAAGCTACCCGACACGCAGGTCGCGCTCTTGGAGGCCGCGAGCGCGACCGACTCGAAGACAGTCGCACAGCTAGCGGACGACACCGGCGAGAATCCGGAGGCGCTCGCCGGGGCCGCGTTCGACCTCGAAGAGCGTGGTCTCGTCGCCGTCGAAGAGCGCACGGAGGAACGACTCGCGCTCACCGACGAGGGGAGCCGCTACCGTGAGGCGGGCCTGCCGGAAGTTCGACTCTATTGCGCCGCAGTCGCGGCCGGCGCGACCGACGACCCCGTGAACATGGGCCGTGTCATCGGCGACGCCGACTTGGAGGGACCGACGGTCGACATCGCGCTGACGAACTTCGCGCAGAAGGGACTCGGCGACATCGAGGACGGCGCGCTGTCCGCCGATCCGGATGTCGACCCCGAATCCGACGCGCACGCCGCAGCGCTGGCGGCAATCGCCGACGGCGAGGAGGTGAGCGACGACGCGGTCGTCGACCGACTCGCTGAGCGCGGGCTCGTCGACCGGTCCGAACGCGTCGAGCGGGCGGTCACGCTGACCGACGACGGCGTCACCGCGCTGATGGAGGGCGTCGAGCCGGCCGAGACGGTCGGGCAACTCACCCCCGACCTGCTCACCTCCGGCGAGTGGAAGGACGTGGAATTCGCCGAGTACAACGTCGAGGCCGACGCCGACCCCGCCTCCGGCGGGCGGACGCACATCCTCCGACAGACCGCGGAGTCGGTGAAGGACACCCTCGTCGGGATGGGCTTCTCGGAGATGGAGGGACCGCACGCAGACGCCGACTTCTGGATCAACGACGCGCTGTTCATGCCACAGGACCACCCGGCGCGGACCCACTGGGACCGGTTCACGCTCGACACCGAGCCGATGGACGACCTGCCCACCGAACTGGTCGACCGGGTCGAGGACGCCCACCGGAACGGCGTCGGCGAGAACGGCGAGGGGTATCACTCCCCGTGGAGCGAGGAGTTCGCCCGCGAGGTGGCCCTGCGCGGTCACACCACCTCGCTGTCGATGCGGTATCTCTCCGGGGAGGCCGTCGGGGAACTGGAGCCACCCCAGCGGTGGTTCTCCGTCGAGAAGGTGTACCGCAACGACACGCTCGACCCGACCCACCTGCTGGAGTTCTTCCAAATCGAGGGGTGGGTGATGGCGGAGGACCTGTCCGTGCGCGACCTGATGGGCACCTTCGAGGAGTTCTACAGCCAGTTTGGCATCACCGACATCGAGTTCAAGCCCCACTACAACCCGTACACGGAGCCGAGCTTCGAGCTGTTCGGCACGCACCCGGAGACGGGAGAGATAGTCGAGATCGGCAACAGCGGCATCTTCCGCGAGGAGGTGCTCCGCCCGCTCGGCGTCGGGTGTGACGTGATGGCGTGGGGACTCGCGCTCGAACGCCTGCTCATGCTGATGTACGGGTTCGAGGACATCCGCGACGTACACGGCACCCTGTGTGATCTCGACCTGTTGCGGAACGTGGAGGTGCTCGCCTGATGCCGGTCGTCGATGTCGATCCCGACGAACTGCGCGAACTCGCGGGCTACGAGGCGAAGAGCGACGCAGAACTGCGCGAGGACCTGTTCGCGCTCGGCTTGGAGTTCGAGGGCGAGACGGACGACGGGGCGTTCCAGTTCGAGTTCGCCCCCGACCGACTCGACCGGCTCTCCGTCGAGGGGATCGCGCGGTCGCTGCGCTACCAGTACGGCGACGCCCGTGGCGTCTACGTCCCGTCGACGAACGACGCCGAGTGGACCGTCGAGGTGCGAGACGTGCCCGACGAGCGCCCGTACGTCACCGCCGCCGTCGTCCGCGGCGTCGACATGACCGAGGGGAAACTCGAATCGCTGATCCAACTGCAGGAGAAGCTCCACGCCACGATGGGGCGCAAGCGGGCGAAAGGTGCCATCGGCGTCCACGATCTGGCGATGCTGAAGGGGCGGTCGGCCGACGAAGAAAAAGACGGCTCGAAAGTCATCTCCTACACCGGTATCGACCCGGACGGCGACCGGTTCGTTCCCCTCGACGCGGACGCCGACATGACGCCCGCCGAGGTGCTGACTGACCACCCCACCGGCGACACGTACGCCGACCTCGTCGCCGACTACGACTCGTACCCGGCCATCTACGACGAGATCGGGCTGTTCTCGTTCCCGCCGGTGATCAACGGGAAGCGAACCGAGGTGGACGAGGGCTCTCGCGACCTGCTGATCGAGATGACGGGCACCGACCAGTGGACGGTCGACAAGATGCTCACCATCGTCTGCTACGCGCTGGACGCGCGCGGGGGACGCATCGAGGAGGTGACCGTCGACTATCCGGACCGCGAACTCGTCCGGCCTGCGCTGGACACGCGGACGAAGACCGTCACCCACGACCGCATCGAGACGACGCTCGGCATCGACGTGTCCGGCGAGGATGTCGTCGACCTGTTCGAGCGGTCGGGGCTAGACGCGAGCGAGACGGACCGCGACGGTGAGACGGCCTACGAGGTGACCATCCCGCCGTACCGCGTGGACGTGCTCCACCCGATGGACCTCGTGGACGACGTGGGTCGTGCGTACGGCTTCAACGAGTTAGAGCCGCGCTACCCGGACGTGTCGACGGTCGGCAGTCGCCACGACCGCTCGAAACTGGAACGGTCGGTGCGGAACGCGCTCGTCGGCCTCGGCTTCGAGGACCTGCTGAACTTCCACATGATCTCGGAGGAAGAGAACTACGAGCGGATGTGCGTGACACAGGACACGGACGTTCTCGGGGGCGGTGCGTCCGTCGCCGTCGAGGGGCCGTACAGCGAGGCGTACACCATGCTGCGAACGTGGGCGCTCCCGTCGCTCACGATGGTCTTGGAGAACAACACGCACCGCCGTTATCCGCAGGACATCGCGGAGGTCGGCTTCGCGGCCGAGCGCGACCCGGACGCGGCTTCGGGCGTGGCAGAGCGGCGGACCGTCGCGGCCGCGCTCGCCCGGACCGACGCCTCCTACGAAGACGCGAAGGCCCGTCTCCAGCGGCTCGCGAGCGCGTTCGGTGCCGACCTCTCGACACCGCCGACCGAGCACCCGTCGTTCATCGACGGCCGCGCAGCCGAGATTCGACTCGACGGCGAACCGGCGGGGATCATCGGTGAGCTACATCCGGCGGTGCTCGTCGAACACGACCTCGAACTCCCCGTCGCGGCCTTCGAGTTCGACCTCGCGGCGCTGGCGTAACACGCGTTGCGTCCGCGTCCTCGTCGTCACGCCACGTCCACGCCGACGGCCTCCTCGACGCTCTCGAAGCCGTCGCGTTCGAGCAGGTCCAACAGCCCCTCGTTGATATCACGGGCGACGGTGGGGCCCTCGTAGACGAGCGCGGTGTACAGCTGGACGACGCTCGCGCCGGTACGGATCTTCGCGTACGCGCCCGCGGCGTCCGACACACCGCCGACACCGACGATGGGTACGTCCGTCCGCTCGGCGACGAACCGGACCATCTGGGTTGCCTCTGACTCGATAGGCGCGCCGGAGAGGCCGCCGCCTTCGACGCGGTGAGGAGAGTCGAGTGAGTCCGGGCGACGGACGCTCGTGTTCGTGGCGATGATACCGTCAAGACCGAGGTCGTTCACGACATCGACGGCCGCCTCGACGGCCGGTTCCCCGAGGTCGGGAGAGAGCTTCAACAGGAGCGGGGCGGCCCCGGCGTCCTGTAGCGTGGTGAGGATGCGTTCGAGCGGCTCGCGGTCTTGGAGTTCGCGGAGCCCCGGTGTGTTGGGCGAGGAGACGTTGACGACGAAGTAGTCGCCGCCCGCGCGCGTGCGCTCGAAGGTGTACAGGTAATCGTCCTCGGCCTCGTCCAGCGGCGTCGATTTGGACTTGCCGATGTTGACGCCGACGGGGACGGACACGTCGGCGTCGGCGAGACGCGGGCCGACGGCGTCCGCGCCGCCGTTGTTGAACCCCATGCGGTTGACGAGCGCGTCGTCCTCGCGGAGACGAAACATCCGCGGGCGTGGGTTACCGGCTTGCCGCTCGGCGGTGACGCCGCCGACCTCGACGTGGCCGAAGCCGAGCGCCGCGAGCGCGGCAGGTATCTCGGCGTTCTTGTCGAAGCCCGCGGCGACGCCGACCGGATTCGGGAACGACTGGCCGAACGCCGTCGTTTCGAGTCGAGGGTCGTCCACGGTGAGTCGGTCGGTCATCACCTCAGCGACCGGTGTGTCCTGTGCTACCCGGAGCGCGGCGTGGCCGAGGCCGTGGGCGGTCTCGGGTGGAAGCGTAAACAGTGCCGGCTTGAGCGCGTCGTACAGTCGGGCCAAGCCGGAGGCCGGAAACGAGACGGAGGGGCTCAAAACTCGTGTTCGACCTCGTCGGGGTCCGCCTTCTGGATGATGATCTTGCCGTCGCGCACCCTGATGAACACCTCGTCGCCGATGTCGAGGCCGGCGACGTCGAGTTCGTCCTCGTGAAGATTGACGTGGACGTTGTGGTACTCGCCGTTCTCGTCCTTCGCGCCACTGGGGCTGAGCGTCTTCTTGCGAACCATCTGGCTGTTTGCAACCTTTTGGCCGCACTGACTACATAAGTGTACCGTGGCGCGCCCGCGCCCGGACGAATGCACGCCCGGCGTCGCGGCGCTCTCGGGGTCCGTTCGCGGTGATCTTGCCCGTCGCTTATAAATGATCGGGCGCTGTCGGTCGGTTTGGGGGATACGTTTAAGTTAAATCCTGTTCACGTGGCACACGGAGGCGACATACAATGGCCGACGACAAACGGAACTTCGCGTTACGTGACGGGACCGGCGACGAATCGAGCGTCTTCTCCGGGCGGACGCCACGGCAGGCGGCGCTGAAGGCGGCCCGACGGCTCGACCCGGCTGGCTCCGAGAGTGCCGCCGACAAGACGGAGCTGCGGCTCCGAGAGAAAGGGACGAAGAAAGTCCACATCTACGACGGCTGGGCGTGGGAGGAGAACGCTCCCGACGACAAGCCCGACTGGATGCCCAACGAGATAACGGAAGCGAACGTCTCGAAGAAGGGCATCGAGCACCTCGAAGAGATCTGATCCCGGCTATCCATTTTCACCGGCGACCACACGCCATATAGCGCCGCCAGCCGTAGCCTCGCGTGCGCGGCACTCATCCGGCCCGACCGTACGTGCGAGCGTGGGACGACGGCCCGGCCTCCGGCCGCGCGACACTCCGTATTCTCCCCGATTGTACACACGAGAGCGGCATGAAACCGCATGACGTGGCACCGACGAGACGACGGGGTTAAGTGTATCACCCGTCTCAGACGTGATGTGACGAGGTGAGGTGGCCCACGCCGGGTCGCCCGCTCGCTGGGCGCGCACGCGCCGCCCCGCGACTCGACTCCGTCGGGTCGCGAAGCACACCGCGAATCCGACGCCCTTATACGCGAACGGGCGTTCGGACTTGAACACGCACGCTGCCCGGTTCTGCCGGGTAACGTGACTGCCGATTCGACGCCCTTAAGCGTACGAGGGCGTTCGGATGGAACGCACACAGCGTGACCGAGTTCGGCCTTCGACGGCCGACTCGTCTCGGACCGAGCGCGGTCCGATGGGTTTATGACTCATCGGGCGGTACGTTTAGGTCCGAAGGAAATGAGGATTCGACCCCTGCGGTCCGCCGTACACGATCGAATCTGATGTCAGCCCTGATGGTTCGGTGACACCCGGTACGGTGTCACCGAGCGATCCCAACACGATAGCGATATGCACATCTCTTCGAGATGTGTTCCCGCCTAACCCCTCGGCCATGTGCCGAGGACATTCCGGTTGATCCTGCCGGAGGCCATTGCTATCGGTGTCCGATTTAGCCATGCTAGTTGTACGTTTACCGTAGCGAACAGCTCAGTGACACGTGGCCGATCTACCCTATGGACCGAGATACCCACGGGAAACTGTGGACAATCTCGGATAGCGCTCCCGAGCTTGAATGCTGGGAGCGCTAAACGCTCCGGCGCCATAGGATGAGGCTGCGGCCGATTAGGTAGACGGTGAGGTAACGGCTCACCGTGCCGATAATCGGTATGGGTCATGAGAGTGAGAACCCAGAGACGGAATCTGAGACAATATTCCGGGCCCTACGGGGCGCAGCAGGCGCGAAACCTTTACACTGCACGACAGTGCGATAGGGGGACACCGAGTGCGAGGGCATAGAGCCCTCGCTTTTGTGTACCGTAAGGTGGTACACGAATAAGGGCTGGGCAAGACCGGTGCCAGCCGCCGCGGTAACACCGGCAGCCCGAGTGATGGCCGATCTTATTGGGCCTAAAGCGTCCGTAGCTGGCCGCGGAGGTCCGTCGGGAAATCTACTGGCCTAACCAGTAGGCGTCCGGCGGAAACCCCGTGGCTTGGGACCGGGAGACCTGAGGGGTACGTCCGGGGTAGGAGTGAAATCCCGTAATCCTGGACGGACCACCGGTGGCGAAAGCGCCTCAGGAGAACGGATCCGACAGTGAGGGACGAAAGCTAGGGTCTCGAACCGGATTAGATACCCGGGTAGTCCTAGCCGTAAACGATGCTCGTTAGGTGTGGCGCAGGC
>PXQV01000008.1:58695-77032 GCA_003021175.1 Halobacteriales archaeon QH_7_66_36 | reverse complement strand
CCTGCCCAGTGCAGGTATCTGAACACCCCGTACAAGGGGACGAAGGACCTGTCAACGGCGGGGGTAACTATGACCCTCTTAAGGTAGCGTAGTACCTTGCCGCTTCAGTAGCGGCTTGCATGAATGGATTAACGAGAGCGCCGCTGTCCCAACGTTGGGCCCGGTGAACTGTACGTTCCAGTGCGGAGTCTGGAGACCCCCAGGGGGAAGCGAAGACCCTATGGAGCTTTACTGCAAGCTGTCGCTGAGACATGGTCGCTGATGTGCAGGGTAGGTAGGAGGCGTTACAGAGGTACCCGCGCTAGCGGGCCACCCAGCCAGCCATGAAACACTACCCGTCAGTGACTGTGACTCTCACTCCGGGAGGAGGACACCGATAGCTGGGCAGTTTGACTGGGGCGGTACGCGCTCGAAACGATATCGAGCGCGCCCTATGTCCACCTCATTCGGGTCGGGAACCCGAAGAAGAGTGCAAGAGCAAAAGGTGGATTGACAGTGTTCTTCCTAACGAGGAACGCTGACGCGAAAGCGTGGTCTAGCGAACCAATTTGCCTGCCCGATGCGGGCAATTGACGACAGAAAAGCTACCCTAGGGATAACAGAGTCGTCACGCGCAAGAGCACATATCGACCGCGTGGCTTGCTACCTCGATGTCGGTTCCCTCCTCGTATAGTACGAGAGGAACTACGAATGGTGACCACTGGTGTACCGGTTGTCCGAGAGGGCACTGCCGGGCAGCTACGTCACACGGGGTAAGAGCTGAACGCATCTAAGCTCGAAACCCACCTGGAAAAGAGGCTCCACCGAGGTCGCTCGTAGAAGACGAGATCGATAGACTCGGGGTGTACGCACCGAGGTGACGAGGTGTTCAGCCCGCGAGAACTAAGGACCGAAGCCACTCAATCATCGCAC
Organism: Halobacteriales archaeon QH_7_66_36; assembly: GCA_003021175.1. Classification (GTDB taxonomy): domain Archaea; phylum Halobacteriota; class Halobacteria; order Halobacteriales; family Haloarculaceae; genus Halosegnis. Next base: position 76,120 of record PXQV01000008.1, on the reverse strand, counting down.
TGACCCACTGAACGGGTCCAGGCGCAAACTGGATCGCACGCACACACGGTTTCATCCGTATTCACCACCGATACCGGCGTTCCCTCACGGGACCGTGGTTCGACTCCGCGGATCGGCGTTAAGGCGGCCACAGCGGCGGGGCAACTCCCGTACCCATCCCGAACACGGCAGATAAGCCCGCCAGCGTTCCGGTGAGTACTGGAGTGCGCGAGCCTCTGGGAAAGCTGTCCCTCACGGGAGACAAAGTGCGAGCAGAGGTTCCCAATTCGGAGCCCACGCAGGGCTTGTCCCGGTGGAATCCGGAGACGGAACTGTCGACGCTCGTAACTAGTGGTTCGCCGCCTCCCATTCATACTCGGCCCACGCTTCAGTGGGCCTACTCATTCATCGACGAGCGGCCGCGCTCTCCGGCGCGGACCGCTATCCTTAACCACACCACCACGCTACCGACGACTGCGCCAAGGTGGCAGAGTCTGGCCTTACGCGGTTGCCTGCAGAGCAACTATACGCCGGTTCGAATCCGGCCCTTGGCTCTCACACGATACCCTAAAGCCCAAGACGACTACGTCTTGGCACCCCTCGTATTTCGAGGCGACGTATATGACTCCTGAGAGGAATCTGAACTCATGAATCGTCCATTGGTTTCCCTATTGGCGCGGGAAGCAGGAGAACGATTTTGTCGTGCGGGCATAAAGAATCGTGTAGTGCAAGACGCCGATCTCGTCGGGAAGAATCCCGGGATTGACGTACTTCGGTTCGGGGGGGCGCGTCCAGCTCGCTAACCAGCTATGAATAGAGTAACAGATGTTATTGGCCCGCGTCAGATCCTGATCTTACTCCTGGGTATCTGTCTGATCCTCGTTGGTACTGCTGGACTCGCAGGTGTCCTCTGAACGAACAGGAAACTGCTGCACACCGATTTTGATTTAGCGTTCTCGCTCCATCGTTTCGAAGATGCCGTGCCACTGCTCAGGCATATCCTCAACATCGTACAATCCGTCGCTCGCCAATCGCAGGAACTGGATCGCCTCATCGTCGCCGAGTGTGTCGAGTTCTAAATCATCCACTGTCTCTTGACGTGCCCAGTCGGTACTCAGCGTGCCGCGCTGGGTCGCGGCGTAGAAATGGAACCAAAACATGAGGCTGCTCTCGGACGGAAGTTTCGCTGGGTACTCCGGTTGGAATCGGTCGGGGAGAAGCGAGATTCTCGGGATCGCTGAGAGCGCGCTGAGGAAGGCCCGTCGAAACATGCCGTCGACAAAGCGACTATCCCACAAAAATCCTGCTCTGACCGAGGTACGTTCCCGTATACGTACTCACGTACATACCTGTGTACATGAGCCAGCACCCACGTTCTGAAGCGAGTCAGAACGGCCCACAGTAGAAAACTACGCAACTACTGACGCGGACGTATCGAGTCCGACAGGCCGTCCCTGCTCCCACTCGACAGCGAAGACGGCATCGTGGAGTGAATCGAGTCGCTGCTCCACGACATCAAGCGGGTGCGAGTCGATGAATTGTGCCCGTTGATGATCGATAGCCGATGCCCCATCATTCACTTGCAAGTGAACCGGCCCGAGATTATCGTGCGTATCATCCTGATGCCACCCGACGAGCAGACTGCGCTCTGGCTCGATCCAGTTGAACCAGTAGTGCTCGTACGGGTCGCTGGTTCGTAATTGAAACCCAATCTCGACCCGCGCATCAATCCCCGGGTACTCATCATCTCCAAGGAATTGCCGCGGGTTCACGTCGGCGACGACCCGATACGGGCCCGCCTCGCGCGGCTCAGCCCGCCGTCGCAGAACGTTCTCGAACGCGCCGCTGAGCCGATTCTGGATGCGGTCGTGGGGCCGCTTGCTCTGCAACTTCGCCCGGTTAGCGAGGAAGACCACCATTAGGCGAGTGTCGAGGGAGAGTCAGTCCGCGGTGAAGAGAGTTCGATGACGTCGTCATATAGTTGGAGGGCGTGCTTTACAAGCCCGAGTTTCGTATTGATCGCCTCCCACGTAGCGATCACGTTGCGACGCTCACGAAGCTCCTCAGCCGAGAGCTCCTCGTCAGCGAGTTGCTCCCGGAACTCGTCGAGTGAACTGACGTCGTACTCCGTCGCCAGTTCTTCCTGTTCCTCCTTCAGCTCTGTGAGCTGGCTCTCCAGTTCGTCACGTGAGTGGGCCTCGATCAGGTCTGTTATCTCGTCGAAGAGCATTCGCACGGGATTCAGGTCGTAGGCTTTCGTCCCGTCGACGGTCGTTTCAGTGACCCAGTCGTCACTCTGCAGTCGCTGGAGTTCATCGTCAGCTGTCGCGCGCGACACGTCTGCCCGATCCGCGATCTCCTGTACCGGCGTTGGCTTGTCCAGCAGCTCCACGACGTGCCGGACGCGCTCACGCCCACTCATACTCTCTGTCCACGATCCCTGGTTCGATTCAGTCATTCGACTAGGTCTTGTACTGCCCAGTTCAAATAATTTGTCCTCGTTCAAATATTCATACAGTAGCGCCAGTGGCAAGGGAGGAGTGTCCACGGTAGATGAGGAAAGAAATGCGCGGTCTAGAACAACTCATCGCGTGCGAACTCGATCTCGATCAGTAATTGGTAAAACAGTTCCTTCGTTCAGAGCCGGGCGGGTGATTTAGTTGATGCGTGGCTTATGGTTTTGAGTTCCGTAACTCTACACACGGTGGGCTACGATACGGAACACGTGCGGAACGCGGGCGACGCCCCAAAGGCGATTATCGGCATCCCCACGTTCACGGAGTTGCTCGCCAACACTGCCCTCGCGTCCCTCTACACGTCCATCCGCCACTCATCAACCGCAACCGGTTCCGAACTCACGCAGACATCGAACGTGTCGAAAAAGACAGTGTACGAGTACCTCCGTAAGTTAGAACAGGCAGGACTCATCACCGAAACTGGGGACGAAGCTGGAACCACCGTGTACGAGGCGGAGGAGTTCGAGATGACACTCGGGATCCGCGACATCGAAGTGTCGATCACCCCCGAACTTGTTGAGGTGGTCGCACATGAAAATGCATATTCCGTCATCAACCGTGTGCGTGACGAACACGGCCTCGTGACTTTTGCGCTCGCACACGACCTCGTCAAGGTACACAGCGAGGGGGACATCACCATTCGACAAATCGCTCGCCGTACCGGGCTGTCGTCCGGGACAGCATACGATATTGTTGAAGCACTGTACGAGATCCATGATCTCAGTGACGACGATCTCAGCCCGACGACGTACACGCCGGACGACTTCGCGGACGAGGACAGCAATCTACGAGACGCGTTGCCCGACGTGTAAGGGAGCGGAGCTCGATACCGCTCATAGACGTTCGTTAGCAGTGAGCGCATAGCTCGTCGGGATTGGTAGTGTCCGGGCCGACTCATTCGATACGCTTGATCGATTCGAGACCCGAGACATCAGCAAGTTGCATCCTCGCCTCGGCATCGGCTATCGTCGTGGTCCACTGAATGGTCACTCTGACGGTGATGAATATTGCCGAAAGCTTCGGATCGATACCGCGCATCTTGTCAATCGTGACAGTATCGATGTTCTCGGCCCGCGAGAGGCGCTCTTCGGCGTCGGTGACGAGATCGTTGTCTGCGCCACATGGGATACGGATCGTGACGACAGCAGTCGTCGTCGATTCGAGTTCGTTGTCACTGGTGATTGCCATGATGTCACCTCTGTTGAAGAGCGTCGCTCGGGCTGTCTGATTTACGAGCTGCGCTCCGAGTGCGCGAGGGACGATTCGAACGCCCGTCTCGGTCGTGGCACGACCGCGTGATACCGAACTACACTACTCGCGCTCGACGAAGAAAGATGAGGAGACAACACTATGCAGGCTCGAACGCGTCGATCTCATCGATGACTTGCTTCGTGTTTTCGGCGTGTTCGATGAACGAGAGCACGTTCTCCGACCAGCCGGAGACGTTCTCGTATTGGAAACGTCAGGGTACGTCGTGCATTCGCTGCAGACGGCACTCCATGATGATCTAGTCGCGGACAGTTCCGAGGAAGCAATTGTGACGGCCGTGAATCGCGGCGGTGATACCGATACGATTGGGGCGATTGCGGGCGCGGTCGCAGGGGCACAGTTCGGAGCATCTAACCTCCCGGATCGGTGGGTATCTGCTGTCAAGGAGGCTGAAGAGATTGAGCGATTGGCAGAACGACTCGTTACGGTGGCGTAGCCCTATCTACAGTGTGTAACGTGGATTGACCTGGGACACAGGGAAGGGTGTGCTGACTGGGTCGATAGGAAGGATTACACTGGCATAGCATCAACATCTGGGTGAATGGCTGACTCGTTCTGGTATCCGTCAGTGGAGGATGTTCTCTCTATTCACGACGATATCGTCTCAGAGTATTCTGACACGCAGGCAGGCGTGCAGACCCGTGGCGATGTTGAGTTCGTCCTGAATTACATTGAGCGGGGTAGTTTTGGAGCAGCACCGGAGACGATTCACGAGAAAGCATTTCACCTCCTTCGACTTCTGGTAACAAACCATCCGTTCGTCGACGCGAACAAGCGCACAGCTCTCAACACGACGGTTGTATTCTACTTCCTCAACGGATACCGGTTCACGTACGACGCTGAAATTCGGTCGATCCTCAAACAGTTCGGCACCGACGAAACATCAGTCGACGAGACGGAGACTGTCGAATACCTTCGGTCTCATACCGAACAGATAGACCTCGGAGGGGAAATCGAAGCGTGGCGTGAGGACCTTCTTCAGTACGGCGTAGACGAACTGACCGGTGACTCATCGGACCCGAACGATTAACAGCGCTCGAAACGGTACGTTGAGTATGGCGACTGAGAAGGATCCCGAGTCTGCTTCCCCGCTTGACGAAGTGATGGAAGACATCCGAGGCGAGCTTGTCCGCCGGGTTGCGGCAGCCGATCGGGACGCGAATCGGGAGATCTACGACGCGCTTGAGAACGAGTAACGCGCGTAGGTTTCAGCGGTAGGGTTCTGCGGTGACCGTGGTTTCGAGGTGAGACAGGAGTGTATCTGTCGTTGATTTATATTCTGTGTACGCTGAGCGGTCTTCAGGACAACTTTCGACAAATCAACTCTCAACGAATACCTTTATTCCGAGGGCAGATTTAGAGTCTATGTACGCTGAGCGGCTATGGGACCAACAAGCGAGGAAGAGACTCAACGGAAGAGCCTGTCGACGCGTGAGTCGCAGGTACTGTCACGGCTCGCAAGCGAGAACCAGCAGGTCATCACCATCAGCGACATCGCGGACGTCCTTGACATTCCACGAAAGTCGGCCAAGGACATGGCGTATGCGCTCAAGGAGAAAGGCTGGCTTGAGCGGATCGCGCACGGGAAGTATCTGATTCTGCCGCTCGCTGCGGGCGAGAATGCCGTGTATACCGAACACGAGTTCGTGATTGCGTCAGCACTTGTAGAGCCGATGTACATCGGGTACTGGAGTGCGCTGAATCACCACGGGCTGACAGAGCAGATGTCCCGGACGGTGTACGTCGTGACGACAAAGCGCGCCCAAGAGCGTGAAATCCACGGGGTCACGTATCGTCCGGTGACGGTCACTAAGCAGAAGTTCTTCGGTTATCAACCGACTGCGGCCGGGTCGAATCAGGTGAACATTTCGAGTATCGAGAAGACGCTGGTCGATTGCGCCGACCACCCGGAGTTCTGCGGCGGTATCAGCGAACTTGCGAAGGCAATGCAGAACGCTGTTGGGATGGGATGTTCGTGGAAGCGAGTCGTTGAGTACCTGCGGCGAGTTGGGAACGGTGCCGCGACGAAACGAATCGTCTACCTCGCCGACCAGTTGGACATCGACCTCCCGGAATACTGGAACCTTGTCGAGAGCTTCACGACCGGATATCCGCTGCTTGATCCGACAAAAGAAGCGACGGGGACCCGCGACAGCAAGTACCAACTCCGTCTGAACGTTGATCCTGAACCGTTCCTCTCGGATGAGTTCTCATGATTTCTGAAGCGCAACTCCGACGGTTGGCCAGAGAGTTGGATGTTCGACTCGGCTACGCGGAGAAGAACTACGTCAATTCGTGGATTCTGTGGGCAATCTACACGAGTCCCTATGGTGACAACCTGTTGTTCAAGGGCGGCACTGCGCTCAGCAAGTTGTACTTCCCGGAGACGTGGCGGTACTCGGAAGACCTCGATTTCGGTGTCGAGGGAGCGTACCACGGGAGCGAAGCGGAGTTGCAAACCACATTGGACGACGCGACCAGAGCCTCCGGTATCGACTTCGAGGTGACCGAACACCGCGAACTGCAGAAAGACGCGTATCCAACGCACTACGTTGATATCGAATCCAGTACGACGCTGTGCTCGGTCACAAGAACACGACGAGCCTGGACGTGATGATCGACGAATACGTGGCGTTCGACTCGGTCAATCATCGCCACAGCTACGAGGGTGTCCCCGAATTCGAGTTAACCGCGTACAGCCTGGAGGAAATCTTCGCGGAGAAGTTGCGAGCGCTCTACTAGCGGTCACAGGCTCGTGATTACTACGACCTGTATCAGATGCTTACGGAGGCCGACGTTGATGACTCGGTTATCCTTCCGGCATTCACGCGGAAGTGTGAACACGACGGTCTGAACATCGACCTTCGAGATGGGCTTCCCGGAGAGAAACGGGATGAGATCCGTGACGGCTGGCAGAATACGCTCCCCGATTTGGTTGCGGATCTTCCCGAGTTCAGTGTCGTGTATGAAGCGCTTGAAGACCACGTCGATTCGCTGGTAGACGGGTAGCAGTATTAGTCCTGGAGATGGGCGACGGCACGGCCCAGTTCCCGTGCGTGTTCGCTCTCATCTATGTTGTACCGCTCTTCTATCGAGCGGAGTCGTTCTTGAAACGTCACAAGGTGTACCTCCAGATACTTCTCATGTTCAGTGTAGAGATGTTAATATAAGGGGTTTTCCTGACCGTGTCGAGCGGGAACGAGTTGAGCTCTGTTGCGGCTGTGGTATCGAGACGTGCAAACTAGAGCCACGAGAGGCCGGTGTTGAGTTCCTCCAGGAACGACGGTTGCACTTGCGCGCCGGGTGGGAATGCGAGTTGTTCGCCTTCCCGGCTGAGAATGGTTTCGCGGAGGAACGGATGCGCTGGATCGAATGACGGGCTGGCACGTATGCGGTAGTCGCTGTCGATTGTGAATAGCGCGGCGTCGAAGGCTCGGTGATGGAGCGAGTTTAGCACGATGACATTCTCCGGGTGTTCTGCGAGATCAGGATGCTGACTTCGCGGGAGGATATGCGCGAGGTCGAGCAGGTCGTCTTCCCGAATCCCGGTCATCGTGCACGCGTGGTCATACCGGTCAAACGTTTCTTCTCGGAAGACGCCACTGACCACGGTTTCGGACGTTTCATAGCGGCGAACCCGACCGCTCTGATCGAGCGTCTCGCCGGTCGGCCACTGGGCAACCTCTCCGGTCTGGACCCAGTGCTGCCAGACGTCCGGTGCCGCGCTGTCGTCACTCTGCTGGGCGCGCTCGTGCAGCCACGTGACGGGGACGGCGTTGGTGTTGAGGATCGAGAAGTGGAACTGGTAGTTGGGGACTTGCGTGCCGTTATCGGCCTGGTACGCGCGGACTTCGAAGTGGTCGGGAACACAGAGGCCGCAGAACTCGACGACGCCTGATTCGGGTTTGCGGAACACGAGGACGGGCGGGACGTCCTCGCGCCGCCTGGCCGCGGCGTCTTCGAAGGCAGCCTTGATCTTCTGGTTCTGCGCGGACTTGTCGTAGGGGTTCGAGGCCTTTGCGTCGCCCCAGTAACTGATGTACCCGGCGTTGACGGCGAGCGTATCTTCCCACGGGTCGTCGTGCTGAGAGATGCCGCTGTCGTTCGAGACGAGCACGAGCGCTGCAGGTGTGTCAGACCGATCCGCGCTGAGACCACGTATTCCGCCAGTGTTTTTGATACCGCTATCGAGTGGGCCGCGAATCCACCGGAGAAACTGGTCGTCCGGATCGCGGTAGCTCCCGGTGTCCCGGTATTGTTGTCCGACCCGAAACGCGTGTTGCATGATACCGCGGCATTACACCTATCAGTCAATATTCAAGTTCCACTACACGATACCAGAACCGAGATCAACTTCGTCTTGTGTTCCACCACTTTCGCATAGACGCATCTACAGGAGTTTATAGAAGAGCTTGACACCGACCAAACGATACCTGACAGAGAACTGCGAGTAATTCAGTTACTCCGAATCAGCGTCGGACTCGTTGCGCGCTTCGAGGATTTCGGCTGCTACGTCCTCTACGCGTTGCTGGTGGGACGCCGAGGTCCCTGCACTTTGGGCCGCATCGAGCTGGTCATCGACGACGGCGTTCTGTTGGGGTCCCCACGTCTCCGGTGGCTCTGATCTGATGTATTCGACCCAGCGCTTGATACCCTTGATGCGCTGCTCGCGGTTTCGTTCGTGCTTCGCGTCGAGGCGCTCACGTGCGTTTGAGTCGCTCATATTCGTCTTCGACGTCGAGTCGCCGTACCCACTCTTCGAGACAGGACACACTAAGTCCTTCCTCGAAGAGCGTGTAGAGGTGAACCGCGTCCTCGATGTCCTTCTGCGCGCTGAGGTGGAGCTTGTACGCGATCTGGAGTTCTAACGGTCCAATCGAGATCGCAGCATCACCGATTCTGGCTGTGATCGCGTTTCCGAGAGACGCGCGGTCGAACTCGTCGCGCGCGAACTTTACTTCGAGATGCGGTGTGATCTGGTCCTCCGGAGCGACCCAGATGTTGTCGCCGTTATCGAGCATCTCGTACATCGAAAAGAGCGGCATCGCCGGACCCCAGAATCCCTCCTCATCAAGCCTCTCCGCGAGTCGGTCTGCAGTCTCCTCGTCGATTCGTTCGATGAGGACATCGATGTCTTCGGTAGAGCGTGCCCGGCCAGCGAGAATGGAGACGTACCCGGCGACGTAGACGTGCTCGATGTCGAACTGGTCGAGGACTTCGGAGAACCGGATCGTCAACTCGTCGAGTTGATTGGGCTCGCGCTCGACAACGAGTGTCCCGTTCCGGAGCTCGATACCGCCCATATTCGTTCGTTAGCAGGTGGCCCGATAAATCGTGGGCATGGCGGTGGTCCGAGTCGACTCACCCGAACCGCTCGACTGACTCAAAATCAGGGACCTCGGCAAGCCATCTCCTCATCCCTGCACTAGTCATGATCGCGGTCCACGAAGCCTGATAGTGACGATGACCGTTACCGGAAGCTTCGGATCGAGACTACGCGGCACGCCGACGAGACGCCACGCAGAGCCGCCTCGAACAGCGGCATCGACACCCGATAGTCGGTCAGATATCGGATTCAGCGCCGCAGCCGGGACAGACCGTTCCGGACCCGTTCTCCCCGAACAGCAGTCTGAGCGCCGCCTCGCCACAGTCCGGACACGGGCCGCGCACGCGAACCGGCCGCTCGCTGTCTGACGGAGCGCCGAACGCCAGCGCTTCGACCGGCTCGTCGCCCTCGTTCGTGCCGCTCTGATACTCTCCGGGTGCGAATCGGATTGCCTCGTCCGGGCCGATCTCGACGGTTTCAGGCTCGGCGAGGGGCTTGTCGGCGTACTCGAAGGTAGCCGTTCCCGAAACGACGTAGAACCCCTCCTCCTGTTTCAGATGGGTGTGAAACACCCCGGAGAAGCCCTCGCCGGGATCGAGGCTGTAGCGGTTGATGGCGAAGTCGGTGGTACCGAGCGGCTCGGAGAGGCCGATCCGTCGGGGGGACTCCGCGGTCGCCTCGTCGTCGATGGACACGTGTTGCATACTCCCTGTCGGAGTATCCATCGCAGAAAGCCAGCGCCCTCGATACTCATTCCGTTACCGCCATTCCACCACAGTCCGAAGATCAGAGTTCGTACATTGGAGTGTTTCGCGGACGACCACGAACGCCGGGAGTGTACGCTCTGGGCGGCGTGAACGCGCGCCTACCAGTCGTAGGCCTCGCGGGGGTCGACGCTGTCCGTCTCTCGGTCGAAGACGTGGTTTCCGTCGACGATGACGTGGCGGGTCTCCGTGTCGAAGCGATAGAAGGGGCCGTCCCAGACGGCGATGTCGGCGTCGGTGCCGGGTGCGAGCGTGCCGACGCGGTCCGAGACGCCGAGGATCTCGGCCGGGTTGGTCGTGACGACGTTGAGCGCGGCCGACTCGGGGAGTCCCTCCTTCACCGCCAGCCCCACGCAGGCGTCGAGGTGTTGCTGCGGGAGCACCGGCGCGTCCGTCTGGATGGCGACGGTGACGCCCGCGCGGTGGAGGATACCGGGCGTCTCGAAGGTGAGGTTGCGCAGCTCGTACTTCGAGGCCGAGGAGATGGAGGGACCGACCACCGCCGGGACGTCGCGTTTCACGAACTCCTCGGCGATGGCGTGACCCTCGGTGGCGTGCTCGATGGAGAGGTCTTCGATGCCGAACTCCTCGGCCAGTCGAAACACCGTCATGATGTCGTCCGCGCGGTGGGCGTGGACGCGCAGCGGGAGCTCTCCCGCCAGCACGCGCGCGAGGTTCTCCATGCCGAGGTCGCGCTCGAACGGCTCGCCCGCCTCTTCGGCGTGTTCGCGCCGCTCGACGTAGTCCTCGGCGTCCATCAGGCTCTGTCTGAGCGTGGCCGCGACGCCGGGGCGGGTGGCGGGCTGTCGCCCCTCTCCCTCGCCGTGGAACCGCTTGGGGTTCTCCCCCATCGCGGCCTTCATGCCGTCCTCGCACAGCAGCATCTCGTCGGCGACGGTGCCGTGGGTCTTCATCGAGACGATGACGCCGCCGATGACGTTCCCCGATCCCATGCGCGCCGAGACGGTCGTGACGCCGTTCTGGAAGGCGTGTTTCAGCTCCTCGTCGCGGGGGTGGAAGCCGTCGAGCGCGTTGACGTGTGGCGTCGTCGCGCTTGTTCCCTCGTTCACGTCGCCGTCCTCGGGTTCGCCCCACTCGGCCATCCCGGCGTGGCTGTGGGCCTCGACGAGGCCGGGCGTGACGATTAGCCCGTCGGCGTCGATCTCCGTGGCGTCGGCCGGCGCGTCGACATCACCGACCGCCGTGATCTCGTCGCCCTCGACGAGCAGGTCGCCCTCGACGACGCCGCGGTCCGTCTGCGTGTGAATCGTGCCGTCCCGTACGACGAGGCTGTCGGTCACAGCTCCGCTATCAGGGGGACGCACGAATACTTTCCTCCCGCGCGGTGGCTTTTTGCGGGAGCCCCGTGGAGTGCTGGCATGGACGTGGAGACCGTGCTCGTCCCCGTCGACGGGAGCGACGAGTCGATGGCGGCCGCCGAGTACGCCGTCGCGGTCGCGGACGCGTACGACGCCTCGGTCCACGCGCTGTACGTGTTCGGCGAGGGGATCGTCCGAGGCTTGGAGGTGGGCGATCTCGAAGCCCAGCAGGTGGCCGCCGAGTCGGAGTCGTTCATGACGGAGATGCGAGAGCTGACGGGCGACGTGGCGGTGACCCACGCGACTGCACCCGGCTTCTCGCTGTCGCGGCTCTCCCAGCATCCGGGGAGCGTCGTCCTCGATGCGGCCGCCGACGTCGACGCCGACTTTCTGGTCGTTCCCCGCGAGCAGATGACAGACGAGACGGACGCGGTACTCGAACGCGCCGCCGAGTACGTGATCGCACACGCCTCACAGCCCGTGCTCTCCGTTTAGCCGAGCGACGCGCCGCCGAGCGCGGAACCCTTTTTCGCCGAGCGACCACAGCACGACGCATGAGCGCGGACGATCTGTTCGGGAAAGTGGTCGGTCGGTGGGAGGCGATGGTAGAGGAGATGGCGGCGACCGCCGAGCAGTACCGCGACGAGGGGTGGGAGGCCGTGACGCTCCACCCGGGCGACGTGACCGTCGTCCCCGCGGGCCACGAGCAGTTCGGTCTCGTCTCCGTGGTGTCCGACGACGAGTTCGAGACGCTGCTGTCGGTCGTCGAGGATCGGACGTTCTCGGCGTGCGAGATGTATCGCGATGACACGGACACGACGGTGTTCCTGCTCGTCGTCACCGAGAGCGACGACGGTGAGGCTGTCGTTCTCTCGCCCGCCTACTACGAGCGGACGCCCGACGGCGAGGGCGAACTCCGGAGCCACGACGGCGAACTGTTCACGCGAGTCAGAAATCTCGCCGGCGACGACGTGGTGACGTTCTCACACGAGGCCCCCGCGCCCTTCTTCCCCGACGAGCGGTTCGACTCCTGATCACGTCTCGTCGACCTCGTGGGTGTGGCCACACTCGGGGCAGGTGACCTCGTCGTGTCGGAGACCGGCGGAGCGTTCCCGCACTTCGCGCATCGTCTCGGAGATGCGGTCCTCGGCGGCCAGTTCCTCCTCGACGGTGAGCTCGACGCCCTCGACCTCGAGGAGGAACTTCGCCACCTCCGTCACCTCGTACATCAGGTCGTCGAGTTCCTCGGCGGCGAAGAAGTCACACATCGCGCCGTAGAGAAACGTCGCGCCGGCCTTCTGTACCTTCTCCTCGAAGGCGGCCCGGGCCTGATTCACCGCCTGCGGGGAGTAGGTGTCGGTCATGAACGGGACGAGCTCCGGCAGGTTCTCGCCGATCTTCGTCATCTCGACGCCCGTTTCGGTGCGGAAGTCGGCACAGAGCCGCGCGATGGCCCACTCGCGGGCCGTGATGTACGTGCGGTCGCGGAGGAACTCGTTGGCCCGGTCGTAGGTCGCGCCGTCGATCTTCGAGAAGCGGGCGTACTCGCGCACGTCCTGTGGCACGTCGTCGCGTCCGTCAGCCTGTGGCGCGTCGTCGGGCGCACGCTCGCCGTCGCCCGCGTCGTCCACCCGGCGAACCGCCTGCCCGACCTGCTCGTCGTCCGTGGTCGCTCCCGTCCCTCCGGGCGTGTCAGTCATGTCTCTGGGTGGGTCGTCCCGGCGAAAAAGCGTGTCGGCGATGTCTGACGGACGGCGGACGGACGCGCCCGCGCCGGGCCAACCCCGCCGCCGGGGAGTTTTTCACTCGGCGCAGCGTGGTCGGCGGCATGGACGTGCTGCTGGGGATCGGCGGCAGCGACGACTCGCTGTGGGCACTGGAGTGTGCGGTCGAGCGTGCGCAGGTCGCCGGCGACTCCCTGTCGGTTGCCGTGCTGGACAACCCCGATTCGGACCGCTCGCGGGAGGCGGTCGCCGAGCGGGCGCGCACGGCGCTCGCGGACGCCGGCCTCGGTGGCGACGTGCGGACGCTCGACGGCCATCCCGGGAGCGCGCTGGTCGACCTCGCGGAGGCGGAAGGGTTCGACCGCATCGTCTTGGGCGGCGGCGAGACGAGCCCGCTCGGGAAGGTACAGCTCGGTTCCATCGCGGAGTTCGTCCTCCTGAACGCGACGGTGTCGGTCACCCTCATTCGATGAGCCGCGTCTACCCCGACGAGGTGGCCGGTCCGTACGACGCGCCCCCGCGGTCGTTCACCGACAGGGAAGACCGCAAGACTGAGATACGGCGCTACGACGGCGAGTTCGAGGCGCTGGCGGCGATGTACGACGACTTCGACCCGGAGGACCGCGCGCAGGGGATTCCGCCGGCCGACGAGGAGCGCATCCGCGAGTGGCTGGAGACCATCACGGCCGACGGAGGGATCAACGTCCTCGCGTGGCACGGCGAGCGGGTGGTCGGGCACGCCACGCTCGTCCCCGACACCGACGACGGCCCGACGGCCTACGAACTCGCCATCTTCGTCCTCCACGACTACCAGCAGGCGGGCATCGGCGGCGAACTGATCAGAGGGCTGCTCGGTGCCGGCCGCGCAGCCGGCGTCGAACACGTGTGGCTCACCGTCGAGCGGTGGAACCAGCCCGCGGTGTCGCTCTACGAGACGGTCGGCTTCGAGCCGTCGGACACGGGCAGTTTCGAGTTGGAGATGTCTGCCCGGCTACGCTGACCGGACGTTCTCTCCCACCGGGTCGCCGAACGAGTCGTCCTCGCGCCGGTAGACGACGGTGCCGCGCACGAGCGTCAGGTCGGGGAACACGGCGTCGAACCCCTCGAACGGCGTCCAGTCGACCTTCGCGTGGAGATTCTCGCCGCGCACCGGACGACTGGCGTCGGGGTCGACGAGCACGAGGTCGGCGTCGCGGCCAGTCTCGACGCGTCCTTTCCGCGGCAGGTCGAACACCTCGGCCGGGTTCGCGGCCGTGAGGTCGCGCACTCGCTCGTAGCCGAGGTTCCCCCGTCTGGCGAGTTCTAACAGGAGCGGGAGCGCCGTCTCGACGCCCGGGACCCCTGACGGCGCGTCCCAGATGTCGGCGTCCTTCTCCGCGCGGGTGTGGGGCGCGTGGTCGGTCGCTACCACGTCGACGGTGCCGTCCACGACCCGCTCGAAGACTGCCTGTCGGCGCGTCTCCGAGCGCAGCGGGGGGTTCATCCGCCCGTGCGTTCCCAGCCTGTCGAGGTCGTCGCGCGACAACAGCAGGTGGTGTGGCGTCACCTCACAGCTCATCCCGGCCTTCTCCGCGATGTCGATGCCCTCCGGCGTCGACGTGTGGGCGACGTGGATGTCGGCGCCGCGGTTGCGCGCGCTCGCACAGGCGCGGTCGACCGCCTCTGCCTCCGCGTCGGCCGTCCGGAACGCGCTCCACGCGTCTGCGTCGTGTCGTTCGTTCGCGCCGCCTGGATGCACGCTCTCGTCGAACAGGTTCGCGTCCTCCGCGTGGACTGTGACCGTCACGCCGTGTCCCTCGGCGGCTTCGACTGCCGTCTCGAACAGCGCGCTGTCGATACCCATGTCGCCGGTCGAGTCGGCGAGGAACACCTCACCCAGCGCGAACAGCGGCCGATCGACCAGCGAGCCGGGGTCCCACGCCGCAGTCACCCCGCCGTTGATACCGTAGTCGACCAGCGAGTCGGTCGCGAACTCGGCCTTCTCGTCGAACGCCGCGCCGTCGACGGTCGGCGGCTCCGTGTTCGGCTGGTCGACGACCGTCGTCACGCCGCCCGCCGCGGCCGACCGCGACCCGGTCGCCCACGTCTCCTTGTGGCCGAAGCCGGGCTGTCGGAAGTGGACGTGCGTGTCGATCATGCCGGGCAGGAGCAGGCGGTCGGTCGCGTCGACCACCGTCTCGTCGACGGTTGGGTCGAGGTCGCGTGCCACCGCCCCAATCGTCTCGCCGGTGACGCGGACGTCGCGGGTCCGGCCGTCCGCGAGGTTGGCATTGCGAAAGAGCATACCTCGTCTGCGCCGGGCACGGGCGTAAGTGTCCCGGAGCCGCCCTACAAGGATGGTGTTCAGCTGCGGGTGACTCCGGAGACCAGCCGGCCACCGAGATGTCGAAAGCCCCCGGACGCTACGGTCGCGCGGCTCGCTGTCGCCGGAAATCTCTGATTTCCGAGATGACGAGCGAGCGTCGCTCTCTCGAACCACGCGCCTCGCGCGGTTGCCCCGACCGCGTCTTCCGAACGCCGGGCTTCCCGTAGCGCCCACCGGAGAGCGGAACTCTCCCGAGCAATCGGCGGCGACGCCGCCGATAACGGCCCCTTTCAGACCCACCCACCGCGATTTCTCGGCCGAGCGATGACCCGCATACCTGAACACCGTGCCCACAAGGCATTCACTACTGGCCGTGGAGCCACCCGTATGCGCCGCCGTGCCCTCCTCGCGAGCGGGAGCGCTCTCCTCACCTCGGTCGCAGGCTGTGCCGAAGGCACGTTTGGTTCCGACCTCGCGGGGTCCGGAGCCGAGCTACCGACGGCTCGCCTCTCGATGGAGCAACGCGACGACGACGCGCTCGCCCGGCGGCTGTGTTACAGCATCGAGTCCGGTAACGACGCCGAGCGGAAACGCCCCCGGCTCCTCCGGCGACTCGCGGACGAGGGCGTCGCCGAGGATCGGCGCACCCGCGAACTGCTGCCCACAGGCCGGCCCATCTGCTACGACGGGACGGCCTACCGGCTCGACTACGAGATTAGGGAGGAGACGCCGGCCACGACGTTCTCGGTGAAACTCGACATCGTCACGGGCGAGACCCCTGCGGGGAGAACAGTCCGGTACGCCGATCTGCCGGCGGCCGACCGCGACGTGTTCCGCCGTGAGGGGTTCGCCGACGGTATCTCGGGTATCGGAACCACGCTGTTGTACACCCGCGAACAGATCGAGGGGTCCGCGCTCGTGCCTGACTCCGACGTCGCGATCATCGAGTGGGCGAACGGCGAGCGCGCGGAGTGGCACGTCGACGAGGAGTACGAGACGACGCTGAACACCTACCGCTACACGGTCGAGTCGAGTCGCCCGACGGCGGAGCTCGGCCGTCAACTCCGCGAACGACAGACGTGGACGCTGTCGGGACTCTCCGAGGCCGAACGCGAGGTCGTCGAGACCGCCGTCACGGAGGCGGACTACGTCGTTCCCCCCGACGAGGAGCTTTCCGACGCCGTGCGGTCGCTGGCTGACCGCTTCCGCCAGCAGACGCAGGCCCACGGTTCCGAGGAGACACCCGAACCCGGCCTGAACGGCCCGTATCTCGGCCGCTACGACGGGCAGGTGTACTACACCGTGTTTAGCGTCGCGTCCTCGGCACACTCGACGGAGACGGCTTAGGCCAGTCGCTCCACGGTCGCGTCGCGGTCACCGACGAGCGCGCTCTCGATGGCGCGCGCGACAGCCGTCGGATCGCCATCGCCGCCGGCCCGGGCGACGCTTCCGACCGAATCCGGGTCGAAGGGGACGCCGAGCGCGTCGTAGACGCCCGTGAGCACGTCGGCGATTGGCCCGTGGTCGCGGACGACGACGACGCCGGCGACCTGTGCGACCCCCGCCGAGACGCGCTGTGCGAGGCCGACGAGTTTGCCGTTCGCCGACAGCGAGTGGCAGCCGGGACAGAACGCGTCTGGGGGTTCGCCCCGCTCGGCGGCGACGCCGACGACTTCGAGGCCGCGACGCACGGCCGCGAGCGTCGCGTCGTAGCGGGCGTCCAACCCCTGTCGTACGTCCTCGATCGGTTCGAGCCGGACGAAGGCGACCGTGTTGCCCGTGTACGCGACCGCGCGACCGCCCACGTCGCGCTCGTATGCGGGGTAGTCCCGCTCGTCGGCCGCGCGGCAAGCGTGCGCGTAGCCGTCCGCGCGAGCGTCGCGCCGGCCGAACGCGACCTGTCGGTGTGGCGCCCACGCTCGGACGACGCCCTCGTCGGTCTCGGCGGCGTCCTCGCGGAGCGCGTCGGTGACCGCACGGTCGGCTTCGATATCGCTGGCGCGACCGCGAACGATACGCATGCGTGCCGTTTCGTCGCGGACGGCTAAAGCCTCGCGCCCGATTCCCGCGGCGGTGTTCCGCTAAGTAGGGCGTAGCTCAGTCAAGAAACCGCGGTGGGCGGGACTGAAAGGGGCCGTTATCGGCGGCGTCGCCGCCGATTGCTCGGGAGAGTTCCGCTCTCCGGTGGGCGCTACGGGAAGCCCGGCGTTCGGAAGACGCGGT
>PXQV01000008.1:0-58690 GCA_003021175.1 Halobacteriales archaeon QH_7_66_36 | reverse complement strand
CGGCGAGATCTGCTCGCGGCCGTGGGCCGCTCGCACGGCCCGTGGACCGACGGTCCACGCTGCGCGCGACCGTAGCGCCCGGGGGCTTTCTACACCTCGGTGGCCGCATACTCTTGGTGCCACTCTTGACGAGCCCCACCGTTCCCACCTTGGTCGAGTCGTAAACGCCACACCCTCTCCCGACGTACGCCAGTCATGGTTACGCTGCCGGAGTCGGTCGTCAGCCGCTACGAGCGATTTTCGCTGTACAACTCGCCGTATCCGGCCCACGACCGGGGCTGTGCGGTCGACCTGTACCCCGGCGAGAGCGGCGGGCCCGCGCCGTCACCGGTCGCCGGGCGCGTGCTCGACACGCGGACTGTCGACTGTCCGCCCCGCGAGTACGCCGTCGACGAAGACCATCTCATCCTCGTCGACACGGGCGAGTACGTCGCCCGCGTGCTCCACGTCGACCCCGGCGTCGAGTCGGGCGAGAGAGTTGCGGTCGACGACTCGCTCGGGACGCTGGTCCGCTCCGGCTTCTTCGGCCGCTGGGTCGACGACCACGTCCACCTCGGCTTTCGCGACCCAGACGCGAACCCGTACCGTGCGTCGGGTTCACTCCCGATCGAACTGGACGTGGACGTGACGCCGCTCGCGTGGGACGGAACCGGGACAGTCGTCGAGACTGGGCCCACCTACGCCCTGCTCGACGCGCCGACTGGCGGCGAGGGGTTCGCCGCGCTCGCGAGTGACGAGGGCGTTCCCCTCGACGGCGGCCTCGTCCACTACACCGGCGGCGGAGCGCTCCGGCCACACGAGGGGTCGGTGTCGCTGTTCGGCTGTGAAGTCGGCACCGCCGACGGCCGAGGGGTGTCGTGGACGGATGTCGCCGTCCGTGCGAACGGTGTCCGCGCGACGGGGCTGTCGCTGTTCGCCTCACAGGTGCCGTTCGGTGCGAAACTCGTCTTCCACGAGGGCCACGAATTCACTGTCGGCGACAGCGTGACGGTCAGTGTCGAGCGGACGACGGAGCCGACGCGACTGGGGTAGCTTCTCGCGCCGTCGGACGCGGTGCTCGTCGGTCGTGAAAATAGGACAAAAAAGGGAAGCCGCGGCGTCAGTCGTCAGACGGGAGCGGTTCGCCCTGCCCGTTCGTCGGGGCGGGCGAGGCGCTCATGTCGTCCTCGTCGGCGTACGGGTACCACGTCATCTTCGTGTTGTGCATGTACGGGTCCTCGTAGCTCGTCTCCTCGGGTTCGGCGAGGCCGTTCAGGTCGTCCTCCTCGTGGCGGGCGATGAACTCGCGGAAGCTCTCGCCGTCCCGCCGCCGCTGTTCGTAGACGGCCAGCAGGTTCTCGACGTAGCCCGGCACCTCGTCGGCGGCGACGCGCATCTCGACCCAGTCGGCGAACTGCGGATTCTCGCCGAGCCCGCCGCCGAGGCCGATGTCGAACGCCTCGACCGGCTCGCCGTCCTTGCGGGTCTTCATGCCCCGCAGCGAGATGTCCGCGATCTGCGGCTGGGCACAGGAGGCCGTACAGCCGGAGAGGTGGATGTGGAAGTCCTCGACCCCGGCAGGCACCTCGACGTTCTCCTTCAGCCAGCGGGCGTAGCGCACCTGCCGGTTCTTCGTCTCCACGATGGAAAGCGAGCAGTACTCCGTCCCCGTACAGGCGATGGAGCCGCGCATGAACGGGTGGGGGTCCGGCGAGTAGTCCTCCAGAAGCGGCTCGTCGAGGAACGCGTCGAGGCGGTCGGAGTCCACGTCCGTGACGATGAGGTTCTGTCGCTGGGTGATGCGCACCTCGCCGGAGCCGTACTCGTCGGCGAGTCGGGCGAGTTCGCGGGTGTCGTCTGCGCCCATCCGACCGACGAGCACGCTCAGGCCGACGTAGTAGTTGCCGTCGGGCTGCTCGTGGACGCCGACGTGGTCGCCGTGTTCGCCGTCGCCGGCGTTGTAGGTGTACTCGTCGCGGAGGTCCTCGCCGGCCGAGCGGAGGTCGAAGTCGACGAACTCCTCCTGCAGGACGCGGCGGAACTTCTCGGTGCCCCACTCGTCGACGAGGAACTTGATGCGGGCGTTGAACCGGTCCTCGCGGTCGCCGTGCTCGCGGAACAGCGTTGAGCAGGCCCCGGCGACGTCGCCGACCTCGTCGGGGGTGCAGAACACGTCGATGGAGCGGGCGAAGCGCGGCTCCTTGCGGGCTAGCCCGCCACCGACGCGGACGTTGAAGCCTTTCACCTCCTCGCCAGCTATCTCCTTCACCGCAGGCTCGAAGGCGAGGTCGTTGATGTCCCCCTGTCCGCAGCCCTCCGAACAGCCGGTGACGGACACCTTCCACTTGCGCGGGAGGTTGGTGTGGTCCTCGTTGCCCTTGAACCGCTCGTTGAGTTTCTCAGCGACGGGCCACGCGTCGATGAACTCCTCGGTGTCCTTGCCGGCGACGGGACAGCCGACGATGTTGCGCCACGAGTCGCCACACGCCTGCTGTGTGGAGAGGCCGACGGCTTCGAGCTCCTCCCAGATGTCCGGGATGTCCTCCAGCTTGATCCAGTGGAGCTGGATGCTCTGGCGGGTGGTCCAGTCACAGACCGCGCCGCCGAACTCCGGGTTGTCGACGGGGCCGCGCGCGTACTCGTCGGCCACGTCCGCGACGACCTCCAGCTGTCCGGGTTCGAGAACGCCGTTCGGCGTCCCGATCCGCATCATGAAGTAGCTCTCCTGTCCCTTCCGCTGGTGGTAGAGACCCCACCATTTGAACCGCTCGAACCACGCGTCGTGTTCGTCCTCGGGAATGGCGTCCCAGCCCTCCTCGGCGAACTCGAGGATGTGCTCGCGGACCTCGTTCCCGTAGGCCTCGCTCTTCCATCCCTCGACTTTACTCGGCATACACACGCACACGTCCTCGAATCATATACGCACGCCAGACGCGTCAAACATCCCCCCGGCTCCCGCTTCTAAGCAACTGTTGCTGGTATCTGTGATGCAGTACCACTCGCCGACGCCCACTCACTCCGGCGTCGCGAGCCGTCGTCGCCGGTCGGGAACGTGGACGCTCTCGGGGACGACCGACCGGAACTCGCCCGACTCGGGGTCGGCGCGCCCGAGTTCCAGCCAGTCGGTGACGCCCTCCTCGCCACAGGCGATACAGCGGCCGGCGATGCGCGCCTCCACGCGTCCGGCGGCAGCACTCACCTCGACGAACCCTTCGGCGAGGAAGTCGGCCTGCTCACAGCCGCAGAAGTCGCTCCGGGCGAGCTGCCAGAGATCCGAGACGTTCACCTCTCGGCTGTCGTTGACGCTCACCCACGCACCGTCGTCGAGCTGGTGAACCGAGGTGACCACATCACAGCGAACCGACCGAGCGACGTAAGCCCGACGCTCGCGGCGACCCCTGACTGTCGTCGGATGCGGTGACACCGCTGTTACGGCCGACCCGCCGTCGTCCTGTAGTTCTCACGCGAGCGAGCGTCAGGGAAACGAGCAACACCGCCCGGTATTCCTCAGCACGGGTAGTGATTACGAACTGGCACGGGCTTATACTTACGTAGGTTGTACGGTGAACTGATGCGAGAAACCCGTAGCACCGCGGCGCAGAGTACGCCCCGCGGGGAGGTGACGGCATGAGCGGCGAGTCGGAGGAGCAGACGTCGTCCGACGAGGACCGCGACGACCGATACGAGGATGTCGACACGAGCCATCTCGAAGATGTCGATGACGGATGCGGCTGTACCGAGATCTGGGAGCACACCAGCGAGCGCGACGACGACTGATCGTTTTCAGCGAGTGCGACGCGAGGCCGCCCGAGGACTGCACAGGGGAGTGCGGCGTCGGACATCTGCGCACGGCGACAGGGCCTTTTTATCGTCGCCTGACATACGAGTCAGTAACGAATGGACCCCGGAGAGAAGCGTAGCGCCTCCGACCCAGACGAGCAGCCGTCGACGGGGACGGCCAGCCGTGAGTCGCCCGTCGGCGAACCCGTCATTCGGCGGAACGTCGCTGGCGAGGAGGCGGCCCGGTTCGACCCAACTGATCCCGAGAGCCTCGCTGAGGCCGCCGACGTCGTCCGTCGGTTCGCCGAGAACACCGCCGGGGGCACCGACAACGTGTACATGCTTCGGGGTGCGGCCGCGTGTGCCGCGCTCGTCCGCGGCGAGGGCTCGTACAAGGCCGCCGCGAAGCGGGCCGGCGGCGAAGCGACCATCTCGTTCATCCGCAAGTGGGCGCGCGTCCACGACCTGCCCCGATCCGTGCGCCGGTACGTCGCCCTCGGTCAGATCGCACCGACCGCGGCCAAACACATCGCGCGCGTCGCCGGCGAGGCCCGATTCCTCCTCGCGTGGGCCGTGCTCGACCACGGTCTCACCGTCCGAGAGGTGCGCGCCGCGGCCTCTCGGGTCAACGACGGCGCGAGCGTCGAGGAAGCACTCGGCGACACCGATGTCGAACTCGGTCGCGTCGAGCTGTCGCTCCCGACGGACGTGTACCAGCGCCTCCGCCGCCGCGCCGCGCTCGACGAGACCGGTCCTGCCGACGTGGTCGCCGACGCGCTGGCGTCGTATCTCGACGAGTAGCCCTGCCCGCATCGAAACTGTTTACCACGTCATGGCGCTATGTATCACTGAGGGCCGATAGCTCAGCCCGGCAGAGCGTCCGGCTTTTAACCGGACGGTCGTGGGTTCAACTCCCACTCGGCCCGTTACTGTCTCGCTTCGGTTCAACCCCCACTCGGTCCGTATCCGCCGAGCGACAGCGAGGCGTGATCGAACCGTGGGAGTTGCAGCAGAGAGGTCGCGCGCAACGGAGTGAGCACGTCCGAGGTGTAGAAAGCCCCCGGGCGCTACGGTCGCGCGCAGCGTGGACCGTCGGTCCACGGGCCGTGCGAGCGGCCCACGGCCGCGAGCAGATCTCGCCGCGCTCCTCGCGGGCCTGCGGCCCGCTGCGGTGTCCTCGCGCGGTTGCCCCGCGCGAGCGGGCCGAGGCGACACAGTCGCCTCGCGGCTTACATCGCCGTGCTTCCCGTAGCGCCCACCGGGAGAGCGGCGCTCTCCCGAGCAATCGGCGGCGACGCCGCCGATAACGGCCCCTTTCATTCCCGCCCTCGTGATTGCTCAATCAGCCATCGCTTATCTGAATACCGCCGCTCGCTGCTGTGTTGGAGCATAACCGCAGCATAGCGTGATATGCCGCATCGTCGGGTGTCGTCAGGAGAAGTCGCGGACGCTCATGTCGAGCGTGTCCAGATCGAGGATCGGCGCGTAGCCGGCGTCGGGGTCGATGTTGACCGAGCGCTGGAAGTCGGTTTGCGCCTGCCAACAGCCGGAGTTGACGGCGATGACGCGGCGGTACTGCCCCCAGCCGAGCTTGTGGACGTGGCCGGTGTGGAACACGTCCGGCACCTCCTCCATCACCAGATAATCCTCCTCTTCGGGGGCGAGTCGCGTGTGACCGCCGTACTGCGGGGCGACGTGGCGCTTCTTCAGCAGTTGGTACATCGCCTTGTGTGGCGCGTCGTAACTCGCCTTCTCCTCTGGGAGTTCGGCGATCACCTCGTCGAGCGAGACACCGTGGTACATCAGAATCTTCACGCCCTCCACGTCGACCATGGCGGGGTTGCCGTGGATGCGGGCGTCGTGAGCTGACATGATGTCGCGCAGCTCCTCGTCGAAGCCGGGCTGTGGCTCGGCGAGGCGGACGGCGTCGTGGTTGCCGGGGATCATCAGGATCTCCAGATCGCCCGGCACCTCCTTCAGATACTCCGCGAACGCCTCGTACTGCTCGTAGATGTCGACGATGTCGAGCTCGTCGTCCTGATCGGGGTAGACGCCGACGCCTTCCACCATATCGCCCGCGACGAGGAGATACTCGACGTTGCGGGCCTCCTCGGTGTGGAGCCAGTCGGCGAAGCGGTGCCACGCGCCCGCGAGGAACTCCTCGGAGCCGACGTGCACGTCCGAGACCAGCGCGGCCTGCACGTGACGGTCGGCCGTGCTCGGCTCGTAAGTGCGCGGCACCTCCGGGAAGTGGAGCGAGTCGACGAAGAGAATGCCGCCGTCGTCGCTCACCGTCCCGTCGACGGCGATCACCTCGTCGAGCAGGAGTTCGTCCACGAGGTCGGCGATACCCTTGTCCTTCATGACCAGACACGGGAAGACGCCGTGGGTGTCCTCCAACTCGATTAGCCAGTGGCCGCTCGCCGTCGAGCGGATGTCGTTGACCATCCCGACGAGGCCGGCGTTGCTCCCGCCCGGCATCGCGCGCAGCGAGTCCGTCGGCCGGTGGTTCACCCGGCCGCGCAACTGCCCGGCGAGCTTCTCGTAGCGGTCGCGAAACACCGTCACGAAGTCCCCGTACTCGCCGGTACCCGTCGACTCCCCGGTGATGTCCTGCCCGACGCTGATGGATCGCTTCGAGATATCTGGGTCGCGTGCGAACGACGACCCCAGCGCCGCCCCGCCCGAAGACCCCTCTGTTTCGACTGGAGCAGTTCCACTCTTGTCGTTCAGATTCTCCGGGTCAGTTCCAGTCGAAACGGAGGGGTCGTCAGGCTTCGAATCACTGATATCGGCGTCGCGGCGCGTGTGGCGGCCGTCGTCGAGCACCCGCTCCACGTCCTCGGCGGTGAGAACGAGGGTGTCGTTGGGCACTGCCTCGACGGCGAGCGCCAGCGCTGTCTCCGTATCTGCGGCACTGGCGAGCAGGGTGACGGCCTCGCGGGACGCGTTGAAGCCACGGCTCGCGAGTTCGCTCGCTATCCGGGCTGGCGACTCCAGCGGCACGCTCCGATGAGAAGCGACAGGCGGGCAAAAGCGTGCCGACCCGAGCAAAGCGCCCGCTCGCTCGACAGCGGCACGCGGCCTCTCCGAGCCTCGATTCGCGTCACGACTCCCGTCTCATCCCGTCGCTGTTGCCGAATCCAGCGAGACTCCCGGAAGACAGAACGTTCAAACGACTTGCACGGATACGGGGGGTAATGAGCGACGAGTCGGGGCCGCGCGGGCCGGTCGAGTGGCTGCGCTGGCTCTGGACGACCGACCACTCCGGCGTGGCGTACGTCCGAGAGGTGTTCACGAGCGTCGGCGCGGTGCTCGCGGTCGGGCTGCTGTTGTTCGCCATCAGCGGCGTCTGGCCTCCCATGGTCGCCGTCGAGTCCGGCAGCATGGAGCCGAACATGACCGTCGGCGAGCTGGTGTTCGTGATGGACGAAGACCGACTCTCGCCGGAGGCCGCGCAGGGGGAGACGGGCGTCGTCACGTATCAGGACGGCCGGACGGCCGGCTATCAGGAGTTCTCGAACTACGGCGACGTGATCATCTACCGACCGGACAATCGCTCCGGAACCCCGATCATCCATCGGGCCCGCCTCTGGGTCGCGGACGGAGAGAACTGGTACGACAGAGCCGACAAGGACAGCATCGGCGACGCGAAGAACTGCGAGCAGCTCCGCAACTGTCCGGCGCCGCACGCCGGATTCATCACGAAGGGCGACAACCCGGCGACGAACGACCGATACGATCAGGTGACGGGGCTGTCCTCGCCGGTGCGGCCGGCGTGGATCATCGGGACCGCCGAGTTCGGCGTTCCCGGCCTCGGCTACGTGAAGCTCTGCGCCTCCGGCAACGGTCCCTGCCCGCTCTACGTCTGGTCCGGGCCAGCCACGCTGGTGGAGTTATCCGCGTCGACCGATCCAGCCGCGCCGGCGACCACTAACAGCACGCGGGCGGCCGTCTAACACACCGGCTTCGGGTTGACGCCCATCGACTCCAGCCGCTCCGTGTACTCCTCGTAGGCGACCCCGATGGCCTCCGAAGCGGCCGTCACTGCTCGTTCCCACTCCTCGTCGCTCTCACACCGCTCGGCCAGCAGGTCGGTCGCGCGGGCGATCTGGTCGTCGAGGTCGTCACCCAGCCCGCGGAACGTGCTCGCCACCTGCGGCTTCGCCTGCCCGACGAAGAAGCCGGTCGTCTGCTCCTTCGACTTCTCGGCGGCGAGCGTCCGCCCGACGAGCGCGCCGAGTCGCTCCGTCGTGCCGTCGAGCCCGCGGAGATACTCCTGTATGGCAGGGGGATCTCCGCCGGATTCGTGGTCGTCCAACTCGGCGACGACCTGTTCGTAGTGGTCGTACTCCTCTTCGGCCGTCGCGCGGAACACCTCGCTCGCCTCACCGGCGGCGGAGTCGGCCCACGCCTCGAACGTCTCTGCGGCGGCGTGTTCGGCGTCCGCGGCCGCACGCATGACGACGTCCGGCTCCATCTCGCCTTCCGTGTCGGCGTACAGCGACTTCGAAGAGCCGAGCCGCGACAGCTCAGTCTTGTTCTGATTCCGTACCGCGTCGACGAACTCGTCGGCGTTCATGCGTCGGCGTACGGTGTCGGCAGGTTTGTACCCACCGTTCGCGCCGGCCGAGGGGGAGAGAAGTGCGCGTCGGCGTCGGGCGTGACTGTCCTGCGAATGGCTCCTCCGTGCGCCCCACCGACGGTCGCTCCGGCGAACTTTTCAGCGTCGACCCCGGAGCGCGTGCATGACACTTGACGACGTAGTGGCCGCGAAGGTCGACGCGGCACGTGTCGACCTCGCGGAGCGTGGTCCCGTCCTCGTCGCCTTCTCCGGGGGCGTCGACAGCGCGGTGGTCGCCGCCATCGCCCACGACGTACTCGGCGAGGACGCGGTCGCCTGCACCGCGAAATCCGAGACGTTACCTGCGGCCGAACTGGACGACGCGACCCGCGTCGCCGACGAGATCGGCATCCGCCACGAGATCTCCTCCTTTTCGGAACTCGACGACCCGAACTTCGTCGCGAACGACGGCGACCGCTGTTACCACTGCCGGTCGATGCGCCTCGGCGAGATGTTCGACACGGCCCGCGAACTGGGCATCGACGTGGTGTGTGACGGCACGAACGCCGACGACCCCGGCGAGGGCCACCGGCCCGGCCTCCGGGCCGTCGAGGAACTCGACGCCTACTCACCCCTGCTCGAACACGGCCTCACGAAGTCGGAGGTTCGGGCGGTCGCGGACCACTACGACCTCTCCGTCGCCGACAAACCCTCGATGGCGTGTCTCTCCTCGCGCATCCCGACGGGGCTGGACGTGACGGAAGAGCGGCTCACCCGCGTCGAGCAGGCCGAGACGCTGCTTCGGACGTGGGGCTTCGAGCAGTTCCGCGTGCGCGACCACGACGGACTCGCGCGCATCGAGATCGGCGAGGACGAACTGGAGCGGGCGCTCGACCCCGACTTCGTGCGGGCCGCGCGCGACCACCTGCTCGACTGTGGCTTCGACCACGTTACCCTCGATTTAGAGGGGTACGCGACCGGAAGCGTCTCCCCGGCGAACGACGCCTACGAGGGGGAAACGGACGTGCTCTCGACGGAGTATCCGAGCTAGCGCCAGCCGGTCAGGTTCTCCGCGACCACCTCGGTCGAGCCGTCGTGGTCGAAGACGGTCGCGCCGCAGTTGTCCTGTGAGTGCTCCAACACCGCCTCGCGGATCGCGAGTCCCTTCACGTGACCGGTGAGCATGTAGATTGGGCCGCCGTGGGTGACGACCAGCAGCGTGTCGTCCGGGGCGTGCGTCTCGCACAGTTCCTCGAAGCGCGCGGTCGTCCGGTCGTACATGTCCGCGAGGCTCTCGCCCGAGTCCGGGCGGCGGTCGGCGGCGTCGGCGGCCGCCTCGCCGAGCGCGAACGCCGGGAACCGTTCGTACACGTCCTCGTAGGGGAGTCCCTGATACACGCCGATGTCGCGCTCGCGCCACGCTCCCCCGTAGTGAACGTCTTCGTTGGGTAGCTGTTCGAGCACTCGTTCGGCCGTCTCGCGGGTCCGCTGAAGATCGGACGCGTAGACGGCGTCGAACGCGTACTCGTCAGCGAGCCACGCACCCGCCGCGGTTGCCTGCTCGCGGCCCCGCTCGTCGAGGGGTACGGGTGCCCACCCCTGCATCCGGCCCTCGTGGTTCCACGCCGTTCGCCCGTGTCGGAGCGCGACGATGGTCGTCATCCACTCCCGTCGTCGGTCGGCGGTCCCATGAGCGTTGAGATTCGGGGACTTCTGACCGACGACAGTGTTCAGGTACGGGGTCGTCACCCGGCCGAGAAACCGCGGTGGGTGGGACTGAAAGGGGCCGTTATCGGCGGCTTCGCCGCCGATTGCTCGGGAGAGCGAAGCTCTCCCGGTGGTCGCTACGGGAAGCACGGCGACGTAAGTACCGCAGCGAACGCAGCGAGCCGCGCGACCGTAGCGACCGGGGGCTTTCTACACCCTGTCGCTGGCTCATCCGACTGAATTGGTTTTGTGTGAACACTACCCGACCGCCGGACGGCACGCTTTTGCCCGCGTGGCGACAACCGTGCGTAATGAGCCGGTCCCGCGACCGCCGTCGCAAGCCGGAGTGGCTGAAGATGCGTCCCCCTTCGGGCGAGCGGTTCACCGAGATCAAATCCACGCTCCGCGAGCACGACCTCCACACGGTGTGCGAGGAGGCGTCGTGTCCGAATCTCGGCGACTGCTGGTCCGGGCGCAACGGGCCCGGTACGGCGACGTTCATGCTCATGGGCGACCGCTGCTCGCGCGGCTGTAACTTCTGTGACGTGCAGACGGGCGGGATGGAGCCGCTCGACCCCGACGAACCCGCGAACGTCGCGGACGCCGTCGCCGAGATCGGATTGGACTACGTCGTGTTGACCAGCGTGGACCGGGACGACCTGCCCGATCAGGGGGCCGAACACTTTGCCGAGACGATCCGTGAGATCAAGGACCGCGACGACTCCATCCTCGTCGAGGCGCTGACGCCGGACTTCCGGGGCGACCTCGAGCTGGTCGACACCGTCGCCGAGGCGGGCGCGGACGTGCTCGCGCACAACGTCGAGACGGTCGACCGGCTTCAGTGGCCGGTGCGGGACCGCCGCGCGGGCTACGAGCAGTCGTTCGCCGTTCTCGAACGCTACGCCGAGAGCGACGCCTACGCGAAAACCTCGCTCATGCTCGGCGTCGGCGAGTACGACCACGAGGTGTACCAGACGCTGTCGGACCTACGGGAGGTCGGCGTCGACATCGTCACGTTCGGCCAGTATCTCCAGCCGTCGACGCGCCATCTGGAGGTGTTCGACTACGTCCACCCGGACAAGTTCGAGACGTGGCGCGCCGTCGCGGAGGAGGAACTCGACTTCCTCTACTGTGCGTCGGGACCGATGGTGCGCTCCTCGTTCAAGGCCGGCGAGTTCTTCGTGGAGGCGGTCGCCCGCGACGGCGCGGACGTCGCGACGGCGCGCGAACAGGCGCGGGCGCGGAGCGACTAACTCTACCCGTGACACGCTCGCTTCCGACCGTCGACCGGCGACCCGACGAACGCTCGAAAGCGTCGCCCGCGATCCAACCGAAACTGGACGAACGTTCGATCCCGTGGCAAGAACGGCACGCGGCGAAAGGTATTTACGAAAATCATATGCGTAACGGGCCGGAGATTTCGGGTATGTCACCACGGGTGGTTCGGTCGTGAGCGTGCTGGAACGCGATCCGGACGAACGGGTGCAGGTGCTCGACGAGGAGGGGCGGGTCGTCGACGGCGCGACGGTGCCGGACCTCTCCGACGAGCAGTTGGTCGACATGTATCGGAACATGAAGCTGGCGCGTCACTTCGACCAGCGGGCCGTGAGCCTCCAGCGACAGGGGCGAATGGGGACGTATCCGCCGCTGTCGGGCCAAGAGGGCGCACAGGTCGGCTCCGCGATGGCGCTGGCCGAGCGCGACTGGATCGTG
Source organism: Halobacteriales archaeon QH_7_66_36 (assembly GCA_003021175.1). GTDB lineage: Archaea > Halobacteriota > Halobacteria > Halobacteriales > Haloarculaceae > Halosegnis. The sequence continues at coordinate 46,947 of PXQV01000008.1, read as the reverse complement.
CCCTCCTACCGCGAACACGCCGCGATGTACGTCCGCGGTCTCGACTTCGACCAGACGCTCCGCTACTGGATGGGCGACGAGCGAGGCAACTCCTTGGACGGACTGAACATCATGCCCGTCGCGGTGCCGATCGCCTCGCAGATCCCCCACGCCGCAGGGCTGGGGATGGCCATCGACTACCGAGACGACGACGCGGTCGCCGTGTGTTACTTCGGCGACGGCGCGACCTCCGAAGGGGACTTCCACGAGGGACTCAACTTCGGCGGCGTCTTCGACACGCCGACGGTGTTCTTCTGTAACAACAACGGGTGGGCCATCTCCGTGCCCCGCGAGGAGCAGACGGCGACCGAGACGCTGGCCCAGAAGGCGACGGCGTACGGCTTCGAGGGGATACAGGTCGACGGGATGGACCCGCTCGCCGTGTATCAGGTGACACGCGAGGCCGTGAAGAAGGCCCGCGAGCCACCTGTCGAGGAGCTCCGGCCGACGCTCATCGAGGCCGTCCAGTACCGCTTCGGTGCGCACACGACCGCCGACGACCCTTCCGTCTACCGCGACGAAGAGGAGGTCGAGCGGTGGAAGCAGAAGGACCCGATCCCGCGACTGGAAGCGTTCCTGCGCGACCGGGGCGTCCTCGACGACGAGCGCGTCGCCGAGATAACGGACTCAGTCGAGGCGGAGGTGGCCGACACCATCGAGGCAGCCGAGTCGATAGAGCGGCCGTCGGCGGAGAGCATATTCGAGCACGTGTACGCGGAGATGCCCCGACGGCTCGAATCACAGATGCAGTATCTGCAGCGACTCCGGGAGCAGCACGACGGGGAGCTACTCGAAGAATGAGCACGACGCAGAACCTCACGCTGGTACAGGCAGTACGGGACGGTCTCAAGTGCGAACTCGAACGCGACGACGACGTGGTCGTGTTCGGCGAGGACGTCGGCGAGAACGGCGGCGTCTTCCGCGCCACGCAGGGACTCCACGAGGAGTTCGGCGAGGAGCGGGTGTTCGACACGCCGCTCGCGGAGTCGGGCATCGTCGGCACCGCCGTCGGCATGGCCGCCTACGGGATGGTGCCGGTCCCCGAGATCCAGTTTTCCGGCTTCATGTATCCGGGCTTCGACCAGATCGTCTCGCACGCCGCCCGGATGCGGACGCGGTCGCGCGGCCGGTTCACCGTGCCGATGACGCTGCGCGCGCCGTACGGCGGCGGCATCCGCGCGCCCGAACACCACTCCGAGTCGAAGGAGGCCTTCTACACCCACGAGGCGGGGCTGAAGGTCGCCGTTCCGTCGACGCCTCACGACACGAAGGGACTGCTCGCGGCCGCGATACGCGATCCGGACCCGGTCGTCTTCCTCGAACCGAAGCTGATCTACCGGGCCTTCCGCGAGGAGGTGCCCGAGGAGCCGTACACGGTCGAGTTGGGCGACGCGGCCGTCCGCCGCGAGGGCACGGACGTGTCCGTGTTCACGTGGGGTGCGATGACTCGCCCGACCCTCGAAGCCGCGGAGAATCTCGCGGGCGAGGTAGACGCCGAGGTGGTCGACCTGCGGACGCTGTCGCCGATGGACTGGGACGCCATCGTCGACTCCTTCCGGAAGACGGGCCGTGCGGTCGTCGTCCACGAAGCGCCCAAGACCGGCGGGCTGGGGGCGGAGATAGCTGCCACGATTCAGGAGGAGGCGCTGCTGTATCAGGAGGCACCGGTGAAGCGCGTGACCGGCTTCGACACGCCGTTCCCGCTGTACGCGCTGGAGGATTACTACATGCCCGAGGCCGCCCGCATCGAGGACGGCATCCGAGAGACGGTGACGTTCTGATGGTCCGCGAGTTCACACTGCCCGACGTGGGCGAGGGGCTCACCGAGGCCGAGATCGTGAGTTGGCTCGTCGACTCCGGCGACGCCGTCTCGGAGGACCAACCCGTCGCCGAGGTGGAGACGGACAAGGCGGTCGTCGAGGTGCCGTCGCCGGTTGACGGCACCGTCCGCGAGATTCACGCCGCGGAAGGCGAGGTCGTCCCCGTCGGCGACGTGATCATCGGCTTCGACACGGACGAAGACGATGACGCGGGCGCGGCGACCACTGACACGACCGGGGGTGCTGACGACGAAACCGTCGAGTCGGCGGTGTCGGCCGTCGCGGAGACGGACGACGCTCCTGCAGAGCACGTGTTCGCCTCGCCGTCGGCCCGCCGCCTCGCCCGTGAACTCGATATCGACATCTTGACCGTCGAGGGGTCCGGCCCCGGCGGGCGCGTGACCGACCGCGACGTTCGCTCGCACGCGGAGGGTGACGCTTCTACCGAGCCGGAACCGAAACCCGAGTCGGCCGTCCAGTCGGCGACGACAGCGGTCGGCGACGAGGTGGACGAACTCGAACTCGGTGGGGGTGCGTCGACGGTGACGGAGGGCGAGGCCGACCGCGACCGGACGCTCGCCGCGCCGGCGACGCGCCGCCTCGCCGAGGAAGAGGGCGTCGACATCGACGCCGTTTCGACGGAACAGACGCGCGACGGCGAGGCGTTCGTCGCGCCGGAGCAGGTTCGCGAGCACGCGGCGGGCGGCGTCGAGCAGACGGCCCCGGGTGCCGAGGCGGAGACTGGCGAGGCCGGTGAGACTCCCGCTGGCGGCGTCGACCTCGACCCGCTCCCGGACGCGGAGGTCCAACGCCGCGAGACGCGGGAGCCGTACACGGGCGTCCGGCAGACCATCGGCGAGGCGATGGAGGAGTCGAAGTACACCGCGCCGCACGTCACCCACCACGACGAGGCGGACGTGACCCGACTCGTCGAGACCCGCGGACGGCTGAAGCCCGAAGCCGCGGAGCGCGGCGCGTCGCTCTCGTACATGCCGTTCGTCGTCAAGGCCGTCGTCGCGGCGCTGAAACAGTACCCCATCCTCAACAGCCAACTCGACGAGGTGGCCGGCGAGATACGCAAGAAACACTACTACAACGTCGGCATCGCGACCGCGACGGACGCCGGCCTGATGGTTCCGGTCGTGAAAGACGCCGACAGGAAGGGGATGTTGGACATCGCCGACGAGATGAACGACCTCGTCGAGAAGGCCCGCGACCGCTCCATCGCCCCCGAGGAGATGCAGGGCGGGACGTTCTCGATCACCAACTTCGGCGCGGTCGGCGGCGAACACGCCACGCCGATCATCAACTACCCCGAGACCGCCATCCTCGGACTGGGCGAGATCAAGGAGAAGCCGCGCGTGGTCGACGGCGAGGTGGTGCCCCGACACGTCCTGACGCTCTCGCTGTCCATCGACCACCGCGTCATCGACGGGGCCGAAGCGGGGCAGTTCACCAACACGGTGAAGCGGTATCTGGAGGAGCCGGAACTGCTGCTGTTGGAGTAGCCCGCTCGACCGGCAGGTTCTATTCCGCGGGCCATCAACTACGAGTGGAGCATGGCTATCGAACTGCGCGGCGCGCACACGGACGCTCGGGTGCTGGTCGACGACGAGTCGCTCGTCGAGGAGAACTGTCTCGACCAGATTCGGGAACTCATCGACCATCCGGCGTTCACCGAACCCGTCCGAATCATGCCCGACACCCACTGGGGGGCGGGCGCGCCCGTCGGCTTCACGATGCCCCTGCCCGACCGCGTGGTACCGAACATCGTCGGCGTCGACGTGGGGTGTGGCATGGCCGCCGCGAATCTCGGCGACGACCTTCCGTGCTCGGACGCGGAGCGCGAGCGCCGGGTTCGCGACGCCGTGCCGATGGGGCGGTCGGTCCACTCGTACGACGACGCGGTGCATCTCGTCGACGAGTTCCCGTTCGAGCGCGCGACCCGCGTCTTCGAGCGGTTCGACGACGCCTTCGAGGCGCGACACGGCGAGCCAATCGACCCTGCGACGTTCGAGTTCGACGGCTACGACGGCGACTACTTCAAAGATCTGTGTCGGCGCGTGCTCGCCGACCAGCGCCAAGGGACGGATCACGTGATCAAGAGCGCCGGCACCCTCGGTGGGGGGAACCACTTCGTCGAGTTCGCGCAGGCCCGCGAGTCGGGCGACTACTGGCTCGTGATCCACAGCGGCTCGCGGTATCTCGGCAAGGCCGTCGCGGAACACTGGCAGTCGACGGCGACGGATTACCGGAACGCCGACCAGATTCGTGAGGCGCTCCCCGACGAACTCGTCCCCTACGTGAAGTTCGACCCAGACACGGTCGGGGACGGCGAGCTGTTCCGGTGGATCACCGGTGGAATGGGCGAATCTCACGTCCGGAAGGAGCGCGTCCGCGCGGACTTCGAGGGGAGCGAGATCGAGGCGGTCTTCGACGAGCTATCGTCGCTCGCGCCCGGACACGTCGACCGGAACGCGGATCTCGACTGGCTCGACGGCCGCGAGGCGCACGGCTACTACGTCGACATGCTGTTCGCCCAGCAGTACGCCCGTTGGAACCGCACGCTCATGATCGACGCCATCTGCGAGGCGCTCGATGTCGAGCCCGACGAGCGGTTTCAGTCGATCCATAACTATATAGACTTCACTGATTTGACAATACGAAAGGGAGCGACGCCCGCTCGCGAGGGCCAGCGGCTCGTCGTGCCGTTCAACATGGCCGACGGGTCGGTGCTCGCCACCGGAGCGGGAAACGACGAATATCATCAGACGGCTCCCCACGGCGCGGGGCGGGTGATGGGTCGCCGCGACGCGCACGAGTCGCTCACGCTCGACGAGTTCGAGGCGACGATGGAGGGGGTGTACTCGGAGTCGGTCGTCGACGGCGTGCTCGACGAGGCGCCGATGGCGTACAAGCCGGCCGAACGGATCGCCGCCGCGCTCGAACCGACTGCGACGGTGGACGACTGGCTCGACGTGGTTCACAACCTGAAGGCGCTGGCGTGACGCGGTCGACGCTTCACAAGAACTACCAGCCAGCGGCGGAAACTGCCAGTCATGGTCGTTGGAGACATCTCGACGGGGACGGAGGTACTCGTCATCGGCGCCGGGCCGGGTGGATACGTGGCCGCCATCCGCGCGGCGCAGCTGGGCCTCGACACGACGCTCGTTGAGCGCGACGCCTACGGCGGCGTCTGTCTGAACCGCGGCTGTATCCCGTCGAAGGCGCTCATCACCGGCGCGGACACGGCCCACGAGGCCGCCGCCGCCGAGGAGATGGGTATCCACGCTGACCCCGCCGTCGACATGGCAGGCCTCCAGTCGTGGAAGGACGGCGTCGTCGACCAGTTGACGGGCGGCGTCGAGAAACTGTGCAAGGCGAACGGCGTCAACCTCGTCGAAGGGACTGCGGAGTTCGCGAGCGAGGGGACTGTTCGGGTCGCACACGGCGGCGAGGGCCAAGGCTCGGAGACCCTCGAGTACGAACACGCGATCATCGCGACCGGGTCGCGACCGATCGAGGTGCCGGGCTTCGCGTTCGACGGCGAGCACGTGCTCTCGTCGAAACACGCGCTGGATCTCGACTCCGTCCCCGAGTCGCTGGTCGTCGTCGGGGCCGGCTACATCGGGATGGAGCTGTCGACCACGTACGCCAAGCTGGGGAGCGACGTGACCGTCGTCGAGATGCTCCACGCCGCGCTTCCGGCCTACGAGGAGGATGTCGGGCGGGTCGTCCGGAAGCGCGCCGAGGAGCTGGGCGTCGAGTTCAACTTCGGCGAAGGCGCGAGCGAGTGGGAGCCGCAGGGCGACGGCGTCCGCGTCACGACTGAGACAGAGGGGGGCGAGACGGCCACCTACGACGCCGACACGGTGCTCGTCGCCGTCGGCCGACAGCCGGTCACGGACACGCTCGGCTTGGAGAACGTCGGTCTCGACCCAACCGAACGGGGCTTCCTCGACACCGACGACTACGGCGAGACGAACGTGGACGGTATCTACGCCGTCGGCGACGTGGCCGGTGAGCCGATGCTCGCGCACAAGGCCTCTGCCGAGGGCGAGGTGGTCGCGGAGGTCATCGCCGAGGAGCCAGCGGCGATGGACTTCCAGTCGATTCCGAACGCGGTGTTCACCGACCCGGAGGTCGGCACCGTCGGGATGACCGAGGCGGAGGCGGAGGAGGCCGGCTTCGATCCGACGGTCGGACAGATGCCGATGCACGCCTCCGGACGGGCGCTCACCCTCCGCGAGTCGGAGGGTTTCGTCCGCGTCGTCGCGGACGCCGACACCGGCTTCCTGCTCGGCGCACAGATCGTCGGGCCCGAGGCCTCCGAACTCATCGCGGAGGTCGGCCTCGCTATCGAGATGGGCGCGACCCTCGAAGATGTCGGCTCGACCGTCCACACTCATCCCACGCTGTCGGAGGCCGTGATGGAGGCCGTAAAGAACGCTGAGGACGCCGCCATCCACACGCTGAATCGGTAGCGGAAATTCACGAATTCACGTGAATTCTTTTAGATAGGGGTCGGCCCGGAGACGGTGTTTGGATACGCGATAGCTGTCTGAGCAACTGCGGTCGGGTGGGACTGAAAGGGGCCGGTCGCTGCGGGAAGCCCGACGACGCAAGCACCGTAAGCCGATCAAAGGGAGGCTGCGGAGCGCAGCGAGTCGTGCGACCGCAGCGACCGGAGGCTTTCTACACCGTGTTGCCATCCTACGCTCCGGAGTCACTCTTAACTGAACACTACCGGCCCGGGAGGCTGAGATTTATATACGAATCCGCGACCAGCCGTTCCGTGACGTGACCACAGCGACGACGGGCCTGCGCGCTGGTGTGGCCCACCCGTCGTCGTCCCGGCCACGGGCCGCCTGTCCGCCATTTCGAGTGGTCGGTAGCGTCCGCTCCCCGACCGAGGTCGGTCGCGCCGACACGCTGATACCCTCGACAGGAGTAGGCGCGTACATGCAAGCACTCACGCTGGGGCCAGAAGGGACCTACTCACACCGCGCGACGCGCGCCGTCGCCGACGAGGTGACGTTCACGGAGTCGGTGGCCGCCATCGTCGAAGGGGTGTCGACCGGCGAGTACGACCGCGGCGTCGTCCCCATTGAGAACAGCATCGAGGGGAGCGTCACCGAGTCGCTGGACGCGCTGGCCGACCGAAACGTCGCCGTCGTTCAGGAGATAGTCACGCCAATCCGACACGCGCTGCTCGCACAGGAGAAGACGTTCGACACCGTCGCCAGCCACGCACAGGCGCTCGCACAGTGTCGAGACTATCTCGACCGCGAGTATCCCGACGCGACGCTGGAGGCAGTCGCGTCGACCGCACGCGGCGTCGAACGCGCCCGTGAGGACGCGAGCGTGGCGGGCGTCGGCCACCCTGACAACGCCGACGGCGACCTGCGCGTCCTCGCGGAGGACATTCAGGACCGTACCTCGAACGCCACCCGGTTCGTCGTGCTCGCGGCCGAAGCAGAGCGGACCGAAGCTGGCGGAAAAACGTCGCTCGTCGTGTATCCGAACCAGAACTACCCCGGTCTCCTACTCGACCTGCTCGAACCGTTCGCCGAGCAGGACATCAACCTCTCTCGCGTCGAGTCGCGGCCCTCCGGCGAGCGACTCGGCGACTACGTGTTCCACATCGACATTGAGGCCGGCCTCTACGAGGACCGCACGGACCGCGCGCTGGCTGACATCGAGGAGATCGCCGCGGACGGCTGGGTGCGCGTGCTCGGCTCCTACGACACCGAACACGTGCTGTACTAACGTCGTGCTGTTGGCTCGTCCCTGACACCCGGCCGACACTCGTCTGACGCCACTTTCATCACGCTCCTGTGGTGCGATTTCACTTTCACTCTGGATGGCTGGGGTTTATTATGCGCCCCGCGCTACAAACAATTGCACACGTTCCTTCCCCACTTTTCCCGAAACCCATAGAACCCCGGACTGGGTAGCCGAGACTATGTTGGACGTCGCTGCCGTCCTCGAAGCGCGCCAGCGGGTGATGGAGGTGGCGCGACACACGCCGCTCGACTACTCGCACACGTTCTCGGACCTGACGGGCGCGGAGATCCATCTGAAACTGGAGAATCTCCAGCGGACCGGGTCGTTCAAGATCCGCGGCGCGACGAACAAGATGGCGCAACTCGACGACGCAGAGCGGTCGGCCGGCGTCGTCACGGCCAGCGCCGGCAACCACGCACAGGGCGTCGCGCTCGCGGCCGACCGCGCCGGCGTGGACGCCAAGATAGTCATGCCGGAGTACGCGCCCGTCTCGAAGGTGGAGGCCACGCGCGCCTACGGCGCGGAGGTGGTCCTCCACGGCGTCGACTACGACACGGCACAGGAGAAGGCCCACGAGATCGAGACCGAGGAGGGCCGCACCTACGTTCACGCGTTCGACGACGAACACGTCATGGCCGGACAGGGGACGCTCGGCCTGGAGCTGGTCGAGGACCTGCCGTCACTGGATACGGTCGTCGTTCCCGTCGGCGGTGGCGGCCTGATCTCCGGCATCGCGACGGCGGTGAAGGCGGACGGCCCCGACACGCGCGTCGTCGGCGTGCAGGCCAAAGGTTCGTCGGCGATGGCGGAGTCGCTCCACAAGGGCGAACCGGTCGAACGCGACGCGACCGACACAATCGCAGACGGAATCGCTGTCGGCAAGCCCGGACGGGCAACCTTCGATGTGATCGAGGAGCGGGTCGACAGGGTGGTCACCGTCGACGACGCGGCTATCGCCCGCACGCTCGTCGACCTGCTCGAACGCTCGAAGACGCTCGTGGAAGGGGCCGGGGCAATCGCGCTCGCGGCGGTCGTCGAAGAGGCGTTCGCCTACGAGGAAAGCGAGGTGATCGTTCCGGCACTCTGCGGGGGAAACATCGACCTGAACGTGCTCCGGAACGTCATCACCCGCGGACTGGTGGAGGACGGCCGCTATCTGAAGATCCGCACCACGCTCAAGGACCGACCCGGCGCGCTCGAAGGCCTCATCGAGATCATCGCCGGCGCTCGTGCCAACATCTACGGCATCAAACACGAGCGCACGTCGCTGGATACGAGCGTTGGGGCGACGGACGTGGAGATCGATCTGGAGACGCGCGGCCACGAACACGTCGCGCAACTCATCGCCGAACTCGAAGCCGAGGGGTACGAGGTGGACGTGCTGGTGTGACTCACTCGACGAGGACGGCGTCGTCGGGGTCGAAGCCGACGGTCAACTCGTCGCCGTCGGGAACGGTATCGGTCCGAACGGTCAGTTCGTGACCGTTCCACGCGAGACCGACCCGGACGGCGTCGCCGAGAAACTCGGCGTACTCGACGCGCCCGGTCACGGTGTTCGTCTCCCCGCCGACCCGCATCGCTTCGGGCCGGACGCAGAAGGTGACCGGCCCGTCCGTGGCCGGGAGTTCGAACGAGGTCGGTCCAACGTCGACCGTTCCGTCGCGGACGGTGCCGGCGAACACGTTGTTCTCGCCGACGAACTCCGCGACGAACCGGGTGGCCGGCTCGCGGTACACCTGCTCCGGTGGTCCGACCTGTTCGATCCGGCCCTCTGACATGACGGCCACGCGGTCGGAGACGGCCAGCGCCTCCGCCTGATCGTGGGTGACGTACACCGTCGTCACGCCGAGCGTCTGCTGGATGTCGCGCACCTCGCGGCGCAACCGCTCGCGGAGCCGCGCGTCGAGCGCGCTCATCGGTTCGTCGAGCAAGAGGAGGCCCGGTTCGGGGGCGAGCGCCCGCGCGAGCGCGACCCGCTGCTGTTGGCCGCCCGACAACTCGGCCGGTTCGCGGTCCGCGAACCCCGCCAGCCCGACGAGTTCGAGCAGTTCAGCGACGCGTGCGTCGGGCGACCGCGTCCCGCAGTCGGTGAACCGGAGGCCGTACGCGACGTTCTCGCCGACGCTCATGTGGGGGAACAGCGCGTACTGCTGGAAGACGACGCCCACGTCTCTGTCCTCGGGCGGGACGCCGAGCACGGAGTCGACGCCGAAGCGAACGTCGCCCGCGGTCGGCGTCTCGAAGCCGGCAATCGTCCGGAGGGTGGTCGTCTTGCCACACCCTGAAGGACCGACGAGCGTGAAGAACTCTCCGTCGCGCACGGTGAGGTCCACGTCCGCGAGCGCGGTCGCGTCGCCGTAGCGTTTCGCCACGCCGTCGAGCGTGAGGCTACTCACGGTACCGACCTCCGCCCCGGTCGATGACGAGGAACGAACAGGCGGTGACGGCGAGCAGCACCGACCCCATCGCCGTCGCGGGACCGAGCGTCCGGTCGGTGAGGAACCGCTCGACGGCGACGGGCATCGTGTACGCGCCCGATCCTTCCGCGAGAATGACCGTCGAGTCGAACTCGCCGATCGAGATGGCGAACGCGAAGGCGGCTCCGGCGGCGATCCCCGGCATCACGAGCGGCACCTCGATGTCCACGAGTGCGCGGGCCCGGGTCGCACCCAGCGCACGCGCCGACTCGACGAGCCGACGGTCCAGTCGCCCGAGCAGCGGCGCGACGTTCCGGACGACGAACGGGTACGCGCCGACCGCGTGCGCGACGACGATGGCGACCGGTCCCGACACGGTGAGCCGCGCGCCGAACACCTCGACGCCGAAGACGAGGCCCTCCAGCAGGCCGAGGCCGACGACGACGCCGCTCACGGCGAAGGGTGCCATCGCGGCCACGCCGACGAACCGGGCGGCGACCCCCTCCCGGACGGACGCGAGTGCCAACACGAGGCCCATCGGCACCGCGAACGCGAGCGTCCCGATGCCGAAGAGGAGGCTGTTGCGCACCGCCACGCCCGGCGCTGTTCCGGAGGTCGCCGCCTCCTGTCTGAGCAGGAACTCGTAGTAGCGGGTCGTGAGGCCGTTCGGCCCGGTGACGCTGGCGGCGAGCATGCTCACGATGGGGAGCAGGAAGACGACCCCGACGACGAGGCCGTAGCCGAGCAGGGCGACCCGCGTCGCGTCGAGACGGCCGAACAGTCGGTCGCGGGCGAGCGGCGCGGCCACCCGGTCGCCGCGCGAGGCGGCCGCCTCGTAGCGGAGATACGCGTAGGTGAGCGCGAGCGAGACGACCGTTTCGAGCACCGCGAGCGCCGCCGCCTCCGTGAGTTGGAGATTCTGCACGCGGTCGAACAGCCACACCTCGACGGTCGCGAGCTTCAGGCCGCCGAGCGCGAGCACGATGGGAAACGACATGAACGTGAAGATGAACGTCAGCAGCGCGCCGGTCGCGACCGCGGGGAGCAACTGCGGGAGCACCACGTCTCGGAACGCCCGACTCGGTGACGCGCCCAGCGACCGCGCCGTCTCCACGGCGCGCGCGTCGACCCCCTCCCACGCGGCGGCCACGACCCGAACCACCAGCGGCGCGTTGTAGAAGGCGTGCGCGAGGACGATCACCTCCAGCGTGAAGACGAGTTCCAGCGTCGGTAGCCCGAGGGCACGCAGCAGGTCGTTCACCGGGCCGTTCGCCCCGAACGCGGCGACGAAGCCGACCGCGACCATGATCGACGGGAGGACGAACGGGACGGCAGTGAGCGACTCCACCGTCCGCCGCCCGGGAAACTCGAAGCGGGCCAGCGCGTACGCGCCCGGCAGCCCGAGCGCGAGGCTCGCCACGGTCGAGAGCAACGCCTGCCACGCGGTGAAGCCGAACAGGCCGAATCCGGGCACGTCAGGCGCGCGCAGCCACGTGGCGATACCGGCTGGAACGCCCGCCGGGTCGCGGAACACCCCTGCGAGCGCGCCGACGTAGAACGGATCGGCCAACACGTCGAGGACGGGCGCGAGCGAGAGACCGCTGTCGCCGGTGACCGCCTCGACGAGGACGGTCCCGACCGGATAGTAGAGCATGACGACCAGCAGGGCGGCCGTCGCGGCGGCGACAAGCGGGAGCGCGACCCGCTCAGCCCTGCGCGATTTCGCGGGCCCAGTCCTCGGTCCAGCCATCCACGTTCCCCTTCAGCCCCTCGTAGGTAAACGTCACCGGCTCCGTCGGTGCCTTGGCGTACTGCGCGAACGTCTCCGGCAGCTCCGCCTCCGATTCCGGGATCGCCGGGAACTGAACGTTCCGGACCGCGATCTCACCCTGTGCCGCCGGCGAGAGCATGAAGTCCATGAACGCCGTCGCCAGCTCGCGGTTGTCGGAGTCGGCGAACAGCGCCATCCCTTCCGGATTGGCGTACCCCTGCTCTTCGAGGAACGCGACCTGATGGCGCGTCATGTCCTGACCGTAGCGGTTGGCGTGCACCTGATCCGTCGAGTAGGAGACAACCATCGGCTTCTCCTCCTCGGAGTAGGCGTTGTACGCGTCGTCCCAACTCCCGAGCACCGTGATGCCGTTCTCCTTGAGCGACCGCCAGTAGTCGAGATAGCCGTCCGCGCCGAGCTGCTGTATCGTCCACAGCAGGAACGCACGGCCCGTCGCCGACGACTGCGCGTTCTGGACGATGAGCGAGTCGCTCCACGCGTCGGCCGTCAGGTCCGTGAACGTCGCCGGCCGGTCGACTGCCGACTCGTCGAAGACGAGCGAGATGTAGCCGGTGTCGTACGGCACCGCCCGACCGTCCGGGTCGAATCGGAGGCCGTCCTTCACGTTGCCGCCGTTTTTGACCTCACCCTGCACGTCGAGGAACAGCGGGTCGTCGAGTTCCGCGTCGACGCGGAGCAGTTGGTCCACGTTGAGGCCGACGTACAGGTCGGCGTCGATGGGTGCGCCCTCAGACTTCCGACGGATGTAGTTGTTGACCGTCGATTCGGGGGTGACGTACTCGACCGTCGCGTCCGGATACGTCGCCTCGAACTCCTCCTTCAGCCACGGGCCGGCCGGCCCCTCACCCTCGACCCACGAGGGGTACGTCGCGACGGTGAGCGTCCCGCTCGGGTCGCCGCTGCCGGTGAATCCCGTACATCCGGCGAGCGCAGCGCTCGCCCCGCCGACGGCCGCGAGATACCCCCGCCGCGTCAGGCGCGTCGTTCGTGTCATTACCGGGTAGTTCCACCGGGTGTTTGATAAGGAGCGCGGAAACGACCGCGACGGGCGACGTGACGACTACCTTCCGTCGTTGCCGAAAACGTTACTCTCGGGGGCCGCCAGATGCCGTCGTGTCCCGCTCCGTCCGTCGGTACGTGCTCGCGGCCGTACTCGTCGGCCTGCTCGCCGTCACGGCGCTGGTGTTGCAGGACGTCATCGTCACGGCCTTCTTCGCGATCACCGTCGCGTACGTGGTGTATCCGCTCCACCAGCGGCTCCAGCGGCGCGGGCTCTCGCGGCGATTGGCCGCAGGTGCCATCTCGGCGGGCGCGTTCGGCATCGTCCTCTCGGCGCTCGGCCTCGCGGGTCTCGCCCTCTACCGGCGGCGCACCGCCATCGTCGCGCTGGTGACGGATCTTCCCGACGACTTCTCGGTGACGTTCGCCGGCCAGATGTACCGGGTCGAGACGTCGACGCTCGTCGATCCGGTCGTCACCGGCCTCCAGCGCATCGCGGTCAACGTCGCCCAGTCGACGCCGGTGCTCGTCCTGAAACTCGTGTTGTTCGGAGTGTTGCTGTTCGGCCTGCTGCTCCGGCCGGAGGCGGCCGCCAAGGCCGTGTTCAACGTCGTGCCCGAGGGGTATCACGACGTTGTCAGGCGGTTCCACGGCCGGACGCGCGACACCCTCTACGGGATCTACGTCCTGCAGGCGGCGACGGCGGCGGCCACGTTCGTCGTCGCGTTCGGCACGTTCGTAGCACTCGGGTATCCCGTGCCCGTCACGCTCGCGGTCGGCGCGGCCGTCCTCCAGTTCGTCCCCGTGGCCGGGCCGGGCATACTGCTGGCCGCGCTCGCGCTCGCCGACTTCCTCGCGGGTAACGTCACGCGGGCGCTGCTCGTGGCGCTCGTCGGCGGCATCGTCGTCGGCCTGCTTCCGGACGCGATCATCCGGCCACGGCTCGCGAGCTACGCCGCCGACCTGCCGGTGACGCTCTACTTCGTCGGCTTCGTCGGCGGCATCCTCTCGCTCGGTGCCATCGGCTTCATCGCCGGGCCGCTGGCTGTCGCGCTCGTCGTCGAGGTGGTGTCGCTGCTCTCCGACGGGAATCAGGTCACTCCGTGACGAGTTCGCCACCCTCTCGCTCCCACTCCGTCAGCGACCCCTCGTAGAAGGCCAGATCGGGGTAGTCGAGGTGGCGAAGCACGGTGTAGGTGTGGCTGATGCGCCGAGCGGTGTTACAGTAGAGGACGATCCGGTCCTCGGGGTGGATGCCACGTTCGGCCAGTAGGTCACGGAGCGTCGCCTCGGGCTTCATGCCCCGGTCGTCGCCGACGAGCTCGCGCCAGTCGAGTCGGATCGCCCCCTCGATGTGGCCCTCCTCGTACTCCTGCGTCTCGCGGGTGTCGACCAGCGTCGCGCCGCCGTCGATGGCTTCCCGGACCGCCGCCATCGGGATGAGCGGGCCGTCGGTGTCGAACGTCGCCTCGTAGGTGGCCGGCTCGGGTGTCGGCTCGTCGCTCGTCGTCTCGTGGTCGCGCTGCCACGCGGAGAAGTCGCCGTCAAGCAGATGCAGCTTGGAGGGGTCGTGGCCGTACAGCTCCGCGGTGACGAGCAGCCGGGCCGCGAACACGCCGTGGTGGTCGTCGTACGCGACCACGCGGTCGTCCGTCCCGATCCCCGCAGACTCCATCAGGTCGGCGAAGTGGTCCGCGCCGGGGAGCTTCCCCGCCTCGCCGTCGTCGCTCCGGAACGTGTCGAACGGCACGTTGACCGCACCGGGCAGGTGGCCGATGCCGTCGAACTCCCACGCGTCGCGCACGTCAACGACACGCACCGCGTCCAGCCGGTCGGCGAGCCGCTCCCCGGAGACGACCACGTCGTTCATACCGGAGGGTCGCTCCGACGGCGTTTCAACCCGGCGTCATCGACGCGGTTCGGCACCACTCCACGCTACCGACAAAAATTGCTCGTTTCGGGCTGAATCCTCTGTCCGTGGCCGTCGGCTCGGAGTCTCGGATAGAACTCGAAGACGGTTCTGTCTGGTCGTGGCAGTCGCGGCGAACGCGGCAACAGTGTCCGGTAGACGAGAGCGGTGGCCGAACTGGCCGAGGGGAAGAGCGATATGTGATGGCCGCATCAATACGAAGTGTATCATGACTGATTACGCGAAGGACGTGCTCGTTTCCGCCGACTGGGTGGAAGGGCATCTCGACGAGTTCCAGAGCGACGACTCCGGCCACCGGCTGGTCGAGGTCGACGTGGACACGGAGGCGTACGACGAGGCGCACGCGCCGGGGGCAGTCGGCTTCAACTGGGAGACCCAACTGCAGGACCAGACGACCCGCGACATCCTCACGGAGGAGGACTTCGAGGACCTGCTCGGGAGTCACGGCATCAGCGACGACTCGACGGTCGTCCTGTACGGCGACAACTCCAACTGGTTCGCCGCCTACACCTACTGGCAGTTCAAGTACTACGGCCACGACGACGTGAAGCTCATGGACGGCGGCCGCGAGTACTGGGTCGACAACGACTACTCGACCACCGAGGAGGTGCCCGAGTTCTCGGCCGTCGACTACGAGGCGTCCGGCCCGCGCGAGTCTATCCGCGCCTACCGCGAGGACGTTGACAACGCCGTCGAGCGCGGCATTCCGCTGGTCGACGTGCGCTCGCCCGAGGAGTTCTCCGGCGAGATCCTCGCGCCGCCGGGCCTGCAGGAGACCGCCCAGCGCGGCGGTCACATCCCCGGTGCCCAGAACATCTCGTGGGCGGCCGTCACGAACGACGACGGCACGTTCAAGGACGCCGACGAGATCGAAGAGCTGTACGCCGAGAAAGGCATCGACGGCGACGGCACGACCGTCGCGTACTGCCGGATCGGCGAGCGCTCGTCGGTCGCGTGGTTCGCGCTCCACGAACTGCTCGGCTACGACGACACCATCAATTATGACGGCTCGTGGACCGAGTGGGGGAACCTCGTCGGCGCGCCCGTCGAGACAGGCGAGGCCGAGTAGGCTCTGCCTACGAGGCCTCGGAAACGCGAGCGGGGAACAGCGTGGCGGCGAAGCCACCTCGGGCCGTGCGAGCAGCGCGGACCGGGGGTCTGCGGGCCGTGTGAGCGGCGGAGCCGCGAACAGACGGCCACCGGCCGCGAGCAGACACCGTGACCCGCGAGCACGGCGAGGCCGAGTAAGCGAACTCGCTCACTTTTTTGTGCTCGACCCCGCTTACCGTCGCGTTTATTCAGGCCCCTCTACAAGCCGAGGCCATGCAACGAATCCACACCCGCTACCCGTTCCTGTCGGCCGCTCGCGAGGCCGTCGAGGCGGCGGACGTGGACCTCGCTTCTGTCGTCCGCGAGGGCGGCGCGCCGGTCGAGCGCGGCGTCGAGCGAGTGGAGCGCGCGCTCGTCGACGGCACGGTCGCCGCGAACCGGTCGTGGAGCGCCCGCGCCGAACTGCTCTCGTATCCGGTCGCGCGCGTCCTTGTCTCGCTGGTGGACGTGTCTGGTGCGGTCGAGAAGTACGCCCGCGCCGAGGCGACGCTCGCCTACGAGCGGTTCACCGACGACTTCGACGAGGAGACGCAGCTGAAATCCACGGACGACGGTACGCTTTCGCTCGACGCGCTGCTTTCCGACTTCGACGCCGGCGGCGACGTGCGGCCGACCGGCGACGGCACGTTCGCAGTGCGGGTCGGCACGTATCTGGAACTCGCCGCGCCGCTTTCGGGCACCCGCTGGCGGCTCGCGACGCGCGTGCTCGCCGACGGCGACGTGACGGTCTCGCGGCGCGAGCTGTACGAACTGCTCCGCGAGGCGGTCCGGGTCCGGGTCGCCGACGGCCTACCACTATCGGTGCCCGACCCCATCGCCGGCGCGCTCGACGCGGAGGTGGCGAACCTCCACGACACCCTCGCGCCGGTGGAACAGACGGACGGCGTCGACCGGTTCGAGCCGTCGGCGTTCCCGCCCTGCGTGCAGACGCTCGTGGCGCGGGCACGGGACGGTAAGACGAGCGCGACCGGCCGGTTCGCGCTGTTGACCTTTCTCGCGTCGACCGGCGCGGAGTTCGAGCGGGTGGCGACGCTACTGGACGACGCCTCCGCCGACCTGCGCGAACAGTACGAGCGTCTCGCGGGCGATGACGCCCAGTTCGCACCGCCGTCGTGTGAGACGATGCAGGCGAACGGCGACTGCTACAACCCAGACGAACTGTGCGAGACGATCAACCACCCGCTCGCCTACTACGAGCAGCGACTGGAACTGGTCGAAGGGGAGTGACGCGGCGTCCTCGTCGCGCGCGCTGGCTGTCCTAGCGTTGCGACGCCAATGCGACCTGTCCCGCGGCTGGGAGCGTCCAGATGAGGGGTCGTCGCTCGCTTGAGAAATCGCGGTGGGTGGGACTGAAAGGGGCCGGGGGCTTTCTACCTCCTGTTGCTGGCTCATCCACCTGAATCGCGCTTCTCTGAACAGTACCCACGGCTGGATAGAAAGCTTAAGGACTGAACCGTAACTTCGAAGCAACAAATGACTCTCATGAGCGAACTGGACCACGGCTACGACCACACGGCGGTCGAACGACGCTGGCAGGAGCGATGGGACGAGGCCGACGCCTACCGGACGCCCGACGACGCAGCGGAGCCGACGTACGTGCTCGGGATGTACCCGTATCCCTCGGGACAGCTCCACATGGGCCACGTCCGGAACTACACCATCACCGACGCGTACGCGCGGTTCCGGCGGATGCAGGGTGACGACGTGCTGCATCCGATGGGATGGGACGCGTTCGGCCTTCCCGCCGAGAACGCCGCCAAGGAGCGCGACTCGAACCCCCGCGACTGGACAATCGACTGCATCGAGACGATGAAGGGCCAGATGGAGTCGATGGGGTTCGGCTACGACTGGGACCGCGAGGTGACCACCTGCGAGCCGGAGTACTACCGGTGGAACCAGTGGCTGTTCGGTCTGTTCCACGACGCCGGCCTCGTGGAGCGGCGCGACGCCGACGTGAACTGGTGTCCCTCCTGTGAGACGGTGCTCGCGGACGAGCAGGTTGAGGGCGACGAGGAACTCTGCTGGCGCTGTGACACGCCCGTCGCGGAGCGGGAACTGGCCCAGTGGTTCCTGGAGATAACCGAGTACGCCGACGAACTGCTGGACGACATCGACCACCTCGACGGGTGGCCCGACTCCGTCCGCGAGATGCAGCGCAACTGGATCGGCCGACAGGAGGGGACGCGGCTCCCCTTCGAGGTCGACGGCCCGGGCATCGAACAGACCGTCGAGGCGTTCACCACCCGCGCGGACACCGTCTACGGCGCGACGTTCTTCGCGCTGGCTCCCGGCCACGAGATCAGCCAGCGACTCGTCGAGACCGACGAGGCGGTCCACGAGTTCGTCCACCACGAGGCGGACCCCGACGGCGACGAGCCGAACGGCGTCCCGACGGACCTGACGGCGACCAATCCCGTCACGGGCGAGGGACTCCCCGTCTACGTCGCCGACTTCGTGCTCTCGGACGTGGGGACGGGCGCGCTGATGGGCGTCCCCGGCCACGACGAGCGCGATCACACGTTCGCATCGAAGCTCGGCATCGACATCGACCCGGTGATCGCCTCCGACGCCGACGACGTGCCGGACGTGAGCGAGCGCGCCTACACCGAGGACGGCGTGCTCGTCGACAGCGGCGAGTACAGCGGCCTCGCTTCGGCGGAGGCGCGCGAGCAGATCACCGAGGACACCGACGGCGCGACGTTCCACACCCAGTACCGACTCCGCGACTGGGGCATCTCCCGGCAGCGCTACTGGGGGACGCCGATTCCGGTCGTCCACTGTGACGACTGCGGCCCGGTGTTGGTCCCCGACGAGGAGTTGCCCGTCGAACTGCCGGCGTTCATCAACACGACCGGTAACCCGCTGGATGCAGCCGAGGAGTGGAAGCAGACGGCCTGTCCCGACTGCGGCGCGTCCGCGACCCGCGAGACGGACACGATGGACACGTTCGTCGACTCCTCGTGGTACTTCCTGCGGTACGTCTCCCCCGAACTGGAGGCGACCCCGTTCGACGCCGAGCGGGCCGACGACTGGATGCCCGTCGACCAGTACGTCGGCGGCATCGAACACGCCGTGATGCACCTCCTCTACTCGCGGTTCTTCCAGAAGGTGTTGGCCGACGAGATGGGGCTGGCCCACCGCGAGCCGTTCACCAACCTGCTGGCACAGGGGATGGTCCAACTGGAGGGGTCGAAGATGTCGAAGTCGAAGGGGAACACCGTCTCGCCCCAGCGCATCGTCGAGGAGTACGGCGCGGACACGGCCCGGCTGTTCATGATGCAGGCCGCCCAGCCGGACCGCGCCTTCGACTGGACCGAGGAGGGCGTCCGGTCGACGCGGGCGTTCCTGAACCGCCTCCACGGGGACGTGACGCGGTTCGTGCGCTCGGACGCCGCGGGCGAACGCGACGCGACTGCCGCCTACCTGAGCGACGAGATTGACGCGGCCATCGACGTCGCCACCGCCGAGTACGACGACCTGACGTTCAACGTCGCGACCCGCGAGGCACAGTCGCTCGCTCGGACCGTCCGCGGCTACGTCGACTACGTCGACGAGCCACACGCCGGCACCGTCGAGCGGGGGCTGCGCGTCGTCGTGAAACTGCTGGCCCCGGTCGCGCCCCACATCGCCGAGGAACTGTGGGACGAACTGGGGTACGAGGGACTGGTCGTCGACGCCGACTGGCCGGACCCGGCGGCCGACACGGCCGACGCCGCCGCGCGCCGCCGCCTCGTGGAGAACACCCGCGAGGACATCCGCGACATCGTCGACGTGGCGGGCATCGAGGACCCGGACCGCATCGACGCGGTCGTCGCCCCGGCGTGGAAACACCGCGCGCTGGAGATCGCCGTCGAATCCGACGCGCCGAACGTCATCTCGGCGATCATGGAGGACTCGGAGATCCGCGAGCAGGGTGACGCCGCGGCCAACTACGGCCAGTCACTGCAGGCGGAACGCGAGGCGCTGACCCGCGCGCTCCCGCCGGAACGGGAGTACGAGGCGCTGAACCGGGCGACGTGGCTGATCGAACGAGAGTTCGACGCCGACGTGCGCGTCCTGCCGGCCGAGGAGGCCGACGAATCGGCCGCTGCGAAGGCAGAACCCGGCCGTCCGGCCATCGAGATCCACGAGTAACCGTTCGGTCGCCTGTCGGCGCTGCCCGTCGCTCTGTTGCCGGACTTCGACGGCCGGAACGGTTCCGTCCGGCGCTACACTGGGTGTTATTCACCGATATTATTGCGAAAGTTAATGTAGCTGCTGACAGAAGGACTCGCCCGATGCTGGATGTCTCTTCGGAGGAAATAACCGAGGGGAATCTCCTCCGGTCTCTCCTCGTTCTTGCGGTGCCGTTACTGGCGCAAAACGTCGTTCTCGTCGTCCAGCAGATCGTCGACGTGGTGTTTCTCGGACGACTGAGCCCGGAGGCGGTGGCCGCGGTCGGCTTCACCGCCCCGCTCGTCGGGCTCGCGCTGGTGATCTCTTTCGTCGCGTTCGTCGGCACGCAGGTGGTCGTCTCGCGGCGCGTCGGCGGCGACGACGAATCGGGGGCACGGCGGGCGCTCGCTAACGGGCTCGGCCTGTCGCTGCTCGTCGGTGCAGTCGTCGGTCTCGCCGGCTTTCTGGCCGCGCGCCCGCTGCTGGAACTGTTCACCTCGCTCCGGCCGGGGAATCAGGCCGGCCTCCTCGATTTCGCGGTGCAGTACTTCTCCGTGTACGCGCTGGGGCTCCCGCTGCTCGCGTTCACGGACACGCTGGAGAACGGCGGCTTCGTCGCGTGGGGTGACTCCCGCGCCTCGCTGTATCTGAATCTCGTCGCGCTCGGCACGAACGTGATCCTCGACCCGCTGCTCATCTTCGGCATCGGGCCGTTCCCGCGGCTGACCGCCGCCGGGGCGGCGCTGGCGACGGTGCTCGGTTCGGCCGCCGGCGCTGTCGTCGGCCTGACGTTCGTCGCCCGCGGCCGCAACGACGGCATGTTGCGTCGCGCGGCCGCGACGGTCGACCCCGAGGCGATCCGCGACATCGTCAGCGTCGGCGGTCCGGTCGGTGCTCAGCAGGGCACCCGTCAACTCATTCGGCTCCCGATCTATCTGCTCGTGTTCCTCGGGGGTGGGGCCGCCGGTCTCGCCGCGTACACCGTCGGGGCGCGCGTCGCGACCATCGCGTTCGTTCCGCCACAGGGGCTCCAACAGGCCGCACAGAGCGTTATCGGGCAGAACCTCGGGGCCGGCAACGCGAGCCGGGCGCGCCGCACCACGTGGCTGGCCGTCGCCGTCGCCGCCGGCGCGCTGACGGTCATCGGCGTCGCACAGTGGCTGATTCCCGGCGTCATCGCGACGGCGTTCGCGCCGACGCTGTCGGGCGAGGGGCTCGCGCTCACGGTGCAGTATCTCACGATCCTCGCGTACGGCTATCCGGCGTTGGGTGCCATCTACACCTTCGAGGCGGGGTTCAACGCCGCCGACCGCTCACGGGTGAGCTTCGTCTCGACCCTGCTCCAGTACGGCGGCGTTCGGCTCCCCATCGCGGCGGCCGGCGTGCTGTATCTCGCCGTCGGCGTCACGGCCGTCTTCTGGGCGGTCACCATCTCGAACATCGGGGCCGCGCTGTGGCTCGCCGCCTACTACCGCTACTCGGTCCACGGTGGTATGATGCGTCACGCGGCGGCCGACCCGACCGAGACCGAGGAGTCGGATGTCGCCGAGGCGGCGTGAGTGGCAACCCCTTTGTTTGGCCCGTTCCCGAGAGTCGGTAGTGGCATCGACCTACGACGTCGCGGACGCGGTGCCGGAGTTCGCCGACGCGTTCGGCTTCGACGAGTTCAACCGGATGCAGTCGGCCGCACTGCCGGCGATTCTCGACCGCGACGACAACGTCGTCGTGAGCGCGCCGACGGCCAGCGGCAAGACCGCGCTCGCGGAACTCGCCATCTGCAAGACGCTCGCCGCCGGCGGGACGGCGCTGTTTCTCGCGCCGCTGCGCGCGCTCACCAACGAGAAGGAGGCCGAGTGGGACCGCTTCGAGGAGATGGGCTACTCCGTCTACGTCGTGACGGGCGAGCGCGACCTCAACCCGCGCCGCGCCGAGCGCGCGGACATCCTCGTGATGACGCCGGAGAAGGCCGACTCCGCCACCCGGAAACACGACACCAGTCGCTACTCGTTCGTCACGGGCGTCGACTGCTGTGTCATCGACGAGGTGCATCTGCTCGACTCCGACGAGCGCGGGGCCGTGTTGGAGGTGACGGTCGCCCGCCTTCGTCGGCTCTGTGATCCCCGCATCGTCGCGCTGTCGGCGACGATGCCGAACGTCGGCGACGTGGCCGCGTGGCTCGACGCGCCCGAGGCGTGCACCTTCGAGTTCGGCGACGACTACCGACCCGTTCCGTTGCACGCGAGCGTCGAGACGTACGCCTCCGGCGAGAACGCCTTTCAGGACAAGTATCGCCGGCTCTACCGCGCGCTCGACCTCGCACAGCCACACGTCGAGGCGGACGGACAGGCGCTCGTGTTCGTCTCCTCGCGACAGGACACGGTGCAGGCGGCGAAAAAGGCCCGGGACGTGCTCGCCGAGCGCGACATCGACATCGGTGCGCGGGGCGACTACGACCTCCACACGGCGGCGAACGACCTGCGCAACGAGACGCTCCGGCAGTCAGTCGTCGACGGCGTCGCCTTCCACCACGCCGGGCTCTCGCGCGAGGACAAGAACGCGGTCGAGGAGTGGTTCAAGCAGGGGAAGGTGCAGGTGCTCTTCTCCACCTCGACGCTCGCGTGGGGGGTGAATCTCCCCGCGCGGTGCGTCGTCATCCGTGACACGAAGCTCCACGACCCGCTGGAGGGCGAGGTGGACATGAGTCCGCTCGACGTGCTCCAAATGCTCGGGCGCGCGGGCCGCCCCGGCTACGACGACAAGGGCCACGCGCACGTCATCTGCGAGGGCGGCGACGCGGCGCGCTACCGCGACCTACTCCGCGACGGCAAGGAGATAGAGTCGCGGCTCGCCGCCGAGCTGGAGGCCCACCTCAACGCGGAGATAGCCCTCGGCACGGTGCGCGATCTGGACGACGTGATGGGGTGGCTGGAGACGACGTTCTACTACGTCCGCGCGCAGTCGGCCCCGGAACAGTACCAGTTCGGCGGCAAACTCCGCGAGCGCGTCCGCGAGACGCTACAGGACCTCGTCGAGGGTGGCTTCGTCGAGACGGACGCCGAACTCCGCGTCGAGGGGACGCCGCTCGGCCGTCTCACCTCGAAGTTCTACCTCCGATTAGAGACGGCCGAGGCGTTCAAACGGCTGGCAGACGGCGCTGCCGAAGGAAGCGGTGAACTCACCGACGACGACGTACTGCGAGCGGTGGCAGACGCGGCGGAGTTCGACAGCGTGAGCGCGCGCCGCGACGAGCGCGACGCGGTGCGTGCCGTCCTCGCTGACGGCGACGACCTCGACCCCGGCAACCGGAAGGTGCTCGCAATCCTGCGGGCGTCGATGGACGGCACCACGCCCGGCGAACTCCAGTCGGACGCGTGGGTGATCCGACAGAACGCGCTCCGGCTGGTCGCCGCGCTCCGTGAGTTCCTCGAACGGTTCGCCGGCCCGTACGCGGCCAACGTCGCTCGCCGCGTCGAGGCGCGCGTCGAGAACGGCATCTCCGCGGAGGCGGTCGGTCTCACCGCCATCGACGGCGTCGGAACGGGCCGCGGCTCGAAGCTCGCGGCGGCCGGGCTGACGACGCCGGCGGACGTGCTCGCGGCCGGCGTCGAGGGGTTGGTCGAGGCCGGCCTCTCCGAGGGTCTCGCCGAGCGGGTCGTCGCGCAGGCCGACGACCTCCCGACCGTCGAAATCGACTGGGGCGACTTCCCCGACAGCGTTCGGCGCGGCGACAGCGAGATGCACGACATCACCGTGCGCAACACCGGCGAGGGCGCGAAAGCCGGCGTCCGTGTCACCGTCAACGGCGTCGAGATGACGGCCGACTCCCGGTATCTCGGCGAGACGACGCTTCCCGTCGGCGTCTTCGGCGGCGACCCGGACGAGTTGACGTTCCGCGTCACGGTGGCGTTCGCCGACCTGCCGCTCGCGCCCGTCACCGAAACCCGGACCGTTCGCGTGGAGTAGCACCGTCCGCCAGCGTCACGCTTAGGCCCGAACGCACCGAGGGTGGCGTATGGCCGACCGAATCATGCGCGTGAACGCGTACACGACGCTGGATCTCGTCGACGCGGAGGCAGAGGGCCACGGCTTCGACGAGTCGGCGTACGCGACGGTGAACGTCACCTCGCCCCGACACGACCCCGACCACGTCGAGTTCGCGCTGGAGCTCGACAACACCGAACTGGAGACGCTATCGACACACGCCGACCGACTCCGACTCGACCCCGAGCAGGCGCGGGAACTCGCCGCCGCGCTGGAGGAGGAAGCCGACGCCGTCGAGGCAGCGACGGAGTAGCCCGTCGAGGGGCGACGCCTTTCCACGTCCCGTCTGCGACTGGCTCGACGATCTTGTCGGCTTTCACTATCCGGAGACGGAAGGCGACTACTCCTCCGCGTGAACCTGCCACCGCCGCTGCTGTTCGCGCTCGGTGACGTGGTCCGCGCCGTCCGCCAGCGCGTCCCGGATGGCCTGCTCGAAGGCGGTGGTGTCGGCGAGGAAGTTGTTCTCGAACGCCTCGACCAACTCGTACGTCCAGCGGTCGTCGACGACGCCGGCCGGCAGTCGCTCGTCGCGAAGCCGGTTCGCGAACTCGTCGTGGTCGCGCGCGTCCGCGAACCGGTCCATCGCGTGACCGATCTGGTGGTGGAAGGCGAGCAGGTGGCCGTAGCCTCGGTGGATGTGTTCGAGACCGAGCCGAAGGTCGTGCAGCGCCGCGCGTTCGGCGTCGGTCAGGTCCGGTTGCTTCCCCGTCTGCGTTCGTCCGTTCGATTCCATGCGTAATGCTAACACGCGAGAACGCATGAGCCTACTCCCTACGAACGTTTATTCGTCGCCACCAGACACGTTCACACATGAGCGAGACGGAGTACGAGCCGATCACCTGCCCGGTCGACGACTGCACGTACCGGGATCGGATCCGGTCGGTCGCCGCCCACGTCTCCGGCACCGACGACGCAGCCCACGACTGGGACGCGCTCGGCTACGAGGGTGCCGCGTCGTTCGTCCGAGACGCGAAACGCCGCCAGCAGGGGGACGCGTCGGCAGCATCCGCGGCATCGGGCCGGAGCGAGTCGGCCGACCCGGACGGCACCGGTGAGACGACGCACGTCGACGACGCGTTCCTCGCGGACGCGCTGGCGGCCGCGCGACTGCTCGACGAGTACGGGACCGCCGTCGACGACCTCAACGCGCTCCAACTCACGGACCTGTACGTCCTGCTGTCCGACCTGCGTGCCGCCGCCGACGCCGGTCGAAAGACGGTTCGCGACGAGTTGACCGCGCGACTCTCGCGAGACCGGGAGGTGGCGAGCGACATCGGAGCGGTGCGCCACTCGACGCACGAGCGGACCGAACTGCGCGACGAGGAGACGGTCACCGCGGCGCTCGCGGACGCCGGTATCGATCCGGAGACGGTGTCCAGCCCCGACGCGTCGAAGGTGCGCGAGGCTATCGAGACGGCGGCGATAGACACCGAGCAGGTGTTCGAGACGCGCGAGTCGACGCGGGTGACGCGGACGGACATCGACGAGTCGGCCGTCGCGGAGACGGCGATCGAGGCGGATCCGGCCGACCTGCTCGACTAGACGCCGAACAGGTCAACGATGTCGTCCCAGCCCTCCGCGACGGGCGCTGGCTCACAGGCGCTCGGGTCGGAGTACGGCTGTCGGACGAGCACGCCCGCCGTGCCCGCGTCGAGCGCGTCGGCCACGTTCGCGTGGTAGTCGTCGAGCAGTACGTCGCCGTCCAGCCGTCCCTTGTTCGCCGGCACGTCGTGGACGAACCGGTCGTACGGGACGCCCTGCTCGTCGAGCCACGCCTTCGAGACGGCGTGCGTCTCCGGAATGCGGTGGGTCGCGACGTGAATCTCGTAGCCGGCACCGGAGAGCGCGGTCAGGCCGTCGACGGCCCCCGGTATCGGGTCGAGCGAGCCCAGAAACCACTCGGGGCGCTCCTGCATCAGTTCGGCGATGGTCTCGCCGATGTGTGCGTGCGGCGCGGGGTCGGGGACCGGCCACGACCACGCGTCGATCTCACCGGGCGTGATGTCGACCCCGTGGGCGGTGTCGAGATACTCACAGACGCGGGGGAGCTGGTCGGCGACCGTCCCATCGAGGTCGACCAGCAGCGTCGCGCTCGGGTCGGGTAGCATGGCCGCTCTGCGCGCGCCGCGAGTATCGGCGTTACGACTCGTCACAGCTCCACTCGCTCCCCGCGTTCGGGTGCCGTCGCGTCGAACCCGTCGGCGCGCAGCTCCTCGGCGAACGCGACACAGCGGTCGCCGTGGTTGACGAGCACCCGCGAGTCCTCGTACGCGTCGAGAAACCCGAGGAGTCCCTCGCGGTCGGCGTGTGCCGAGAAGTCGTACTGCTCGACCTGTGCGCTGACGGGCATCATGCGGCCGTCGATCTCGGCGCTGCCCGTCTCGACGAGGTCCCGTCCGGGCGTCCCTTCGACCTGATAGCCGGTCATCGCGATCTTGTTCACCGGATTCGCCCGGATCTCGGGAATGTAGCTCATCGCGGGGCCGCCGGTGAGCATCCCGCTGGTGGTGATGATCGCCGCCGTCTGGTCGGTGATGCGCTCGCGCTGGCCGTCGCGGCCGGTGACGAACCGCGCGTGGGACTTCGCGCGCCGGAGCGCGTCGGCGTCGCGGACGAACTCGGGGCACTGCCGGAGCATCTCGGTGACCTGCTGTCCCATCCCGTCGACGTAACAGGGGATGTCGTGTGCCGCACAGACGAGCAGCATCTCCTGTGTCCGTCCGATGGCGAACGCGGGGACCACGACCGTTCCGCCCTCCCAGAGCGTCGTCTCGACGCTCTCCGCGAACCGCGCCTCCACCGTGGACCGGTCGCCCCGCTCCGCGTCGGCGTACGTGCTCTCGCAGATGACGACGTCGGCCTCGGGGCGTGCCGTCGTTCCCGAGACGAGCCGCTGGTCGGCGGTGTGGAAGTCACCGGTGTAGAGCAGTCGCGTCTCGCCGCCGTCGACGAGCACGTGCGCGCTCCCGGGGATGTGGCCCGCGCTGTAGAACGTCACCTCGTAGCCGGCCGCCTCGAAGGTGTCCCGGTATCCGTGCGTCTCCGAGACCTGCGTGACGCGCTTGAGGTCGGTCTCGGTGAACGGGCAGTTGTACGAGCCACCGTGTAGCTTGAGCGTGTCCCGCGCGAGCGTGAGCGTCAACCGGTACGTCGGCGGCGTCCAGTGGATCGGCGGCCGCGCGTCACCGGAGAGGAGTGCCGGGACCGTCCCGACGTGATCGAGGTGGCCGTGTGACACGACGACCGCGTCGGGCTCCGGCGTCCGCACCGGAAACTGCGGCGGATTACCCGTCAGCATCCCGAAATCGAGCAGCAGAGAGTCGTCGACGAGGATGGCGCTCCGCCCGACCTCGCGGGCCCCGCCCAGAAACTGAACGTCCATTACCGGGGGTACACTCGCTGAACGCTTTCGTTCGTCGGTTCGGGACGGGCGTGCCGACAGCGACGACGACCGCCGTCGCTCACGCCTCCGGGAGGCGGCCACCGTCGACGGCCACGTTCTCCCCGGAGAGATAGCTCGCGTCCTCGCTCGCAAAGAAGAGGATCGGTGCGACGATGTCCTCGAACGCGGCGGCCCGTCCGCGCGGGAAGCTGCTCATATCGGAGACGGTGTTCTCGACGGCGAACGGCGAGACGGCGTTGACGGTGATGCCGTCGTCCTGTGTGTCGTACGCGAGCATCCGGGTGAACATGAGCACGCCCGTCTTCGCGACGAAGTACGGGAAGTTCGACGGCGGCGTGTGTCGCCGGTCGCAGTCCGCGAAGCCGAAGTTGACGATGCGGCCCCACCCCCGTTCGCGCATCGGATCGACCGCGCGCTGCGAGCAGAGATACGTCCCGTAGAGGTTCGTCCCGAGCACGCGCTGCCAGTCGGCGAGCGACAGTTCGTCCCAGCGGCGGTCGTCGAAGTCGCCGACGCAGTTGACGAGCACGTCGACGGTGCCGAGGTCTGACTCCACGGCGTCGAACGCGGCATCGACGTCCTCGGGATCGGTCACGTCGGCCTGTACGACGGTCGCCCCGACGCCTCGATCGCGCGCCTCGGCGGCGGTGTCGCGGGCGGCCGCCTCGCTCGTGTGGTAGTGGACGGCCACGTCCGCACCCCGGTCTGCCAGCGCGAGCAACACCTCTCGGCCGACCCGACGTGCGCTCCCGGTCACCAACGCGACTCGTCCGGAGAGATCAGGCTGCGTCTCCATACACCCGGTTCGGGCGCCGGCGTTCAAACCCTATCGCTCCTGCCAGCGGCGCACCTGAAAGCGGGCGTAGTTACCGTGGGCGGCCTCCAGCGACCCGAGCCACCAGTTCCAGCGGTCCGCCGGACTCCCGTCCGATTCACCGTTCTCGGGTGCGTCCGCGAGATGGTCTAACACCGCGTCGACGGTGAGTTCGTACCCTTCGTCGCGCTCGAAGACCCCCGAGTCGGCGAGGTCGCGGACCGAGCGAGCGACCGCGCGCCGCTCCGGCTCGCTCCCCCCGAATCGTTCCAGCCGCTCTACTAATTCCGCCGCGTCCATACCCCGATCCGGGGGTCGAGAGAATTTATATTACAGCCGCGTGGCGGCACGCTGGTTGCCGTGCGCGAGACGGACCGACGGCTCTCGGCCGACGAGAAACGCAGAGAGATAGAACTGCGATTAGCGGGCGGCGGCCGCGACGCGCTCCTTCTCTTCCTTCTGGTTGACGGCGTACGTCTGCACGTCGTAGTTGGCCGAGCCGAGCAACTGGTCGGCGAGCGCCTCCGACGCGGACGTGGTCGTCTTGAACGACGAGCCGTGGACGCCCTCGGCGAGGAACTTCAGCGCCTGATCGACGCGCCGCTGCGGGGCGACATCGACGGCCTTCGGGACGGAGATGCCACCGTACTTCAGGCGGACGGTCTCCTCGCGCGGCCCGGCGTTCTCGACGGCGTGTACGAGGATCTGCACCGGGTTCTCGCCCGTGCGCTCGTGGATGCTGTCGAACGCCTCCCGCACGATGCGGGTCGCCTGCTGTTTCTTGCCGGTGTTCTCCTCCGTCTGCATCAGGCGGTTGATGAGCCGCTCGACGACCGAGAGCTGGGACTTCTTGAACTGCTTGTCGGCGTGTCGCCCCTGCGTGTGGGCGATCGGCGTGACGGTGATGTACCGCTGCGTCGAGGGGTCGTCGTACTCGATGCTGTCGACGCTCCACTTGCCGAACAGCAGCGCAGACACCTCTTCGTCGTCGTTTCCCGCCGGTGCGTCCGGTTCGGGGGCGTCCTCCTCCGAGCTCATCGGACGGGTTTCTCCGCGTTCCCGCGGACGAGCTCGATCAGCGAGACGCCGTTCACCTTCTCGACCTTGTAGTTCACGCCAGAGAGGTCGCCCATCGCGCGACCCTTCGCGCCACCGATGCCGGCGATGGTCACCTCGTCGTGCTCGTCGATGAAGGAGATAGCGCCGTCACCGGGACAAAAGGCGGTGACCTGCTTCCCGTTCTTGATGAGCTGGACCCGGACGCACTTCCGGATCGCGGAGTTGGGCTGTTTCGCTTCGATACCGACCTTCTCCAGTACGATGCCGCGCCCCTGCGGCGCGCCTTCGAGCGGGTCAGACTTCTCGCCGAGCCCGCGAGCGCGTCGCGCGTAATCGGAGTCGGACCACCGGTGCTGCTGGCGGTCCTTCTTGAGTTTGCGCGCGGCGTACTTGCCGTTCGCCATAGTACCGGTGTTTCCCGACCGAGCTACTTAAGCGTCTTCTTTCGGTCGCCGGTGGCCGACCGGTCAATCGAGCGCACCCACCGCATCGAGATGATCGCGGATCGAACGGAGGAACCCCTCGAACCGGCCGAGGTCGTGGAGCGCGTCGTGAACCGTCTGGTGATTCAACTGACGGCCGTACTGGTGGGTGAGTACGTTCCTGAACCCGGCTGCGGACGCCATTTCGGCCGCGAGCGACTCGCTCAGGATTCCACGGTTCCCGAGTTCACGCATACAATCGGCGTTCGTCTCCGGAACCGATCCCTCGTGTCCTCGAAGGACCGTTCGAGCGATATCGAGACAGGCTTCGATGAGCTTCTGGAACTGCCGTTCGACGATGTCTCGGGTGTCGGGATCGTCGCGGTACTCCGCGAACGAAACGCCCTGTTTCTCACGGAGTCGCGCGATGCTGTCGGCTGCGAACTCCACGTTCGCGACGATGATCTCGGTGCGCCGGTCGTCCATCAGGACCCTGCACGCTCCAACGCACGGTCGAGCCGTGTTTGAAATTCCGATTCATTTCCGTCCACTCGGTATCTGTCCCGGAGGTCCGACAGTCGAGCGGGGTCACCGAGTAGAACGACCGCATCGCTGAGCGCGTGGCGAGCAACGCTCGGCTCCGCATCGTCGAGGTCGACGAGATCGATTTCGTTTCGCCCCATCGCAGACATCAGGTCTGCGGTCAGTTCTTCTCGCGCCGTTCGGTACGCCCGAACGGTTCGAAACGACTCGAAGACGACACCGATATCGACATCGCTCTCCGCGTGGGATTCGCCTCGGGCGGCCGACCCGAACAGCACGGCGAACTCGACGGGGTGGTCACACAGGATGGACCGAACTGCTTCGGTATCAACCGGGGTGTCGGCGTCGGCCGCGGTCATAGTGGAAGTACGACGCACGGGCACAAAAGCGTTGACCGGCTCGAAGGGGCGGTGTTCAAATAAGCGAGTCGTCGCTCGACCGAGAAACCGTGCTGGGCGGGACTGAAAGGGGCCGGTCGCTACGGGAAGCACGGCGACGCAAGCACCGTAGCGGGCCTCCGGCCCGCGAGTCGCGCAGCGAGTCGCGCGACCGTAGCGACCGGGGGCTTTCTACACCTCGTTGCCCGCTTACTCTCCGGCGTCACTCTTAGCTGAATACTGCCCCGCCACTAGTGCTGTTTAATTGAGCCTTGGAGTTGTCGTGAACGGAGCAGCGAAGCGTTGGGAAGCCCCTGTACGCTCGACTCGATGGGCTCGCTGCGGTCCTCGTCGTTCGCTCCACTCACTCCTGCGGTCTCCTCGCGCAGCATCGCCGCGCGAGCGGCCCGAGGGACCGGTGGTCCCTCGCTGCTTACGTCGCCCGTCGTCGTCGAGCGCACAGCCCTTCCAGTCCTACCCCGAGCGGGTCCTTCGCCAGCAATCGCTTCATTAAGTACGACCCCGAAGATAGATTTTTCCCCTCTCCGCTCGCGTCGTTCACTCGGTCGGGCGTCACGCCAACTCCACGTCGTCGAGCCCGTAGTACGCCGCGCCGAGGAGCCGCGCCAGCCGGATGCGCTTCCCTCCGGTCCCGATGGCGAGCCCCCGCTCGTCCTCGGGCACTTCGACGTACGCGACGCCGCTGTCGCTGACGGTCACGTTCGTCACGTCTGCGGGCGCGAGCGCGTTCGCCAGCAGGTCGGGCGCGTCGCTCGCGTACCCGACGACGACCACCGGCCACCCCAACGCCGTCCGGAGCGCGTCGCCTTCTGTGGCTATCTCCTCGCGTGACCCCGCAGGCGCGAGCACGACCACCCGCTCGTCGTCGGCGTCGAACAGCGCGTCGACCGGCTCCGTCCCCGTCTCCTCGGCGACCGTCTCCACCACCGACTCCGGCTCGGGAACGAGTTCGACGGCGTCCACGTCGAAGTGGCGGGCGGTCAGTCGCTCGGCCATCTCGATGTTGCGCCCGTCGCGGCCGATGGCCGCCCCGAAATCGGCGGCGTTCACCTCCGCGTACGCGACGATCTCCGTCTCGTCGTCGTCCTCGCGCTCGCCGACGGACACGTCGTACACCGGCGCGGGCCGCAGCGCGTTCGCCACGAACGTCGCCGGGTCGTCCGCGTCCTCGACGAGTTCGACCCGCCTGTTGACCCGGTCTTCGATCCGCGAGACGGTCCGGCCTTGCGGGCCGATGGCGTCGGCCATCTCGCCGGCCGCGACGACGAACACCACACGGTCGTCGTCGCGCACGCAGTCGCGCACCGTCGCCCCGGATTCTTCCTCGAAGAAGCCGATGAGCTGGCGGTCCTCGTCGGAGAGCCGTATCACACGTCCGCTTCGAGTCGGCGGGGTAAAAACAGTGGTCTACGCTAGTCGTCGGCGCTCTCGGGTGACGCGCGGCGCGACCCCATCCGGAGATCCACGTCGCCCGTGCCGAGCTTGATCGGCTTACCGACGATGACGTTCTCCGTGACCCCGTCGAGGGCGTCCACCTCGCCGTGGATGGCGGCGTCGAGCAGGTGGTTGACCGTCACCTCGAAGGCGGCGCGGGCCAGCACGGACTCCTTGCTGCCGGAGATGCCGTGCCGACCGATGGATTCGATCTCGCCGCGGTTCGTCATGATGTCCGCGACGAGCATCAGGTGGCGGACGTTCACGTTGTCCAGCCCCTGCTCTTCGAGCGTGTTCTTCGTCTCGTTGATCAGCGCCTCGCGGGCCGCCTCGATGCCGAGTTCGCGGTGGATCTCGTGGATGTTGTTACACGTGGTCCGCGACGGGTCGACACCGTCGATCTCCAACACGTCGCCGAACGCCGACCCCTCTGTGTAGAGGACGAACTCCTCGGTCCCATCATCGAGCTCCTCCTTCCGGATGACGACGCGCGTGATGTCCTCGATCCCCTTGAACACGATGTCGCGCAGCTCCTCGACGAGCTGGAGCAGTTCGCGATACGACGGCTGGTCGGGACCGAACTCGACGACCGTCGGCTCCGGTCGGCTGGTGGCGACGCCCAGATTCGACTCGATGGTGTCGGCGATCTCCGCGACGATCTCGTCGACGTCGTCGTAGGTGGGCCACCGCTCGCGTAGCGTCTCCTCGTTGAGGTCGATACGGACGAGCATGTCGGCGACGTTCGTCGACACGTCGCCCAACGCGAGTATCTGCGTCGACTCGATGTTCCAGACGACCTCGTGGGCGCGCTCGCGGTCGCTCGCGTGCTCCTCGTCGAGATAGACGGTCATCATCGGCGTGTCCGGCGTCTTGCGCGCGTCCACGAGTTCGATGAGCCGCGGCAGCCCCTGCGTCACGTCGATCTCTGCGACGCCCGCGTAGTGGAAGGTGTTCATCGTGTTGTGCGTCACGACGCCCTCCGCGGTGGTGAACGTCTCCAGCCCCGCGACGGAGAAGTCGTACACGTACTCGTAGTCGCTGCTGACCGTCTCGACCGAGTCGATTCGGTCCCAGACGACATCGCCCTCGACCGCAGTCCGGAGCGCGTCGAGCGCCGACGAGTCGACGCCGGCAGCTTCGGCGTCCGCGACGAGTCCGGCGAGTCGGTTGCGGCCGATACGCTGACGCTTCGACGCGCTGTTGACCTGCCGTGTCGGAATCTCTGCCGCCGACGCGACATTCCGGAGCGCGTCGCCGAAGTTCGGAATCTGATCGGTCGCGTCCGGGCCGTCAGCGTCGACATCGTCGGCGAGTGCCGCGAGTGCGTCGCCACGCTCGCCGACCATCCCGACCCGCGCGGCGAACCGGGGGACGAACTTCGCGGGGATACGGAGCGTTCGGGAGCCGTCCGTCTCGCCGAGGGTGGCGTAGACGTTGACTCGTGCGAGCAGGAGCGCGACCCCGGCGGTCAGCCGCTCGCTCGTCGAACTCGCCCGAATACTGCTCCGGCCGATGTTTCCGTCACCGCCGAAGTAGCCGGCGAGCAGCCCGGCCACGAACGACTCGTCGGCCCCGAACGCGAATCCGGGGACGACCTTCTCGCCGTCGTCGAGACATGCTGTCCGAAGGAAGTCGGCGAGTACCGTCCCGTTCACCCGAATATCGTAACTGTCGCCGTATTCGCCGTCGCTGGCGTACTCGTTCATGGAGAGATCGAATCGCTCGGCGAACGAGCGAACCCGCTCTTGGAACGCCGGGTCGGTGTTCGAAACGGAGACGTAGCCGTCCGTCGCGTTGCCCTCGGCGAGCCACGCGCCGATGAAGAATCCAGTCTCCTCGTCGAGCGGGAGCCGCTCGGGAAGCCCGACGGTTCCACCCCTCGGATAGACGGCCCCGCCGTCGATTCGTCCCGCTTCGAGCGCGGCCCGCTTGTTCTCGACCTGCTCGTCGCCAGCCGGGAACGTCGCCGCGCCACCGTCGGTCAGCGCGGACGTGTACCAGTAATCGCTCGCGGGGAGGTGCTCCCGCAGGTCAACGGTGTCGCTACCCGACTCAACGGGCAGGTCACCGACGACCGGGAGCCAGTCCCCCTCGCTCAGTTCCTCGCCCGCGACGGGGACTACGTCGTTGTCCCGCCGCGTCACGAACGAATGGGCCTTCGTCGCCCGAATCGTCCGCCCGGATTCGAGCTCGAACCGGAGCAGCTCGTCGGGGGTCTCGTGGCGGCTGACTTCTTCGAGCGCCTTCCAGCGAACCCGTTCGTCAGCACCGAGACTCGGCACCTCGATACCGTCGGGCGCGAGCGCGATCTCGTGGTCGTCGAACGCGCGTGTCTCGGCGGATTCCATTAGCGAGTCGACGAACGGGCCGATCTCGACGGCGTCCGTCTCGCCGTCCCGCCGGACGAGAACACGCTCGTCGGCCGGGATCGACATCTGCGTCCCCGGCTCACCGATGGACTGCGCGGAGACGGTGCCGACGGGGTCCAGCGGGTCGACGCGGGTGTCCCGATACCGCGACTCGACCGCCGAGACGATGTCTTCGACCTCGTCGAGCGTCGCCCCTCGGTCGTCGACGGCCTCGTACACCTTCTCGCGGAGGCGCTTGGGAAGGTCGGTGTCCTCGACCAGCGCGCGCACGTCGTCGCTGGCGTCAGTCATCCGACTCCACCTCCGGGGCGGACCCGGGGCTGCGCCACGTGTCGCCGTGCTCCGAGAGGTTCGTCTCGCCCGTCTCGCCGCGCAGGAACGACTCGCGTTCCGCCTCGTCGGCGAACTCGGCGTCGATCACGCGGTCGGCGATCTCTTCGACGTCCATCGGGCTCTCGGCGTCGTGGGCCACCTGCGTCGTCGAGGTGCCGTCCTCGCCGAACTCGAACTGGACGATGGTGTCGGAGGTGTCGCGCACGGTGCCGTCGTACTGCGTCTCCAGCTCCGAGAGCGCGTTGATGAGCCGGCGCTGGAGATAGCCGGACTTCGAGGTCCGGACGGCCGTGTCGACCAGCCCCTCGCGGCCGCCCATCGCGTGGAAGAAGAACTCCTGCGGGTCGAGCCCCTGCCGGTAGGAGGACTCGACGAAGCCGTGGGCGTCAGCCGAGAGGTCGTCCTTCTTGTAGTGGCTGAGGGTGCGGTCCTCGTAGCCGCGGTTGATGCGCTCGCCGCGGACGGCCTGCTGGCCGACGCAGGCGGACATCTGCGTGAGGTTCAGCATCGACCCACGCGCGCCGGAGCGGGCCATCACGACCGCCGGGTTGTCCTCGGTGAGGTTGTCGTCGGCGATGTCGCCCGCCGAGTCGCGCGCACGACCGAGCGTCTGCATGATCTTCATCTCCAGCGTCTCGTCGACCGTCCGCCCCGGGAGCGATTCGAGTTCGCCGGTCTCGTACGTCTTGATCAGCTTCTGGACCCGCTCGTAGGCGCTGTCGATGGCCTCCTGAATCTGGACCTCGGCCGCGTCGTCGACGGACTCGTCGTCGATGCCGACGGAGAAGCCGAAGTGCATGATGGAGCGCATCGCCAGCGTCGCCACCTCGTTGATGAACTCCCGCGAGCGGGTGTTGCCGTACACCTTCGTGATGGTGTCGACGATCTCGCCGCCGAACTCGCCGACCTCGTCCTCGGCGATGGTCCCCTCGACGAGCTGGCCGTCCTCGATGACGACCGGCTCGCCGACGGTCCCCTCGAACTCCAGATCGAGGTCGTCCGGGAGCAGCTCGGAGAAGACGGTGCGCCCGGTCCAGTACTTCGTGCCGTCCTCCTCGCCGTCGACGGCTTCGCCGTCTGCTTGAGGTGTCTCCGACACCTCTCCGTCAGCCGGCGGCAGTTCGTCGATGGAGGTGGCACGCAGCAGGTCGAGCGCCTGCGTCTCGTTGAACCGCGGGTTCTCGTGGGTGAGCAGATACATCCCGGAGATGTGGTCCTGAATCGCCCCGATGATGTTCTCGCCGAACCGCGGGCTGAGTATCTGCTCTTGCACGCGCATGAGGACGCGCGCCTCGGCGCGCGCCTCCTCGTTCTGGAGCGCGTGCATGTTCATCTCGTCGCCGTCGAAGTCGGCGTTGTACGGCGGACAGACGACGGTGTTCAGCCGGAACGTCTTGTACGGCATCACGACCACCTCGTGAGCCATGATGGACATCCGGTGGAGCGACGGCTGCCGGTTGAAGATGACCACGTCCCCGTCGATGAGGTGTCGGGACACCTCCCAACCGGGGTCGACCTTCTCCGCGAGCTCCTCGCAGTTCTTCTCCGTCACCTTCAGCCGGCGGCCGTCCGGCCGACGCACGTAGTTCGCGCCCGGATGGTGTTCGGGCCCGTTGGCGACGTAGCGGCGCGCGTCGTCGAGATTCCGCTCGTTGACGTTCATCGTCTGGGTCATCTCGCTGGCGACCCGGTTGGGGACGCCCACCTCGTTCAGCGAGAGGGTGGGGTCCGGACTGATGACCGTCCGCGCGGAGAAGTTGACGCGCTTGCCGGACAACGAGCCGCGGAAGCGGCCCTCCTTCCCCTTCAGCCGCTGGCTGAGCGTCTTCAGCGGGCGGCCGGAGCGGTGGCGCGCCGGCGGCGTCCCGCTGATCTCGTTGTCCATGAACGTAGTGACGTGGTACTGGAGCAGTTCCCACAGGTCCTCGATGATGAGCTGGGGCGCGCCCGCCTCACGATTTTCCATGAACCGCTGATTGATGCGGATGATGTCCACCAGCTTGTGGGTGAGGTCGTCCTCGGAGCGCTGGCCGTTGTCCAGCGTGATTGAGGGGCGGGCCGTCACCGGCGGCACCGGCAGGACGGTGAGGATGATCCACTCGGGGCGGGACTTCTGGGAGTCGACGCCCAGCACCTCGATGTCCTCGTCGGGAATGTCCTCGAACCAGTCGCGGATGTCCGAGGGCATCAGCTTGTTCATGTCCTCCTCGGTGAGATCCACGTCGAGCGCCGCCTCAAGCGCCTGTCGGTCAGACTTCGTCGGCCGGAACTCGCCGGAGAGGATCTCGTTGATCCGGGAGAGGTCGATGCCCGTCTCCTCGGCGAGGTCGGTCGGGGCCATCGGCTCGCGCTCGACGTCCTCGTCCTCGCCCTCGACCGGCCGGCCCTCCATCGCCGCCGCGATGGTCTCGGAGTACTCCGCGGCGAGCACCTCCTGCACCTCGTAGTAGGTCGTCGGCTTCTCGTGCTGGATGTCGTACTGCTTCTCGCCGCAGTACGGACACTGCGACGCCTTGCGCGCCTTCCGGATGGCGGCCTTCGTCACGTCGCCCAGATCCTCGCCCAGACTGCGGGTGGTGTCGAGTCGGTCGCGGAACTCCGCCCTCTCGTCTTCTGTGAGACAGAGCCGCGAGCACTCGCGACACGTCCCCCGGAGGAGCCGGCGGATGAGCTTCGCGAAGCCGACGTGGATGACCGGCGCGGCCAGCTCGATGTGGCCGAAGTGGCCGTTACACGACCCGGAGTGTTTGCCACAGGTCTTGCATTCGAGACCGGGGTCGATGACGCCCAGACGGGGGTCCATCAGCCCCATGTCGATGGGGAAGCCGTCGTCGTCGTACGTGTCGGCCGTGATGACCTTCGTGGCCGACATCTCTCGGTACTCCTCGGGGTCCATCAGCCCGAAGCTGAGCGACCCGATCCGTTTGGGTGCTTGTCCCTGACTCATACTGAATTCCTCCGGAATTTCGTTTGTGTAGGCGAGTCACAGCCCGTGTAGCGAGCGAACGCGAGCGAACCGGAATGTCTCGACGTGCTCATGTTAGACTGCGTCCGTCAGTTCGATGCGCGGGGCGATGCCCAGCGCCTTCATCTCGTCCAAGAGGAGCTTGAACGCGTAGCTCATCTCTACCTCGTGGACGTCCGTCTCCTCCTCGCAGTTCGGGCAGTAGACGTGTCGCTGCTCCACGTTCTCGACGCCCGTCATCCCGCAGTTCCCACAGACGTGGATGAACTCGCGGTCGGATTCGTCGAGCAGCCGCTCTTTCAGTGCCATCGCCGCCCCGTGCCCGATGAGTACGTCACGCTCCATCTCCCCCACGCGGAGGCCACCCTCGCGGGCGCGCCCCTCCGTGGGCTGGCGCGTGAGCACCTGCACCGGCCCACGCGAGCGGGCGTGGATCTTGTTCGACACCATGTGGTACAGCTTCTGGTAGAAGATGACGCCGACGAAGATGTCTGCCTCGATCTGCTCGCCGGTCACGCCGGAGTACATCACCTCCTTTCCGTTCGACTTGAAGCCGTTGTCCACGAGCGTGTCGCGCAGGTCGTCCTCGTCCTCGCCGGTGAAGGCGGTGCCGTCGACGCGGCGACCCTCCAGCGAGCCGACCTTGCCGCCCAGCATCTCCAGAATGTGGCCGACGGTCATCCGCGACGGGAGTGCGTGCGGATTGATGATGAGGTCCGGCACGACGCCGTCCTGCGTGAACGGCATGTCCTCCTGCGGGGCGATGTGGCCGACGACGCCCTTCTGACCGTGCCGGGAGGCGAACTTGTCCCCGAGTTCGGGGATGCGCTCGTCACGCACGGACACCTTCGAGAGCTTCGAGCCGTCCTCGCCCTCCATCAGCGTCACCGTGTCGACGACGCCGGATTCGCCCGAGCGCATCGTCACGCTCGTCTCCCGGCGCTTCTGGGGCGAGAGCCCGCCCATGTCGTCCGGCTCTTCGAGGAACCGGGGCGGCGAGGTCTTCCCGAGCAGCACGTCGTTCTCGCCGACGCGCGTCTCCGGATTGACCAGCCCGTCCTCGTCGAGGTGGGTGTACGCGTCCTCGCCGCGCGCGCCGCGCACGTCGTCGTCCGGGATCTCGAAGCGGTCCTCCTGTCCACCGGGGTAGCGCCGCTCCTCACCCTCGTAGGTGCGGAAGAAGTGCGAGCGGGCGAGCGCCCGGTCGACCGAGCCGCCGTTGAGCACGAGCGCGTCCTCGATGTTGAACCCCTCGTAGCTCATGACGGCGACGACGAAGTTCTGCGCGGCGGGCCGGTCGTCGTAGCCGATCTGCTCGGTCGTCTGCGTCTTGACGAGCGACAGCTGCGGGTAGTGGAGCAGATGTTGGCGGGTGTCCGGCCGGATGCGGTAGTTGGCCGACGGCAGCCCGAGCGACTGCTTGATCATCCCCGATCCCATCGTAATCCGAGGCGAGGCGTTGTGCTCGGGGTAGGGGATCATCCCGGCACCGATGCCGAAGATGAGCTGCGGGTCCACCTCCATGTGGGTGTGGTCCGCGGTGAGTTCGTCGCCGTCGACGGCCACGAGCACGTCCTCCTCCTCCTCGGCGTCGATGTACTCGACGTAGCCGCGGTCGACGAGGTCGTCGAAGGTCAGGTCGCCCCCCTCGACGGCTTCCAGTTCCTCGTCGGAGACGAGCGGCTCGCCATCCTCGTCGATGACGAACAGCGGGCGGCGCGCCCGCCCGGCGTCCGCGTTGATGATGATCTCGTCCGTCTCCTCCTTGACGGAGACGTTGACCATCTCCGAGACC
This sequence comes from Halobacteriales archaeon QH_7_66_36, assembly GCA_003021175.1. Lineage (GTDB taxonomy): Archaea > Halobacteriota > Halobacteria > Halobacteriales > Haloarculaceae > Halosegnis. Next base: position 7,322 of record PXQV01000008.1, on the reverse strand, counting down.
TCGCCACGGCGGCGGGCCTCGCGGACGCTGTTCGCGAGTTCGTGCGGCTGTGGGTGGGTCCCGACGAGCGACCCGTTGACGTACACCTTGGATTCTCGTTGACTACTCATGTTAGTCGTCTCCTCGTGCTTCCACGGTCTCGATGCCGGGGATGCCGTTCACGCCCATCGAGGCGAGTTCGCGCTTCAGCTCGCCTTCGTCCTCGACGTTCTGCGACAGCTCCATCGCCTGCGCGAAGTTCTTCACCAGCCCACAGTTCGGTCCCTCCGGCGTCTCGGAGGGACAGATGCGACCCCACTGGGTCGCGTGCAGGTCGCGCGCCTCGAAGTGTGGCTGTGACCGCGACAGCGGCGAGCGGAGCCGGCGCAGGTGGCTCAGTACGCCCATGTAGTCCGTCCGGTCCACGAGCTGTGAGACGCCCGAGCGGCCACCCACCCAGTTACCCGTCGCGATGGGGTGTTCGAGTCGTTCGGTGAGCACGTCCGACCGGACCACGGTCGAGACGGACAGCTGCCGGTTGCGCATGTTCGCCCGTTCGAGCTGGTACTTCACGTCGCGTGCCAGCTTGTTGAGCGCCGTCCGGAACAGGTCCTTCATCAGGTCGCCGCTCACCTTCAGCCGCTTGTTCGCGTAGTGGTCCTTGTCGTCGGCCTCACGGCGGCCGAGCGCGAGTTCGAAACACGCCTCCGCCATCCGGCAGAGGTAGACGGCCTTGTTCGTCCGGACCTCCTCGTCCTCGACGCCCTCCTCGTGGAGATGCGGCAGCAGGTAGCGGTCGATGACGTAGTTGGCCCGTTTCAGCTGGTAGTTCTTCCCCTGTCCGGAGGCGACCCGCTTGCCCAACGTCTCGATTGCCTCGTTGGTCGACTGCACCTCCGCGGCCTCCAGATTCTCGAGCATGAACTTCACGACCTCCGGGTCGTCGCTCACGCGGTGGACGATCTCCTCGTCGGACTCCAGTCCGAGCGCGCGCACGAGCGTCACGAAGTTGATCGAGCCGGACACGGAGGGGAACGACACCTCGAGTAGCCCTTCCCGGTTGCGCTCGCACAGCACGAGCGCACGGTAGCCCCGGCGCTGTGAGAACGTCTTGGCGACCTGAATCTCGTCGCCGTACTTCGTGTCGTACTCGGCGAGGATCTTGTTGGGCGCGAGGTCTTCGCTGGTCATCAGCACCCGCTCGGAGCCGTTGACGATGAAGTAGCCGCCGGGGTCGGCGGGGTCTTCGCCGATCTCGATCAGCTCTTCGTCGGTGAAGTCGGCGATGTTACACTTGTCGGAGCCGACCATCACCGGCATGCGGCCGATCTTCGTCTCGGCGGAGTCGACCACCTGTTCCGGCTCCTCGTCGCCGCCGCGGACGATCTCCATCTCCATGAACACCGGCGCGGAGTAGGTGATGTTGCGGAGGCGGGCCTCCTGTGGGTAGAGCAGTTCCTCGGAGCCGTCCGCCTCGCGGACGCGAGGGGTCTCCACCCGGACGTCAGCGAGGTCGACGCGGACCGGCTCTTGGCCCTCCTTGTCGCCGATGTCCGTGTCGATGCTCTCCTTCTCGTCGACGACGCGCTGCATCCCGCGGTCGAGGAAGGCGTTGAACGAGCGGAAGTGGTGTTCGGCGAGGCGATCACGGGAGAAGTACTCCCGAGAGACGGCGCGGCGTTTCTGTCGGTCCATTTATTCGATCACCAGTCGGTATACGACGGCACGGTCGGTCGTTCGCGAATCGCGCACCACCTCGACGACGTCGCCGACCTCGGCGTCGTCGGGGAGTGCGGCGTCGGTGCGTTTGATCTTGGGCAGGTCTGTACGGTCGATGTCGTACTCCGCGAGCACGTCGTCGATCTCCGACTCCGAGACGACGGTGTGCTCGGGCACGAGGTCGTGTTGGCTTACGTCTACCATGTGATTGGGGCTGGCTGAGAGAACCTCCTAAAGATACTACAGTAGTGTAACTCCCAGCAACGCAAAACGCTTTCGGAACGGGTGCGACGGCTGCCGCTCACTGACCACCCGCAGTCACGCCTCGTGGTTGGATGGGTCACTACAAGACTCTTGTGCCCACGGCACGGCTCCCCACACCGCGGCGTCGACGGTTGGAAAGCCTTATCTACGCCACCGGGCTATCCGGTAATGCGTTCGCCCGGGTGGTGTAGTGGCCCATCATACGACCCTGTCACGGTCGTGACGCGGGTTCAAATCCCGCCTCGGGCGTACTTTTGCGGCGACCCCGCGAGCCGCAAATACCCTCGAAGGGATTCGAAGTGGACGACGAGCGACCACAGAGAGCGAAGTCGACGTGGTTCAAATCCCGCCTCGGGCGCTCCTACGGAGAGAAGATACCGAGCGGCGCGTCTCTCCTCGTTTGCCGTGAAGTGTATCGAGTGTAATGAACCCGCGTCCCGGTACGGACGGCTCGGGAGCGCTACCCATCGATACCGACCGCTTCAGAGCGGTCCCCATACTTTCACGTGGAGATTCGCGCTCGCGACACCGTCGCGCACGCGGCACGATCGTCCCCAAAACCTCATACCACGGGGCTACTATGCGTAAATGTGCAACCCAGTTGCGGCGGGGGTGACGTCTGATGAGCGACGACCAGCCGACGGTGCTCATCATTGACGACGAACCGGATCTGGCGGACCTGTACGCCGCGTGGCTCGACAGCGAGTACGACGTCCGGACGGCCTACGGCGGCGAAGCGGGCCTCGCGGACATGGACGAGACGACCGACGTGGCCCTGATCGACCGCCTGATGCCGGACCTCTCGGGCGACGAGGTGCTCGACCGGGTTCGCGACGAGGAGTACGAGTGCCGAGTGGCGATGGTCACGGCCGTCGAACCCGACTTCGACATCATCGAGATGGGGTTCGACGACTACCTCGTGAAGCCGGTTCGCCGCGCGGAACTCAACGAAGCCGTGCAGGACCTCTCCGACCGCGCGGCGTACGGTGAGCGACTGCGCGAATACTACGCGCTCTCCTCGAAGCGTGCGACCCTCGACACGCAGAAGAGCCAGCGCGAACTGGACGAGAGCGAGGCGTACGCCGAACTCGTCGAGGAGGTAGAGCAGATGAGCGACGAACTCGACGAGGTGGCGGCCGACTTCTCCCCCGAGGAATTCGAGGCCGAACTCCGGAAACTCGACGACGGCTGACGCATCTGCGTCCGCGTCCGTGCTCGACTCCGACAGTTCACATCGGCGAGCGGCGCGTCTCCTCGCCGGACGCGGAGAGGCGCGGCGCCGCTCCGCCGTGCGGGGTCGCGCGCTCGGCGACCCGGACGGCGTGTGCCCGCTCCGTCACGTCGTCGAACACGAGCGCCTCTCCGACGCCCGCAGGGAGCCGATCGCGGACGGCTCCGTCCAGATACGCGCCGCGCGCCCCGGCGACGGCCTCGATGTCGGCGCGACCGGTCAGCCGGTGAGCGACGAGCAGGTCGGCCTGCGAGACTGCCGTGTCGGGCAGCGCCTCCGGTCGCTGTGTCGCGAGGACGACTGAGACGCCCGGCGCGCGACCGCGGGTGAGCAGTCGGTCGAGCGCCGGCGCGGCCACGCCGTCGAGAAACGCGTGTGCCTCGTCGACCAGCAGCCACGGTAGCGGCCCGTGGCCGGCGACTCGCCGCTCGTACAGTCCGGCCGCGACGGCCCGCACGACCGCGTTCGCGGCCCGCTCCGGCAGCTCCGTCAGGTCGAGCACCGTCGGTTCGGCGGGTGCGGCCAGCCCGTTCGGGTCGAACACGTCCCACGACGCCGCTCGTGCGAGGTGATTCTCGGCCGTCCGCACGGCATCGGGCGTCGCGTCGCTCTCCGCGAGCGCTTCGCGCATGCCGGCGAGTGTGTCCGCCGCGTCCGCGACCTGCCAGACGAGCGACCCGGCGCTCCCCGCGGGGTCGAGACCGACGAGCGCCGGCCACTCTGCCGGCGGCACGGCCGTGGCCCGGACGCGCGGCTCGCAGACCGTCGCGCCGACCGCTCCGAGCCCGTCGAACGCTCCCATCGGGTCGACGACGACCGGGACAGCGCCGTCGACCTCGCACAGCCCCTCTGCCAGCAGCGCGAGCGTGTTCGACTTCCCGCTGCCGCGCTTGCCGACGACGCAGGCCGCGTGCGGGCGTGCGCAGTCGACCTCGACGGGGGCGCTGACGCTCCCGTCCCGCGCTCGATAGTGGCCGAGCGGGAGCGTCGGTCCCGACTCGTCCGCGCCGCGTCCGATGACCGCCATGCCCCGGCTGGTCGCGGCTTCCGGGTTCAACCCTCGGACGAGAGTTTATATCCGAAAGCGCGGCCACCGCCGCCATGCACAGATTTAGCCGGGACGAGCGGGCCATCGAGGGGTTGCCGATACGGCTCGTGATCGCGCTCGTCGTCGGCGTCGCGTCGCTGTCGGTGATGTTGAACATGCTCTCCGGGCTACCGGCGATGGGAGCCGGCGAACTCGACATCCGGCCACAGCCGGAGGTGACGGCCCCCGGCAACGGAACGGTCGCCGTCACCGTCGTCGGCCCGGACGGCGAACCGGTGTCAGATGCGACAGTCATCGCTCGCGGCGGCTCCGCGCGACTCGACGGGGTCGTGACCGCGCGGACGAACGGCTCCGGCGTGGCGACGGTCCCGCTGTCGCCGTCGCTCGGCCCGAATCAGGCGGACGGGACGGTCGAGTTCGAGGTGAAACCCCCTGCCAGCTCCTCCTACGTCGACCGACGGGGGAACACGGCGCTGCTGGTGGTCAGGCGATGATCCCGCGGTAGCGGTCGGTCAGCGCGCCGACGAGCCGCCGCTCGACCGGGTCGAACCCGAGCCACAGCAGGGTCGTCGCGTACGCGACCAGCCCGAGGAACGTCCCGCCTATCGCACCTGTCCGACCGGGAACGACCGCCTGCGTGCCGACCGCGATAGCGGCCAGCGGCACGGCGGCGACGAGCGGCTTGACGTGGGCCGGCGTCAGCGGCTGGAGCCCCTCGATCCAGCAGAGCACCACGACCTCCAGCGTGTTGTTGATTGTGAGCATCAGGAGATACGTCGCGACGACGCCGGCGAGTCCGAACCGACGGGTGAGCGGTACGGCGACGACGACGAGTCCTGCGGTGATGGCGACGTTGACGACCAGCAGCGCGCGCTGGTTGTCGGTCATCTTCAGGAGGATGCCGACGCTGCCGGCCGCACAGGCGACCCACTGCGCGAGGACGAACGCGGGCAACAGGCCGGCGTACCGGACGAACGTCGGACCGAACAGCGCCATCACCTCGACGCGGAAGACGACGGCCGGCACCGCCAGCCCGGTCACGCCGACGAGGACGAGCCGGCTGGTCGCGCCGTAGAGCCGCGACAGCGCCTCGCGGTGTCCGGCGCCGTGCAGCGCCGCGGCCACCGGCGGCATGAACTGGTTGATCCCCATGAGTGGGAGCCGGACGAGCAGGCCGACGAGCGCACCGACCGCGAACACTCCGCCCGCGGTCCCCGTCAGAAACAGCGCGATGAGCGGGTAGAAGCCGAGCCGCTGGACCGTGGTGGCGATGTTCCCGACGAACAGCGGGAGGGTGTAGCGAGCGTAGCGGCGGTGGAGCGCGCCGGCGTCGACACCTCGGAGCCGAGGGCGGAGTCCCCGCTCGCGAGCGAGCCACCCGACCGCGACTCCCCCCGCGACGACGGCGACGACGGGCACGGCAACCGCGACGAGCAGCAGGTCACCGAGCAGGACGCCCGCGCCGGCCGCGCCGAGCTGGAGCGCCGGAAAGCCGACTCTGAGCGCGAGATTCAGCCCCCACACCTCCTCCAAGCCGCGGAGCAACTCCGCGGCCGTCCGCAGCCACACCAAGCCGGGGAGCCCGAGGCCGAACGCGCGGACGAACGCCTCGAAGGCCGCGCCCTCCCCGGCAATCTGCGCCACCGTCGGGGCCGCGAGAAACAGCGCGACGCCGAAGACGATGGCGCTGCTCACGACCAGTAGACTCCCGAACGTCGCCACGAGGTTCCGTTCCGCGTCGTCCGCGGCGTTCGGGAGATAGCGGCTGAGGCCGCTCCGAAAGCCCAGCGCGACCATGGCGAGGAACCGCTGGCCGCGGCGCGCGAGCACGAACAGGCCGTAGGCGGCCGCGGAGAAGCCGTTCGTGAGCAGCGCGGTGAACACGACTACGAGGAGCCGCTCGGCGAGGAGGCTCGGCACGCTCACGACGGCCCCGTGTGCGACCCGTTCGAGCGCGTCGGCCAGCCGGGCGTCGGCGTCCTCTGACAGCTCCGCCTCGGTCACGACCGGTCCGGGGGCGGTGGCGGAAAAAAGCGCGACGATAGCGTGGCGTCAGGGTCGCGACTCGGCGGCGTCGGCAAGGCGGTCGAACACGGCCGGGTCCTCCCACAGTTCGCGGAGCGTCGCCGCCGCGAGGAACCGGGTCGGCGCGGCGACCCACTCGGTCGTCACCTCCGACTCCGGCGCGGGGCTGTCGCCGGCGTCGAACCACCACGCGAGATACGACCCGTCACGGCGTTCGGCGGTCGGGTAGAGCCGGCCGTCGACCGCCACGTCGAGCCGCGTCCCGTCGACGACGGACGGCCGCTCGTCACCGTCCGCGGCGACCGTCACCTCGATTGGGACGCCGCGCTCGCCCGTCGCCTCTGGCTCGGTTTCCATACCCGTTCCGTACCCCAGCCGAGCACAAAAATCCCCGTCGGACACGCGGCACACGGCCGGTGTGCCCGCCTCGGTCAGTCGGCGGCGTGTGTTTCGAGCGTCGCGCGACTGAGCGTGTCGAGCACGGCCGCGTTCGTCGCTTCGAGCACGACCGGCGGTGCCACCCCCGCCTCGCGGGCCTCCTCCCAGCGCGGGAGACAGAGACACCAGCGGTCCCCCGGCTCCAAGCCGGGAAACTTCAGCTCCGGGCGCGGCGTCACGAGGTCGTTTCCCTGCGCCTTCGAGAATTCGAGAAACGCCGCGGTGACGACCGCACACACCTCGTGGCGACCGGGGTCGCGCCGCACGTGCCGGCAGTAGCCGTCGCGCTGAAAGCCCGTCTCGGGATCACGCGAGCAGGGGATCAGCGGGCCCCCACGCACGTTCTCCGCGTCGCCGTTGTGCATACGCGACGAAGGAGCGCCCGGCGTAAAACAGCATCTACCCCAGTCAGCGAGAGAGTCCCGCCCTGAAGGGCGGGCGTGAATCGCGTCAACTCGGTAGAACAACCACCGGCGGCACCCAACTGGATATTCCACCGGAGGTTACTTATCCGCCAGACGATACAGGCTACGCATGGCGAATCGGACGGTCACGCGCACCCACGTCGCCTCCATCCGCAACCAGCGACAGGTGCGTGACGACCTCGATTCGCTCGGG
>PXQV01000012.1:55670-345020 GCA_003021175.1 Halobacteriales archaeon QH_7_66_36 | reverse complement strand
CCCGCCAGCTCACGGCGCGCCAGACGGAGGTGCTCACGACGGCCATCGAGATGGGCTACTACGAGCCGAACCGGGAGGCGTCGATCACCGACATCGGCGAGGAGATCGGCATCGCGCGGACGACGGCGTGGGAGCATCTCAACCGGGCAGAGCGGAAGGTGATGACGGAGATGTACGCCTTTCTCGGGGGACAGCCGGAGCAGTAACAGGTGTCGATGCCCGTCTGCTGTGGGTGACGGGCGACGCAGCACGAGTCGTTCCTGTCGCTCGCAACGGCAGCGACACAGGGGAGCGAGAGAACGACCGACGAGCAGCGTTTCTGGAGCTTCCCGGCCATCGACCGGGACCGTCAGCCGGCGTCGATGACTTCGTAGCCGACGTTGCTCGCGCGGAGTTCGTCGGTGTGGGCCGATAGCTCGGAGGCGACGGCGAGCAACAGCACGTCCAGTCCTTTGGTAGCGGCCTCTCGCACGGCCTCGCGGGTGCCGAAGCGGATGTCCGGGGTCAGGTCGACGCCGTGGGCGGCGGCGAACGCCTCGGTGCCGGCCGTCGCCAGCAGGTCGTGGTCGGCGGCCAGCTCGCGCAGTCGGTCGGGGTCGACCGCGCGGCCGCCGCCCTCACGGACGCGAGGGACGACGAGAACCGTCACCGTCCCGAGGTCGTAATCGAGGACGCCTTCGAAGTTGGTGACGCCCACGTCCTCGCCGGCGGCGGCGTCGGTGATGGCGACGGCGGTCGCCTCGCCCGTCTCGCCGGCCCGCGCCCGGAGCACCCCCCCGCGCATGGTGAGCGTGACCGCGTCTCCCTCGGCGATGTCGGTCGTCGCGAGCGCGGTTTCGACCTCCACCTGCCCGACGATGTCCTCGGCGACGTGGTCGACGAGCCCGCGGAGCGCGTCCGTCTGCGTGATGAGCCAGTCGACGCCCTCCTTCGTCACCTCGTAGCGGCCGCGCCCGTGCTTCTCTACGTACTTCTGGTCGACCAACTCGCGGAGATACTCGCTGACGGCCTGTGCGGTGACGCCGATGGCGTCGGCGATCTCCTGTTGGCTCACCGCCGGCTGTCTGTCGGCGACCTCGACCAAGATCTGATACCGGGTCGCGTTGCGCTTGCTCCGGAGGACCCCGACCTCCGCCTGTGGCTCCTCGGCCATGCGTCACCTTGTCGACGCACAATTCAAGTAGTTTTGCTTTATCTCACGCGGAACCGGCACGAAACGACGCCTGCGTAGACAGCGAGTAAAGTTATTTGTCCTAATACAAGCGCAATTGTTTTACGTTCTACGGGAGTTGCAATTCGTATGGCACGCGTAGCGCTCCCACACGACGCCAAGGCGGGCCCGACGAAGCCGGAGGTCCGGTCGGTGCTGATCGGGAAGCTCGGGCTCGGCCCGGACGACCACTTCGTCGAGGTCGGGTCCTGCACCGGCGCGGTCACGGTCGAGGCGGCCCGTCGCGCTGGCCGCGTGACGGCGCTGGAACGGAAGCCCGAACGGCTCGCCGCCACGGAACGGAATCTCGCAGCGAACGACATCGAGACCGACGACATCGACCTCCGCGAGGCAGAGGCACCCGAGGGGCTGCCGACCGACGCGGACGCCGTCTTCCTCGGCGGGTCGCGCAACTACGAGGCCGTCCTCGACCACGTCGTCGAGCACGGCATCGACCGGGTCGTGATGAACGTCTCCCGGCTGGAGGTCGCCGGCGCGGCGGCCACCGCGTTTCGCGACCGCGGCCTGCTCGACGAGGTCGTCCAGTTCCAGGTGAGCCACGGCTACGAGCTCGCCGGCGCGACGAGCTTCGACTCCGAGAATCCGGTGTACATGCTGGTCGGGAGCGCGGCGCGAAGCGCCGCGGACCAAGCGAGCGGTGGAACCGCGAGCAGCACGCACGACGGGGGTGGGCGATGACGCTGTACGGCGTCGGTCTTGGCCCCGGCGACGACGGGCTCATCACGGTTCGTGGCCGCGAGATACTCGCCGACGCGGACGTGGTGTACACCCCCGGCCGGCTCTCCCGGTCGGTCGCGACGGAACACGTTCCCGAGTCGCGCATCGGCGAGGTCGACTTCCCGATGACCCGCGACGAGGCGGAACTCCGGCGGGCGTGGAAGGCCGCCGCGAGCGAGATAGCTCCCCGAGCGCGGGACGGCACCGCCGCGTTCGTGACGCTCGGCGACCCGAACGTCTACTCCACGTTCGGTCACCTGCGCCGGACGCTCGACGCCTTCCATCCCGATGTCGCCGTACAGATGGTGCCCGGCGTCAGCGCGGTGACGGCGTTCACGACCGCGCTCGGCGTCGAGGTGACCGCCGGGGCGAGCCTGACGCTCCGAGAGGCCGCACGCGGCGCGGCCCCGACCGGTCCCGACCGGATGGTGCTGTTCAAGGTGACCGACGCGCCCGCGACCCACGAGGGGCTGACCGACGCCGGCTACGATGTGACGTACGGCCGTCGGCTCTACATGGACGCCGGCGAGACGATCGTCACCGACGACCCCACCGAGATCGCGGAGCGCGACTACTACACGCTCGCGTACGCCGAGCGTCGGGACCTCGACACGGACGCGCCGGCGACGGCGGCGTTCACCGGGGCGGATGACAGCGCCGTCACGGACGGCGGTGAGCGCGCTGCCGGAAGCGTGACGACGGAAGAGCGCGCGACCGCCGAGTCCTGTGGCGACGAACCGCCGGAGGGGAGCGCATGACGGACCCACAGGCGGCCATCGACGCGGAGACGGCACAGGAGCGCGACGAGCGCGTCGGCGACTACACCGCCGGCGACGGCGAGGGCATCCCGTTCATCGGCGCGGGACCGGGCGACCCCGGTCTCCTGACGGTCACGGGCCGCGAACTGGTCGAGGACGCCGACCTCGTGGTTCACGCCGGCTCGCTGGTCAACAGCGACCTCCTCGACGAGTTCGCCGCCGACGCCGAGCAGGTGACGAGCATCGGCAAGGACCTCGAAGAGCTGGTCCCCCTGATGCGGGACGCCTACGAGGACGGCCGGACGGTCGTCCGGCTCCACAGCGGCGACCCGGCGGTCTACGGGGCAGCGCTCGAACAGATGGACGCGCTCGAACACGAGGGTGTGCCGACGTACATCGTCCCCGGCGTCACGGCGGCCTTCGCCGCCAGCGCCACGCTCCGCACGCAGTTGACGCTCAACGGTGTCGCCAACCACGTCGCCTTCACCCGCCCGCAGGGGAAGACGCTCGCCCCCGAGGAGGACCACATCGGCGAGTTCCTCGACATGGGCGACGTGACGACGTGCATCTATCTCGGCACGCACGCCGTCGCGGAGACGATGGACCGGCTCGTCGAGGCGGGCCACGACCCCGACACGCCCGTCGCGGTCGTCTACCACGCCTCGTGGCCGGACGAGGACATCATCGAGGGGACCATCGGCACGGTCGGGTCGAAGGTCGAGGCCGCCGGCTACCGCGCCTCGGCGCTCGTCCTCATCGGCGACGCCGCCCGGAAGGTCGGCTACGAGCGGTCGTATCTGTACGACGGCTGGGCGAATCGAGGCTCTGGCGATTCCGCGTCCGGGAGCGAGACGGAGGCCGACGACTGATGATTCGACTGCCTCGGGGTTGCGGAGAACAGGCCGGAAGCCCCCGCGCGCTCCGGTCGCGCGGCTCGCTGCGCGCGCCTCGCTCGCCGACGCTCACTCGGCCCCTTCCATTCCACCCAAACGACCGGCTGCTCGCGGAGCGCACTCGCGACCACTACCGAAACACAGGAACATGAGCACTGACACGAACGCGGACGACACGGGAGACGACTCGGGCGGCCACTGCTCGACGCCGGATTCGGACGGCGAGGTGGCCGAGGAGATAGCGATCATCAGTTTCGGCCGGAAGCTGGACACCGCCCGCGACATCGAGGCGGGCATCGGCGACGGCTACGAGACGGTCGACATCATCGAGTACCACGGCGACGTGTTCACCGAGCACTGGGGCGAGTACGACTGCTTCGTCGGGCTGATGGCCTCGGGCATCGCGATGCGCAAGACCGCGCCGCTGCTCGACGACAAGTGGGACGACCCCGCCATCGTCGTCGTCGACGAGGAGCTGACGTGGGCCATCCCCATCACCGGCGGCCACCACGGCGCAAATCAGGTGGCGAACGACCTCGCCGGGATGGGCGCGGTGCCCGCGATGACGACCGCAAGCGAGGCCGCGGGCAAACAGGGCGTCGAGAGCAAGGCGAAGGCGCTCGACACCCACGTCGTCAACGGCGACTCGACGGTGGCGACGAACCTCGCCGTCCTCGACGACGAACTCGGTCCCGTCGCGCGGCTCGACGGCCCCCGCGCCGTGCTGGTCGGTGACGACGTGACCGTGCTCAAGCGGAACAGCGACGACGGGGTCGTGCTCGGCACGGGCACCGTCTCCGGCGTCGACACGGAGCAGGTGCTTGACGCGTGGGAGCGCGCGCTCGCGGACCTCGACTACGACCTCGCGGACGTGGAGTTCGTCGCCACCGGCACCCGCAAGGAGGGCGAGGAGGGGCTCTACGAGGCGGCCCGGCAGATCGACGCCGGCGTCGCCCTCTTCGAGAAGGAGACGCTCGAAGAGTTCGAGGGCCCCACGCCGTCGCGCTCGAAGGAACTCATCGGCTGGCCCGGCATCGCCGAGGCGTCGGCTATCGCCGGCGGCCGCGACCACGACCTCCTCCGCGAGAAGGAGCGGTTCGACGACGCCGTCACCGTGGCGGTGGGGCGATAGCATGGCGGGAAGTGCTTCCATGGGAACGCTCTACGTCGTCGGCATCGGGCCGGGCCTCCCCCACGCGATGACTCAGCGCGCGAAGGATGTCATCACCTCGGCGGACTGCGTCATCGCGTCGAACCTGTATCAGGAGTTCCTGCGCCGGGACGGGACGCTCCCGCCCGAGGACGCCGTGACGGACGGGGGAATAGCTGCACGACCCAACGGGACGACACAGGAGATCGTCCGGTCGTCGATGGGCCGGCAGGTCGAACTCGCCAAGGAGGCCTTCGAGCGGGTGCGCGACGGCGAGGACGTGGCGCACGTCTCCGGGGGCGACCCCAACGTGTACGGCAAGAGCGACCTGCTGTTCCTGATGGCGGAAGAGGAGGAAGCCTACGACATCCCCATCGAGATAGTTCCGGGGGTGACGGCGGCGCTGGGCGGGGCGGCGAACCTCGGCGCGCCGCTGTCGAACGACTTCTGTACCGTGTCGCTGTCGGACAAGTGGCGCGGCTGGGAGGAGATCGAGGAGAAGCTGCGCGCGGCCGCCATCAGCGGCTTCGTCGTCGTCCTCTACAACTGCTGGCGCGACTACGAGCGGGCCATCGACGTGCTCCGCGAGGAGCGGGCCGACGACGTGCCGGTGGGCATCTTCAACGACGCCGGCCGGGGGGACGCGGGCCGCAATCTCGAGGACGAGACGCACACCGTGACGACGCTCGGGGCCGCGACCGAACACGACGAGAAGGTCGGCGGCATGGGCACCTCCATCGTCGTCGGCACGGCCGAGACAGAGGTGTGGGAGAACGACCACGAGGAGTATCTCGTCACCCCGCGCGGCGGGCGTGACGTGGAGGATTTCTGAGAATGAGTACGGACGACACCACCACGACCGAGGCATCGACAGAGAGCAACTGTGGCGCGAAGACGGACGGCGGGACGGCCACCGCGGAGGCGAGCACCGACACCTCGACGGGGAGCGCGTGTGGCGCGCCCTCCAGCGGGTCGGAGTCGAGTTCCTCAAGCTGTGGCGCGTCCTCGACCGACGAGGAGGAGGAAGTCGGCGCGACCGTCGACGACTTCGACGCCGACCCCGGCCAGCTGGTCGCGGTCGGACTCGGTCCCGGCCAACCGGAGGGGATGACCTCGCGGGCGACGGCGGCGCTATCGGCGGTCGACCACATCGTCGGCTACACGACGTACGTCGAACTGTTGCCGGACGAGATCACCGACGACGCCGAGGACATCTACGACACGCCGATGTGCGGCGAGGTGTCCCGGACGGAGGAGGCCATCGATCGCGCGCTCGCGGGCAACGACGTAGCCATCATCGGCAGCGGCGACCCGAACGTGTACGCGCTAGCCGGCCTCGCGCTCGAAATCATCGAGTCGAAGGGCGCGACGGCGAGCGCGCTGGACTTCGAGGTGGTTCCCGGCGTGCCCGCGGCCCAGTCGTGTGCCGCGCGCGTCGGCGCGCCGCTGGTCAACGACACCGTCAGCGTCTCGCTGTCCGACCACCTGACGGACATGCCGACCATCGAGTCGCGGCTCCACGCCGTCGCCAAGGAGGGGTTCACCATCAGCATCTACAACCCGTGGAGCCGCAAGCGCCGCGAGAACTTCGAGAAGTGCTGTGAGATACTGCTGGAGCACCGCGCGCCGGACACGCCGGTCGGTATCGTCCACGGCGCGGGCCGCGAGGACGAGCAAACAGAAATCGTCGAACTCGGCGAGCTCGAAGCACTCGGCGAGACCGACCTGATCGACATGACGACCACGGTCCTCGTCGGTAACGAGGAGACCTACGTGTGGGACGGCCGGATGGTCACCCCGCGGGGCTACGAGACCAAGTATGACTACTGAGTACGCTATCCGGCTCGACCGGGACGCCTGCGACGGCGTCTTCGCGTGTCTCGTTCGCGACGACCGGTTCGTCGAGAGCGAGGACGGTCTCGCCGCCATCGCCGACACCGCGACCGAGGAAACGACCGTCGCCCGCTTCGACGACGACCGACTGGCCGCCGCCGAGGGTGCCGCGGCCGCCTGTCCACTGGACGCCATCAAGGTGGAGGTAGTGGGCGATGAGTGAGTCCGAGGCTCCCGCGCCGACCCCCGCGCCGGCGGCGGACCTGCTGGCCGCCACTCCCGAGACGGCATACTTCTGGGGACGGGTCGTCGGCGACGGCGACCTCTCGGCGGACTGCGTGACGGTGCGCACCGGCGACGAGACGGCCGCCGACGCGCTCGCGGCCGTCGCTGGCGCGGACAGCCGCAGCCACGAGACGACGGCCCGCGAGTCGGCCCACGACGCCTCGGTCGTCCGCTACGAGGACGAGTACGAGCTGCAGGTGTTCGGTGACGTGGCACGGCGCGCGGGCGCGGCGTTCGGACTCCCGGTCGACGGCCAGCCCGGCGGCTACCGGCTCGACGCGTTCGCCGACCACCGCGCACAGTTACTGCGCGGCGTCCTCGAAGCCTGCGGGACGGTCTGCTTCCGCGAGTCGTCGAACTCGGTGGGCGTCTCCTTCGTCCACGACGACGACCGGCTGCTCGAAACGGTTCGCTCCCAACTGACCGCCGCCGAGCCGCACGCGCCGACGGACGACCTCTCGGAGACGTCCTCGGGCGGCTACTGGTTCGGGCTCGCGGACGACGCCGACACCGCCGCGTTCGCCGAGTGGGTGTACGACGGCAGCGACGCCTCGGGGCTGTACGCCGACGACCGCCGGCGGAAGCTCCACCGGAGCGTCGAGCGCGCGACCGGCCACGCGGTTGGGGAGTTATGACCGCCACCGAGTCTGCGGCCGTCGCCCTCGACGACGAGGCGGTCCTGCTCGTCGGGCACGGCTCCCGGCGCGAGAAGTCCAACGAGCAGGTGCGGACGCTCGCGGTCGCCCTCGAAGAGCGACTGGGCGTGCCGGTCGACGCCGGCTTCCTCGAACTCGCGGAGCCGTCGATTCCCGACGCCATCGCCGGGCTCGCGCCGGCCGTCTCGCGGCTGACCGTCGTCCAGCTGTCGCTGTTCGCCGCGAGCCACGTCAAGAACGACGTGCCGCTGGCCGTCGAGCAGGCCCGCGCGACCCACGACGTCGGTATCGACGCGGGCGGCCACCTCGGCGTCCACCCGGCGCTGGTCGACCTGCTCGACGACCGGGCTGCCGCCGTCGAGGCGGAGCTGGGTGTCGACCGCGAGACGGACGACGTGGCGGTCGTCGTCTGCGCCCGCGGCTCCTCGGACCCGGACGCGAACGCCGACGCGCACAAGCTCGCCCGCCTGCTGTACGAGGGTCGCTCGTTCTCGCGGGCGGCGGCGACGTTCATCGGCGTGACGGAGCCGACGCTCGACGAGACGCTCCACACCGTCGCCAAGTCGCGCCCCGACGCGGTGGTCGTCCTGCCGTACATGCTCGGCGACGGCGTGCTCACCGGGCGCATCCGCGACGGCGCGGCCGAGTTCGACGCGGAGTATCCGTACGTCGACGCCGGTGCCGGCGACCCGCTGGGCACCGACAGCCGCCTGCTGGACGTGCTCGGCGACCGCTGGCAGGAGGCGCGCACCGACTCCGTGAACATGTCCTGTGACACCTGCAAGTACAAGGTTGAACTCGACGGCTACGAGGAGGACGTGGGCGGTGCCCGGGCGACGCTGCGCGCGCTCACACATCAGGAGGCACACGCCGACCGCGAGAACGTGGACGACGACCCGCACGTCCACGACGCGCCGGCCCACCACGTCGCCGTCTGCACGAACCAGACGTGCGCGGCCGACGGCGCGCCCGAAGTCCTCGAACGGCTCCGACAGGCGGCCCGCGACTCGGACGCCTGTGACGCGCGTATCTCCCGCACCTCCTGTCTCGGGCGCTGCGGGGAGGGTCCGATGGTGGCCGTCTACCCCGACGGCGTCTGGTACGGGGACGTGGACACCGACGACGCCGACCGCATCGTCTCCTCGCATCTCGACCGCGAGCGCATCGTCTCGGACCTCGTCGACCAGACGCTATGACCTGTCACGAACTCGAAGCCCTACGACTCGGACTGATGAACGTCCTCGGCACCGAGGACCGCAGCGCCCGCGACCACGCGGAGCAGGAACTGGCGGGCCACCTCGACGGCCCCATCGGCGCGCTCGCGGATGCCGACACGCTCGCGGAACTGGCCCGCCATCTCGACGCGGCGCTCGTCGACCTCGAGGCTGAAATCGCCGAGACCGACTCGGCGGACCCGTCGTACGATTACCTCCGAGGCCGGCTCGTCGCCGTCCGCGATGCCGAACGCGCCGTGAGCCGCCTCACCGACCAAGGCGAGGACGTGCTCGGCGGACTGGGGGAGGCCCACGAGGTGCTCCACGAGGCGTTCCCCGTCGAGGATGGCTGACGCGTCCCCCGAGAGCCGGCCGTCGCCCGCCAGCACGTCGCTGGGCGAGGTGGAGCCGGCCCGGTCGCGACACGCCGGTCGCCGCTCGGCCGTCGCCGTGACCGCCTCCGCGGTCGTCGTCGGAACCGCCGACGGCACTGTCCGGGCGTTCGACCGCGAGACGCTGGCCGAGCGGTGGCAGTCGGAGGCGGGCGACAGCGCGGTGGTCGCCGCCGTTCCCTTCGCTGACGGCGTCGCGGTCGGCGAGCGCGGCCCCGACGGCGAGATACGGCTCCACGACGCCGTGACCGGCGCGGTCCGGTGGCGCTACCGAACCGCCGACGACGTCGGCGGACCGACCAAGCTCGCGCGGTTCCAACTCCCGTTCGTCGCGTCGCTGACGGCCGCGAACGGCCGACTCTACGCCGCGGCGCGCCGCTACGAGCGCGTCGACGGGGAGCGCCGCTTCCAGAGCCGCGTCTACGCGTTCGGGCCGGACGGGACGACCGCGTGGCGCTACGGCGCGGACGCCTCCCCCATCTCGGTCGCCGCCGACGCCAACCGCGTCGCCGTGGCGTACAACCGGTGTCCGGGCGATCACCAGCACGGGTTGGTCGTTCTCGACGCGGCCACTGGCGACCCGTGGTGGACGTGGGACCCCGGTACCGACGGCGGCCGCCGCGTCGGCGACGTCTCGCTGTGCGAGGACGGTCTGGTCCTCGCGAGCCACGGCGACTACCGCGGCTATCGGCTCGGGCCGGGCGGCCGGGAGCGGTGGCGCGTCGACCTCGCGACCCCCGTGGACCGGGACGGGGAACGGCTCTACGCGTATCCGAACCATGTCTGTAGTAGCCCAGAAGGCGTCGTCTTCGTCACCGGAAACACCTACGCCGTCGGCTCACGAGAGACGGACGGGCTCCACCCCGACGAGCACACGGCCTTCGGCTACACCCTCGACGGCGAGCGACGCTGGACGGCTCCAGTCGGCGGCTTCGCCGGGGGCGTCGGCACCGACGGCGATCGGGTCGCCGTCCCCGGCGCACAGCACTTCCGGGAGCGTGACCCGGCGGCCCACGGCCTCCGGACGTTCGAGATCGACTCGGGCGAAGGGACGACCCTCGACGCCGAGGGCGTCGTCACGGCCGCCGCGCTCGACGGGGATACGGCCGTCGCAGTCGAGGAGCCGGTCGCCTATCACGACGGCGACGGGACGCTCGGTGCCTATCGACTCCACGTCCAGCGCGGCGACTGACGGCGCGACTCGGAGTACGCGACTCTCTCGACGTTTTAGACGAGCGCGACAGCCGTCAGGAGACGTACACAAACTCGTGACGAGATGCGGCGCGACTATTTGACTGTGGGCCCGACTCCAAGCCGGTCGGCGTCGGAACCGAACTCCGCTTCGAGCAGGTCGGAAACCTCGCTCGGGGTGACGCCGGCGTACCAGCGGCCGCGCGGCTGGATGGCGACGGCGGTCCCCGACTCGCTACACAGACCGAGACAGCTCGTCTCGGCGACGTGGACGGACGACCAGAAGACGCCGCGGTCGCGGAGCCACTCCTTGACCGCGTCGAGCACGTCGTCGGCCTTCGCCTCGCCACAGCAGGCGTGCTTGCCGTCGCGGTCGGTTGTGCAGACGAGCACGTGGTCGGTGAAGCCGCTCGCCTCGACGTGGGCGGTCCGGTCCTCCATCAGTCGGCGCTCGCCGGAGCGTCGAGCGTCTCGCGGGTCGCCACGGACGACCGCCGGGCGAGCCACGAGTGTGCCGCCGCGAGCGTCCCCCACAGGAGAACCTGCCCCGAGGCGACGACACCGCGGTAGGCCGCCGCGAGCGTCGGGTCGGGAGCGGTCGCCGCGGCGGGGGCGACGGCTGCCAGCCCGAGCGGGAGCACGAACGGGACCACGGCAGCGCCGAGTCCGGCCGTCCGCCCCTGATACTGGAGTCGCGAGTACGCGGCCAGCGAGAGCCCGCAGACGAGCGCGCCGGCGACCATCATCGTCGCGTACCAGAACAGCCGGACCTCGGTGCCGAGCGCCGGCTCGACGCCCGCGGGCTGGGGCGGCAGCACGAGCCACGGCGCGCCGGCGACGGTCACGAAGCCGGCGGCTGCGAGCAGGTAACTCCGGGCGTCCGCGCCGCCGGGTAGCGCCGGTTCGGCGACGTAGTACGCAACCCCGAAGCAGAGCCCGGCGAGCAGCCCCCACAGTCCGCCGGCAGCGACGCTCGTCGCCGACGCGAGTACGGCACCGCCCGCCTCGCCGGCGTGTTCGTGGCCCGCGACGACCGCCTCGGAGAGCCGCACCAGCGGGTCGCCGACGAACGCGACGAACAGCCCGAACGCCGCGCCCGCGACGACACCCGCCTTCAGCCCCCGAGCCGCGTACCGTGCGAACATGCTCAGTGGCAGGTGATGCCGGCCGCGTGCCGGAAGTTGTGCATCGCGTCGTGGAGCGCTGGCTCCTGTGCGAACAGCAGCGCGCCGCCGAGCACGCCGACGAGCAGCAGTCCCGCGAGCAGTTGTGTCACCGTCAGCTCCGTTCGCGCGCCGTCGATCCGTCCGGTCACCGTGTCGGTCGATGTCGCCATGTGAAACTCGATTTGACCAAGAACAAGTAAGATTGTAAAAGTTCCGGGTGAGAGAAATCTCAGTTTCGACTCGCCGCGGCGTCGACCCGCGCGGCCGAGAGCGCGTCGAGTGGGACACGGCGACCGTCGGTGGTCTCGACGACGAGATCAACGAGCGCGCCGCGGTCGCCGTCCTCGCCGGCATCGACGACGACCACGGACGGGTCACGCTCCGCGAGCCGTTCGGCGGCCGCGCGCGTCTCCGCGACCGGGCTGTCGCCGACGTTCCCTCGGCCGTCGGTGACGAGCACGACCACGCTCGCGGCCGGGTCCGCACGGTCGAGTACCGTCCGCGCGGTTCGCAGCCCCGCCGACAGCGGCGTCCGGTCGCCGGTGGGGAGTTCCTTCAGGTGACGGGCCGCCAGCGTCACGCTGTCCGTCGGCGGCAGCAACACCTCGCTGTCCTCGCCGGCGAAGGCGACGAACCCCACCGCGTCCCGCGTCTCGTAGGCGTCGCGCAGCAGTTCGAGCACGGTCCCCTTCGCCGCGCGCATCGCCGGCCGCATCGACGCGCTCGCGTCCACGACGAACAACACGAGCGTCTCCGCTTCGTCCGCTCGCACGGACTGCCGGAGATCCTGCGAGGCCACCGTGTCGGACCCTCGGGTCGCGGCCGCTCGCACCGACGCCGTGGCGTCGATGCTGTCGTCCGTCCCCGCCCGCTCCGTTCGCACCCGCGGCCCGGTGCCGTCGGTGTCCGGAGCCGCACTCGCCCGTCCGTCACCCGTGGTTTCGGCTCCAGTCACCTCGGGGGCCGCGAGGTCGGGCGCGGCCGACTCACCGACCGACGCCCGCTGCGCGCCGGGGACGAGCGGCGTGGCCTCCTCCTCGTCGCCGTCTCCTTCATCCGTGCCGTCCTGCTCCGACCGGTCGTCGTCCTCGCCCTGCTCGCCGTCGTCCGCGCCCGACGGCTCCGGTAATGGCTCGATGCCGGCATCGTCGGGACCCCCGTCG
Organism: Halobacteriales archaeon QH_7_66_36; assembly: GCA_003021175.1. Taxonomy (GTDB): domain Archaea; phylum Halobacteriota; class Halobacteria; order Halobacteriales; family Haloarculaceae; genus Halosegnis. Next base: position 332,371 of record PXQV01000012.1, on the reverse strand, counting down.
CCGTCGCCGGCTGGCTCGGGTCGCTCGCCGCTCCCGGTGTCGCCCTCCTCGCCGTCACCGGTGTCCTCGGGGCGCGCGTCGGCCTCGCCGTCCTCGTCGCCCGCCGACTCCGCCGATTCGTCCGCCGGGTCGTCGCCGCCCTCGTCTGTCGCGTCGTCGCCCCCTCCGGACTCCTGCTCGCTCTCGGCCCCCTCCCTGTCCTCGAAGTGGTCGTCGACCACGTCCTCGGGGTCGGGCGCGTCCTCGAACGGGGTGGAGCGGAGCCGGTGGGCGAGCGCGAACTCGGCCGCGCGGCGCACGTCCGATTCGAGGACGCGCGTCCGGCCGTCGAGCGCCGCCAGCGCGCGAGACGCGCGGGCCGCCGCGATGTCCCCCCGGTGGCCGTCGACGCCGGCGTCCCGACACAGTTCCGCGATCTCGGCGGCGAACTCGTCGGGGAGCGTGACTTCGGCGAGTAGGTCGCGGGCCGTCGCCAGCCGGTCGGCAGGGCTCGTGGGTTCTACCACATCGAGCGCGTTGCTCGCGGTTTCACCGCTCGCTTCGTCTGCGCTCTCTCTGCGGTCGCGCACACTGCTCGCGTGTCGTTCCCGCTGGTCACTCCCGCTCGCTCTGTTCGCGGGCTCCCGCTCGTCGCCCGCGTTGCTCGCGGCTTCGCCGCTCGCACGGCCCGTGGCGCTCCGCGCCACGCTGCTCCCGCTCGCTCTGTGCGCGCTCTCACTTCGTTCGAGCGCGCGGTCGATCACGGCCACGCGGTCCTCGATGTCCTCCAGCCCGGTGACGGTCGTGCTGAGCGCGAAGCGGTCGCGCAGTTGGGGTCGGAGGTCGCCCTCCTCGGGATTCATCGTCCCGACGAGCGTGAACTCGGCGGGATGAGTGACGGAGACGCCGTCGCGCTCGACCCGATTGACGCCGCTCGCGGCCGCGTCGAGGAGGGTGTCGACGAGGTGGTCGTCGAGCAGGTTCACCTCGTCCACGTAGAGGATGCCCCGATGTGCGCGCGCGAGCAGGCCGGGGTCGAACTCGGCGTCGCCGGCCATCGCGTCCGCCACCGAGAGCGTGCCGACGACGCGGTCCCGGGTCGCGCCGAGCGGCAGCGTCACCACCGGAACGCTCCGCTCCTCGACCGGTGGGTCGGCTCGCGTCCGGCACTCTTCACACTGGAGCGCGGGGTCGTCGGGGTGACAGCCGTACGGACAGTCCGCGACCGCGCGCTGGGTGGGGAGCAGGTCGCCGAGCGCCCGCACCGCCGTCGACTTCGCGGTCCCCTTCTCCCCCTCGATCAGCAGGCCATCGAGGGCGTCGTCGGCCGCGACGGCGAGCAGCGCCGTCTTCAGCTCCCGCTGCCCGACCACGTCGGCGAAGGACCCGCCGGAATCCTTTTCACTTGTGCTCCGTTCAATCACACTTGTATTAGCGAAATGGAGGTTTAACAACGTTATGCCAACCATCGGACTGTACACGGCGACGGAGAACGAACTCGGGGCGGCGGGGCGCGCGGCCGAGCAGGTGGACGCCGACGTGCTCGCCCGGTCGGAGAGCGACCTCGACGGCGTCGAGGACGTCGACGCGTTCCTCGACGAACTCGGCGACGCGACGGCGGTCGTCCTGTGGCTCCACGGCGGCGAGGGGAGCATGCCCGGCTACGAACACGCGGTCGAGCGGCTGACCGAGGCGGGCGTCCCGCTCGTCGTCAAGTCGACCGGTGACGCCTATGCCATCGAGGCCACGACCGTCGACGCGGCGGTTCGGGACCGCACATACGAGTATCTGGAGAAGGGCGGCACGGCGAACCTCGCCAACTGCGTCCGCTATCTGGTCGATAGCTTCGGCCCGGAGCGGGCCTACGACGACCCCGTCGAACTCCCGACGGAGGGCGTCTACCACCCCGACTACCCGGGCGCGAGCTACGCAGACCTGCGGGCGACGTTCGACCCCAACCGGCCGACGGTCGCGGTCTGGTTCTACGAGTCCCACTGGACCCACGAGAACACCCGCTACGTCGATGCGCAGGTCCGCGCCATCGAGGCGAACGGGGCGAACGCGCTCCCGATTTTCTGTAACCCCGCGACCGACACGGACGAGCAGTGGGACGCCGAGCGCGTCACCGACGAGTGGCTCATCGAAGAGGGGACGCCGGTCGTCGACGCCGTCTGCTCGTCGTTCATGTTCTCGCTGTCGATGGACGAGCGGGGCCGAAGCGCCGACGACGAGGGGAGCGGAGCCGAGGACGTGTTCCTCGACCGGCTCGGCGTGCCCGTCATCCAGACGGTGACGACGATGCGCTCCCGGTCGCGCTACGAGGGGAGCGAGACGGGCGTGATGGGCTTCGAACTCGCGCTCTCGGTCGCGCTACCGGAGTTCGACGGCAACGTCATCACCCACCCCATCAGCGGCAAGGAGCGTACCGACGACGTGGCGGGCATCGGGAGCGCGCCGAAACAGCACTTCCCAATCGATGACCGCGTCGACCACGCCGCGCGGCTCGCGGTCAACTGGGCGCGGCTCCGCCACGTCCCGAACGACGAGAAGCGGGTTGCCGTCGTCCTCCACAACTACCCGCCGAGCGACGACGGTATCGGCACCGCGTTCGGGCTGGACACGCCCGAGAGCACCGTCAATCTGCTCGACGAACTCCGCGCTCGCGGCTACGACCTCGGCGGGAAGACACCCCCGGACGGCGCGACGCTCATCGACGAGCTGACGGCACAGCTCACGCTCGACGACCGCTGGGTCGCGCCCGATGACGTGCGCGAGTTGAGCGTCGACACCGTCGCGCCCGACCAGTACCGGTCGTGGTTCCACGAGGCCGACGACCGCCTGCAGGAGGCGGTTCGCGATGAGTGGGGTGATCTGCCGGATCGACCGTTCGCCATCCCTGGCGTCGAGTTCGGCAACGTGCTCGTCACGGTCCAGCCGCCCCGCGGCTTCGGGATGGACCCCTCGAAGGTGTACCACGACTCGGACCTCCAGCCGCCACACGACTACGTGGCCTTCTACGCGTGGCTCCGGAACGCCTTCGCCGCGGACGCGGTGGTCCATCTCGGCACCCACGGGAGCTTAGAGTGGCTCCCCGGCAAGACCGTCGGGCTGAACGGCGAGAGCGCGCCCGACGGACTCGTGGACGACATCCCGAACGTCTACCCGTACATCATCAACAACCCCGGCGAGGGGACGCAGGCGAAGCGCCGCTCGTACGCGGCCGTCGTCGACTACCTCACGCCCGTCATGGCGAACGCCGGCACGTACGACGACCTCGCCGACCTCGAAGAGCTGGCCGACCGCTACCGCGAGGCCGGCATGGAGGACGCCCGAACCGACGACGGCGACCACCTCGAACAACTACTCCGCGAGACGGTCGCGGACCTCGACCTCGCGGTCGAACTGGGCATCGAGGGCGAGATCGACGAGACGGTGAACGTGCGCGGCCCGGAGGAAGCCGGCACCACGCTCGCCGAAGGTGACGTGGCGGGCGACGATGTCGACGTTGACGAACTCGTCGAGCGCGTCCACGAGTACCTCACCGACGTGAAGACCACCCAGATACGGATGGGGCTTCACACGATGGGCGAGCCACCGGCGGACGACCGGCTCGTCGAGTATCTGGTCGCGCTGACCCGGCTGGAGAACCCTGGCGCGCCCAGCCTCCGCGAGAGCGTCGCGGGCGTGCTCGGCGTCGACTACGAGCGGATGCTCGACGAGCCGGGCACCTACGACGACGCGCTGGGCATGACCTACGCCGAGGCGGCCGACGAGGTGTACGAGACGAGCCTCGACCTCGTGGAGACGCTCGCGTCGGCCGGCTTCGACGTGCCCGCCGACGAGCGCGAGGCCGGCACAGACGACGAGGTGAACCTCAATCTGCTGGTCGTCGACATCGAGCCGCTCGGCGACGCGCGCGTCGAGGGCGGCGCACACGACGACCTGCGTGAGGCACTGACCTTCATCTGTGAGGAGGCCGCCCCCCGCGTCGCCGAGGCGGAAGTCGAGATTCCCCGAACCGCTGACGCGCTCGCCGGCGAGTACGTCCCGCCGGGCGGCAGCGGCGCGCCCACCCGCGGCGGCGTCGACCTGCTCCCGACCGGGGTACCCCGAGGAGATCGGCGTCGTCGCGTGGGGCACCCCCACGGTCAGGACGCGCGGCGAGACCATCGCACAGGTGCTCGCGCTGATGGGCGTCGAGCCGGAGTGGACCGACGCCGGCCGCGTCGAGAGCGTGGAGCCGATTCCCCTCGACGAGCTCGACCGGCCACGCATCGACGTGACGACGCGCGTCTCCGGGCTGTTCCGCGACGCGTTCCCGCAGGCGGCCAGCGTCGTCCACGACGCCGTCGACGCGGTGGTGGACCTCGACGAACCCCACGAGATGAACTACGTCAAGAAACACGTCGAGAAGGAGGCCGCCGAACTGGAGGCGGCTGGCGTCGACTCGCCCGAGAAGGCGGCGAAACACCGTGTGTTCACGACCCGGCCGGGCGGCTACGGCGCGGGGACGAACAAGGCGGTCGACGAGGGGAACTGGGACGACCGGGGGGACCTCGCGGACGTGTACGTCCAGTGGGGCGGCTACGCGCTCGGCTCGCGCGGCAAGACGACGGAGGCCCACGACGCCTTCGAGCGCCGCCTCGGCAACGTCGAGGCGACGGTGAAGATAGAGGACACCGCCGAGCAGGACGAGTTCGACTCCTCGGACTGGTACGCGTTCCACGGCGGCTTCATAACTGCGGTCGCCGAGACCGCCGGCGAGGAGCCGGCCTCCTACGTCGGCGACTCCTCGGACCCGGACAACGTCGACGTGTACACCAACGAGGAGAAGGTGCGCAAGGCGATGCGTGCCCGCGTGCTCAACCCCGCGTGGCTCGACTCGATGGAGGAACACGGCTACAAGGGTGCCGGCGACCTCTCCTCGACGGTCGACGTGGTGCTCGGCTGGGACGCGACCACGGGCGTCGTGAGCGACACGCTCTGGGAGTCCGTCGCGGAGCGGTACGCCTTCGACGCCGACCGGCAGGAGTGGCTCCGCGACGTGAACCCGTGGGCGCTCGAATCCATCACGGACACGCTGCTGGAAGCCATCGACCGGGACCTGTGGGACGCCGACGACGCGACGGCCGACCGGCTCCGGGACATCAATCTCACCGTCGACGGCGACATCGAGGCACAGGCTGCGGCCGATCCCACGGGGGTGACGAGCGACGATGATTAACAGGCAACCGAGCACGGAGCGCCAGCGAGCAGACAAAGCGACCCGCGAGACGGCCGTCGCGGACCTCGAAGCGACGACGGCCGGCACACCAGAGACGATAGCGCTCGATCACTCGCCTCGCGACGCGCGCGCCGACGCGGTCGCGGCCGCCATCCACGAGACGGCGAGCGAGGTCAAGCGCCGCCAGCTACGACAGGCCCTCGCCGCGCTGGAGGCGAACGGCGGACTCACCGACGGCCAGCGCCGAGCGGTCGAACGGCTCGCCGACCGGCTGGTCGAAGCGATGCTCGCGGCACCGACCGCGAGCCTGCGGGCGGCAGCGACGGACGCGGACGCGGCCGAGCTGTCGACGGCGCTCCGGCTGTTTGACGCGGGCGCGGAGGTGGCCGATGAGTGACGACGCGCGGGCGGACGGCGGCACGGCCGAGTTCGAAGAATACGCCGACCTCGGCGCGACCACGTCCGACGCGATGGAGATAGCCGAGACGAGCATGGACCGGGTTCACGACCTCGTCCCGCAGGAGACGCTCGCCGACCGGTTCCGGGCGAAGGCGGTCCACGCGACCGGCGACCCCGAGTTCCAGCATCTCGTCCGGGTCGCCGGCGACCCCGCTCGCGCCGGCGCGCGAGCGGTCCTCGACCAGCGGCCCATCGTCACCGACATCACGATGGTGAAGTCGGGGATCACGGGCCGGGGGCACGACTGCCCGGTGCGGAAGGCGATCGGCAACGGCGCGGAGCTCGCGGCGGAGACGGGAATGACTCGGACTGCCGCGTCCGTGCTCGAACTCGACCGGGAGGGCGTCTACGACGGCGCTATCGCCGTCGTGGGCAACGCGCCGACCGCGGCGCTCGCGCTGGCCGACTGCATCGAACAGGGGACGCGCCCGGCGGTCGTGGTCGCCACGCCCGTCGGCTTCGTGAAGGCCGCCGACAGCCGAAAGCGACTCCGCGCGGTCGCTGCGGAGCACGGCGTTCCGGCGGTGACGAACGTCGGCCGGCGCGGCGGCAGCGGGCTGGCGGCCGGCCTGACGAACGAACTCGTCCACGTGGCGAGCGACGCCCGCGAGGGCGAGGTCGACCTGTGAGCGACGCTGACGACGGCTACGACCTCGATTCGGGGCCGGACCCGGCGACGTTCGCGGCGGCCGCACCCGAACCGCCGCTCGACGAACCGGGCGGAGAGCCAGTTCACGCAGTCGGTATCGGGCCCGGAAACACCGCGTACCTGCCCCCCCGGGGCGAGCGCGCCATCCGCGAGGCCGACGTGGTGGTCGGCTTCGGCACCGTCGTCGAGTTCGTCGCCGACCTGACGGACGCGGACCTGCTGACGTGTGGCTACCGCGACGAGGCCGAGACGCTCGCGCGGTTCGGCGAGCGCGTCGCCGACGGCGACCGCGGGACTGCCGTGCTGATGGGCGACCCGAACCACTCCGGCTACCAGTTCCTCGGGAAGGTTGAGCGGGCGGTCGGCGCGCCCGTCCGGGTCGTGCCGGGTATCTCCTCGCTCCAGATCGCGGCGAGTCGGGCACGGACGCCGATGGAAGACACGACGTTCGTCACCCTCCACAAGAGCGGCGACCTCGACGCAGACCTGCGGCGACTCCGCGCGGACGCGGGCGACCGTCATCTGCTCGTGCTTCCGCGCCCGTACGACTGGATGCCCGGCGACGTCGCGGCGCACCTGCTCGACGCCGGCGGCGACCCCGAACACATGGCGCTCGTCTGCGAGCGACTCACCCACGACGACGAGTCGATCACCCGGACAACACTCGGAAAACTGGCCGAGGACGCGGGAGGCTCCGACCCAGCGGACACTTCCTTCTCCGATCTCTCCGTGCTCGTCGTTCGCGCCGGGTAGGTTCACCCACCGTTAGCTATTAGTCGGACCCTTCGTATCGTATAACAAGCGAACTTGGCCTAACAAAAGTAAGATTGAGTTAGGTCGAGGCTACCACAATGTCCCGAGATACGCTGCTACTCGTCGGTCGCGCCGTCGGGGACGCCCCCGAAGTGTTCGAGACGCACCGCCGTCGACTCGCCGACCGGACGGCGTTCGACACGGTCGAGGTGGCGACGTACGACGCGGAGCCGGTCCGGGAGCTACGCGATCAGTTCGCCGACCATCCTGCCGACCGCGTCCACGCGGTGCCGATGTGTCTCGCCCACACCCGCGACACCGTCGACGCGGTGCCGCGCGCCCTCTCGCATCTCTCGGGTGAGGTCCACTACTGTGATCCCGTCGGCCGAAATCCGGCAGTGACCGAGGTGCTCGCGGAGCGGGCGGCGAGTCAGATTCCCGCCGGTGCGGACGCCTCGCTCGTGCTCGCGGCCTTCGGCAGCAGTTCGACACCTCACCAGCGCCGCGCCGCCGAGTACCACGCCGAGCGCCTCCGCGAGCGCGGCGACTACGGACAGGTCGTCACCTGTTATCTCCTCCAGAACCCGACCGTCGAGTGCGTCCGATACGAGGTGACGGAGCCGCGGTCCGTCGCCGTCCCTCTCTTCATCGCCTCGACGCCGGCGACGGAACAGCGCATCCCGGACGCACTCGAACTCTCGCGGGGCGGCATCGAGTACGCCGACCCGCTCGGCACCCACCCGCGCGTGACCGACGCCGTCCACGCCGAGGCCGCGAAGGGCCGCGTGCTCGCGGACGCGGGCGACCCCGGAGCGTTCGACGCGGACGTGGAGACAGCGCGTCCAGTCGCGACCGACGGCGAGGGGCGATAAACCTGTGTGCGTCTGCTCACACCCGGTCAAAAACGTCCGAAATCCGCTCTAACGCTCGTTCTGGATCGTCACCGTCGACGGAGACGAGCACGTGGTCGACGCCCCTCGTTTCCAGTCGGCGCAAGTAGTCGACGAACCACGCCGTTCCGGCGCGGTAGCCCTGATGGACCGGCTCCGGGTCGGCCTCGGGGTCGTCGGCGAGTTCGGTCCTGACGACCATCGCGTACGGCTTGTCGCCCGCGACCTCGCGCCAGTCGTCGAGATACGCGTCGAGTGTCGACTCTGGGAGGTGGTAGAACAGCCAGCCATCGCCGTGTTCGCCCAGCCACTCCAGCGACTGCCGGGCGCGGCCGGTCGGCAAGAGGGGAACCGTCCCGGCTGTCGGCGTCGGCACGAGATCGAGTTCGCCGTCGAGTTCGCCCCACGAGCCGTCGGCTTCGGGGAACTCCTCGCGCCAGACGGTCCGGAGCGTCGCGACCGCCTCCCGGAAGCGCGCGTCTCGCTCCTCGCGGTCGATGTCGAACGCCTCGAACTCCGGGTCGCGGTCGCCCGTCGCAACACCCATCACCAGCCGCCCGTCGGAGAGTCGGTCGAGCGACGCCGCCTGCTTGGCGACGTGCAAGGGGTGACGTAGCGGGAGCACGACGCTCGCCGTGCCGAGCGCGATGTCGTCCGTGTGTGCGGCGGCGTAGCCCAGCCACGTCCACGGGTCGAACGTCTGGCCCGCATCGCCGAATCGGGGCCAGTAGAGGGGCACATCTCGCGCCCACACCGCGTCGAAGCCAAGAGCTTCGGCTTTCGCCGCCAGCGCCATCTCGCGGTCAGGGTCCGGACGCGACTCCCGGCTGTCGGTCAGGGGAAAGCCGACGCCGACGCTCAACCCGCGCTCGCCGAACAGCCGTTCGTAGCCAGCGTTTCGGTACTCGGCCACGGTCCGGAGTCGCCCTGCCAGCGGTATGGGCGCTGTGGTCCCGAACACGTGCGGGACAGCCCTCACGACGGTGGCGCGCAGACGTTTATCCATGCGACCAGTCGAAGCACGCGAACTGTTCGCCGAGGAATTGACGTTCCCGACGACCCGCTCGCAGGCTATCGCCGCGGTCGGCGACCGGGAGTTGGAAGCGCCGAACGGGGCGGACCGGACGCTCGCGGAGGTGCTGGCGCGCTGTCCGGAAGCGGAGTTCCAGTGTGCGACAGGCCTCTACGAGGAGATGATGGAGTTCCTCGACGTGGGGTTCGTGGGCCGCACGGAGTACGACGACCGGAGCCGCACACCCCGCACGGGTGTGACTCCCCTCTCTCTCTGAGCGGGCTACTCCTCGACGCGGACAGTGAGCGTGCCGTCAAACCGCCACGTCGCGGTCGGTGAATCCCGGTCGAACCGTGACGGCACCTCGATGGTGTCCGCGAACGTCCGCGTCACCTCGTCGTCGGCCAGCAGGTCGTCGGTGAACTCCCGGAGCGGTGCCGGCGGCGTCGGCGCATCCTCGTCGTCTGCTGTCGTCATATTAGCCGATACGAGCGGCGACCACAAGAACCTCCGGCCGACCTCGGTCTGGCTCTGCCGGGCGTGCCGTGGGCCGTCCACATTCCGTCGACCAGAGTCATCGGACCGCTGTCAGGTCGTGGGAACCCCGCTTCACTCGCCCCAGATGGGTGCCGCCGCTCCTCCCGTTCGTCTGCGGTGTCGCGCCGCCGCCTGCCGGTTTTTCGCGCCGTCCCGCGATTCTACACGAAACTATGTGACGTTAATACGTGCCACGGAGCGAACGCTTTACACCGGAGAGCCGCTCCAGCCCGTATGAACGACCAGTTACACGGGCGACACGTCGAACAGGACGTCAGGGAGCTGGGCGAACTGCTCGGCGACGTGATCGCGGAGCAGTCCTCCGACGAGGGGTACGAGACGGTCGAGCGGGTCCGGCGCGCCGCAATCGCCTACCGGCGCGGCGACGCGGAGTCGTGGGAGCCGCTGGAACGGGCGCTCGAAGCCGCCGACAGGGACCACGAGGAGGTGGTGGCGCGCGCCTTCACGACCTACTTCGAGCTGGTGAATCTCGCCGAGGAGCGCGAGCGAGTGCGCGCCGTCCGGCAGGGCCACCAGTCGGGAGCGCTCGACGACTCCGTCGCCGCGGCGGTCGACGCGCTCCGCGCACGGGACGCCGACGCCGAGACGGTCGAAAGCGTCCTCGACGACGTGCTCATCGAGCCGACGTTCACGGCCCACCCGACCGAGGCGCGCCGGAAGACGGTGAAGGCGAAGCTCCGGTCGGTCGCCGCCGACCTCGAGACGCTGGACGAGCGGCGACTCACCGACGCCGAGCAGTCGGCCGTCGCACGCGACATCGAGACGACGGTGACGAGCCTCTGGCAGACGCCACAGCTCCGCGACCGCCGCCCGGAGGTGACCGACGAGGCGCTGAACGTGCAGTGGTATCTGGAGAACACGCTGTTCGACGTGGTCGGCGACGTGTACGCCGAACTGGAGACGCGACTCGGCGCGGCGTACGACGACATCGACGTGCCGAAGCTGTTCGAGTTCCGCTCGTGGGCCGGCAGCGACCGCGACGGCAACCCACACGTCACCCCCGAGGTCACCGCGGAGACGCTCGACCGCCAGCGCGCGGTCGTCCTCGAAAAGTATCGGACGGCGCTGAAGCGGCTCTCCGGCGTCCTGAGCCAGCACACCGACCGCATCACCGTCGGCGACCGGGTGACCGACCGGCTGGCGCACCACCGAGCGGAACTCGACGAAGCGGCCGACGAGGCGGCCGACCGCTACCCGAACGAGCCCTATCGGCAACTGCTGAAGCTGATGCGCGAGCGGATCGACCGGGTCGGCGGCGTCCGGCCGGGCGGCTACGCCGATTACGAGGCGCTGCTAGCCGACTTAGACGCGCTGGCCGCGGACCTGCGCGCGAACCGCGCTGCGAACATCGCCGACGCGCACGTCGACCCGCTCCGCCGGCAGGTCGCAACCTTCGGCTTCTCGCTCGCCAGCCTCGACCTGCGCGATCATCGGGAAAACCACACGCTCGCCGTGGCGGAGGCGCTCGACCGCGAGGGAATCGACTACCGGGACCGCGACGAGTCCGAGCGGGTCGACCTGCTGACGGAGGCCATCCTCGCCGACGACCCGGTCGTCGACACGGGCGACACGAGCGACCTCTCGGAGACGGCCGCGCGCGTGCTCACGCTGTTCGACGAGACGGCCGACTGGCAGCGCGAGTACGGCGTCGACGCCATCGACACCTACTGCATCTCGATGTGCGAGGAGCCGTCTCACGTCCTGGAGGTGCTGTTCCTCGCCGATCAAGCCGGCGTCGCCGACCTGCCGGGCCACTGCGGGCTGGACGTGGTGCCGCTGTTGGAGACGAAGTCCGCGCTCTCGGGCGCTCGGCGCATCATGGGGACGCTCTTCGAGAACGAGGCGTACGCGGCGGCCATCGACGCCCGGGCCGACGGCGACCGGCCCGTCCAGGAGGTGATGCTCGGCTACTCCGACTCCAACAAGGAGAACGGCTATCTCGCGGCCCGGTGGTCGCTCCACCGGAACCAGAAGCGGCTCACCGACATCTGCGAGTCACACGACATTTCGCTTCGCCTGTTCCACGGTCGTGGTGGCTCCGTCTCGCGGGGCGGCGGCCCGATGAACGACGCCCTGCTCGCGCTCCCGCGGGAGACGGTCACCGGCGAGGTGAAGTTCACCGAACAGGGCGAGGCCATCGCCGAGAAGTACACCAATCCGCGCATCGCCGAGCGCAACCTCGAACAGATGCTGAACGCACAGATCCGCGCCCGCCACGCGGCGGTGTCGGCGGGCGGCGAGCGCGTCCCCGAGGCGTGGGAGGCGGCGATGGAGACGGCCGCGAGCCACGCCCGCTCGGCGTACCGTGACCTGCTCGAAACGGACGGGTTCGTCTCGTACTTCGAGCAGGCGACGCCGATCACCGTCATCGAGGACCTCAATCTCGGCTCGCGGCCGGCCTCTCGCTCCGGCGAGCGCTCCGTCGAGGATCTGCGCGCCATCCCGTGGGTGTTCTCGTGGACGCAGGCGCGGTGTATCTTGCCGGGGTGGTACTCGCTGGCGTCGGGACTCGGCGGCTACCTCGACGAGGGTGGCGACGTCGGGACGCTCCGGGCGATGTACGAGAACTGGCCCTTCTTCCGGACGATGCTCGACAACGCGGCGATGGCGCTCGCCAAGACCGAACTCGACGTGGCGAGCGAGTACGCCGACGCGGCCGACCCGGCGCTGCGCGACCACTTCTTCCCTCGCATCGAGGCGGAGTACGAGCGGGCCGTCGACCTCGTCACGGCTATCACCGGCCACGACGACCTGATACAGCGCGACTGGTTCGCGGCGAATCTGGCCCGGCGCAACCCCTACGTCGACCCGCTCAACAAGCTACAGGTCCGACTGCTGAGCCGCGAGGACCGCACCGACGCCGAGGACCGCACGCTCCGACTCACGGTGAAAGGTATCGCCGCCGGGATGAAAAACACCGGCTGACCCTTTCATTCAGGGTAACTCGATCGGGACGCCCGACTGGAGGCTGGCCGCCTTCACCGTGTTGTACATCAGCATTGCGATGGTGAGCGGCCCGACGCCGCCGGGGACGGGCGTGATGACGTCGGCGTTCTGCTTGGCGCTCTCGAAGTCCACGTCGCCGACGAGTTCGTAGCCTTTCTCCGTGTCGGCGTCGACCCGGTTGATGCCCACGTCGATGACCGTCGCGCCCTCGCCGACCATCGACGCGTCGATCATCTCCGGAACGCCCGCAGCGGCAACGAGGATGTCCGCGGCCCGGGTCTTGGCCGCGAGGTCCTCGGTCCGGGAATGACAGACGGTGGTCGTCGCGTTGCCGCCCTCTCCGTACTGGACGAGGAGATTCGCCATCGGCTTCCCGACGATGTCCGACCGGCCGACGACGACGGCCTCTGCCCCCTCCGTCTCCACGTCGTAGGCCGCGAGGAGCTTCTGGACGCCGTGGGGCGTACACGGCTTGAACCGGGCGTTGCCGGCGACGAGTCGCCCGACGTTCTCCGGGTGGAAGCCGTCCACGTCTTTCATGGGGTCGATACGCTGGAGTACGTCGGCCTTGTCGATGTGGTCGGGAACGGGCATCTGGACGAGGATGCCGTGGATCGACGGGTCGGCGTTCAGCTCGTCGATCCGGTCGAACAGCGCCGACGCCGGCTCCTCCGGGTCGATCTCGTGGTGGTAGCCACGGATGCCGAGCTCCTCGCAGGTCTGCTGTTTCATCGAGACGTACGTCTCGCTCGCGCCGTCGTCGCTCATCAGGACCGTGGCGAGTCCCGGCGTGACGCCCGCCTCCCTGAGCGTCGTCGCGCAGGTCGACACGCCCGCTTCTATCCGCTCTGCCGTCTCGTTGCCGTCGATTACCGTTGTCATCGTGATCAGGTGCGGCGGGCCGTCACCGCGCTCGGCGCGTGGAAGACCCAACACGCCGACCTCACGCCGGTTCCGACCGCGCGTGCAGGCCGGTTCCGGCCACCCAGTATAGCTACTCAGGCGGAATACTCCGTCCTTTGAAGTGGCGGCAAATGTTCGTCACGCTGATACTGCGTTTCCTGTCGAAAACCACACTGTTAGAGTCGTAGACACGACCTGCGCAAAGTTTTTGTCCAGATAGGTGAATGAAATCGCAACGAGGGACCCGGGAATCGCTTCCCGACTCAGATCTACATGAACGGTATCACGACGATCACGACGGAGGGGGCGTTCGCGCGGACGGTCGCGGGCGCGTCGGCCGGGGCGCGGGTTCCGGTCGAGGTTCGCGTCGAGGTGGCCGACCCGTTCGAGGCGTACCGTCGCGCCCGCGACGGGGACGCCGACGGCTTCTTCTACGAGACCACGGGCGGACAGGACGGCTGGGGCTACTTCGGCGTCGACCCGGTCGAGCGGCTCCGGGTCGGCCCGACGGCGGCATCGCGCGACGGCGAGAGTCCGAGCATGGCCGCCGTCGACGAACTGCTCGGCCGCGAGCGACTCGCCCGCGGCGACTGTGACGTGCCGTACCCGTGTGGCGCGTTCGGCTGGCTCTCCTACGACGCCGCCCGCGAACTGGAGTCGCTCCCGGCGACGACGGTTCCCGATGGCCTCCCGCGGCTCCAGCTCGGCGTCTTCGACCGCGTCGCGGCGTGGGAGGAACCCCGCGGCGACAGCGCGACGCTGCGGATCACCGCCTGTCCGGTCGTCGGCGACGACCCCGCGGCGGCCTACCGCGAGGGTCGCGACCGGGCGCTCGCGCTCGCACGAGCGGCGTTGACCGACGACCGCGAGGTGGCGTCGACGGCGACGACTGGGAGCCGAAGCACCTTCGAGAGCGAGTGTGGCGAGGCCGCCTTCGCGGAGCGCGTCCGCCGCATCAAGCAGTACATCCGCGACGGCGACACCTTCCAGACGAACGTGAGCCACCGGCTCACCGCGCCGGCGTCCGTCCACCCTGTTCGGGCGTACGACGCGCTCCGCCGCGTCAACCCCGCGCCCTACTCGGGGCTGATCGAGTTCCCGGGCGTCGACCTCGTGAGCGCGTCGCCGGAACTCCTGCTCGACGTCGAGGGCGACCGCCTGCTGACCGAACCCATCGCCGGCACGCGCCCGCGGGGAGCGACACCCGAAGCGGACGACGAACTGGAGGCGGAACTGACGGGCGACGAGAAGGAGCGGGCCGAACACGCGATGCTGGTCGACCTCGAGCGCAACGACCTCGGGAAGGTGAGCGAGTTCGGCAGCGTCGACGTGTCGGAGTACCGCCGCGTCGACCGCTACTCGGAGGTGATGCATCTCGTCTCGCTCGTGGAGGGTCGGCTGCGCGAGGACGCGAGCGTCGCGGACGCCATCGCCGCGGTGTTCCCCGGCGGCACCATCACCGGCGCGCCCAAGCCCCGGACGATGGAGATCATCGACGAGGTGGAGCGCACCCGTCGCGGCCCGTACACCGGGTCGATGGTCGCGCTCGGCTTCGACGACCGCGCCACGCTCAACATCACCATCCGGACGCTCGTGCGCCACGCGGGCGAGTACCGACTGCGCGTGGGCAGCGGTATCGTCCACGACTCCGAGCCGGCACGCGAGTACCAGGAGACGCTCGACAAGGCGCGGGCGCTGGTGACCGCCGTCGACGAGGCGCTCGACGAGCGGGCCTCCTTCGCGCTCGCCGGCCGGATGGAGGGGGACTGATGATACTCATCGTCGACAACTACGACTCCTTCGCGTACAACCTCGTCCAGTACGTCGGCGAGTTCGAGGACGTGACCGTCCGCCGCAACGACGAGATAACGGTCGAGGGGTCTGTCTCGGCCATCAGGCGCTGTGTGCGGCCCACGGCGCGCCGGTCGGCCACGCGGAAAGCGTCGTCCACGGGAAGTCCTCGACGGTCAGCCACGACGGCGAGGAACTCTACGAGGGCGTGGCCGACCCCTTCTCCGTCGGCCGCTACCACTCGCTCGCGGTCGAGCGCGACGACCTGCCGGACGCCCTCGTCGAGACGGCCTACACCGACGACGAGGCGGGCATCCTGATGGGCGTGCGCCACGCCGACCGTCCCCACTACGGCGTCCAGTTCCACCCCGAGAGCATCCTCACCGACGCCGGCAAACAGCTCGTCTGCAACTTCACCGCCATCGCGAGCGGCTAATCCTCCTCCGGCGGGTCGATGTCGCGGTGGGACGGCACCGTCGGGAGTCGCCGTCCGACCCGTTCCACGAGCGACGTGTGACCCCGCTCGTCGCGGTAACAGGTCCGCGTCAACCCCGCGAGCGCGACTACCGACAGCAGGGCGAAGGGGCCGCCGGTGAGCACCGCCAGCGCCTGTAACGTCTCGCCGCCACCGACCACCAACACCGCCGTGGCGACGGCCCCCTGGATCAGCCCCCAGACGGCGATAGTTCCCGTGGACGGCGCGACGCCGGGCCGCGTCGCCAACACCGAGACGACCAGCGTCGAGGTGTCCGCCGAGGTGACCATGAACACGATGATGAGCGCGAGAAACAGGAAGATCAGCAGTCGGCTCAGCGGCAGCGCCGCGATGACCGGAAAGCCGGCGACGGCTTCGCTGCCGCCCTGTGCGGCGACGGCTGCGAGCACGTCCGCGCGACCGACCTGCTGGACCCACAGCGCCGCGCCGCCGAACAGCAGGAACCAGACGGCCGTCGCGGCCGCCGTCGCGACACTCCCCGTGAACACGACGGTCCGAATCTTCCGACCGCGCGACAGCGCCGCGATGAACAGGCCGGCGAACGGCGCCCACGAGAACCACCACGACCAGTTCCAGACGGTCCAGTTCGCCACCCACTCACCGTCCGCGTAGAGGCTCAGCGGGAGGAACTCGACGGCGTACGACCCGAGCGCGCTCGCGCCGGCAGCGGAGATGAACCCCCACGGCCCGACCGCCGCGAGCAACACGCCGAACAGCAGGAACAGCCCCACGTTGAGGCCGGCGATGCGACGGATGCCCCGGTGGACGCCGGTAGCCGCCGAGACGACGAAGATGAGCGTCAGCCCCCCGACGAACAACACCGGTCCTGCGTTGCCGGCGTCCACGCCCCACTGGAAGCCGATGCCCGCGAGGAACTGCTCGCTCACCAGCGCCACGGAGGTGGCGATACCCCCGATGGTGGCGAACACGGCGAGCGCGTCGACGAGCCGCCCGAGCGGCGCGTCGAGGTTGTCGGCCCCGAGGAACGGCGTCAGGATGGCGGCGACCCGCAGCGGCGCGCCCCGCTGGAAGACGAAGTACGCGATAGGCACGCCCAGCGCAGCGTAGGCGCTCCATGCCGACACGCCCCAGTGGAACAGCGTGTAGGTGAGCGCGCTCCCGGCGGCCGCCGTCGAGCGGGGGTCGGCGGCGAAGTACGGCGTTGCGTCGCGGTAGTGGAACAGCGCCTCGGCGGGCCCCCAGAACACCACGCCGGCGGCGATACCGGCGGTGAACACGAGCGTGAAGTACGTCGGATACGTGTAGCTCGGCTCCGCGTCGGGACCGCCGAGCCTGACGTCGCCCCACGATCCGAACAGGAGGAAAAGACAGTACGCGACCGCGAGCAGCGTCACGCCGAGAAAGAACGGACTGCCGTCGCGCAGCAGCGTCCGCGAGACGGCGTCGACGACGGTTCCCGTGGCCGTCGGGGCGACCAGTCGGGCCGCGAAGTAGGCGGCGAACACGGCGACCGGGCCGGCGGTGGTGACCGGGTCCAGCCCGGCGACGAGCGGCCGGACGAGTTCGCTCACGCCGGTCCGGCGCACCCGGAGCAGATACGCGGCGGCCGTCGACGGCTCGCCGTCCGCGTACGGCAACAGCGCCAGATAGCCGAGCCCCGACGCGAAGAAGACGAGCGCGAGCGCCAGCCAGCCGCCACCGGAGACGGCGCGGCCGACGAACTCGGGGAAGAAGAAGCCCGCGAGCACGATGCCGCCCGAGACTGCGCACACCGGCACGAGCAGATCAGTCGCCGACGAGACGCTCTGCCCGGCCCCCGAGGTTCCCATGCCTCACGATATCGAGCCGCACACTCAAATGATTACCGCGCCGAACGGTCGCCGTCTGTCGTCCCCGTCTCCTCGTCCGTCCGGTCCGTTCCGAGGAACTCCTCGGGGGAGGTGCCGTCGACGACCGACGCGCCGAGCAGTCGCCCGCCGAGCTCCCGCAGGTTGATCACCTCGTCTGCGCCCACGTCTCTGAACTTCTCGACGTTGCGGCCCTCGGTCGCGGCCGCGACGACCCGGACCTCCGAGGCGACGTTGCGGACCGCGAGCACGGCGAGGACGTCCCTCGCGTCGTCGCCGCTCCCGACGGCGACCCCCTTGGCGGCATCGACCCGGGCGTCGCGTAACACGGCCTCGTCGGTCGGATCGCCCGTCAGGACGTTCACGTCCTCGGATTCGAGGCGCGCGGCGGTGTCCGCGTCGGGCGTGACGACCACGCGGTCGGCGTCGTCGTCGAGGTGGTCGAAGAGCGGTTCCGTCAGGTCGTCGTAGCCGAGCACCGCGACGTGGTCCTCGAGCAGTGTGAGTTCGGAGGCAGTCATGTTTCCGAAGGCCGCCGCCATCCGCGATTCGATCGCCGGACCGATCAGCGCGCCGACCGCGACGGTGAACGCGCCGGTTCCGAACAGGATGACCGACAGCGAGAACCACCGCGCGAGCGGCGTCGCGGGGGTGATGTCCCCGTAGCCGACCGTCGCGATGGTGACGACGACGTAGTAGACGGCGTCGACCCAGCTGTCGAGTTCGAGAAACTGGTCGCGGAGCCCGTACGCGCCCATCGTCCCGTAGAGCAGAACGCCGAGGATAGCCGACAGCGACGCGACCTGAAGCGGCGAGAGGTCGATAGCTTGATCGAAGCTCCCCCGGTTGCGAACCAACAGCGGCAGCGTGACGAAGCCGGCCGCGAACAGCGGCACGTCGGTGGCGGCGAACGTCGTCAGCGGGAGCAGCGTCAGCCCCGCCATGGCGACGACGGCCGCCTGCCACGCCAGCCGCTTGCGTCGGCGTAGTCCGACGGTGATGGGACCGAGCGCGAACGCGAACAGGACGCCGCCGAACCGTGCGAACGCCCCGGCGGCGGGCAGCAGCGTCGCCAGCGGCCCGTTCAACACCACGGTCGCGCGGCTCAGGTTCGACAGCCCCGTCACGAACGCCAGCATCGTCACCACGCCCGTCACAACGACGGTCGGCTTCGCGCCCGAGACGGAGTCCCATTCGACGAGCGGGATCCGGCCCTCCGGGTAGAACACCGCTTCGAGGGGCTCCTGGTCCAGTTCGTCGGATGTGTCGGCCACTACGCGGTGTGTTATCACACTGTCTCTTAGTTCCCCGGTCGAGGAACACTGAAGCGACGGGCACGGGAAACGCGACCGTGCACACCGATACGACACCTCCTCGGACGCGGACGAATCGCCCCTCGACGCGGTGGTCGGCGTGAACAGCGCGGTGCTGTTCGGCGTCGGCACGATGCTCGCGTGGGGGTTCTGGATCGTCCTCGGCGACGTCGCCTCGAACGCCATCGACCCGAAGACCGCGGCGTTCGTGTCGTATCTGACGGCCGCCGTCGCCACCGGCGTCTACGCGCTCGTCTCGGACGCCTCGCTGGCGGTCACGACGCGCGGCCTCGCCTTCTCCGCGGCGGCGGGCGTCTTCGCGGCCGCCGGCGTCGTCTTCACGTTCATCGGTGTCAGCGTCGGCTCCACGGCAGTCGTCTCCACCATCGGCGGGATGTACTTCGTCACCGCGGCCGTCATCAGCGTCGTCGCGCTGGGTGAACCCGCGTCGCTCTCGAAGCTCCTCGGCATCGGCCTCGCGCTGGCGGCCATCGTCGTCATCAACCAGTGACACGACCTGTGCGCTCCCTGTCAGGTCGTGTTTCCCCGCTCGTGTCGGGAGATTCAACACTCCCGCCGGAAAACAGCCGAGCGTGAAACGTACTATCAGCACCGACGACGCACCGGCGGCAGTCGGCGCGTACAGTCAGGCGACGACGAACGGCGACCTCCTGTTCACGGCGGGCCAGCTCCCGCTGACGACCGACGGCGAACTGCTCGACGACGAGTCGGTCGCCGTCCAGACGGAGCAGTGTCTCGACAACGTGGCGGCCATCCTCGAATCCGAGGGCCTCGATCTCGGCGACGCGCTGAAGCTGACCATCTTCCTCGACGACATCGAGGACTTCGACGAGATGAACGAGACCTACGGGAGCTACTTCGAGTCGGAGCCGCCGGCCCGGAGCGCGGTCGAGGTGGGGAACGTGCCGAAGGGTGCCGCACTCGAAATCGAGGCCATCGCGGCCGTCGAGTAGTCAGCGGAGTTCCATCTCCTCGGCTCGTTCGACGGCCAACTCGGCGACTTCCTCAAGACCGCGGTCGGAGCGGTCCGCGAGCACGCGCACCAACATCCCGAGCTGGACCGCCGCGGCCTCGCGGAGTTCCTCCGCGTCGTCCGTGTCGTTCCCGAAGTAGTACTCGTGGCGGCCGTCCTCGTGGACGAGGCCGGCGTACACCGACCGGAGTTCGCCCTCGGTGATGGCGGCCGATGCCTCCGTCCTGACCTCCTCGAAGCGCGGATTCGACATGGCCGCTCGTCGGGCCCCGGAGGATAAGCGCTTGTCCGTCTGTCGTGGCCCGCGGTCGCGCCAAATGTGACGGCTCCGAATCACGTCGAGCCGTCTCGGCGCGGCGACCTCACCGGAATACGCGGGGTGTCGGGGGTTTTTGCCCTCCGAGCGCCACAATTGAGATAATGCAACGAGGTCGTACGAACGGATGAGATCGGCCGACGGTGCTGTCGGTCGGTCGCCGCTCGTTCGGGTAGCGGCGACGCCCGGTCACGGGGAGACAGTGCTGACGGCCGTGCGAGACGCGGCCGACGTTCCGGTCGTCGCCACCGGCCCGACCGGCATCGAGGCGTGGGAGCCGCTGGTGCTCGCGACGCGGAACGGCCGGACGGCGTTCCTCGCCGACCCGGAGCCGTCGACCGCTCGCGCGGCAGTCGAGACGCTGGCGGACGGCGACCTGCCCACGGACCCGGCCGACGCGGTGGTCGAGCACGACCCCGACGCGGCGGCGCTTCCGGTGCCTGACGACGACCCACTGGCGGTCGGACGGCGGGCGGCGCTCGCCCCCTGTGGCTGGGTCGACCCGGTCGCGCCCGACGACCTCTCGCTGGCCGCGACGAGCGAGTGGGACGCCGACGCCGTCGACGGACTGCTCGGTCGCGGCCGCGGCGACGCCGTCGCGAACGATTCCGTCGTGGACGCGTGGGAGACGGTCCGCGAGACGGACGGCAAGCCGGTCGTCGTGGTCAACGCCAACGAGGCGAACGACGAACCGCGGGCCGACCGGACGCTGCTTGCCGGTGTACCGCTCGCCGTCCTCGACGGCGCGGCCGCCGTCGCGGAACACGTCGGCGCGACGGACCTCGTCGTCTACCTGAACGAGGCCGACCGCGCACTTGAGCGACGCGTCCGCGCAGCCGTCGACGCGGCCGCCGACGCACTCCCCGTCAGCCCGCAGGTGGTCGCGGGCCCGAATAGCCATCGCGCGGGCGCACCGACGGCCGCGCTCGAAGCACTCGAAGGCGCGGACCGAATCGAGCCGCGACTCCAGCCGCCGACGCCGGCCGAACACGGGCTGTACGGCCGACCGACGGCCGTCCACACGCCGCGGACGGTCGCGCAGGTCCGGCGGGCGCTACTGTCTCCCGCCGAGTTCGATTCCGAGGCAGCCGACCCCGGCACGCGGCTCGTCACCGTCACCGGTGACGTGGCCGCCCCGGCGACGGTCGAACTCCCGCCGACCGCCCGCCTCGACGCGGCCCGCGAGGCCGTCGAGACGGACGGCGCGTTCAAGACCGCCTGCGTCGGGGGCGTGCTCGGTGGCTTCACCCGGGACCTCGACCTCGCGCCGACCGCTGACGCGCTGCGTGCGGCTGGTCTCGGCACCGACGGCGTGCTCGAACTGCTGAACGAGGAGCGGTGCGTGGTCGCGACGGCCGGCGAGCGGGCCCGCTTCGCGGCCGAGGAGAACAGCGGGCGGTGTGTCCCCGGCCGCGAGGGGACGACGCAACTGGTGGAACTGCTCCGCGAGGTGTACGACGGCCGCGTCCCGACCGACGAAATCGACGAACTCGGGCGGGTGATGGCGCGGTCGAGCAACTGTCAGACCGGCGCGCACGCCCCTCGTCCCGTGCGAACCGCGCTCGCGGCGTTCGAACCGGAGTTCCGCGCCCACGCCGACGGTCGCTGTGTCGCGGGCACGTGTGGTGATTCGCTGTGAGCGCCGACGACCCCCTGCCGGGCGTGCCGGACCTCGCGGACCCGCAACCGGAGACGCCCGTCACCGCCGAGTTCGAGACCGGCACCGCGAACGACCCCGAGGTGGGGAGCGACGAGGCGGCGACGATGACCGTCGACGGGGAGCAGGTGACGGTCGGTCCCGACTCCACCATCGTCGACGCGCTGGAGGCGCTGGACGACGAGGTGGTCTCGGTCGACCCCGGCGCGGACGGGGTCGAGGACGCCGACGTGCCCGCGCTGTGTTACTACGACCGCGAGGGCGACTGCAGCGACGGTATCGGCCCGCGCAGCGAGTGTCGGACCTGCATGGTCGAGACCGACGAACACGGCCTCGTCCCCTCGTGCTCGTACCCCGCCGAGGACGGGCTGACGGTGCGAACGGACGCCCCCGACGCCGAGGAGGCCCGCTCCGTCAATCTCGATTTGGTGCTCTCGAACCACAACCTCCGGTGTACGACCTGCAACGGCAACGGCCGGTGTGAGCTACAGGACGCCGCCATCAGCGAGGGCGTCGACCACCCGCGCTACGGCGTCTTCGACGACCGCGACGAGTACGAGCCGCTGGACGATAGCTCCTCGTTCATCCAGATCGACCGCAACAAGTGCATCCTGTGTAACCGCTGTGTCGAGGGCTGTAACGACGTACAGGTCGAGGGCGTGCTCCGCATCGAGGGCCACGGCGAGGACACCCGCATCGGTTTCCAGTCGGACGCGGAGACGATGGCCGACTCGGAGTGCGTCTCGTGTGGTCACTGCGCGACGGTGTGTCCGACCGGCGCACTGACCGAGAAGGGCATCGGCGGCGCGGCGACCCTGCCGCTGCCCGGCTTCACACAGCGCAACTCCATCGGCGAAGTCATCGAACACGAAGATGTCGAGACGCTGGACGACACGCCCGCGCCCAACCGGCCGCGCGCCGCGATCGAGGGCGACGAGCGGAGTGGCGTCGCCCAGTTCATGGCCGAGACGAAGCGCCGGGCGGGCGACCTCGCGAAGTCGTACGGCCGCGAGGCGTTCCTCGCGGGAGAACACACCGCCGAGGCCATCGCCGCGAACACGCTCCCCGAGGGCCGGCTGTTCGACATCGCGGACCTCGTGAGCGACTACCGGCTCGGGAAGATCGACAAGAAGGAGACGACCTGCGGCTTCTGTGCGGTCGGCTGTCGCTTCGAGATGTGGGGGAAGGACGGCGACTCGATGGGCGTCGTTCCCGTCGACGACCCGGCCAACGCGCCCGCGAACAACTTCTCCACCTGCGTGAAGGGGAAGTTCGGCCACGAGTTCGCCAACAGCGACGAGCGGCTGACCGAGCCGCTGGTCCGCAACGACGAGGGTGAGCTCGAACCGACGGACTGGGAGACGGCACTCGACTACGTCGCCGACCGACTCACCGAGATACAGGCCGAACACGGCGTCGACGCGGTCGGCTGTCTCGCCTCCTCGAAGGGGTCGAACGAGGAGGCGTATCTCGTCCAGAAGTTCGCCCGGCAGGTCCTCGGGACGAAGAACATTGACAACTGCGCGCGGCTGTGTCACTCCTCGACGGTCGCCGCGCTCCAGCAGACGCTCGGCTTCGGCGCGATGACCAACCGCATCAACGAGGACATCGGCGAGGCGGACGCGTACCTCCTCTCCGGGTCGAACACGACTGAGAGCCACCCGGTGCTCGCCACGCGCATCAAGCGGAACGTCCGCGATGGCGCGGATCTCGTCGTCTTCGACCCTCGAGAGGTCGGCATCGCGGAACACGCCGACCAGTACACCCGGACGAACCCGGGCTACGACGTGGCGTGGCTCAACGGTCTCATCCGGTACGTCGTCGAGCACGACCTCCACGACGAGGCGTTCATCGAGCGCAACACGAAGAACTTCGACGCGCTCGTCGAGAAGGTCGAGGCGTTCACGCCCGAGCGGGTCGAGGAACTCGCAGGCGTCCCGCCGGAGGAACTGGTCTCGGCCGCGGAGACGCTCGCGGCGGCCGACTCCGTGGTGTTCGGCTGGGCGATGGGGATGACCCAGCAGAGCCACGGCACGGAGAACCTGCTCGCGATGGCCGACCTCGCGCTCGTCCTCGGGCAGGTCGGCAAGCCCGGCGCGGGGCTCTCGCCGTTCCGCGGTCAGAACAACGTGCAGGGCGGGGGCGGCGACATGGGCACCCTGCCCGGGTCGCTGCCGGGGTATCAGGATCCCGCGGATGACGCGGTGGGCGCGAAGTTCGCCGACGCGTGGGGCGAGCGACCGCCCGAGGAGCCCGGCCTGAAGGTGCCGGAGATGCTCGCGGAGGCCCACGAGGGCAACCTCCGCGGGATGTACGTCGTCGGCGAGAACCCCGCGCTGTCGGAGCCAGACATCCAGCACGCCGCCGAGGCGCTCGCAGACATGGAGTTCCTCGTCGTGCAGGACATCTTCATGACCGAGACCGCCGAGCACGCCGACGTGGTGCTCCCCGCCGCGACCTCGCCGGAGAAGCACGGCACGTTCACCAACACGGAGCGGCGGGTCCAGCGCGTGCGTCCCACCGCGGAGCCGCCGGGGCTGGCCCGGCAGGACTGGGAGATCACCCAAGCCCTCGCCCGGCGACTCGGCTACGACTGGGACTACGACCACCCGCGCGAGGTGATGGAGGAGATCAACGACCTCGCGCCGATCTACGGCGGCGTCAGCTACGACCGTCTCGAAGCCGGCGACGAACACGGTCTCCAGTGGCCCTGCCGCGACGCCGACGACCCCGGCACGCCGTACCTCTACGACTACGAGGACGGCGAGTTCGGCTTCGAGGACGGGAAGGCGCGGTTCGTTCCCGCCGACGGCGGCCACCCCGGCGAACTCCCCGACGAGGAGTTCCCGCTCACGCTCACCTCCGGGCGCGTCCTCTACCACTGGCACACCGGACAGATAACCCGGCGCGTCGAGGGGCTGATGAGCCACGTCGGCGAGAGCTTCGTCGAGATCAACCCGGCGACCGCCGCCGAAATCGGCGTCGAGGACGGCGAGTACGTCCGCGTCGAGTCGCGGCGCGGCGACATCGTAGTGAAGGCGGAGGTGACCGACCGCGTGGGCGAGGGGACGCTGTTCATCCCGATGCACTTCGCCGCCGGCGCGGTGAACAAGCTGACGGGCGAGACGTTCGACCCGACTGCCGGCATCCCCGAGTACAAGGTGTCGAGCGTCAGCGCCGAACCGCTCGGCGCGGACGCGGACCCGGACCCGGACGTGCTGACGACGCCAGACGCGGGGAGTCGGCCCGCACCGGGGGACGATTAGCCCCCTGCCCGCTCGAGGATAGCGTCCCGGGCCGCCCGAGCACAGTCGCGGTTGCCCCGGCCGAAGTGGACGGTCCGCTCGTTGACCGGGTCGCTCAACAGTCCGCCGGAGTCGGGGTCGATGCCCTCTATCCGTAGCTGCAGATAGCCGACGGTAATCCCCTCGTCGTAGTCGACATCGACCACGGTCTCGAACTGGAAGTCGGTGTCCTCGAACCGGGAGCGTCTCGTTCGCTCGATGACCACGCGGTCCTCGTGGACCGCGATGGTGCCGTCCTGAAACCGGCAGGTGACGAGCGCGTCGGCGTGGGTGTCGACCTGCTCGTCGTCATCGGGAGCATCATCGCCAGCCTCGTCCGACCCGCGACGCCACGGCCACTGGACCATCGGCTGTCGTCGCGTGGCGGGCGAAGAAAAGCGTTCGCACGGTCCGCTCGGTCGAAGCCAGCAACGAGCCGAAGAGAGGGCGCGTTTTCAGAACAGCCCGCTGATGTTGCCGTCGGCGTCGATGTCCATGTCGGCGGCCGCGGGCCGCTGCGGGAGGCCCGGCATCGTCAGCGCGTCGGCGGTGAGCGCGACGAGGAAGCCCGCGCCGGCAGACGGATACACCTCGCTGATCTCCAGCTCCCAGTCGGAGGGTGCGCCCTTCTTCGTGGCGTCGTCGCTGAAGGAGTGGAACGTCTTGGACATGACGACGGGCACGTCGCCGAAGCCCAGTTCTTCCATCCGCCCGATGTCGTCGAGCGCGCTTCCGGTGAACTTCACGCCCGCCGCCCCGTAGATGTCGGTCGCGACGGTCTCGATCTTCTCCGTGATGGGCGCGTCGTCCGCGTAGAGATACTCGAACTCGTCCTCGTCGCTCTCGTCGACGGCATCGACGACGTGCTCGCCGAGCGCCTCGCCGCCCTCGCTGCCCTCCTCGAACACCTCGCTCTCGGCTGCGCGGACGCCGAGTTCCTGCTGACAGTGGTCGAGCACCGCCTGTACCTCCTCGTCGCTGTCGTCCGGGAACCGGTTGACCGCGACGACGACCGGGACGCCGAACTGCTGGAGGTTGGAGACGTGGCGGTCGAGGTTCTCGAAGCCGGCCTCGACGGCATCGACGCTCGCCGCGTCGATCTCATCGAAGTCGGCCGGCCACATCTCCAGCCCGTGGTACTTCAGCGCGCGGACCGACGAGACGAGGACGACCGCGTTCGGCGTCATATCGCCCATCCGGCTGACGACGTTCATGAACTTCTCCGCGCCCAGATCGGAGCCGAAGCCAGCCTCCGTGACGAGGTAATCCGCCATCCCGAAGGCGGCCTTGTCGGCCATCAGCGAGTTGGTGCCGTGGGCGATGTTGGCGAAGGGACCGCCGTGGACGAACGCGGGCGTCCCCTCGATGGTCTGGACGACGTTCGGCTTGATGGCGTCGCGCAGCAGCATCGTCGCCGGGCCGGTCGCCTCGATGTCGTCGACCGTGACCGGGTTGCCGTCCGTGTCGTAGGCGACGATCATGCGCGCGACCCGCTCCTTCAGGTCCGCGAGGTCGTCGGCGAGACACAGCACGGCCATCAGCTCGGAGGCGGCGGTGAGGATGAAGTTGTCCTCGCGGGGCGTGCCGCCGGACTTGCCGCCGAGCCCGACGACGGCCTCGCGGAGCGCGCGGTCGTTCATGTCGAGCGCGCGGGGCCACGCCACGTCGTTCACGTCGATGTCGAGGTCGTTCCCCTGCGAGAGGCGGGCGTCGGCCATCGCCGCGATGAGGTTGTGCGCCGAGGTGAGCGCGTGGAGGTCACCGGTGAAGTGGAGGTTGATGTCCTCCATCGGGAGCACCTGCGAGCGGCCGCCGCCGGCCGCGCCGCCCTTCACGCCGAACACCGGGCCGAGCGACGGCTCGCGGATGGCGATGGTCGCCTCCTCGCCGAGATGGTTGAGCGTCTGGCCCAGCCCGACCGTCGTCACCGTCTTCCCCTCGCCTTTCGGAGTCGGCGTCATCCCCGTCACGAGAACGAGGTTGTTCGCCTTCTGCTCGGCCTGCTCGCGCAGGCGCTCGATGGCGTGGTGTTTCACCTTCGCGGTGTACTCGCCGAAGTACTGGAGATCGTCGAGGCCGAGCCCCCACGGCTCGACCAACTCCCAGATCGGTTCCATGTCGGTCGACTGTGCGATCTCGTAGTCCGTCGGAATGGGTTCGTCTCGCTCTTCCTGTGAAGCCATTAGACTCGATTCCCGACGACCACGTAATAAGGTTCGTGTAGCTGATAGTACGGCGACGGGATGTGTTCTTCTCGCCGCACGCCCGCGGTCTCCGCTCGATCTGACGGCGAACGGATACGACGAGCTTCGACCGACACGGACGCCGTCCGTCTCGCCGCCGTCCGGCGACGGCGATAGATTCTTGCAGTGACCCCCGTGCGTTCGCGTATGCAATACCACGAGGCCGCGGACCGTCTCCTGTCGCTCCAGCGACGGCGGCCGAAACTGGGGGTCGAGACGACGGCGCGGATGCTCACGCACCTCGGCAACCCCGAGGACTCGGTCGCAGCGATCCAGATCGCCGGGTCGAACGGCAAGGGGAGTACCGCCCACCTTCTTGAATCCACCCTTCGGGAGGCCGGTCTCGATGTCGGGACGTTCACATCGCCGGGACTGAACGACTTCCGCGAGCAGGTCCGCGTCAACGGTCGCCGGCTGTCGAAGGCGGCCGTCGTCGAGACGGTCGAAGAGCTGTCGCCGTGTCTCGACCGCCTCCGGGCCGAGGAGGACGAACCGACACACTTCGAGGCCTTGACCGCTGTCGCGCTCCGGCAGTTCGCGGCCGAGGACGTGGACGTGGCGGTTCTCGAGGTGGGCATCGGCGGTCGCTACGACGCCACGTCGGCCGTCGATCCGGTCGCGAGCGCCGTTACGAGCGTCAGCCTCGAACACACGGACCTGCTCGGCGACACCGTCGAGGAGATCGCGCGCGACCTCGTGCAGGTCGCGCCCGCAGACGCGCCGCTCGTGACCGGAACCGACGGAGCCGCGCTGTCGGCCATCCGAGAGGTGACGGACACGGTCACCGTCGGTCCAGGGGACGCGGACGTGACCGCCGTCGAGGCCGGGATGGCCTCGCCCGTGGAAAGCGAGGTAGCGATCACCGGCCCGGGGTGGGCGCTGGAGACCAATCTGCAGCTGCTCGGGCGACATCAGGCGACGAACGCGGGCGTCGCGGCGACGCTGGCCCGGCAGGTCGCGGACGTCGACCCGGCCACGATCGCCACGGGCCTCCGGAAGGCCACGCTGCCCGGTCGGTTCGAGACCGTGTCGACCGAGCCACGGGTCGTCCTCGACGGCGCGCACAACCCTGGAGCCGTGGAGACGCTCGCACACCTGCTGGACCGGGTCGCGTACGACGACCTCCACGTCGTCTTCGCCGCGATGGCGGAGAAGGACCACGACGGGATAATCGAGCGACTGCCGGCCGTCGATACCGCGTTCGTCACTCGACCGGAAGTGGACCGCGCCGAGGAGGTCATCACCCTCGCGGGGGCCTTCGACGGTCACGCCGACCGCGTCCGGAAGGTGGCCTGCGTGCCCGAGGCGACCGAGCGGGCGCTGACCGCCGCCGCCCCCGACGATCTCGTGCTCGTGACCGGGTCACTGTACGCTGTCGCCGAGGCGCGCGACCGCTGGACCCGGAACGTCGTGCCGAAGGAGCGTGGCCGCCGACCGAGCGCCGACGCGACGTTCGCGGGGGCGACATTCGACGACGACGCGACGGCGGCGGTCGACCAGCGCGTGCTGGCGACCTCGCTCCGGCGCGGGCAGGCCGCCGCGGTGGCGTCCCGCGCCGAGACGGTCGGCGTCACGTGTCGCCGCTCCCCTGTCGGGACGCCGGAGAAACACGTCGAGACGGTGTTGGCGGGTAGCGTCACCGACCTCCGGGCGCTCGCCGACGCGCTGGACACCGACGAACGGGGGTTGCGAAGCGTGGCGACCGATGTCGAGACGGCGCTCGCGCCGCCCACGCCGGCCCCGCCGCTCGACGGCGACTCGACGGCGCTGATGGGCATCCTGAACGTGACGCCGGACTCCTTCTACGACGGCGGCGAGTACGACCGCCTCGACGCGGCCCTCGACCGCGCGGAGGAGATGGTGGCGAACGGCGCGGACATCATCGACGTGGGCGGCGAGTCCACCCGTCCGGGCGCGGAACCGGTCGACGCCAGCGAGGAGATTGACCGCGTCGTACCGGTCGTCGACGCGCTCGACGACCTCGACGTGCCGGTGTCGGTCGACACCCGCAAGGCGGCCGTCGCCGACGCCGCACTCGACGCCGGCGCGGACATCGTCAACGACGTCTCGGGGCTCGCTGACCCGGAGATGCGGTTCGTCGTCGCCGACCACGACGCCTCGGTCGTGGCGATGCACAGCGAGTCCGCGCCCGTCGACCCGGACGCCGACCCGGCGTACGACGACGTGGTCGGCGACGTGCTCGGGGAGCTGACGGAGCGCGTGCTCGCGGCCGAGCGGGCCGGGATCGACCCCTCACAGATCATCATCGATCCGGGCTGTGGCTTCGGGAAGACGGGGCCGGAGAGCTTCGAACTGCTCGACCGAGTCGCCGAACTGCGGGCGCTCGGCTGTCCGGTGATGGTCGGCCACTCGCGGAAGTCGATGTTCGCCGGGATCGGTGCGACACCGGACGACCGGCTGCCGCCGACGCTGGCGGCGACCGCGATGGCCGCCGAACGGGGCGTCGACGTGATTCGGGTTCACGACGTGGCGGAGAACGCGGCGGTGCTGGGGACCGTCGAGGCGGCCGACGACGGCTGAGGCGGAGAAGGGCTACAAGTACGAGTGTTTGAACTCCCAGTGGTAGCGACAGTCGTTACACGTCGCCCACTCGACGATGTCGAGCTGCTCGGGGTGTCGCTGGCCGTGGACCATCTCGCTTCGACACACCGGACAGGTGAGCCGCTTCAGCTCCAACTCGGGAAACTCCTCGTAGCTGAACTCCGCGACACAGCGGGGACAGTCGATGCTGTCGCGGGCGTTGTGCTGGAGGATGTCGCTGCCACATCGGGGACACTCCAGCGTGGCGGGCGGTCGCTTGGCCCAGCCGGCGTCGCCGTCGTGGGTCGTCGTCGCCGTGTCGACGGCCGACAGCCGGAACTTGTTGGGACCGTCGCCGCGCTGTAGCGGCTTCAGTAGCCGCCGTCCGGTGCCCTTCAGCCCGCGAAACAGGGTCTGCAAGGGATCTGTCATGATATGTATTTGTACGCGACCACGCGGGATAAGTTACCCGCCCGCTCCCGGCTCGCCCGCCGCTGAACGGCTTGAGCGACAGCTTTTCACCCCGTTCGGTCCAGCGTTGTGTCGTGTTCACACCGCTCGTCGCCCAGCCGGCACAGTTCGGCGCTCTCCCGGCCATCGGTGAACTCTCCGGCGTCGCCCGGGGAGTGGTCGCCTTCCTCCTCGTGTTGGCCACGGAGGCGCTCCTCTTGTCCCGTCGGGCGGCGGTCGTCGACCGAGCGATCGACCGGACTGCCAACGGCTCCCCGAGCGCGGTGGTCTACGGCGTCATCGCGTTCGGGCTGGTCGCGTTCGTCGGCGGCTATCTCTTCACGCAGGCGGGTCGACTCGGGGTCGGCGGCGACGCAGTTCGGCTCGCTGGCGGCCTCCTCGTCGGCGGTGCCGTCCTGACGCTCGGTAGCTTCGGCTATCTCGTCGTCGGGACGTATCTCACCGAGATAGAGAGCGTCCGTCGGCCGTGGGTGGGCGCGGTCATCGGGGCGTCGCTCAGTGCCGTCCCGTGGACTGTGCTGTCGACGCTCTCCGCGCTGTCCGTCTGGGTCGTCGTCGCGGCCGTGGGCGTCGGCGAGGAGACGCGCAACTGGGTCCACGGGGAACGCACGGTCGAGTCGGAAGCGGCTGAACGACGGTAATCTTCTTTCCACAGCCCGTCGTAGCCGGCGTATGCTGCCGCTACAGGTGATCGGGGATGGGCTCGTCGGCTCCTTCGCGCAGGCAGTCGTGGCCGTCGGATCGCTCCTGTTTCTCATGCTGCTGATCGCGCTCGGCACGTTCGCGTACCGGAACCTTCGGGGCGACGGCGTGGAGTGGCCCGACGAGGAGCCGGACGACGACGAGGTGCGGCGCGGCGGCGACGAGGACGAGTGGGACTACTACTGAGACGGATCGTCCTACCTAAACAGTTAGCACAATCCGTGTGATTCGCTGCGCGCCGTCAAAAGAAGGAGCCGCGGACGGTCAGTCGCTGCTCGTCGTGTCTTCCTCTCTGATGTCGGTCACCATCTCGTCGCCCGCGGTGACCACGTCCATATCGTCCTCGGCGGTCATGTCCTGAACCCGCTCCGCGAACGCCTCCGACTTGAGTATCTCGTACTCGCTGTCGAGTCCGAGATACACGGTGTAACACATCAGACAGAGGATGAACGCGAACGGCAGCCCCGTCGTGATGGCCGCCGTCTGGAGTGCCGACAACCCGCCGCCGAAGAGCAGCAGCGAGGCGACCGCACCCTCCGTGACCGCCCAGAAGATGCGCTGGATCTTCGGCACGTCGTGTTTCCCACCGGAGGTCAGGTGGTCGATGACCAGCGACCCCGAGTCCGACGAGGTGACGAAGAACGTGATGACCAGAAGCGTCGCCAGTAGCCCCGACACCGCGCCGAGCGGGAACTGCTGGAGCACGGCGAACATCGCGACGGTCTGTCCGACCTCGTTGTAGGTCGCCATCGCCGCGCCGTTGCCGGCCAGCGAGTTGAACAGCGCCGAGCCACCGAACGTCGACAGCCACAGCGTCGAGAACAGCGCGGGCAGGAACAGGACGCCCAGGATGAACTCCCGGACGGACCGCCCCTTCGAGATGCGCGCGATGAACATGCCGACGAACGGCGACCACGCGATCCACCAACCCCAGTAGAACACGGTCCACGCGGTCGGCGTGTTGTTGGCCGCCGCAGCGAGCGTCCCGGTGAAGAAGCCCAGCCCGATGACGTTCTGCAGGTACATGCCGAGCCCCTCGACCCACGCGCCGAAGATGTAGACCGTCGGGCCGACGATGAGCAGGAAGCCGAGCAGGCTGAACATTATGTAGAGGTTCAGAGTACTCAATCGTTTGACTCCACCGTCAAGCCCTGCCGCAACGGACAGCGTCGCGATGCCAGTGATTCCTGCGATGAGCAGGACCTGCGGAATAGTGCCAGTCGGAACGCTGGCGATGCCGAGCATCTCGCCCCCGAGCACGTATGAGAGTCCGGTGTTCACCTGTGCGACGCCTAGCCCTAGCGACGTTGAGAGGCCGAACAGCGTCGCGAACACCGTCACGAGGTCGATCAAGTGACCCGGCCACCCGTAGATACGGTCGCCGAGCAGCGGCCAGAATATCGACCGGAAGGTGAGCGGGAGCCCGCGGTTGAACGAGAAGAACGCCAGCCCGAGTCCGACCAGCCCGTAGACGGCCCATGGGTGGAGGCCCCAGTGGAAGAACGTCTGGGCCATCGCTGCCGCGCCGGCCGCGCCGGTTCCGGCCTCAACGCCGAAGAAACTCGGCGGCGTCTGTAGGTAGTACAACGGCTCGGAGACGCTGTAGAACATGAGACCGATCCCCATGCCCGCGCTGAACAGCATCGCCATCCACGAGAAGTCGCTGAACTCTTTTTCGGCTTCGACGCCGCCGATCTTGATGGTGCCGTACTTGCTGAAGGCGAAGTACAGCAACACGACGATGAAGATGTTCACCGCCAGGAGGTAGAACCACCCGAAGGTGCTACCGACAAATTTGAACAGCCGGTCGTACGTGCCGGCGACATCCAGCCCGAACTGTGGCCCGAGAATCGTCACTGCGACGAACGCCCCGATGATCACCAGCGCAATCGGGAAGACGACCGGATGAATGTCGAAGCCGAACTTCTGGATGTTCGTGTCGCCCGGCTCTCGGTCGGATTCCGGGTGGAACAGCTCCACCTGCAGCCCGTCGGACATCTCGCCCGTGGTATCGTCAGCGTCTGACATACGATTCCCCCATTCGGCCGTGTTCGGTCGTGTACATGGTGTGTCTGCGTCCGTGCGCCTTCGCTCGTGTCGCTACGGGCGTCGTCGCCTCCGTAGCTGACCCGTGCTAACTATACACAACTCCACCCCCAAAATAGGGGGATGCATTCTTAAACCTTGTCCGAACGCTGCGGGGAATCCGCCATGCATCGGCACGAGACGCCGCCAGAACGGCTGTTTTGTCCGCGTGGTCGGCGTGAGGATGTATCCTCTCCGAGAGCGATGGCCCGTTCGCGCGACAAAATGATAGAACTATTATTAGTTGTGTTTGCCGGAGCGGCACACGCCGCGGATTGCCGCCCGAGCGGACACTCTTTAGGTCGACAGCCCGGTGACGCGAAGTATGCGAAACCTCTCGGCGACCGCGGCGGCCCTGCTCGCGGTTCTCCTCTTCGGTGCCGCGCTGCTCGGGATGACGGCCGGTTCCTTCCGCGCGGCAGGGTTCAGCTTTCTGTGCGCCAGCCTCACTATCTACCTCCGAGAGACGTATCTGCTGGACGACTGACGGCTCTGTGGCCCGGCCGCACGCGTTCGTGCGGTCAAGTCCGAGTGGACACAGGGGCAGTATCAGATCTCGTCGACGCGCATCCGCTGGGTGATGACCGGCACCGTCGCGCTCCGAACCACCCTGTCGGCGGTGCCACCGAGGATGTTCCCGAGTTTGCCACGGTAGGCCGACCCCATGACGACGGCGTCCATTCCCACCTCGTCGGCGTAGTCGACGATCTCGTCGCTCACGGACCCGGTTCGGATGGTCGCCGAGCAGTCGACGCCGTGTTCCGCCGCCATGCTGGCTACCTCTTCGAGCGCCTCCTCGCCGTACTCGTGGTAGCGCTCGCGGATCTCGTCCTCGTCGTCGCGCAGCGCCATCGCCCGCGGCACGCCCGGAAGGTCGATCACGTACAGCGCGTGAATCGCCGAGTCGAGTGCGGCCGCCAGTTCGACGCCGTGTCGCGCCCCCTTCTGTGCCTCGTCGCTCCCGTCGTACGGGATGAGTATCTTGTCGTACATCTGTGAAGCCCGCTTCAGGCTTTCCCGGACTGGGGTCAAGTAGCTTTGCCCCAGTCGCTACGGTGGTGTTCAGGTAAGGGCGATTCAGTTGGAGGAGCCAGCAAGAGGGTGGAGAAAGCCCCCGGTCGGTACGGTCGCGCGCAGCGCGGACCAGCGGTCCGCGGGCCGTGCGAGCAGCGTAGACCGTCGGTCCACGGGCCGTGTGAGCGGCGGTGCCGCGAACAGACGGCCCACGGCCGCGAGCAGACCTCGCTGCGCGCCTCGCCGTGCTTCCCGTAGCGACCACCGGGAGGGTGACGCTCTCCCGAGCAATCGGCGGCGAAGCCGCCGATAACGGCCCCTCTCAGCCCCACCCACCGCAGTTGCGCAGTCGAGCGGCGAACCGATTATCCGAACACCGCCAGTCGCTACGCGGGGTCGCTGATGTCCTCGACCGGGTAGCCAGCCCGCTCGATGTCGTCGACGATGGAGGCAGCCTGCTTCGCGCCGGCCGTCTCGACGTTGAAGACGAGATACGCCTCGCCGACGGCCAGATTCCCGACGGAGCGGTCGTGTCGGACCGTGTAGATGTTTGCGCCGTGCGCGCCGACGATGCCCGACAGCTCCGCCATCGTCCCCGGCTCGTCGTCGATGCGCACGCGCAACTGGAGCAACTGCTTGCGGTCGGTGAGCGCGTGGACTACCAGCGTCCGCATCATCGTCATGTCGAGGTTACCACCGCACAGCAGTGGCATCACCGTCTCGCCCTCGACGTCCACGTCGTCGCTCAGGATGGCCGCGACCGAGGCGGCCCCGGCCCCCTCGACGACCTGCTTCGCTCGTTCCAAGAGCAGGAGGATGGCGCGGGCGATCTGGGTGTCCGAGACGGTGACCACCTCGTCGATGTTCCGCTCGATGATCTCCAGCGTTCGCTCCGAGATACCGCCCGTGGCGATGCCGTCCGCGATGGTATCCACCTCGTCGAGCGCGACGGGCATCCCCTTGTCCAGACTCTCGTGGACCGTCTCCGCGCCCGTCGCCTGCACGCCGATGATCCGCGTCTCGGGCGAGAGGTGTTTGATCGCCGTCGAGACGCCGCTGATGAGGCCGCCGCCGCCGATGGGCACGACGACCGTGTCGGCGTCCGGACAGTCGTGGTACATCTCGATGCCGAGCGTCCCCTGTCCGGCGATGATGTCCGGGTCGTCGTAGGCGTGGACGAACTCGGCGTCGGTTCCCTCGACGAGCGACTGGGCGTGGTCCATCGTCTCCCGGAAGTCGCTGCCGACGAGTTCGACCGTCGCGCCGTAGTCGCGGGTGGCGTCGACCTTCGCCTGTGGCGCGCCTTTCGGCATGCAGATGGTGGAGTCCGCGCCACACTCGGTCGCCGCGAGCGCGACGCCCTGTGCGTGGTTGCCGGCGCTCGCGGCGACGAAATCGTCGACGCCCGCCGCCACGTCCTGGCTGATCTTGTTGTACGCACCCCGGGTCTTGAACGACCCCGTCCACTGGAGGTGCTCCAGCTTCAGGTAGACCTCGCCGCCGATGAACTCGCCCAGCGACGTGCTCTCCTCGACGGGCGTCCGCTTCACGACCCGGTCGTCGTCGAGCCGTTCGCGGGCCCGCTCGATGTCCGCGTACGACACGTCGACGCCGTCGGACTCGGAGGCGGTCATCGGATGATCTTCTCCCGGCCGGGGTCGAACAGCGGCTCGTCCCGGACCGTCGCGTCGTACGTCTCGCCCTCACACCGTATCTGGACCGAGGTGCCGGCCTCGGCGTACTCGCTCGGCACGTAGGTGTACGCGATGGACTCGCCGATCGTGTAGCCGTAGTCCCCGGCCTGCACGTAGCCGATGGCCTCGCCATTTTTGATGACGGGTCGCCCGCTCAGCATGATGTCGGTCGAGTCGTCCAGCGTGAGTGGCGTTGCCCGGTTGTCGATGCCGTCGGCGCGGGCCGCGGCCAGCGCGTCCTTGCCGATGAAGCCGGTGTCCATGTCGACGGCGAAGGGGAGGCCGGCCTCGAAGGGGTTCGCGTCCGTGTCGATGTCCGTCCCCCACAGCCGGAACCCCTTTTCGAGCCGCATCGAACTCAGCGCGCCGCCGCCCATCGGCCGCACGTCGAGGTCCTGCCCCGCTTCCCAGAGGGTGTCCCAGAGCCGCTGGCTGTACTCGGTCGGGGCCCACAGCTCCCAGCCGAGTTCGCCCACGTAGGAGACGCGGAGCGCGATGACCGGCACCTCGCCGACGTATATTTGCTTCGCGCTGAAGTACGGGAACCCCTCGTTCGTCACGTCGGCGTCCGTACACCGCTGGAGCAGGAGCCGCGACTTCGGCCCCCACAGGCCGATGGTCGACTTCGCGCCCTCCTCGACGTGGACGGAGACGGTGTCGGGGGCGTGGTCTTTTAGCCAGCCGCCGTGGATGCCCGGCGAGTTGCCGCCGCCGGTCGTCACCATGTACCGCTCGTCGTCCAGCCGGACGACCGTCACGTCCGCGAGGATGCCGCCGCCCTCGTTCAACAGCAGCGAGTAGCGCACCTGCCCCTCGTCCATGGCTACGTCGTTCGAGCAGACCCGCTGGAGATACGCCTCGGCGTCCGGCCCCTCAACCGTGATCGAGGAGAAGGTGGTCATGTCGAACATCGAGACGTGCTCGCGGGTGTGGAGATGCTCGGCCGCCTCGATGGGCGAGCGGTTGATGGCCTGCCAGCCGTCCTGATCGGGGATCTGGTCCGCGTAGCGGTCGACGAGGTCGGCGTTCGACTCGTACCACTGCGGCGACTCCCAGCCGCCCGACTGGTAGAACTCCGCGCCCAACTCCTGTTGCCGGTGGTAGAACGGACTCGTCCGGAGACCGCGGTGGTCGTCGGGCTGCCAGCGCGGCTCGACGATGCTGTACACCTGCTCGTAGCGTTTCCCCCCGCGGTCGACGAAGTAGTCCTTCTCGCCGGCGTGGGGCTCGAACCGGCGGACGTGGATGCCGCCCGTGTCCACCGGGCCCGAGGGGAGCCGCGGGACGCCGTTCTCCATCCACTCCGCGAGGATGCGGCCGTAGCCGCCCGAGTGGGTCCACCAGATGGCGAGGCCGGTCCACAGCCCGTCGACGGCCGCCGTCGGCCCGACGGCGGGCATCCCGTCGGGCGTGAACACGAAGATGCCGTTCTCCGTCGCCTCGTACTCGACGTCCTCGGTGGCCGGGAGGAGTTCGTCGAACGCCTGCTTGGCGGACTTGTCGCGCCCGCGGTGGGTCGGCTGCTCCCAGTGTTCGCGGGAGAACCCCCTGACGGAGGCCTGTCGCTCCTCGCTGTTCGTCCCCATCGCCTCGGGATCGACCGAGAGCGTCTCGTGGTTGTACGACCCCATCCCGAGCGCGTCGCCGTGGTTGCGGAAGTACAGCGAGTGGTCCTGATCGCGGCCGACGGGTATCGTCGGTCCCTCGCTCATGTACTCGGCGATGGAGCGGTCGCCGGGCACGTCGAGACCGGTCGTGTTGTCGCCGACCGACGTGTCGAATTCGGACAGGTCGTCCATCGGCTCCGTGACGACGTACTGGTGTTCGACCGGCGCGATGGGTAGATCGAGACCCGCCAGTTGCCCGGTCTGGTAGCCCCAGTTGTTGGTGGCGATGACGCACCGCTCGCAGTCGATTCGCCCGCGGTCGGTCTCGATCGCGTTCACCTCGCCGCCCGCCACGTCGAGGTCCTCGACCTCCGTGTCCCCGTAGAAGGCGGCGGGCGACTGCTCCATGTACCACTGGAGCGCGCCGATGCCGTCGACGCGGCCGTCCGTCGGCGAGTAGTAGCCGCCGAGTATCTCCGACTCGTCGACCATCGGGAGGTGGTCGGTGACCTCCTCGGGCGAGAGCAGCTGTGGCTCCGGTAGTCCGTAGGCCGTCGCCCACTCCACGCGCCGGCGGAGGAAGTCCATCCGCTCCTCGCTGCGGGCGACCTCGATGCCGCCGACTTCGTCGTAGACGCCCGCGTCCGACAGCAGCCGGCTGGTGTAGTAGGCGGCCTTCGTCTGTATCTTCGAGGGCGACGTCTGGAACATGATGCCCGGCGCGTGGACGGACGACCCGCCCGTGACCGGGAGCGGTCCTTGGTCCACGACGACCACGTCCTCTGCACCGAGTTCGGTCAGATGGTAGGCGACGCTACAGCCGACGGCCCCGGCACCGATGATAACCGTCTCTGCCTCCGTAGGGAGTTCTCCCGCGCTCATGGACGAATTCGCGGCTGTCGCCGGGATAAATACACCGGTAAAGCGGGTGCCGAATCACCGAAAATCACGTCGAGAGCCGATATACGTGTGTTTCTGTCCGAAAGCCGCCCGCCGCGGTGTCACGCCCGCGACCGCCCACCCGCGCCCACAGCCTGACAGGCGGGCGATACGACGAGCGAACTCAGACGAGCGGCTCCTCGCGTACCGTCGCCGCGTAGCGGTCGCCCTCGAAGAGGATTTCGAGGTCGGTGCCGGGCTCGGCGTACTCCGGCGGGAGGTAGGTGTAGGCGACGCAGGCACCCGCCGTGTAGCCGTACTCCGCGCTGTGGACGTAGCCGAGCGACTCGTCGTCGCCCGGTGCGAACACGGGCCGGTTGTCGAGCACCGTCTCGCTCTCGTCGTCGAGGGTGAGACAGGCGACTTCGTGGCCGGGGGTTCCACCATCAGCGGCCGCCGCGGGTGACTGCCGGAGCGCGTCCTTGCCGATGAAGTCGGTGTCCATGTCGACGGCCCAGCCGAGACCGGCCTCGGCGGGCGTGTGCTCCGTGTGGAGGTCCTTCCCCCACAGCCGGAACCCCTTCTCGATGCGCAGCGAGTCGAGCGCGCCGTTGCCGTACGGCCGGATGTCGTACTCCGCGCCGGCTTCGAGGACGTGCTCCCAGAGCCGTTCGCCGTACTCGGAGGGCGTGTACAGCTCCCACCCGAGCTCGCCGGCGTACGAGACGCGCAGCGCCGTGACGGGGACGTTCTTCACGAAGAACTGCTGGCTGGTGAAGAACGGGAACGCCTCGTCCGAGAGGTCGACGTCCGTCACCTTCGAGAGCACCTTCCGCGCGTCGGGACCGGTACACACCATCGCGGCCAGACTGGAGGTCACGTCGGTGACGACGACGCCCTCGGGCGACTGCTTGCGCACCCACGCGACGTGGTTGTTTCCGACCTCGCGGCCGGTCGTCAGGAGGAGATACCGGTCCTCGTCGGTGCGCGTGACGGTGATGTCGGCGCGGACGCCGCCGCCCTCGTTGCACATCAGGGTGTACTTCACCTCGCCGACGTCCAGATCCATGTCGTTCGTACACAGTCGCTGGACGAACGCGCCCGCTTCGGAGCCGACCACCTCCATCTTGTTGAAGGAGGTCATGTCGTGGATCCCGACGGCGTTGCGGACGTGGAGCGCCTCGGCACCCTCGACTGGCGACCAGTACTGCCCCTCCCAGCCGTCGCGGTCGGGTATCTGGTCCGCGTAGCGGTCGACGAGGTCGGCGTTCGACTCGAACCACTGGGGCTCCTCCCAGCCGGCCTCGGCCCACAGCTCCGCGCCCATCTCCTCGTGGGTGTGGTACATCGGCGTCCGCCGGATGTCCCGCTGTTCCTCGGTCCACACCCACTTCGGGTGCATGACGTTGTAGACGATGCGGTACTCCTCCCCGCCGATGTCGCGGGCGAAGTCCCAGCTCCCCTCGTGGTCGTCGAACCGGTTCACGTCGCAGTGCGCGAGGTCGATGGGCCCGTCGTCGAGCTTCGGCACGCCCGTTGGGCGACTCCGCGAACATCCCGTTGTAGCTGAACTCCAACTCCTTGCCCGCGGTCGCCGGCAGCAGTTCGTCGCTGGCCTGCCGGGGTGGCTTGTGCGGGCGGTCGGGGTGGGTCGCCGAGTTCATGTGCTGCTCGGTGAACTCGTGGACCGACCCCTGTCCGTCCGCCGTGTTGCCGCCCAGCTCCTGGGGGTCCGGCACGATGGGCTCGTGGTTGTACGAGCCGATGCCGTAGGAGTCCCCGTGGGTCCGGAAGTACATCGCGTTGTCCTGGTCGCGCAGGATGGGTCGGTCCGGGCCGACCAGCAGCCGTTTCGCCTTCTCGCCGGAGACGTTCTCGTAGTTCTCGAACAGCGGGTGGTCGGTGATATCGACCGCGCCGCCGAGTTCGTCCAGCGACTCCGTCATCGTGTACTGGTGTTCGACCGGCGTCACGGGCAGGTGGACGCCGAGCTTCTCCCCGAGCTGGCGCGCCCAGATGTTCGTCGCCACGACGACCTCCTCACAGTCGATGGTGCCGTTCTCGGTGACGACGCGCTCCACCGAGCCGCCCTCGGTCTCGACGTCCTCGGTGCGGGTGTGGGGGACGAACGTCGCGCCACGGTCGATGGCCTCGCGGGCCAGCGCGTCACACGCCACGACGCCCGACACCTGCCCGTCCGTCGGCGAGTAGTAGCCGCCCAGTATCTGGCTCTCGTCGACGAGCGGGAGGTGGTCGGTGACTTCCTCGGGCGAGAGCAGCTGTGGGTCCTCGATCCCCCACGCCTTCGCGTGTTCGACCCGGCGCTGGAGGAACGCCATCCGCTCCTCGCTGCGGGCGACTTCGATGCCGCCCGTCTCGTTGTACGCCTGCTGGCCGTCTGCACCCTCCAAGTCGGAGTAGAGCTTCCGGCTGTAGTTCGCGAACTGGCTGAGCGTCTTCGGCTCCGCCGTCTGGAACATGATGCCCGGCGCGTGCGTCGAGGAGCCGCCGGTCGTGGGCATCGGGCCCTGATCGACGACGACCACGTCCTCGCGCCCGAGCTTCGTCAGTTGGTAGGCGACGTTACAGCCGACGATTCCCGCGCCGACAACGACCGTGTCCGCCCGCGACGGGAGGCTCTCAGTGGGGTCCATGTGTTCGGTCACAATGTGGTCGTGACGGCCGGATATAGCTATCGCCAGTCCTCCCACCCGCCTCGATGTGTACGCGAACCGTCACGTTGCGGTTCGGAAATTAACACCAATGTCGACGTTAAGCGTCCGCAGTCGCGTTGAAGCGCCAGTCGGTCGCGCGCTCGCGCCGCGCAGTCACGTGGTCACGCGCCACCGGCTACTGTTCGTCGCCCGGCAGGACGTAGCTTCCGAAGTCCTCGGCCGTGCCGACCGGCGGCGCGCCGAACGCGAGCCAGCGGTGGGTGTCGTCGGTCCGGTTCAGCAGATTCCGGACGGCCGACGGCGCGACGCGGACGACGTGGCCCGCGGGCACGTCGTGGACCTCGCCCCCGATGGCGATCTGGCCGGCCGTCTGGGGGACGAACACCTCCTCCTGTCCGTCGTGACGGTGTGGCGTGGTGACGTCTCCGGGTTCGAGGACGGCCTGATTCACGCGGAGGTCGGTGCAGCCGAGCGATTCGGTGAGCTTCCGCACGACGACGTCACAGGTCTGGAACGACTCCGTCGATCGCGACTCGGGGTCGACGATGTCGTACTGGTCCACGCCTCGGCTTCGACGCCGGGTGACTTGGTCGTTCGCCGCGGCTTTTTGCGTCCGGCACTCCCTGACCGTGTATGGACCGGACCCCCGTCACCCACCGGACGACGACTCGTCAACTCGGGCGACTCCCGTCCAGCCGAGAGATCGAGGTCACCGTTCACCGATACGTCGGCGGGAGCGGCCCGAGGGTTTACGTGCAGGCCGCCCAGCACGGCATCGAACTCAACGGGCCAGCCGCGCTCCGCCGGCTCCACGGGCGGCTCTGTGACGCGCGGCTCGCCGGCGAGGTGGTCGTCGTCCCGGTGGCGAACCCGCTGGCCTTCGACGCCCGGTCGTATCTCACGCCGGCCGCCTACGACGCTCGGGCCCCGAACATGAATCGGAGGTGGCCGGGTGAGGAGTCGGGCAGTCTGGGCGAACGGTTCGTCGCGCGGTTGTGGGGACTCATCGAAGACGCGGACCCGGACGCCGTCGTGGACCTCCACGCCGGCACCCCGGACATGCTCCCGCACGTCCGCCACGGTGCGGACGACGAGACGGCCCGGAGACTCGCCGAGGCGTTCGGGACGCCGTACCGGCTGGCCGCCCCCGACGACGCCGACTCGTCGGCCGGGAAGTTTCGGATCACGGCCGCGCGGGCGGGCATCCCGGCCATCACCGCGGAGTTGGCGAACAGCCGGACCGTCTCGCGTCCGGCCGCCGAGACGGGGGCGGACGGCGTCGAGCGGGTGCTTCAGGCGCTCGACCTGTTGGCCGGCACGGTCCCGACAGTCGAGCAGACGCCGCTCCACGACGAACCCGCGTCGGTGCGTGCGACCGAGTCGGGACTGTTCGAACCGGCCGACGGCGTCGCGGTCGGCGAGCGGTTGTCGGCCGGCGAGCCGCTGGGGACGGTGTACAACCCGGCCGGGTTCGAGTCGCTCGCGACGCCGACTGTCGCGGACGGAGGTGTCGTCTACTCGCTCGCGCGCGGCACGGTCGTGGCGGGTGAGCGACTGGTCGCGCTCGGTGCGCCAAGCTGAGCGTTACGTCGTTCAAGCCGGGCGAACCCGTTCGGGCCTCTTGAAAGGGTTGCGTATTCCGCACATACTGTGATAGTCCATAACATGTCATTGTCGAGTAGATACATGGTTCACCGACCCGCGTTCGACGTCCTGTCCGACGTCGTGGATACGTGTGAGTCACACGGCGGGTCCGTGCAGTCCGTCGAGGCGGCCATGGGGGATACAGACGTGACCGTTCGACTCGTCGTCGACCACGCGCTGGAGGCTGGCACGCACGACGTCTTCACGCCCGAGTCGGCGACGGTGACCGAAGACGGGGAACTGTGTGTACAGTTTCGAGCGCCTTCCCTCGAAACGCTGCTTCCGTCGACGGTGCCGATCACGCCCGGCGGAACGGAAACCGTCGCCGTGACCGACGAGGGAGCGCTCCGCTGTACACACGAGTTCACGCTCGACCCGGAGCGAAGCGACGCCGACGAGACTGCCCCGGACCCCGCTGTGACGGAGACGACCGCTGGGGACGCGCCCGCGGTGGCTGCCGACCCTGCGGCCGAC
The DNA here is from genome assembly GCA_003021175.1 of Halobacteriales archaeon QH_7_66_36. Classification (GTDB taxonomy): domain Archaea; phylum Halobacteriota; class Halobacteria; order Halobacteriales; family Haloarculaceae; genus Halosegnis. The sequence continues at coordinate 289,310 of PXQV01000012.1, read as the reverse complement.
GACGGAACCGCCACAGCGGCGACCGCACGATCGGAACTCGATGCCGTCAGAGACGAGTCGGTGCCGCCGTACGAGGACACGGCGTATCTGCAGGCGCTGTACGACGCCTGTGAGACGTTCGAGGAGATGAGCCGACTGATCGAGATGGACGTCGTCGCCGAGACGGTCCGCCGGTACATGGTCGACGCGGGCGTCCACACGCCGGACAACTACGAGTCGGACTCGGCAGAGCGTGACACCGAGGGCGTCGAAGGCGGCGGCCCACAGACAGCGGAGACAGACGAGGACGCCGCGACCGACCCGTCGACCAGCGTGCCGGCGGACGAACAGCTCGTCGCGGACGGCATCGGTCTCCCCGACGACGTCGGCGTCGCCGACCTCGTCGACGCGGTCGTCGAGGCCGCGACGGTGTACGAGGTCGACCGCGACCTCGGTCTCGGCCACGGGAAGACGCGCGAGCTACTGCGTCGGCTCGGCCTGCTCGATCAGGTCACGCGCCGGGTAGCCGACGACCATCGCGGCCCCGTGCGCGACGAAGTCGTCCGGCACATCCGCAGGCACGGAACGGCCTGACGCCGCTACTTAAACGGGTTCGACTGCCAACCCTTACATCAAAGACCCCGTAGCGACATTAGACGACAACCGATGGCCCTACGCACACGATCCGTCGACAAGACGGGGGTGGAGGAGCTGCTCACGAGCGTCCGCTTCGAGCTGATGCCCTTCGAGAGCTTCGAGGAGGAGATCACACACCTGCCGGACGACGCGACGATCGCGATCACGACCTCGCCGCAGTTAGGTATCGAGACGACGGTCGACCGCACGGAGGAGGCGGCCGCCGCGGGCTACGATGTCGTCCCGCACGTCGCGGCGCGATACGTCGAGGACCGCGACCAACTGCGGGAGATCGCCCGTCGACTGACCGACGCCGGCGTGACCGATATCTTCGTGCCCGGCGGTGACCGCGAGGAGCCGGCCGGTGCGTTCGACTCCGCGCACGATCTGTTGGTCGCGCTCGACGAGATGCCGTACGAGTTCGAGGAGGTCGGCATCACCGGCTACCCGGAGGGCCACGAGTTCCTCGACGACGACACGCTGGCCGAAGCGATGGCACAGAAGGCCCCCTACGCGACGTACATCGTCACGCAGATCTGTTACGACCCGGACGCAGTCATCGAGTGGATCGAGGAGGTTCGCGATCATGGCGTCGACCTCCCCGTCGAGGTCGGCATCCCGGGCGTCATGAACTACAAGCGGTTGATGAGCATCTCACAGAAAGTGGGCGTCGGCGACTCGGTGAAGTTCCTGAAGAAGACGACCGGCGTGCTCGGCTTCGTCAAACAGCTCGTCGGCTCCCGGGGCAACTACGAGCCGGACGAGCTGGTCGACGGCCTCGCATCGCACGTCAACGACCCGGCGTACGACATCCGTGGCCTCCACGTGTACACGTTCAATCAGACGCCCGACACCGAGGCGTGGCGGCGCGGTCGGCTGGAGTAGCCCCCTCCAGTCGCGTTTCTGCCCGAGTATCTACAGGTCGCGTCGTTTTCCGGTCAGCTTGGTGAGGTGAAGAAAACAATATGCGTGCGGGGGTAACACGTGGCGAACATGGCTCCGACGATCGGTTTGCCGAACGCGATGCTGACTGGGTTGGTCACCGGGAGCATCATCTCGCTTGGCGCGATCGGTCTCGCGCTCGTCTACGACATCGCCGAGGTGCCGAACTTCGCCCACGGTGATCTCCTCACGCTGGGCGCGTACGCGGCGCTGCTGGTCAACAAGCCCGGGTCGGTTCCGCTGTTCGACGCGTTCGCGACCGGTCCCCGTGCGGTCGGAACCGCAGGGGCCGGAATCGTCTTTCTGCTGTCGACGGCCGGCGTTTTGGGTTCCGTCTATCACCTCGGAGGGGTCCGTGCCCTCAAGGGAAGCTGGTGGGGCGTCGACGCGCCACCGACGGTCGGTCTCGGCGTCCACGCGGCGGTCGCCGCCCTCGTCGGCGCGCTCGTGGTCGCCGGCCTTCCGTCGTATCCCGCGGCGTTGCTGTTCGCCGTGGTTCTGCTTGGGGCCGTCGTACCGCTGACGGAGTCGCTCGTCTACCGGAAGTTCCGCGAGAAAGGTGTCGAACTTGCGATGATGCTCGTCGTCTCGCTGGCGATGGCGTTCATCATCCGGTTCAGCATCCAGACGGTGTTCGGCGGCGACATCCGGTTTTACGAGGTGGAGACAACGGTTCCGGTCGCCGGCCGGAGCGTCGACTTCACGTTCGCGAAGTTCATCGACTTCTTGATCGCCGGCAACGGCGTCACGGCGACCGTCCTCGAAACGCGAGGCGGGGAGACCACACAACTGCTCGCGCTGGGATACGGCTGGCTGGAGGTGGTCGCGCTGCTCGCCGTCGCGAGCGCGGTCGCGGTGGCCGGCTACCGGCGGCGGCAGGGCTCCGCGGCCGTCGTCGGTCCGCGGCTGGCGGCGGCGCTCGGTAGTGCCGCCGTCCTCTTGGTCGGGGGAGCGGTCCTCTCGGGCGGGGCCAGCGTGCCGTCGGACCCGCTCGTCAGTACGCGACTGCGAACCTCCCCGCTCCGGGTGGGTATCGTCTGCATCGCGCTGGCGATGATGGGTCTGCTCCACTATCTGCTCCGGGCGACGACGCTCGGGAAGGCGATGCGTGCGACCAGCGACAACCGCGACCTCGCGATGATCCGGGGGATCAACACCCGGCGCGTCATGATGGTCGTCTGGATCATCGCGGGGATGTTCGCGGCCGTGGCCGGAGTGTTGCTGGGGTTCCTGTTCAGCAACATCACCATCAACCTCGGCTTCTTCCTGCTGCTCCCGATGTTCGCCGGCGTCATCCTCGGGGGTATCTCCGTCTACGGTGCGATCCTCGGGAGCTACGTCGTCGGTCTCGCGATGGAGGTCGCCATCTTCGCTGTTCCGGGGCTGAGCGCCACCTACCGAGTGCCGGTCGCGTTCGTCGTGCTGCTGCTCGTCCTGTTGATCAAGCCCGAAGGCATCACGGGTGGTAGCTGATGGCAGTCGCCGACGTCGCCATCTCGTTCGTGGTGGTGGTGGGGATATACGCCATCCTGTCGTACGGCCTGACGCTGAAGTACGGCCACACGGGGCTGCTGGACTTCGGCCACGTCGGCTTCTTCCTCGTGGGGGCGTACATCTCGGTGTTCTTCGTGCTCCCGCCGGACGACCCGGGGGACTTCACGGCCTACGTCGCGGGACTGGCGGACGTGCCGGTGGTCGGGAACTGGCTGGTCGGGATTATCATCGCGACGGTCGTCGCGGGGATCATCGGCGGGCTGGTCGCGCTCCCGACCATCCGGCTCCGAGAGGATTACCTCGCGATCACGGTGCTCGGCGTCTCGGTCATCTTCCAGCGGTTCGTTCAGGCCGAGAGTTGGTTCGCCAACGGTCCCGACGCGCTCCGGGGGTACAGCCCGCCGCTGAAGGGGAACTTTCCCCTACTGTTAAACTCGGAGCTCACCCTCCCGGTCGTCGGGGGGACCGTCCCGGCCACGCCGACGCTGTTCGCCGTCACGGCGGCGGTCGTCTGGGCCGTCGCGCTGGCCGTGCTCGGCGGAGAGCGCGACCCGGCGACTCGCCTCCCGGCGTCGTCCCTGTACCTCGCGGGGTCGTTCGGCGCGGCGGCCGGGAATCTGGGCCGGGGCCGAGTCGCCGCTGTCGGCGGGATCGTCGCCGGCATACTGTTGGGCGGGGTTCTGCTGCTTGCGGACGCCATCCTGCTGGCCGGCGTCGTCGTCTCCCTGTTCGTCTGGGCGGTCGTCCTCGTCGTGGTGAGCGCCCGCGTCGACCGGCTCGGCAGGCGGGAGTGGCTCGCCGGGATCGGTCTGGGGACCGGATTCCTCGTCGCGCTGCTGCCCATCCCCTACGCCGGGAGCGTCGCGGTGAAGATCGCCGGAACGCTGGCGCTCCTGACGGCGCTCGTCGGCGGCTTCTACCGGGCGGTTCGGACCCGCGAGTGGTTCGCCGCCGGCAAGCTCCGGATCATCGGTGCCGGCTCGCTGTGGTTCGTCTCGGTGTGGTACTTCGTCCTGCCGCTCGTGGGCCCGCTTGCTGGCGGCGATTTCGCCGGGGCGCTCCGGACGCTGTTCGCCAACTTGGTCTGGGCGCTGTCCTTCGGCGGCGACGTGGGCGTCGACTACCTCGTCACGGGTCTCGGGAGCCTGACCGTCCGGGTGGACTACCAGCGGTTCCTGCTGGCCGGCGTGCTCCTGTTCATGCTCGGGGCGTACTACCTGCTGGAGCTGACCGCTCGGTCGCCCTTCGGCCGGGTGCTCCGGGCCGTCCGCAACGACGAGGACGTGGTCCGCTCGCTGGGCAAGGACCCGTTCGTCTACAAGGTCCAGAGCATGGTGCTCGGCTCGGCGCTGGGCGGGTTCGCCGGGGCGCTGTGGGCCATGTACACGCAGGGGCTCACGTTCGTCACGTTCGCCCCGCGGGTGACGTTCATCGCCCTGCTCATCGTCTTCATCGGCGGGGCCAGCAACAACAAGGGGACCATCCTCGGGGCCGCCGTCTTCTGGGCGTTCCAGCAGGCGACGACCCAGCTGGCCTCCTTCTTCCCGCCGGCACTGCGGGTGAACGTGCTGGCGTTCCGGCTGGTCGCGATGGGAGTGCTCTTCCTCGTCGTCCTCTACTACCTGCCGGACGGCGTCCTCGGCAGGGCCGACTACGGCACCCCCATCGACACGGACGAGACGACAGCGGCCGAGCCCGGCAAGGGTACTCCGGCCTACGCCGACGGGGGTGACGAGGAATGAGTGCCGTCCTCGAGGTCGAGGACCTCCGGAAGAGCTTCGGCGGTATCGTCGCCGTCGACGGCGCGACCTTCGACATCGAGTCGGGGTCGATAACGGGCCTCATCGGCCCGAACGGCGCGGGCAAGACCACGACGTTCAACCTCATCAGCGGCTTCTACGAGCCAGACAGCGGGACCGTCCGCTACGACGGCCGGGAGCTTCAGGCGCTGATGGCTCCCAGCAGCGACGAGCGGCTGGTCTGGGGCGGGGCCTCGGGGCTCACGTTCGGCAGCCTCGGCGGCGTCGCGGCCTTCGGGCTGGCCGGACTCGGCACCGCGGCGAGTCTCGGGGTTGGCGCGGTCGGGACGGGACTCGGCGCGGGGCTGTACGTCGGACAGGAGACAGTCAAGCAGGCCTACGACGGCCACAAGAACAGCCGCCCGTTCATGCTGGCCCGCGAGGGGCTGGCCAGAACCTTCCAGATCACCCGCGAACTGGGAGACATGACCGCCCGCGAGAACCTGATGCTCGCGCCGCAGGCCCAGTCCGGCGAGAACCTCGTGAACGCGTGGCTCCGGCGCGGCGCGGTCGCTCGGGAGGAGGCCGACCTGTACGACCGGGCCACCGAGATGCTGGAACTGCTGGAGATAGACCACGTCGCCGACGAGCGGGCCGGCAACCTCTCCGGCGGCCAGCGGAAGCTCTTGGAGTTGGGGCGAGTCCTCATGCTCGACCCGCAGCTCGTCCTGCTGGACGAGCCGGTCGCCGGCGTCAACCCGGCGCTGACCGAGAAGCTGATGGACCGTATCGAGACGCTCCGTGACGAGGGGTACACGTTCTGTATCGTCGAACACGACATGGAGGTCATCATGAATCTCTCCGACACCATCATCGTGATGAACGAGGGGAAGAAGCTCGTTCAGGGACCGCCCGAGGAGATCAGGCAGAACCAGCGCGTCGTCGACGCCTATCTGGGGGTGGACTGAGATGCCGCTACTGGAAGCTCGGGACGTGGTCTCCGGCTACGGCGACGCCGAGATACTCCACGGCGTCGACATCGACGTGGGCGAAGAGGAGATCGTCACCATCGTCGGCCCGAACGGCGCAGGGAAGTCGACGCTGATGAAGGCCGTCTACGGACTCATCGACTGCTGGTCGGGGACGGTCACCTTCGAGGAGAGAGAGGTAACCGACCTGCGGGCAGACGAGGTGACAGGGCAGGGGCTCTGTTACGTCCCGCAACGTGAGAACGTCTTCCCGAACCTCACGGTCAGGGAGAACCTGGAGATGGGGGCCTACATCGACGCCGACGTACGCGAGGAGGATTTCCGGGCCGCGTTCGACCGGTTCCCGGTCCTCCGGGAGCGCCAGCACCAGAAGGCCGGGGCGATGTCCGGCGGGCAACAGCAGATGCTGGCGCTCTCGTCGGCGCTGATGTTGGACCCCAGTCTGATCCTCGTCGACGAGCCGTCGGCCGGTCTCGCGCCGGACCTCGTCGACGACATGTTCGACCAGCTGGTCGGCATCCGCGACGAGACGGAGACGGCCATCCTCATGGTCGAGCAGAACGCACAGCAGGCTCTCTCGGTCTCTGACCGGGGGTACGTGCTGGACATGGGCGAGAACCGGTACGAGGGCACGGGTCAGGAACTGCTGGAGAGCGAGGAGGTCCGCGAGCTGTATCTGGGTGGCTGACGAGGGAAGACAGACCGAACACACTGAAATCAGGTGCTCGTCGCGAGCACCCGCGCCGGAAACAGTTCGCGCCGCTCGACAGGGTCATCGGGGAGAGGGCGGCGACCGAGTCCGCCCTCCTCGCCCGCCCACAGCAGCGTCGTTCCGTGGTCCAATCCCCGGTAGGTCTCGGCGTCGACCGGCGACACCCGACCGACGGACAGCGTCCGGTCGTCGAGGGCCAGCCGTTCGAGATGCGCCAGCGCGTCCGGGGATGCCGACTCGAGGAACACCGGGTAGAGGTGCGCGCCGGCACCCGCGGGTTCGTCGGCGACGGCCAGCGCCGTCCCGCCAGCGGATCGGAGGTCGTCGACCAGTTCCGGCAGCGTACGCTCGACGCCCGCGAGCGCCCGTCGAACCCTCTCGACGCCGTCCTCGACGGGCACCGACAGGTCGGCGGTGTCGGCGAAGCCGACGAGATGCGCGTCGGCGTGCGTCGGGTCCGTCGTCTCGTCGACGGTGAACGCTCGCGGCTCGTCGCCGACCTGCAGGGCTGCCGCCTCCTTGACGGCGGCCGGGGTCGTCTCAGGTTCGTCGACGCCGACGACCAGCCGGAGGTCGCGGTCCCACTCCGGGTACACCGTCTCGACGGCGACGTAGTCGGCCCCCCGTTCCGACCGGTAGCTCTCGACCAGTTCGGCCAGCGACAGCCCCGCCGTCGTCCCGTCTAGCAGCCGCTCGATCACGTCGCTGTACGTCTCCTCGGGTTGGCGACGCCCTCGGAGTCGGTCGGCGACGGGCGCGTCGACCCAGAGGACGGCGGGGTCGTCGTACACGTCGTCGGGGTACGGCGGCGGCCCGGCCCGCTTGAGGGTCGCCTCTGCGCGCTCGATCTTCCGCTCGGCCCGCTCGTAGTAGTCCGTGACGATCGTCCGAGAGAGCGGGTCACCCTCGGTCGCCCGGCCGATGGCCCAGATGTACAGCCCGACGGCCTCGTAGGAGAGGCGGTCGGTTCCCTCGTGGGCGAGCGTCCGGAGCACCCACGTCTGTGCCTCCCGCCGGGAGAGGCTGGTCTCGGCGACGAGCTCGTCGACGTACTCGCCGTACAGTTCCCGTATCGTGTAGCAGATCTCCTCGATCTGGTCCCGGGTGACGCCGTCCGGGAGCGGCTCCACCGACGTAAAATCGAGCGCTCCGCCGACGACGTTCAGCTTGGTCGCCGGCTGCCACTCCGGTTCGATCTCGACGCCCATACCGACGGTACTCGTGTGCCCGAAGTAAATCCCGGTGCGTTCCGGCGCTGCACGCCGCCGTGAGGTTCGCCCTGCCTACATCTTACCCTCGAAGTAGCTCAGGGGCACCTCCTCGATGACCTCGGCTTCGCCCTCGGAGGCTTGCAAGATGCGGTACGGCACGATCGGTTCGAGGTTCTCGTTCAGGTCGACCGACCCGGAAGCCCCTTCGTAGTTGATCGACTCGCCGTTGGCCAGCGCCTCCTTGCCGGCCTGGAACTCGCCGACACCGACCGTCGTGCCGTCACCCTGCGAGACGCTCCGGATGTTCTCCGCGATGGCGGTCCCGCTGGCCTCGCCGGCCCGCTGGATGGCGAACCCCTCCAGGTAGGTCGCGTCGTAGGCGTGGGGCGCGAACTGGGTGACCGCCTCCTCGCCGCCCATATTGTCGATGAACGTCTCGCTGTTTGCGGTCTGCGGGGAGGTGATGAACATCCCCTCGACGATGTCCGAGAGGTCTGACAGCAGCTGTGGCGAGAGGATGGCCTCCGCGGCGACCCACTGGCCGCCGTAGCCGCCTTGGTCCCACTGGTTCAGTATCGTGCGACCGTTTCCGGGGTACATCACTGCGCCGACGGCGTCCGGGTCACCCTCGAAGACGGCGTCCAGCGTCGACGTGTAGTCGTTGGTCTGCTTGGAGTAGCCCACCAGATCGAGCGTCTCCCCGTCGAAGTTCTCGCTCGCTCGCTCGGCAAGTCCCTGACCGTACGGGTTGTCGACGTAGAGGAACGACGCGGTCTCCGCCTCCACCCGCTGGTTCAGGATACGGCCCATCACCAGCGCCTGCTGGACGTCGTTGGGCGAGGTCCGGCCGTAGTACTTCACGTCGTTCTCCTCGTTGACGCCGGCCGTCGCGAGCGCGGGCGAGGTGTTGCCGTTGCTGACCTCCGTCACGCGGTTGTCGCGAGCGACCGGAGCGAGCGTGGTCCCGATGCCGCTGGAGTAGGGGCCGACCAGGCCGACGATTCCCTCCTCGTTGATCATCGTCCGGAACTTCTGGGCCGCCCGCGAGGGGTTCCCCTCCGTGTCGCGGTTGACGACGGTGACCTCGCGGTCCAGCGGCCCGCCGGCGTCGTTCATCTCCTCGACCGCTAAGTTCGCCGCCTTCTGGTGGCCGCCGCCGTAGGCGCTGTTGGTCCCTGTGACCGGGAATATCGTCCCGATGGTGATCGGTTCGCCGCCGCTGGAGTCGTCGCTGCCCTCGGAGTCGTCGCTACCGTCACCACCGTCGGTGTCGGTCTCGCCGTCGCTCCCCTCCTGTTGGGCACACCCGGCGAGGGAGACGACCCCCACGGTCCCGGCGGCTCCGAGTCGCTTCAGCATCTGTCGCCTCGTCTGTTCGGACATGGTTATTGATATGTGTGTGCGATCCCATATCAAAGTAATCCGAACGCCGGTCGCTGCCGGACGGGAGCCTCCGGTGCCACACCGAGGACACATCCAGTCACGGACGTGGTAGGTCGGGTCAGCGGCCGGTTTATTGGATTCCGGTCCCTGACACGGGTATGGTGTACGAGACCGTCCGAGATGCGGACCCGACCGTCGCCGACGCGCTCGCCGGTGAGCGCCGTCGACAGGAGAACACGCTGGCGATGATCGCGAGCGAGAACCACGTCTCCGAGGCCGTGATGGCGGCGCAAGGCTCGGAGCTGACGAACAACTACGCCGAGGGGTATCCCGGCGAGCGCTACTACGGCGGCTGCGAGTTCGCCGACGACGTCGAGATCGCCGCTATCGAGCGCGCGAAGGAGCTGTGGGGAGCCGAGCACGTCAACGTCCAGCCCCACTCCGGGTCGCAGGCGAACATGGGCGTCTACCTCGCGGTGCTCGATCCGGGCGACAAGATCCTCTCGCTGGACCTGACCCACGGCGGCCACCTCTCGCACGGTCACCCGGCGAACTTCGCCGGCCAGACCTACGAGGTGGAGCAGTACGAAGTCGACCCCGAAACCGGCTACGTGGATTACGAGGGGTTGCGCGAGCACGCGGAGGCGTTCGACCCCGACATCATCGTGTCGGGCTACTCGGCGTACCCCCGCGAAGTGGAGTGGGAGCGGATTCAGGAGGCGGCCGACGCGGTCGATGCGTACCATCTGGCGGACATCGCGCACATCACCGGGCTGGTCGCTGCGGGCGTTCACGAGTCGCCGGTCGGCGTCGCGGACTTCGTCACCGGCTCGACGCACAAAACCATTCGCGCCGGTCGCGGTGGCATCATCATGTGCGACGAGGAATACGCCGACGACGTTGACAGCGCTGTCTTCCCTGGGGCGCAGGGCGGCCCGGCGATGCACAACGTCGCGGGCAAGGCCGTCGGCTTCAAGGAGGCGCTCACCCCCGAGTTCGAGGCGTACGCCCGACAGACCGTCGCCAACGCTCGGGCGCTGGCCGACCAACTCCACGAGCACGGCTTCGAGATCGTCTCGGGCGGCACCGACACCCACCTCGTGTTGGTCGACCTCCGGCCGTCGCATCCCGACACGACCGGCGGCACGGCCGAAGACGCGCTGGAGCGAGCCGGTGTTGTCCTGAACGCGAACACGGTGCCCGGTGAGACGCGTTCACCGTTCGATCCGTCGGGTATCCGCGCCGGCACGCCCGGTCTCACCACCCGCGGCTTCGACGAAGCCGCCTGCCGCGAGGTGGCCGACCTCATCGCTCGGGTGGTTGACGCGCCGGAAGACGACGCCACCATCGAAGGAGTCGCGACGCGGGTCGACGAACTCACCGACGAGTTCCCGCTGTACGAGTAGCTCGCCTCACCCGTCGACGCCGTCCGTCGCCTGCCCGAACGCCGTCGCCGCTGCCGCCTCCAGTTCTGCCGCTCGCTGCTCCGTCTCTGCGACGAACGACTCGTCCGCAACTGTCGGAAGGTTCGTCCGGAGCGTGAAAAGCGCCGCGCGGACGGCTCCGTGGGCGAGGAACACACCCGTGACAGCGTCGGCGACGACCGGTCTCTCACACTGTTCGATGACCGCGGCCCCGACCGCCAGCACGTCACCGCACGCCTCCGCGATTGCCAGCGGAACGCCGACCGCCCGCTTGCGCTCCCGCGGGCCGCCGTCGCCGGCGAACAGAGCGTCGACCACCGCCGCGTCCGCGTCTGCGAGCGTGAGCAGTCGCGCTCGACGCGCGTCGAGCGTCGTCTGTGCTGTCGATCCGTCGACGCGAACGTCTCCGTCGGCGTGGCGAGCGACCATCTCGCAGAGCGACGCGCCCGCCGCACCCACGACGGCCGTCGCGGTGCCGCCAGCCGGGGGTACCGCCTCGCCCGCGAGATCTGTCAGGAACGCCTCTACCGTTCGGTCGCCGTGAGTCACAGTCGACGGGAGTGTGCGCGGCGTAATCACTCCGGCGGTGTTCGTAGTCTCGTCGAAAAAGAGGGATGGGTGTGCGACGCCGTTCAGTCGCTATTCTGCTCGGCTTCCTTGCGGGCGTTCAGCTTCGCCTGTTCGCGGGCGCTCGGATTGACCGACTCCTTGAACGGCACCGTCGCGGCCGTCGCGAACGTCGGCTCGCCGGGCTCCTCGGAGTACTCGTCGGGGAGATGTACCTCGAACTCGAGGTCCAGCTCCTCGTCGTAGATCTCGTCGTTGAGCGGCGTGTCCGTGACTTCCTCGATCTTCTCGGCCGGGACGAACCCCATGCCGATGTTGGTCTCGAGGTCCGGGTTCCACCACGGCGAGGTGAGGTAGCCGCACTCCTCGCCGGTCTCCGGGTCGGAGATGAGCCAGAAGTCCGGCGCGTAATCGCGGATCGGCTCGCCGGCCATCTTCAGCCCGATGAGCTTGTGCTCGAACGGGTAGTTGCCGTTCTCGATCTGCTCCTTCTGCTCCTCGAGAGCCTCCTTCCCGATGTAGTCCGCGTCCTTGTCGTCGGGGACGTGATAGCCGAGGTTGACCTGGAACGGCGAGGTCTCGTGGTCGAGGTCCTGGCCCCACGACATGATGCCCGCGGCGATGCGGCGGTGGTGACCGGGCGCGATCTGCATCCCGCCGTGGTCGACGACGCTGTCGTGGACCGGGTCCCACACCTTCTCGGCGTCCTCGTGTGCGTCCTCGACGTATATCTCGAAGCCGGCCTCGCCGGAGAAGCCGGTCTGGCTGATGAGCACGTCGGCCCCGTTGATCTCAGCGGACATCAGCCCGTAGTAGGGGATGTCGCTGACCTCCTCGCCGACGACATCGACCATGACGTCCTCGGATTTCGGCCCCTGAATCTGCATCGGAGCCACGTCGATCTCGTCGATTTCCACGTCGAAGTCGTTGTCGACGTTGACGCCCTGGAGCCACTGCATCAGGTTGGAATCGGAGATGGAGAACCAGAACTCGTCTTCCTCGGGCCGGAGCAGCACCGGGTCGTTCAGGACGCCGCCCTCCTCGTTACAGAGGATGACGTACTTGCCGTCCATCGCGTCCATGCCCGTCACGTCGCGGGTGACGACGTAGTTGGTGAGCGCCTCGGCGTCGGGCCCCTTCACGCGGATCTGCCGCTCGACGGCCACGTCCCACAGCGTGACGGTGTTCGTCAGCGCGTCGTACTCGGCCATCGCGCCGCCGTCTTCGGATTCGACGAGGCCGCGCGGGTGGTAGATACGGTTGTAGACGGTACAGCGCCACGCGCCGTTCTCGTTGAACGACTTGTGGAAGAACGGTGATTTCCGGACGCGTGTCGACACCAACATCTCGATGTTGGGGTCGCCGGTCTGCCGCAGATTCCTCGGAACGGTCCGATCCGACTGGTCCACACTCGGATGGTTGGGGTGGTCTTGCTCGTTCGACATTCACGAGAATTGAACAAGCACCTACTGATAAAGCATCACCAGTACTCCCGCAGGGATTTAATTCGGGGTCGCTATTTTGGCACCTCGTACGGGGTTATACAGCGCCAGTAGCGTAGATTCAAGTATGAGGTACGCCGCCGCGATCAATGATCCCCTCGGGATCATCACCTTTTGAAGTGTCGCTCGCAGGGAGGCTACGAGAACCGTTTGAGCCTTCGCTCTTTTTACTACATAGCCGGGGGATGCTATGAGTGATGGCTGCCACAGTTGATCTACGAAAATACCTCGGCATCGTGTTACTCGTTGTCGGACTAGGTGTGGGCTTCGCGCAGTTGAACACCTTTCCCGGGATGCTCTTCGGTGGGTGTACTGAGGTGAATGTTCCAGAGGGAGAGGGACAGGGAATTGGCAGTATCGGTATCGAGGGCACAAGTCTGCTGTACACACCTGACGGAGTGAACGAGTGTAGCATACCGCTTCCCGCAGTCCTCGCTCCGATTGGACTCACCACTGTCGGTGGCGGACTACTCCTGTCCGCGCGGTGATAGCCACAATCTTATTATCTGAATTACAGGCGCTAAAACCCCGCCGTTTATAATGGGGATACAACGCCGTCATTGTCTCGTTTCCATGTGAATCAGCAGGTTTACACTCCAACGCGATGTATCGTGGGCTGTGCGCGGACAACTGGCAGTTGACTCGGTGTTTGCCACGGCGAGAGCCGACATCAAAACAGTAAGCCGACCGCGCCGACCGACACAAAACAACGAGATACCTCGCTACTCCTCCGCGGAAACGAGTATCGGTAGCGTGGCACTGCCACTGCCGTCGGTCAGAAACCGTAGATTCCCACCCTTCCGAATCGACGGGAACCGCCGCATGTGCGGTTCGGGAAGCCCCGCCCTTTAGCCCGGGGAGGATGTCACCGTTTAGCGGGAGGCACATCGTTCATCGCAGGAGTGTCATAGACTACCCGATATCACAGCGATGCCAGCATCGCCGCCCGCGTCCGTGCCGGACACAGCGATGACCGTCAGTCCGACCCACTCGGTCACTCCGGCGCTTGGTACAGAATGTCGAACCCGTGGGCGGCGTATGTCAATCGGCCGGTCGCCAGTTGCGTTCGGCGCGTCGTAAGCCAGTCGGCGGCACCGTCGACGGTCGTCTCGGCTAGCGTGTCCCCGACGAACCCGAGGATGCACTCCAAAAAGTACGCCTCGTCGGCGAGGTACTGGCCGTCGCAAGGCCGGACCACCCAGTCGGAGCCGCCGACCGCCAAGAGGTCGCCGTCGCGGTCGCGGGCCGCGTCGATCAGGTGGCGCCCGGCGTGGGCGTCCCGCCCTGACTCGGCGTCGATGGCCCCGTGATAGGCGTGTTCGACCGCCTCGTCGGCCGAGTGGTCGGGCTGGAAAATGGTGCCACCGTCGAAGGTGATCGGCAGGTACGCGAACCCACCCGGCGCGAGCGCCCCCTCGATCGCGTCGAGGAGGTCGTCCACCGGAACGAGATCTGCAAAGGACCGTGCGATCACGCAGTCGAGACCGTCGGCTGCGGCGAGGGCTGTGAACGCGTCGTCGTGCTCGAATGTCACCGACAGGTCACCGACCGTCGCTCCCCGCTCGGTCTCGGTCACCGGCCAGCCCCGGTATCGACAGGCCGCCGGCCTGACCGCGCGGGCGAACGCGACGACGGTTTCGTCGGCGTCGACCCCGCGATAAGTCCCTTCATCAACGCCCCACTCCAGCAGCCACGAGAGGGTCGTGCCGGTGCCACAGCCGATATCGAGCACTGTCGACGACGACCCCAGCGCGTCCAGCAGGCAGTCGCGAACGCGCCGGTCGTACGCCCGGTCGTCGACGGTCCGCTTGGCCTCCAAGTACCGCGTCGCGGCGTGGCTCATGCGTCGAGCGAACGCGCGTGACTCGCCCAAGAGTCGTCGTCCTCCCAGACGCGGACAGTGAGGTGCGTCGGCGTCGGGTCCTCGAACGCGCTCTCGACGCGGTCGCCGATCAGTCGCGCGAAGTGTTCGACGCTCGGGTTCAGCCCCTCGAACTCGGGGAGGTCGTTGAGCAGGGTGTCGTGGTAGCGGTCCTCCACGTCGTCGAGAACATCGTGGACATCGTCGATATTCACGAGGTAACCGAACGGCCCGAGTTCGGGGCCGGCGAACTGCAACTCGACGGTGAAGCGGTGGCTGTTAACCTCTCCCTCCGGGCCGGGATCGGGGACGGTCAAGAAGTGCTGTGCGATAAACGCTCGCAAGACAGTCAGTTCGTATGTGTGGGCGTCGGTCATGGGTACTCGAACAGAACCTGCAGTGCGCCGTCGCGGCGCTGGTCGATCAGTCTGTACGCCTTCGCGGCCTCCTCAATGGGGATACGGTGGGTGATCAGCAAGTCGGCCGGGAGCGTCGCAAGTCCATCGAGCGCGGCCTCCGAGCGTCGCTCTCTCGTCCAGCGACCGCGGACCTCGGGGTCGAGCGTGCTCACCTGGCTCGACACGACCGAGACGCGGTCGCGATGGAAGTCACGGCCGAGGTCAAGCGTCGTCGACTTGGTGCCGTACCACGATCCGACGACGACGCGACCGTCGTATCCCGCGGCATCGACGGCGTCGTCGAGTGCGTCGGGCTGCCCGGACAGTTCGTACACGAGGTCCGCTCCCGCGGCCCCGGCGGCGTCGCTCCAGCGAGCCGGCGAGAACGCGTCGGGCGTGACCGCGTCGTCGGCCCCCAGAGTCAGCGCCTGCTCGCGGCGGTCGGCGAGCGGTTCGACCACGACCAGTTCCGAAAGCGGGAACGACGAGAGCTGAGCGACCGTACACAGACCGATGACACCGGCCCCGAAGACGACAACACGCTCGCCGATCCGCGGCCGCCCGTCCAAGATGAGCGTCGTTGCCGTCTCGGCCGGCGGGTACAGTGTCATCTCCGTCGGCGTCAGGTCGTCGGGAACCGGGACGAGCGCCGACGGTGTAGCGGTAAACCGTGTCTCGTGGGGGTTGAACGCCAGCGCCGTCTGCCCCAGCCAGTCGTCGTCGACAGCCGTTCCCGTCTCGACAACGTCGCCGACGGCGGCGTATCCATACCGCAACGGGTACGAGAGGTCACCATCCAGCGCGTCGAGGGTTTCGTCGGCCGGCAGGTCGCTCGGCGCCTCGCCGCGGTACATCAGCAGTTCAGTACCAGCACTGATCGCTGAGACGCTCGTCTCGATGACTACCTCCTCTCGCGTCGGATCGACACGCCGTGACCGCAGTTCGACGGTCTCTCGACCGGTGAAGTACAGTGAGCGCCCGTGCATCAGTGGTCCGCCGGGACGCGGTCGGCGCCGTGGATGCGCGTTCCGGTCTCGCGACACCGTTCGAGGGCGTGTTTCGCTGCGTCGCCGGCGGCGTGTGCCGTCGCGCCGCGACCGATCCCGACCTGCAGCTCGATGCCGGTCTCCGTGGCCACGTGGTCGACGGCAGTCTCGTACGCCGCCGGATCGAGGTCCGGGCAGACCGCGATGACGTTGTCGCCGCCGACGAAGTGCGCGAGGCCGCCGTGCTCCGACCGGAGGTGCGTCGAAAGCGCTAGCGTCGCCCGTCGTATCGACAGCGTCACGTCGACGGCGTTGCGTCGGTCGGTGTGTTCGCCGGTTACGTCAACGACGTCGAAGTGTGCGACCGTCACCGACCCGGTGTCTCCTGATTCGGGCGTGTTACCGACCGCCATCGCCTCGCTGCGGCCCCCATCCTGCGCGCCGCCTGCCGCCTGCAGGCGCTCGCTCGCGACGCCCAGCGCGGCGGCTGGCGTTGACGCCGCCCCGAGACCGACACTGACGGTCACCGGATACCGGGTTCGGACCCGGCGCTGGAACCGTCGAAAGTCGTCCGGCGTCGCCTCATTGGCCACCGCGTACATGTTGTCGAACCGGCCGTAGAAGGCGTACCCGTCGTGTTCGCCGACGAACGCTGCGAAGTCTGCGAACAGCGACGCCTGCAGCGACTGGAGGTCGGTTTCTCGTCGTGGCTCCGGGCTGACCGTCCACGGGCCATACTCGTCGATCTGTACCAGTCCGGCCCGTATCTCTCGGCTCATCTACCCGGACCCAACGGTCGGCTCGTATAGATTCTTTTCACATAACGAACCCTCTTCAAGCGATCACTCTCCCACCAGTGCGTCCAGCTGTCGTCGGAACCACTCGTGAACGAGGAGTCGCTCCGCGAGGAGGACGGTTCCGACCCCGAGCGCCACACCGACAACCGTATCGGAGAGGTAGTGCGTCCCGAGGTACACCCGCGAGACAGCGATCAACAGCGCGCTGGGGGCAACGACGGCGAACGGCAACCGCTCGGAGCGACGCGCGACCGTCGCGTAGACGGCGACTGCGGCGGCGTGGCCGGACGGAAACGACGTCGCGACCGTCTCCACGCCGCCGGTCATACAGACCGGCTGTGGCGGGTAGGGGCGACGGATCGTAAACATCAGCGTGGCGACGATCACGCCCGTGACGGCTAGCGCGACCAGCGTGAGATGGAACTCTCGTCGCCAGCCCGTCAAGTAATACAGGCCGAGAAACACCAGCCCGGCCGAGACGGATCCCAGACCGGTGACGGAGTTCATCACCTTCGTGAACAGCGGCCGTCGGAGTTCCGCGACTCCCTCCGCGACAGCGGTGTCGACGCCGACGACCCACTCGACGGCAGCTCGGACAAGTTCTTCCATGATGTGGTGTCTACTGGCCGTGCCGACAAGGGCGCTATGGGCCGGCGGGTCGGTCGTCTCCCGCGTTGGCGCCGCCACGGGAGCGAGCGAACACCACTGCCGCGCCCACCCAGATCACCACCTCTAGATAGAACGATGGCGTCCCGGCGTAGTAGACCGCGAACGATCCGGGCGGGATCGCGAGCGGGTCCGCAGGCGCGACGACGGGCCACCCTAGCGACATCACGCTCTCGGGACGCCCGTTGACAACGACGTGGACGAGATCGAGGAGCAGGTGCGACCCCCAGCCGACCGCCACCGCCAATCCCGTCCGCGCGAGCAAGCCGGCCACGACGGCGACGGGCAGCCACAGTACGGAGTGCCCGACCGAGTGGAAAAGATCGACGACTCCGGCCGTCGCAAGGGGCTTGTCGACGACGTCCGATAGCGCGGCGCCGACGACCAACCAGGGGGTCGAGAGCCGCGTCGCTCGCCCCAGCAGGCCGGCGACGAGGAGGTGCGTCGGGAACAGCACACGCCACACTACGTGCGCGAGCACTTCACTGGTGCCACGAGAGCCGGCCCGACACCACCAGGAAGTCGCGCGCGAACACCGCCAGCGACGGCGCGAGCACGATCGGCGCCAGCGTTAGCGACAGCGACCGCGGGACGGCGGGCGACAGCGCCGCGGTCAGGAAGACCATCTGGACCCCGGCGAGGTATCGCCCGACATCGCTGTCCGGCGGGTCAAACAACGGGCGCCCGGCGAACCGCCGCCATGCGAGTCCGCCACGGTAGACGTACCGGGCCGCCGACAGCGAGAGGTACCACACCGGCAGCGCCCTCCACGCGACGGCGACGAGCGGTGCGACCACAAAGCCGAACGTGTCGAACGCCATGTCGAGACGCTCGCCGAGAGGGGTCTCCTCCCCAACAGTGCGCGCTACCGTCCCGTCGAGTCCGTCGAGCGCGACGCCAGTTCCGTACGCCACCGCGGGAACCCACCCGAGGTCGGTTCCGGGCGGGACGAGAGCGAACCCCGTGACGACCGCGAACAACACGCCACGAACCAGTGTGACCGCGTTCGCCAGCCCGAACAGCGGTCGCCACGCACGTCCGGACGCGGGGTCCCCGTCCAGACACCGGCCGACATACCAGAGCAGTCCACCCCAGCACGCGCCGGCGACGAACGCGGTCGACTCCGGGAACGAGACGGTCCGTAGCGCTACCGCGAGCCCGACCGCACCGAGCATTGAAACTCCGACGCGCGCACCGGCCGCCAGCGACCGCTCAGCGACCGGGTGTGCCACCGTCACCTCCCCTGTCCCTGTGGCCGCCGTCACGGGCGTCCGTCCGGTCGCCGCAACGGTGGGTCGCCATCGTCAGGACTGCTGCAGCAGCGCGACGAGGACGACCACGAGGGCCACCTGTGCGATCTTATCGACCCACCCGAGCGTCCCGACGTCCGCGGGGAACGACTTCGGGCCGCCGGCGAAGTTGAGAGCGTACCATAAGACGATCTGCACGATGGTGAACGGGACGCCGGCCGCGTACACCGTGCGTCGCCGGTAGTCGAACAGGACGAGCCCGACCGCCCCGAAAAAACCCAGCCCAGCCAGCAGAAAGCTGATGCCCAGTCCCGACGGTGCGAACCCGACCCCGAGTCGGAGGTGTATCACACCGGTGACGACTGCAGCGACGATCCCAACCCAGTGGAGACCACTCAGTGACGCCACATCAACTGCGATGCTGTCGGCTTTGCTCGTTGACATACGTTTGGATTGGGACAGGCGCAGATAGTAGTGGTGACGCAGGGGACGCTTACCGCGAGCGGACCCCCTTCACCCTCGGCGCTCGAAGTCGGGATCGCAGAGCGCGTCAACGCGCTCCATCGCCGACGGCGGCAACGGCTCGGCGACGGCGGCCAAGTTCGAAACGACGTGGCGCGGCGTCGTGCTTGACGGGATGGGGACGACGCCGCGCGTCGCGTTCCACGCCAGAACGACACCCGCCGGCGAGAGCCCCTGATCCTCGCCGACGGCCTCCAGCACCGGCTCGTCCAGCAGTCCGGGCGCCGACAGCGGCGAGTGCGCGACGACGCGAATACCGCGGTCGTGACAGGCCGCGACGAGGTCGCGACGGGGGCGGTACGGGTGACGCTCGACCTGCACGATCGCCGGGCGGAGCCGTCCGGTCTCTAGGACCGTCTCCAGTTGCGACACCGAGACGTTCGAGAGACCGATCGTCCGCGCCAGCCCGCAGTCGTGGGCCGCCTCAAGATTCTCCCAAGCCCGTGCGAGAGACAGATTTGCGGTTTCGATCTCGCCGTCGTCGCCCTCGGGGAAGGTCAGTCGCTCCTGTTCGGTGACGGGCCTCTCGGCCAGTCGCTCCAGCGGTCCCCGGTGCGCCCAAGCCTCGGGCCAGTGCAGCGCGTAGCAATCGAAGGCGTCGACGCCGAGTTCCGAGAGGCTGCCGCGGGCGGCCGCGAGCATCTGCTCGCGACGGTGGTTCGTCCGCCACGGCTTGCCCAGCAGGAACACATCCTCGCGGCTGGGCGCTCCCGGCGCCGACAGGAGCGCACCAATCCGGTGTTCGTTGCCGTACAGCTCTGCCGAGTCGAGCAGTCGGTAGCCGGCATCGAGCGCCGTCGCGATCGACTCCCGCCGGTCGACGTACTCGCCGTCGCGGTACCGCGAACAACCGAAGCCGACCGGCGGGAGTCGGAGCGCGGCCACCCACGTCGCATCGTCGCGACCCGACGGTCGGACGACCGGCTCCGGAGTCGGATCGGCGGTCGCCTCGCAATCGGCAACCGAGATCGGGCCACCGTCACGCGCGGCGGTCTCGACGGCGTCACAAACCGCAACGACGTGGGCGCCACGCCGACCCGTCCGTCGTAGCGGCTCGCCGTCGGCGATACCGGCCGCAAGGCGCTCGACGGCGTCGACGTACGAGAGCGACGACGCCGGACACTGGGACGGGACCGCCGTGTACCCGCGACCGTTTCGACCGTACTGCACGTGGTCGACGGCGGTGTCCATCGCACCGGTGTCCGAGAGGTATAACGAGCCGTCGTCGCCGTGCAGTTCGAGGCCGTAGAACTCCCGACCCCGGTGGGGGGCGTAGAAACTTGCCGTCAGCCGGACGGTCGGCCCGGTCGCAAACGAGAGCGTCGCCTCGATGTGGCTTGGCGCCGACGGGCGCCGCCGCTCGCGGGCTGGCCAGACATCTAGCGCGTCGGCGACCCGCACGCGCTCGACCGGCCCGAACCACGAGACCAGTAGCGTCAGCGGATAGACGGCGCCGTCGTACAGCGGGCCGACCTGCAGAAAGGAGTCGGGACGGTCGTGCCAGTCGGTGACCCGACCGACATGCGCGTGGGCGTACCCCAGCCCCACGCGGCCGAGGCGCCCGTCCGCGAGCAGCCTCGCGGCGCGCCGCTGGGACGGCCCACGCGGGGTCGCGGGCGCACAGCCCAGCGCGAGCCCCCGGTCGACGGCCGTCGCAAGCAGGTCCCGCGCTGTCTCCGTGTCGAGCGCGAGCGGCTTCTGCGAGTAAACGTGCCGATCGGCCGTCAGCGCCGTCTCGGTCACCGCTCCGTGTGCCGCGTGACTCGTCAGGTTCACCACCAGCGGCACGTCAAGGGCCGTCAAGGCCTCGTCGAGGTCGGTAAAGGCCGGACAGTCATACTCCCCGGCGAGTGCCGTCGCCCGGTCGGCATCCAGATCGCACACACCAGCCAGCGACAGCGATGTCGACGCAAGGTCGGCGGCGTACTCCGACGCGATGTCGCCGGCCCCGACGAACAGACAATCCACACTTCCTTACAGTGTTACGCCGAACATAAACGCTCGCTCGCCGGTGGAGTTTTGCCACCCGACCGCCGACCCCCGGGCGTGAACCTTTCACCGGAGCCCGGCATGGGGCGCTTCGGGACCGCGTATCTGCGGACGCTGCAGGCGGTCGGTCGACGACTGAATTACGGAACGAACGTCCTCGACCGCGAGTGGGACACGCTGGTCGTCCTTGACGCCTGCCGGGCCGACGCCCTCCGCGGCGTCGCCGACGCGACAGACCGCTTCGTGCGGGCGGACGTGGACTCGCTGCGGTCGGTCGGCAGTTGCTCATCGGAGTGGCTCGAAAACACGTTCGAAGGGCATCCCGAGACCGCCGCGACGGCGATGGTCACGGGCAACACCTGGACTGACCGCTACCTCGACCCCGACGACTTCGCTGTCTTGGACGAAGTCTGGAAGTACGCTTGGGACGACGACCTCGGAACAGTCCCGGCTGACGCGGTGACCGACCGCGCAATCGCAACCGCACGGACCGGCGACCACGATCGCCTGGTCGTCCACTACATGCAACCTCACCATCCGTTCGTGGCCGACCCGATCGCCGGCGACGAGGGGATGGCCCGGGTCGGCAGCCACAGCAACGCGGCGAACCCATGGGTTATGTTACGCCGCGGCGAACTGTCGACCGAGCGCGTGTGGGACGCCTATGCGGCGACGCTGCGGGATGTGCTCGCGGCGGTCGAGACGCTCGTCGCCGACATCGCTGGGACCGTCGCGATCACAGCCGACCACGGCAACCTCTTCGGCGAGTGGGGGCTGTACGGCCACCCAATGCACACTCCCGTGCCGGCGGTTCTGACTGTCCCATGGGTCGAGACGACCGGCGACGCCCGACAGACCTACGACCCGACGATCGACCCACCGGAGCCGCTCCCGGTGTCGAGCGTGTACGGCACTGAGACCGACACGGAGCGACTGTCGGCGCTGGGCTACCGCTGACGCGGGGTCGTCGCACTCTTTCCCGGTGAGTCACAGCACGGCGCCGACACATCATCAAGAGGCGAGACGACTTAGTTCGAGACCACCATCGCTGCCGGTTGCCGGCAGTATATGCGCGGCCCGGCGGAACTCCACCTATGGCGCGGATCGCAGTGTTTCACAACACACTGGACTTCCAAGGCGGCGCCGACGCCGTCTGTCTGGCGACCTGCGAGACCCTGCTGGACGACGGCCACGACGTCACGCTGTGCACGCTCTCGGAGACCGACCCGGCGGCGCTGGCTGAGCGCTTCGGCGCCGATGTCGGGGGGCTTGCGACCCGGACCGTACCGGGCGGGCACACGATCGCAACGGCGTTCGCCGAGGCTGCGCCGTGGATCGGCCCGCAACTCGCGCTGCGAAGTACCGTCGTACACCGATGGTTCCGGCGGTGCGCGGCGGCGTTCGACCTGACAGTGAGCACCGCAAACGAGGTTCGCGTCCCCGGTCCCTCGGTGCAGTACATTCACTACCCGCAGTTCCACCGGCGCCGGACCGGCGACGGAGGGCGACTGAACCCGCTGTGGAGCGCCCTCGCGGGGCCCGATCAAGCAGACCTTCGAGACGCGACGCTGCTTGCGAACTCCGGGTGGACTGCCGACGTCGTAGATCGAGTTTACGACGTCCGTCCCGACGTCGTCCACCCTCCGGTCGATCCGATCGACGGCGGCCGCCTCTGGTCCGAGCGGGAGGCCGGTATCGTCGTCGTCGGGCGGATCGCCCCGGACAAACGAATCCACGAGGCGTTCGCCGTCCTTGACGGCCTCCGCGAGCGTGGTCGCGACATCCATCTCCACGTCGTCGGGTCGGCACCGCGGGCGTACCGTCGGTACGTCGACCGGATCACCCAATTGGCTGCCGAGCGCCAGTACGTGTCGCTCGAACGTGATGTCCAGCGCGACCGGCTGATGGAACTCCTGAGGACGCACCGCTACGGGCTCAATCTCAAGCCCAACGAGCACTTCGGGATGTCCGTCGCGGAGTACGTCGCGGCGGGAATGGTCGCGTTCGCGCCCGATAGCGGAGGACAGCGGGAAATCCTGAACGGACGGGCAGACCGACTGTTCGACGACATTGACGGGGCCGTCGACTGCGTCGACGCGGCAATCGCGAACAGCGAGCGACCCTCGCTCCGGCGAGACCGGTTCAGCCGCGAGCGGTTCGCGGCGGCCGTCAGTGAACACGTCGCCGAGCGACTGTGAGTATGGACTTCACCGTTCGACGATGACCAGCCTTTCTACAGTAGTCCGCCGGGGCTACTCAGCGCGAACCGGCAGCGCCTCATCGGCGTCCGGCTTCGACTACACCAAGGTCATAATGACACTCCGACCGGTGACACGACGACGGAGCGGATCGGAGTGGGCCTCACTCGTCGACGTCCGTGTCGTCGAGCGTCGCGGCGATGAGGTTTCCGACGCCCCGACGGAGCCGTCCGCTCATCGCCGTCGAGGACAGCCCCATCTCGTCTGCCACCTCGCTGAGCGAGATGTCGCGCGGCTCGTTGAAGTAGCCCGCTCGATACGCCGTCGTGAGCGCTACGCGCTGTTCGTCTGTCAGCCCGTATGACCGCTCGCCGACGTCGCCGCCCTTCCCGTATATCTCGATGATGTCCAGCGCGATGTCGTTGTCGTTCGCGTACTCCCAGACCGTGTTGAGCGCCTGCCGGTCCGGCAACAGGAGCCGGACGAGCCAGCCCATCCCCTTCGTCTCCGTCTTCATCATGAAGCCGTTGACCGACGTGACGACGGGGCTGATGAGCTTCGTCTCCGGCGTGTGCTCGATGTAGTACAGCCCGACGCCGTCGGTCCAGTCGACGCTCTCGTACGACAGGACGGTGGGATCCTCGGCGAGCGCGGCTTCGAGGGCCGCCCGGTCGTCGTGTTCGATGAGAAACGGAAAGACGCTCGCGTCCGGGTCCGTGTCGCTGTGCGTGATGACGCGGATGTACACGTCGCCGAGTCGTCGCAGCGTCGGCACTAACGCGAGTCGCTCGTGCTTGACGTGGAGCTTCACCGTGATCGACATCGTGGCCTCGTAGCCGGCTGTCGGCGCGGTCCCCTGCCCGGCCTTCTGTCGTCCTCTTCGACACCGACCTTGATAACAGTATCCGTACGCGGTCTGAGGATTTCGGTGAGTAGTTCCGACGCCGGCGGTTCTACGGCTACCGATGCCATCAGGACGGCACGCGACGTGCAGACTCGACGGGGTTGCGGAGCGACGCGGCTCGGACGACATCGAGAGCGGCTGGCGACGCGTTGAGCGAACGATACGAGCCTTCGGGAGCTGACGACGTTCTACAATCGGGCGGTGCTGACGGCCGCGATGCGGGCGGTCGGGGTAGAGCCGGTCGACGGCGAGGCCGAGAATCTCCGCCGGCTACTGACGGCCGACGACGTGACCGTCGGCGAGCGAACCGACGCGAGCTCTGCCTGTAGCTCTTCGACCGCGTCGCGGGGCGTTCGGATGCGCGCCGTCAGGTCGCTCCGCTCCCGGCGTTTCCCGCGCAGGGTCTCGCCCGCGTCGGCGTCACGCTTGAGCGGCGGCGTCGCCCCGCCCGACACGCCGGCCAGCGACCGGAGCAGCGACGACTTGTTCGAGGGGTTCCGCCCCGACAGCAGGGTGACGCCCGCCGAGAACGCCACGTCCGCCTCGGAGATGCCCCCGAGATTCTGGACCGACAGCTGTACCTCCCCGTCGACGGGGGATGTGGCCGTCCGTGACTCTCGGGCTCGGCCGTCACTTGCCACGGCGTTCCCCACAGATGCACCACTTTCGTGTCTCGTGTTAACATCTCGTATGTTTGCTAAATCGCGCTATTTCGAATATTCGTTTAGAATACCCGGTGATAACTCATGACATGGGAAGTACGAAGTTAAAGCCGTGGAGATGTACCCCCGATAGCTCATCCACCTGACGCACCTACCTGTAATTGCTATGAGTGAGTCACAAACTGAGACGCGCGATCGGACTGAAGAGATGTATCTGCCGGCGATGACGGCGCGACCGACGTTCGGCTGGATCGAGACGTTCCTCAAGCGGCACTTCGGCCGCTACGGGGTCGTTCCGGTGCCGTACGACGCAGTCAAGCGTTGACATCCTCCCCGCCCTGAAGGGCGAGGATTCCTTCGTGGGACATCGAGCCGGCCCCGAGTTCCCCGAAGGCAACTTCCACTCCTCGCGTGGAGTGTACCGGGTTCGTGCGCTACACGTCGGCCCTCAAACCGAGGGTCAGGTGTGTTCGGCGTCCGAGATGGACGCGGTATCCACTTGTGCCGCATCAGATACCACGCAGACCGGCGTGTTCGAATATCGGGCGACCGCCAGCGGTTGAAACGCGGGCGGACACGGGTCGTGCCATCGACCGTACTCCGCCGATGATGGCGAAGTGCAACCGCGAACGGGGCGTGTTTTGATTGAGCCGTCACCCTCTCTCGTACACAGGCGTTACCGCCTGATTCCAGCGGAATTAAGGGTTCTGCGAGGACGGCGAACGAATCTGGAACCACGTACTCCCCGAGCGGTTGTTACCCCGTCGGCGGGCGTGGAACCGTCCATTTCGGCGGGAAGCGGCCCCGAGTCTTCCGATTGAAACTTTACGCGATTGGCTTGTACGACAGTACGATGCCGGGGATACTGTAGCTTTCGGTTGGGTAGCATTTGGATTCATCCCCGCCCTGAAGGGCGGGGATTTCTCCTCGTACTTCCGTAAAGTCGAGACGACGATCACGGGGCCCACAGAGACGGAAGAAACAGGGAACAGCGCGTGGAGACGGGGACAGTCATCTCAGGGATCGACGAGCAGATCGAGAGCGTTCCCCGAGCGGACGCGTCGGGCATCGGTCCGTGACACTGTCTTACCGATTGCCTCGTTGAGGCGGGCGAGTTCAGTCTCTTCGCGCGGCTCGAAAGGGTAGTCGGTCCCGAACAGAATCTGCGAGGCAGGGAGTTCCTCAAACGTTGCATGGAGGGGACGCTCGTACCCGAAGAAACCAGCCGTGTCGAAGTAGATCCGCTCTTCGAGAGAGCGC
This sequence comes from Halobacteriales archaeon QH_7_66_36, assembly GCA_003021175.1. Lineage (GTDB taxonomy): Archaea > Halobacteriota > Halobacteria > Halobacteriales > Haloarculaceae > Halosegnis. Next base: position 263,239 of record PXQV01000012.1, on the reverse strand, counting down.
TTGAACTCGTCATAGTCGACGACCGCTTCCTGACCGGGCCACCGGCCAGGGTCGAGCTGGAGCGCGACGCGACCCAGCATACTCGCGATGTTCCCACCGAGGTGGTGGAACACGAGGTTCAGGTCGGGGTAGTCGTCCAGCGTCCCCTCATGGATCACCTTGCTAATGCTCTCGGAAAGCGCCGCTTCGCGTCCGAAGATCGCGTTGAGAAGGTACGTGTCGTCGAGCGCCTCGGGATGGAGCGACTCGTCGAGTTTTGGATGGACCAGCAGCGGCGCGTCGTGACGTTCAGCGACCTCGTAGACCGGTTCGAGCGCTTCGTCAGTCAGTTCGACGCCGTCGGTCTTGGTTTCGACCGCACCGCCGTGATAGCCGCGCGCAAGCGCCCGCTCGAACTCCTCGGCCGCGTCCTCGCCACCGGCCGCCACCGGGATCGCGGCCAACCCGTAGAACCGCTCGTAGTCGTGGACGATGTCGAGCAGTGCGTCGTTCGCCTCGCGAACCGCGTCAAGGTCCGAAGAGCCCATGTAGAACGGCTGGGAGAGGACAGCCCGATCAATCCCGGCGGCCTCGTAGAGCGACTCGACGTGGGCAGGGTCCGACATCCGTCGTCCGAGCAGTGCCCCCATCGGCCCATCCCTGATCACAGACGGGTAGACGGACTCGGGGTACAGGTGCGTGCCGAAGTCGATCGTCATCCGTTCTCACCCCGCCGGACGAACTCGCCGTACCCGGGGTCGCCCACTACGTCTCCGTCCTGATAGACAGGTTCGCCGCGGACGAGCGTTGTGTCCACGTCACCGGTAATCGTCAACCCGTCGAACGGCGTCCACCCGCACTTCGCCACGATGTCCTCGTCGCGCAGCGTCCGCTCACGGTCGAGATCGACCACCGTGAGGTCGGCGTCGGCGCCGACTTGGAGGCTCCCCTTCCGCGGATAAAGGTCGAGAATCTCTGCGGGGTTGGTCGCGAACACCTCAACGACGCGTTCGAGCGAGACCTTCCCGTCCGCGACGCCGTTGAGCAACAGCGGGAGGACCGTCTCGACGCCGGGGATGCCGAACGGCGCGTCAAAGACATTGTCCTCGCCCGCAGCTTTCTGTGCTCTGGTGGACGGGGCGTGATCGGCGTTGATCATGTCGATCTCGCCCGCGTCGAGACGTTCCCACAGTTCCTTCCGATCGGATTCCTCTCGCGCCGGTGGCGTGAACATCGTGTAGGGCGCGTCCTCCGCGACATCCTCCCGTGTCAGGTAGAAATAGTGCGGACAGCTCTCGGCGTAGACCTCGACGCCCTGCTGCTTGTACCAGTTCACCTGGTCGATCAGCTCGGGATGGCTCAGGTGGGCGAACCAGAAGGGGACGCCGGTTTGTTTGGCGATCTGAAGTGTCGTGCTGACAGCAACCTGTTCGGCCTCCTTCGAGCGCCACTCTGGAATGAGACTACCGTCTGTCTGCCCCTCGGCCCGGAGCCGCTCCTCGTTGGCGTTCAGCATCAGTTCGTCCTCCGGATGGACCATGCTGATCCCGTCGACGCGGTCGATCTCCTCGTAGAGCGCATGCATGTCGGCGCTCTGCAGCGCGGGTACTCCATGGACCTCGCACGTGAAGCTCTTATAGGCGAGCGTCCCCTCCGCTTCGAGATCTTCTATCTCGTCGACGTTGTCGGGGTGGCCGCCGGCAAGCAGACCGTAATCCACTCGCGCTCGGTCGGCGAGGTAGTCCCGTTTGTCAGTCAGAATCTCCGCGGTCAGCACGGTCGGATCCGTCCTATGGTGCTCGCCCACGGTGGTGATCCCGCCTGCGGCCGCGGCCCCCGTTCCAGTCGGGAAGTCCTCCCGTTCCGTGTCGCCTGGATCCATCATGTGAACGTGCGGGTCGACGCCCCCGGGAAGGACGTGCCTGCCCGACGCGTCGACGATTCGGTCGGCGTCGACCACCTGTCCGGGTTCGAAGAGCGCAGCAATCTTTCCATCCTCGATCGCGACTGTCCCCTCGAACCGCTCATCAGCTGTCACTATTGTCCCGCCCGTTATCGCGGTGTCGTACGGCATACCACCCTATTTTATCCCCATGCTTGTATAACTTTTCTACAGAATATACTTTCAGTGAGGGATTAGCTATCATTTTCTCGAATATGCATTCTATGTTCCGGCTAGACGCGGATTCAATTTCGTGATCGGAAATTATTAGCTGTTCGCATGTGATCCATAGGCGTGACAATCGCTGTCATCTCGACCGGCGGTACGATCGCATCGACAGAGGACTCCGGCGGCGACGCCAGTCCGGAACTAACCGGCGACGACCTGATCGCGAGCGTCCCGGGACTCAACGACGGGACGAAGCTCGCAACGGAGGACTTCTCGAACGTTCCCAGTGCCCACTTCACGGTCGAACAGATGTACGACCTTGCCAAACTCGTCAAGGAGCTCGACCGAACGGCGGAGATCGAGGGGGTCGTCGTCACGCAGGGAACAGACGTGCTCGAAGAGTCGGCGTACTTCGTTGACCGGTGCTACGACGGCGAGACGCCCGTCGTGTTCACCGGGGCAATGCGGACCCCGTTGATGGCAAGTCCGGACGGCCCCGCGAACCTCTTGACTGCGGTCAGAACGGCCGAAAGTGAGGGGGCCCGCGATCGCGGCACGCTCGTCGCGTTCAACGACCGGATTCACGCCGCCCGTCACGTGACGAAGACGAACTCGATGAATCTCGATACTTTCCGGTCGCCGGAGTTCGGCCCGCTGGCGATCCGAGACGAGAGCACCATCCGCTGGCAGATGCAGACAGACAGGACCGCCGCAGTTGACCTCGATCCAGACGCGCTCACCAACGATGTCGCAGCGCTGACGGTCACCGCCGACATGCACCCCTCTCAGATACCCGATCCAGCGGCCTGTACGGCGGTCGTACTGGCCGCGACGGGCGCGGGCCACGTCCCGCCGAAGACTGTCGACCCGCTGGATGCACTCAGCGAGGCGGATGTTCCGGTCGTGGCGACGACCCGATGTCCGGAGGGCCGGCTCGCAGTCGACACCTACGACTTCCCGGGGAGTGAGCAGACGCTCCAAGAACTGGGGGCCTACTACTCGGACCGGAACCTCCAGAAGGCCCGCATCGAGACAATCGTCGGATTCGCGAGCGGTCGCCTCGAAGACGTGTTGTATCACCCTTGAAGCGGCTTCTCGACTCCTGTGGAAATTCAGCGACCTCCGCCGGAGACGGCGGTTGGTAGCGGTCGACGGCGCACGGGCCTCTCCGGCAGGCGAATGGAAGTCGGCTCCCGCTACTCGTCGTCCAAGGCCATCACCGTCTCCGTGAGCGACTCCTCGTACTCCACGAACTCTTGAAGCCCTCGTGTGTCCTCATTGCGCGGTCGCGGGAGATCGATTTCGACCATGTCGTGGACCTCTCCGGGTAGCGGAGACAACACGATGACTCGGTCGGACAGCCAGACCGCCTCCGCGATGTGGTGTGTCACGAACACGGTCGTCTTCTGGATCTCCTGATGAATTCGCAACAGCTCGCGGTTCATCTTGCGCCGCGTCAACTCGTCGAGCGCTGCGAACGGTTCGTCCATCAGGAAAATCTTCGGGTCGTAGACGAACCCGCGGGCGAGCGCAACACGCTGGCGCATCCCGCCGCTGAGTTGCTGGGGACTGTTGTCCTTGAACCCCGAGAGACCGACCGTCTCGATCGTATCCTTCGCCTGCTGACGGACCGCGGAATCACTCGTGTCCGCGCCCTGGATCTCCAGCGGGAGGAGCACGTTCTCCATGACGGTCCGCCAAGGCAGCAGGACATCCTCCTGGAAAAAGAAAGACACCTGGTTGCGCTGTCTGGCGTCCGCCGCCGAGCCGTTGTCGATCCTGATCTCACCGTTCGTGGGCTGGATGATATCGCCGAGACACTTCAGCAGCGTCGTCTTCCCGCAGCCGCTCGGTCCGATGACCGAGACGAACTCGTTCTCGTATATATCGATGTTGATGTCCTCAAGCGCACGGACTGGATTCGCCGTATCGATGCCGTAGATCTTACTGACACCGTCAATGTCGATCCTCCGTTCTCGGTCGGTCGTACTCTTTCCCGTCTCGTCGAGCGACATTATCGGGTAGCACCTCCACCGCTCTGGTTCTCCCAGTCGATGAGGTACGATTCGACCAGCACGAGCAGACCAAACCACGCCGTCGAGAAGATACCGATCACGAGCAGCGCCCGGAACAGCAACAGCGTGGCGAGCTGGTTGTTCGCGACCAGGATGAGGTAGCCGAGTCCCTGATTACCGGCGAGCCACTCACCGACGACGGCACCCACGAAGGTCAGCGCGACACTGATCCGGAGCGCCGAGAAGATGTACGGAAAGGCGTTGTACAGTTTGACCTTGCGGAAGACCTCCCACCGGCTGGCGTTCAGCGAGTGCATCAGTTCCCTGGCGAGCTCGTCCGTCGACGAAAACCCCGCGATGCTGTTGACCAGCGATGGGAAGAAGGTCGTGATCGTCGCTGCGGCGATGATCGGACCCTGGTTGATTCCCATCCAGATGATCAGGAGCGGCGCGAAAGCGATCACTGGTAGCGACCTGAGGACAACCATGTACGGGTATATCGACCGTTTGAGGGTCTGGAATTCCGCCATAACCGCACCCAGCGAGATCCCGACGACGTTCCCGAGGACCCATCCGAGGAACGCCTCGTACAGCGTCACCGTGGTGTGGCCCCAGAGATTGCCCAGTTCGCCCTCGAAGCTAAGGACGATTTCGGCCGGAGCGGGCAGGACGTACGTTGGGACGGAGTACGCCCTGACGCCGAGCGTCCAGACACCGAGGAAAAAGAGGAGGAACCCGACCGGATACTTGTAGTCGTCGATGACCCCGGCGATCTTTCTCCCGAGGGTCGGTGTCGTCGCCATATCGGTGGTGTCCGTTGCCATCGTTATCAATTACCAGACCACTCCAACTCACCATCGCTGTGAACGGTCTCAACGAAGGTGTTGTCGACGATGTCCGACGTGTCCGTCGTGGCGTCTTCGCTGATCGCACCAGCCTGAACGCCGAGCTGCTGGACCTCGGCGTAGTCTTCCGGGTCGCTGTACCCGACGCCGTTGTCTTCCCACGTGTCGTCGGGGCGGTACTCGAGGAACTGGTTGAAGTTGGAACGTTCAACCTCGATGGGATCGATGTCGCCGAGGAACACGTCGGCATCGGCATCGTTGAGTCGCCCGAGGACCATCTCGGCGAAGCGGTCCCGGTTGTCTGGATTCAGCGACTCCTCACAAGCCTTACACCACGCTCGCGTGAACTCCCTAAACGTGCTCGGATTCTCGTTGACGAGTTCTTGGGACGCGAGCGCACAGTTGCCACCGGCGTTGGTGTAGTCGCGCGCCTCGAACAGGTTGAACTCGGTCCCCTGCAGTCGCAGGGAGTTGTAGTCGGAGTTCGTCGGGTACAGTGACATCACGTCGACGTTCCCCTCCGTGAGATTCGTGACCGAGTAGCCGATATTCGTTCGCGTGATGTCTTCCTGAGCGAGACCCTCCTCCTCAAGGACGACCGGTGTGACCCAGTTTCGGTCGGCCTCGTTCTGGAGTCCCACTGCGTTGTCGCTCCAGTCGGGGACACTCTCGATGCCAGAGCCGCTCATCGACGCGTACCCAAGCGGCGTCTGCCCGATCGTCGTGAACAGCGTCTGGACCGGGATGCCCCGCGCGAGCGCCGTCACGTACGAAAACGGCGTCGCGACAACGACATCGACTTCGCCGTTGACCAGCACTTGGAGGGGATTCTGGATCTGGAGCGAGGTCGTGATGGAGACATCGAGTCCGACTTCGTCGAAGTATCCGAACTCGTCGGCCCCCGTCATCGGGGAGAACACCATGTCCGGGAAATAGGTCAACAGGACCTCGACTTCCGTCAGACCCGAGCCGGAACTGTCGGTCATCGTGCCTCCGCTGTCAGCGTCTGTCGCATCCGACCCATCGGAGCCGCTGTCACTGGAGCAACCCGCGAGCCCCGCGATGGTCGCAGCGCCCGCTGTCTCAAGGAACCGTCGTCGATCTGTGGGCTCGCCTACCATGACGGCCGTTCATATGAGACATCCTAACAAGTAGCTTTTGGTAATCATAATATATATTATGATTTTGGTGTACTATATCGTCGCTCCATAGAAAAAATTGTAGAATAGCTCAGACATTCGGACACTTCGTTAGAAATATAATATTCTCTCGAAAATCAAATAAATTAAGGCGTGGAGTGGAAGGAGATCGCTAACACATACGCACCATCCAGTAAGATGTCCGAACTCGATATTTAGGATAGACGCATGATAGACCGTGCTCGAAACGGCGCACAGAACCCGGGGAACTCCCGGAAGTCGAGTCCGAAGGCATCGCCGCAGAACCCGAGGTCGGCGTCAGCCGACCGCAGAGACCGTGCACAGAACTGTAGGAGGGAGACCGTCGCCTCGGGCCGTCGGCAGTTTCCCCGGACAGGCCCCTCACCCAGCGACAACAGAGGGACTCAGAAGATGCCTGCGGGGTAGTATCAATCCTCCGCCGAGGCAATTTCGAGGGTCGTCTCTTCGTCTGATATTAGGATCGTGCTTCCCTCGTCGATGACGGAACGCGTGACGATTGAAGACTCGTAGGACGCGATCCCCTCGACGGCGTGCAGCGTCTCGTGCGTGAACGACTGCAGATGTTCCGTGTCACGGAACTGAGCGTCGAAGATGATGTTGTGCGTCCCCGAGAGCACCCACAGTTTGTACACGCAGTCGGTCTCAGACAGCTTCTCAGCGATCTCGTCGGTCCGGCCCGCCTCCGTGCTCAGTCCGAAGGCGACCGTGAGGTAGTCGAGTTTCGCGGGATCGACCATGGCCGTGAACTTCCGGATAACCTCTTCCTCACGCATCCGGTCCATCCGCCGGCGGACCGTGTTTCCGGTGATCCCGAGCTGCTCCCCGATGTCGTTGTAGGTCGCTCTGCCCTCTTCGTGAAGTAATTCGAGGATTCGTTTGTCGACTTCGTCGAGTTCTACCGTCATCGCCCGTGTATAGATTATTAACCGCTTTAACAGTTGCCGTCGGGAATATTAACGAGATATCCCCTCGTCGTAACAGAAATTACGCACTCGCCGTGAGCGAGTCGACTATCTCATCCAACGACGTGACGGTCCCGAGCGCCTGGTCGATGTTCTTGAGTCCCAGCTCGTGGAACTCCTCGCCGTCCATACTTCCCACGCAGTCCTCGACAACGACAACCTCGTAGTCGCGGTTGGTCGCCTCGAAGCAGGTACACTGGACGCAGGTGTTCGTGTTGACCCCGGCGATCACCAATCGATCGATATCGTTGACCCGCAGGACGAACGGGAGGTCCGTGTCGATGAATGGTGAATAGCGCTTCTTCGGCTGGAGGAAGATGTCCGATTCCGCGGATAGTTCGGGGAGGATCTCCATCCCCTCCGTCTTCCCGTAGACGTTGTGTTCGGAGATAGCCTCACGAGAGTCGCCGTCGTCGGTCTCCGTCTCGCTCCACTTCGGATTCGACATGATCTCGTGAGCGTCCCGGTACGCAGTCGTGACGTGAATAACGGGATAGCCGACATCTCTCGCTGTCGTGACCAGCGTTTCGGATGCCTCAGCGATCTCGCTGGCCCGTCGTGGAGGGACCGGGAGCGTCGCGACGTCCGGATCGAGGTGACCACGGTGAAGATCAACTGTCAGGACCGCAGTGGTACTCGGTTTCATACCTCGTGTAGTAAAATCACGGCTCGTATAAATTACTGTGGTGTAAAACAACTCTTTCCGAAAGCCACAATAGCTTATCTTCACAGATCAACCTATAAATCCCTAAATTATATATCGGGTGGAACCAACAGTCTTGTAGAATGGTATCACAAGACGATCAGTTACGAGATATCGGAGCTCGGCTTCGCGACCGGCGCAGCGACGATTACGCTGACGTCCGGTTCTCGGACGCGGAGTACGAGCGTCGCTACGAGCACCTCCGGGAAGAGATGTTCTACCGAGGACTTGACTGCCTCGTCGTGTACGGAAGCTCTGCTCACACGGACTCGAATCAGGCGAATATTCGCTATCTGAGCGGGTACATCGATCAGATACAGTCATACATTGTCTTCCCGGCCAACGGGGAACCGACGCTGTTCCCCGATCTGTACCCCCATGTCCCGGACGCCCACTTGATGAGTCACATCAACGATGTCAGATGGGGGACGGAAGACAAGGGTCAGGCGATCGTCGAGCGCATCGAGGAACTCGGATACGAAGACGGATCGGTCGGATTCGTGGGCTCTCCGGGTCCAGCGACCACGGAGCTACCAGCCAATGACTATCTGACGATCACCGACGGCCTGGACGATGCCGACTTCGACTTCGTGTCGGATATGCTGGATCGGATCCGACTCAAAAAGAGCGACGAAGAGCTGGCCGCGATCAGGGAGGGCGTCGAGCTGACTGACAAGGCCATGCGCGCGCTGGTAGAGGCTGCCCGACCCGGCATCACCGAGCGGGAACTCAAGGCCGAGATCATGTCCTCGTACCTCGATGAGGGCGAGTACTTCTTCCAGTTATTGGGGAGTACAAGCATGCACGATCCCGATATGCCGTACCCTTGGGAACACCAGTCGAACAGAACGATCGAGGAGGGTGATATCATCCTCACGGAGATCAGCGCCCGGAACGTACAGGGCTATTCCGGCCAGATTCTCAGGGGGATCGCCGTCGGTGAGGAGCCGACCCACCACTACCAAGAGCTGTACGACGTCGGCGAGCAGGTCTTCTTCGACGTGCTCGATGCGCTGGAACCGGATGCGACGACCGAGGACGTGCTTGAGGCGGCGACCGATCCGATCGAGAGCCAAGGCTGGACAGTTCACGCGCCCATCGTCCACGGATGGGGGCTGGGAATCCAGCGCCCGCTGTTGGGCACGCGCAACGAGGGCGGGTTCCCGAACCCTCCCTTCGAGTTCCAAGATGGACACACCGTCGTCGTCGAACCGAACCCGGTCGCCGGCGACCAGATGAGCGGCATGTTCCTCGGCGAGTACGTTCACATCACCGAAGGCGGTGCCGAGCGACTGCACGACTACCCGATGGAGTTCGTTCAGACATGACTGATCACGAGTACCACGACTGGGGACTGTTCGTCAACGGGACTTTCCGGCCGAGCGAGAGCGGCGACCGCTTCGATGTCGAGAACCCCGCGGATAAGTCGATCATCGGATCTGCACCCGCGGGGACCGCGGGCGATGTCGACGAGGCCGTCCGGGTTGCGAGAGAGACGTACGAGGAAACCTGGCGCCACGTGAGCGCGAGAGAGCGCGTCGACTACCTGCTGGAAGTAGCCGACTGCCTCGAAGAGCGGACGGGGGAGTTCGTCCGTTTAGAGACGCTCGAGAACGGAAAACCGCTGTACGAGTCGCAGGCTGACGTCGAGGAGGCGGTCGACGGGTATCGCTACTACGCGGGGGCGGCAGACAAGGCCCACGGCGACACGATCCCGGAGCGCGACGAGTTGTTTGATTACACCGTCCGGGAACCGTACGGTGTCGTCGGTGTCATCATTCCGTGGAACTGGCCGCCGATGCACACCGCCGACTTCACGGCACCGACGCTAGCAGCGGGCAACACCGTCGTTCTCAAGCCGGCACCGGAGACGCCGCTGTCGTCGCTGATGATGGCCGAGATATGGCAGGACATCCTCCCCGACGGCGTCGTCAACATCGTCACCGGCGATGTCAGTCCCGGCGCTCGATTGACTGAGCATCCGGACGTCGACAAACTGGCGTTCACTGGTCACACCGAGACGGGGACGAAGGTAATGAAGGCCGCCGCGGAGGACATCACGGACGTGATGCTTGAGCTCGGCGGGAAGAACGCGAATATCGTGCTCCCAGACGCGGACCTCGAACAGGCCGTCCAGGGATCCTACGACGGGATCTTCAACAATCAGGGGCAGGCCTGTGCGAATGGATCCCGCCTCTACGTCCATGACAACATCTACGACGAGTTCGTTGAGCGGTTCGTGGCGAAGACCGACGAGATGACTATCGGTCCCGGAATGGACGACAACACTGACCTCGCCCCGCTGGCGAGTCAACAGCAGTACGACAAGGTGACCGGCTACGTCGAACTGGGCAAAGAGGAGGGCGCGTCGGTCATCTACGAGGGCGAGGTCCCCGACGACCTCTCGGACGGCTACTACGTCCCACCGGTCGTCTTCGGCGATGTGACGCAGGACATGCGTATCGTCCAGGAGGAGATCTTCGGACCGGTGCTGACTGTTCAGCGATACGACAGCGTTGAGGACGCGATCGAGATGGCCAACGACACCGACTACGGGCTGACCGGCGCGGTCTGGTCGCGCAATATGGAGGTCGCCAACAGGGTCGCACAGCGACTCGAAGCCGGCCTCATCTTCGTGAACAACTTCGTTAACGGCTTCTTAGGCGCTCCGTTCGGCGGCTACGAGCGGAGCGGGATCGGCCGGAAGCTCGGGTTTGAGGAGACGATGGACGAGTTCACGCAGGTCAAGACGATCAGATCCCGCATCGCGCCCAGTGAACCGGGATCACTCGACGAGTACTACGAGTAACGTCGCGTTGTCAGCGCCGGACCGATGCGGTTCGCCGTTTCGAGACAATGGCCACACGGCACAACTCCCTCCCGTTCTCACGGTGGTGGCTCTTCGCAGGCGGTGCGCTAGCCATGGGAATGGCGGGGACCTTTCAGTTCGTCTGGTCATCAATCCGCGCCCCGCTCGGAACGCAGATTGGTACGACGGAGGCGACGTTGGGCACGCTGTTCACCGTGGTGATCGCGGCCCAGACCGTCGCCCAGTTCCCTGCAGGCTGGGTCCGGGACCGGTACGGTCCCCGGATCCCGACGCTCGCCGGAGCAGTTCTCATCGCAGGTGGGTACGTCTGGCTCTCTGTGGTGTCGTCGCCAATCGGCGCCGGCCTCGCGGTAGCCGCGGGCGGGAGCGGTGCCGGAGCGATCTACACGGTCGCGGTGAACACGCCGGTGAAGTGGTTCAACGATTATCAAGGCCTCGCGACCGGCGCGATGACGATGTCGTACGCGCTCCTGAGCTTTGGGCTCATCCCAGTCGCACGCCGGAACCTCCTCGGGACCTTCCAGCGGACGCTCCTCTCCTTCGCGGTGCTCGCTGCTTTTGCGTGTCTGCTCGCCGCCATCGTCCTCCGGGATCCCCAGGGCGATCCTGATTCAGATGGAGCGGCCGGGAGGGAGGGGTCGTCGCCGAGAGCGTACAACTGGACCGACGCAGTCAGAACCTGGCAGTTCTGGGTGTTTTATGTTGTCTTCGTCGTCGTCAACGGTGTCGGGCTCATGCTGATCGGGAAGCTCATCGCGTTCGCCGACGCCCTGGGCCTGTCGGCCGGCACTGCGACCCTCGCCGCGTCGGTTATCGCCGTCGCGGACGGCTCCGGTGGGCTCGTCGTCGGAGGCCTATCAGACCGGGTCGGCTCCCTCCGGACGCTCGGCGTTTCGCTCCTGCTCAGTGCGCTCGGTATCGCCGGTGCCGTCGCCGTCGGTACCCGAGGCGCCGCTCCAACCTTCGTCGTTTGTATCGCGGTAGCCGGGTTCTTCAGGAGCCCGGCGTTCGCTATCTTTCCGACGCTGGTTGGCGACTACTACGGGCGCACGTACTCGTCGGAGAACTACGCTGTTCTCTACACGGCGAAGCTCTGGGGAAGCCTCTTCGCCGGCTCGGTCGCCAGCGTTCTCACCACGAGGGTCGGCTGGTCGGCCACGTTCCTGCTGGGTGCCGCGCTGATGGGACTGGCCGGGCTCTCTCTGTTCGCGGTTCAACCCATCGTCCGAGTGGAGTAGAGCGACAGCGAGTGGAGTAGCGTCTCAACCGGGGGATAGGAGGGGTGAGAATCCGAACCCAGAGCTACCCGTCACGCAGACTGGGTCCGCTTGCACGTAGGGGAAAGCGGAGCGGGTCAGCCACCCAATCTACATCGACTGTGCGATTCAGACGACGCCAAATCCCGAAGAGCGTGACCGCTACGCCTATGATAGCTGTGGTCTCGTCGTTGACGCGCTCGCCGCGCTCACGCGCTTTCGAGTTCTGGCACAAGAGTCGCCAGCCGGTCGTGGCGGTCGGCGAGCGCGTGCGGATGCGAGCCGTCGCGAAAAACTGGTATCAAGACGCGTCTCGGTGGCACTAACTGGCATGAGACTCGTAGCTGGCGAGCGACCGGAATGCCGTCCGCGCGGGTCGCATACCGGTAGTCGGCATGGAACTCACTTCGGTTTTCTCCCGGCGGGCCGCCGGTTGGGGCAGCCTCGGTCGTCACGGCGGTGGGTGCCCCCGGCTTCGGGCAGACCAATCCCCAACGCTTCGATTCACGGCAGTGGCCACACGAAAATATTGCCGACCCCTCACGAGAGATGCCGCCAGACCGTCGTCGGATCGGCGTCGTTCAACTCCGCGTTCGTCTCGATCTTCCGGAGTTCGGTGATGCACCGCTTCGCGACCAGCGGATACAGGTCGGCGGGGACGAACTCGATGTCGAGTTCCATCAGCTCCGGCCAGTTCTCCGCCCAGATGTCCTCGACGACGCGCGGATACAGCTCGTCGTTCAGGTGCAATCCGAACTCGTACCCCTCTTCGAGGACCATCGTCCGGACTTGCTTTCTGATCCGTCCGGAGGTACAGTAGCTCGCGACGACGTACTCGGCCCCGGAGTCGGCGTCCTCGGGTCGCTCGCCGAACTGCTCGCGGTTTAGTTCTGCGAACGCCTCGCGGACGAGCTTCACGCGGCGTCCTCGGTCGTCGCTCCGCACGACGACCCCCTCGACCCGCACGTCGTCGGCGAGCGAGGACGACGGGAACGCGTACGCTTCCGGGTCGAAGCCGGGGGCGGGCCGGTCGAGTATCGTCGCCGGGACGAACGAGTGTTCCGTCGGCGCGTCGTCGATACGGATGCGCTCGAAGAGATCCCACGCCGCGCCCGTGTCGAGGAACCCCTCGAACGTCTCCTCGTAGGGGTTGCCGGACGGCGTCATCGCCTCGATTCCGGCGTACGGAACCACGTCGAAGCCGACGAGCGCGGGCAACTCGCGGTCGGTGAAGCCGTAATCCAGCGTCGAGTAGACGAGGTTCTCCGCGTAGACGACCAGCGGCCCACCGTACTCACCGTGGAGGGCTCGGAGCGCGTCGGCGTCGACCCCCTTCCGGAGACAGCGAACTGCCCGGCGAAGCGCGCCGTCGATCTCGTCGAGCGCGTCGCGGTGACTCCCGCGGATCGCCCGCCGCGTTCCGAAGACGAGACTCCCGTCCCCGTCCGCCGCGTCCTCGACCGACTCGGGGTAGCGATCCGCGAACCGCTCCTCGTACAGCGTAAAGCGGAACGAACTCCCGTCGAACTTCTCGACCAGCGTCAGGTCGTCGGTCTCGAAGAAGTCCGCGGGAACGACCGGGTGGTCGTAGCGCGGGACCTTGGGGTAGATCTTCATCGTCCTCCCAATAGTCGAGCACCTGCAACGCTCATTCGTCTTTCGAACGAGTATCCTCTACCTTGCTCAGATCGAACAGCGACCAGTCCTCGTCCAGGTCGTCGGTAAGCCCGCTGACGAACCCGTTCTTCGAGAACAGCGCGAACTCCTCGTCGCGGGTGTCCGGTCCCCAGCGAACCTGCTCGGCTTTGTCGCGGAGCTTTGACACGAGTGCGTGGCCGACCGGGTCACTCGTCCATCTACACTCCGCGAACAGGACACGGTCGGCATCCGGAGCAAGTCCGACGATGTCGATCTCGTCTTCCCCGTACCACCACCGCCCGACCTCGGAATACGGCCCGATATCGCCACGCCGGATCGCTTCCCAGACGACTTCCCGACAGACATCCTCGAACGTCGTTGCGACGTGGTCGGGCAGGTTCGGCCTGACCGTTCCATCGTAGACGATGTCGGGCGCTTCTCGGATACTGGACCGGTTCGGCTCCACGAAACGGAACCAGAAGCGGAGGAACTCGTCGGCGACCCGGTACTGCGACCGCTTGGACTGCTTCGCCGACGCCGTCACGGGCACCTCGCGGTCGATCAGCCGCAGGCGGCGGAGCGTCTGGAGGTACTTCGACAGTGGGCCAGAGTCGATACCCGTCGCCCCGGCAATCTCGTTGGGCGTCGTGTGCCCCGTTGCAATCGCCTCGAGGATGCTCATGTATCGAGCGGGATTCCGTAGCTCAGTACGGAGCAGGAACTCCGGTTCGTTGTAAAGAACGGCCGTCGGTGAGAGAATCTCGGTCAGAATGTTCTCCCTGAGGGGCTGGTCGTAGTCGAAGCGGGTGAGATACATCGGGGTGCCCCCGGTGACCGCGAACGACCGGATCGCGTTCTCGATATCGTATGCGATGACATCCTGAGCCTGCTGGAAGGAAAACGGCCGTACGTCGATCTGTCCTGTGCGGCGGCCGTACAGCGGGCTCTCGTGACCGAGTACCTCTGACTCCATCGTGCTCACGCTGGAGCCGCACAGCACGAGCATCGAGTCCGTGTCCCGGAGCTGCTCGTCAACGAACGACTGGAGGTAGGACGGGAGGGAATCGTTCTCTCCGACCAGATAGGGAAATTCGTCGATGGCGACGACGAGTTGGTCGGTGGCGAGTCTCTCGCCGAGATACTCAAGGGCCTCGTCCCAGCCGTTGATGCGGGGGATGCGGTCGCCGAAGTGATCGGCGACTTTCTCGACGAACTTCTCGCGCCGGCGGGTTTCAGCCTCTTGGGCGGTGAGGAACTAGATGTGCGGTCGCTCGACACAGAACGCCTTGAGCAGTTCCGTTTTCCCGACGCGACGCCGGCCGTAGACCACGTAGGAGTCGTGCCCCGACGACTCGAACGCCGTTTCGAGGGCGTCGAGTTCATCCGCCCGGTCGTAGATGGTCATACTATAGATAATGATTATCGTGATAATGACTTGTATGTTCTCCTCATCGAGACATCTGTATTTCACGAGCGGGTGATAGAATTGTACGGTTGTGGCAAGTGCGTCGTCGTCGCTCTCGAAACTTCGCGTGTCGGCCCTCGCAAAGCGTCTTACGGAGTGAGGAATCAGTCCATTCCTTGCTGGAGTCATCGGGTTTTCTCACACGGCGCGTCTGGACTGATCCCTGTTTTCGTCAGTCGTCGGCGTAGGCTTCCTCGCGGTGACCGACCCGCTCGACGGTCGCAGCCTCGTCCGTCCGGAGGTCGGCGAGGAACGCGAACAGCTCCTCGAAGTCCGTGACGCCCTCGCGGACGAAGTATTCCACGTAACGGTGGTTGCGGCGGAACTCCCGTTCGACCGCGTCGACGGAGCGGTCCGTGCGGTCGGCGAGCCGCTCGAACGCGGCCGTCCGACTCGCCTCGCCCTCGTCCCCGAGTTCGGGATGGTCGTAGGCGAAGCGGAACCCGTCGTCGTGCGTGCGCTCGCAGATCCGGTTCCAGTAGACCGTCGTGTCGTCCTTCTCGATGTAGCCGGTCGCGTCCGCCGTACAGTCGAGTCGGTCGTACTCGCGCTCGGAGACGAACTCCACGGCCTCGCCGACGTAGCGGGCGCCGTCGACGCGGCGCGGGAAGACGACCAGATCGATCTCGCGCAGGAGATACGCCGGTAACCCCTGTTCGATGACGCGGTTGACGAGCGTCTCCACGTCCTCGGCGTGGGTGGTACCGATCACCCCGTGGCCCGTGTTGAGCGATTCGGCGAAGGTCTCGAAACTCGCCGACGTGTTTATCTCGGCGATGACCTCCACGTCCGGGTTCAGATAGTTCGCTTCAGTCATGAGATCGGCCATCGAGACGGCCTTGTACTCGTCGGCGTGCTCGCGGGTGGACAGCGAGACGCCCGTCTCGTGGGGGAGTCGCACCTCGCGGCTCCCCTCGTCGATGGACACCGGCCGGTCGTCGTAGGGGATGAATGGCATGTGGGCGTTCATGAGCGTCGTCTTCCCGACGCCCGTCGGCCCGGAGAACATGACGACGCCGTCGTGTTCGTACAGCAGCCACAGCAGCGCCACCAGCTTGGTCGGGAGCGCGTCGCGGGCCAAGAGGTCGGACGGCGTCATCGGATCGGCCGCCTGTTTGCGGACCGAGATGTGCGGGCCGCCTTCGGAGATCGTCGGGAGCGCGACCGCACAGCGGATGGTCTCGTCGACGCCCGATGGGTCGACGTTCACCTTCGCGCTCGGATTCGACGCCGACAGTTCGGTGCCGTCGGCGGCGGCCAGCCGCGTCACCACGTCGGTGAAGGTCGTCTCCGACTCGAACGCGAGATTCGTGGGGACGCGACCGCCGTGGAGGTGGTCGCGCGGGAGCACCTTCACCCGCTCGCCGACCTGATTCGCCTCCACGTCTTCGAGGTTCGGATCGCGGATGGGGATCGTCAGCTTCCCGTAGCCGACGAAGTCCCGGAGCACGTAGTAGACGAGGTCGTCGAGCCGTCCGGGGGCGTACTGGTCGGAGACGGCCGGCGCGGCGAGGTCGTAGGCCGCGAGCGTGTCCCGGAGCCGCCGCCGGGTCGCGTCGAGCCACGCGGAGGCGGTGTGTGCCAGCAGGTCGCGGGTGAGCAGTTGCTCGGCCCGTTCGCGGACGTACGCGCCCGGGTCGTCCACCACGCCGTCGGTGCCAGTCTCCCAGACGCGCTCCTTGCACCGCTCGATGAGTTCGCGGTCACCCGGCAGCATGTCTGGTTCGAGCACAGCGTACTTGACCGCGAACGCGTCGCGACCGAGCGTGTGTTCCCGGTAGAGGACGACCGGCACCTCGAAGCCGCGGAACTCGACGGTGTAGCGGGCCAGTCGGTCGCTGGCGAGTCGGCGCACGCGGTCGGGTGCCGCCTCGATGTCGGTCGTCGCCGGCGCGAACGCGGTCGTGTGGACGACCAACTCTGCGCCCGCGCCGTCGACAGTCTCCACGCGCTCGTCGAGCGCGAGCGGCGTCGCCTCGCCGAGACACCGCTCCACGACAAGCACGCGATGTGCGAGCCGTCGGCGTGCGGCGGGCGAGGCGTCGGCCAACCGGTCGACCGCCCGCGCCCACTTGTCGGGGAGACCGGCGGCGACCCGCTCTCGGGCCGCCTCTCGAGTCAGCGGCGGCTGTACCGTCGCGTCGGCGAAGAACTCGCGGAGCCGGGTGAGCGTCTCTCGCTCGCCGCGCGGCACGGCCGGCAGTCGCGTCTCGTACGCGAACGGCGGGTCGCCGGCCCGCTCGCGGACCGTGACGACGACGCTCGGCGCGACGGTGTACTGGTCGCGGACGGCCGGCGCGTACCACGCGTCCGGCGACGACGGCGGCACCGGTGCGGGCACCTCTACGTTCGACATGAGACGACTGTGCGTTTATTTCAATATAAAATCTCGGAATGGAACTGATGCCGCGTTTCTTCGCTCTCCGTCCTGTCTCTCCGATCCGCACCGATTGGCTCGTCTCCTCGACGGAGGACGAACTCACAGCGCTTGAGCACGCGAGCGACACCAGCAGGTAAATATACGCCGAGTGAACATGTTCTGCCGTGACCGATCGTATCGCTGGTGGCCTCCAGGATCAAGCGACCGTCGAAGAACGTGTCGAGTCGGGAGCCGCCCCCGACTGGGTTGCTGCCCACTGGAAGACCTTCCGCGACGGGCTGCTCGGCGAGCGGAACGACGCGCCGTTTCCCTGCTTTTTCGGCGTCGAATCCGTCGCTAACGGCGATCCGCTATACACCGCGGTCCCCTCGATGACGGATAAGGACGCACTACTGAATCTGGGTCAGACGCTTCTCTCCTACCTCGACGTCCATCAGGAGTACAGCGATCGGGCGTCTCTAGTTGCGTTCTTCAAACCCCCCGAGCGAGAACTCTCAGAAGCCGAGTATCACGAGGCGCTCTGGCATATCCTCCAGTTTCTGCACGTGCACGATCCCGAGCCGTGGCCCGATGACATCCCGACCGATCCGGACGATCCATACTGGGAGTTTTCCTTCGACGGTGAGCCGATGTTCCCAACCTGCCGGGCCCCATTTTACGACGCTCGGAAAAGCCGCTACTGCCCGATCGGTCTCGAAATCACGTTCCAGCCACGAGCACTGTTCGAGGAACTCGGCGTCACAGCCGACACTTCCGCGGGACAGCACGCCAGAGAACTCATCCATGACCGGTTAGAGGACTACGACGGCGTCTGCCCCCACGCGAATCTGGGTGACTGGGGCGTCGAGGGGGACCGAGAGTGGCCGCAGTATATGCTCTCGGAAGACGACGAGCAAGCACCGGATGAGTGTCCGATCGAGATCACGCGCGATCATCCGAGATCAGACCGACTCATAGACGACGGAGATCTCCCGACTCCACCAGTCTGATCTGTGCCCGCTGCGCCGCCAGTGCTGCTGATAGTTGATTTCCAGCAGGGATTCGACGACCCCGGATGGGGAACTCGCAACAATCCCGACGCTGAAACGAACGCTGCACGCCTGCTCTCAGTCTGGCGGGAGCGCGATCAGCCCGTCGTCCACGTTCGACACGATTCGACCGAACCGGACTCTCCACTCCGAAAGAGCCAGCCGGGGTTCCAGTACAAACCCGCCTTCGGCCCAGAACCAGACGAACCGGAGTTCATCAAACGAGTCGACGGCGCGTTCGTCGACACCGGGTTGGGGCGGTGGCTCCGTGAGCGCACCTACGAAACGCTCGTCGTCTGTGGTTTATCGACCGACCACTGTGTCTCGACGACGACCAGAATGGCCGACAACCACGGGTTCGAGGTCTATGTCGTTGCGGATGCGACAGCAGCGTTCGACCGCACACTGGACGACGAGCACTTCGATGCGCCTGTCGTTCACCGTACTGCACTGGCACACCTCAGCGACGAATTCGCAACGGTCATCTCGGCCGAGAAAGCGAAGAACATAGCTTGATTGCCTGCTACTAAACGGAACAACTGTACAACGGATCAGCAGTGGCCAACGTTGGAGACGCTCTTAGACGGAAGATTGTTCGTCAGTTCTCAGCAGTAGCTGGAGGTCGTAGCGGGCAATGGCGACGCAGACGCGCCATCCGATGAAGTATGTCCCCGTTGAAAACTCTCGTTTCAGAGCGTCGGGACATCGAAACAAACTGCCTCGTTGATCTGTGGTAAAGCGATGTCTCAATAGATTAGCACGGCTGGCGTCACGGCGAACGCTTCGGAGACGCGCGGCTGGTATCGGACGCTTGCTTCTTCGCGGTCGAGGTGACGACAGCCGAAGCGGTCGCCGGGCGGTCGGTTGCAGTGGCGTGTGCCCACGCGATCAGTCCCCGAGGTCGCGGTCGGCGCTCGGTTCCGGCGGCGTCTCCTCGTGGAGTTGGAACCACTCCGCCAGCGACGCCCGGACGCCGTCGATCTCGACGGCGAGTCCCCCGTCGAACCGCCACTCCGCCCGCGCGGCGTCCTCGTCGAAGGCGACCGGCACCTCGACGGTGAGATCATCGAGTTGCAGCTGTACCTTCGTCTCCCGGTCGACGCTCTCGTCGAGCAGCTCGTCGAGCGTCCCGAGCCACTCGTCGACTTCCCGGCCCTCACCCCGGGCACGCTTGGCCATAGTCCTCGTACGCGCTCCTCCTACTCCGTCGTTTCGCTTCGACGGTCCCGAACGAGGCGTAGCGTGGCCGCGAGTCCGTTCGACGGTCGTCCTATTTGAGCGGGCTGCTCGCGTGTCGTTCCCGCTGGTCACTCCCGCTCGCCACTGCGCGACCTCGCTACACTCGGTCGCGTCAGTCGTCGGCCGGCGTCGGTCCCGTCACGTCGACGGCGCTCGCGCTGATACCCAGCTCCTCGATGGCGGCCTGCGCGACGCGCTTGCCCGAGACGAGCATCGCGCCGAACGTCGGACCCATCCGTGGGAGCCCGTGGACCGTCGCGGCGGCCATCCCGGACGCGAGCAGGCCGTCGTGGACCTTGCCGGTGTGCTCGACGACCGCGTCCTCGCTCTCGGAGACCCACATCGAGCCGTGGCCGGGGGAGTCGTGGCCGGGCGCGCCGTAGCTCCCGTCGTCGGTGCCGTCCATGCCGACGTTGTGCTCCTCGGCGTGGGCAATACCCTCGGCGTCGAGGACGCCCCGCTCCTGGAGCTTCGAGGCGACGATGGCCTCGTGACCCGTCGCGTCGATGACGAGGTCGGCCTCGACGGCGATGGGGTCGACGCAGGTGAGCTCGCGCGGCAGCGCGTGGACCGGCGTCCAGTTCATGACGATGCCGCCGACGCTGTGGCCGTCCCGGACCACCACGTCGGTGAACTCCGTCATGTTCTGGATGCGTGCGCCGGCGTCACAGGCCGCCTTGATGAGACCGGAACACGCCTCCGGACCGCTGGCGACGTAGAGACCGTCGGCCTCCTCGGTCGGCTCGTAGTCCACGTCCAGTTCGTCGAGCACGCCCTCCGCCGGCTCGCGGACGGTCACCTTGTTCATCAGGAAGCCCCCCAGCCAGAAGCCGCCGCCGAGATAGTTGTTCTTCTCGACGACGGTCACGTCGACGCCTCGCTCGGCCAGTTCCTTCGCCGCGGTGAGTCCCGACGGCCCGCCGCCGACGACGATAACGTCCGTCTCCGTCGAGCCGACGAACTCCTCGCTCCAGTCCGTTGCGATGGCGCGCGTTACCTCCGCCTCGTCGACCGGGGCGAACCCCTCGAACTCCTGTGTGTCGGACATACAACTTAGTGATATTGTGCTGTGGTGATAAACCCCGGGGAAGCTTCAAGCGGGCGGCGACGGACGGGGAGATATGCGACCGACCGACCGCGTTCGGACCTCTGATCGCTCCAGTATCCGCGTCCTCTTCGACCTCGCCGAGGAGGTGGGCGGTGACCTCGTCCGCCTCGAAGTCGGCGAGCCGGACTTCGACACGCCCGCACACGCCACCGAGGCGGCCTTCGCCGCGGCCGAGCGGGGCGAGACCGACTACACGACGAACGCAGGGCTCCCCGAACTCCGCGAGGCCGTCGCCGACACGCTGGCCCGCGAGTACGATCTCTCGCACGAGTCGGACGACGTGCTCGTCACCACCGGCGGGATGGAGGCGCTCCACCTCGCGGCACTGTGCGTGCTCGCGCCCGGCGACGAACTGCTGATCCCCTCGCCCGGCTGGCCCAACTACTGGACGCAGGCACGCCTCGCCGACGCGACGCCCGTCGAGGTGCCCATGCCCTACCCGTACGACCTCGACCCCGACCGACTTATCGAGCGAATAGGGCTAGACACCGGCGCGGTCGTGCTCTGCACGCCGTCGAACCCGACCGGGCGCGTCTTCGACGACGACGCCGTCCGCGCGGTGGTCGAGGCCGCCCGCGACCACGACGCCTACGTCATCGCCGACGAGGTGTACGGCGCGCTCACCTACGACCGCGACCCGACCGGCACGGCGGCGCTCGTCAACCAGAGCGACCACGTGCTCACCGTCGGTTCCTGCTCGAAGTCACACGCGATGACCGGCTGGCGCGTCGGCTGGCTCGCCGCGGAGTCGTCGGTCGTGGACGAGGCGACGAAGATCCGCGAGTCGACGACCGCCTGCACGTCGACGCCCGCACAACACGCGGCCATCGCGGCGCTGACCGGGCCACAGGAGCCGGTCGCGGAGATGAAGGCCGCCTTCGCGGAGCGGCGCGACGTCGTCGCCGACCGCCTCGCCGCGATGGACGGCGTCGCCGCACCCCGTCCCGAGGGTGCCTTCTACGCCTTCCTCGACCCCGAGGGGTACGACGACAGCATGGCGCTCGCGAAGCGACTCGTCCGCGAGGCCGGCGTCGTGCTCGCCCCCGGGTCCGGTTTCGGCGATGCCGGCGCTGGCAAGCTCCGCCTCTCCTTCGCCAACTCGATGGACAGACTCGAAGAAGGACTCGACAGACTCGAAGCCGCGCTGTGAACTGCGGCGCGCAACGGGGTCAGTCGTCGGTCTCGGCGGCGCGCTCGCTCGCAGTCCCCACCCCGTCACGCACCACTTCCTGTTCGACGTCTACACCTCCCCAGTCGTGGTCCGCGTGATACCCCTCGCGCTCCTGTGCGCTCGGGGCGACGCGGATGAACTCCGCCTTCTCCCGCGCGGCGGCGATGGTGTGGCCGCCACAGTAGGAGAGACCCGACCGGATGCCGGCGCAGAACTCCGTGACGATCCCGTCGAGCAGTCCCTTGTACGGCGTCAGCGCCTCCACGCCCTCGTCGGTGCGGATATCCACCTCCTTGTCCGCTCGCGCCTCTCCGGCGGCGGTGGTCGCCATCCCCCGCGACCGCTTGTACCGGGTGTCCTCGACCTCAACCACCGCGCCCGGTGCCTCCTCGGTGCCGGCGAAGAGACTCCCGAGCATCACCGTGTCCGCGCCGGCCATCAGCGCCTTCGTCGCGTCGCCGGAGGTCCGGATACCGCCGTCGGCACACGTCGTCACGCCCTGTGCCGCCGCGGCGTCGGCGCAGTCGTCCACCGCCGTCAACTGCGGGACGCCCGCGCCGGCGACCTTCCGGGTCGTGCAGTGTGAGCCGGGACCGATACCGACCTTCACGCAGTCGGCACCGGCGGCCGCCAGATCCTCGACGCCCGCCGGGGTCGCGACGTTGCCGGCCACGAGGTCGGTGTCCGGAAACTCGGCGTGGATCGCCGCCACGGCGTCCAGCGCCCGTTCGAGATGGCCGTGTGCCACGTCGACGACGAGCGCGTCCACGCCCGCCTCGACGAGCGTCGCAGAGCGGCTGACGTAGTCCTCGTCGATGCCGACGGCAGCGGCGACCTGCTGGCCCTCGCTCCGGACGGTCGTGACCTGCTCGGCCTGCTCGCTCGGCGTGAGGAACCGGTGGAGCACCCCGATACCGCCGGCCCGCGCCAGTTCGAGCGCCAGTTCGGCCTCGGTGACGGTGTCCATCGCGGCCGACACCAGCGGCGTCGACAGTTCGACGCTCGGCGTGAGCGACGCCGAGAGGTCGACATCCCCACGGCTGTCGACGGGGGAGCGCTTCGGGACGAGTAACACGTCCCCGTAGCTCAGCCCGGTGCGCAGTTCGTTCATTCCCGAAATGAGTTGCGGATTCGAGCCTATAAGCCCGGCGACCGTCCACGCTCCCGAGCCTTGTCACCGCATCAACTCGCCGCCGTTGACGCTGAGCGTCTCGCCGGTCACGAAGCCGGCGTCACGCAGGTAGGCGACCGCGCCCGCGATGTCCTCCGGCTGGCCGTAGCGACCGCGCGGAATCTCAGCCAACTCCGCTTCCTTCTCCGCGTCCGTGCGGTCGCTCGTCATGTCCGTCTCGATGTGGCCGGGGGCGACGGCGTTGACGCGAATCTCTGGCGCGAAATCGCGGGCGTGACTCTTCGTCAGCGACAGCAACGCCCCCTTCGAGGCGGCGTAGTGACACTCCACCGCCGCGCCCGTGTACGCGAGAATCGAGGAGACGTTCGTGACCGATGGACCAGCGCGGTCGTCGCCCGCCCGCTCGGCCGCCTCGCGGAGATGCGAGAGCGCGGCCTTCGTACACGCGAACGCTGAGTTGACGTTCACGTCCGTAACGCGGTCGAAATCCTCGGGTGACAGGTTCTCGGTGTAGACGTGCTGGTCGATACCGGCGTTGTTGACGAGATGGTCGACCCCGCCGAAGGCGTCGACCGCCCGGTCGACGAGTTCCGTCGCCGCGTCCGGGTCGGACACGTCCGCGCCGACGACGGTAGCCTCGACGCCGTGGCCGCGGGCCGCGTCTGCTACCTCGCGTGCTGCGGCTTCGCTCGTGTGATAGTTGATCGCGACGTCGTAGCCGTCGCGGGCGAAACGGAGGGCGATAGCGCGACCAAGCCCGCGTGACGAACCAGTGACGACTGCACTCGGCATACCGGCCGGTCGGTCTCGGCTCCCTTCTATCGCCCGGTTCGGATGGCCGCCTCGGCCGCGTCCAGAGCTGCCGCCGCGTCGAACGACTCGACGATTGCCCACAGGTCTGCCTGCGACGTGTTCTGCAGGTCTCGGGCGTGGGCCGTCGCGTTCGGCACCGCGCGGATGATGTTGTCCACGATGGGAATCGTCGCAGTCTGTGCGGAGCGCGAGAGCGGATTCAGGTCGATCACGATCTCGGTCTTCCCCATCGCGCCGAGCGCCTCCGCGCGGTCACCGTCTTCGAGCGGGACGAGCACGGTGTCGGCGCTCTCGATGCCGTCCGCGTCCACCGTCGCACGGGCGTGATCGAGGCCCGGAATCTCCCCGTCGCCGGCCAGTCCCTTCACCTCACGCGCGCCGTGGTCGCGGAGGTGGTCGGCGATGGCTTCCATCCGCTCTTCCGTGCGGTTGAACAGGTTCACCTCGATGTCCGCGTCGGTCGCCCCGGCGAGTTCGACCACCTCGCCGGGACACAGCGCCGCGACGTTGCCGTTCACTGAGACGACCGGGCGGTCGGCCAACAGCAACGCCGCCGCCGCCGCTCGTGCTGCCTCGTCGGCGCTCTCCAGCGTGCGCTCGCCGAGCAGATAATCGTACGCTTCCCCCCGGCCCTGCGCGATGAGCCCCTGCCGAGAGGTGATTCCCTTCTCCAGTCCGTCCTCGATGCGGTGGCGCGTGAGCAGCGACTCGTACCGGGGGTGTGACTCCGGTATCTCCGCCTCGTCGTCGGGGTTGGCGGGCACCTGCGGCTCGTCCATACCAGCGGTTCGTCCGCCCGATGAAAAAAGTGCGTCTCCGTCACCACGTGACGACGGTTTCGCCGTCGGGGGCGTGGTCTTTCACCGCGAGCATCTCTTCGCGAGCTGCCTGCCGCGTCTCGCGTGGCTCGACGCTTTCGGCCAGCAGACTGCCGTGCTCGTCGACGAGCCGCCACCCCCAGCCGCTCTCCTGTTCGTGGAACTCGAAGGCCACCTCGTCGATCTCGATGATGCTCGACCCGGCGACCGTATCGCGGGCCCGTTCGATGGCGTCTTCGGGGTCTTCGCGCGTCTCGTAGCTGCTGCCGCTCACTGCGAGCGTCCGTTCATCCTCGTCGATGAGTCGCTACTGCCAGTCGTCGTCACGGTGCAACTCGAACGCGAGCGTGTCGATGTCGAGCTGGCCCGCCTCGGGCGCGGTGCTTCGGAGCACCGGTAACAGGACGACGACGCCGAACATCGTCAGCGTCAGCCCCGCCGCCGCGAGCGCAATCGCCCACTCGCGCACCTGAAAGTTGCCGGCGAAGAGCAGCTGCTCCACCTGAAACATCGTGACGCCGGCCATTCCGGCGACGCTCCCGAGCAGGAACAGCCAGTAGCCGTACACGTCGCGCTTCGACTCCGGCTCCCCCACGTACCGATGGTACAGTTCGACGAGCTTCGTCCCCTGAATCTCGGAGTTCGACATCGGAACGTGTTCTGACTACGGTAGCCGGATAAAACAGACAACAGTTCAAAACCGCTTTTCTCGGGCGTAGACGGGCGTAGCGAGGCGATTCGCGCACGACACGCCGTTGCCTCGCTGGCGAACGGCGGGTCGCTGTCCCGTCACCGCAGCACGGCTCCGGTCGAGTGGATCTCACAGACTGCGGGGTCGTATCCCGCCGCAGAGAGACCGTCGCCGAGACAGAACGCGGTTTCGCCGAGCATCGCCATCGACGCCGTCCCGCCGGCGTCGTCGACGGCCGCGAGCACCGCTCGCAGGTCGTCGGTGAGCAGGTCGACCGCCTCCGCGAACGACCGCGAGGCGTCCGCGAACGTCCCGAGCGTCGGCGTCTCGCGGACGCGGGCCAACGCTCGTTCGCCGGCCGCCGCGAGCGCGTCCGTGTCGCCCGCGAGCGTGTCCGCCGTCGAGAGTTCGCCGAGCGGGAGATACTCGACGCGCGACCGTCCCGGCACGCCGTCCATCTCGCCGTGTTCCGGTCCGCCGGGTTCCACGCGGAGCGGGACGCCGCCGCGCGCCTGCGCGACCACGTCACCCAGTCCGGTGCCGGCGTTCACCTCCGCGCGGTGGGCGACGCTGACGAGGTCATTCTCCGACCGTTCGAGGTCGAACGCGGCGGCCGCTGCTAGCGCCGTCCCGAGCGCCATCGCGCCGCTCACGCCGAACCCTGCGCCGAGCGGCAGCGGCGTCTCGCAGTCGACCCGCGGATCCACGCCCAGCGCCGCGAGCACGCGCTCGACCGACGCCACCTCGACGGGGTCGCCGCCGAGCGTGACGCCGGCTCCGTCACTCACGGTCACCTCCACGCCGTCGGTGAGGGCAACGCCGCCGCCCCGCGACCCTGCCCGTAGCGGGTCCTGATGTGGATCGGGCGCGAAAAATCCCGTGACGTGGCCGGGGACGAACGCCGTCGCCTCGCGCATCGCCCTACGGACTCAGCCGCTGGCGGTCGCGCGGGAACAGCACGGCCTCGCGGATGTTGTCGAGACCGAGCATCGTCATGATGAGCCGTTCGCCGCCGAGGCCCCAGCCGGCGTGGGGCGGCATCCCGTAGTTGAACATCTTGGTGTAGTACTCGAACTGCTCGGGGTCGAGCCCCTGCTGTTCGAAGCCGGCGATGAGCCGGTCGTGGCGGTGTTCACGCTGGCCGCCCGACACCAGCTCCATCCGCGGGTGCATCATGTCGAAGCCGGTCGACAGCGTCTCGTCGTCGTCGTGGTTCTTGATGTAGAACGGCTTGATATCGGCGGGCCAGTCGGTGATGAAGTAGTGTTCGCCCACGTCCTGCCCGAGCGCGTGCTCGCCTTCCGTCGGCAGGTCGTCGCCCCACACGAGCTGTTCGTCGAGCGCGTCGGTGGCGTTGATGCGCTCGATGGCTTCCTCGTAGGTCAGCCGCGGGAAGTCGCCGCTCGGGGCCTCGAACTCCTCGGCCAGCCCGAGCGCTTCGAGTTCGCGCTCGCAGTTCTCCGCGACGGCGTCGTAGGCCGCGGTGACGACCGTCTCGCAGACGTCCATCGCCTCCGTGTGGTCGTAGAAGGCCGACTCGAAGTCGATGGAGGTCGCCTCGTTTAGGTGCCGCGGCGTGTTGTGCTCTTCGGCCCGGAAGATGGGACCGATTTCGAAGACGCGCTCCACCCCGGAGCCGACCATCAGTTGCTTGAACAGCTGCGGGCTCTGGTTCATGAACGCCTCCTCGCCGAAGTAGGTGATGGGGAACAGCTCCGTCCCGCCTTCGGTGCCGGTGGCGACAATCTTCGGCGTGTTGATTTCTGTCGCCTTGTGCGCGCGGAACGCGTCGCGGACGCCGCGCAGCACCTCGGCGCGAATCTCGAAGATGGCCTGTGCCTCCTCGCGGCGGAGGTCGAGCGTCCGGTTGTCGAGTCGCGTGGGGAGTTCGGCACCGACCTTCCCGGAGGGATCGAGCGGCAGCTGCGTGTCGGCCTCCGCGATCACCTCGACGTCGGTCGGAACGACCTCGACGCCGGTGGGTGCGCGCGGCTCCTCCTCGACCGCCCCGTCGACGCGAACGACCGACTCCCGGTTCGCGTCGAGCGCGGTGTCCACCATGTCGGCGTCCATCTCGTCCTTCTCGAGTTTTACCTGGATGCGCCCGGTGGTGTCCCGAACGATGAGGAAGGCGATGCCGCCCAGATCGCGCAGCTCGTGGACCCAGCCGGCGACCGTGACGGTCGCGCCCGGCTCTGCGTCAGCCGCGTACGTGCGTTCGTCCATACGTCCGATTCTCGCGTTCCCGACTTAAGCCCGGTCTTTCCCCGGCGGGGGTTCACATGCGACCGACATAGCTATTGGCGCGTATCGAACTCCGCCGACGGTGCTGGGTTCCGATCTCGTGCCGGATGGACAACGTACCCGACAGGCTCGTGGTTTCAGTCGCGATTTCGAAAGGGCTCAACCGCGATGGAGAGGTCATCGACTGGCCTGTGGCGACGTTCCCGGATCTCAAGGATGCAGCGCCGCGCTCGGTCGACGTGACGCTGTCTATCGAGGGTGAGACGTTCTCGCGAGCGGTGCCGGTGTACGTTCGCTACTATGTTGCGCGAGGCGTGATCGACACACGCTGGTTCCATACGTCGCTCGCGGCGCGGACACACACGCCCGAAAGCTCATCCGGACGGTTCCGGCCGGAGTTCTCGCTCGACGAGTCGGGCGTAGCCGCGCCGCAGTCGCTCGCTCACTGCCTGTGTCGACACGCCGAGTTCCTCGGCGATCTCCTGCATCGTCGCCGTCCGTGGCACCTCGAAGTACCCCGCTCGGTACGCCGCTCGGAGCGCCGCTCGCTGCTCGGGTGTCACCGCCGACCCCGGAACCTCCCCGTCGTCACGGCGGATGCTCTTCAGCCGGGACTCGACGCCGTGTTCGGCGAGTGCCTCCTGATACGCGGCGGCGTCCGCACGCGACGGGAACCGGATTCGCCCGTGCCACCAGCCGTCGGCGTACCGACCGGTCAGCCCCTCGCCGCCGAGTTCCGTCCACAGCGGATACAACACCGTGTCGGCCGCGTCGGTCGTTCGCAGGCTGTACAGCCGCCGGGACTCCTCCTCGCGCAGTGTCTTGACGTCGGAGACGGTCGGGTCCTCGTCGAGCGCCGCGTCGAACGCGTCGAGGGCGCCCGTGACCCAGATGAACAGCCGCGGATTCGTCGGCTCGGGGGCCGTGATCCGCTCGACTTCGAACCGCACGTCGGTCGCCGCCAGCGCCTCCTCCATCACGATCCCCTCCGGCCCGAAGGCGTGATCGAGGATGACGCTCATGCTCCACCCATGCCCATACGTGTCAAACAGGCGACTACCGTAAAGTTCCGCCGAAAGGCGTGCCGACGAATCCCACTACTCCGAGACGCCGGCCGATGCCTCGCGTCTCGCTTACGCTCCCCGCTCATCGTTCCGGGCCGCCGCGCTACGCTTGCGGCTCGCTGCTCGCGGGCGTCGCCCGCTTGCTATTCCGAGACGCTCGCTGACGCTTCGCGTCTCGCTATTCGCGGGTCGCCTACGCTCCCCGCTCATCGTTCCGGGCCGCTGCGCTACGCTTGCGGCCCGCATCCTTCGCGCCCTCCACGGTCTCTCGGACGGCGTCGGCACCGTCGTCGTGGGTCAGGTCGCCGACGATGACGGTGTCGGCACGCTGGCCCATCTGGTAGGCCGCGTCGTAGTCGCCGACGCCGCCGCCGTAGAACAGCGTCGCCTCGTCGAGGGCATCGTGGGCCGCCCCGACGATCTCCGGGTCGCCGAACGTGCCGGAGTACTCGATGTAGACGATCTGCTGGCCGAACATCCGCTCGGCCACCTCGGCGTAGGCGGCCACGTCCGCGGCGTCGAGCGCGCAGTCGGCCTCGGTGTAGTCGGCGACCGACGAGTCGGGATTGAGAACGATGTACGCCTCGGTGAACGTGCGGTCCCAGTCGATGTCGGCGTCCTCCTTCACCCAGTGGCGGTGTGCACCGGTGGTCCAGAACGGGTCACCGGCGTTGAGGACGATGGGGACGAAATAGCCGTCGAGACCGTCGGCGTGGACGACCGCGCCGGCGTGTGACGGCTCGACGTAGCAGTCGACGCCGTGGTCGGCACACGCGTCGACGCACGGCTTGACGAACCGCTCCATCTTCGATTCCGTCATCCCGGTGGTGCCGCCGATCTCGATCGCGTCCGTCCCGGTGGCACAGACGTCGGCGAACGTCTCGTCCCCGTACAGCTCCTTGTCGGGGTCGAGTTTCACGATGTGGTCCCAGTCTGCCCACGGTGCCGTCATATCTGCCGGAATCGGGCGCGCGGGCAAAACCCCTTCGGATACACCGTTTTGCCCGTGGCTCGTGGGGCAGCCACGACCGTCACCGTTTCGGCACCGGGCTCCGAAGCCCCGCACATGAGCGACGAGCCGACCGTTCCGGTCCGCTGTCCCGAGTGTGAAACCGAGACGCGGGTGGCACTCGACGAGGTCGCGGACGCCATCGAGCGCCACAACGCGAACCGTCACGACGGCGACGAGGTCGCGGCGGTCGCCCCGGAGGT
The DNA here is from genome assembly GCA_003021175.1 of Halobacteriales archaeon QH_7_66_36. GTDB lineage: Archaea > Halobacteriota > Halobacteria > Halobacteriales > Haloarculaceae > Halosegnis. The sequence goes on along the minus strand of PXQV01000012.1, from coordinate 233,355 downwards.
GCGCGAGCGCATCGCCGAACTCGCGGCCGACGACCTCGGTCTCACCGAGTAACCCCTGTCGTCTTTTGTGACGACAGCGTAGTATCGGTATGGTCGAGCGTCAGCACGGCGACGACCCGCTCGCGCGGACCCGCGAACGGATGCCGGTCGTCGAGTCATTGCGCGCCGAGTTCGCCGAAGCCGAGCCGCTCGCGGGGTGGACCGTCGGCGTCGCCTCGCATCTCGAACCGAAAACCGGCGTCTACATCGAGACGGTGCGCGACGCCGGCGCACGCGTCCTGTTCACGGCCTCAAACCACGAGACGACACAGGCGGACGTGGTCGCACATCTCGACGCCCAGCCGAGACTGGAGACGTTCGTCGCCGCCGATATGGATCGCGAGGCGCTGAACGCCGCCCGCCGTGACCTGCTGGCGAACGAGCCGGACCTGTTGCTCACCGACGGCGCGGAACTGCTGGCACAGGCGTACGAGAGCGACGTGCCGACCGAGGGACTGGTCGGCGTCGCCGAACAGACCACCTCCGGCGTCCACCGCATCGAGGCGATGGCCGCCGACGGGACGCTCACCGTCCCCGCGGTCGCCGTGAACCACACGCCGGTGAAACACCGGTTCGACAACGTCCACGGCACCGGCGAGAGCGCCCTCTCGAATCTGATGACGACGACAAACCGCGTCACCGCCGGGAGTACGGTCGTCGTCGCGGGCTACGGCTACGTCGGTCGCGGCATCGCCCGGAAGGCTCGGTCGCTCGGCGCGAAAACCATCGTGACCGAGATCGACCCGTGCGAGGGACTCCGCGCACACATGGACGGCCACCGCGTCATGCCGATAGCCGAGGCCGCCCCGCTCGGCGACGTGTTCGTCACCGCGACCGGGAGCTGTCGCGTGCTCCGGCCCGACCACTACCGGGCGATGCGCGACAAGGCGCTGGTGTGTAACGCCGGCCACCGGAACGTCGAGTTGGGCGTCGAACTGCTCCGTGACCTCGCGGTCTCGCAGGCTGACATCGGCGAGGGCATCGCCCGGTTCGAACTCCCCGACGGCGACCATATCGACCTGTTCGCCGACGGCGAACTCGCCAACCTCGCCGGCCCGTACGCACAGGGGCATCCGGCCGCGGTGATGGACACCACGTTCGCGGCGCTGCTGTTGGCCGGGCGACATCTCGTCGAGACGGATCGCGACCCCGGGGTGTACGAACTGCCCGACGACCTCGACCGGGCCGTCGCGAAACGGAAACTCGCCGCACACGATGTCGCTATCGACGACCCGACCGACATCCAGTCGGCCTACCGTGACGCGTGGCGACGCGACGACCTGCTCGCGGAGTGGGACGAGTGAGACCCGCGGCGGTCCCGACGCCCGCGTCTCGCAGGGTTTATGACGCCGAGCCGAGTTGATACCGACAATATGGCTAAAGGTAAGACCGGAAGCGCCGGCCGGTTCGGGGCGCGCTACGGCCGCGTCGCCCGCCGCCGCGTCGCCGAGATCGAGGAGGACACCAACGCCGACCACACCTGTCCGGAGTGTGGCGAGGACCGCGTCTCCCGACAGGGGACCGGCATCTGGGCGTGTGGCTACTGCGGCTACAAGTACACCGGCGGCTCCTACCGCCCGGAGACGCCGGCCGGCCGCACCGTCCGACGGTCGTTGCGCGCCGCACTCGGCGACGACGAGGAATGACGTACAAGTGTTCGCGCTGTAAGCGCGACGTCAGCCTCGACGAGTACGGCGGCGTCCGCTGTCCGTACTGCGGCCACCGCGTCCTGCTGAAGGAGCGGAGCCGCGACATCAAAACCGTCCCCGTCGAGTGACCGGCCCGCACTCTGCACGCTTAGCTTTCGAGTATCCCTCTCCCGAAGCGGCGGCGCTGGTCGACCGGAGCGTCAGTCAGGAGCTCGGCGAGATCGACGGTGACCGCACGACGACGACCGTCGACCGCGACGGACAGACGGTGACCGTCACCGTCAGCGCGGACGACCTCACCGCGCTGCGCGCCGGTCTCAACACGTGGACGACGCTGGTCGAGGTGGCCGAATCCGTCGCTGGCGTCTGAGCCCCTGATCCGTTGTCCGGGTGACACACTTGGCGCAAACTGCTTCGAATCCAAGCCCATTCGACTCGTGAGTTTGCATTCGAATGTGAATCCGACAAAGGGTATTGTACCGTGCGGCTCTTACGCCGTGTATGCGCGAGTTAGACGAGACGGATATGGAGATCCTCTCGCTGTTGGCCGAGGACGCGCGACGGCCGTTCAGCAGCATCGGCGAGGCGGTCGGACTCTCCGGCCCGGCCGTCTCCGACCGCGTCACGCGCCTGCAGGAAGTCGGCGTGCTCGACGGGTTCACCGTCGAGGTCAATCGGGCACAACTTCGGGCCGGCGTGCCGGTGTTCGTACAGATCGAGAGCAGCCCGGCCGCCGCTGAGGATCTCCGCGCACAACTCAGCGGTGCGGACGGCGTCGAACATCTCTTCGTCACGGCGGAGGGGGAAGTCTGGTTCCACGGTCGCGCGGAGGGGCAGAACGTGCGACGGTGGATCGACGGTCTGCTGGCGGACGTGCCGGCGACCGACTACTCGGTGACGCTCGTTGACGACATGGAGTGGACACCGTCGCTCGACGGTACCGAGTTCGCCATCACGTGTGCGGAGTGTGGCAACACCGTCGACAGCGAGGGCGAGTCCGCCCGCATCGACGGCGATGTCTACCACTTCTGCTGTGGGTCGTGTCAGAGCCGCTTCGAGACGCAGTATCAGCGACTCGAAGAAGGGGCGTAAACCACGCCTTCGGCTTTCGACTCCAAATCTTCCGAGGTCGTTGCCTTTCGCTTCGAAGTAGCAAACTGCCTAAGAGAGGAGCCACTACACGTAGGTAATGACCAGAACCGCCCACTTCGACATCACGGGGATGTCGTGTGCCAACTGCTCGGCGGCAGTCACTGACGCCCTCGAATCCCGCGAGGGGGTCGTTGAGGCGAACGCGAACTTCGCCACCGACGAAGGCTCTGTCGAATACGACCCCGAAGTGGTGTCGCTCGGTGAGCTATACGCCGCTGTCGAGGCGGCCGGCTACGGTGCTGTCTCGGAGACGACGACCATCGCCATCGCCGACATGTCCTGTACCAACTGCGCGGAGGCGAACGAGACGGCACTCGAAGCCGTCCCCGGCGTCGTCGACAGCGAGGTGAACTACGCCACCGACGAGGCGCAGGTCACCTACAATCCCGCAGATGTTTCGCCTGTGGCGCTGTACGACGCTGTCGAGTCGGCGGGGTACTCGCCGGTTCGCGAGGAGAGCGGGTCGGGTAACGACGGTCGTGACGCCCGCGACGCGGCCCGGGAGGCCGAAATCAGCAAGGAACTCCGACGGACGCTGTTCGGCGCGGCGCTGTCGGCACCGCTGTTGTTCGTCCTCGCCGAGAGTCTCCTCCTCGGCGGCACGCTCGTCCCCGAGACGGTGTTCGGTGTCACGTTCGGCTGGGTCGAGTTCGCGCTCGCGACGCCCGTCCAACTCGTGCTCGGCTACCCCTTTTACAAGAACTCCTACACGGCGCTCGCGAAGAACGGCCGCGCCAACATGGACGTGTTGATCGCGCTGGGGTCGAGCACGGCCTACGTCTACTCGGTCGCGGTGCTCACGGGGCTGGTCGCCGGCGGCATCTACTTCGACACGGCGGCGCTCATCCTCGTTTTCATTACGCTGGGCAACTATCTCGAAGCCCGCTCGAAGGGTCGGGCCGGCGAGGCGCTCCGGCGGCTCCTCGAAATGGAGGCCGAGACGGCGACCGTCGTCCGCGAGGACGGCACCGAGGCGGAGGTGCCGCTGGAAGATGTCGCGGTCGGCGACCGGATGAAGGTCCGCCCGGGCGAGCGAATACCGACCGATGGCGTGGTCGTCGACGGACAGAGCGCGGTCGACGAGTCGATGGTCACCGGCGAGTCCGTCCCCGTCGAGAAGCGCGAGGGCGACGAAGTCGTCGGCTCGACGATCAACGAGAACGGCGTCCTCGTCGTGGAGGCGACGAAGGTCGGTGCCGACACCGCCCTCCAGCAGATCGTTCAGACGGTCAAGGACGCCCAGTCACGCCAGCCCGACATCCAAAACCTCGCCGACCGCATCTCGGCGTACTTCGTTCCCGCGGTCATCGCCAACGCAGTCCTGTGGGGTGTCGTCTGGTTCGCCGCCCCCGAACTGCTGGCGGGCGTCGTCGCGCGACTCCCGCTGTGGGGCCTCGTCGCCGGCGGGCCGGCCGTCGCGGGCGGGACCGTCTCCGTCTTCGAGTTCGCGGTCGTCGTCTTCGCCAGCGCGGTGCTCATCGCCTGTCCCTGCGCGCTGGGTCTCGCCACGCCGGCGGCGACGATGATCGGCACCACCATCGGCGCGCAACACGGCGTCCTGTTCGAGGGCGGCGACGTGCTCGAACGCGCGAAGGACGTGGACACGGTCGTCTTCGACAAGACCGGGACGCTGACCGAAGGCGAGATGGAACTCACCGACGTAATCGCCGTCGACGGCGAAGGGACCGCCGACGGCGGCGAGCCAGCGACGGACGGCGGACAGGTCGCCGCTCCCGGTCGCCGCTCCGAGGACGACGTGCTCCGACTGGCCGCGGCGGCCGAACGCGGCAGCGAACACCCGCTCGCCCGAGCCATCGTCGAGGGGGCCGAGGAGCGCGGCGTCGACGTGGGGGACAGCGAGGCGTTCGAGAACGTGCCCGGTCACGGCGTCCGCGCCACGGTCGACGGGCGCGAGGTGCTGGTCGGCAACCGGAAACTGCTCCGGGACAACGACATCGACCCTTCGCCCGCCGCAGGGACGATGGAGCGACTCGAAGAGGAAGGAAAGACGGCGGTGCTGGTCGCCTGCGAGGGCGAAGCCGTGGGCGTGGTCGCGGACGCGGACACGGTCAAGCCGGGTGCGGCCGACGCGGTGCGCGAACTCCGAGCGCGCGGCGTCGACGTGACGTTGCTGACCGGCGACAACGAGCGGACCGCCCGCGCCGTCGCCGATCAGGTGGGCATCGACCCGGCGAACGTCCGCGCCGAGGTGTTGCCCGATGACAAATCCGACGCGGTCGAGGCCATCCAAGCGGAGGGCCGGACGGCGATGATGGTCGGCGACGGCGTCAACGACGCGCCGGCGCTCGCGGTCGCGCACGTCGGCACGGCCATCGGGAGCGGCACGGATGTCGCCATCGAGGCCGCGGACGTGACGCTGATGCGCGACGACCCGCGCGACGTGGTGCGGGCCATCCGCATCTCCGACGCGACGCTCCGGAAGATCAAGCAGAACCTCGTGTGGGCGCTGGGGTACAACACGGCGATGATCCCACTCGCCTCGCTCGGCCTGCTCCAGCCCATGCTCGCGGCCGGGGCGATGGCGTTCTCGTCGGTGTCGGTGTTGACGAACAGCCTGCTGTTCCGCCGCTACACCCCCGACCACGACTACGAACTGCTCGGCAATCTCCGCTGACGGACACCTAGCGATTCGGGTCGCTTTCGCCCGCTCTCGCTCGGCTCTTCGTGGAGGGGAGACTTCGGTAGCGGAGCGGTGTTCAGATACGTGAGCCGTCGCTCGACTGCGCAACCGCGGTGGGTGGGACTGAAAGGGGCCGTTATCGGCGGCGTCGCCGCCGATTGCTCGGGAGAGCGCCGCTCTCCCGGTGGGCGCTGCGGGAAGCCCGGCGACGCAAGCCGCGAGGCGACGCCGTCGCCTCGGCCTGCTCACGCGGTAGAACCGCGCGAGGACACCGCAAGCCGACCACAGGGAGGCTGCGGAGCACAGCGAGTCGCGCGACCGCAGCGTCCGGGGGCTTTCTACACCTCGTCGTCCTCCTACTCCCTAGAGTCGCTCTTAGCTGAACACTACCAGTAGCGGAAAGCGGGGGTTTTTGAGTGGGAAGCACATCCCGTCGGACATGCAAGGGAATCTTCCGCCTGAAGCACAGGAGAAGATCGAGGAGCTACAGGACTTACAGGAGACGGCACAGCAGGTGGCCGCGCAGAAGCAGCAGGCCGAGACGTCGCTGCAGGAGTCCGAGACCGCGCTTGACGCGCTCGACGACCTCGACGAGGGCGTCGAGATGTACCGCGAGGTCGGCGAACTGCTCGTCGCCGCGGACTACGACGAGGCGCGCGACGACCTCGAAGACAAGGTCGAGTCGCTGGAGGTCCGCGCCGACCAGCTCGGAACGCAGGAGGAGCGCGTCCAAGAGCAGTTCGAAGAGCTCCAGCAGGAGCTCCAGCAGATGCTCCAGCAGGGCGGCGGCATGGGCGGCCCGCAGGGGCCGAGCGGCCCGGGCGCTGGCGGCGCGTAACGGCGCGTGAGTAGCGACCCGACCGCAGAGGAGGTCGTCGAAACCGCCTCCGACGCGGCCGAAGGCTTCGTTCTCTCTCGGTACAAGCAGAGCGACGTTCGCGACCTCGACGTGACCGCCACCTTCGAGGACGGCACCCTCGAGGTGGACGTGTATCTCAACGTCGACGACGACGCGGCCGAACGGGTGGCAGAAGACGCCGCGCTCGCGGCCCGAGCGGCGGTCGACGACCTGTTCGAGGACGCGTAACCGCCTTCTCGTGACGCTCGCGAGTTCGTCGCCGAGGACGGCGATGCTCGGCTTCAGCGTGGTCAGGTGAGGAAGAAGAGAAGCACCGAGACGGCGGTGACGGCGATGATACACGCCGCGGCGAGGGCCCCGCCCATCTGCACCATCGCGTTCGCGTGGGAGGCGAGCGACTCGGTCCGGTCGTTGCCGAACACGGTCACCTCGGCGCGCTCGGTCGCCATCCCGGCCTCGACGGGTTCGAGGTCGGCGACCGCCTCGTCGACGAGGTCGGCGATCAGCGACCGGAGTTCGCTGCCGTCCATCCGCTCGCCAACCTGATTCGACGCCTCGACGGTGTTCACGATGTGGGTGTCCGTCGTCATCACCTCGGCGTGGTCGACGCGTTCCTCCACGGTGGCGACGATTGCGTCCCGCAGTCCCGGCTCCATGTTGTTCCCGTCGACGAGGACGTACGCCGTCCGCTGATCGCCGGCCTCGGTGACGGCGACGCGGACGCCCAGCGGCCCGATGCCGTCGAGCGGCTCCCACCGAGTTCGATCCCACGCGACGCCCATCCGAAGGGGCTGACGGGGAGCGTCCGCGAGCCGCTCGCCGGCGGCGCGGGCTGCCTCGATCATGTCGAACGAGCGCTTCGACCCGGGGACGACGTGGCCGAGGTCCTCGCCCTTCAGCCCGTTGTTGCAGTTGTGCGCGTCGGCCAACATCACGTCGTTCAGCCCGCCCTGCCGTGCCTCGGCCGCGGCCGACAGGCCGACGGCGTACTCCACGTCGTCGGCGAACCCCGGTGCGTAGGTCGCGGTCATGAACGCGCTGTCGCCGAACGCCTGCGCGAGTAGGGTCGCCTCTCCCTCCTCGGTGCGGACGCTCGCGGTCGCCTCGTCGTGATACGTCAGCCCGTCCATCGCATCGCCGGCGGCGTTCAACAGCGACTCCACCTCTCGCGAGGTGACGAGATTGAAGTCGTGACCGGCGGTGGCGTGTGGCGGGAACGCGAGGCCGTCGGCCTGTCGCGCGATGCGCACGGGGAGGTTTCCGCCGCCGATCTCGCCCATCGGTCCGGGGTGTATCATCGGGAGGACAAACCGCGCCTTCTCGCCGGTCGCCGTCCGGAAGGAGAGGACGGTGACCGGGACGACTGCCTCCTCGCCGATGCCCTCGAAGAAGTCCTCCAGCTCGTCGGTCCCCTCGGCGATGTGACCGATGAAGCCGCGCAGGAAGTTGAGCACCGACACCTCCATCGACTGTTTCCACGGTCGGTCGATGACCGTGATGAACACGGTGACTGCGGCGGCGTACAGCACGCACATCCCGGCGAGCAGGAAGAAGTCGCTCGGGATGATTACGAGCAGTTCCTCGGGGGCGACCTCCGGTCGCGAGAGATACGAGCGGGCGATAGGGCCGCCGATCTCGACGTAGCGCATCGTCCCGCTGTAGATGAACAGCAGGATGCCCGCCGCGACCGTCTGGATGCTCGCGGGGACGCTCGCGCGCAGCGGCGACCGGTGAGAGACGGCCATCACGACGAGTAGCCGGAAGGCGAACACGGCCGCCAGCGCGGCGAACAGCGCGTCGAAGACGAACCCCTGTCCGAGTCGCGCGGTGAGTTCCGCGATCACACCGACGACGACGAGCGTCGCGACGACGAGCAGTTCACAGATGAGTGCGAGCAGCGACGCCCGGTTCGGTGTGAGCTGTCCCCCGAGTTTCGTGTCGACGTAGGGGGTGACGCCGCTGGCGATGATGGTCGGCACGGCGATGAAGAAGATGCCCTGCCACGCGTCTTCGAGGACGAACCGCGAGTCGAACGCGGCGATGCCGGCGAGCGCGGCGATGAACGTGGCGAACGCGACGCTGGAGTACCAGTTCGGCGCGCGGAAGATGAACCGCGAGAGGGAGGCCAGATCGCCCTGTGTCGCGGTCATGTCCGTTTCCTTTTCACCCGCCGCTCATAACGCTACTGACAGCCGCCGGGTTCGAGACGCGGTGACACCCGTCAGGCGGTGTCGGGGGCCGCCCGCTCGCACCGCGCGACGAAGTTCTCGAACAGCTCGACGCCACGCTCCGTGTGTGCCACCTCGGGGTGCCACTGCACGCCGTAGAGGTCGCGCTCGGTGTCGCTCATCGCCTCGACGCCGCAGATGTCGCTCGTCGCCGTCCGCTCGAAGCCGGGCGGGACCGTGACCACCTCGTCGGCGTGGCTCGCCCAGACGCGCGTCTCCGGCGCGAGCGGGCCGACCAGCGGGTCGTCGTCGCCGCCGATTTCGACGGTCACGTCCGCGTAGCCGCCGTAGTCACCCGACTCGACCTCGCCGCCCAGCTCCGTCGCCATCAGCTGGTGGCCGAGACAGATGCCCAACACGGGTTCGTCGGCGTCGAGATACTCCACGGCGCGGCCGGTGCGGTCCATCGACGGCCCGCCCGACAGGACGTAGCCGTCCGCGTCCGTCTCCGCCGGCGGCGTCTCGTTGTCGACCGTCTCCACGTCCACGCCGATGTCGCGTAGCGTCCGGTGTTCCAGATGGGTGAACTGCCCGTGGTTGTCGACCACGACGATCCGGGTCATATCTCGGATAGCGCGTACGTGGGGAAAAATGCCCGGGAACGCCGTCGCTTCCCCCGTGAGTGTTCACGTCTGTGTATACCTACTGCGTCACTCCTCGTCGTAGCGGTCGGCGGCCGTCGTGAACGACGCCTCCGATAGCTCCTCGCTGCGGCGGCCCTCCTTCTCCGCGATGGCCTCCGGGTCGGGGCTGGCGTCGTCGTCGACGCGCGCCCACGAGTCGTGAACTTTCGCGTGACACCACCGGCAGAGATACACCGTTATCTCGTGTGCCAACTCCTTGCGGTCGTCGGCGGCGTATTCGAGGTGGTGTTCCTCCAGCAGCGGTCGCTCGTCGTCGTGGGCCCGTCGGTGTTCGTCGAGACCACACCGGACGCACTCGCGGTCGCGGTTGCGCGCCCGGAAGTGTTGGCAGTCGGCCCACGCCCAGTCGCCGTGCGGGTCAGCGGCGGGACACCGCAGGTCGTCGGCGCGGCGCTCGGCCGCGAACGACGGGTCGTGGCGGGCGTGCTCGGCGGCGTAGCGACACCGGCCGTCGTCGGTGAGGTGGTCGCACCGCTCGACGAAGGCGTACGGGTCGTCCACGCCGACGGAACTCCCTCGGGGCGTCTTCTCCGACACGATTGGCCGTCCGTTGTGGCCCGTTCGGTGAAAAGGACTCGGTGAGTCCGACGGGTCGCTCGGGCGGCGTTCTGCCGGGGTCGCGCGGTGCTCTGGACCGTCGTTCATCCTCGGAGCGAAGCCACGCCGCTTATGCCGGTGGATCGTCTGTATGTTCTCATGTCCGACGGTCCACAGGTAACGCGGCTCTTCGGCGGGCCCGGGAGCGGGAAGACCACCGCTCTGCTCGACCGGGTCGACGAGATGCTCGACGAGGGGGTCGATGTCCGGGATATTCTCGTCGTCTCGTACACCCGCGCGGCCGCCGCCGAGGTGCGCGAGCGACTCGCCGAGCGACTCGACCGCTCTCCGAAATCGCTGAAGGGGAACGTCTGCACGATGCACGCGAAGGCGTACGAACTGCTGAACCTCTCCCGAAGCGACGTGGTCGGCGAGGACGAGAAGGAGGCGTTCTGTGACGACTACGGCATCGAGTTCGAGGGCGAGTACGACACGAATCGCCGTCGCTCGGCCCGCTCGACCACCATCGGCAACAAGATCATCGCCACCTCGGAGTGGCTCCAGCGCACCCGCCGCGACGTGGCCGACTGGTACGACGTGCCCTTCCAGTGGGACCTCGACGAGGTTCGTCTCCCGCCGGGTATCGACCCGAACGCCAACTCCGGCAACAAGTACACCCCGACGTGGCCGACCGACGATGACCGCATCGACGTGCCGGAGGTCATCCGCGCGTGGCGCACCTACAAGGGCGAACAGGGGGTCGTCGGCTTCGCCGACATGCTCGAACGGGTGCAGCAGCGCGCGCTCGTCCCGAACGTCGACCACCTCGTCATCGACGAGTTTCAGGACATCACGACGCTCCAACACAGCGTCTACGAGGAGTGGCAGCCACACATGGAGAGCGTCCTCATCGCGGGCGACGACGATCAGGTCGTCTACGCGTGGCAGGGGGCCGACCCCGCGCTCCTCTTGGAGGCGGATCCGGACGACGACATCGTCCTCCCCAACTCCTACCGGCTCCCGTCGAACGTGCTCCACGTCGTCAACCGACAGATCCGCCACATCGACGAGCGCCAGCAGAAGAACCTCAATCCGCGGAAGGAGGGTGGGGGCGTCGAGGCGGTTCGGTCGCCGTCGATGTTCGACCTGACGCGGAACGTCCGCAACACGGTCGAACAGACGGACGACGAGACGGTGATGGTGCTGTTCCGCGCCCGCTACCAACTGTTCCAGTTCATGGAGGAGTTCACGTCGATAGGTATCCCGTACACCTCGCTGACGGACATGCGGATGTGGACCGACCGGCTGGAGGGGTACGTGCGCGCCGTCGAGAAGTACGACGACGACGAGCCGATCACGGGACTCGAAGCGCGCCGCCTCGCGGAGATGCTCGCCGATTCGGCGTTCGGCACCGGCGAACGAGATGACCTCTTCGACGCGCTCGACGAGCGCAGGGAAAACGAGGACGTTCGCCTCGAAGAGTTCACCGTCGACCCCGAGTTCGTCCAGGAGTACGCGCCGTTCACGCCCGGCCCTGCCGGTGCGTCGGACATGCTCACGCGCACCTCCAACTTTCAGGAGAACTCCGTCGAGGCGTACTTCGATGGTCCCTACGAGGGGATGGACTCCGACCGGGTTCGCGTCGGGACCATCCACTCCGCGAAGGGCCGCGAGGCCGACCACGTGTTCGTCTGTACGGACCTGACGGAGAAGGTGGTCGAACAGATGGCCGCCAGCGTCGACGAGGAGAAACTCCCCGAGGGCGTCTCCTTTGAGAAGGGAACCGACCCGGTGCCCGTCCTGACGGACAACGAACGCCGCGTCTTCTACGTCGGCATGTCGCGCGCCCGTGAGCGTCTCGTCCTGCTGGAGGATCTCATCGACGGCGCGCCGACGCTCCCGATCGACGTGCTCATCGACAACGAGCCGACGGACCTGTCGCTGGCCGAGTTGATGGAACGCGCCCAGCAACCGCTCGAACCCGTCGAGGGCGCGGCGGACTGAGATCCGCCGCGTCGCCGCTACTCCTCTTCGTCCGGCTCCTTCGCGACCCGACCGACGGTTCCGTCGACCACCTTTCCGGGTAGATCGGTCGGCGTCGTGAGATACTGCTCGACGGCCAGCATGAGCGCGGCGATACCGAGCGCCGCGCCGCCGACGAGCCGGTCGCCGGCGACGAGCTGTTCGACCCCGAACAGCGCGATGGGTGCCGCCAGCGCCAGCGTCGCCGCGAACCCGACCATCTCCATGATAGACCGCGCCATGTCCGTCGCTGGGTCGGCCTGCGGGAAAGCCCTGTGGATAGCGTCACGAGCGGTGTTCAGATACGCGGGTCGTCGCTCGACTGTCTAACTGCGGTGGGCGGGACCGAAAGGGGCCGGGCGCTCGATCCGGCCGCGGACGGTCGAGCGACCGGGGGCTTTCTACACCCTGTTGCCCTCATACTCTGCGGAGTCACTCTTATCAGAACACTACCGCGTCACGCGTTCGTGAACGACAAGGAGTTTGTGCGACTCGCCCGTATGTCAGCTATGTTTACGGGCATCGTCGAGGCGACCGGCGAGATACTGTCACGAGAGACGACGGCGGGCGGGCTCCGCCTGCGCGTGTCGGCACCCTTCGCCGCCGAACTCGAACACGGACAGTCCGTCTCCGTCTCGGGGGCCTGCCTGACCGTCGAGGAGTACACCGACGAGTGGTTCTCGCTGTTCCTCTCCGAGGAGACCGTCGAGCGGACGTATCTCGGCGAGTTGGACGCGGGTGCCGTCGTCAATCTGGAGCGTGCCCTCCCCGCGGACGGCCGCTTCGACGGCCACTTCGTGCAGGGCCACGTCGACGGCGTCGGCGAGGTTACCGGCATCGAGCAGGTCGACGACGACTGGGTGTTCGGCTTCTCGCTGCCCGCGTCAATGGGTCGGTACGTCGTCGAGAAAGGGTCGATCACCGTCGACGGTATCTCGCTCACCGTGGCCGATTTCGAGGACGGTGGGTTCACAACCGCGATCATTCCTGCGACGTACGACATCACCAGCCTCTCACGGAAGTCTGTCGGCGACCCCGTTCATCTGGAGGTGGACGTGATCGCGAAGTACGTGGAGTCGCTGACCGAAGGGTATCGGGAGTGACTTGGATGGGTTATAATGCGGGTTTCGTCTGATGGTGTGTGCTTCTCCCGAAACGTGCCCGCTGTCGTCGGTAGAAACGTCAACTAAAGCGTCCTGTTAGCGCGATTCTAGGGAACCGCACCGGGGAACGGTAACGACGGGTCGATGACGGTGACGCGTCCTGCTAGCGCGATTCTAGGGAACCGCACCGCCGACCGCAGCCACACGCCTCCCCAGCCGATTCGCTCCTCACTGCGTTCGTCGCTCATCCCTCGCACGGGGCTGGCTCGCGACGAGACGCTCGCCAGCGTGCGCCGTGTCGGAGTGTCGATATACGGTCTTGACCGTACCCTCATTTCCCCGACTGCACCACTACGAGCCGTTCGCGGGGTGTTGGAAGGCTTATGAACGCGCCGACCGAATCAGAGATATGAGCATTCTACCGGACACGAGCGCGGTCGTCGACGGCCGCGTGTCCGAGCGGGACGACCTCGATGTCGTCTACGTCCCCAACGCAGTCGTCGCGGAGTTGGAGTCGCAGGCCAATCAGGGTCGCGACGCCGGATGGTCGGGACTGGAGGAACTCCAGCGACTCGTCGACCGGGCGGAGACCGGCGGGTTCGACCTGCAGTACGTGGGTCGTCGCCCCACGAACGAGGAGTCGTCGGGGGCGGGCGAGGGTGACATCGACGCGCTCATCCGCGAGCTGGCGGCCGAACACGACGCGACGCTGCTGACGAGCGACCGCGTGCAGGCGGAGGTCGCCCGCGCGACCGACGTGACCATCGAGTACGTCGAGCCGAAGGTCGACGAGACGACCGAGGGGCTGGACATCGAGCGCTACTTCGACGAGCAGACGATGTCCGTCCACCTGAAGACGGACGTAGTGCCGATGGCGAAGCGCGGCGAAATCGGCGACATCACCTACGGGGCAATCGCCGACGACCCGCTCGACGAGGACGAGATGCTGACCGTCGCCAACGAGATCGAGTCGACGGCTCGCGGCTCCGCGAAGGGGTTCGTCGAACTCTCGGAGCCCGGGATGAAGATCATCCAGTACGAGGACTACCGGATCGCGGTGGCGCGACCGCCCTTCGCCGACGGCATCGAGGTGACGGCCGTCCGGCCGATCGTCAAGACGGATCTGGACGACTACGACCTCCCGGCGGGGATGCGCGACCGGTTCACGGAGCGACAGCGCGGCGTGATGCTCTCGGGGTCGCCCGGGGCCGGCAAGTCCACGTTCGCGCAGGCGGTCGCGGAGTTCCTGAACGACGCCGGCTTCGCGGTCAAGACGATGGAGAAGCCGCGCGACCTGCAGGTCGGCCCGGAGATCACCCAGTACACCGAACTCCGGGGATCGATGGAGCGGACGGCCGACTCCCTGCTGATGGTGCGGCCCGACTACACCGTCTACGACGAGGTGCGCAAGACCGCCGACTTCCGAACGTTCGCGGACATGCGACTCGCGGGCGTCGGGATGATCGGTGTCGTCCACGCGACCCGCGCCATCGACGCCCTCCAGCGACTCGTCGGCCGCGTCGAACTCGGGATGATTCCGCAGGTCGTCGACACCATCGTCTACATCGAGGACGGCGGGGTGGACACCGTCTACGAGGTCACGACAGAGGTGAAGGTTCCCCACGGCCTGATGGAGGAAGACCTCACCCGCCCCGTCATCGTCGTCTCCGATTACGAGACCGGCGAACCGGCCTACGAGATCTACACGTTCAACCAGCAGGTCGTCACCGTTCCGCTGGACGGTGCACAGGGCGACGGCGAGGAGTCCGGCGTCGACCGCATCGCACGCAACGAGATCGAACGCGAGATCAAATCCGTCGCTCGCGGTCCCGTCGAGGTCGAACTGAAAGGCGAGAACTCGGCGGTCGTCTACGTCTCCGAGGACGACATCTCGACGGTCATCGGCAAGGGCGGCGGCCGCATCTCGGACATCGAGAACCGGCTCGGCCTCGACATCGACGTGCGGACGCTCGACGAACACCCCGGTCGGCTCGCCGGTGGCTCCGGCGGGTCGGGTGGCGGAGACGGCGGCACCCGGCAGGGCGAGATAGTTACCCCGGAGATCACCTCACGGCACGTCATCGTCCCGCTGGACGGGCACGCCGGCGAGACGGTCGAGGTGCGCGCCGGCGACGAGTATCTGTTCACCGCGACCGTCTCGCGGGGCGGCGAGATACAGGTGTCTCGCGGGAGCGCCATCGCCGACGAACTGGAGGCGGCCGTCGACCGCGGCCGGACCATTACGGTCGCGCCGCAGTAAGCCGGGGCACTACCCCAACCGGCGGGCGGCGACCGCCATCGCTACCAGCGCCAACAGCGCCGTCAGCGCACCGAACCCCGGTTGCCCCGAAGACGCCGTCGGCGAGGCGGGCGTGCCTGCCGGCGTCTCGGTGTCAGTCGCCGATGGTGACGAGCCACCGAACGGCGTGTCCGTCGGCGACGGCGTGCGCACGTCTGCGGGGACGACGCCGCTCCGGACGCCGTTCAGGTCGGCAAGTGTCGGCGCGTTCACTATCGTCACCGTGTCGCCCTCGGCCGCGACCGCGAACGCGTCTTCGAACTCGGCGCTACCGGGGCTGTCGCGAATCACGTAGGCGTTGTCCGCGCCCTGCGCCTGTCGCGCGCCGCGGTGCTCCAGCACCTGCCGGTACGCCGCGGCGAACTCGCGGGCGTCGGTCTCCGAGTCCCACGTCGTCTTCCACACGTAGCCGGTTTCGTTCTCGCCGGCCCCGTCGCTCACGTACGGGTAGAGCTTGTCGCCGTCCCACCCCGCCGAGGCCGGATGATCGAGGTTGTAGAAGCCGGGGGCGGTGTTCTCGAACGGGTAGCCCGGCCGCATCACGACCTCGCTTCGGCTCTGATAGCTGGGGTAGTAGAGCATGATGAAGATGCCCGCCTCGCCGAACGTCGCGTAGTCGATCCCGTCCTCGAGATCGAGCACGCGCCACGCGTCGCCGCTCCGGTCTTCGACCTGCACGTCGCGGCCGGCGTCGTCGAGATACGTCTCGGGGTGGATCAGCTGCTCGGTCGTCCGTGGTGGCGTCTCGTACAACTGACCGACACCCGCCCAGCCGTCCCGTGACTCGACGGACTCGACCAGTCCTGGTCCCTCGGCGTAGACGGTCTGTCCGTACATCACCAGCCCGAGGTTGGCGACGTTCGGCGGCGGGCCGTCCGGCGTTGACAGACAGTCCCACGTCGCCTCACACTGACTGCCGTATCGCCCGTCGAGATACGTGGCGTCCCCCTCGACCACGCCGTCGAACGCGAGCGCGGCGTCTTCGGTCCGCCGAGATGCGGGCGTCGTCACGTTGTAGTACTGCGTCTGGAGCACGTGGACGAGTTCGTGTGCGAGGGTCGTCTCCTCGATTCGTGGAATCTCGCCCTCGCTGCGGATGATGGCGACGTCACCGACCGACAGGCCGCGCTCCTCGAGCACCGGGCTCTCGCCCGTGACCGTGAACGCCAGTGGAACGTTCGTCTGCGCGTTGGCCGCCTGCTCCGCGAAGTAGTCCCTGTTCTCACCGACGAGGAACAGCGCCTCGAACTTCACGTTCTGGTGGGTCCGGTCGGCGGTCGTCACGTTCACCCGCCGCGCGCGGGTCTCCTCGCGTATCTCTTGGTACTCCGCCTCTGTGAGGAACCGTGCGTCGGGTCGCTGTTTGAACTCCAGCCGACGGATCCGTTCGACGCGGGCCATCGCGCGGCTCGCGGTGGCGTTGAACTCGGCACGGCTGACGCCGTCTGACTGGTTGACGTCGACCGACTCGTTGTACCAGTAGCCGTCCTCCCAGCCGAGGCGGTCACTCGCTGGGTCGGGCGGCGCGTGCTCGTCTGCCGACGACGCGACCGCTGTGCTGTTCTCCCCACCGACCGCTGGCGCGATCCCGGCGAGCACGAGACCGACGACGGTCACCAGCACGGCACCGACGCGAAGCGTCCCCTCCATGGCCGTCGCTAACGCGTCCCACGGTCAAAAGTTCCCACCGGTCGTGCCTGTTGGCGTGATTGTAATGTTCGCGATTGAAGAGTCTCGGCGAGGTCAGTCGTCGGATGCGGCCGCGGTTTCCTCGGCGGTGGCGTCGGCAGGCTCCTCGGCCGCGATCTCGTAGAGGTTCTGTCGCGCGTCGGCGAAGTAGACGTCTTCGTTCACGATGTCGATCTCTTCGAGCCGTTCCAGCGCGTACCGAACCGTGCGTGCCGAGAGCATGGACTCCTCCACGATCCCTTTCTGTGTCATCGGACCCTTGTATTCGAGGACCTTGAACACGAGCTTCGCGCTCGGCGGCAGGTCGTCGATGGTCTCCCCGTCAGAATCACTCATCCCACTCGGTTGCAGGGGCCGGGGAAATATAAACATGGAGGTGATGCCGAGAACTCAGGGGAGCTCTCACCCGTGTGCAGGCGTTTCAGCGCTGAACGAGACAGGTCGAGTTACCCTCGCCGGCACAGCCCGTGGCTCTCGCGGGGTCGGTGCGTAGCGAATCGCTTTTCCCCTCACGGGGACGACGCGAGAGCATGGCGACAGACACTGCCGGCCGGTTCTCACCGCACATGCGGGGCGTGACGGTCACGGCACTCGCGTCTATCATGGGGATCGTCGCCGCGGTCGCGTCGTCCGTCGTGACAGCCGGGGCCGCGACAGCAGCGACGGACCCCAAAGGCGTGTTCGTGCTCGGAGGGGCGATCCTCGTCCAGTTCCCCGTCCTGCAGGTGGTGGGAATCGACATGAAGGACTTCTCCACGAAGGATTACCTCTACGTCGCGTTCATGACCTTCTCTCTCTGGTTCGTCTGTTGGGGAGTCCTGCTGTCGACGAATACGACCTTCTGACATGGCCGACGATTCCATCGCGGTCGTCGACTTAGACCGGTGTCAACCCGACCGCTGTAACTACGAGTGCGTGAACTTCTGTCCGCCCAACCGGACGGGCAAGGAGTGTATCGTCGAGCGTGGCGACCACTACGACGAGGAGGAACCGTACGAGGGCGGCCCGAATCAGGTGTTCATCTCCGAGGAGATCTGTCTCGGCGAGTCGTGTGGCATCTGCGTCGAGAAGTGTCCGTTCGACGCCCTCGAGATCATCAACCTCCCGCAGGAGCTCGACGAGACGCCCGCCCACCGCTACGGCGACAACGCGTTCGCGCTGTACGGACTGCCGGCCCCACAGGAGGGCCGCGTCACCGGCATCCTCGGGCCGAACGGCATCGGGAAGACGACCGCGGTCCGCATCCTCGCCGGCGAGATCGACCCGAACCTCGGCCGCCACGCCGACCCGCCCTCGTGGGACGACGTGATGGACGCGTACCGTGGCACGGAGCTACAGGAGTATCTCGCGGCGCTGCGCGACGGCGACGTGACGGTCGCCCGCAAACCGCAGTACGTCGACAAGATACCCGAGACGTTCTCGGGCAACACACGCGAACTCGTCGAGGGCGTCGACGAGCGCGGGGTCGCGGACGACGTCATCGAGCGGCTCGGCATCGCGCCGGTCATCGATCAGGACATCGACACGCTGTCGGGCGGTGAGCTCCAGCGGGTCGCGCTCGCGGCGACGCTCGTCCGCGACGCCGACTTCTACTTCCTCGACGAGGTGACGCCGTATCTCGACATCGGCCAGCGCGTTACCGCGGCGCGGCTGATCCGCGAACTCGCCGCCGACGGCGACCGCTCGATGCTCGTCGTCGAACACGACCTCGCGGTGCTCGATCTCCTCGCCGATTCCATCCACGTCGCGTACGGCCAGCCGTCGGCCTTCGGCGTCGTCACCGACCCGAAGAGCACGAAGGGCGGCATCAACGAGTACCTCACCGGCTATCTCGACAACGAGAACATGCGCATCCGGCAGGAAGCCATCCAGTTCGAGGAACACGCGCCCCGGACTGGCTCGACCGGCGACACGCTCGTCGAGTATCCCGATATGTCGAAATCCTACGGCGAGGGGGAGTTCTCGCTCGACGTGGCGGCCGGCGAGATACGCCGCAACGAGGTGCTCGGCGTCGTCGGGCCCAACGGCATCGGGAAATCCACCTTCGCGAAGATGCTCGCGGGGCGGCTGGAGCCGGATTCGGGCGCGCTCGGTGTCGCTCTCGACATCTCCTACAAGCCGCAGTACATCGACATCGACCAGCCGATGCGCGTTGACGCGTTCCTCTCCTCGGTCACCGATGACTTCGGCTCGTCGTACTGGAACACGGAGATAGCCCAGCCGCTCCAGCTGGAACGCGTGATGGAGCAGGACATCACGGACCTGTCGGGCGGCGAGCGCCAGCGCGTCGCCATCGCGGCCTGTCTCTCGGAGGACGCGGACCTCTACCTGCTCGACGAGCCGTCCGCACACCTCGACGTGGAACAGCGCGTGCTCGCGACGCGAGCCATCCGCCGCTACGCCGAGAACAACGACGCGACCGCGATGGTCATCGACCACGACATCTACATGATCGACCTGCTGGCCGACCGCCTGCAGGTGTTCGCCGGCACGCCCGCCGAACATGGGCACGCCGGCCAACCCGTCGGCATGCGCGAGGGGATGAACGAGTTCCTCGCGAATCTCGGCGTCACCTTCCGACGCGACGAGCGGACGGGCCGACCGCGCATCAACAAGCCCGGATCGCAGAAGGACCGCGAGCAGAAGCAGGCCGGCGAGTACTACTACGCGTCCGCCGACAACGCGTAGCAGGCGCTCTCGACCGTCTGCTCGTCCTCGTCCGACATAGGGACCGAGCCACGCCACCCGAACCTTCCTACCGTCGGGGTGTGTCCCCTCGCGTGTGAACCACGACTACCACGTCCACTCGAACTACTCCGACGGGCGGTTCCTCCGGCAGATGCTCGGGGCCGCAGAGCGTGCCGGTCTCGATGCCGTCGGCGTCGCCGACCACTGTAACGTCTCGACGCGAAGCGAGCCTGCACGCTACAAGCGCGCGTTCGGCTTCAACCTCGACATCACCTACGAGCGCCGCCGCGAGGCGCTCCGTGATCTCGCCACGGACTTCGATCTGAACGTCTACGACGCCGTCGAGATGGACTATCACCCTACAGACCACGACGCAGTCGCCTCGTTTCTCGCCGACGCCGAGTTCGACTACGCCATCGGCTCCGTCCACGAACTCGACGGCGTCAACGTCCACTTCGAGGACTACTTCGCGAAGCAGTCGGCGGCAGCGCGTCGCGAGCACGTCACCACCTACTTCGACCGCCTCGTCGAACTGATCGAGTCCGACCTGTTCGCGGTCGCCGCCCACGTCGACCTCGTCGAGCGCAACAGCGCGCTCCGCGACATTGCGACCGACGCAGACTACCGACGCGTCGCCGAGGCATTCGCGGACTCGCGGACGGTTCCCGAGCTGAACGCCGGCCGCGTCCTCTCCGAGTACGGAGAAGTCCACCCGACTCCGCAGTTCGTGGACGTGCTCGTCGACCACGACGTTTCCTCCGTCTTCGGCACCGACTCACACGAACCGGACGAGATCGGCCCGCGAAAGGAGGAACTGGAGCAGTTCGTCGCGACCCACGGTGTCATGACGACGGCCCTTAGCCTTTGAGTGACGGCACTGGCGTCGCTGTCTAAGTGCGAACAGGCGACCCATGACCAGACGACGACAGGTGGGCCGCGCTCCCGCTCGGGCCCGTCGCCGCGACGGTTACGTCACGGAGCCGCTGGCCGCGGCTCGGTATATAAACGTTCGCCGTACCACGAGGCGAGTACTCTATCACCCATAGCCGATTACCGTCCATAAGAGAGGAACACCGCAAGAGCGGCGAAGATAGTGCGGTAGCGGAACGAATAGATATCTACCGAGCGCGACCGGAGGGAGCGCTCGACATCTTTGATGCAGATTTTTGCCGAGAGAGGTTCCGTAGCGAGCGAGGAAACCCGAGCGGTAAAAAGGTGCGTTACCACTCCTTACACTCTCCACACACCAACGCATCGCCGTCTCGCCAGCGCCGGGTGACCGTCGCGCCGCAGGCCTCGCAGTCGGCACCGTCGGAGTCGTAGGTCGTCGTCGCAAGCGTCGGCTCGTCTTCGTCTGTCGCGTCCGCGTCGCTCGCGTCATCCGGGTTCGGCGATCCCTCGTCTGCGTCGCCGAGGAACTCGTCGAGCGAGCGGTCGCGATCCATACCGGAGCGTCGCTACCGCGGGAAAAGAGCGTGGCGAACCCGGAAGCCCGAAGTGTCGTGCGCCGAAGTCCCACACATGGCAGGCGAGAGCAGCGGTCTCCTCGAGAGCATCGTCGAGCTTCCGATGCGGTTCGCCGAAATCGCGGCACAGAGCCCCGAGCAGGCGGCCCTGATGGCGATAGGAGCACTCATCACCGCCGGTGCGTCGGTCGTCTTCGGTGCGCTGTCGGCCGGCGCAGTCGGGAGCGCACTCGTGCGGGCGCTCCCCTCCGGTGAACCGCCGGAGGAGCATCGCGACTCACAGTGACTGCTGTAACCGTTTACCGGTTCGACCCCACGTATTCGTGCGGTCGATACCGAAATGGCTCACAGCAGTCACTACGCCACTGAGAGCGCGTCGCCAGCGAGATCGATAGCCGTGTCGAGGTCGGGACCGAGCGGCGACCCCGCGACGATGCCGTCGGCGTGTTCTAACAGATCCTCCGCGCGCTCGCGCACCGTCTCGGGCGTTCCAGCCATGCAGAACGCGTCGACCATCGCGGGCGTGACGAGACCGAACGCCTCCTCGAACTCCCCGGCAGAGAGCGCGTCGCCGATCTGTTCTGCGCGCTCCGCGTCGATGTCGTGGCGCTGCAACACCGACGGCGCGACGCCCGAGGTGATGTAGGCGACCGGCGGCCGCGCGGCCTCGCGTGCGGCCTCGGCGTCCGCCGCAATCGACGTCGAAGCGTACGCGACCAGCTCGAACTCGCCCCGCTCTGGCGGCCGGTCGGCCTTACCCTCCTCCACGCGGTCGCGTGCCCACGCGAGGTCGTCCGGATGCGACCCGTTGAAGAGTAATCCGTCGGCGTGTTTGCCGGCCATGCGACACATGTGCGGGCCCTCCCCGCCGACGTGGACGGGGATCGAATCACCCTGCGGCGGCTCGAAGTTCAGCCCGGCGCTGTCGGCGATGTGGGCGCCGTCGCGGGTGACGCGCTCGCCGCGCCACAGCGCCTGTGCGTCCTTGAACGCCTGCAACACGGCCAAGAGGCCGCGCTCGCGGTCGACACCGAGATGGCCGAGCGTGGCGGGATCGCCCGGGCCGATGCCGAAGACGGCGCGGCCGTCGGACGCCTCGTCGAGCGTCGCCACCTTCGCGGCGAGCGCGGCCGGATGGGTGTCGTACGGGTTCGCGACGCCCGGCCCGAGACGCGCGGTGTCGGTCTCTCGGGCCACGCGGTCGAGCGCGACGAACGGGTCGCGGTTGTCGTAGTGCGAAGAGCAGAAGACGGTCCCGAACCCTGCCGCTTCGGCGCGCGCGCCGAGGTCGCCGACGCGCTCGACGGGATGGTCAGGGGTGAGTTCGATGCCAAGCATACCGACAGTTAGCCGTCCGTACCCCTTCGACTGTCGGTAACGGCAACGAGGGGTCTCGGGCGTGGGCCAGCGACGCCGAGACCGGGGGCTACCCGTCGAACGCCCAGTCGCGGAGGGCGTCGCGAACGATGTCGTCCGCGTCGTCCCGAAAGAGGTTGTCGGAGCCGCCGTGGTCGCCGAAGTCCCAGTCGCGGACGACGACGGCCGGCGTTCCGCCGTCGCCTTCGCCGGCGACCAGATTCGCCGCACCGGCGAGTTCGTCCGCGACCGACTGGACGGTCACGCCGAGTTCTCGACCGTCCCGGTCGGTCTCGCCGCGCCAGTCGCGGGAGGCGGGCATCCCGGCCCACCCGACGGCGACGCCACGCTGCCCGTAGCGGAACGGTCGCCCGGAGGTGTCCGTGACGACGACCGGCACGTCCAGTCGCCGCGAGAACCGTGCCGCGGAGGCGGAGGGGTCCTCGGGCAACAGGAGCAGGTCGCCGTCGGGGACGTTCGAGCGGTCGATGCCGGCGTTGACGGTGATGTGTCCGAACTCCGTCACCGCGAGCACGAACGGCGCTTCGGTGAGTATCTCCTCGCTCTCTTCGAGGATGGCCTGCGCAAATCGCGGGTCCTTCTGATCGCCGGTGACGGCTTCCAGTCGCGCGGCGATCTGCTCGGCGCGGTCGCCGGCGGGGAAGTCGGCGTACTCGTAGACGCGGCCTTCTGCCTTCGAGACGACGGTGGAGGCGACACACAGCACGTCTCCGCCCACGAGATCGGTGCGGGCCGCGATGAGGTCGGCGAGGTCGTCGCCGGGCCGCACCTCCGGGAGGTCGGGGACAGCGAACAGTTCCATACCCCAGCGCGCCGCCGAGCGGGCAAAAGCCACCCGGTCGGCGCGAAACCGCATCGACGGCTCCATTCTCCCCGAGTACATGAACGTCTGCGTTCATCTCTGTGCCGAACACTCACGCGTTCTCCCTGAACGTCCATGCACGACCCGAGTGGCGCGTTTTTCTCCCGTGAGCGGCAAAGCTGTTCCATAACCAAACCGACATCGACCGAAACGGAAGGCGTACTGCGCAAGATCCGGCAAACACGCCGGATTTATATCCGATGCCAGCCGATTCCAAGACGTTATGGGACAGACGCTCACGGAGAAAATTCTCGAAGGCCACCTCGTCGAGGGGGAACTCGAGACGGGGGAGGAGATCGGGATCGAGATCGATCAGGTCCTCACGCAGGACACGACGGGGACGTTCGTCTGGCTGCAGTTCGAGGCGCTCGGACTGGACCAAGTGCAGACGGAGGTCGCCGCGCAGTACTGTGACCACCAGACCTACCAGTTCGACTTTAAGAACACGGACGACCACCGCTTCCTCCGCTCGGCGGCGGGCACGTTCGGCGCGCACTTCTCGCGGCCCGGCAACGGCATCTGTCACAACGTCCACAAGGAGAACTTCGCCGCGCCCGGCAAGACGATGCTCGGCTCGGACTCGCACACGCCGACACCGGGCGGTCTGGGCGAACTCGCCATCGGCTCCGGCGGGCTCGACGTTGCCGTCGCGATGGGTGGCGGCCCGTACTACATCGAGATGCCGGAGGTCGTCAACGTCCGGCTGGAGGGCGAGCTGCCAGCGTGGTCCTCCGCGAAGGACGTCATCCTCGAGATGCTGCGCCGGCTGAGCGTGAAGGGCGGCGTCGGCAAGATCTTCGAGTACACGGGACCGGGCGTGGAGACGCTCACCGTCCCCGAGCGGACGACCATCACCAACATGGGGACGGAGCTGGGCGCGACCACGTCCATCTTCCCGACCGACGAGCACACCCGCGACTACCTCGCCCGGCAGGGCCGCGAGGACGAGTTCGAGGCGCTCTCGCCAGACGAGGACGCCGACTACGACGACGAGATCGTCGTCGACCTCTCGGAGGTCGAGCCGCTCGTCGCCACGCCGTCGATGCCCGACAACGTCGTCCCCGTCCGCGAGGTCGCGGGCGAGGAGGTCGAGCAGGTCATCATCGGCTCCTGTACCAACGGCGGCTACGAGGACATCCTCCCGTCCGCGAAGATGCTGGAGGGCCGCGAGATCAACAAGAAGACGGAGATGATCGTCGCGCCCGGCTCGAAGCAGGCCTCCGAGATCCTCGCCCGCGAGGGGTGGACCGCGGAGCTGATGGCCGCCGGCGTCAACTTCTCCGAGGCGACCTGTGGCGCGTGTATCGGTATCGGCCACGTGCCCGCCTCCGACTCCGTCTCCGTGCGGACGTTCAACCGCAACTTCGAGGGCCGCTCCGGCATCGAGGACGACTCCGTCTTCCTCGCCTCGCCGGAGGTCGCGACCGCCGCGGCCATCACCGGCGAACTCGTCGACCCACGTGACCTCGCGGAGGAACTCGGCGACCTCGACGCGCCGGGGATGGAGCTTCCCGACCAGTACGACGGCTCGAAGGCCGATCTCATCGAGCCCGACGAGGCCGTCGACGACGGGCTCGTCAAGGGGCCGAACATCGGCGATGTGCCGCTGAAAGATCCCCTCGGCGACGAGCTGGCCGGTCCCGCCCTCCTGCGGATGGAAGACAACATCACGACCGACCACATCATCCCGGCGACGCAGGACATCCTGATGTACCGGTCGAACATTCCGAAGCTCTCGGAGTTCACCCTCTCGCGGGTCGACGACACGTTCGCCCAGCGCGCGCTGGAGTCTGACGGCGGCTTCCTCGTCGCCGGCGAGAACTACGGGCAGGGCTCCTCGCGTGAGCACGCGGCGCTGTGCCCGATGTATCTCGGTATCGAGGGCGTCCTCGCGCAGTCCTTCGCCCGCATCCACAAGGCGAACCTGTTCAACTTCGGGCTGATTCCGCTCACCATCGACGAGGCGGACTACGAGCGCATCGAGCAGGGCGACGACATCGAGATCGTCGACGACGTGGCCGCGGCCGTCGACGCCGGACGGGAGGCGTTCACCGTCCGCGTCAACGACGACTGGGAGCTGACCGCCCACCTCGACGCCTCCGAGCGCGAGCGGCGTATCCTCTCCGCGGGCGGCAAGCTGTCGCTGACGAAACGGCAGTACGACGAGGGCGGTGCCGCGCCAGCCGACGACTGACGGGTGTCGCCGGCCTGTGCAAGCCGGCGACGACTAACCGCGCCGTCGCCACTCGATTTCTTTCGCGTGCCTGCCGGTAGCGACGCGACCGAAGCTGGAAGGGCGGAGAGCAGGGCGGAGAGACGACGGGGGACTGTGGTCCGGTGGGTTCGAAAACGTCGACACGGGGAGGTGGGGGAAGGAGCGCCCGTGTCGATGATAGGGTGGGTGGGGATGCACCCTCGTCGGGTGCATTAGTTCGTGCGAGCGGTTGTAACATGAAAGCAATGCCATAGAGTTTTGGTTCCGACCGGATCGTTCCGAACGCACACCGCCACGCGCCTCGGCCGGCACGGCTTAGTGTGCGCGGCGCAAATTATTGGACGTGACTACGGCGGCTCCGAACGACGGGACCGACGACAGGGCGATTCGCCCAGCGGCGCGGGGGGATCTGTTGGCCGTCTACCGCATCGAGAAGACGTCTTTCCCTCAGCCGTGGCCGTTCGCCGCCTTCGAGGGCTTCCTCGGCGAGCCGGGATTTCTCGTCGCGACCGTCGACGGAAGGGTCGTCGGCTACGTCGTCGCGGACACGGTGCCGAACGCCGGCCGCACGCTCGGCCACGTCAAGGACATCGCAGTCCACCCGGACTACCGGGGCCGCGGCATCGGCGCGCAGCTGCTTGGGAGCGCGCTGACGGTCATGCGCGAGAAGCGTGCGAGCCGCGTCAAGCTCGAGGTGCGCGAGTCCAACGACAGCGCGATCCGGCTCTACCGTCGCTTCGGCTTCCAGTTCCGCCGGACGCTCCCCCGCTACTACGACGACGGCGAGGACGCGTACGTGCTGGTCAGCGAGCTACAGTAAGCCGTCGGCCCGCGAGAGCAGGATCCCCTCGATAGTCGCGTCGTTCGCCGGTTCGGCGCGGGCGCGTTCGAGTGCGTCCTCGACTGGAACCGTCGTCACCGACAGGAACTCGTTGCCGTCGAGCTGTCGCTCGACCGGCGTCAACCCCTCGGCGAAGACGATGCCTCGCCGGTGGCGGAGCACGCCCGTTGCACACCAGAAATCCTCGACGAGCGAGATACCGGCGGGGTCGAAGCCGGCCTCCTCGCGGAGTTCGCGCGCGCCGGCCTCGGTGTAGCTCTCGCCGTCCTCGACGACGCCGGCGACGAGTTCCAGACAGTGTTCGCCGATGGCCGGGCGATACTGCTCGACCATCACGAGTTCGTCGCCGGTGGTCGCGACCACGACGACGGCGGGGGGCAGGTCGGCCCAGTAGTAGTTCTTCTCCGTGCCGTCCGGCTGGCGGAGGCGGTCGTAGCCGCCCGTGTACCAGCCGGTTTCGTACTCGGCGCGCGATTCGACGACCGGCCAGTCGTGGTCGGTTCCGCTCGGGGTGTCGTTCGGGTGGGTCATTAGTCGGTGTCGTGGACGACGGTCAGTCGATACGTGGTGTTCTCGAACCGGACGTACGTCCCGTTCGGCGTGACGGCGTCCGGATACTGTTCCGCGTACGCGCCCGTCTCGTCGAACGGCGAGTGAGTGAAAGCGCCCTTCACCCCGACCGGACCGCGGTAGTAGGCGTCGGAGCGACCGTCACCGCTCCGCACCGCGGCGAGCGTGTACGGAAACCGCTGTTCGGAGAGCGTCGAGCCGTTCACCGGCGCAGTCTCGGCCGGCGGCTGGGCCGACGTCGCCGCCACGTAGTACGGGTCGCCGCTCCGGAGCAGGGACGGGGCCGCGCCGAGCGCGAGCAACAGCACGGTCACGACCAGCAGGCCGACGACCAGATTCCGCGTGATCGGCCTCATAACAGGTCGCGGTACGCCTTGCCGAACGCCTGTCGCCGGAGCGTGCCGACGGCCGCCCGCTCCGCCTCGTGGAACGTGGCGGCGACGAGCAGGTCCGCGGCCGGGGCCGGGTGCCACACGACGCGGTCCACCTCGTCGCTCCCCTCGACATCGGGGTCGAGGTCCGGGTGGTCGTCGCGGAACGTCTCGAACTCGTCGCGCGTGCCGACGTGGACTTCCAGCAGCGACGCGAACAGCGCGTCGAGCGCCGTCTCTACGACCTCGGCCGTGACTCGCTCGTCGTACTCGGCGCGGTCGAACGACATCGCCTTCGCGCTCTCGCGCACGACCGTCTTGGCGGCGGGCGCGAGCGCGTCGTACCGCTCGCGTGCCGCCGTTGCGGTCGCCGGCGCGAGTAACCCCTCGACGTGCATACCCTGCGGTACGACGGGCCGGTAAGTAGGCGTATCGCTACCCGTCGCTCGTGGCCGCGTCGTCGGCGTCCTCCGCGTCGGCCTCGCCGTCCTCGTCCTCGCCGAGCATCTCGCGGGTCATCGCCCGCGCCTCGTCGAGTATCGCCTCGGTCTCGTCGTCGGGGGTGACCTCGGCCTGCTGGTACGGCACCTCGTCGGTCGCGCGTGCCGACGGTGAGTGCTCGCGACCGTGGCCGTGCCCCTCCGACTCGAACAGTTCGCCGGCGCGGTCGCCCTCGCGCGTCCCGCCGGTGGTGTCCTCGAACACCTGCGGATACTCCCGCTGCTCGGCCTCGTCGGCGATTCGCGCTGTCAACTCGGATTCCCCCTCGTTGGCCCAGCCGGGGGCGTGGTCGTCGAGCCACGCCTCGTGGGCGTCGTCCCCGAGGATGGCCGTGAACGCGAGGTGGTTCGCGAGGTGGCGGGCGTCGGCCTGCGGGTCGTCACAGACGGGACAGGCGTACCCCATGTGCCGTCGTGAGGGAGTCCGCGGCATAAGAACTGCGTCGGCCGCTCGGGGACCGACGCGCAGTCACGCCGTCCGGTAGGGGACGAATCTGACCTGCACCTCCACCTCGGGACCGGCGACCGTTGTCACGGCCTCGCGGACGACGGCGGTCACCCCCATCGTGTCGGTGTCGGGCGGGACGCCGACCGTGACGACGACGGAACTCGGCTCGTGCAGGAGGAACACTGGGTCCCGCGCTTCGAAGGCCACGGTCACGTCGAACACTGACAGCGCGGGGTAGACGCCGTCCTCGGCGAACACCGCCTCGACTTCGCCCTCCACGTCGCTGCGCACGTCCGCGGTTCGGAACGAGTCGTAGGTGACGCCGCCGAGGAACGCCGAGAGGACGGCGATGACGAGGACGAGCGCGACGGCGCGGCGAACCGTCGCGGCGCGGGCGTCGTCCTCGCGGAAGAGTCGCTGCGGACGGTAGCCGTAGTACCACAACACCGACAGCGCCGCGAGATTGATCGAGAGCACGTTCACGACGACCAGCACGCCCGAGGAGACGACCATCGAGACGCTCCCGTACGCGATGCCGATACCGACCGTCGCCGCCGGCGGCACCAACGCGACGGCGATCATCACGCCCACGAGCGCCGAGGAGACGCCGGTAGTGAGCGAGACGGCCCCGGCGACACCGGCACCGAGTGCCACCGCCAGCGAGAGGAAATCCGGGCTGAGTCGCTCCTGCACCTGCCCGAGGGCACTCGGGTCCAGCGACGCGGGGACGAGATTGAGCGTGTTCACCGTGGCGGCGAAGCCTGCGGCGGCGGCGACGGCGAGACCGATACCGAGCGCCTGCATCCGGACGCCACGCGAGAACAGTTCATCGTCGTCGACGACGCTGCCGACGGCCGCCGCCATCGCCGGGCCGATCAGCGGCGCGATGACCATCGACCCGACCACTGTCGCGGGCGAGTCGAGCAGGAGGCCCGCCGTGGCGATGACCGCGCTCACGACCGTCATCACGACGTACGTCGGCACCGACGAAGCCAGCTCCTCCGCGCGGGCCTGCAACTCCTCGCGTGCGATACGGTCCTGATTGTCCTCGCGCTCCGCGTACTCCTCCCGCAGTCGGTCGAACCTGCGTGAGACGACCGTCTCGGCGGCGAGCACGACCGTGTACGCCTGATCGTCGAGACCGACTTCCCGGAGCCGTTCGAGCACCGGTTCGACCGCCGCCGTCGGAATGGGAAAGTAGACGACGCCGACGAACTCGCGGCCGCTCGTCTCGTCGGTCACGACGTAGTCGATCCCTTCGTCGTCGAGGACGCCGAGCACGGTGTCCCGCTTCCCGGCCGGCATCGTCACCTGTACGAGCCGCACGAGTCAACGTTGCCGGCAGGTCACAAAATGATGGTCCCCACTCACGGGATCAGTCGCGCTCGGAACCCGTTCCTCTGTGGAGTCGCAGTTCGCCGCTCAGCGTGAGACTGACTACCCGCGTCTTTCCATCCCTCGTCGTGCGCACCGCGTCCGCCGCTTCGAGTTTATCCAGATGGCGGCCCAAGGTACTCTTCGATACGTCTGCGCCCTCGGCGAGTTCGGGTAGCGTTACTTGTCCATCGTGCGCACCGATCCGCTCCAACGTGTGAAGCGGCTCCTTGGAGAGCGATGTCATCAGCTCTGGGACCGTGAGTTCGCGGACCGAACCATCGATATCGTTGAACTGATACACCTGTTCCAGTTCGTCGCGGACGACGAGCACAGCGACGGTAAACGGGAGAAAGATCTCACGGGGGCCGCCACCGAAACCGGCGACGATATTCCTCTCGGCAGTTCGAAACACCGAGAGACACTGCCGAACGGTGGTATCGAAATCGTCGGTCTCGATCCGCTCGACGCTGACCTCGATCCCCGGTGAAACTTGCTTGAAAGTCCGACGTATGTCGGTGATTTCCTCGGCCGCTCGCCCGTCGCTCTCGTCGTCCGCCGGACGGAGGAGCACGACGGAATCACCGTCGCTCATACCGTGACGCAACGCCGGTCGTGTGGGACGTTGATCCCGGCTGGCCAGACCAAATTCCGGTTCTGTCTCACAAGCATCCCGGTGATGGTGCCACTCGGGCGGACGAGTCGATGGAGACGGCGGTTCTCGGCATCGTCCACCTTGTCGTCGAGTCGACCACGTTCTACGGCGCTGTGGCGAAGGGCGGGCCACCGTGGACCACCTCACCTCGAACGGCGCGGAGCCGGCCGTCGCCGGTGCCGACGATGGCCCGGCTCGACTGTGAGGACTGCGGCCGAGCGACCGATCACCAGTTCGAGACCCACGAATCGATCCCTGACGAGACGTAGACGGGACAATCGATTTCGGAGTGCCAGAGATGCGGCACCGCTCGCTACGGGGCCACTCTCGAACAATCATCAACCGGACTGGGTAACCAACGCAGACCGGTGTTTATGATTTCTGTTATTTAACACATTACTCGTTAACAATCGCACAACAGTATGGGGTAGGATCCATCTGAACTCCGGACTAAATTTCACTTATTGAGTAGGACAAGAGTGGGTCATTCCATGAGGGAGAGCCCTTGCGACGCGTCACTCGTCGGCGGTATCGTTTAGTGCCGAAGCGACTTGGCAGCAGTATGGAAGAAAACGGCGAGAGGTGGCCAACATTCGATGAGATCGACAGTCTAATCCTCCGCATCCTCGCGGAGGACCCGAGAAAACCGTACTCGGAGATTGCTGAGGATTTAGAGGCAGCTGGCCACGATATGAGCACTGAGGGTGTCCGTTATCGCGTGGACAACATCCTAGAGGTGACGACCGTCTTCTTCCTGCTGGACCCACGAGAAACCGACTGGGAGCTGGTCCGGCTGGCGGTCACCGCAACGGACGCCCCCGGCGCCGGGGACGACATCTTTGAGTTCCTCCAGAGGCTGCCGCTCTGGCACGTCTCGGCCGGGCTCGGCACCTACGACGTCTACGCGGTCGGGAGCCTCCCGGATGTCGAGGCCGTCAAGCGAACGCTGACGAGGATTCGGGAGCACGACACCGTCGACACAGTCGAGCACATCGTTGTCACCGACCGCAACCGAGATATGAGCAGTTACCTGAGCACCGACTACATCGCCATCGACGAGGACATCGAAGAGTGACCTCGTCCCCGTAAAACTATAATTAAAGGGTATTGAGAGCTCGTCAAGTTCAACTATTCTCTTAATAGAGTTCTGTACCTCGGGTAATATAATCTACTTTTACCCCCATATCCCAAAATCGATCCTTTCATACCGCTATATAAATTAATTTATGAGTTACTTTTATTAATTTGAACGGACATGGGTATCTGTATGCCACATAGTGACAAACAGACACGGAGAAAGGTGTTACGGACAGCAGGAGCGTCCGCCGGGACGGGCATTCTCGTCGGTCTTGCGGGCTGTTCGGACGACAGCGGTGATGGCGGCGAAGGCAGTGACGGCAGCGATGGCGGTGACGGCAGCAACGAGGAGGCGACCGTCCAGCCGGGCGAGCAGGTTCGCGAGATAGAACTCATCACGACGACGTCGGACTACGATCCAGTCAGATTCGAGTTCGGCCAGATGATCGCGGAGAACTGGCGGGAACTCGGGGTCTCAGTTCAGGAGAACCCGATGGCCTGGAACCAGATCGTCGACCAAGCGCTAGTCGGTCAGGAATTCGACTCGTACACGCTGAACTGGGCCGGGCGAGCCGAACGCATCGACCCGAACCACTTCTGTTACGGCGTCTTCCACTCTTCGCAGGCCGAAGAGGGGAAGTACAACTTTGTCAACTACACCAACGATGAGTACGACCAGTTCGCAGAGCAGCAGCAGCAGGTCTACGACATCGAGGAGCGCAAGGAGGCCGTCTACAAGTGCCAGGAGATCGCGATGCGGGACCAGCCCCACACGCCGATCGCGAACAAACAGCAGGTGATGCCGTACAACTCTAACCGCTTCGAGAATCCCAAGCCGATGATGGGCGAGGGGTTGATGAGCTTCTGGAACCTCATCGGCGTCGAGCCGAAGGAAGGCGTCTCGACGGTCCGGTTGGGCTACCCCTCGGACGTGAACAATATGAATCCGCTGAACGTCCAAGCGACCCACGACGCCCAGACGATGCGGCTGATCTACGACCGGCTGTTCCGCATCTCTAGAGACGGTACGCCAAAGAAATGGGCGGCCGAGAAGATGGAACAGGTCGACGACACGACCTTCGATATCACGATCCGTAGTGGGATGACCTGGCACGACGGCGAGGACCTCACCATCGAGGACGTGAAGTTCACCTTCGACTACATAGAGGACCACTCGCCGAAACTCTCCGGTCGGGCCGAACCCATCGATTCCACGGAGATCGTTGACGACCGGACGCTCCGATTTAACCTCACGGAGCCGTACGCACCGTTCGTCGCCAACACCCTAGGTACCATCTACCTACTACCCGAGCATATCTGGAAGGAGGTGCCGGAAAACGTCGATGTCGAGCAGGCGACCGACTGGCCGAACTCCGAGGCGATCGGTAGCGGGCCATTCAAATTCGAGAGCTGGCGCCGGGAGGAGCAGCTGACCCTCGTCGCCAACGACGATCACTTCGACCCGCCGAACGTCGACGAACTGCTGAAGATCCCCGGATCGAGCATGCAGACGCTGGTCCGCCAGATCGAGAATGAGCAGATCGACATGATCGGGTGGGTCCCTCAGCCGAACACCCAGGACCGCCTAGAGAGTATGGACTACCTCTCGCTGAGCATCAAGGACAGCCACGGGTTCTACCACATCAACTATAAGTGCAACGAGGCGCCCTTCAATGACGTCGCGTTCCGTCGTGCGCTAGCGTACGCGATCCCTAAGCAGGATATCGTCGACACGCTGTTGAACGGTCGGGGGACCGTCGCCCAGTCCCAGATCGCTGAAGTCAACACCACCTGGCACAACCCCGACACCGAGTCGTTCAACTTCGATCTGGATGCCGCCCGCGCGGAACTTGAGGACGCGGGCTACACCTGGGACGACGAGAGGAACCTTCTGTACCCCGAGTGATATGAACATCAGGACCGTCCAATACGCCGACCATCCCCCCGCACCTCCCCGACCATGGGAATGAAAGAGTTCGTCGTCAGGCGCATCGGCCAGCTCGCCGTCACCTACTGGGCGTTCCTGACGATCCTGTTCCTGCTGTTCAGGATCGTCCCCGGCGACCCCACCACGATGTTTGTCGCTCAGGGATTGAGCGGCGAAGCCCGCAAAGAGGTCATCGAGAACCTCGGGCTCAACGAGCCGCTACATATCCAGTACGTCGACTACATTTTCCAGGTGCTGCAGGGTAACTTCGGAACCTCCTTCCAGTACCGCGAGCCGGTGGCGGGCATTATCGTCACCAAATTCTGGAACACCATCTTCCTGATGTTAGGTGCAATCACGCTAGCGTACATGATCGGCATCCTCGGCGGCGCGTTACTGGCGTGGTGGCGCGGCACGGACCGAGAGATCGTCGGACTGCTGGCGACGCTGGTTGCGCGGTCATCGCCGACGTTCTGGACGGGCATCGTGCTGATAATGGTGTTCGTCTTCTGGCTGAAGTGGTTCCCCGCGGGTGGTATCCGGTCGGTCGGTGCCGACTATAACGGCTTCGTTGACAAGTTCGTGTCGGTGGACTTCCTGTACCATGTCGCGCTCCCGATGTTGACGGGCGCGATCTACTACATGGCGACACCGACGCTGCTAATGCGGAACACAATGCTAGAAATACTCAATGAAGACTTTATCAAGATGAAGAAAGCCGAGGGGCTGTCGCAGTACACGATTCTGTACAAGCACGCGGTCCGAAACTCGTTGCTACCGATCGTGACGATCATAGCGCTCGTCGCGGGCAAGGCCATCGGCGGCCAGCTGCTCATCGAGGTCGTGTTCAACTGGCCGGGGATGGGACGGGCAATGGTGACCGCGGTTAGCTACAACGACTACCCGGTGGCGATGGCGGCGTTCTTCCTGATGGGGAGCGTCGTCATCCTGTTGAACTTCGCGGCCGACCTGCTGTACGCCCACTTCGATCCGAGGGTGACCTACGAATGAGCACTCAGAATCGCACCTCGACGGAAGACGAGTACGACATCCTCTCGCAGCACTATGGCGGGAGGTCTCGACTCCGACAAACCTTGGCGGCCCAGCGGGAGATCTTCCGCGGCGAGAGGCTCGGGCAGATCGGCCTGCTGCTCCTCGCAATATTCTTGTTCGTCGGGCTGTTCGCGCCACTCCTCGCGCCTTACGATGCCCAGGAGAAGCTCCGTACCGACGACGGCGAGATCAAACGTATGGAGGCCCCCTCCACCGAACATCTCCTAGGAACGACCCGACTGGGACGTGATGTCCTCTCGCAGGTGTTGATCGGCACCCGGATTGCGTTGATCGTCGGCTCGCTGGGGGCGTTCATGTCGGTGTTCATCGGGACGAACATGGGGCTGATAAGCGGCTACTTCGGCGGCTGGACTGACGACATCCTGATGCGGCTAACTGACATCATCTATGGAGTTCCGTTCCTGCCGTTCGTCATCGTGCTGGTGGTCATTCTAGGCCCATCACTGCTCAACGTCATCCTCGCGATCGCGCTGGTGCAGTGGCGCTCAACGGCCCGGGTCATCCGATCGCAGGTGCTCACCATCAAGGAGCGGCCTTACATCGAGGCCGCCCGTGCTGCCGGCGGGAGCGACGTCCGGGTGCTGTATACCCACATCCTCCCGAACGTCCTGCCGCTGGTGTTCCTCTATGGCGCGTTTTCGGTGGGCTGGGCTGTTATCGCCGAGGCGAGCGTCTCGTTCCTGGGCTTTGGCGACCCGCTGTCGGTGTCGTGGGGCAAGATGCTGTTCACCGCCTACACGGCAAACGCCATACGGACGGCGTGGTGGTGGGTTATCCCGCCGGGCCTATCAATCAACCTGCTCGTCATCTCGGTGTTCCTCATCGGTCGCACCTACGAGAAAGTAAGCAACCCCGAACTGCGAGAGCGCGAATAGCAAATACATGACACTACTCGAAATCGAGACTCTGAAAACGTACTACCATACCGAGACCGGCGACGTCCACGCTGTCGACGGCGTCTCGTTATCACTGTCGAGAAACGAGACACTCGGGCTGGTCGGCGAGAGTGGCAGCGGCAAGACGACCATCGCCGAGTCGATCAACCGCATCCTGCCGGAGAACGGCGAAGTCGTAGACGGATCGATCGTCTATGACGGCGTCAACCTGACGGAGTTGTCCGAGAAGGAGCTCCAGAAATACCGTTGGAATGACGTGTCGTTGATCCCTCAAAGCGCGATGAACGCTTTCGACCCGGTGTACACAATCGAGGAGCAGATCGTCGAGGTGATCCGCGCCCACCGGCCCGACACATCGAAAGCGGAAGCCAGAGAGCGCGCACAGGAGCTGTTCGAGTTCGTCGACTTAGATCCCGAGCGGGTCACGGACTACCCCCACCAGTTCTCCGGGGGAATGAAACAGCGGGCGGCCATCGCGATAGCACTGGCGCTCGATCCCCCGATCCTGCTGGCGGACGAGCCTACTACCGCGCTAGACGTCATCATCCAGGATCAAATCCTTGAGCGGATCAAGGATCTGCAGGCCGAGATCAACAGCGCGATGATCATGATCACCCACGATATCTCCGTCGTCTCGGAGACATGCGACGAGATCGCCGTCGTCTACGGCGGCCGGATCGTCGAGTACACCGACACGGAGACCGTGATCAACGAACCCCATCATCCCTACACGATGGGGCTCCGAAACGCCTTCCCCAGCATTGCAGAGGGCGACCAGGAACTCATCTCGATCCCAGGGTCACCGCCGGAGCTCGTCAACCCCGAGGAGGGCTGTCGGTTTGCCGATCGCTGTCCGTTCGCTGAAGAAGAGTGCTACGAGAAGACTCCTCAGCCGCGGGAGGTCGCCGAGGGTCACGTCGTAGAGTGCCACCGCGCTGACGAGGCCGAGGAGCTACGCCCCGAAGCAAATAAAAAGGAGGCCTGGACTGAGGAGCGGCCCAAAGACGCTGCCGCCGGCCAGGAGGGGTACAGCAATGACTGAACCGAAGCTCCGTGTCGAGAGTCTCGAAAAGTACTTTCCGATAAACGCGGGGCTGGCGTCGAAACTGCTGAACTGGAACGCCGACCAACAGTACGTGCGGGCTGTCGACGGCGTTTCCTTCGAGATCGAGCCCAGCGAATCGTTCGGGCTAGCCGGCGAGAGCGGCTGCGGCAAGACGACGGCCGGTAAGACTGCCATCCGCCTTCTGGAGCCGACTGGGGGGGACATCTACTTTGATGGCCGCCAGCTCACTGACCTCTCGGGCAGCGAGCTGAAGTCGTTCCGGCGCGAGGCCCAGATCATCTACCAAGACCCATTCGAGTCGCTGAACCCGCGTTTCTCGGTCTATGACTGGGTTGCCGAACCGCTGGATATCCACGACATCGGCACCGAGGAGGAGCGAACCGAGCGGGTCTACCGGACACTGGACAACGTCGGGCTGGAGCCGCCCAGCGCCTACGCCGGCGAATACCCCGGCGACCTCTCTGGCGGTGAGCGCCAGCGGGTCGCTATCGCTCGCGCGATCGTGCTCAATCCCTCGTTCCTGCTGGCAGACGAGCCCGCCAGCATGCTCGACGTGAGCATTCGGGCGAGCGTGCTAGACCTGTTCAAGCGCCTCCAGCGCGAACTCAACTTGGCGGCGCTATACATCAGTCACGACCTCTCCCTGCTGAAGTATATGTGCGACCGTATTGGCATCATGTACCTCGGCAAACTGGTAGAGGTTGGTCCGACCGAGGAGATCATCCACAACCCAAAACACCCCTACACGAAGGCGCTGGTCGCGTCGGTACCGGAGGTCGACCCAGACAACCGTCGGGATGGTGCCAGCATCGGTGGCGAGGTCCCCGACCCGACCTTTGAGACGACTGGCTGCCGCTTCGCCAACCGTTGTCCAGAGGTCATGCCCCGTTGTCGCGACGGCGAGCCGCCGATGTTCGAAACCAGTGACGACCATTACACGCGGTGTGTGCTGTACGAGAGCTGAGACCGATAACTGAGATACACAATCACAATATCAACGATGACCACAACGAATCTGCGATCGGTGCACCTGGAAGAACTCACCTGGATGGAGATAGACGACGCCCTCACCGGGGGGGTCCGGACGGCACTAATCCCTGCCGGGTCAGTCGAGCAACATGGCCCCCACCTAGGCCTCCTAAAGGACGCCGCCTGGGCAGAGGCGGTTGGGGGTGAACTGGCCGAGGAGCTGGGCAATGCTTTAGTCGCACCGGTGATCCGGCCGGGCTGCTCGGAGCACCATATGGGCTTTTCCGGTACCATCAGCTACCGACCGGAGACGCTGATGGCTGTGTTGGAAGACTACTGCAACAGCCTCGCCGCTCACGGATTCGACGAACTCGTCATCTTCTCACTACACGGCGGCAACTTTCCGGCGATGAACGCCGTGCTGCCGTCGCTGGCAAAAGAACTCGGCGATGACGTCGATCTCATCTCGCTGCTGGACAAGGACCTACTCATCGGGTCGCTGATGGATAGCCTGGACGAACTCGACGTTCCTCCGGAGGGCCGGGGCCACGGCGGTGCCGCCGTAACGGCGTCGGTCTGGCACCTTCGGCCCGACCTCGTCCTGCCCGAAGAGTTGACGCCCGGCTACCAAGGCGGCATCTCGGGGTCTGCGCTGATGGCCGACGGGCTGGAAGCCTACTCCGACCTCGGGCATATGGGCGACCCGACGCTGGCTACCGAGGCGCGTGGCGAGGTCATCACCAAGCAGCTCGTCTCCGACTTTGCCGAGCGCGTCCGTGAAGCGCGGGCTGTCAGTGGCAACAACACGGCTGAGAGAGGTGACGCCGAATGACGGACGTCAAGTATGTCGTTGAAGAACGCTTCGAAGACTACCGCGAGGTGTTGTTCGAGTTGCTGTCACAGCCTAGTGTGAGCGCGACCGGCGAGGGAATGGCTGAGTGTGCGGATCTGCTGGTCGAGACACTCGTCGACCACGGCTTCGAAACGGTTGAGCAGCTCCCGACGAGCCGCTACCCGCTGGTGTACGCTGAGCGCCTCGTCGACGAGTCGGCGCCAACCGTGCTGTTCTA
The DNA here is from genome assembly GCA_003021175.1 of Halobacteriales archaeon QH_7_66_36. Classification (GTDB taxonomy): domain Archaea; phylum Halobacteriota; class Halobacteria; order Halobacteriales; family Haloarculaceae; genus Halosegnis. The sequence goes on along the minus strand of PXQV01000012.1, from coordinate 195,047 downwards.
TGGTCACTACGACGTTCAGCCGCCGGGCGATGTCGATCAGTGGACAACACCAGCCTACGAACCGACCGTGCGGGACGGCTCGATCTACGCTCGGGGCAGCGGCGACAACAAGGGACAGCTGCTGACCCATGCCTTCGCGATGGACGCGCTCGACGCGGCTGGCGCAGAGGTCACGGCGAACGTGAAGCTCTTCATTGAGGGCGGCGAAGAGAGCGGCAGCAAGGGACTCATCAACTACTTCGGCGATGACCCCGACCGACTCTCCGATGTCGACTTGGTGTACGTTGCCGACGGCCCGATGCACCGCTCACGCCGCCCGACACTTATCTACGGCAATAGGGGTATCCTCTCGGTACAACTGGACCACCGTACCGCCGCTGACGACCTTCATTCAGGCAACTTCGGTGGACCCGTCCCGAACGCGGCTAACGAGCTGGTTGGGCTGCTCGCGACAGCCTTCGAGGGGGATCAAGCGGCCATTGAAGGGTTCTACGACGACATGATGATAACAGAGGCCGACCGCGAAATGATCGCGGAGATTCCGCTAGACGAAGGCGCGATCAAGGAGGAACTGGGACTCGACCGGTTCGCGACAGAGACGGCCTACTACGAGCGGCTGCTGCTGGAGCCCACGCTGACAATAAACGGGATCACCGGCGGCTACGGCGGCGAGGGGATGAAAACAATTATTCCCAACGAAGCGACGGCGAAGCTGGACATGCGGCTGGTCCCCAACCAGGATCCCGACAAGATTTTCGAACTCGTCGAGGCTCATTTCCACGAGCACGCCTCCGATGTCGAGGTGACGAAGCTGGGGACCTTCCCACCGATGAAGACGCCGCTGGACACGCCCGCTGCCGACGTGATCCTCGAAGCCTTTCGGGACGTCTGGGACCTCGAACCGGTCGAGATGCCGCTGCTCGGCGGGAGCCTCCCGGCGGCACACTTCCGTGAGAATCTAGACGTACCGGTATTGGTCGTCCCCTACGCCAACCCCGACCAGGGGAACCACTCGCCCGACGAGCACATCGATGTCGGATGCTTCCGCAAGGGTATCGAGGTCTCGGCTGCGTTCATGCGGTCCTACGGGAGCGACAGTACGGTCGCGGGGGATGAGTGAATGGCTCGAGAGATCGAACCGGGATTCTACTGGATCTACGAAGGCGGCCCTGACCGCAGCGAGATGTTCGCCGCCGAGGGGAGTTCGCCGGCGTGGGCCAATCCTGACGAGGCGGTATACATCCCCCAGTGTGCATATCTCCTGTGTGGCGAGGAAGAGTCGCTGCTGTTGGATACGCTCTCGCCGGCCGGCTCCGACCACATCCTCGACGAATTGGAGGCGCTATTGGACGGTGATGGGCTGGACTACCTAGTCGTCTCGCATCCGGACGTTCCCCACGCAGGCAACACCCTCGCCATCCTCGACGCCTACCCCGATGCGACGCTCGTTGCGCCGCGGTACGGCGACGACCACGAACTCTACCGGCTGGACGACGCGCTTCGAGTCGGTGAGGGCGATGAGATCGACCTCGGAGGATATGTGGTCGCGTTCCACGAGGCGACGTTTCTGGACGCACCAGTGTCGCTGTGGATGAGTGAGCGGACGACCGACACGCTGTTCCCAATCGACTGGCTCGGGTTCCCCCACGGCGAATCAGAGGCGCTCCAGTTCGTCGACGAACTGGATGCGCCACTGGGAGATGACAGACTGGTCCAGTTCCACGGACGGGTGCTGTTCTGGCACCAGTACGTCGATGTCTCAAAAGTGAAACGCGAGATCGACCGGCTGATCGCCACACACGAGCCGGAACAGCTCGCACCCGCCCATGGGCTCGTCGTCCGAAGAGAAGCGACTGAGCAGATGACTCGAATGAAAGGCGTCGTTGAGGAGATTGAGCGCCGAGACCGGATTGGGACGCTGGGGTGAGCGATGCCGGCAACAATCCCACTCACTGGCGGCGTTCGGTGGATCAACGAATGTTTCGCCCACGAGGACGCCCACGAGCACGTCTCTGTGTACCTAATCGAGACAGAAACGGCGGCGATTCTCATCGACTCAGGGTCGTTCTACCACCGCGAGGCGATCGCCGAGCGTATCGATCAAGCAACAGGTGGCGACGGTCCCGAGGCCATTGTGCTGTCCCATTCTGATTACCCCCATGCCGGAAATATCTCGACGATCCGCGATCGGTGGGACGATGTTGAGCTCGTCGCCTCCTCGGGGTCGCCCGAACTGCAGGGGTTGTCTGACGCCCAGCGATGCACTATCGGCGACAGCCGGACGGTCCTCGATCGACGGTTCAGCTTCGTTGACCCGCCTCTGGCCGACCGATCGCATACGGCGTGGATCTACGACCACGGCTCGGGTGTGCTATTCACGGCCGACGGTTTCGGAAGCTACCACGAACCAGCCGACTGTGATCGCACTTCTCGACAGTTCGAGGATAATGTCCCTCGTGAGACTATCTACCAGTACCACGCCAACAACCTCGCCTGGCTCCGCTATGTTGACCCGGAGAAGCTGGAGGCAGCGCTGGCGTCGATCTTCGAGACGTACGACATCAGCTACGTCGCGCCAATTCATGGTCACCCTATCTCCGGTAGAGAACTCCCAGAATTCACAAACAGGCTCGTCGACGTGGCGGGCTGCATCGCCTCCGAGTATGAGGTCCCCGAGCCGTAGCGATCGTTTGACCGCGATGGTACAGAGTGACTGGCAGACGTTTCGTTCTCGATGCGCATGTCGGGGATATCTACGCACTGAGCCTGTTCATCCCCAATCACGATCTCAGTACGGGGTTTGTCGGATAGATACGTCTCCAGAAATGACTCGGTGTTCGTAGATACTGGGGGATTCGAATTAGATGGGGTTTCAATCGTACAGAGCTGGTCGGGAGCATCGGCCCCACTCCGGCCACCGCTCACGCAACCGGCGAGGATGCCGAGTCCGGATGCGGTAATTGCCAGTACCGTTCTTCGTTGCATAGGGGTGCCTATGTTACTTAATGAGAAAATCCCGGAGTACGGTACAGTGTCGACTGAACCGGTCACTACACTCATAAAATCGTCACTAAAACCTACAACAGAGCAGTTGCATGAGTCGGCGCTTCCCGTTTCAGATCTCACGAGATCATCCACCTGACTCACTTGTAGTCGAATTCGATGAAGAGGCTGCGAACGAAGTCTTTGACGCCTTTTCCCCAGAGACCGCCCGACTGATGTTGGATTCATTATATACGGAACCGCAAACAGTTTCCGAGTCAGCCGACAGTACGGAGACCTCGTTACAGAACTTTTGATGTCCTCTTGATAAGTTCGAAACGATAGATTTCATCGAACCCATCAGCGAAGCTTATTCTGACCAGGGAAACGTGATGACTGTCTATGCACCGATGTATGTCCCACTTATTATAGCAGCCCAGAGTGAAGAGCCAACACAGTCGATTCAGCGAGTCCTCAAACAGCTACTGGGGGCTATTGGAGTCCTCGCCGTTGTGAGCGTTCTACTCGACCAGTTGCTCAGACACGGCCTCCCGATACTGGGCGGTGATGATGGAAGCAGCGGTGGAGGGGCAGGTGATGAACCCACACCGATGCCCAGCCCTCCTCCCGAGTTCATTTTCGACCTACCTCCTGGAGTGGTGGTTCTCATCGATGGCTTGTTCGTGTTACTGGCTGTTGGTGTATGGGTCTGGTAACCGTTCTCAATCCAACCCAACGGGATGAGACACCCTCTGTAGCTATTTGTTCGCGCCAGTGAAGGCTGGCGTGCGTCGGGAACGTCCCGACGGGTGTCGGAGTGATCCAGATGAATATAGTGATCTACGCCCTCTTAGAGGCATCGACAGTCGAGACAGGGAGGAAAACCTAATACGGGGTTGAAACAGGCTAGCGACGCAGTCCATCACGGACGAAACGGCAGGTCGAAGCCAAAGGAAGATCCAGCACGAGTTTGAAACCGACAGAAGGTAGAACTCATAACGCTCACTCGGGACGAGTCATAAGTCGGACGACGGCAGCGTTCACCCTCGCGCGAAGTTCGGGGTACGGCCGTGCGACAGAAAGAGAAACGAGCCTCACCCAACGTGTGAGCGCGTCCCACGTCCGCTCGCGGAGTTCCCGCTTACTTACGGGCTCACTCGGCAAGCCAGCGAGCCACCTCCCGTTTGAACCGTTCCAGCCACGCAACGTCCTCGTGGAGCAGGTCGTAGACCACGTCGTGGTCGATACTCCCGTATCGATGTGCGAGGACGTTTCTGAATCCGACAGCCTCGATGAGCCGGAACTCGGTTTCCGCGGAGACGATACCGGCATCGCCGAGCGCCTCGACAGCCTCCTTCGACGTGCCGTCGGGTGCGAGACTCTCGGCCGCACGGACGTGTTCTGCGATGTCGATACACGCTTGAATTGCGTTCATGAACGACCGCTCAACGGCACGCTGGCGTATCACGTCAGCGAGATATTCGTCCCGCGGCACGTCGCGCATCTCGCGGAGCCCTTTCGTGTACTGGTCAACGAGACGCAGCTTCTCCGCGGCAACGGTCCTGTCGGTCATCTACGCGTCGCCGTCCGCCAAGCGGCGGATGAGTTCGTCCTGTTCCCGCTCGGCTGTCGTCGACGCGTACTCGCGGTCGACCCGCTCTTGGTACGCCACCACCTCCGTCTCGTCGCCGACGAGGCGAACCCCATCGTGGAGTGCCGCACGCGCGACTAGCGTCGGTAGCGTCACGATATCGCTCACGTCGACGAAGCCGTCGGCGTACGTCTGTAGCTCGGCGTCGATTTGGTTGCGGCGGCGGAACCGCTCGTATGCGTCCAGACGGTCAGGGAACCGGAGCGCGATGTCGACGTCCGAGGTGTCGGTGGCGTCCCCGGTGGCACGAGACCCGAACAGCACGGCGAAGACCACCTCCGTCCCCGAGAGGTACGCCTCCATCCCGTCAGTATCCACGCCGTCGATGTCCGGGTCGCGCGCCGTCGTGTCGCAACGTCTGGTTCGAGTCTACAATACGTTTGTGCCACCTCCGTCCGGCGGAGTCGAGGTGCAGTGGTAGAGAGCAGGAACCCGCGCCTCCCCCGAGCGTGCGAGCGCGTCCCACGTCCGCTCGCGGAGCATCTCCTTGTCCATGTCTCCCGTGGGACCGAGCGTCCCAAGAGCGTTATCCGTCCCGACGGGCAACGCTCGGTATGTTCGACACCCGCCCGGACCGAGACAGCGAGGTGGTCCTGCTCGGGCGCTCTAACGTCGGGAAGTCGACGCTCATGCGAGAGGTGACGGGCCACGACTTCGACACCGGGAGCAAGCCGGGCGTCACCCGCGCACCCAACCACTACGACTGGGCCAGCGAGGACTTCGTCATCACCGACCTCCCGGGCTTCGGGTTCATGTCCGGCGTCCCCGACGACGTGCGCGAACGCATCAAGACTGACATCGTCCGGTATCTCGAAGAGTACGCCGACAGGGTTCTCTGTGGCGTCGTCGTCCTCGACGGGAAGGCCGCCGTCGACATCATCGACCGCCACTCCGGCCCCGAAGAGATACCCCACACCGTCGAGATGTTCGGCTTCCTCCGCGAACTCGGGGTGCCGGCCGTCCTCGCGGTCAACAAGATGGACAAGGTGGACGACCGCGACGAGCGACTGGACGCCATCTGTGACCGGTTCGGTCTCCTGCCGCCGTGGAAACAGTGGGACGGCGAGCACGTCGCCCCCATCGTCGCAAAGACGGGGAACATCGAGGCGTTCAACGAGGCCGTTCGCCATCACCTCCACGAGGCGAAGCGCGACGACCTGTTCAAGTTCTTCTGACGCACCTCTTTGGTCGTCGGGTTCCCCGCGCGGCCTCCGGCCGCGCTGCGGGCACCACTTCTCGCAAAAATCTGCATCAAAAAACCGCAGCCGTGCCTCCGCTTCGCTCGCGGATGCTGAGTTCGCTGCTGCTGTCTCCACAAACTGCCAATCACTGCTCCCGACGAGAGAACGTATCGCGTCGTACTGCTATTGAGCGCTCGACACCCGGAGGAGTCAGCCTTACGTCGTCGCGGCCCGTCGTGGTGGCTAATGACACGCCTCTTGATAGGGATGCGCACACGAGGACCGCGACCGAGTCACCATCCGGAGGGGCGATGAGCGACGCCGAAGAGGCGGCAGTCGAAGGGGTATCGGACGCGAGTGCGACCGCACGGAGCGTCGTCGAGAACGTCGGTGAGGTCATCGTCGGCAACGAACAGGCCGTCGAACATCTCGTCATCGCGCTGCTCGGACGGGGCCACGTCCTGCTGGAGGACGTGCCCGGCGTCGGGAAGACGATGCTCGCGCGGGCCGTCGCCACCTCCTTCGAGTGTGCGTTCAACCGCGTCCAGTTCACGCCCGACCTGCTGCCGGCCGACATCACCGGCGTGAACGTGTTCAACCAGAAGACCGGCGAGTTCGAGTTCCGCGAGGGACCGGTGTTCGCGAACGTCGTACTGGGCGACGAGATCAATCGCGCGCCGCCGAAGACACAGGCCGCGCTGCTGGAGGCCATGGAAGAGGAGACGGTGACCGTCGACGGCGAGACGCGAATCCTGCCGGACCCCTTCTTCGTCGTCGCGACGCAGAACAGCGTCGAGCGCGACCGCACGTACGAACTGCCGGCCGCAGAACTGGACCGGTTCGCCGTGAAGCTCTCCCTCGGCTACCCCGACGAGCAGGAGGAACAGGAGGTGTTGGGCCGCGTCGTCGGCGACCACCCAATCGAGACGCTGGAGCCGGTGGCGACGACGGCGGATCTCGTGGCCGCGCGTCGGGCGACGGCGTCGGTCACCGTCGGCGAACCGGTCCAGTCGTACGTGACCCGGCTGGCGCGGTACACCCGCGAGAACGCCCAGCTCGGCGTCTCGCCACGTGGCTCCATCTCGCTGTTGCGGGCCGCACAGGGCCGGGCAGTGCTCGACGGCCGCGACTACGTGATCCCGGACGACGTGCAGTCGGAGGCGGAGTCGGTGCTCGCACACCGGGTGCGCGTCGGCCGCGACGGGTCCAAACGCGAACTGATCCGGGACGCGCTCACTGCCGTGCCGGTCGAGTGACCGTGCGGCCGACCCGACGCGGCTACGGCGCGGTCGCGGTCATGCTCGCGGCAGTGGCGTTCGCCGCTCACTCCGGCCCGCGGTCGCTGAACGCGGTCGCCGGCCCGGCGCTGGTCGCGCTCGGCTACGCGTGGATCACGCTCCGTCGCCGCGACGACCCGACGGTCGTCCGGCGAAAGCCCGCGCCCGGGTTCCCGGGTGAGACGCGAGACATCGAGCTTCGGCCATCGACCGGCGGCCGCGCGACCGTGACGGACGCACTCGGCGACGGTCTCTCGCGGGTCGCGTCGACGGCGGACGGCTACACGGTGAAGCTACGCGAGCGCGGCCCACAGACGCTCGGGCCGGCGACGGTCCGCGAGACGGATGCGTTCGGCCTGCTGGTCCGCCGGACGACCGCCGGCGGCGAGACCGAGGCGCTGGTGTATCCGGACGTCGAGCCGCTGACGCCGAACCGGACGTTTCGGGGTCTCGTGGACCGGGCGGGGTCGCCCGAGCGCGACGCCTTCGACTCGCTGCGCGAGTACGCGCCCGGGGACCCGCTCCGCAACGTCCACTGGAAATCGTCCGCGAAGCGAGAGCCGGGCGAGTTGGTCGTCACGGAGTACGCCACGCCCGACGAGGGCGCGGTGACGGTCGTCGCCGAGGCGGCCGCCGGCCGTGCGGATGCGATGGCGAGCGCGACCGCGAGCATCGTCGTCCACCTGCTCGATGCCGGCGTCGCGGTCGAGGTGGTCACGCCCGGCGGCTTCACCGACCGCGGCCGCGGCTCCGAGGGGCGCGACGAGGCGCTCGACCTGCTCGCCCGCACCGGCTCCGGACAGGTCGGAGCCGACGGCGACGTGCGGGTGACTGCGACGGTAGACGCGGTGACCGTCGAACTGGAGGGGCAGTCGTTCCCGTACGCGGAGTTGCGGGGCGGACGGGAGGGAGAGACGAACGCCGCGACGGAGGTGGCCGCACAGTGAGCACGGCGACGCGCCGGCTCCCGGTCGTGGGCGATGTCGACGCCGGCCGACTGCTCGCGACGGCGGCGGTCGGCCTGACGATGGCGACGTATCTGAGCGTGCTCCGGTACATCGTCACGGTCGCGGGCGAGCCGTCGCAGTTCGCGCTCGCGCTCGCCGGGTCGCTGCTCGTGGCGACCGTCCTCTCTCGGCTCGTCCGGCCCCGAACCGCCGCCGCGGTGACGGTCGCGCTGCTCGCCGCCGGCAGCTACTACTATTTCACGACGCTTCCGGCGGCCATCGATCCCTACGAGGCGCTTGGCCCAATCGTCGCCGACGCTATCTCGATGCTGTCCGGGCTGTCGATCCTCCGCATCGTCAACGCGGGCGTCTGGGCGCTCGCGATCACCCCCGGTCCGACGATGTTCGCGTGGTATCTCGCCCTCCGTCGGCACTATCTGTCGGGCGCGGCCGTCGCCGGGGCGACGCTCGGCCTGCTCGTCCTCACGGGCGACGCCGGTCCGGCGACGACGCTCGTCGGCGCGGTCGGGGTGGCCGGAGCGGCCGGCTTCGGTGACACGACGCGCACGACGGAGTCGGTCGCTGTCGACGACGCCCGCCGCGACGTGTTGGTCGGTCTCGGTGCCGTCGTCGCGACGACGAGCGCCGTCGACCTCGTGCCGGGACAACTGAACGTTGGCATCGACGGCTTCGACGCCGACTTCGGCAGCGGCGGGACGACCGAGGCGAATCTGCTCGGCAGCGCAGAGCAGATCGAGGTGCAGGGGAGCATCTCGCTGTCGCCGGCGGTGCGGTTCACCGTCGAGAGCGACGTCGGGGGGTACTGGCGAGTCGGGTCGTTCGACCGGTTCACCGGCGACGGCTGGGTGCGAACCGGCGAGACGCAGCCGTACGACGGCGAGACGCTCGACGCGCCGCCCGGCGACAGCCGACGGGTCCAACAGACGGTTCGGCTGGAAGGTCGCATGGGGAACATGCCGGCGCTGTGGCGGCCGTACGTCGTCGAACAGAGCGACACCGGCGCGGACGTGCTTTCGGACGGGAGCGTCAGCCCCGTTCGAAGCTTCACCGACGGCGAATCATACACCGTCGAGTCGCGGATCCCTTCGGCCGGGCCGCAGAGGTTGCGGCGCGCGGGAACCGACTACCCCGACGACATCCTGAACCGGTACACCGCGCTCCCGGGCAATCTCCCCGACCGCGTGGCCGAGCGGACGGCCCGTGTCACCGCCAACGCGGAGAACCCCTACGACACGGCGCGCGTCCTCGAACAGTGGCTCGCGAACAGCTACGACTACTCGCTCGACGTGTCGAAGCCGTCGGGCAACGTCGCCGACGCCTTCCTCTTCGAGATGGACGCCGGCTACTGCACGTACTTCGCCACCACCATGGCGGTCATGCTCCGGACGCAGGGTATCCCAGCGCGGTTCACGGTGGGGTACACGCCCGGTGAGCGGGTCGGCGAGCGCCGCTGGGTCGCGCGCGGTCTCGACGCCCACGCGTGGGCTGAGGTGTTCTTCCCGGAGCACGGCTGGTTCCGGTTCGACCCGACGCCGGGCGGCCCCCGTCGCGCCGCGGAGAGCGACCGCATCAGCGAGGCGCGCGCGCTCAACGAGTCGAACGTCGACACCGACGAGACCGGCCCGGAGGAGTGGTCGGCCACGCCGACCGAGAGCGGCGAGACGTCGACGAGTAACGCGACGGCGGACGCGGGCGCGATACAGACCGAAGAGACGCCGGGGGTGAGCCGGCGGCTGACCGAGGCCGGAGAGCCAGCGGGCGGTGACGGCGACACGAGTGGCGGCATCGACCTGCCGTCGCTGCCGCCGCGCGAGCAGTTAGCGCTCGGCGCGGTGGTCGCACTCGGGGCCGCGGCCGGCGCGCGCCAGACTGGACTCACCGACCGCGTCTACCGTGCGGTGTGGCTCCGCTACCAGCCGCGGTCGGACCCCGTGACCGACACGCGCCGGGCCTACGACCGGGTCGAGTACGCGCTCTCGCGACAGAGCCGGCCGCGCCGCAGCGGCGAGACGGTTCGCGCGTACGCCGCGGCCGTCGGCGACGAGCGCGTCCGCCGTGTCGCGCGCCTCTACGAACGGGCGACGTACGCCGACGGCGTCGGCGAGACGGAGGCCGACGAGGCGGTCGCGCTCGCCGACGAGATAGTCGGTCGCAGTCGTTCGTAGCGCGTGCTTCCTCCCGACAGTGTTTAATACGGAGACTCTGTACTTTCGCGCGTAATGTCGGAAGTCTGCTCGACGTGCGGATTGCCTCAGGAACTCTGCGTCTGCGAGGACGTCGCCAAGGAGTCCCAAGAGATCGAGATCCGCATCGACGAGCGCCGATACGGGAAGGAGGTAACGATCATCGACGGGTTCGACCCGAACGACGTGGACATGGATTCGCTCTCGTCGGACCTCAAGTCGAAGTTCGCCTGCGGCGGCACCGTCGAAGACGGGTCGATAGAGCTACAGGGGAACCATACGGGCCGCGTGGAGGACTTCCTCCGAGACAAGGGGTTCAACGTCGCCTAACCTTCTGCCGTGATCCCCGGCTGTCAGTGCATCCGAGCAGCGACGCCGTCAGAACGGCGCGTCCGGCTCGGGACCGTCGTTCGTCGCCCCGTCGCTCTCTAACGGGCCGTCGGCCTCACGCCAGCCGTCGATACCCTCCGCGAGCGACTCGACGGTGCCGTCGGTTCCCTCGTAGGAGCCGACGAGTCGCGCGGCCTGCACGGACGCCTTCCCGTGCGGACAGACGGTGATGACGCGGTCGGCACCGTTCAGCTCCTCGACGCGGTTCGGTAGCTCCGCGAACGGGATGTTTCGGCTCCCCGGGATGTGTTCCCGCGTGAACGCCCCCGGCGGTCGGATGTCGACCACCTCGACGTCGTCGCCGCTCTCGATGAGATCAGACAGCTCCGCGACCGATATTTCGCCGTCCATACGTGTCGGTGCCGCGTCGAGAAATTAAGCTACCGGGTTACGCGCCGGCTTCCTGCAGGGCGTCCTCGATGTCGTCGCGCTGTGTGACGCCGACGAACCGCTGGACGATGCCGTCGTCGTTCTCGATGACGAGCGTCGGGAGCGACCGCACCTGATACTCGTTGGCGACGTCCTGCTCCTCGTCGACGTTCACCTTCTCGAAGCTCACGTCCGGATACTCCTCCTCGACCTCTTCGAGGATCGGGTCCTGCGTCTTGCACGGGCCACACCAGTCGGCGTAGAAGTCCTTCAGGTTGACACTCATACCGAACGTCGGTAATCGATCCGCGCTGTAAAGCTTTTCCCACCTGCTCGCCGGTCGCACACGGTCCGGTCGCCCGGTGGATGCGGAAGACTTACACCGCCTACCTCGGAACAAGGCGTATGAGCAGTGGTCAGAACTCCGGGGGGCTGATGTCCTCTGCCGGGCTCGTTCGGTACTTCGACAGCGAGGACCGCAACTCGCCGACCATCGACCCGCGCACCGTCGTCGCCTTCGGGCTCCTGTTCGGCGCGTTCGTCCTCGTGTTGAACGTCGTCGCGTAGGCCGGTCGTCGCCCTTTTCGCCGTCCGTCACGTATCGAGCGTCATGACTTTCAAGGCTGGCGTCATCGCGGTGCAGGGTGACGTGACCGAACACGCGGTAGCCATCCGTCGGGCGGCCGAACGGTACGGCCGCGACGCCGATGTCGTCGAGATCCGCGACGCGGGTATCGTCCCGGGCTGTGACGTGCTCCTGATGCCCGGCGGCGAGTCGACGACTATCTCTACGCTCCTCGCCGAGGAGGGTATCGACGCCGAGATACGCGCTCACGTCGACGCCGGCAAACCCGTGCTTGCGACGTGTGCGGGGCTCATCGTCGCCGCGACGGACGCGAACGACGACCGCGTGGCGACGCTCGACCTGCTCGACGCGACGGTCGACCGGAACGCGTTCGGCCGGCAGGCCGACTCCTTTGAAGCGCCGCTGTCGGTCGACGGTCTTGACGAGCCGTTCCCGGCCGTCTTCATCCGTGCGCCGGTCATCGACGAGGTCGGCGACGACGTGGAGCTGCTCGCGGAGTGGGACGACCGCCCCGTGGCGGTCCGGCAGGGCCCGGTCACCGCCACCTCCTTCCACCCGGAGCTGACCGACGACTTCCGCGTCCACGAACTGGCCTTCTTCGGTTCGGCCGAGCGGACGGCAGCGAGTGGCGAGCCGGCAGAGCCGTAATCGGCTTACCGCCGGCCCACTTCCCCCTGCTATGGACGCCTTCATCGACGGGGTAAAGGTCGCGAACACCCCGTCCGGCACCGTCCCGGTCGTGCTGGTCGGGGTCGAGACGGCGGAGTCGCTGCTCCCCATCTTCGTCGGCTTCGACGAGGCGATGGCGGTTCGGCGCGGCCTCGACGCGGCCGACATCGGCCGCCCGCTCACCCACGACCTGCTGTTGGACGTGACGGAGGAACTGGGCGGCCGGGTCGAGCGCGTCGAGATCACGGATCTCCGCGACGGCACCTACATCGCCGACCTCCACCTCGACACGCCGCGCGAGGGGGTCGTCGTCGACGCGCGCCCTTCCGACGCGCTCGCGCTCGCCGCGCGGACGAATGCTCCCATCGGCGTCGCCCCCGACGTGTTCGACGCCGGCAAAGAGCTGCCCGCGGAGTTCGAGGAGCTCTCCGACATCCGCGAGGTCGTGACCGATGAGTGACGCCGACGCGGACGTGCTCCGAGAGCTGTTCGAGGTGATCGAATCGCGGAAGGCCGAACTCCCGGAGGACTCCTACACAACCCGGCTGTTTACCCACGAGAAGGGGGAGAACTACGTGCTGGAGAAGCTCGGCGAGGAGGCGACGGAGCTACTGCTGGCGGCGAAAGACGACGACAACGAGGAGCTGGCCGCCGAAGCCGCCGACTACGTGTACCACCTGCTCGTTCTGCTTTCGATGAAGGAGATGGACCTGTCGGACCTGCTCGCCGAACTGGAGTCGCGGCGCTGACGGCGTTCGATCTGTCGCCGCCCAGCCTCACGCGACGTGTGTCTCCACGCTCACCTCACCGTCGGCGGCGTCGACAGTCATGATAGAGGCGTCCGGCGCGGGGTCGGCACCGGTGGCGCTGCCCGGATTGAGCAGCCGGTAGCCGCCGTGCGTCTCGTCGCGGCGCTGGTGGGTGTGGCCCGAGATGCCGACCGTGAGCCGGTCGTCGGCCGCGTGCTCGTCCGTGATGCGTGCCACGCGGTCGTCGTAGGTGGCGAGCTCGCCGGTGCCGTGGGTGACGACGAACCGGACGCCCTCGGCGTCGAGCGTGGCAACCGCCGGAAGGTCGAGGTTTCGCGGGTCGATGTTGCCGACGACAGCGGTGAGGTCGGGCGCGTACTCGCGGACGGTCGCGAGCGCGTCCGCGGAGTCGAAATCCCCCGTGTGTATCACGTGGTCGGCCGCGCGCATCTCGTCGACCACCCAGTCGGGGATCGCCGCCTCGCGGGACGGAACGTGCGTGTCGCCCATGACGACCAGTCGCATACGCGACCGTACGCGTCCGATCGCAAAAGCTTCCGCGCCGGCACCCGCCGCTCGGACATGGACGATCCCGTTACGACGCTCCGGGCCGACACCGACCACGGCTCGGCGTGGCTCTCTCGGTTCGCGCTCGACGCGCTCCGCGAGCGCGCGGCGGCGGCCGACGAGTACGACGCGGTCGCGGCCCTCGCCCGCGACCTCCGCGACGCTCGCCCGTCGATGCACGCGGTCGCCAACCGGATCAACCGGGTGATGGCCGACGCCGAAGCCCGGACGCCGGCAGCCGTCGCGGAGCGTGCGGCGGCGGTCCGCGAGCAGGCCGAGACGGCAGCCGAAGCCGCCGCCGCGAACGCCGCTGCCGAACTCGACGGACCGTCGGTGCTCACGCTCTCGCGGTCTGGCACCGTGCTCGACGCACTCGGCCGCGCCGACCTCGGGCGCGTGTCCGTCCTCGAATCGCGGCCGGGCGGCGAGGGGAGCGAGGCGGCCGAACGGCTGGCGCGCCGTGACGACACACCGACGGTCACGCTCGCGCCGGACGCTGCGGTCGCCGACCTACTCGCGGCCAAACCGGTCGACGCCGTGCTCGTCGGCGCGGACGCTGTCCTCTCCGACGGGAGCGTCGTCAACAAAGTCGGCACCCGAACCGCTGCGACCGTCGCGGCCCGGGCAGGCGTCCCGCTGCTCGCCGTCTGCGCGGCGGCGAAAGTCGCGCCGGCGGGGACGACCGACCCCGACCTGGAGCCGCGCGATCCGACAGCCCTGTACGACGGGAGCGCGGCCGTCGCGGTGCACGACCGAACCTTCGACCGGACGCCGCCGGCGTTGGTCGCGGCCGTCGTCACCGAGCGGGGGACGCTGGACGCGGCCGGCGTCCGGTCGGTCGCCGAGACGCACGCCGCGATGGCCGCGTGGGACGAGTGAGATTCCCGTCGTCCCCAAAGTGTCGGGGGTTCGGAGGCGAATGCTCCGATCCGATCCAGTTACTTCGCCGTCGATCCGCCGTGTGCTCGATGCCAGCGACGAATATGACCCTCGTTCCCAAACAGCTTAGGGGACGTTCTTAATCGGATGTGGCTTGTACACCTTGTTGGCGTCCCAGCCCAGTCGGTCGGTGGACGCGACGTGAACCGGGCCTGTGCCGAAACCGGCCGACTCACCCCCCACCTACCCTACCCCCCGCCTCGCCCGGTCACCCTACACGTTCTCCCCGTAGCCCACGCTCTCGTAACCAGTCCGTCCTGCATGTGGGGACGAACATGTTCGGGGAACGACACAGACGGCTCCGGCGCATACCGTCGTATGTCCCGAAGTGAAACCGACCGCGGCCGCGGGCCGAACGACGGTGCCGATTCGTCGGCGTCGGTCGTCACCCCCCAGCCCGACGCCGGCAGAACCGGTGTGGCCCGCTCCGGTCGCGCGCCGCATACCACCCCCACCGCGTGCGACCGGCGGTTTCGTGTCGGGGCGGCTCACGGTGGTTCGACACGGGTAGGGCCGAACCACCACCACCGCTGTGCCATGGTGCTCGCTCATCGTGCGTCCGTACTCGGACGCCGGCGCGACGGCCGCACGCCGGTCGTCCCTCTCCTCGACCAGAGTAGCAACGTTTAGTGGCTCGCTCGTCGGAGGATCGGCCGGTGGCGATGAGGAGAGTTACCCCCTCCGAGCCCCGTGTGACGAGGCGTTCACCCGAGCCACCACCCTTCGCCAGCAGGCGACGCCCGATTCGAGAACTCGTTTCCTACGAAGCATTTCGACGACTCTCCGTGAGCGAACGAAGCAAGCGAGCGGGTTGCCGGCTCAGCCAGCAACATATCCCGTGGCGGCTCCGCAGCCACGCGGTTCGCGGAACCGAGCGAAGCGAGGTTCCGTAGCGTTCACGAGAGCGAAGCTCTCGTGCAGCCCGCGAGAAACGCAGAGCGTTTCTCGAGACGGGCGACGACTACCGCGCGGTGAGCAAAGCGACCCGCGCGACTGGAGGGGGTCACGCATATTTTCCCCAAGTTTTTGGCGGGGGCCTCCGGCCCCCGTGCAAAAAGTGGGTTTAGAGCACCTGTCGCTGGCAGCTCCCGCAGAGGTTCTCCTCTTTCACGTCGACCTCCCGCACCGTCGGCGAGAAGTTCATCACACAGCGGTTGTTCTCGCAGTGTTCCAGACCGAGCGTGTGGCCGATCTCGTGGACGACCTCCTTGCGGACGCGGTCGGAGAACACCTCGCCGGTGGGTTTGTCAGCGAGCCCGCCGTCTGAGGAGGTCTGGAGCCGGTGGGTGGAGATGACGCTCCCGTTGCCCGAGAGGTACGCGAGGCCGAACACGTAGTTGCGCCGGCGGTAGTACAGGTCGTGCGGGGTGATGGCGATGTTCTTCTCGCCGCTGCCCGTCCGGGAGGCGAGCTCGATGAACTCCTCCGCGCGGTACTGCTTGCGGGAGGTGTCGTAGGCCGTCTCCGGGACGGACTGGGCCTCGTGGATCGTTACCTCGCAGTCGTAAACCGACCGCAGCCCCGAGGACGCCTGCCGTTTGACCGACGCGGGGACATCGCCCACCGGAACGATGTCAGCGTGCATGCGAAACCGTTAGGCCAGATGGATGGTAAGGGTTCCGCCATGACAGGCGGCCGGGCCACGCTCGTCGATGCCCTCGCCGCGCGCGCACCAGACCGCGCCGTCGAGATCGGCGTCGGCACCCGACCGGCCGTCGCCGCCGAACTCGCGAGTCGCGGTCGCGAGGTCGCCGCCACGGACGTCGTCGAGCGGTCGGTTCCCGCAGAGGTCAGTTTCGTCCGTGACGACGCCGTCCACCCGGACCCGGCCGTCTACCGCGGCGCAGACCTCGTGTACGCGCTGAACTGTCCGCCGGAGCTCCAGCGCCCGCTCGTGGACCTCGCGAGGGACGCGGACGCGACGTGGGCGTTCACGACGCTGGGAGCCGACCCGGTGACGGTGGACGCGAACCCGCGAACCCTGCCGAATGGGACGCTCTTTACACCCACCGTGCGGAACGACCCGGTAGGATGATACGGGCGGATGCGGTCGTGCTCGACATCGACGGAGTGCTCGTCGACGTGGCCGACTCCTACCGGCGCGCAATCGTCGAATCGGTCGAGCGGGTGTACGGCGACAGCATCGACCGCGAGGAGATACAGCTGTTCAAGGACGCCGGCGGCTTCAACAACGACTGGGAGCTCACCTACGCCGCGGCGCTGTACGGGCTCGCGCGCCGCGCCGGCTTCCCGCTCTCGCTGGAGACGTTCACCGACAAGGTGAGCGCCTCCGGCGGTGGTCTCGGAGCCGCCGAGACCGTCGTCGCGGACCACCTCGACCCGCACGACCGCGAGCAGGCGTACGCGGAGTGGGACTGCGACCGGCTCCGCGCGGTGTTCCAACAGCTGTATCTCGGCGCGGAGCTGTACCGCGACATCGAGGGGAGCGAGCCGGATCTGGACGCGCCGGGCTACATCCACGACGAGCCGACGCTGCTCGCGTCGGACGTGCGCGAGGAGCTGTTCGAGCGGTTCGACGTCGGCATCCTCACGGGTCGGCCCGCGCCGGAGGCCGCCATCGCGCTGGACCGCGTCGGGCTGGAACTGCCCGACGACCACCGGTTCACGATGGACGACGCCCTCCCCGGAAAGCCCGCCCCCGGCGCGCTCGTGACGCTGGCCGACCGGTTCGACGCCGATTCCGTCGCGTTTGTGGGCGACACGCTCGACGATGTGCGAACGGCGGTCAACGCCGCCGAGGCCGACCCCGACCGCGACTACCACGGCGTCGGCGTGTTGACCGGCGGTCTCTCCGGCGAGACGGGCCGCGAGAAGTTCGAGCGAGCGGGCGCGAGTGCCGTCCTCGACTCCGTCAACGACCTCCCGGCGCTGCTGGAGTGAGCCGGCCCGGCGGACAACCGATCCAACTCGACGATCAGCACGTCGCTCGAACGGTGGCACAACGACGAGTGGACCGTCTGTGACCGGTGAGTCGTTCCGGTCGCGCAACCCTTAGGCCTGCCCCGCCCGCAGGACGGGTATGCGAATCGCACTCCTCGGCGGCACCGGCGACATCGGACAGGGACTCGCGCTCCGGTGGGCGCGCGACTCGGATCACGACATCGTCATCGGCTCTCGCGACCCGGAGAAGGCGCGTGAACGCGCCGAGACGTACGAATCGGACCTCGAAGCGGCCGGTCACGACCGGAAGATAACCGGCTTCGAGAACGCGATGGCGGCCGACCGCGCCGACGTGGCCGTGCTCGCCGTCCCCGCCTACCACATCGCGGACACGGTGGAGGCCGTCGCCGACCGACTCGACGACACGATCCTCATCACGCCGGCCGTCGGCATGGGCCGCGACGACGACGGCTTCCACTACAACCCGCCGCCGACCGGCTCCGTCGCCGCGCTCGCCGCGGACAACGCTCCCGACGGCGTGCCCGTCGTCGGCGCGTTCCACAATCTCGCGGCCGGCCGACTCATCGACCTCGACGCGGCCTTCGACTGGGACACGCCCGTCTTCGGCGACGACGCGGACGCCAAGGCGACGGTGATGGGCCTCGCCGACGACATCGAGGGCCTCCGCGCCGTCGACGCCGGCGGCCTCGCCAACGCCGCCGAGATAGAGTCGCTCACCCCGCTGTTGATCAATCTCGCCCGCGAGAACGACGACCTTCACGATCTGGGCGTGAAGTTCTGGTGAGTCGCGTACAGGTACAGTCCAGTGGCACGGGGGCGGCGCGTGTGACCGGTCGAGCGACCCTCCTCCTCGCCGCGCTGGCGGCCGTGGCGTGGCTCACCGGCCGTCCGTTCGTCTTCCCTAGCCTCGGCCCGTCGGCGTACGCGCTGGCGGTCACTCCCGACGACGAGACGACCCGCCCCGCGCGGGTCTTCGGCGGCCACGCCGTCGGTGTCGCGGCGGGACTCCTCGCCTACCACCTGTTCGCGTCGGGCGCGAGCATGACTGCCTACCCGGCGGCGACCTCGACCGTCGGGGCCGGACTGGCCGTCAGCGGCGTCGTCGCGCTCGGCCTGACGACCGCCGGGATGCTCGTCACTGACCTACGGCACGCGCCCGCCTGTGCGACCACGCTCATCGTCGCGCTCGGGCTGTTGACGACGCCGGTCGAGGCCGCGAGTGTCCTGCTGGCGGTCGCCGGACTCCTCGCGGTCGACCGACTGCTCGCTCACTCCTCGAACGGCAGTTCGATGTCGTAACCGACGGCCTCGACGGCCGCGTCGAGCACCTCGTCCACGCCGTCGCCGGTTTCGACGCTCATGTAGCGGTCGGCCTCCGCCGCTCGCGACTCGTCGGCCTTGTTGCAGACGGTGAGTACCGGCGTGTCGTCGGCGAACATCGCCGCCACCTCGTCGCGGAGCGCCACCTGCGAGTCGAGCGGATAGCCGCAGTTGCCGCTCGCGTCGAGGAGGAACACCACCGCGTCCGCCAGATGCGTCAGCGCGGAGACGGCCTGTGCTTCGATGTCGTTGCGGTCCTCGGCCGGTCGGTCGAGGACGCCGGGGGTGTCGACGAGCTGATACCGGATGCGGTCGCGCTCGAAGTGGCCGACGCGGATCTGCTTCGTCGTGAACGGATACGTCGCCACCTCGTTCGAGGCGCGGGTCACGCGGTTCACGAACGACGACTTGCCGACGTTCGGATAGCCGGCGACGACGATGGCCGGCTCGTCCGGGCGGATGTCCGGGAGCGTCCGCAGTTCGTCGCGGGCGTCGCCGATGGCGAGCAAGTCCTCTGCGACGGATTCGGTCACGTCTGCGTATCGGGCGAAGGCCTGCTTGCGGAGCTTGCGCGCGGTGTCGGTGTCGGCGTTCCGGAGGCGGCCGTGGTACTCGCTTTTGATCTCCTCGACTTGGCGTGAGGCCCACATCACCTCGTTGAGGTGCTGGCGGAGCGCGTCCACGTCCAACTCCTCGCGGCGAACGACGGCGTCAGCGAGGTCACGGTAAAAGGGATCCAGATCGTCGAAGTCCGGCCACGAGGTGACGACGTTGCCGAGATTATCGGAGAGGACGTTGCCCGCCGTCTGGAGCATCGACTCCTGCGCCTCGATGCCCTCCTTGGCGTGGCCGGCCCGCGCCCCCCGCGAGAACGCCTTGTCGATCAGTTCCTCCGACCGCGGGGTCGTCGGAAGCGATTCGAAAACACTCATTGAACCTGATTGACCACCGACGCGTATAAGCGCGTCCGTCCGCTCGTAGCTCGGTACTGGTTGGGTTTCGTTGAATCATTCGTGGAACGGCCGGAGACATCTCGAAAGTCCCACCATCGATGCTAAGTTGGTCAACTGCTGCGGGCGGGACTGGAAGGGGCTGCGCGTGCGCGGCGGCTGTGCCGCCGCGACCATTCGAGGCCGGCGGAGCCGGCCTCGCATTCGACGAAGACGGGCGACGCAAGCGGCGAGGTGGCGGAGCCACCTCGGGCAGTCGGCGCTCCGCGCCGACGACAGCGAGGGACCTCCGGTCCCTCGCTGCTTGCGTCGCCGGGCTTCCCGTAGCGCCCACCCACCTCGGGCAGTCGGCGCTCCGCGCCGACGACAGCGAGGGACCACCGGTCCCTCGCTGCTTGCGTCGCCGGGCTTCCCGTAGCGCCCACCGGGAGAGCGACGCTCTCCCGAGCAATCGGCGGCTCCGCCGCCGATAACGGCCCCTTTCAGTCCCACCCGACGCGGTTGCGAAGCCGAGCGACGACCCGCGTATCTGAACACTACCTCACCGCCCACGCCGAGGTTTTAGTCGTCGGAGCGCCAACGGCGGGTATGTCCGAAATCGACGTGGACACGCTGTTGCCGAACGGACGCGTGAAGCAGGCCGTGCAGGACGGCGAGATGACACAGCTCACCCGGGGAGCGGGCAACCAGTACGCCGAGGCGGGCGACACCTTCGAGTTGAACGGCGAGACGTTCGAGGTGGCCGAGGTCAGCGAGCGAAAACTCGGCGACATGACCGACGCCGACGCCCAGCGAGAGGGGTCGGAATCGCTCGACGCGTACAAACAGCGGATGCAACGCGCCCACGGCGGCAACTTCGAGTGGAACGAGGACGCCGACGTGATGACCTACCGGTTCGAGCAGGCGTAGTCCGGATGTCCGGGCCGACCGTGTGATCTCGGCTGCGAACGGTCGTCTGTGGGTCGTTCTCGATACTGGCGGATCGTCCACGACAGATAACGGTACGCCTTTCCGTGACGACTTGGAAGCCCGAGGTAATGTCTTCGGAGTACGATCAAATCGAAGTCCCCGACGAGGGCTCGAAGGTGACCTACGAGGACGGCGAACTCGTCGTTCCCGACGACCCGATCATCCCCATCATTCACGGAGACGGCATCGGCACCGACGTCGGACCGGCGGCCCAGTCGGTACTGAACGCCGCCGCCGAGGCCACGGGCCGAGAGATCAACTGGATGCGCGTCTACGCCGGCGAGACCGCCCGCGAGCGCTACGACGAGAACCTCCCGGACGACACCGTCGACGCGCTCCGGGAGTTCCGCGTCTCCATCAAGGGGCCGCTCACGACGCCCGTCGGGGCCGGCTTCCGCTCGCTGAACGTCGCGCTCCGCAAGAAGCTGGATCTCTACGCCAACGTGCGCCCGACCTACCACCTCGACGGGGTTCCGTCGCCGGTGAAAGACCCCAGCGAGATGGACATGGTCAACTTCCGCGAGAACACGGAGGACGTGTACGCCGGCATCGAGTTCGACGCCGGCACCGACGAGGTGGCGCAGGTCCGCGAGTTCGTCGAGGAGGAGATGGGCTTCGACGCCACCATCCACGACGGCCCGGTCGGCATCGGGATCAAGCCGATCACCGAGTTCGGCACCAAGCGGCTGGTCCGGCAGGCCATCGAGTACGCCCTCGAAAATGACCGCGACTCCGTCACGCTCGTCCACAAGGGGAACATCATGAAGTTCACCGAGGGTGCCTTCCGCGACTGGGGGTACGAACTCGCCGCCGAGGAGTTCCCCGAGCGCACCGTCACCGAGGACGAACTGTGGGACGAACACGACGGCGAAGCGCCGCCGGGTGTCGTCGTCGTCAAGGACCGCATCGCGGACAACATGCTCCAGCAGATCCTCACGCGCACGGACCAGTACGACGTGCTCGCGATGCCGAACCTCAACGGCGATTACCTCTCGGACGCGGCGGGCGCACAGATCGGCGGGCTCGGCATCGCGCCGGGCGCGAACATCGGTGACGGGCGCGTCCTCGCCGAGCCGGTCCACGGCTCCGCCCCGAAGTACGCCGGCCAGGACAAGGTGAACCCGAGCGCGATGATCCTCTCCGGGCGCATCATGCTCGAACGGCTCGGCTGGGACGACGCCGCGGACCTCGTGCGCGACGCCGTCGAGGCGCAGATCTCCGCGAAGCGCGTCACCTACGACATCGAACGGCAGGTCGAGGGCGGCGAGAAGCTCGCCACCAGCGAGTTCGCCGCCGAAATCGTCGAGCGCATCGAGGAGCGCGCGTAATTGTCAATCGGCTGTCGCCGCCCGCGCGTCGTCGACCCATGCCGGCGCAGTCACGTTTACCCCGGTCGTGAACCGGGCTTGGTGGACGACGATGACGCGGTTCCCGTCCCGGAGCGCGTCGTAGCGTAGCCGGTAGTCGACCACGCGTCCCGTCCGCGTGACGCGGAGTCGTAGCCGCGTGTTCCGGGGGTCGGAGACCTCCGGCGGCACGCGCAGGACGCGGTCGGGAAGCGGAACGGTCGTCTGCAAGATGGTGCCGTTCGCTCGTGGCGTTATCTCCCAGCCCGTCCCGGCGGCATAGAGGGCGGCGAGCCGGTCGCGGCGGGTGTGGTCTTCGAGCCGTCCGACGTCTACTGTCGCCGGTCCCCGCCGGTAGCTGACGTTCTCGACGCCGACTCGGAACAGTATCGACGGCTCGTCCAGCCAGACTTCCGTCCGCGTTCGACCGTCCGGTCTCCGCGCCGTCTTGTTGTAGTGGTACGGCTGCCCGCCGGCGGCGACGCGCAGCCGTCGCGTGACGTTCACCGCCTCGGAGCCGTTGCGAACGACCACTACCGTCGTCCTGACGACCCGAAACGAGCGGTTCCCGAGCGCGTCCGCGTGGGCGCTCGCCAGCGCCCGCGGGTCGTAGAGACCGCCGGTCGCGAGTCCGGGAGCGAGTTGGGCTCCCTCGGGTTCGCCGACGGTCGGGGTCGGCGTCGCTGTTCGGCCCGCGTCGGTCGCCGTCGTCTCGGGCAGCGGCGCGGCCGTCAGCGTCTCCCCGTCCGCCCTGTCGACGGTGCCGGTCCCAGCCGAGCCACAGCCGGCGAGGAGACACAGCAGCGCGAGCGCCGCCGCCCGTCGCCTCATCTCGCCCAGTCTGGGTCGGTGCGCGGCGGCGCGAAGATGTCCACGCCGCGCGTCTCCACGTCACCCCGGTTCTCTGCGCCGTGGCGCTCGCCGCCGTCGAGTACGTACGACTCTCCGGCCTCGACGGTCACCTCCCCGTCTTCGAGCAGGAACGTCAACTCGCCCTCGTAGATGAAGCCCGCCTGCTCGTGGTGGTGGTCGTGGGCGGGCACGGACGCGCCCGGCTCGATGCGGAAGTGCTGTACGCTCGTCTCCTCGCTGGCGGCCATCTCGGCCAGATGCACCTGTTCGACGGCCTCCGTCTCCGCGCCGATGTCGGCGTGATCCATGCGTGCGTCCACGCTTTCCACCCGTATAGTGGCGGCGGCGTTCCGCCGTCGAGATAGAGTCGAGCGATTCGACTACCCGACGTGTATCCCGATAAATCGCCCCGGGTCAGAACTCCTCGGCGCGTTCGATCCAGCGACCGATCCGCTTCGCGGAGATACCAGTCTCCTCGGCGAGCGCGTCGGCGTCCGCGGCCGCGAGGTCGCCCACCGATTCGACGCCGGCGTCGGCGAGCCGGTTCGCGTACGCCGGGCCGATACCGCTGATTGACTCGACGTGCTGGTGGTCTTCCCCTTCTTCGGGGACGGGACCGGTGGCCTCTGCCGGCTCCGCGGCGGACTGCTCCGTCCCGGTCTGGTCGGTCACGCCGCCGGTCGCCTCGACCTGCTCGACTGCCGTATCGTCCTCCGGCGGCTCCTCGGTCACCGACGCCGTGGAGCCGCTCGCCTCGGTGCCCGCGGCGACCGGCTCCTTCACCGCGCGTTCACTACCCGGATCAGGCTCCTGATCCCGCGACGCACCGATGCCGAGTGCCGATTTGATGGTGTCGAGTAGTCCCATGCGGGGCGGTAGTCGCGCGCCCACTATTAAACTCGTGCCCGAAGCGCCTCGTTCATCGCCTCCACCGGCGCGTCACGGCCCGTCCACAGCTCGAACGCCGCGACCCCCTGATACAGCAGCATCCACGCGCCGTCGACGGTCGTCGCGCCGGCCGCGCGGGCGTCGCGGAGCAGTCGCGTGTCGAGCGGCGAGTAGACGGCGTCGAGCACCGCGAGGTCACCGTGGAGCGCCTCTGTCGGCACAGGCGTCTCGTCGGGGCGCTCGTCTCCCTCGCCCATCCCGACGCTCGTGCAGTTCACGAGTGCGTCCGCGTCCGCGAGGAGGTCCGGCAGCGCGTCGAGACCGTGACCCGTCGCCTCCGGCACGTCGGCGGCGAGGTCGTGTGCGCGCGACTCCGTGCGGTTCGCGATGTCGACCGACATCCCTTCGTCCGCGAGGCCGAAGGAGACGGCTCGCCCCGCGCCGCCGGCCCCGACCACGACCGCGCGGCCGTCGAGCGACACGTCGTGGTGGGTCAGCGCCCGCGTCGCGCCGACGGCGTCGGTGTTGTGGCCGGTCGGCGTCCCGGAGAAGTCGACCGTGTTGACCGCGCCGATGCGCGCGGCCAGCGCGTCCGGTTCCACGAGTTCGAGCGCCCGCTGTTTGAACGGGATGGTGACGTTCAGCCCGGCGATACCGAGCGCCTCGCTTCCGGCGAACGCGCGGTCGAGGTCGCCCTCGCTCGGCTCGAGGGTGACGTAGCGAGCGTCCACGTCGAGCGCCTCGTAGGCGGCCTCGTGCATCGGCGGCGACAGCGAGTGGCCGACCGGGTTGCCGACCAGTCCGAACACGTCCATGCCGACGGGTGCGAGCGGACGCCGATAAACCGGGCGGTTAGCGGCCCGTGTCGCCGTCGTAACGCACGCGCGCCTGCACGAGCACACGCAGAGCAAAGGAATTACGTTACTCCCTCTCACCGGGTCAGGTAATGACCGCGCTGAACCGGCTCCGTCACCCGCTGGTGGCGGTCGCTGCCGCGTTCCTGCTCACCGCCCCGTGGGTCGTCTCGGAACTCGGCGGCCTCGTCGGGAGCTACTCGACGGGCACCGTCGTGGCCGTCGCGGGACTGGCCGTCCTCGGGGCGTCGTTCCTGCTCGCGTGGGGCGCAGAGACGGCCGAGAAGGACGTGCCGCGAGCGTTCGCCATCGCCGTGCTCGCGGTGCTCGCCGTCGCCCCCGAGTACGCCGTCGACGCGCTGTACGCGTTCAACGCCGGTCAACTCGCCGGCACGCCGGAGGGCGCTGAGGCCGCGACCCTCGCCGTCGCCAACATGACCGGCGCGAACCGCATCCTCATCGGCATCGGCTGGTCCGGCATCGCGCTGTTCACCGTCTTCCGGGCCGCGAGCGGGGCCGACCCCGCCGTCGAGCAACGCGACGGCTTCCTCGCGTCCAGCGTCAGACTCGACCCCGACATCGCCACCGAAGTCGTCTTCCTGTTCGCGGCCACGCTGTGGGCCTTCCTCGTCCCGCTCAACGGCGGCATCGACATCCTCGATATGCTCGTACTCGTCGGCCTCTACGTCGTCTACATCCTCATCATCCTCAAGGGCGACGCCGAGGCGTTAGAGGAACACGTCGGGGTGCCGGCGTATCTCCAGCGGCTGCGCAGGCGACTCCGCATTCCCGTCGTCCTCGGTCTGTTCACCTACTCCGGGGTGATGATATTCAGCGCCGTCGAGCCGTTCGCGCACGGACTCGAAGTGCTCGGCGAGGGGTTCGGCATCCCGTCGTTCTTCATGATACAGTGGATCGCGCCGCTGGCCTCCGAGTCGCCGGAACTCATCGTCGTCGTCTACCTCGTGAACAAGGCCCGCTCGACGGCGGGCTTCAACGCGCTCATCTCCTCGAAGCTCAACCAGTGGACGCTGCTCATCGGGACGCTCGTCGTCGTCTACTCCATCGGTCTCGGGACGTACGGAACCCTCCCGTTCGACGCGAAGCAGCAGGCGGAAATCTGGATCACCGCCGCCCAGTCGCTGTTCGCCATCGCAATCCTCGTCAACCTCAACATCAGCCTCCGAGAGGCGACTGTGCTGCTCGTGTTGTTCCTCACGCAGGTGTTCACGGAGTTCCTCATCATCCGTGACCTCGTCGCGTTCCCGTTCGACAGCTACGAACTGCTCGTCGGCTACACGGTGGTGTACGTGGTCTTGGCGGTCGGGCTGTTCGTCGCCCGTCGTGAGGCGCTCCGCCAACTGGTCGCCCGGGCGGTGACTACCGCACGGACCGCGTTTCGGCCAAGCGACCAGCCGTCCACGGGTGACTGACCCGCCGGCCGTGATCGTCGCTGACCCCAACCCATTTGCGAGTCAGCCGCGTACCGGAGGTAATGGCGACGTGTGAGGTGTGCGGCACGGAGGTGGACATGCCGTACAACTGCCGGCGTTGCGGGGGGAACTACTGTTCGGAGCACCGGCTCCCGGAGAACCACGGCTGTGCGGGGCTGAACGAGTGGAACGACCCCGACGGCGTCTTCGACTCCGGCTTCGACGACAGCGTGAACGACCGCGGCGGCTCCGCGTCCGTCATAGACCGGCTGACCGGCCGGGGCGGCCCGCTGTCGTACTTCAAGGGGAACGCCTCGTATCTGTTCCTCGCGATCATGGTCGTCGTCTTCGCCTTTCAGTTCCTCGTCTATCCGCTCGCCGGCATCGGCTTCCGTGACCCGCTGTGGCGGGCGACGTTCGTCCTCTCGTCGGCCCACCCGCTGTACGTCTGGACGTGGATCACGTCCGTCTTCTCGCACGGGGGGATCGGCCACCTGTTCGGCAACGGCATCGTGCTGTTCTTCTTCGGGCCGGTCGTCGAGCGGTACGTCGGCTCGAAACGGTTCGCGGCGCTGTTCCTCGTCACCGGGTCGGTCGCGGGGCTGGCGCAGGTCGGCACCGGTATCCTGTTGAGCGACCCCGTCAGCGGCGTCCTCGGCGCGAGCGGAGCCATCATGGCAATCTTGGCCGTCCTCACCGTGTTGAATCCGGGGCTGAAGGTGTATCTCTACTTCGTGCTGCCCGTCCCGATCTGGCTGCTCACCATCGGCTACGCGGGGCTGTCCGTGTTCGGTATCTTCGGCGCGACCGCCGGCATCGGGACCAACATCGCCCACCTCGCGCACCTCACCGGACTCGGTCTCGGCCTGCTGTACGGCGTCTACGTCAAGGGCGACGTGAGCGCGCCCAACCAACTCCGTCTCGGCGGTGGTCGCGGCGGCATGGGTGGGCCGGGCGGCCCCGGCGGTCCCGGCGGTCCGGGTGGCCCCGGGCGTCGCTGATGGCTGACGAGCGGTTCGCGCCCGACCCGTCGCTGTCGCGCGCGGAGATGGAAGCACTCCAGCACGACATCGCCGAGGGTGCGGCGTTCACGGACGACCTCGACGTGACGCCCGAAGACGTGCGGCGCGGCGACGCGCTCGTCGCCGGCGTCGATCAGGCGTTTCTCACCGACAGCGAGCCGGAGCAGGCCGTCTCGGCCGTCGTCGTCACGCGCGGCGACGAGGTGATCGAGCGAACCCACGCCGTCACCGACCTGTCGATTCCGTACGTTCCCGGTCTGCTCGCGTTCCGAGAAGGCGGGCCGGTCCTCGCCGCGCTGGAGACGCTCGACGCGGACCCGGACCTGTATCTGTACGACGGCTCCGGGCGCATCCACTTCCGCGAGGCGGGCCTCGCGACCCACATGGGCGTCGTGACCGACGCGCCGAGTATTGGCGTCGCCAAGAGCCTGCTCTGTGGCGAGCCGCGCGAGCCCGTGGACGGACTGGCGGAGGGTGAACGCGTCCCAATCGAGACCGACGAGCGCGTCACCGCGCCGTCGGGCACCGTCATCGGCCACGCCTACCAGAGCCGACAGTACCCGGAGTCGCGGCGGATCAACCCGCTGTACGTCTCGCCGGGCCATCGCGTGAGCGCGGCGACGGCGGTCGACCTCGTGGCGGCCTGTGGCGGCGAGTACAAACTGCCGGAGCCGACCCGACTCGCGGACGCGTACGCCGACGAGGTGAAGCGCAAGGAGCAGAGGTGAACTACCCCGGCCTACTCCCTCGGCGTGGTCCGAGAGAGCGAAGCTCTCTCGTCATCACGAGACGGCGAAGCCGTCTCGAACGACTTCGCGGCTCGATCTTTGAGATCGGGGGTTCCTGCTTCGGCGTCGGAACGTGCAGGGAGCGTTCCCACAGCGGTTCCAGACTCCACGGGCGTTGTCCCTCGCTGGGTGGTTCGGAGTGTCCCACTCCTACCGGTTCGACACTCGGCCACAGCCGCCGTTGCACGCTTCTTGTCGTCGTTCGAGAGAGCTTCGCTCTCTCGTGATGTCGTCAGAACGCGACGCGTTCTGACTGCAAGCGGGAAATCTCCGATTTCCCGCAATGACGAAACGGCTTCGCCGTTTCGAACCACGTTTGAACAACGCCGGAAGCGCGGTGAGCGTCTTACTATCACATTCGACCGTCGGGGTAGTACGGCCATGCCGTACAGTGGAAGTAAAGACGATGACGGGCGTTGTATCCCCTCCCTGCTCGCGCCTTCGGCGCTCGCTGAGAAAGGGGGCGTAGCGCCCTGCACCACACAAGCTAACACGCGGGCGAGCGACGCGACGGTATGGACCGCACCGTACTCATCACCGGTTGCTCGTCCGGCATCGGCCGGGCGACGGCCCACGCCTTCCACGAGGAGGAGTGGACGACGTACGCGACCGCGCGCGACCCGGCCGACATCGCCGATCTCGAAGAGACGGGCTGTCGAACCGCCGCGCTCGACGTGACCGACGACGAACAGATCGCGGCCGTCGTCGACCGCGCTATCGACGAGACGGGCCGGGTCGACTGTCTCGTCAACAACGCCGGCTACGGCCAACACGGCCCCGCGGAGGACGTGCCCACGGAGCTGTTCTCTCAGCAGTTAGACGTGAACGTCCTCGGCCCCCACCGGGTGACCCGAGCGGTGCTCCCGCACATGCGCGCGGCCGAGGACGGGACCGTGGTCAACGTCTCCTCCGTGGCCGGCCGCATCGCGCCGCCGGGGATGAGCGCCTACGCCGCCTCGAAGTTCGCCCTCGAAGGCTACGCCGACGCGCTCCGCAACGAAGTCGCGGAGTTCGGCATCGACGTGGCGCTGGTGGAACCCGGTCCAGTCGAGACGGCGTTCCGCGACCGCGTCGACGAGGAGATGGACCGACTCGACCGTACGCCTGCCTACGAGTCCCTCTACGACGCACAGGAGGACGCATCGCTCGTCTCCGGGCAGTCCTCGCCGTTCGCCTCGACCCCGGAAGCGGTGGCCGACACGATACTGGAGGCGGGCGTCTCCACCGATCCCGACCCGCGGTACGTCGTCGGCGGATTCGCCAAGGCCGCCGTCTACGGACGCTTCGTCCCCGACCGGATTCGCGACAAACTGCTCGGCCTCGCCGGAAAGCTCTGATACAGTTGCGAGCGCATACCCCGTCTTCAGCTGGGGGTCAAGCGAACAATAGCGTACACATCCACCGACGATGCTACGGCTGGATTTCCCACCGTTCTGTCGGCAGTATTAAGCCGGCGGCGACATGTAATGTGAAACACGGATGAAGACCACACGGCACGCGACCTACAACCTCAACTACCACACAGTGTAGTTGCCGAAGTCTCGCAGAACCGTCGGTTCTGCGGATATCGCGGAGCAAGGCTCCGCTCAGTACCGCCAATCGGTACTCGTCAACGAGGTCGCGGACCGTGTGCGAACCATCCTCCACGAAATAGCCGACGACAAGGGCCTCGAAATACTCGACTTGACCGTACAGCCCGACCACGTTCACCTGTCCATCAGTAGCCCACCGAAGCACGCCCCGTCACTTCTCGCCAATTGGTTCAAGGGGATTTCCTCGCGGAAATACAACCACCGATACGCCGACCACGACGGCGAGAAGATTCCATGGGCGAGAGGCTACTACGCAGGAACGGCGGGCCACGTATCCAGCGAGACGGTCACGAACTACATCCAGCGCCATGAGGAAGACGATTCGTGACCGAACTCACGAAGACGCTGGAACTGAAACTGGTGGAGCCGAACGCGCACAAGCGGAGGAAACTCTGTGAGACGCGAGAGGTGTACCAGACCGCCCTTCACGATGCCTTCGACGCCCGATGTACCACGCAGACCGAAGCGAACGACGTGGTGGTCAGCTACGACCTGAGCGGGTACGCGAAGAACGCGCTCAAGAAGTACGTCCCACAGTTGACGACGACGTACAACGCGGGTGAACTTCACGACAACCACCCTGTTCGGTTCACGAACGAGGGGCTACGGCTCGACCACAAACCCGAGAACGCTATCGAGTGGTACGTCAAGGTTCCGCACCACGAGGACTACCACCTCTGGATGCCAGCACAGCCGAACCCCGAACAGCGGGGCTGGCTCGAGGCGTTGAACGCTGGCGACGCGGACATGGGCGAGAGTCGGCTGTTTGAGCGGGACGGAACGTGGTTCCTCCACGTTACCGCCACCCGCAACGTAGAGAACGGTTCCGAGGCGTCCGCCGAGGAACGGATGCCCATCGGTATCGATATTGGAGAAGCGTCGCTCGTCACGGTGTGTCACCGCGACGACCACGGGTCTCCGACCGCTCCCGAACTGTGGGCCGACGATGGTAAGACTGTTCGTCGGCTTCGCAAGACCTACTTCACCGCCACGAGACGGCTTCAGAAGCGCGGTAGCGAGCGTATCGCAGAGTCGTTCGACGACCTGTGGAACCAGATAGACGACGTGTTCCACCACGTCACTCGCGAAGTCGTGGAATACGCCGAATCTGTCGAGAATCCCGTTCTCGTTCTGGAAGACCTGACGTACATACGGGAGTCGATGGACTACGGCGAGTATATAAACCGCCGCCTCCACGGATGGGGGTTCGCCAAACTCCACGCGCAGATACGCTACAAGGCAGTCGAGAAGGGTATCCCTGTCGAGACGATGAATCCCCGAAACACGTCGAAAGAATGCCACGCTTGCGGTGAGGTAGGGTATCGTCCGCAACAGGCGACGTTCAAGTGTACGAACGACGCTTGTTGGGTAGGCGAGTATCAGGCGGACGTGAACGGAGCGGTGAACATCGCAGACCGCTACCTCAGCGGAGAGAGTCGTTCCAGAGAACACCCGAACGACGATGACTCGGCTGAGGATGGGGCGCGTTTGACCGCGCCACAAGACGGCCAAGCCGATGCTGAAGTCCAGCAAGCGACGCTCGGAACGTATGCGTCTTGAAACCGTAGGGTCGGGCGAACGCTCGGCCTGAAATCCCGTGGTGGGATTCCCGCGCCTGAAGGCGCGGGAGGAGGTCAATTTACGGTCCCCCCCCGCCTGCCGGGCACATGGACAATCTCCAAGTCGCGACGGTCGTGCTCCACGGACTGGTCGCGGTCGTCGTCGCCGGGTTCGCGGTCAGCAACTACACGGAGACCGGTGACCCGCTCTCGGCGGTCCCGTTTCTCGTCATCGCCGTGTTGCTCGTCGGTCTCGGCGTGACCGTGGGTCGCGTCGTCTCGCGTCGCTAATCGAGACAGGCGGCGACGACCCGCAGCGCCGACTCGCCGTGGACCTCCTCGGCGAACAGCGGGACGCGCCGCACCTCGTGGCCGCGGAACAGCTCCTGCGCCTCTTTGAGTGCGCCGCGCTGGACCGCCCAGCGCCGCTGACAGAACGCACAGTCGTCGAGGTCCGGGGCGACGAACCACGACGGGTCCACGTCGGCCACGTCAGCCAGCGGCTGCATCACCCGGTTGACGACGATGGTGCCGACCGGCACGTCGAACTCGTCGAGACGGCCGACCAGCCGCTTCGACTCCGTGACGCTCATCGACTCGGGCACCATCACGACGCGGAAATCCGTCCGCGTCGGGTCCGTGAGAACGCCGCGGAGCCGCTCGACGCGCCCCGACAGCGAGCGCAGGTCGTCCATCCCCTGTTCCACCTGCGCCTCGTCCGGGCCGTCACCGCCGAACAGCCCGCCGAGACCGTCCATCATCCCGGAGAACCGCTCGCGCAGCCCGATCAGCTTCCCGACCATCGAGTCCATCACGTCCGGCAGTTTGAGCAGGCGGAGGGTGTGGCCCGTCGGCGCGGTGTCGACGACGACGCGGTCGAACCGCTCGTCGTCCATGTACCGGAGGAGGAGCTGGAACGCGGCGGTCTCGTCGGCGCCGGGCATCGACTCCATCGGGTTCTCGCCGCCGAGCATGTCGGCCATCCCGCCCAGCGCGTCGCCGTCGCTCGCGAAGATACCCGTGTCGACCTCCTCGGGATCGATTTCGGCACCGTACAGCGGAACCTCCTCGTCGATCCGTGCGGGCGTCGAGGGCACCTCGCGGCCGAGCGCGTCCGACAGCGAGTGGGCCGGGTCGGTCGAGACGCACAGCGTGGGGGTGTCTTCCCGCGCGGAGGTGAGCGCGGTCGCGGCCGCCATCGTCGTCTTGCCGACGCCGCCCTTGCCGCCGTAGAGCACGTACTCCGGCGCGTCGACTGCCGGCGACAACTCCTCGACCGCCTCGACATCGATGTCGCTCATGGGCGTCCGTGGAACGCGGCGACGGGTAGCTTTCCCGGTCCCGGCTCACAGCGACCGGAGACACGCCGCACAGATGTCGGCGTACTCCGGATTGGCCGCGCCACAGTGGGGACAGTCGGTCGTCACCGCGTTCCCGTCGACGGTGGCGCGGGCCGCGCCGTCCGCGTCGCGCCACGGCGCTTGCCGAGCGTCGGGGTTCGCGTTCGGTGACACCTCGTCCGGGGCAACCCACTGATTGATCAGGTCGTCGTCGCGGAGTCGTTCGAGTCCGCGACAGAGCCCTAAGAACAGCACTGTCGGGACGAGCGAGAGCGCGAGCGACAACGCGAGGTCAACGACGGGCGCGAACATCTGTCTCGGTCGACTCACCCGAGAGTCGCGCGACCGCAGCACGCCACTGGTCGTCGCCGCGCACCGCGTGGGCGCCCACCTCACCGGCGAGTGCACACGCGGCCGCGAGCAGCGCGACGGGGACGATACCGAGGTCGGCGGCGAGCCCCAGTCCGCCCGCGATCACGCCGGAGGCGAGGCTCACGACGACCGACTGGAGCGGCGTGTCACAGCCGAGCATACCCTTCGTCAGGGTTCGACGCGCTTGAAACTTCGCGCGGCCTCACTGATAGTGTTCAAGTAAGTCTGTATGAGTCGCCACAGCTAGTGTGACGAGTTTGGACCGGCCTCGACTGGTCGCGGCGGCGCAGCCGCCGCGCACCGACCCCTTCCAGTCCCACCCGCCCGTGCTCGGTCAGCCATCGCTTCTCCGAACACTACCGGGGAGAGGACAGTGTTCAAATAATGGGTCGTCGTTCGGCCAAAACCCGTGCTGGGTGGGACTGAAAGGGGCCGGTCGGTACGGGAAGCCCGGCGACGCAAGCACCGCAGCCCGACCGAAGAGAGGGCGAGGCGCGCAGCGAGCCGCGCGACCGTAGCGCCCGGGGGCTTTCTGCACTGTGTTGCCATCCTAATCCCCGGAGTCACTCTTGGCTGAACACTGCCGCCTTGCCGCCACCCGGCACGGTTTTGTTTCCGGAGCGGACAGGAACACACGTGCCCGACGACGAGTTCGGCTTCGAGCACGCGCCGGTCACGGACCAGTCGTTCGAGAACGCGCTCGCCAAGGCGCGCGACGGGGTTCGGCTGACGGTCGACGACGCCGTGGCGCTGCTGACGACCGGGTCCGCGAGCGACGGCATCGACCCGCGCCGCAAGGAACGCGTGCTCGAAGCCGCCGACCGCCGGCGCGCCGAGGTGGTCGGCGACGAGGTCACCTTCGTCGCGAACCTCAACAACAACGTCACGACGGCCTGCAACACGGGCTGTCTGTTCTGCAACTTCAAGGACACCGCCGGAGCCTTCGAGAGCGACTCGACGGTCGAACATCCCGGCTTCACGAAGACACCCGCCGAGTCATGGGCGACCGTCCGCGACGCGCTCGACCGGGGCGTCTACGAGATCACCTCCGTCTCGGGGCTTCACCCGGCGTTCGCGCTCGACGACGAGCATCACGAGATTCTCACCGGCTACGACGACCCCGCGAGCGAGGTGAACTACAAGCCGCCCGAGCGGTACGACACCGACCCCGGCACGTATCTCGAACAGATGCACGCGATGAGCGTCGACGGCGCGCACCTCCACTCCATGACGCCCGAGGAGGCACACCACGCGGTTCGCGGCACGGACTGGTCGTACGCCGACGCGTACGCACGGCTCCGAGACGCCGGCCTCGCGTCCGTCCCCGGCACCGCCGCGGAGATACTCGTCGACGAGGTGCGGGACGTGATCTGTCCGGGAAAGATGGACACCGGCGAGTGGCTCGCGGCGATGGAAGCCGCGGCCGAGGTCGGGCTCCGGACCACCGCGACGATCATGTACGGCCACGTCGAGAACGAACGCCACCGCGCGCTCCACCTCAAGCAGGTGCGAGACCTGCAGGACCGCACCGGCAACATCACGGAGTTCGTCCCGCTCTCCTTCGTCCACGAGACGACGCCGCTGTACGAGCGCGGCATCGTCGAGGGCGGCGCCTCGACCGCCGAGGACGAACTGATGATCGCCGTCTCGCGGCTCTTCCTCGACAACGTCGACCACATCCAGTCCTCGTGGGTGAAGTACGGCGACGCGCAGGGGTTGAAGATGCTCTCCTGTGGCGCGGACGACTTCATGGGGACTATCCTCTCCGAGGAGATCACGAAACGCGCCGGGGGGAGCCACGGCGAGTTCCGCTCCTTCGACGACTACGTGGAGATGATCCGCGCTATCGGTCGCACGCCCGTCGAGCGGTCGACGGATTACGAGCAACGGCGCGTCATCGACGGCGACGGCCCGCACGGTCCGACGCTCGGTCTCCACGCTGACGGCACCCCGCTGCTCGCGCCGAGCGAACGCGCCGGTGGAACCGGTGCGGCGAGCGCAGACGACTGATAATTCCCCGCGTAGTGACCGGGCTGGTGCTGTTTACTGACGTCTTGGAGTTGCGGTGACCGGAGCAGCGAGGAGTTTGGAAGCCCCTGCACGCTCGACTCGATGAGCTCGCTGCGGTCCTCGGCCGTCGGCCTGCGGTGTCCTCGCGCGGTTGCACCGCGCGAGCGGCCCGAGGTGGCTCCGTCACCTCACTGCTTGCGTCGTCCGCAGAAATCTTCGATTGCTGCTGGGCTGCGGAAGACGCTCCGCGTCTTCCGAACGCCCGTCGTCGTCGAGTGCGAGGCCGGCTTCGCCGGCCTCGAATGGTCGCGGCGGCGCAGCCGCCGCGCACGCACAGCCCCTTCCAGTCCTCCCGAGCGGGTCCCTCGCCAGCAATCGCTTAGTCAAACACCGCCACTGTGCTGCGACGGAGATTTATATACCAGAACGCGGCCAGCCGCAGCATGGTCTGACGAGCAGTCCCGCGTCGGGCGAGACGGGAGCGCGACGACCCGCGCGGGGACTAGGTCGGCTACAACACGTCGCCTGTTCGCTAATCTGCCAGCACCGACCGGTAGCGCATACCAGCGTCAGTGTCGGCGTCGATAGCGCGTCGCACCCGCTCGGACACCCACCCCGGCTCTTCGAGGAATCGCTCGTAGACGGGGAGCCGTTCGCGCAGTAGAACACCGGCGTCGGTGGCGATCGATTCCAACTCGCGGAGCGCCGGCCACGCGTAGTCGGGGTTGATGTGGTCGTCGGTCACGGGCGAGACGCCGCCCAAGTCGTCGACGCCGCAGTCGAGCAGGTCGCGGACTGGCGCGAGATTCGGCGGCGACTGAACGCTCACCTCCGCCGGGAGACAGGCGCGGGCCATCGCGGTGGTGTCGCGCAGTATCTCCAGCGCCGGTCCCGGGTCCGTCCACCGCTCGTTGGGGCTCACGGGCTGGACAATCACCTCTTGGATGTGGCCGTACCGCTCGTGAAGCTCGCGAATGGCGAGCAGGCTCTCCGCGCGGTCGCGGGGCGTCTCCCCGACGCCGACGAGGATGCCGGTGGTGAACGGCACCGACAGCTCGCCGGCCGTCCGGATCGTGTGGAGCCGCTGGCCCGGCGACTTCGCCCGCGGCCCGCCGTGTGCCTGTATGTCTGCCGTCGTCTCCAGCATGACGCCCATCGAGGCGTTCAGCTCTGCGACGTGGGCCATCTGCTCGCGCGTCTGGTCGCCGGGATTCGCGTGTGGCAGCAGCCCCGCGTCGAGTGCTATCTCGCAGGCCTCGCGCAGATACGAGTGGATGGAGTCGTGGCCCCACTCCGCGAGTTGGTCGTGGATCGCCGTGTAGCGGTCGTCTGGGTCGTCGCCGAAGGTGAACAGCGCCTCCGTACAGCCGGCGTCGGCCCCCCGCTCGCAGATGTCGCGCACCTCTTCGGGGGAGAGCAGAGTCGCTTCGCCGGGCACGTCGTAGTAGGTGCAGTAGGTACAGGTGTACCGGCAGGCGGTCGTTAGCGGAACGAACACGTTGCGTGCGAACGTGAGTTCGTCCGCCGGCGCGACGGCCGCCGGACCGACGGCCAGCAGGTCGTCGACGGCGTCGTCGTCGACCCATATATCGACGCCGTACTCCTCGGCCCCGGGGAACATATCAGTGGCTACACCTCCCGGTGGAAAAGGGTACGGATGCGGGATTCGCGCGAGACGGACGCGCCGACTCAGTGACAGTCAGGGTGCCCTCGACCGGCAGTTCCGAGCCGACACGACCTGCGCGGGCGTCCTTCCCGCATGAACGCATACACGCCCGCCCGTCTAAACGGTTACTCCGGCTCTCAGCCCGGACCTTCCCGATTGAACCGCACGCGACCGTCGGCCGTCGTGGCCTGTCCGCCGTGGGCGCGGAGCCAGTCGGCGGCGGCTCCGTCCGCGTGCAACAGCACCTCGACGAGGTCGTTCGGCTCGTCGATATCCATCGCGAGCCGGAAGGAATCGACCGTCGCGAGCGAGACGTCCGACGCGCGGGCGCTCTGTCGATGGTCGCGAACCGACACGCCGTGGTAGTCGACGCGGAACTCGGGGTCGCGAACCACGAGCGCGTTCGTCCCGCCGCCGAGTCCCGGCGCGACAACCAGATCCGCGTTGGGCGCGAACAGCTCCGCCACCGCATCGCTGTCGAGAAGCGGCAGGTCGGCCATCACGACCGCGGTCGGCGACCCGGCGGCGAGTTCGGCGTTGACCGCCTCGGTCAGCGGCCGCTCGTCGACGGTGACGGGCGCGTCGACATCGACGGGGGCGTTCGCGAGCACGACCGGGTCGTGGTCCGCGAGGACGCCGAGTACGTCTTCGAGCATCGCCTCGGCGAACGCGCGCCGCTCGTCGGCGTCGAGAACGGCGGCGAGTCTGGTTTTCGGGTCGCGCGCCCCGAACGGGACGAGGGTACGCATCTACCGGAGCTTGTCGTAGTCGTCGCCCTGCGAGCGCCAGTAGAGCACGCCGCCCACGAGCAACCCGACCACGAGCAGTCCACCCGCGGCGTAGAGAATGAGCTGATTCCGGTTCTGCGTGCTCTGTGCCTGCTGCGCCTGCGAACTCGCGTCGTTAGCCAGATCGGCTGCGACGCCGAAGCTCTCGCTGTTGTACGCGTCGATTGCCCGCTGGAGCGTCTCCTCGGCCTCCGCGTCACCGCCGGCGGCCTCGATGTCGCTTTCGGCCTGTTCGATTGCGTCGCGCGCCTGCTTCGACTCCTCGGTGTAGTGGTAAACGTTCGAGGCCGTGATCTCCTGTTGCGTGCCACCCTGTCGGCGGAGTTCGAACTGCGCGAGCGTGAACTGTTCGGCGGGGTCGTAGCTGAAGTTCTCGATCGCCGGCGCGGTGCCGCGGATCGCCACCTCGACCCTCGCAGTATCCTCCGAGATGTCGACGGCCTCCTCGAACTCACCGCCGTCGTAGGACTGCTGTGAGATCTGGTTGTCGGCCTGATCGAACTTCGTCACCGTCCACGTCACGCTCGTGAGATTCGTCGCGCCGCGGAGCGTCCACGACTCGTAATCGGTGTACAGCTCCGTGAAGGTGTACGTCGCGGTGACCTCGTTGCCGACCTGTGCCTCTTGAGGAACCCCCTCGGTGCTCGTCGAGACAGCGACCGCTGGACCGACCGCGGCGGCGAGCACGAGTAGGGCTGTGACGAACGCCTTAGAACAGCGGCTCCAACTCATCTTCGTCATCTTCAACCAACCCATGTAAGTTCTCTTCGCTCTGCTCGCGAATCTCCTCGATGTTGTCCTGTGCCTCGATAGCGACCTGCTGCAGCTCCTTGATGCGCGGCACGTCCGTCACGCCCGACAGCAGAATAACGCTCGCGACGAAGCTCGACTCCGAGACGGGGTAGTCGCCGCCCCGGACCTCCATCGAGCCGGTCTGCTCTTCCAGCCACTTGCGGCCGCGCTCGATCCCCTTCCGGTTGAGGAACTTCGGCGGGCCGGACATGACCAACAGCGCGCGCTCGGTTCCGTCGATCTCACACGGGAGGGTCAGCCGCCCGAGGGCGGCCTTCCGGACCAGCGACGTGATGCGGTTCGTCGTGTTCGCCGCGTCCATGTCGCTCCCGTCTTCGTCGCCGGTGAACCGCGAGAGCAGGCCCTTCTCTTCGGTTTCGACCTCTTCGGCGGCGTAGCCGATCGTAGAGACGCCACCGCCCGAGAGCGTGTTGATGATCTCCGAGGAGTCGACGACGCTCTCGCCTACCTCCGAGCCGGGTTCGATCTCGCCGGCACCGAACATGATGCCGAACCGCCTGACGATCTCGTCGTTGATCTCGTCGTAGCCGCCCTCCATCGACTCGCCAGTCTGGCGCCACGCGTCGTTGTCGAACACCATGAGATTGTCCACCTCACGGACGAACGTCTGGAACGAGCGGGCCGCGTTCAGCGTGTAGATGCCGCCCTCGTCCTGACTCGGGAGGACGCCGAGCCCGTAGACGGGTTCGGTGTAGATGCGCTTGAGATGCTTCGACAACACCGGCGCGCCGCCGGAGCCGGTGCCGCCGCCGAGTCCGGCGATGACGAGGAAGGCGTCGACCTCGTGTACCGGGATCGAGTCGATGGCGCCCTGTACCTCGTCGATGTCCTCCTCGGCGATCTCCGCGCCGAGTTCGTTGTCCGCGCCGACGCCGTGACCCTTGACGCGCGCCTGCCCGATGAGCACTCGATTCTCTTCCGGGATGTTTTCGAGACCCATCAGGTCGGCCTTCGCGCTGTTGACCGCGACGGCGGCCCGGACGATCTCGCTTCCGGTCCGCCGGTCGTACTCGAGGAACTTGTCGAGGATCTTCCCGCCGGCTTGCCCGAAGCCGATCATTGCGAGTTTCATTTGACTCTCTTGTACACAAGCGCGCGTGCTCGTTTGATAAGCTTTCGGCACACGTCTGACGGGCGAACGCGGCTCGTCTGACTCCTCAGGCTCGCTCTAACTGCGAATCGGAGACGCCGAGATACGCCTGCAGCGTCGTCAAACCGGACCCCTGCCAGCCGAACGCGTCGATGTCGTTCGCCGCGGTCGTGTTGTCGAACTGTAGCGAGCGGTACTGGTCGCTCCCCATCGGCGCGCCCGGCACCGCGTCGAGCAGCGAGAGCCCGACGCCCGCGAGCGGCATCGGCACCGGAACGACGGACACCGGCTTCCGCTTGGCGGCCCACGCGAGCTCGGCCACCTCCGCCAGCGTCAGCTCCTCCGGGCCACCGATTTCGTACGTGTTGCCGACGTGGGGGTCTCCGGACTCGTCCTCCTCGTCGCCGTCACTCTCCGCGTCGGCGTTCGGCCCGGTCACGGTTCCCTCGACGCCGTCGGCGACCATCCGAGCCAGTTCCTCGACGTAGACGGGCTGGAACCGGGTCTCGCCGCCGCCGGGCAGCGGCGTGAGATACGGCGTCGCCAGCTTCCGCGTGAACGGAACGAACTCGCCGCCGTCGCCGAAGACGACCGACGGTCGGTAGACGACGCCGTCGAGCGACGACGCCTCGACGACGTTCTCGGCCTCGCCCTTCGCGCGGATGTACGCCGTCGCCCCGTCCGGGTCGGCTCCGAGCGCCGACAGCTGGACGAACCGCTCCACGTCGTGTTCCTCGGCGGCGTCGACGGCGTTCTCCGTTCCGTCGCGGTGAACGGTGAAGTGCATCTCGTCGCCGCCGTCGGGCTTGAACAGCGGCGACAGCGCCACCAACTGGACGACGCAGTCGACGCCCTCGAAGTGTGGCTCGATGGACTCGTAGTCGGTCACGTCGCCACGTGCCGTCGCCACATCGCGGTCGAACTCCGCCGCGCGTGGATTCCGCCCGAGCGCGGTCACGTCGTGGCCGCGTGCCACCAGTTCGTCACACAGATACGATCCGACGAATCCCGTCCCACCGGTTACGAGTACGTCCATGCGGCGGGGTACGCGCCTTCCCGACCTAAAACTACTCGTCCCGTCCCGCGGCGGTTCCGTGCGTTCATGTGTCGGGCGGCGTAGGATACGGTATGCTCGTCACGCTGGAGGGTATCGACGGCGCCGGGAAGACGACGGTGTTGTCGGCGCTCTCCGACGCGTACCCCGAGGCCGTCGTCACACGGGAACCGTCGGAGTCGTGGTACGGCGAGGCGGTCGAACGGTCCATCGTCGCCCCCGACTCCGACTCGCTCGCGGAGCTGTTCCTGTTCTTGGCCGACCACGCCGACCATCTCGCGCGCGTCGTCCAGCCGGCCCTCGCGGACGGATCTCTCGTCATCGCGGACCGGTACGTCGACTCGCGGATCGCGTATCAGGGCGCGACGCTCCGCGACGAGGTGAAGCGCCCGATGGAGTACATCCGCGGCATCCACGAGCCGTTCACGCGGATGCCCGACCTGACGCTGTATCTCGATATCGACCCCGAGACCGCCGCCGAGCGCGCCGGCGCGACGAACAAGATGGAACACGCCGACTTCCTCGCAGACGTGCGAGCGAACTACGAGCGGCTGATCGACGCCGAGCCGGACCGGTTCGTCCGGATCGACGCGACCCGCCCACCCGAAGAAGTCGTCGCGGCCGCAGAAGAGACGCTCGCGCGGGTCGTCGACGAAACGTAGTTGCCCTCGTCAGTCCGTGCCGCGCTTGTCCGGCAGGTCGACCTCCTCCGGTGCCGGCTGCCAGAAGTAGTCGAACGCCATCCCGACCGCGAGCGGGAGGAGGATGGTGATCCCGACGACCGTCGCGGGGCCGCCGAGGTCGGGACCGAGGCCCGCACCTCCGAGTACGAGGACGACGATGAGCATGACGAGCGGCGTGAGCAGGACGGCGTAGAGTACGGCACCCCAGCCGGTGTTCAGCCGGACGCGGAACAGCCGTGTGAGCAGCGCGGCCACGAGGCTGTTCACCCCGAGGATGACGAGCAATCCGACGAGATCGACGACCGAGACCATACTCGCGGTTACGTGGCGGGTGGATTTGGCTCCTGCGCTCCGCGAACCACGAGGCTTACGCCGGCGCGCGGGCGAAGGTCACCGTGGGACTCTACGACCGGTATCTCGCGGCGCGCCTCCGTCTCGCCGACGCGCCGCTCCCCGACCGAGTGGCGCTCGTCATCACGGAGCGTGACCTGCTGGAGCCGGGCGCGTACGACACGCTCGCCGCGTTCGTCGGCTGGACGTTCGACTACGGCGCAGAGCGTGTCACCGTCTCGGTGAGCGTGCTCGACGCCGACGCCGTGCCGACGCTCCGGCGCGCGCTGGAGGATCTCGACACCCACCGTGACGTGGCTGTGCGCGGTCCCGAGGCCGACGAACCCGCCGACGCGTCCGTTCAGATCGCCATCGGACTCGGCGGGCGCGAGGAGTTCGCCACCGCCGTGGAGGGCGTCGCGGAGGCCGTCGACCGCGGCGACCTCGACCCGGCGGACGTGGACGCGGCGGCTATCGAGGAGCGGCTCCTCTTCCCGGAGCCGCCGGACCTGCTCATCAAGACCGGTGCCGAGCGGCTCTCGGATTTCATGATCTGGCAGTCCGTCTACTCGGAGCTGTACTTCACGGACGTGAACTGGCGCGACTTCCGGAAACGGGAGTATCTGCGCGCGCTCCGGGAGTATCAGGAGCGTCAGCGGCGGTTCGGGCAGTGAGTACAGTGTACTGTCCGCGCTCGGACGACCGAGATGAATATCGTCGATATTCGATTCGAATAGGAGCCGGCAATTTTAGTCGGTCCCAAACTGTCTCCCGAGTTCGACGATTTTTCGCTTTTTGTCCGCAGTGTTTTGATGCGTTTCTAAATACGCTCCCTCTACGACTTCCTTCGAATTTGTCATTTCACTGCCGTCCTTGTGCTCCGGTTTCGTGTTCAGATCATACCGAATGCGGCCAGACTCTATCGGCAAGTCAGAGCGAGAGATGTGATCATTCTCAAAAAGAAACTGGACGAAGTTCACATAATCCGTTACAGCTTGGTTGTCATCGACCAGCCGGACTGAATCATCTGTTCGCTTAATTCCCGTTGCTTGCTTGACCTCGCTCCAGAATGAATCCGCTGATGTCTCCTCTGTGCGCTCCTCAAGTTCGTTGACGAGTCGATCGATCATCTCCTTGGCTTCCGTCGTCGCCTGCTGAGAAATAGCATCACCGACCGATTCAACGAGAACGTTTACGATTTCGTCGGCAAGCTCCTCCTTTTCATTACGAAGTGTCCGCTCGGCCTTTCGAAGTTCGAATATCTGCTCGGCGAGTTCCTCAGCGTCGCCAGAACGAAGTGCATCCTTCGAGACAAGTCCGACGTAGTGTGCTCGGTCAGGGAGTTCGTTCAGTGCTATATTAGCTACTGTTCGTATCTTGACCCCGTCAGCGACGTTCTCACGACGACATACTTCGTACTCTTCTCCGTTAGTCAGGAGTCCCCAGTTCACGTCGGTCTGCCGGAGATACGAATGAA
Organism: Halobacteriales archaeon QH_7_66_36; assembly: GCA_003021175.1. GTDB lineage: Archaea > Halobacteriota > Halobacteria > Halobacteriales > Haloarculaceae > Halosegnis. Next base: position 152,418 of record PXQV01000012.1, on the reverse strand, counting down.
TCTGATCCCGATGTGACTCAGTTAGCTTCGTGTCGTACCCCTTTGCTTCCACGAACAGCACCGGAGAGCCACCATCTAACGAGAGCGAGTAATCGACTCGATTATAGCTGTTGCCAATTGGCACCTTGTACTCAAGCTCAGCATCGAAGGCAATGTCCCAGCCAAGTAGTTCAAGAAAATCGCGAAGAAGCTTCGACTTCGTGTTATCCTCGTTCATCTGAGGGTACTGCTCAACAATCTCCTGTGACTGCGAGACGAACTCGGAGAGTTGAGAGGTTGAGACGAACTCCTCAATACTCATTAGCGTGTACTCACACGACCTCCTGATAATACTTTGTCGTATAATCCCGCTAAGGCTCAGTCCGCAGTCGACTCCACGTCCGCTTCCGCCAACTCGTCTTCGGGAAGCGAGCCGCGGAGCCGCCCGAGGACGCGTCGCGCTTCCGGCAGTTCTCTGTCGCGTAGCGACGACACCAGCGCGAGTGCGCGCTGTGCGCGAGTGCGTCGCCACGACTCCCGGCGCGACTCGTAGGTGCGGATCGCCCGCAGAAAGTCGACGCGGCGGAACTCCGGCCAGTAGGGCGTACAGAAGAAGACGGCGGCCTCGTTCCCGTTCGCGTGCCACGGCAGGAAGTTCGAGGTGCGCTCGTCGCCGCCGGTCCGGATGATGAGATCGACGTCGCGTCTCGGCTGGGTCGTGAGCCGACGGTCCAGTTCGTCGGCGTCGATATCTCCGGGCGCGAGGTCGCCGCCGCGCACGTCACGCGCGACCTCGCGGGCCACGTTGAGGAGTTCCGCTCGTCCGCCGTACGCGAGCGCGACGTTGAGACAGAGGTTGTCGTAGCCGCGGGTGCGCCGGTCGGCGTACGCGACGGCCTCGCGGACGCGCTCGGGGAGTCGGCCCGTCTCGCCGATGGCGCGGATCCGGACGCGATGCTCGTGGACCTCCTCGCGGTCGGCGAAGTCGCGGAGCTTCGACTCGATGAGGTCGAACAGCGCCTCCCGCTCCTCGGGCGGGCGGTCGAAGTTCTCCGTCGAGAAGGCGTACAGCGTCAACTCGTCGACGCCCAAGTTGCGACACCACCGAAGCATCGCTTCCGTCGTTTCCGCGCCGGCGCGGTGGCCTGCCGTTCGCTCCTTCCCCCGTGACTCGGCGTACCGACGGTTGCCGTCCTGAATGACCGCGACGTGTGACGGCGCGCCGTCGACTTCCTGCTCCAGCAGCCGCTCGTAGACCCGAAGCGCCGGACGGCGGAGCGACCATTCCATGTATCGCCCTGCGTCGCCGTCGGCTATGAGTCTTGTGACCGGCGGCAACGGCGAGCGTCGTTCGTCGTTGAGCGAGGATTGCTGTTCGGGCGATAAGTCGGCTCTCCGTGGCGAAATCAGACATCTGGTGCCCTAAGCGACTGCTTCGTGACGCCGCTCCCAGAGGTTTTTTAAGTATGAGTGTCGTTCCTCCGGATGCAATGGCGCAAGGTCAAGTTGACTTCTTCAACGACACCGGCGGTTACGGTTTCATCGAGACCGACGAGTCCGACGAGGACGTGTTCTTCCACATGGAAGATGTCGGTGGCCCCGACCTCGAGGAGGGGCAAGAAGTCGAGTTCGACATCGAGCAGGCCGACAAGGGCCCGCGCGCGACGAACGTCACGCGCCTGTAAGGGTTCGATGTCACTGGCGGTACGGTAGTAGACTGCGGCGGCGTGGATTTCTACGGCGTCGATACAACCCTTCTACAGCGACAGCGCCGTCGCTCGACATCCCGAAGCATCGCGCAGACGGTATCGGAGGCTGTTTATTGACACCACACACAGCACACACATGAGCGACGTCACCGACGAAGACCTCTACACGCGGACGAAAGCGCTGCTCGAACCCGGCGACATCGAGCTGAACGGCGTCATCGTCCACACCGAGCTGACGGGCGACGAGGAGCCGCAGCTCCACCAACTGACGCTGGAGGTGGGCGAACACATCGCGGAGCACACCGGATTCGCCCCGACGGACACGTACGTCTACTCCGGCAACGACGACACCGACTTCGGCGTGAACCAGCATCAGGGCCGCACGCTCGACGACGACGAGTTCGTCTGGGAGTGCCAGCAACTGCTCCGCGAGGGAACCCACGACGTGGTGTTCTACTACGAGGCGAGCGCCGATCAGGACGCGCTCGTGTCGGCGCTGGAAGCCGACGGCCACCGCGTGACGAGCGTCCTCGGCGAGGAGTAGGGCACACAGCAGACGAGCGAGGGTGTGACGAGTCTCTTATGCTCCGTGAGACCCGATGGCCGTGCAATGAGTCGTGGGGACGTCGAGTACGAGTTCGACCGGATCGACCGCGCAGTCGTGAACACGTTTCAGGGCGGCTTTCCGGTCGTCGAAGCGCCGTACGAGCCAGCGGCGGCGGCGCTCCGCGAGCGCGGCGTCGACGTGACGGCCGAGACGCTGTGTGAGCGAGTCGCGACGATGGTCGACGCCGGCGCTCTCTCGCGCTTTGGCGCGCTCGTCAACGCCGAAGAGATCGGCGGCGCGGCGTCGCTGGTCGCGATGCACGCCCCACCGGAGCGGTTCGACGAGGTGGCTGACCAGGTGAACGAGTTCCGCGAAGTCGCCCACAACTACGAGCGGGAACATCCGCATCTCAACATGTGGTTCGTCGTGAGCGTGGCGGAACCGGACGGCGTCCCCCGCGTGCTCGATGAGATCGAGGACGTGACGGGGCAAAGGACGTACAACCTGCCCAAACAGCGGGAGTTCCACGTCGGCGCGAAGTTCCTACTGGACGGTCCGGTGTCCGACGGCGACCTCGACCTCTCTGACCGCGGCCCGGCCGTGACCCCCTCCGGTCGCGAGCATCTCACGCCCGAGGAGTACGACCTCGTGACGGAGATACAGGGCGGCCTGCCGACGACACCGACGCCATACGCCGACGTGGCGGTTGCCCTTGACCACTCGACGGAGTGGGTAGTCGAGACGATCAAGCGATTCGACGCCGAGGAGAAGGTGCGCCGCGTGGGCGTCATCCCCAACCACTACGCGCTCGGCTACACGGAGAACGGCATGACCGTCTGGGACGTGCCGGACGAACTCGTGGACGAGGTCGGCCCTGCGGTCGCGTCGCTGGACTTCGTCACGCACTGCTATCAGCGCCCCCGCCACGAGGGGGTGTGGCCGTACAATTTCTTCGCGATGACGCACGGCCGCGACGAGGCGGAGAGCCGCGAGCGCATCCGCGAGGTGCGAGACGTGATGGCCGACCACTGGGACGTGGCCGACGAGGACTGGGACACGCTGTTCTCGACGCGCATCCTGAAGAAGACCGGCATCCGACTTGACGAGCGCGCGAAGGCGAACACCGGGGAGACGGAGACGGCGTGATTCCGCTCCTCCACGACTTCGCGGGCGAGACGGTGCTCGTCTTCGGCGGCGGCTCCGTCGGAGCGCGAAAGGCACGCCGATTCACGCGGGAGGCAACGGTGAGAGTCGTCGCTCCGTCGTTCGCCGACGCCGACTTCGGCGGGGCCGAGCGGGTGCGCGCGGCACCTGCCCCCGACGACATCCCCGACTGGCTCAACCCTGCCCCCGCGCTGGTCGTCGCCGCGACGGACGACGGTGCGCTCAACGCTCGCATCGAGAGCGAGGCGCGCGAGCGCGACATCCTCGTCAATCGGACGGACACCCACGGCGAGCGCGACCCGGACAGCGTCGTCGTCCCCGCGACCGTCCGCGACGGCGAGGTGGTAGTTGCCATCTCGACTGGAGGTGCGGCCCCGGCGCTGTCGAAGTATCTCCGCGAGCAGGTAGAGACGGAGCTAGCGGACGCGGGTGCCATGGCGGCGTTGACCGCCGAGATACGCGACCGCCTCCAGCGCGAAGGCGTCGATCCGGTGACACGCCGGGACGCCGTCCGGGCAGTCGTCCGCGATGACCGCGTTTGGAAGCATTTAGGTACAGCAAACACTAAGTCGGAGCAACAAGCCGGTGCCGTTGTGGACGGCATCGTGGGTGACGACACGTGACGGACACATCTATCATATCAGGGAGGGGTGTATCTCACGGGGAGGCTTCTATCGAGGAGGTAGAGATGGCTGCCGCGGAGAGCGAGCGGTCGGCAGTCGAGGCGCTACTCGCAGCGCCGGGGGTCGAAGAGGCGTTCGCCATCCAGACGTGTAACCGCTCGGAGGCGTACGTCGTCACGGCAGACGCCGAGGACGGCCGTGCGGCCTTGGGGGGACAGTTCGAAGGGATTTCTGACGACGTGGTCGACCAGTTCGGCCACGAGGAGTCGCTGCGGCATCTGATGCGGGTCGCCTGCGGTCTGGACTCGGTCGTCGTCGGCGAGGATCAGGTCATCGGACAGGTCCGGTCGGCGTACGAGACGGCCCGGACGGCCGGCGGCATCGGCGACGTGCTCGACGACGCGCTTCTGAAGGCGCTTCACGTCGGCGAACGCGCCCGCACCGAGACGGAGATCAACGACGGCGTCGTCTCGCTCGGGTCGGCGGCCGCGCGACTGGCCGCGAGCGAGCGCGACCTCGACGGCGCGACGGCGCTCGTCGTCGGAGCCGGCGAGATGGGGACGCTCGCGGCGCAGGCGCTCGCCCGCTCCGTCGAGCGAGTGATCGTCGCCAATCGGACGCCCGAACGGGCCGAACACGTCGCGACCTCGCTGGACGGCGAGACGGAGACGACCGCCGTCGGCTTGGACGCGCTCCAACTCGCCGTTACCGAAGCAGACGTTGTCGTAACCGCGACGGGTGCGCCCGACCCCGTGCTCGACGAGTCGACGCTGCTCAACGCCGGTCGGACACTCGTCATCGACATCGCACAGCCACGGGATGTGTCGCCGACCGCCTCGACCATCGACGGCGTCACGGTGCACGACCTCGACGACATCCAGTCGCTCACCGACGAGACGCTGTCGGCCAGACGGGTGGCGGCCGCCGCCGTCGAGTCGATGATCGACGAGGAGATCGACCGACTGATGGCCCAGTACAAGCGGAAGCGCGCGGATCAGGTCATCTCGGCGATGTACGAGGGCGCAGAGCGGATGAAGCAACGTGAACTCCAGACCGCGCTGTCGAAACTCGACGCCGACGGCGAGTTCACCGATGAGCAGCGGGAGGTCGTCGAGTCGATGGCGGACTCGCTCGTCTCGCAGCTGCTCGCTCCACCGACAGAGAGCCTCCGCGACGCCGCCGAACAGGACGACTGGTCGACGATCAACGCGGCGATCCAGCTGTTCGACCCGACGACCGTCGGCGCGCCACGCGGCCTCGAAGACACCGCCCCCGACGAGATTCCGGACGCGATCAAACAGCAGATGCCCGCCGCCGTTCTCGACCAACTCGCCGCCGACGAGTAGCGGTCGCTACAAAGGTTCAAATACCGGAACGCGGCCAGCCGTCGCATGCGCTGAGCAGTCGCCCGCGGCGCCCGAGACGTGAGCGTGACGCAGCGCCGCGAGTACCGAGTCACCTGTTCGCTACACGACGGTCGCGCCCTCCCCGATACGGGTCTGGAAGGCGCGCGCTTCGACGCCTGCGTCGGCGAACGCTTCCATCATCCCCAGCGCGACGGCCCGCTTGTCCTCGGCGTGACAGGCTGCGAGCACCGCCGGCCCAGCACCGGAGATGGTCACACCGGTCGCACCGGCTTCGAACGCGGCGACGCGAACCGCGTCGTAGCCGTCGATGAGCTTCGCCCGCGCCGGCGTCACGACGGGGTCGTCCATGCCGCGGCCGACGAGCGTCGGGTCCGACCGGGCCATCCCTGCGGTGAGCGTCGAGGCGTTACGGACCGTCTCGACCATCTCCTCCATCTGCGCGCTCGCCGGGACGACGCGCCGCGCGTCGCGGGTCGAGACGACGATCTCGGGGAGACACGCGACCAGCGGCACCTCCGCGCCGACGCGGGTGACGCCGTCGTCGCGGGCGATTGTGAAGCCGCCCAGAATCGCCGGTGCGACGTTGTCAGAGTGTGCGTCGCCGGAGACGACGGCCTCGCCCTCCGCTGCGATTGGCACGAGTTCCTCTCGCGTCTTGTCGCGGTCGTACAGCTCGTTGAGCGCGACGGCCGCGCCGGCGGCGCTGGCGGCCGAGGAGCCGAGACCGGAGGCCGGCCGGATCCCCTTGTCGATGCGGATGTGTGCCGGCGCGTCCAGCGCCTCCGCGACTGCCCCGACCGTGTTCTCCTCCGGGTCCTCGGGGATGTACTTCGAGCCGACACCGGTCACCTCGATGGTGGTTTGCTCCGCTCGCTCGACGCTCACCACGTCGGCGGGTCGGTCGAACGCGACGCCGAAGGTGTCGAAGCCGCTCCCGAGATTCGCGCTCGTCGCCGGGGCCCGCACGCGCACCATACGCCGGTCGTAGGGGGGTGCGCGGATAAAGGTACCCGAACCGGGCCACACGCGCACGGTCGACACCGGGGGGTTTTTCGCCCGCGGGACTGTACGACGACGCATGACTGCGCTTCGTGAGGCGTTGCAGGAACTACCCGAGGCGGTGTTCGCCGACCTGCTGGAGAGCGACGACGCCTATCGACTCGTGTTGGATCTGCCGGGCGTCGCCGCGGAGACGGTCGACGTGACGGCCGAAGGGAGTCGGCTCTCGGTCGAGGCGCGCCGCGAGAAGTCGCTCCCGGGCGAGTTCCGGTATCTGACGGAGGAGCGCTCGCTGTTCCTCGACGTCGAGCTCCCGCTGCCGCCGACGGTCGACGCGACGGACGCGTCGGCAGATATACAGCGGGGCGTGCTGACGCTGACACTCCCGAAGACAGCCGCGACGGGTGGCACCCGCGTACCGGTCGAAGACGCCTGACGTGGCGCTGTTTCGAGCGTACCGACGGTTCGTCGTCGTCGCCTACCAGTTCCTGCCGCTGCTGGTGGCGTACGCCCGCGACCGCCGCCGATACCTGCTGCTCGGCGGGTCGCGTACGGTGTCGGCCGAGACGCGCCGGAAGCGCGCCCGCTCGCTGCTCGACTCCCTGTTGACGCTCGGGCCGACGTTCATCAAACTCGGCCAACTGCTCTCGACGCGGCCGGACGTTCTCCCGCCCGAGTACATCGAGGAGTTCGAGGAGCTACAGGATCAAGTGCCACCGGCCTCGTGGACCGAGGCGCGGACCGTCGTCGAGACGGATATCGGCCCCGTCGACGAGATGTTCGACGAGTTCGACCGCGAAGCGATCAGCGGCGCGTCGCTCGGACAGGTGTACGTCGGCGAACTCGACGGCCAGAAGGTCGCGGTGAAGGTGCGTCGGCCCGGCGTCGAGGAACTGGTCGAGGCCGACCTGCGCGTCATCAACTTCTCGCTGCCGTTTCTGATGCGGTTCGTCGACGACGCGCGCTCCTTCTCGATGGAGACGCTCGCCAACGAGTTCTCTCGCGTCATCCGCGAGGAGATGGACTACGCCCGCGAGCGGGAGATGCTCCGCGAGATACGCGCCAACTTCGCCGACGACCCGCGGGTGCGCGTCCCCGAGGTTCGGGAGCCGTACTCCTCGGGCCGCGTGTTGACGATGGAGTACGTCCCCGGCACGAAGATCAGCGACCTCGACGACCTCGACGCGCTGGGCTTGGACCGGACGGCGCTCGCGGAGACGCTCCAGCGCGTCTATCTCCAGATGATCGTCGACGACGGCGTCTTCCACGCCGACCCGCATCCCGGGAATCTCGCCGTCCAAGACGACGGTACGCTCGTCTTCTACGACTTCGGCATGTCGGGCCGCGTCGACCCGTTCATCCAAGAGAAGATCGTCGAGTTCTACATGGCGGTCGCCCGGCAGGACACCGACGCCATCCTCGACACGCTCGTCGAGATGGGGACGCTCTCGCCCAAGGCGGACCGGGAGCTGATGAGCGACGTGATGGAGTTGGCTATCGCAGACGCACGTGGCGAGGATATCGAGCAGTACCGCGTCCAACAGATCGTCGCACAGATCGAGGATACGCTCTACGAGTTCCCGCTTCGCCTGCCGTCGAATCTCGCGCTCGTGCTCCGCGTCGCCACGGTCGTCGAAGGGGTCTGTGTCACCCTCGATCCGGACTTCGACTTCATCTCCGTCGCAACGGATTATCTCGGCGAGGAAGGCTACATCGAGGAGGGAGTCCGCGAGGCCGTCGAGGGGGTCGGCGACCAGATCTCGGAGACGACACAGTCGCTGTTCCGCGTCCCGCCGAAACTGGAAAGAGTGCTCGACACGGTTGACCGCGGCGATCTCGAAGTCGGTGTGGGATTCCCGAACGACCCGCCGGTGTTCCGGAAGCTCGCGCTCCGGCTCGTCTACGGCATCCTGCTCGCGTTCGCGCTCCCGTCGACGGCGCTGCTGTACACCTTCGCGCCCGTCGAGGCGGCCGCCGTCAGCGGCGCGCTCGCCGCAGGCCTCGGCTTCCTGCTGTATCGGTCGTTCAAGCAGGACACGGGGGTACAGGCACAGCCGCAGTTCACGCGACAGAACCTCCGCCAGCGCCGCGAGGAGTGACGCGCGGCGAACGGCAGAGGGATATGCTACCCTCGCCGACACCCACGCGTGCACATCGAGCCGTTCGAACTGGAGCGGTTCTTCGACCGCTTCGAACACGACGCGGATATCATGCTCGCGGAGTCGGGAATCGAGCCGCGCGACACCGCCGAGTTCGACACCGACCCCAACGAGTTGGGCTACGTGATTCCGACGGGCGGCGACTCGGCGTTCCGCGAGACGGTCGCCGCCCGCTACGACCGCGCGCCCGACGAGGTGCTGTTCACCTGTGGCGCACAGGAGGCCAACTTCGCGACGTTCGCGGCGCTCATGGGCGAGCACGCCGTGACCGTGACGCCGACCTACCAGTCGCTGCACGCCGTCCCCAACGCGTTCGGCGAGGTGACGACCGTCGACCTCCAACCACCGGAGTGGGAACTCGACCTCGACGCCGTGCAGGAGGCGCTACGCCCCGAGACGGCCGTGCTCGTCATCAACAACCCGAACAACCCGACCGGGCGGTATCTCCCCCGCGAGACGGTCGAGACGCTGTACGACATCGCGGCGGACAACGGCACGTATCTGCTGTGTGACGAGGTGTACCGACTGCTCGCCGAGGACCCCCTGCCGCCCGTCGCGTCGCTGGGCGAGTTCGGCATCAGCACGTCGTCGGTGACGAAGTCGCACGGTCTCGCCGGCTGTCGGTTCGGCTGGGTGGCCGGGCCGCGTGAGGTGGTCGAAGCGGCCGCGAACTGGAAGGATTACACCACCATCTCGCCGTCCACGTTCGGCCAGCACGTCGCGCGACAGGCGCTCGCCCGCGAGACCGAACTGCTGGCCGAGAACCGCGCGCAGGCGGCCGACCACCGCGAGCGCGTCGGCGAGTTCCTCGCCGACCACGGCCTCGACTGGCACGAGCCGACGGGGGTGAACGGCTTCCCGACGGTGCCGGACGGCTTCGCCTCCGGGCGGTCGTTCTGCGAGGCGTTCGTCCGCGAGGAGTCCGTCGTGCTGGCACCGGGCGACGCCTTCGGCGTCCCCGACCGGTTCCGCATCGGCTTCGGGCTGGCGACCGAGGAACTGGTCGAGGGACTGGACCGACTCGACGCGTTCCTCGCCCGTCACGGCTGACCGCTTCCGCCGACGTTCGCCCTCTGTCTCTCGTTCCGTGGCGAGACGTGGTATCGTACCGTTTATGCCCGTACCGGTGAAATCGAGCGACATGGCGAGAGAGCAGACCGAAGTTCGCGAACTCCAGGAGGGGAACTACGTCATGATCGACGACACCCCCTGCGTCATCGACGCCTACAGCACGTCGAAGCCCGGCAAACACGGGAGCGCGAAGGCGCGCGTCGAGGGACAGGGCGTCTTCGACGGCGGGCAGAAACGCAACTTCACCCAGCCCGTCGACGCGAAGGTGTGGGTTCCGATCATCACCCGCAAGCAGGGGCAGGTCGTCTCCACCGGCGACGGTGAGATGCAGGTGATGGACCTCGAAACGTACGACACGTTCACGATGCGCGTCCCGGACGGCGTCGACGCGTCCGCGGACGACGAAATCGAGTTCTTGGAGTACGAGTCTCAGCGCAAGGTCGTCTGAGGCATGCCACAGTTCCCCGGTGCGACTGCGGCCCGCGACGAGGCCGACTACGCCGTCGTCGGCGCACCGCTCGACGTCTCTACCACCTTTCAGCCCGGCACGCGGTTCGGGCCGGAGCGCGTCCGTCGGTTCGCTCGCACCTTCGACGACTACGACAACCGCATGGACCGCGCGTTCACCGACCTCGCTGTCCACGACGCCGGCGACGTTCGCGCGTGGGACGACGCCGCCGAGTATCTCGACTTCCTCGAAGGCCGACTCGCCGACCTCCACGCCGACGACATCCTGCCGCTGCTCGTCGGCGGGGAACACACGGTCTCCGTCGCCGGCGTCCGCGCGGCCGACCCGGACGTGTTCCTCGCGCTCGACGCACACCTCGACCTACGGGCCGACTACGACGGCAACCCGCTGTCGCACGCCACCGTCACCCGCCACGCGCTCGACGTTGCCGACGAGGCAGTCATCGTCGGCGCACGCACCGGCTCGCCCGACGAGTGGGAGCGCGCCGCCGAGGCCGACGTGACGATCGTTCCTCCGGCAGAGGTCACCGACTGGTCGCCCGACTTCGATGGGGACGTGTATCTCTCCGTCGACATCGACGGAGCCGACCCCGCATTCGCGCCCGGCACCGGGACGATGGAGCCGTTCGGGCTTGCGCCCCGAGAGATGCGTTCCGTCGTGCAGGCCGTCGCCCCGGACTGCGTCGGCTTCGACCTCGTCGAGGTGAACGACCGCGACGACGGACAGGCCGCCGCGCTCGGCGGGAAACTCCTCCGGCGATTCGTCTACGAGCACGCCGACGGGGCGTAATTCGAGCACCGCAGGGAAAGCGACTAACGCCCCGGCGTTCCCAGCAGCCGTATGGATCTCTCGGAGTTCGCCGCTCGATTGGACGACGAACTGGCCGTCGACGAGTGGCGTGGGGCCGACTACGCCGTCAACGGCCTGCAGGTCGGCCCAGAGTCGGCCACCGTCGACCACGCCGCGTTCGCCGTCGACGGCGTCGCGGCCACGTTCGAGGCGGCCGCGGACGCCGATGCCGACGTGCTGGTCGTCCACCACGGCATCTCGTGGGGCGGCATCGAGCGCGTGACCGGCATGGAGTACGACCGGATCGCGACGCTTCTCGATAACGACCTCGCGCTGTACGCCGTGCATCTCCCGCTCGATGCCCACCCGGAGTACGGGAACGCCGCGCGCCTCTGCGACCATCTCGACCTGACGGTCGCGGAGCCGTTCGGTCGCGAGGGACCGGGGCACGTCGGCCAGCGCGGCCGCACGGTCGACCGCGACGCCTACACGACCGCCGAACTCCGGGACGCTCTCGCGACGCTGGACACCGGTGGCGAGCCGGTACAGGTGCTCGACTTCGGTCCCGACCGAATCGAGGACGTGGCGGTCCTGACCGGGAGCGGCACGGACTGGCTCGACGAGGCGCGCGCGAAGGGGGTCGACGCGCTCGTGACGGGGGAGGGGAAACAGCCGGCCTACCACGAGGCGCGAGAGACCGACATCTCGGTGTTCCTCGCCGGCCACTACGCCACGGAGACGTTCGGCGTTCGCGCGCTCCGCGAGCTGGTCGCGGAGTGGGGCATCGAGACGACGTATCTCTCACACCCGACCGGGCTATAACTCCTCGACAGCGAGGGTGAACCCCCACGAGGCGCTCTCGTCGGGCGTCTCCTCGTCCAGCGGGTCGACCGAGTACGTCGACTCGAACGCGTGCTCGCCCGTCGGGAGACAGCTCCGCGCCTCGTCGGCTGCGTACACGCCAACGAACGCCGTGAGCGTCCCGTCAGCGGGTATCTCGACGGTGCCGTACTCCGCCGTAACGACGACCTTCGAGGCCAGCCGCCAGCAGTCGTCGCCGCCCGTCGTCTCTACGTCCGGCGGCGACCGTTCCGGGGGACCTTCCGTCGACCGCTCGGAGTGGGGAAGGAGGACGCACTCGTCGCTCCCGCTGTGGGCGTACTGGAAGACGACCGCCCGGTACTCGCCGAGCGTCACTTGGTCGCTGGCTGTGTTGTCCACGTCGACGCGGAGCACGGCCGTCGTCTCGCTCGTGACGAACGGGTCGACGGCCGAGACGCGCGGCTCGACGGAGAGATCGGGCTGGTCCGTTCGATCGGCGACCCGAACGCGTCCGACGGCGTCGGCGGGTGGAGTGCGTTCGGTCGCTCCGCCGTCGCTCGCTTCTTCGGTGGCAGCACAGCCAGCCAGCCCTGCGACACCGGCGAGACCGGCAGCGCGCAGGACGCTTCGTCTGGTCGGCATGTTTCACCGTTCGTCGCTCTGAACATAAGACGGTGGGAGTCTCAAACGAGCGTTTGATTCGCGGCGAAACGTTCGTACTGCTCGCCGATGGACGACAGATATGGGCGTTCGCACCGCGACTCCCGACGATTCGGCGGCCATCGCCGCGGTCGGCACGGCGACGTGGCACGACACGTACGACGAGATCATCGGCCGCGAGGCGGTCGAGGAGCGGGTCGCGGAGTGGTACGACCCCGAGACGGTTCGTGGCTACTTCGAGGACGACGCGTTCGGCGCATACGTCGCTACGCGCGACGGTGACGTGGTGGGCTATGCGTACAGTCGCCCTGCGGGCGAGGCGGGCGTCTGGTATCTCCCCGCCATCTACGTCCATCCCGACGCACAAGGGGAGGGGTTCGGGCGCGCGCTCCTCGCCCGCGTCGAGCAGGATGCACGCGAGGCCGACGCCTCGGTCGTCCGGCTGGTGGTGCTCGCGGCCAACGACTCCGCGCGCGGCTTCTACGAGGCGCACGGCTACGAGCAGGTCGACGAGCGCGAGGACCCGACGGTCGACGGAACGCGCGAACTCGTGTACGAGACGACCGAGCCGGCTACGTGACGACCAGCCACGCGCCGAAGACGGCGAGCGCGCCGGCGCTCGTCGACGCGACCGCGTGGACTCGCAGGCGGTCGAGCAGGGCGTGGGCGTTCTCCGACAGCGCCGCCACCTCGCCTACCTCCGTCCCCGTCTCACACTCCGGGAGGAAGTCCATCGCGACGTGGAGGAACACGCCCGCGGCGAAGCCGAAGACGACCGCCCGCGCGGCCCCCGGAAACGCCGGGTCGAGGACGGCGACGGGGATGGCCGTCAGCCCGACACCGGCGGCCGGTAACAGGAGCGTCGAGACGGGGTCGCCAGCCGCGCGAAGCCGTCGCGCCGCGGCGTAGCCCGCCGGTCCCTTGTGCGAGACGATGGCGACGCCGAGCAGCAGCCCGAGTTCGGGGAGCGCGGCGTAGATGACGCCGATGACGAGCCCCGCCGCGAGCGCGTGGGCGGTGATCCGTAGCGCCGTGCTGTCGAACGCCGCGCCGAGATGCGAGAGCCGGTGGCCCACCGTGTGGGCGGCGTAGCCGGCGAGGATGCCCGCCGCGACGCCGAATCCCCCGACTGGACCGCCAAGCCCGAACGCCTGTGGGAGCAGGAAGACGGCCGCGGAGGTGACCATCGCGCCCGCGGCGAGCCCGTACCCCCACACGAGTCGGCGGGCGTTCTGCGTGCCTGCCGCCCGCGCGCCCGGCACCGCGAAGCCGGCCATCGCCGCGAACGCGACCCACGAGACCACCAGTACCTTCGTCACGCCGACTCGAAGCCCGACCGCCGTCAGCCCGAACAGCAGGAGCGTTCCTCCGAGCCCCGAAAGCGAGAGACCACCCACCCCCGGTAGCGAGCGTGTTCGCGTCGTCATTACTAAACTAACCGACGAGATTATTAATAAGGGCTCCGGTCCCGCCGCCTCACCGGGTCGCCGACTTCCAGTCGCGCAGCGAGAGCACGTCGCCGTCGAGTTCGTCGCGGTCGGCCTCCGTCGCCGCCCAGTGGAACATCGGGGCCACGTCTTCAGGGTCGCGGCCCTGTGCGCCGTTCGTCAGTTCCGAAGAGACCTGTCCGGGGTCGACGACGCCGACCGGGTGGTCGAGTTCGGCGGCGAACTGGCGGGCCAGTGCCTCAGCGAGCGCCTTCGAGACGGCGTACGACCCGAGTCCGGGTTTCGCCTCGCGGGCGATGCGCCCCGACGGGATCAGCACCCGCGCGTCGTCGGCGAGATGCGGCACGGCCTCTCGGACGGCGGTGAAGACACCGCGACCGTTGACGCGGAGGTGGTCGTCGAACGTCGAGTAGGACTCCTCGACGAGGTCCGTCTCGCCGGGCGCGCCGTGGTAGACGCCGGCGTTGGCGAACAGCGCGTCGATGCTGTGGCCGCCGCGCGCGGCCGTCTCCATCAGCCGCTCCATGTCGTACTCGTCGCGCACGTCGGCGCGCTGAGCGACGGCCTCGCCGCCCGCGGCGTCCACGTCCTCGGCGACGGCTTCGAGCCGGTCGCCGGAGCGCGCACACAGTACGACCCGTGTGCCGGTCTCGCCGTACTCGCGTGCCAGCGCCGCGCCGATACCGCGACTCGCGCCCGTGATGACTACCGTCCCCATACGCCGCGTTCGGTCGGCTGTCGGAAGGCCGTTTCTCCCTCGGCATGTGACGGGTCGTGTTTAGATATCGACTCCCGGGCCTCGCTGCGGTCCTCGGCCGTTGGCCTGCGGTCCTTACGTCGGCCGGGTTCGTCGAGCCGCCAGCCCCTTCCAGTCCCGCCCGACCGCACTTGTTCAGTCGGCCATCGCGTATCTGAACACCGCCCACGCAACAGGATGGTGAATTCACGCTACCGGTGGGTTTTCGACGCGTCAACCCCTACCGGTGTGTATGACACTTCACGACACCTCGATAGCCGTCATCGGCAGCGGCTTCGGGGGACTCTCGACCGCCTGCTATCTCGCCGACGCGGGCGCGGACGTGACCGTGCTCGAACAGAACGAGCAGGTGGGCGGCCGCGCCTCGACGATCCAGCGCGACGGCTTCCGGTTCGACATGGGCCCGTCGTGGTATCTGATGCCGGACGTGTTCGAGCGGTTCTTCGGCCACTTCGACCGCGAACCCGGTGACTACTACGACCTCAGCCGACTCGACCCACACTACCGCATCTTTTTCAAGGACGACCAAGCCGCCGCCTCCGACGGCGGCGTCGTCACCGAGCGCCCGGACGCGTCGGCCGGCCCGGCCATCGACGCCGGTGACGTACCCGGGTTCGGGAGCGCGAACGGCGCACGCTACGTCGACATGCTGCCGGACTTGGACGCTAACGTCGCCACCTTCGAGGCCATCGAATCCGGTGCCGGCGACGCGCTCCAGTCGTATCTCGACACCTCCGCGACCCACTACGACACGGCGATGGAGCACTTCGTCTACGAGGACCGCCCGCGGCTCCGCGACTGGGTCGACCTCGACGTGATGCGCGCGGCCCCCATCGGTCTCCAGTTGCTCGGTACGATGGACGACTACGTGGCGGACTACTTCGAGAGCCACAAGCTCCGCCAGATCATGCAGTACACGCTGGTGTTCCTCGGCGGATCGCCCGGCAACACGCCGGCGCTGTACAACATGATGAGCCACGTCGATTTCAACATGGGCGTCTTCTACCCGGAGGGCGCAGACCCCAGCGACGAAGTGCGTCCCCTGCTCAACGATCCCGAGGGAGAGATCAGCGGACTGAGCGCCGTCGTCGCGGGAATGACGGAACTCGGCACCGATCTGGGTGTCGACTACGAACTGAACGCGGCGGTGACGGAGATCATCTCTCGCCGCGAGGGGTTTGAGCTGGAACTGGCCGACGGCACGCGGCCCGCCTTCGACCTCGTGGTCTCCGACGCCGACTACGCGCACACGGAGCAGGAACTCCTCCCCGAACACGCCCGCGGCTACGACGCCGACTACTGGGAGTCGCGCACGTACGCGCCCTCGGCGTTCCTCATGTATCTCGGCGTCGAGGGGGAGGTCGACCCGCTCGAACACCACACGCTCGTGCTTCCCGACGAGTGGGACGGCCACTTCGACCAGATTTTCGAGGAGCCGGCGTGGCCCGACGACCCCGCCTACTACGTCTGTGTCCCCTCCGCCACCGACGAGGACGTCGCGCCCGAGGGCCACTCGAATCTGTTCGTCCTCGTGCCCATCGCCCCCGGACTGGACGACGACGAGGACACCCGCGCGAAGTACCGCGAGGTCGTGCTCGACGACCTCGCGGCCAACACGGGCGTCGACCTGCGCGACCGGATCGTCCTCGAAGAGCAGTTCTCCGTCGCCGACTTCGCCGACCGGTACAACTCGATGCAGGGCACCGCGCTCGGGATGGCCCACACGCTCCGACAGACGGCGCTGTTCCGTCCGCCCCACCGCTCGAAGGAACTCGACGGGCTCTACTTCACCGGCTCGTACACCACGCCCGGCATCGGCGTCCCGATGTGTCTCATCTCCGGCGAACACACCGCGGACGCGGTTCGCGACGATCACTGAATGAGCGACACGCCGCTCCTCGACCGGCTGTTGCCCCCCCGGGACACCCGGAGCGGCTATCTCATCCGGCTCTCGCGGCCCCGCTTCTGGCTGTATCTCGCCGGGCCGGTCGTCGTCGGCGTGGCGTACGCCGCCGGGTCCCCCGCAGAGCTGTTCGCCCCCGTCGCCGTCGCGCTGTTCGCCTACTTCCTCCTCCCGGCGAACGTCTTTCTCTACGGTGTCAACGATATCTTCGACCGCGACGTGGACGCGACGAACCCGAAGAAGGACGACCGCGAGGTACGCTATCAGGGGGACCGAACGGTACCGCTCGCGGTCGCCGCGTCCGCGCTCGCCGGCCTCGCCTTTCTGCCGCTGTTGCCGCCCGCAGGTGCGGTCGCCATGCTGGGATTCCTCGCGCTGGGCGCGGGCTACTCCGCGCCGCCGCTCCGCTTCAAGACGACGCCCGCGCTCGATTCGTTATCGAACGGGCTCTACGTCCTGCCCGGCGCCGTCGCGTACGCCGCGCTCGCGGGCGAGGCACCGTCCCTGCTCGCGCTCGCGGGCGGGTGGCTCTGGGCGATGGCGATGCACACCTTCTCCGCCATCCCCGACATCGAACCGGACCGACGCGCCGACATCGAGACGACCGCGACCCGGCTCGGCGAGCGGCGCGCCTACGCCTACTGTGCCGGGCTGTGGGCGCTCGCCGCCGTCGCCTTCGCCGCGCTCCACCCGGTGTTGGGTGCCGTGTTCGGCTTCTACCCGCTCTTCGTCGTCGCCATCGTCGGTGCCGGCGTGCGCGTCGACCGCGCGTACTGGTGGTTTCCGGTCGTCAACACGCTCGCGGGGACCCTGCTCACGAACGCGGCGCTGTGGGTGATGCTGTATGGCTAACGTCTCTGCCTCCCGGGCGGGCGTCGAGGCGCGGCTCGATCGGCTGGTCACGGAGAACCGCTTCACCATCGCCGTCGTCTTCCCCGTCGTCGGGGCCGTCCTCCTGCTCGCGAGCGCGGAGACCCTGCTCCCCGCGCCGCTCAACTTCAACCCCGCCCTCGTCCTGTTCGGCACGCTCGTGATGCGACTGCCGCTCGTCGCCGGTCTCGCGCCGCTGGTCGGTCGCCGCGCCGCCGCCGGCCTCGGCTTCCTCACGCTGTACGCCTACGGCATCGAGTACGTCGGCGCGACGACCGGCGTCCCCTACGGCGAGTTCGCCTACGGCGTCGATCTGGGACCGATGCTGCTCGGGAAAGTGCCGCTCGGCCTCCCTGCCTTCTTCCTCCCGCTCGTGGTGAACGCGTATCTGCTGTGTCTGCTGTTGCTCCGCGACCGGGCCGCGTCGGCGCTGATTCGCCTGCCCGCGGTCATCGCCGTCGTCCTGCTGATGGATCTCGTGCTCGACCCCGGTGCCGTCGCGCTCGGCTTCTGGTCGTACGCGGCCGGCGGCGTCTACTACGGCGTCCCCGTCCAGAACTATCTCGGCTGGATGCTCTCGGCGACGGTGACGGTCGTCATCCTCGATTACGTGTTCCCGTGGAACGCGCTCCGCCGTCGGCTCGCCGCCTGCGAGTTCATGCTCGACGACCTCGTCTCCTTCGTCGTGCTGTGGGGGAGTATCAACGCCTACTTCGGCCAGTGGGTGCCGGCCGCACTCGCCGTGCTGCTCGGCGCTGGCCTGTGGAGAACGAACAGATTCGATGTGCCGCCGCCGTGGTTGAATCGTAGCTAGCGGGCCGGCGAGACGGTTCCGGTCTCCGCGCGACCGGTCGTGTCGCCGCTCGGCACCGCAGACACCTTCGCGAACACCGCCTCCGGGTCCTTGTTCCAGATCCAGTGCCAGCGGGTGCGAACGAGCAGGGAGAGCTTCCGTCGCTTCGTGAGCCCCGGCGTCTCGGTCAGCGTGTCGAAGTCGCGCTCGCGGACGAGCCGGTGGTGGTCGGCGTAGAGCACGCTCGCGACGAGCACGGCGAACTGACAGTCGCGGGGCAGATACTTGATGCCGGCCACGCCCTCGCGGTAGAGCTCTTCGGTGCGGTGCATCTCCGCCTGTACCGCGCGGCGGAAGCCCTGCGTCGGCTCGCGCGCCTCGATGTCGTCAGGACCGGAGCCGAACTCTCGGAGCGTCTCCAGCGGCATGTAGATGCGGTCGCGCTCCTCGATGTCCTCGCCGATGTCGCGCAGGAAGTTCGTCAGTTGGAACGCCTCGCCGAGCGCCCGAGCGTGCGGCAAGGCCACCTCCCGTTCCTCGGGGTCCATCACGTATGTCATCATGACGCCGACGGCCGAGGCGGAGCCGCGCATGTACTCGCGCACCTCCTCGTACGTCTCGTAGCGCGACTTCTCGATGTCGGTCACCATCGCGTCCACGAACGTGTCGACCTCGGCGTCGGGAATCTCGTACCGCTCGCGCAGTTCGGAGAAGGCCGTCAGCACGGGGCCGACGTCACGCGTCCCGAGCGCGGCCTCGCGTATCTCCGCGAGCCGCGCCCGCTGCTCGTCCGGTCCGCGTCCGTCCGGATTGTCGACAACCTCGTCTGCCACCCTGAAAAACGCGTACAGCACGTACGTCGCCTCTCGAACCCGCTTCGGGAGGACCCGCGTCGCGTACCAGAAGGTCTTCCCCGTCGCCTTGTGGATCGACTTGCTCTCCGCGAGCTGGGACTCATCAACCATTCGCTCGACTCGGGCTAGGTGTCGCGCCTTCTTATATGTTCTCGCGTCGGCAGGTACACTCGTCTCCGAGGTGACGCTCGATGGTGTACCTCTCCGGATCGACAACCGGGCGGTCGCCGGACGCGAGCGGCCCGTCAGCGTGGATATATCATCGCCTCGAACGTTCCAGCCGCGTCGAATCGACACCGATTCGGCGAGCGAGCCGAAACGATTGACGCGTCAAGTCTTCTGGCTGACAGCTCCTCCGATAGCGCTGCTCGGGCGATAATCGAACTGCCCGCGCTGTCCCCGACCGTGCGAGAGTCACTTTTTGAGGCGGCGATGTTCAGATGAGGAATGGCCCACCGATCAGTCCACGGGACGGGACTGAAAGGGGCCGCGCGCTCGATCCATCCCGGACGACGCAAGCACCGCAGCGAACGTAGTGAGCGAGGAGCGCAGCGAGGCCCGGACGGTCGAGCGCGCGGGGGCTTTCTACATCTTGTTGCTGACTAATCCAACTGAGTTGCTTTTACGTCAATACTGCTCTCCGAGGCGGAGTGAACCTTTTAGTGCCCGGCCGTGTCGTTCCGCCCGTATGACAAACTTCCTCATCGGGACGGACAGCGCGGAGACGAGCGAGCGGCTCGTCTCGTACGTCCGCGAACGGGCGAGCGAGGACGACGAACTGTACGCCGTGAACTCGCTGTACGGCGGCGACCAGACCACCGACGAGGAGATCGTCGAGGGCGAAACCGCACTGGAGGTGCTTGAAGAGGAACTCGGCGCGGACCCACACCAGCTCGTGCGGGGCAACAGCCCGCAGGTCGACCTCATTCGCTTCGCCCGCGAGTACGACGTGGACGAACTGATCATCGGCATCCGTAAGCGGTCGCCGACCGGCAAGATGCTGTTCGGCTCGACCGCGCAGGATCTCCTGCTGGAGACGGACCGGCCCGTCGTCACCATCCCGCTCACCGAGCCGAAGTAAGCCAGTCTTTTTGCTCCCCGCTGTTCGCGTACCGACTATGGGCCGCGAGCACCTACGCGACGGCGCAGCGACGCTGGAACGGACCGCGGACGCCCTCGCTGACACCGAGCGCGCCGAAGACTTGGCAGAGACGCTCCGAACGCTGGCCGACCGGAACCGCGGCCCGGACCACGGCCGACTCGCCCGCATCGAGCGCGCGCTGAGCGAACTCAAGGACGGCGCAGACGCCGAGGCCGCCGCGGCGCTCGACGAGACGACAGAACACGTGCAGGCGTACCGCGAGACGGTCGAGGGCGTCTAGAGTAGTTCGCCCGCGAGCGTCGGCACGAACGTGCCGATGTCGGTCACCATCCCGACGGCCTGTGCGCTGCCGCGATCGAGCAGTTGCGTCACCGTCGCGGGGTTGATGTCGACACAGACCACCCGTGTCGTCGATGGGAGACAGTTACCGACGGCGACCGAATGCAGCAGCGTCGAGAGCATCAACACCATGTCGGCGTCGTGAGCCTGCTCCCGGATCGCGTTTTGAGCCTCGACCGCATCCGTGATCGTGTCGGGCAGCGGGCCGTCGTCGCGGATCGACCCTGCGAGCACGTAGGGAACGTCGTTCTCGACGCACTCGTACATGACGCCCGACTTGACGAGGCCGTCGTCGACCGCCTCGCGGATGCCGCCCGCTCGGATGATCTCCGAGATGGTGTAGATGTGGTGTTTGTGGCCCTTGCGGGCGTGGTCGGCGGTTTCGGTGTTCACGCCCAGCGAGGTGCCGAAGAGGTCGCGTTCGAGGTCGTGGACGGCAAAGCCGTTGCCGGTCGAGAGGCCGTCGACGTATCCCTCGCGCACGAGGGCCGCGAGCGCCTCGCGCGCGCCGGTGTGGATGAGCGCCGGCCCGGCGACGACGAGGACGTTGCCATCCTCGCGTTTCGTCTCCTCGATGGCCTCCGCGACCTGCCGGATCGTCGTCTCCGAGGGCCGCTCCGAGGAGACGCCGCCCTCCATGAAGCCGAAGGCCCCCTCGCTGTCGCGGGGTCGCTCCGGCGGCTGGACGCGAATGCCGCGCTCGCCGGTGACGACGAGGTCACCCTCGTCGACGGCGTTCAACACCTTCGTGTGGGCGCGCGGCGCGGCGTGGTCGTCGCCCGGGTCCACCACGACTGCACAGTCCATCTCCATCTCCTCGACCGTGAGCCACTCCCCGTCGTACCGGATCTGCGTCGGGTGGTTCGTCGTCGAGTAGAACCGTTCGGGCACCACCTGATCGCCCGGCGCGGGGGTGAGCTCGGCGTCGTCCGGGTCGGCCGGATTCGCCCCGTTCTGGTGGAGTTCGTGGAGGATGCTGTCGAGCGTTGCCTCGTCCTCGGCGGTGACGCGGAGCCGCGCGTACGAGGTTTCGTCCTTGCGGCGGCCGATGTCGAACTCCTCGACGTCGAACTCGCCGCCCAGATCCATCACGATAGAGAACGCCGACTGCATCATCCCCGAGTCGATGATGTGGCCGTCCAACTCGACCACGCGTGACACTGCCATACCGGACGCACGGGACGGCCAGTCAAGTCGTTTGTTCCTCGCGTTCGACGCGCACGCCGCCGTCGACCCGGTCAATGAGGCGGTCGTAGAAGGCGCGCAGACCCGCCGCGGTCGTCGCCGACCGCACGTGGAGTTCGACGCGACCGTCGCGGACCGACACGCGGAACGTGTCGCCCGTCCCGTCGTCGTGGACCAAGAAGAGCGGCATCGGCAGGTCGAACCAGTCGCCGTACCGGTACGGTCCCTCCCGGAGAACGATCTCGACGGCGTCGGCCAGCGACACGTCGCGGTCGGGCGAGAGCGCGAACACGGTGCCGCCCTCGTAGCGCATCCCACCCGACCGGGGATGGCTCCGCTCCGGGTGGGCGATGTCGAAGGTCGGCGTCCCCGGATCGGGGTCGTCCGTCCGGAGGTCGCTGGCCGTGGTGAATCCGACCTCGTGTTCCTCCTCGTCCACGATTCGCCGAGAGTACGGCCCGATACCGTTTAAATTCGCGGGCGTAGTCCCTGAATGGTCCGCCTTTGAGCGCCGACCGCACCACGAACGCCACCCCCGGAAGGGCACGGGTTAAGTACGTTCCAGCCCAATGGAACAGTATGTCAGAGACCGATATCGAGGAGCTTCGACGCGGGACGGATCTCGTCAAGCGGGGCTTCGCGAAGATGCAGAAGGGCGGCGTCATCATGGATGTCGTCACCCGCGAGCAGGCCCGCATCGCAGAGGACGCCGGCGCGGTCGCGGTCATGTCGCTCGAAGCCGTTCCAGCCGACATCCGCAAGCGTGGCGGCGTCGCGCGCATGGCCGACCCGGGCATGCTCGAAGAGATCATCGACGAGGTGTCGATCCCGGTGATGGGTAAGGCCCGCATCGGTCACGCCGCCGAGGCCCAGATTCTGGAGGCGACCGGCGCGGACATGGTCGACGAGTCGGAGGTGTTGACGCAGGCCGACGAGCGGTACCACATCGACAAGCGCGAGTTCACCGCGCCGTTCGTCTGTGGCGCCCGGAACCTACAGGAGGCGCTCCGCCGCATCGACGAGGGCGCGGCCATGATCCGAACAAAGGGGGAGGCCGGCACCGGCGACGTGAATCAGGCCGTCACGCACCAGCGCAACATCCAGCGGGCCATCCGCAAGCTCGACGGGATGGACCACGAGGAGCGCGACGAGTGGGCCCGCGAACACGAGGCTCCGCGCGAACTCGTCCACGAGACGGCCGACCGCGGACGGCTCCCGGTGGTCAACTTCGCCGCCGGCGGTATCGCCACCCCTGCCGACGCCGCGCTGATGATGCAACTCGGCTGTGACGGCATCTTCGTCGGCAGCGGCATCTTCGGTGCCGAGAACCCGCAGGCGATGGGCGAATCCATCGTCGCCGCCGTCAACAACTACGACGACCCCGACACGCTCAAGGAGATCGCCAAGGAGCCCGGCAAGGGGATGGAAGGCACCGCCAACGAGACGCTGGCGGAAGAAGAGAAGCTGCAGGGCCGCGGCGTCTAAACCCACTTTTTGCACGGGCCGAGGCGACGCAGTCGCCTCGCTGCCGGCAAAAACCTGGGGAAAATATGCGCGGACTCCTGCCGCGAACCTCCCTTCAGTCGGTTCGCGTTAGTCCGTGCGCGCTACCGCTCGCTCACTTCGTTCGCTCGCGGTTCGGTGTGCTGGGACGACCGCTACTTTTTCGCTCCGACCGCGCGCAGTCAGATCGATGGCAGACTGGCCGCCGTCGAGCGAGGAGACGCTCCGCGAGCGTGCCCGCGAGTACGCGCGGACGGTCGACATCGACGTCGACTCCGACGCGCTGACGTGGGAGGTGTCGACGCGCGCCAAGCGGCGTGCCGGAGCGTGTCTCTACGATCCGGAGACCCGCGCGGTCACGGTGCGGTTGGCGTGGCGGGCTACCCAGTCGTTCGACTGGCCGACGTTCGCGCGCGTCATTCGCCACGAGCTGATCCACGCGTGGGAGTACCGCGAGTTCGGCGAAGCCGGCCACGGGCCTCGATTCCGCGAGCGCGTCGACCGGCTTGACGTGTCCACGACGTGTCCGACGTTCACCGACGCGCGACTCCTGCTCGACTGTACGGCTCCCGACTGCGACTGGACGGCCGACCGCCACCGTGCCTCGCCGGCCGTCACGGAGCCGGCAGATCGGCGGTGTGGTCGCTGTGGCAGTCGCCACGAGGTGCTTCACGTCGCGTCGGGCGAACGGTGGCGAACCGCCGCCGGCTACCGAGGTGCGAGAGAGCGAATACCGGAGTGGTGACGGCGAGAAGGCAGATCGCGACGCGAGAGCGCCTACTGGAACCCGAGCTTGCCGGAGTCGGTGCGGCGGTCGAGTCCGGAGGAGCCGCTCTTGAACTCCTCTTCGATGCCCTCGTAGTAGTCGCGGATGTCCTCGGTGATGGTGGGACGGACGTTCTCCAGTGCCGAGCGGAAGTGGCGCATCTCCGTCATCTCGGCGGCGTCGTCCTCGCGGAGCGCCTCGATGGCGGCCTCTCTCGCGATGGATTCGAGGTCGGAGCCGACGTAGCCGTCGGTGATCTCCGCGAGTTCGCGCAGGCTCACGTCCGGCGACAGCGGCATATCTCCCGTGTGGATGCGGAGGATCTGCTCGCGGCCCTCCAGCCCGGGTTCGCCGATCATCACGAGACGGTCGAACCGACCGGAGCGGATGAGCGCGGGGTCGATCATGTCCGGGCGGTTCGTCGCGCCGATGACCATCACGTCGCCCATCTCTTCGAGTCCGTCCAACTCGGTCAGCAGTTGGTTGACGACCCGCTCGCTCACGTTGGAGCCGACCTCGCCGCCGCGACCCGGCGCGAGCGAGTCGAGTTCGTCGAAGAAGATGACGGTCGGGGCGACCTGTCGCGCCTTGCGGAACGTCTGGCGGATCGCCTTCTCCGACTCGCCGACCCACTTCGAGAGGAGCTGTGGGCCGCGCACCGAGATGAAGTTCGCGTTCGTCTCGTTGGCGACGGCCTTCGCCATCAGCGTCTTGCCGGTGCCCGGCGGACCGTACATCAGGACGCCGGCCGGCGGGTCGATGCCGAATCGTTCGAACTTCCCGGGCGAGGAGAGCGGCCACTCGACGGCCTCCTGCACCTCGCCCTTGGCGTCGGTCAGCCCGCCGACGTCGTCCCACGAGGTCTTGGGGAGTTCGACGAGCACCTCCCGCAACGCAGAGGGGCTCACCTCGTTGAGCGCACCGTTGAAGTCCTCCCGCTTGATAATCATCCGGTCGATGAGGCTCGGTGGGATGTCCTCCTCGTCGAGGTCGATCTCGGGAAGGTAGCGCCGGAGCGCCTTCATTGCGGCCTCCTTCGTCAGACTCTCGATGTCGGCACCGACGAAGCCGTGCGTCTCGTCGGCCATCCGGTCGAGCGACACGTCGTCGGAGAGCGGCATCCCGCGCGTGTGGATCTGCATGATCTCCTTGCGACCGCTCTCGTCGGGAACGCCGATCTCGATCTCGCGGTCGAACCGACCCGGTCGACGGAGCGCGGGGTCGACGCTGTCGACGCGGTTCGTCGCCGCGATGACGATGACCTGCCCGCGCGACTCCAGCCCGTCCATCATCGTCAGCAGTTGGGCGACGACGCGCCGCTCCACCTCGCCGGTCACGTCCTCGCGCTTGGGGGCGATGGAGTCGAGTTCGTCGATGAAGATGATCGACGGCGACTCCTCGGTCGCGTCCTCGAATATCTCCCGCAACTGTTGTTCGGACTCGCCGTAGTACTTCGAGATGATCTCCGGGCCGGCGATGGAGAAGAAGCTCGCAGAGGTCTCGTTGGCGACGGCCTTCGCCAACAGCGTCTTCCCGGTGCCCGGTGGCCCGTGGAGGAGGACGCCCTGCGGCGGCTCGATGCCGAGCTTCTTGAAGATCTGCGGATGCTTCATCGGCAACTCGACCATCTCGCGGACGCGCTGGATCTCGTCGCCGAGGCCGCCGATGTCCTCGTAGGTGATGCCACCACCGGTCTTCTCGAAGCCGGAGATCGGCTCCTCGCGCAGCTCCACCTCGGTGTCCTCGGTGATGAGCGCGACGCCGTCCGGCTCGGTTTCGACGGCGATCAGCGGGATGGCCTGTCCCGGCGAGCGCATGAACGGGTGGTTGGTCGAGGACATCACGGGCACGATGTCGCGCTCGACGACCGGCCGCTTGAGGATCTGGCGTTTCACCATGCCGGCGGCGTCGGAGCCGAACTGGACCGACGCCTCCTCCGGCGGCGCGAGCACGAGCCGGTCGGCCTTCGTCGCCTCGGCCTTCCGGATCGTCACGCGTTCGCCGATGCCGACGTCCGCGTTCTGTCTGGTGAACCCGTCGATGCGGACCGTGTCCGTGTTCCAGTCCTGCCGGTCGGCGCGCCACACCTTCGCGGCGGTGGTGTCCGCGCCCTCGATCTCGATGATGTCCCCCGGAGAGAGCTTCAGGTGGAGCAGCGTATCCGGATCGAGACGCGCGATGCCACGGCCCGAGTCGTTCGGGTACGCCTTCGCCACCTCCAGTTGAACCTCGTTCATGAGCGTGGTATCTAGTAGCAATGCGTCCGCGCCGGAAATATGTCTTGTGCTCGGGGACGTTCGCGGCGTCGCAGTCGATGGCGGCGTCGCCACGCGGGCGGCCGAACGGAACGCCGTCGCGCGTCGATCTTGACGCCGATCTCTGCTTGCGTTACCGGCAACTGGACACCGCGACCGGCGCGTGTTTCTACCGGAGTCTCGTGGTCTCGAACGATGGCAGGACTCTTCGACGAACTCACGCTTCGTGACGAAACGCTGCGCAACCGCGTGGCCGTCTCGCCGATGTGTCAGTACTCCTGTGAGGAACGCGACGGGGTGGCGACCGACTGGCACCACGTCCACCTCGGCTCGCGCGCGGTCGGCGGTGCCGGCATCGTCATCTCCGAGGCCGCGGCCGTCTCGCCGCGCGGCCGCATCTCCCCGCAGGACCTCGGCATCTGGTCGGCCGACCACGCCGACGCGCTCGCCGACACGGTCGCGTTCATGCAGGACCACGGCGCGACGACGGCCGTCCAACTCGCCCACGCGGGCCGGAAGGCGTCGACCCGGCGACCGAGCGACGGCGGCGACCCGATCCACGGCGAACACGGCTGGACCCCCCTCGCCCCCTCGGAGACGCCGTACCCCCACGACGAGCCGCTGGATGTCGAGCGACTCGACAAGGAGGGTATCGCGGGCGTGAAGCGGTCGTTCCGGGAGGCGGCCGAACACGCGCTGGCCGCCGGCTTCGACGTGGCCGAGGTCCACGGCGCGCACGGCTATCTGCTCCACGAGTTCTACTCGCCGGTCGCCAACGACCGCGAGGGCGAGTACGGCGGCGACTTCGCGGGCCGTACCCGCCTGATCCGCGAGGTCACCCGCGAGGTGCGGGACGTGTGGCCCGACGACAAGCCCGTGTTCGTCCGGCTGTCCGCGACCGACTGGATGGGCGAGGACGCGTGGACGGTCGACGACACCGCGCGGCTCACACCCCTGCTCGCCGAGGACGGCGCGGACCTCATCGACGTGTCCGCGGGCGGTATCCACCGCGATCAAGAGATCCCCCACACCGGGCCGCACTACCAGACGCCGTACGCAGAGCGCGTGACCGACGCGCTCGCCGAGTACGACTGTGCCGTCGGCGCGGTCGGCGGCATCACGACACCGGAAGGCGCGGACGAGGTCGTCCGCAACGGCCGGGCGGACCTCTCGATCCTCGCGCGCGAGCATCTGCGCGACCCGTACTTCGCGCTCCACGCGGCACAGGAACTCGGCGAGGAGCCGCCGGTGCCACGGCAGTACACGCGCGGCTTCTAAAGCAGCGATAGCTCGCCCGTCACCCGGTCGACGAGGTTCTCCTCGCCCGGCCCGACCGCCAGTGTGGTGACGGTGCCGGGTTCCAGTTGCGTGTGGCCCGCGTCGCGGATGACCGCGTGTGGCAGTCCCTCGCGGCGCGCCTGCTCCGCGAGCTTGTGTATCTCCGACTCGCCCGACGCCTTCAGGACCACCTTCTTCTGTCCTCCGTCTTTCCACTCCCGCTGCGTCTTCGTGTGCGCGTCCTCGTACGCCTTCAGCGAGGCGTGGGCGACCTGTGCGGCGAGTTTGCCGTCGCCCATGCCGATGTCCGTCCGCGCGACGATGGCCTGCTTCATACCGGACGGTTGGGACGCGGGGTGAAAGGCGTTCAGAAGCCGAACTCGACGGTCGCTGACCGCTCCTTCATTCGGCGGTCAGTGACCGCTCCTTCATTCGGCGGTCAGTGACCGCCCGGTTTATATCCGAGTCACTCCGCACCTCGTGTATGATACTCTCCGACGCCGACATCCTCCGTCGTCTCGAGGAGGGGAATCTCGCCGTAGAGCCGTTGGACGACCCGGATCTCCAGATCCAGCCGGCGAGCGTCGACCTGCGACTCGGCACGGAGTTTCTGGAGTTCCAGCGCACCAACATCTCGTGTATCCACCCGAACAGCGAGGCCGAGGTGGAGGAGTACATCGACGAGACGGTCGTCGAGGACGGCGAGGAGTTCATCCTCCACCCCGGCGACTTCGTCCTCGGGACGACGAAGGAGCGCGTCGAACTGCCGGCCGACCTGATCGCCCACGTGCAGGGGCGGTCGTCGCTGGGCCGCCTCGCGGTCGTCATCCACGCGACGGCCGGCATCATCGACCCCGGCTATCGCGGCCAGATCACGCTGGAACTGTCGAACCTCGGCACCGCGCCGGTCGCGCTCACGCCGGGCATGCGCATCTCGCAGGTGCTGTTCACGGAGCTGAAATCGGCCGCCGAGCGCCCCTACGGCGCGAAGCGACAGTCGAAGTACCAAGACCAGTCCGGGCCGCAGGCGTCCCGGATTCAGGGGGATAGAGAGTTCGGTGGCGACCAGTGAGCCGTGCCGAGCCGCGCGAGGCCGGCGATACTCGGCAGCGAACGAGTGAGGTCGGTGGCGACCAGTGAGCCGTATCGAGCCACGCGAGACCGGCGATACTCGGCAACGAGCGAGTGGGTTCGGTGGTGACCAGTGAAGTTCGTCGAGGAGGTGGTCGTCGACGAGTTCCTCCCGACGTTCCGGGCGCTCCTCGCGGCCGAACTGCGCGACCGGGGACTGACCCAGAGCGAGGTGGCCGACCTGCTCGGCATCTCACAGAGCGCCGTCTCGAAGTACGCCCACGGCGAGGTGGAGACGACGGACCGACTCGCCGAGGACGACCGACTGCAGGACCTCGTCGCGCGTCTCGCCGAGGGTCTCGCGACCGGCGACATGACGCCCGTGCAGGCGCTCGTGGAGACAGAGGTGTTGATCCGCCGACTGGAGCGAGGCGACCTCCTCGCGCGGCTCCACGAGGAGGCGTTTCCGCCGCTGGCTGCCTACGAGGGTGACTTCGCGGTCCACGACGCCGACTCGCCGGTGCGGACGGCCGAGCGCGTGCTCGCGTCCGTCCGTCGGGGCGTGCGCACGCTGGAGACCACGAGCGGCTTCGCGACGCTGATCCCCGCGGTCGGGTCGAATCTCGTCGAGGCGCTCCCCGACGCCGACGGCATCGACGACGTGGCGGGCGTGCCGGGCCGAATCCTCGACGTGAAGGGGCAGGCGACGGTGCCGAACGGCCCGGAGTTCGGCGTCTCCGAACACGTCGCGAGCGTGCTGCTCGCGGCGCAGGCGAGCGGCAGTGACGCACACGCCGCGCTCAACGTGCGCTGTGACGACGGGATGGTCGACGCGTTCGCGGACGCGGGGCTGTCGGCCGCGGAGTTCGACGCCGACGACCCGGTCGAAGCGGCCGTTCGAGCCACCGTCGACGCACGACCGGGAGCCGATGTCGTTTACCAGACCGGCGGCTTCGGCGTCGAGCCGGTCGCGTATCTGCTCGGTGCCGACGCCGTGACGGTCGCAGAGACCGCTCGCCGGCTGGTTTAGTCTCGCCATTGGGTTCGGCGAGCGCGAAGCCGCGCACACCGACCCTTCCAGTCCCGCCCGTGCTCGGGCAGTCGTCTCCCATCCGAACACCACCTTTTCCCACGTCCGAAGGCTGAAGTGTGCGGCCGTGTGCAACGCGGTGTAGTGGTGTGTCGAAGCGTGAGACGGACGATACTCGCTCTTCCATCGGAAGGTGCTGTACGGCGTGGGGAGAACGATGAGTGACGAGGTTCGAGTCGGGGTGTTGAGTCTCCACAACAGCAAGGAGACGAAGGCCATCTGTAACGCAGTCGCCGACCTCGGCCACCGGCCGCGGTGGCTCAGGGCGGAGAACCTCGCCCTGACCGCGACGGCCGGGGGTGCCGACCTGCTCCCCGATGTCGACGTGGTGGTGAACCGACTGTTGCTCCCGTCGACCGAGCGACCGCTGACCGCGCTGGGACTCGTCTCGGCGGTCGCCGCGGGCACACCGGTCGTGAACCCGGCGGAGGCAGTGGCGACGGCTACCCACAAGTTCGCCGCGGCCGCCCACCTCGCGGAGGCCGGCCATCCGGTTCCGGCGACGGCGCTCCGAATCGGTGCCAACCGCATCGAGGAACTCGCGGTGCCGGCCGACGAGGCAGACCGCGACCCCCCGGCGTTCTCGCTCGCGACGAGCGCCGGGACCCGCGTGTTCAAACACCCCGTCGGCACCCACGGCGACGCGACCCGCCTGCTGAACCCCGGCGGCGACGCCCCACAACTTCGGTCGGAGGCACAGGGACTGATACAGGAACTCGTCGAGACGCCCGCCGACGGCCACGAAGACGTGCGCGTCTACGTCGTCGGCGGCGAGGTGATCGGCGCGATGCGGCGACACGCCCCCGACGACGACTGGCGAACGAACGTCGCCCGTGGCGGTCGCGTGCGCGCCGCCACGGAGGCGCTCCCCGACGAGGTGCTCGAACTCGCGCGCGACGCCACCGACACGCTCGGGTTGGACGTGGCCGGCGTCGACATCATCGAGGGCGTCGACGGCTGGTACGTGTTGGAGGTGAACGTCACCGCTGGATTCAAGGGCTTCTTCGACGCCACCGGAATCAGCCCGGCCCCACACATCGCGAAGCTCGCCATCGAGCGTGCCGGCGGCGTTGTCGAGCCGGAGCGCGTCGCCGAGCTAGCCACCCGGCTCGACGACAGCGTACCGGCGTGCAAACCCGACCTCGACCGGTCGCCGGAGCCAGAGCAGGCGGTCATCGGCTACACGGAAGAGGTGCGGATCGCCGGTAACGACGGCGCGAAGACGGTCGTCGCGAAGGCGGATACGGGCGCGACTCGGACGAGTATCGACCTCGAACTCGCGGGCGAGGTCGGCGCGGGTCCCATCCTCGACACCAAGGAAGTGAAGGGGGGCGACGATTCGAGTCCGCGACCCATCGTCCCCGTCGACGTTCGGATCGGCGACTACACGCACCAACTGGAGGTGAACGTCCGTGACCGGAGCCACCTCTCCCACGATGTCCTGCTCGGCCGCGACGTACTCGAACACTACAGCGTTCGCGTCCGTCACGGCGTCGCGGACGACACGAAGGAGGACTCCTACTACGCCCGGGAGCAACCGAACGAGTGAGCGCGCGAGCGGCCGCGAACCGACCCTCTCAGGCGGTTTCCACGCGGGTCTTCAGGTTCTCCAGCGTCGTCCGGAGTTCCCGCTCGTTGTAGCGTTCGGCAAAGGGACGGACGACGGTCTCCAGCACGCCGGCGGGGAGATCGTACTCCGCCTCGTAGGTGACTCGCGTGCCGCCGTCGGTCGGCTCGAACTCCCACGTGATGGTTCCCGACAGGGTTCCGTCCATCTCGAAGACGATCCGCTCTTCTGGCTCGTAGATCCGCGTCTCCAGTCGACCGTCCAGCGGCATCCCAGCCATCTCGTAGGTGAACGCGAGCGACTTCCCCGTCTCGTCCTGTTCCACGTCGCGGATGTCCGTGATGGAGGGGCTGATCTCCGACTGGTTGTGCGGGTCGTCCATGTGGTCGAACACCGCTCCGACCGGCGCGTCGATCTCGACACGCTCGCTGACGGCGACCATACTGACATGACGGTCGCGGGCGGTGAAAAGCCGGCGGACGGTCCAGCGCACCGGCGAGCGGTCCAACGAGTCCCTCGCTTCGTTCCACACTCCCGAACACGTTCGTTTAATTCGGCTGGCGGTACTATCATCGGGCATGGTGGACAGAAACAAGGTCGGCGCGGCGATGAGCGACGCCGAGATCGACGCCTTCCTCCGCGAGCAGGGAACCGGCGTGTTGTCGCTCGCGGACGGCGACGAGGCGTACGCCGTCCCCGTCTCCTTCGGCTACGAGGAGGGGCGGGTGCTGTTCGGCTTCTACACGTTCGGCACGGAGAGTCAGAAGCGCGTCTACAGCGAGGCGACCGAGCGGGCGTGTCTCGCCGTCTACGACGCGACCGACCGAACCGACTGGACGAGCGTGCTCGCGTTCGGCCCGATCACCGAACTCGACATGGACGCGTGGGACGAGGTGGGCGAGCGAATCAGCGAGAACGCGTGGACGCCGGACCTCTCCGGCGTCGGCGAGCGTCGCCTCTCCGTGGCTGGCTACGAACTGGCTATCGACGAGGTGACCGGCTTCCACGGCGTCTCCCGGCCGGATCGGTAACGAAAAGAGATTTGCCGATCACACCCGACGCGCCGACATGCGACGGCTTACGCGCCGCGAGGCGCTCGGCCTCGCGGCCATCGGCTTCGCTGGCTGTAGCAGTGCGTCGGTCAGGTCTACCGACACCGAAAGCCCCACGCCGACGGCGACGACGCCTACCTACGACACGAGTCTCACCCACGACGCCACGACGTGGGACGGCTACGACCCCGAGTGGACCGCGCCGACGCCGAATCCAGAAGGGAGCTACGAGGTGGAGGTGCTCGTCGAGAATCTCGAAATTCCGTGGGACATCTCCTTCGCCGCGAACGGCGAGGCGTTTCTGACCGAGCGGACGGGCCGCGTGCTCCGTCTCGCCGAGGGCGAGGTGGTCGACGCGACGGAGCCACGCGGTGCAATCGACGCCGACTCGGTCCCGCCCGGAAGCGACGAGAGTTCGTGGTTCGTGCAGGGCGGGGAAGGCGGGACGATGGGCGTCGCCGTCCACCCTGAGTACCCCGACCCGCCGCTCGTCTACGTCTACTACACGGTCACCGTCGACGGCGAGCGTCGCAATCGGCTGGCGTACTTCGACACGAGCGCCGACGACCCCGGCCGACACACGAAGACGCTGCTGGAGACGCCCGCGTCCAATATCCACAACGGCGGGCGGATCACCTTCGGCCCGGCGAACTATCTCTGGGTGACGACCGGCGACAGCGCCGAGAAGGCGCTCGCGGCCGATCCCGGGTCGCTGGCCGGGAAGGTGCTCCGTCTCACGCCCGAGGGCGACCCCGCGCCGGACAATCCCGGCTTCGTGGCGAGCGAGGTGTACACGATGGGCCACCGCAACCCGCAGGGGATCGACTGGCTCCCGGACGCGACGCCGGTCATCGACGAGCACGGCCCCGGCCCGGACGAGGTGAACC
Organism: Halobacteriales archaeon QH_7_66_36; assembly: GCA_003021175.1. Taxonomy (GTDB): domain Archaea; phylum Halobacteriota; class Halobacteria; order Halobacteriales; family Haloarculaceae; genus Halosegnis. The sequence continues at coordinate 119,340 of PXQV01000012.1, read as the reverse complement.
GACTCACCGCCGGCGGCGACTACGGCTGGCCCGACGCCCGCGAACCGGAGGAGTACCCCGGCACCGACTATCAGCGGCCGATCGCCAGCAGTGCGGTCGAGGAGACCGTGTGGGCGCCGTCGGGATCGGTGTTCTACACCGGCGCAGTCGACGCGCTCGCCAGCCGCTATCTCGTCGGCACTCTCGCCAGCCAGCGCGTGAAGGCGTTCACGCTCACGCGCGATGGCGAGATGCCGCCGCTCGGCGAGACGGGGACGCGCCACGACGCCGACTGGCTCGACGGCGAGCTCACCGTGACGAGCCACGACCTGTTGACCGAGACGCTCGGCCGCGTGCGCCACCTCGAACAGGGACCCGACGGCGCGCTGTACGCGATCACGTCGAACCGCGATGGCCGTGCCGACGGCGAGTTCCCGCTGGAGCGCGACGACGTGCTCGTCCGCATCACGGGATAACGTTTAGTGAAGTCTTGGAGCCGTTGTGAACGGAGCGGCGACGGTTTTGGAAGCCCCTGCACGCTCGACTCGCGCGCCTCGTTGCGGTCCTCCCGCTCGCTTCGCTCGCGGTGCGGTCCTTATATCGGCGCGCTTCGTCGAGCGCACAGCCCCTTCCAGTCCCACCCCGAGCGGTTCTCTCGCCAGTAATCGCTCACCAAACACGCCCATCATGGGGTAGTGTTCGGACAATCGGGTCGCTGCTCGACCGAGAAACCATGGTGGGTGGGATTGAAAGGGGCGGGCACTGCGGGAAGCCCGACGACGCAAGCACCGCAGCGAACGCAGTGAGCAAGGAGCGCAGCGAGGCGCGCGACCGCAGCGCCTGGGGGCTTTCTACACCCTGTTGGCCTCCCAATCTCCGAAGTCAGCCTTACCCGAACGCTATCCATCACGAAGCGCTAGTTCTCCTGCAGTTCGGCGTCGCGGAGCGCGTCGTTCAGATCGTCGCGGACGTGTTCGCCCATCTCGCGGTCACCGGCCGTCGTGACGACGCGGTTCTCCTGCACCGACGAGCCGTCACGGAGGAGTAGGCGGACGTTGCCGTTCGTGTCGGCTCGGGTCGCCTTCGCGCGGACGCCAGACCGCGAGCCGGAGCCCCCGGCGTCGATTGGCCCGGGGATGATCTTCTTCACGTGGGGGTGGCCGCCGACCGTCTGTATCGCGCGCCGGCCGGCCCGGTCGCCGATGAGCGTCGAGTGACTGCCGCCGATCTTCTCGCCGACGGACTTGTCGACGACCTCTAAGGGCGCGTCGCCCTGTCGCGCCCGGACGGCTTCGACGGGGTTGTCGTCCGCGACCCGGTACAGCGAGTAGTGGAGTTCGCCGCGGACGGCGTCGAGTACGTCTCGGTCGCCGCCCGCGTACACCTCCTCCGGGCGCTTGCGGTGGACCTCGTCGGCGACGAGGCCGGCGAAGTTGCGCAGCTCGCGTGGCTCCTGCTCCGGGTCGTCCTCGGGGTGGGTCGTCACCGCGCGCTGGGCGACGACCTCGCCGTCGTACAGACAGGTGACGGTCGCGCGCTCGCGGGCTAGATCAAGCACGACCGCGTCCGTGTTCGGGGTCCGGCAGGTGAGACAGAAGTCGCCCGGGCGGTCGAGCGGCGTGCCACACTGCCGGCAGTCCATACGCGAACGAGGCCACGACAGCGGATAAGCGCCGTGGAGTGTGACTACGCCTTCCGCAGTTCCGCGACGTAGTCCCCCGTCTCGTCGAGCCGATTGGGTTCGAGAATCTCGGCGACGTCCCACGGCGTCGGGGCGACGACCTCGCGCAACTCCTCGAGGGCGACGAGCAGATAGTCGAACCACGGGGCGGCGCGCCGCTCGTACCGCGTCCGGATGCGGAGCGCGCCGCCGAGCCGCCCGCGCTCGCGGTTGAGGTCGTGGTACGTGGTGTGGTTCGGGTCGTCGGTCGCGTACGGATCGCGCGTCGTCGGTCGTGACGGCCGCCAGCCCGCCGAGGACGCGAGGTGCGGTCGCCCGAGTGCCGACCAGCCCGAAGTTGTTGCCGAACATGACGACCGTCTCGAACGGCTCGGCGTCGAGTTCGCGCACCTCGGCCACGTCGAGCGGGCGGGCGTCCACGCCGCGGTCCCGGCTCACCTCGACTGTGCCGGGAGACACGTCGATGCCGACGACCTCGTGGCCTCGTTTTTGCAGGTACAGCGCGTGTCGCCCCGCCCACAGCCCACGTCGAGGACGCGGCCCTCAGCGCGGGCGACTGCGGCCCGCTCGCTGTCGCTCCACGCGTCGTACTCAGAGAAGTAGAGGTCCGTCCCCGCCGAAATCCCGATCCACCCGTCGTCGCGCTCGATGATTTCGACCGTCTCCTCGCCCGCGTGGTGGTCGCGGATGGCCGCACCGTAGGCGTCCTCGCGCTCGTCGAGTATCATCGTCCTCGGAGAGTCGAGACGGGGGCTTGAGCGCGTGGGTCGTGTGTCAACGAGTGTCAGTTACCCCGGCCCGGTGGTGCTCAGATAAGCGGGTCGTCGCTTGGCCGAGCAACCGTGGTGGGTGGGACTGAAAGAGACCGTGCGCTGCGGGAAGCCCGACGACGCAAGCACCGCAGCGCCCGGGGGCTTTCTCCACCCTGTTGCTGACTCATCCAACTGAATCGCCTTCACCTGAACACCACCGCCCGCCCTCGGAGCGAACCACTCAGCCTAGTGCCGTCGGATCCGTCTTCAGATACTCGCGCAGCAGCGTCGTCGCGTAGCTCCCTTTCGGCAGCGCGAAGGAGAAGGTGAGCGGGTCGCGGCGCACGGCGAGGTCGGTGGTGAGAAGTATCGCGCGGCGCGTCCCGTCCGAGCCGAACTCGCCGGGGAGGTCGAAATCCGCGCGGGCGAGGTCGAGGTCGTCCAACACCGACCGAGTTATCTCCCCCGGCTCGCCGTCCGCGAACTCGGTGTCCGTGCCGACCAGCGGCGCGGTGACGAAGGCTCGGCCGCGCTCGACGTGCCGGTTCACCGTCGCCACGCGGTCGGCGTCGACCCGCTGTGCGCGGTCGGGGTCCGGTACGGCGAGGGCCGCGTCGCCGGTCGAGACGGTCCGGTCTCGGTCGGCGAAGCAGACGACGTCACCCGCGACGGCTTCGTCGAACGGCAGGCCGCGCTCCAGCCGCGCGGAGAGGATGCGGTTGAACGCGAACGACTGCGCGGCGTGGACGAACAGCTGCTGGAGATTCGACGGCAGACGCTCCAGCGCGTGCCGACAGTCCTCGGCGGTGTAGCCGCCCGCTTCTGCGAGTCCCTGTAGCAGCGACCGCTCGTAGCGGAGGCGACCGGGGAGCAGTTCGGTCAGCGCCCCCGGGTCGTCGCCCCAGCGCTCGGCGACCCGTTCGCGAGCGCTGGCGCTCTCGGCCGGCTCCGCGTCCGTGCGGTGACAGACGTAGGTCCGGACGGCGTCTTGCCACTCGCCGCGCAGGAGCGCCAGCCCGACCCGGTGGGTCACCGGTCGCGCGCTCCCGAACCGCTGTGGGCCGTAGAAGTTCGGCACGCCGATCCGGCGCTCACCCGTGTCGTCCGCGGCGTCGCCCTCCCTGCCGCCGAACGCGCCCAACTGCGCCGTCACGCGGGCGGCGTTCGCCGGCGTGTCGGGGTCGGCGATGGTCACCTCGAAGGCGTTGCCCGCGAGGTCGCCGAACAGCACCGGCCGTCCCGCGCGGCCGAGCGGCTCGATGTCGGCCTCGCCGAGCGTCGGGAGCGCGTCGGGAGCGATCCCTTGGACGGAGAACAGCTGTGTCGTCACCGCGTCCTTGTCCTTCGTCCCGGCCCACGACACCCGTTCGCGAGAGATGCCGAGCTTCGAGGCGAGCGCGCCCGCGAAGTCGTTCGTGTCCCAGCCGCGCAGGGTCGCCCGAAACGCGAGATGGGCGTACGACCCCGGGTCGGCGTCGAGCGGCTCGTAGTCGAACGCCTCCAGCTCGCGGACGCGGAAGTCCTCGGGGGCGGCCCGGAGGCGGCCACCCGTCCCGTCGGCGTCGCTGACGTAGTAGTCGACGCCGGTCGCCTGCTCGCGGTCGTGTGCCTCGCGCATGTGATTTCTGGACGGTTCGGCTCGCGGGGTAAATCGCTCCCGCTTCAGCAGCGCTCCTCGCCGATCCGCTCGACGATGTCGCCCGTCGACAACACCTCGTCGTCGTACTCCGGTTCGCGGGGCGTCGCGCGGACGACGTCGCTGTCGATGCCGCGCTCGTCGAGCGCCGCCCGGATGGCCGCCTCGTCGTGGTGTTGGTCGTGGCCGAGCGCGATCACGTCCGGGCCGATCCGCTCGATGGGGACGAAGATGTCCTCCTCGTGGCCGAGATGCGCCTCGTCGACGGGGTCTAATGCGGCAACCATGTCGCGGCGCTGGCGGTCGGGGAGGAGCGGCGGTTCCTTGTGTGTCACGTTCGACCGGCGGGCGACGATAACGTGGAGTTCCGAGCCCATTCCGGCGGCGTCCCGGAGATAGTGGAGGTGGCCGGGGTGGAGCAGGTCGAAGGTGCCCTGCGCGACGACGCGCGTCATCGCCGGTCACCCAACTCGGCGTCGATGTCCGCCTGCGTGAAATCGAAGAAGGTGTCCTCGGGCAGCGGCACGTCGACGACCTCTAGCTCGCGGGGTTCCCCCTCGCGGTCGAACGCGCGCCAGTCGTCGCGGCCGTAGGGCGCGCCGACGATGATGTGGACCTTGCCGCGGCCGAACGTCTGCAGGTCCTGATTCGAGGGGCGAAGCACTCCGTTCGGGTGGGAGTGGACGGAGCCGACCCGCCCCGAGCCCGTCGGCACCATGTTCGACTTGACCGTGGCGCTGACCGGGTTCGACTCGGTGCCGGGGATGACGAGCACGTCGGTGACGACGGTGCCGTCCCGGTCTAATCCGAGGTCGCTCGCGGCCTCGCCGCGCAGCAGGCCCATATACTCGTCCGGGTGGGCGTCCTCGGAGGCAGATAACACGAAAGAGAGGGCGTCCTCCGCGATGCCGATAATCTCGCTCGACCGGAACAGCCGCATACCCGAGGTTCGGCCGGCCAGCAACTAAGGGTTCCGATAGGGGTGGTTCGTGGCCCGTTACGGCGAAGTGAAATCACCCGACAGGAGATGCGTCGAAGCCGGAAACGGCCGAAACGACGAGTAACAACCCTTAACCGCGGACGGTCCCGATACAGTATCAAATGACTTCACCTGCCGACGCCGGTACGACGGAGAGTACGGGCGGCTCGGGACCCGTCGTTCACGAGCTCGCGCCCGGGTGTACGTTCGAGGATATCGAGGAGGGGTCGCTGTACCACGCGACCGTCAACGGCGTCGTCGAGTACGGCGCCTTCGTCGACCTCTCGGAGCACGTCTCCGGGCTGGTGCACGACTCCGTGCTCGACGGCGACTACGCGGTCGGCGACGAACTCGTCGTCGAATTGGCCGAGGTCCGCGAGGACGGCGACCTCTCCTTCCACGAGGCGGCCCCGGAGGACGCGACGACCGTCGAGGTGACCCACGGCGAGGAGGTCGGCGTCGCTGACCTCGCCAAGAAGGTCGGTCACGCCGTCCACGTCGAGGGGGAGGTCGTCGGCATCAAGCAGACCGGCGGCCCGACGCTGTTTCAGGTGCGCGACGGTACCGGCGTCGTTCCGTGTGCCGCCTTCGAGGAGGCGGGCGTCCGCGCGTACCCCGACATCGAGGTCGACGACATCGTCCGCGTCACGGGCGACGTCGAGACGCGCGACGGCGCACTGCAGGTCGAGACCGACGACATCGCGCGACTCGACGGCGAAACGGCCGCCGCGGTGCGCGACCGCCTAGAAGCGACGGTCGCCGAGACGGCCGCGCCCGCCGAGGTCGACCCGCTCGTCGAGTGGGCGGCGTTCGAGCCGATCCGCGAGGAACTGGCCGACGTGGCCGAACGACTCCGCCGGGCCGTGCTCGAAGGCCGCCCGATCCGGATGCGTCACCACGCCGACGGCGACGGCATCTGTGCGTCCGTCCCCGTCCAGCTCGCGCTCCAGAGCTTCATCGCCGAGATCCACGAGGACGCGAAGGCCCCCCGCCACCTGTTCAAGCGACTCCCCTCCAAGGCGCCGTTCTACGAGATGGAGGACGTGACGCGCGATCTCAACTTCGCGTTAGAGGACCGCGAGCGGCACGGCCAGAAGCTGCCACTCCTGCTGATGGTCGACAACGGCTCGACGAAGGAAGACACGGCCGCCTACCGCGCGCTCGCCCAGTACGACATCCCGGTCGTCGTCGTCGACCACCACCACCCGGACCCAGAAGCGGTCGACCCGCTGCTCGACGCCCACGTCAACCCCTACCTCCACGGCGAGGACTACCGGATCACGACGGGGATGATGTGCGTCGAGCTCGCGCGGATGATCGACCCGTCGCTGTCCGACTCGCTGGAGCACGTCCCCGCCGTCGCCGGTTTCTCGGACCGCTCGGAGGCCGACGCGATGGCAGAGTATCTCGCGCTGGCGGCCGACGCCGGCTACGATGAGAGCGACCTCCGCGACATCGGTGAGGCGCTCGACTACGCGGCCCACTGGCTCCGCTACGACGCCGGCGATCAACTCATCGAGGACGCGCTGAACCTCGGTGGCGACCCCGACCGGCACGCCGAACTGGTCGAGTTCCTGTCGACCCGTGCCGAACGCGACGTGGAGCGACAGGTCGAGGACGCCCTGCCCCACCTCGAACACGAACGCCTCGACAACGACGCCCACCTCTACCGGGCCGACGTCGACGAGTTCGCCCACCGGTTCATCTACCCGGCCCCCGGGAAGACGACCGGCGAGATCCACGACCGGAAGGTGACGGAGACCGGCGACCCCGTCATCACCATCGGCTACGGTCCCGACTTCGCCGTGCTCCGGTCGGACGGCGTCCGGCTCGACATTCCGGAGATGGTGACGGAACTCACCGAGGAGCTTCCGGGCGCGGGCGTCAGCGGCGGCGGCCACCTCGTCGTCGGGTCGATCAAGTTCGTCCCCGGCGCTCGCGAGGAGGTGCTCACGGAACTGGTGGCGAAGATGAGCGACGCGGAAATCGACGAGGCGCTCCGTTCGACGCCGATCGAGTGACCGTGTGACGGCCTTTTATTGGCCGTGACGTATCACTGTACAGTATGCAGGGTGGCCCTCACGCACATTCCCCCCACGGTGACCGCCCAGTCTCGGAGTCGTCCGACGTGTTCCTCGGCTCCACCGCTCTCGACGACTCCAGTCCCTCCCCGTACGCCCGCCGGCTCTCGCCGTGCTCTCGACAGTCCCGCGACGCGCCCGACAGCATCTCCCGACCGAAGCTGTTCGCCGACGCGTTCCGGGCCGAGGTGCGCGCGATCCGGCGTCATCGACGAGAGCGAGATGCCTGCCTGCCGGCGGTGACCGCTCCGTTCACGCATCGGGGCAAGCGGGTGGCGACGGACGGGGGAACGCACGAGAAGGCGGACGGAACCGACGACCCCGACGGTCGCCTCGATGTCCGGGAAGCGGTCGTCGGTATCCTCGGTGAAACGGTCGATGCGCTCGTCAGCGCCGGCACGCAGGCGGAGATAGAGCGGGCGCTGTGTGAGCGACTCATCGAGACCGGACTGTACAGGGGCGCGTGGATCGGCCACTCGGACCGCGACGGGCGCATCGAGGCGACGACGACCGTCGGTCCGGCGACCACGCCAATCGAGGAACTCGCCGACCTGTACGACACCCTCGACGCCGACCGACCGGCACAGGCCGTTATCGACGACGCCGCCCCGACAATCGTCCGCGACATCCCGAACTCCGACCTGCCGGAACCGGTCCGGGAGTTCGCCGCGAAACACGGCATCGTCTCCGGGATCGGCATCCCGATAGGGTCGGGCGAGATGACCAACGCCGCGCTCATCGTGTACACCGACCGGACGGACGCGTTCGGCGAGTTCGAAGCCGACGTGCTCGAACAGCTCGGCCGCATCGCGAGCATCGCGCTCGGAGCCGCCCAGACCGAGCGCATCCTCCTCTCGGAGCCGAGCATCGAGTTGGAGTTCCGCCTGACCGGCGACGAGGTGCCGCTCGCCACGCTCGCCGCGAAAGAGGGCGCTACCGGACAGATGGAGTGGATGACGCAGAACGAGGCCGGCGACGTCGTCGAGTACTTCACCATCGACGGGACCGACCCGGAGACGGCCATCGCGGCGTGGGAAGCCGTCGACCACACCCACACCTGTCGGCTGGTCGACGAAGAGGCGAAGCTGTACGAAGTAACGCTGTACCAGTCGGCGGCGGGCAAACTCCTCGACGCCGGGGTGCAGATTCAGGGCATCAGGACGGACGGCACCGCGGTGTTGGTCACCGCGACCGCGCCGCCGGCGACCGACGTTCGAGACGTGCTCGGGAGCATCCGCTCCGTCTACCCCGAGACGCGACTCGTCGCGAAGCGCACGCTCGACGACCCCGGCGAGCAGAACCCGATCTCGCGGTGGACAGACGAGCTCGAACTCACCGACCGACAGGAAGACGCGCTGGCCGCGGCGTTCGACGCCGGCTACTTCGAGTGGCCGCGCGACGCGACGGCCGAGGAGGTGGCGGCGGAACTCGACATCTCGGCCGCGACGCTCCACTACCATCTCCGCCGGGCAGAAAGTGGCCTCGTGAGCGCCTTCGTCGACGCTCAGAGATAGCCGTGGTCGACCAGTCGGTCGACGCCCTCGCGTAGCCGCTGTTCGCTGGCCGCGTACGAGAGTCGCGCGTAGCCGGGCGTCCCGAAGGCGCTGCCCGGCACCGTCGCGACGTGTGCCTCCTCGATTGCCCCCTCACACCACGCCTGATCGTCCTCGTCGGCGGGCAGCATCATGTAGAATGCGCCGTCGGGGAACGGCACCTCCTTGCCGTGGTCGGCGAACAGGTCGAGCAGCATGTCGCGCCGCTCGCGAAACGCCGACCGCATCTCGGCCACCGCGCGCTCGGTGTTTCGGAGCGCCTCCACGCCGGCGCGCTGGACGAAGTGGGTCGCACACGAGACGGAGTGGCTCTGTATCTTCGACGCCTGCTCGCGCAGGGGCTTGGGCATTCCGACGTAGCCGAGCCGCCATCCCGTCATCGAGTACGCCTTCGAGAAGCCGTTCAGCGTCACCGTCCGGTCGCCCATCCCGTCGAGACTGCCCAGCGAGGTCGGCGTGTCGTCCGTGTAGGCGATGCGCTGGTAGATCTCGTCGGCGAGCGCCGCGAAGTCGTGGTCGACGGCGAGGTCGCGCACGCCCTCCAGCGCGGCGTCGGAGAAGACGGCTCCCGACGGGTTCGACGGACTGTTGGTGACGAGGAAGTCGGTGTCGTCGCTGACGGTCGCCGCGAGTTCGTCGAGGGCGGGTTCCAGTTGGAACTCGTGTGGCGACAGGTCGACGCGCTTGATGTCGGCACCGGCCATCTTCGCCATCGCCTCGTAGCTCACCCACGCCGGGTCCAGCAACACCACCTCGTCGCCCTCGTCGAGCAGGGTCATGAACGTCTCGAAGAGGGCCTGTTTCCCGCCGGGCGTGACGATTATCTCGTCCGTCGCGTAGTCGAGACCGTCGTCGTCGAACTTCTCTGCGATAGCCTCTTTCAGTTCCGGAATCCCGTCCGACGGGGCGTAGCCGGTGTACCCCTCGTCGATCGCCTGCTTGCCGGCGTCGACGATGTTCTCCGGCGTTGGGAAATCCGGTTCGCCGACGGATAGATCGACGACGTCGATCCCGTCTGCCTCCAGTTCGGCGGCGGCGTTCGAGATGGCGAGCGTCGCGCTCGGTTCGACACGTTCGACTCGGTCCGCGAATGTCCAGTTCATACGTCTTTGAGTTCTGCCGCGAGGTCGATTGCGCTCTCGACCGTCTCTGCACCCTTCGGGATCCGCTCTTCGGCTTCGGCCGCGCTCATGCCGGGACCGGTGACGCCGAACGCGACCGGGGTGTCACGCTCCAGCGACACGTCTGTCAACCCCTGTGCCGCGGCGTCGGCGATCACCTGATCGTGGTCGGTGTCACCGGTGACGATCGCCCCGAGTACGGCGACGGCGTCGATATCGGAGCGGCGCGCGAGCCGGTCGGCGGCCAGCGGCGCGTCGTACGCCCCCGGTACCTCGACCGTCTCGCGTATCTCCGCGTCGCGTTTTGCGGCCGCCTCGCGCGCCGCCGCCTCCATCTCGTGGGTGACCCCACTCTTGGCGTACTGCGCGACGACCAACCCGAGGGTGACCATGCGCCTGCTTCCGCCGGGGCGTAAAAAGACCTGCCGCTCGACGCAGACACGGCCGCCACGCGTCCTACAGCAGTCCGTCGTCAGTTTCTGTCGGCGTCGGGGTTGGCGTTGGTGCCGGCGTCGCCGTCTCTGTCTGCGTGGCTGTCGTCTCCGTGTCCCCGGTCGCTGTCGGCGTCACTGTCTCGCCGTCCGCTCCGGTCGCGTCGCTTCCGAAGATATCCGTCTCGATGGTGCGCTCGTACGCGAGTGCGTCGAGCGGGAGCCGCACCGTCCCGCCCGCCGGGAGTTCGAGGCGGGCGTAGAAGTCGATGCGGAGCTGCGTCGTCTGGTTCGCACGGAGATGTGAGGCCCACCACGCCGGCAGTTTCCCGTTGTCGATGGTCGGCGTCGTCCGAACCGTCTCGGTGGTCTGCCCCTCGATGACGTACGACTGGTCGGTCGTCCCGCTCCCGACCGGGATGCCGTTCATCGTGATCTCGTAGCCGACCTCCGTGAGCGTGTACGGCTCCAGCTGTGGGTTGTAGACGACGAACGCCATCTCGATGGGCGTGCGCTCCGTGGTCACGTCGCCCCACTCGGCGCTCGTCTCGTTGACGCACAACACCGGGTTGCTGTAGACGGGGTTGGACGGCCCGGACACCGGTCGCGTCTGCTCGGAGTTGAACTGGCTGATGAGATCGGTCGTCACCTGTCGATTCTGCTGGAGGTCGAACTCGCGGTCACCGAGTAGCGAGGTGCGAACGTGAGCGTCGATGGTGACGTTCGTGGTCTCGTTGCTGTTGATGTGACTGGCCCACCACGGCGGGATTTGCTCGTTGTCCATCCGGGTGGTGAACGCGAGCGTCGAGTTGCCCGTGCCGACCGCGACCCCGGTCTTGTTCCCCGTCGCCATCGACACGTCGTTCATCCGAACGGTGTAGTCGATGTCGGTCTCGCCGAGGCGGACGCCGACCGGGTTCGGGTTGTTGACGACCAACTCCGTCTGAACGACCGTGGTTTCGTTGGTGGCTTCGCCGAAGGCGTTGTCGACGGCGACGACGCTCGGCGCACCGATGGCACCGAGGGCGAACGCACCGCCGAGGCCGGCGACGAGGAGACCGACCGCCGCGAGCGCGGCCTTCAGTTTGCTCCCGAGCACCAGCGCGCGCAGGCTCATCACGCCGAGACACGCGGGCGTGGCTCAAAACCTTCCCGACATGTAGTATTCAGACATGCGGGTCGTTGCTCGACTTCGCAACTGTGGTGGGTGGGAATGAAAGGGGCCGGTCGGTACGGGAAGCACGGCGACGCAAGGACCGCAGGAGTGAGCGAAGCGAACGACGAGGACCGCAGCGAGCCGCGCGACCGTACCGACCGGGGGCTTTCTACATCCTGTTACTATCCTACTCGCCGGAGTCACTTTACCTGAACACCACGTCCGACACGAACGCGAGGATTAAGTGACCGTCGCGGGAAGCGACGGTATGGAGACGCAGGGTTCGGACCGTCGGATCGGCCTCAGCATGCTGTTCGGAGTGCTCGGGTTGCTCGGTGCGGGCGTCATGCTGGCCGCGTCGCTGACCGAACAGCAGGTCGCGTCCGGCTGGGGGTTCGCGGTGGCGATGCTCGCCGGAACGCTGCTGATCGTCGCGTTGCAGGTGTACGACTGAGCCACTCCGACCGGCTGTCGCACCGACCCGAAATTCACAAGCACGCGGCCGACGGCAGGTCGGTATGGACGACCCGCTCGCGCGGTACGAACCGCTTCTCGACGACTACGCGGCGTTCCGGGCTGCCTGTGACCGGCCGCTGCCACAGGTCGTCCGGGTGAACACGCTCAAGACGAGCGTCGAGCGAGCGGACGCGGCGCTCGAAGCCGCCCCAGTTGAGCACGATTCTGTCGGGTGGCACGACGGGCTGTTCGAAATCGACGGCAAGCCGGGGAACACGTGGCCGTACGTCCACGGCTGGCTCTACGGACAGGAGGAGGTGTCGGCCATCCCGGCGGCGGTGTGTGACCCCGCGCCCGGCGAGCGGGTCTTCGACCCGTGTGCGGCCCCGGGGTCGAAGACGACCCACCTCGCGGCGCTGATGGACGACGAGGGACTGTTGGTGGCGAACGACTCGAATCTCGGCCGGTTGTCGGCGCTCCGGTCGAACGCCGAGCGGTGCGGGCTGACGAACGTCGCCGTCACGAAATCCGACGCGCGGAACTTCTCGCTGAAGCCGTTCCCCGGCGAGTTCGACCGCGCGGTGGTCGACGTACCGTGTTCGTGTGAGGGGACGGTTCGGAAGAACCCGGACGCGCTCGACGAGTGGACGCTCGACCACGTTGAGGGGGTTGCCAGCGTCCAGAAGGGAATCCTCGACCGGGCAATCGAGGTGACGCGGCCGGGCGGAACGGTCGTTTACTCGACGTGTACCTTCGTGCCCGAGGAGAACGAGGCCGTCCTCGACCACGCGCTCGCCGAGTACGACGTTGCCCTCGTCGAGTACGACCTGCCGCTTGAGACGCGTCCTGGCGTGACCGAGTGGAACGGGGAGGAGTTCGACCCGTCGGTTCGGGCGGCCAAGCGCGTCTACCCGCACCTGAACGACACGGGCGGGTTCTTTTGTGCAAAACTAACGGTGGGCGCATGAGCCTGCGCGACAACGACGGCCACCAGTTCGGCCGCCTACCGGCGACAGACGACGAGCGCGAAGTCGCGGGCCGGCCGTCGCGGGCCAGCGTCGTCGACTACTGGGCGGAGCGGTACGGAATTCCACGGGCGACGTGGGAGGCGTACAGCTTCTGGGAGCGCGGGTCGGGGAAGATCTGGGCGTTCCGGGGTGAACTGGACTCGCCCGCCCGAATACAGGGCCTCGGCATCCCGATACTGCGAACCGACGGCGAGCACTGGAAGCCGCGGACGAACGCCGTCCAGCGGTTCGGGCGGCTCGCGACCGACTGCGTCATCGACCTCTCCGCGGGCGAGGCCGAGGCGTTCCTCGCGGGCCACGACCAGGACCTCCCGCGGTGGGACGGCGACTGGGGGTATCTGATCGTCGCGCACGAACTCGCGGGCGAGCGGGAGCCGGTCGGCGTTGGCCTGTATCTCCACGGCGAACTCCGCTCGCAGATGCCGAAGGGCCGTCAGCGCGACCTGTAGTAGAAATCGCTATCCACACCGAAGAGCCGTCCGTCTGCTCGTCGGGTGTGTCACTGCGTTCGGTTTCCACTATAGCGGTACGCTGATACGCCGTCCCCACGCAGACCGGGTATGGATCGGCGGTTCGCCGCGACCGTCGCCGCGTCGGTGCTCCTGCTCGGTGCCGGCGTCGGCGCGGGGGTGTTTCTCGGCGGGATGGGGCTGTTCGACCAGCAACCCCGCGTCGACGCGACGGTGACGAGCTTCAACAGCACCGCGGCGACCTGCGTCGCGTCGCCCGACACGACGCCGGACGTCGACATCGGTAACACGACGCGCGGGTCGTTCCTCCTCGTCCGCACGAACGTGACCGTCGCTGGCCCCGACAGTCGCATCCGGAACGCGACGCTCGCGGAGACGGGGCTGGCGAACTACACGCTGACCTACGAGGCGGCGACCGGCGACGCGACCTGTCCCGACGGCGAGCAGGCGGTGGTCGCCACACAGACCGCGTTTCAGGTGCCACACCGCGGCGGCGAGCCGTTCGGCGTCACCGTCCGCCACCGCGACCGGACGCTGTTCGAACTGCGCAACACGCCGACCGGCCTGAACGTCGTCGAGAGCTAATCTCGTTCCTCCTCTTCCTCCTTCGGGTGAACCGTCCCGCCGCCGAGTCCCTCCCACGCGACCCGGTAGCCCAGCGCCGAGAGGGCCGCACTCGCGTCGTTAATGTCCCGTTCGGCGAGCACGCGCTCCGCGCCTTCGAGGGCCATCCCGGCCTCGATCTGCTCGCCGAGCGCGTCGAGTACGCGGGGCCGGACGAGCGTGCGCCCGACCAGTTCGTGGTCGGGGAACCGCTTGTCCGCCAGCGCCGCCTCGCTGACGCCTCGGTCGGCCGCGAGGTCCGCGAGGGTCACGACATCGGCCTCGGGGGAGAGTTCGGCCGGCAGGGCCGCCGCGGCGTCGGCCACGAGGTCGGTCTCGTACTCGCGGAGCGCGTCGACCACGTCCTTCACCCTGACCGTCCCGGTGTACGGTATCGCGCCGTCGGTGAGCGATCCCACCTCCTCGCCGACGCCGAGCGACTCGTCGACGGCGACGAGAAACGCCACGTCTTCGAGTTCGCGGAACCGCGAGAGCTTCTTCGCGACGTACTCTGGCGTCCAAAAGCCCATGATCTCGAAGAAGACGCGGAACGACGACCCATCTTCGTGCCCGTCGGTCGGCTGCCAGTCGAACGCGAAGTCCGGGATGACGACGTGTTCGCCCGCCGCGAGCGGCTCCGGCTCGCGGACGAGCGACCAGTCGAGGTCGAGCGAGCGGAACCGCGCGGCGAAGTCCGCCTCCACGCCGGAGTCGAACGTCATCTCCGTCGTCGGCTCCGTGCCGGGCACGGTCACGTCGCCGTCGTCCAGCCGCAGGATACGCTCCGTGCCGCGGTCGTCGATGGTCGCCGTCAGCGACCACGACTCCGCCGTCGCAACGGTCCGAAGCAGGCGCGCGAACTGGGTTCCGTAGCGGCGCGACCGCCGGAACAGCGCGTCGGGACCGGTGACGACGACCTCTCGGCCCGCGTCCGTCCGCCGAATCTCGTACAGCAGCCGGAGCCGCTTCACCGCCGAAACGAGCGCCTTTGGGTCCGACGAGCGCACCCGAAGCTCCGTCGCGTCGAACAGCGCCGTCGCCGCCAGCGAAAGGTCGTACTGCACACAAAGCTCCTCCGGGTTCCACCGCGAGTCGAATTCGGCGAGCACCTGATTCGTCTCGCGGTCGGCGTACAGCGACGACTCGATGTCGTCGGACGGGACGTGGAGTCGGTCGCCCGCCCGGTCGAGCGCGGCCTTCCGGTCCGGCTCCGTCACGACGCCTGCCGCCTCGCTGGCCTCGAAGGCAGCGCGGCGTGCGCGCTCGGGGTCGACCGGCGCGCGCGTCTCGAAGGTCGCCTCCCGTTCGAGCAGCTTGGCGAAGCCGCGCACGAGTTTGAAATCGTCGGCCTCCCGCTCTATGTCTGTCAGCGCCGCGTCGAGCGTGCCGCGCGTCTCGCCGACGTGGCCCTGATACGTGCCGAGGACGCGGGCCGCCAGTTTCCGTGCCGCGTCGTCGCCGGCCACGAACTCGGGGTGGTAGCCGCCGCCGGCCCGCGACACGCGGAGGAGGTCCTTGGTCAGCATCAGCGCCTCCGTGCCGCGACGCGCTCCTCGGCCGTCTCCTCGGTCACCAGTTCGTACATGATCGCACGTCCGCCGTCGGCCTTCGGCCGGAGCACGCGGCCGAGCCGCTGGGTGAACTCCCGCTCGCTCCCCGACCCGGAGAGCACGACCGCGACGTTCGCGTCCGGCACGTCGACGCCCTCATCGAGGACGTTCGCCGCCACCACCCGTGAGTAGGTGCCCTCGCGGAACCGCTCCAGAATCTCCCGGCGCTCGGCCGCGCCCGTCTCGTTCGTGATCGCCGGCAGGAGGAATCGCCGGGAGAGCCGGTAGACGAGGTCCGTGTGGGCGGTGAAGACGATGACCCGGTCGTCGGTGTGGCGGTCGAGCAGGGCCGCGAGCCGTTCCACCTTCGAGTCGGCGTTCATCATCACCTCGCGTGCCCGCTGTTTGGCGAGCAGCGCGCGCCGCGCCTCGGGGTCGTTCCCCGAGCGTTTCACCAACTTCTGGTAATCCGACCCGGACCGGAGTTGGATGTTCGACGAGCGGAGGTAGTCGGTGAAGATACCCTGTTGTTCCTCGTAGCGGTCGCGCTCCTCGGGCGTGAGTTCCACCTCGATGCGCTTGATGTCGTACGGCGCGAGGTGGTCGCCCGCGAGGTCGTCCACGTCGAGTTCGTAGGCCTTCGAACCGACGAGTTCCGCGACGGTCTCGTGTGCCCCGTCCGGCCGCTCGAACGTCGCCGTGAGGCCGAGACGCGCCGGTGCCGCGAGCAGTCGCGCGATGTCGCGGTATCCCTCGCCGCCGAGGTGGTGGACCTCGTCGAAAACGACGAGACCGAACCGGTCACCCAACTCGTCCGCGCGCAGATACGCCGAGTCGTAGGTGGCGACCGTCAGCGGCTCGATGCGCTGTTCGCCGCCGCCGAGTTGCCCGATTGGCGTGTCGAACTCCGTCTCCAGTTCCTCTCGCCACTGGTTCAGCAGGTCGATGGTGGGGATGACCACCAGCGTCGGGGTCGCGAGCCGTTCCATCGCGCCGATGGCGATGACGGTCTTGCCGCTCCCGGTCGGCAGTTCGACCACGCCACGCCGGTCGGCCGCCTCCCACTCGTCGAGCGCCTCGCGCTGGTACTCGCGGAGTTCGTACGAGGACGCCAGCGGCGGCACTGTCGGCAAGTCGAGCACGCGGTCGTCCACGTCGACCGAGAGCGGCCGGAGCGCGTCGCGCACCCGGGGGTACTCGTAACCGGGCGCGCGGCCGGACTCGGAGCGCGGGTCGCGCTCGACGCTCGGGAGCGGCGTCCCCGGGTCACCGTCGACCCGGATCGTCCCGTCGTCGTACGTCAGGGGGAAGCACGGCGACGTAAGCACCGCAAGCCGACCGCAGGGAGGCTGCGGAGCACAGCGAGCCGCGCGACCGTAGCGCCCGGGGGCTTTCTACACCTCGTCGTATTCCTGTTCGCCGGAGTCACTCTTAACTGAACACTATTGGACGTAAAAAACTGAAAGTAAAATGCGCGATTACCGCCCTTCGCTATCTCAGGGCTTCACCGCTCCTCGCTGTCCAGCACGCGAATCTGGTCGCCACGGACCGTCACGGGAATCGGAACGGTCGCCTCGTACAGCTCGACGGTCACCTGATCCTTCCCCTCGTCGATGCGCTGGACCTGTGCCTTCTCCCCCTTGAACGGGCCGGCGACGAGTTCGACGATGTCGCCCTCGGCGATGCCCTCGACGTCCGGCTTCGGCGAGAGGAAGTGTTCCACCTCGGAGATGTCCGACATGCCGGGGACGACACCCCGCGAGTGGGGAATCTCGTCGAGGATGCGGTCGAAGACGGACTCGTCTTCCGCCTCGACCATGACGTAGGAGGTGAGGCTGTCGGGCGCGAGCGCGGCGTGGATGCTCGGCTCCTCCTTGTTCATGATCATGTCGGCGACGGTGCGTTCCTGCGAGGCCGTGGTCTTGACGGCGAAGATACCCATCAGGGACCACCCGGGATGAACGACATCACGACGAAGATCAGGAAGCCGATGAGGCCGACGAGCGCGACGCCGGCGCTCGCGATGAGCGCCACGCGGGAGAACTCCTCCCACGACGGTGTGCTGGCGAGCTTCAGCACCCGCACGTAGCTGCCGAGATCGTACGGAACGTCCATATCCGACGTTCCGCGCCGGGCTTTCTATACCTGTTGGTCCGCCTACGGCGGGTTCAGTCGCGCTCGGACGCCAGCCGGCACACTCCGGTGAGTCTGCGATACCCGCGGTACAGGCGAAAAGCTCGGCCCGTTACTCGATGAACTCTGTGTCGCTCTCCGCGGGGTCGGGGGTCGTGGACGCCGAGCGGTCGCCTGCGACACGGGAGTCGCCCGTCCCGCCGCGCTGGATGGCCTTCTCCTGTTCGGCCTCGCTCTTGCCGTAGATCTGCGGCGACTCGACGCCGGTGACGACGATCATCGTCTCCATCTTCCCGTCGAAGCTGTTGTCGACCGACGCGCCCCAGATAATGCGGGCGTCGGGGTCGATGCGGTCGTAGATCTCCTCGACGACGCCCTCCGCTTCCTCGATAGACATGTCCGGGCCACCGACGACGTTGACGAGCGCGGAGTTCGCGCCGTCGAACTCCACGTCCAGGAGGGGCGAGCGGAGCGCCGACCGGATGGAGTCCTGTGCCTTGTTCTCCGAGTCGGACTCGCCGAGACCGATCATCGCGACGCCGCCGTTCTCCATGATCGTCTTCACGTCGGCGAAGTCCACGTTGACGAGGCCCGGCTTCGTGATCAGTTCGGTCATCCCCTTGACCGAGCGCATCAGCACGCGGTCACAGATCTTGAACGCGTCTTGCAGCGGGAGATTCGGCGCGTAGTCGAGCAGTCGGTCGTTCGGGATGACGATGACCGTGTCGGCGACCGCGCGGAGCCGTTCGAGACCGGCGTCGGCGTTCGCGCGGCGGCGCTCACCCTCCGCGGTGAAGGGGATGGTGACGATGGCGATGGTGAGCGCGTCCTGTTCCTGTGCGGCCTGCGCCACGACGGGGGCGCTCCCGGTGCCGGTGCCACCACCGAGACCGGCGGTGACGAACACCATGTCCGAGTCGTCGATCGACGCCTGAATGTCCTCGATGTTCTCCTGTGCCGCCTCCTCGCCGATCTTGGGGACGGAGCCCGCACCGCGACCGCCGGTGCGCTGGCGACCCATGAGGATCTTCGTGTCGGCCTCGACCTCGGTGGCGAGATGCTGGGCGTCCGTGTTGGCGGCGACCAGCTTCGCGCCGTGGATGCCTTCGTCGGCCATTCGGGTGACGGTGTTGCCGCCAGCCCCGCCACAGCCGACGACGGTGATCTTCGTTTCGAGGTCCTTGACGACGCCTGCCAGCTCCTCGTCGGTCATCGTCCCCGATGCGTTCGGAGACTGGTCCGCGTCGGCCGGTGGTTCCTCGGCGACCGGCGCCTCCCCGTCCTCGGCCTCGTCGATGGCGTCGTCGATGATCGAATCCATTTGAAAAGCGCTTACACACATGCCGGTATTGTATCTTTCCCTCAGCGTCTGACGCGCGTCGTGCGATTGACGCCGAATTTCGGCCCCAGATCGAGATCTCGGCGCTCTCGTCGATAAACCAGTAGCCGCGATACGAAACGACCGCACTCCGACCTCTGGATTTCGGTCGACCGACGGTCGGCTCAGTCTTCCTTAGACAGCTGTCGTTGAGTAAGCCTGCCGCTGTCCGACGTTCAGTCACAGTCGAAAATAAGCAGAAAGACGGGAAACGGCGACCCCGACGGGTCAGAACTCAGCTTGGAACGTGGTTCCGCCAGACTGCGGATTTACCACGACCTCGACGGTGTAGGAGCCGTCGGGCTCGTCGATCCCCGAGAGTTCGAACGAGAGCGTGTCACCGGCCGCGACGTCGTAGCTCCCGCCGAAATCGATCCGGAGGCTGCTCTCGTTGTTCGACGCACTGAGCCCGTCGGAATCGTCCGAGATGTCCATCCCGGCGAGCGTCACGCTGGCGAGACTCGCGTCGCTCACAGCGCCAGATCCGTCCGGGTAGTTCGTGCGGATCCCCGTGAGCGAACTCCCGACCACGTCGTCACTGTCGGTGAACGTGTACTCGTAGGCGTCCGACGACGAGCCGCTCCCGCCGGAGCTGCCGTCTGTCGCCGTGTCGCTATCGCTGCCACCACTGGTTTCATCATCACCGCCGGAGCCAGACTCGGAACACCCGGCGAGCCCAGCGATTGCTACTGTCACGGTTCCCTTGACGACGGACCGTCGACTGATGTCGCGTTGCACGATTTGCCGTTGCAAGTGGAGAGTAAAATTCTTTGTGGCAGAAGCGGAATAAACCCGCATCGGCTCCTCGTCGTCACGTCGTCCAACCCGACGCTCTCGCGCAGACTCGGTGGCGAATTCCGTGCGCGGGCCACCTCCTGCACGTGCTGGCCCGTCGGAGGTTCTTCAGTTGCGATGGTTCGCCGGCCGACCCTTCCCGCTTAGCAACGCTCCACAGGGAATCGCGTCTCGCGTCGCTCGTGGACGGCACTCGGCTCGATTGTCCGACCGTCGATATCGACCGACTCGCCCGCGGCCAGCCGTCCGAACGCAGGTCCCTCGCCGACGCCGAGTTCCGTGGCCGCCTCCGGATCGAACGTCTCTCTGACCGCGACGACCCCGTTCTCCTCGATGGCGACCTCGTCGTACTTTGATTCGAGCACGCCCACGAGGTCGCGCACGAGCGCGTCGAACGTGTCCGCCGTCGCGAGCGCGACCTGTCCGGCCGGACGGGTGCCACCCTCCTCAGTCTCGAAGGCGAGCGCTCGCCCTGCGACGGCCGCCCGGGTCGCGTCGGCGTCGACGTTGGCCGCCTCCGCCGTCAGCTCGGCCGGAAGCGACCGAACGACCGCGTCTCCCTCGTATCCCGCCGCTGCGTCTCCGAACCGAAGCCCCTCGTCGACAGTCGACAGCTGCGATTCCAGCGACTCGACAGTCGCCAGCGGCACGCCCGTCGTCTCCCGGGTCCACGTCTCGCTCACGACCCGGTAGCCGAGGTCCGCGATCACCTCCCGGAGCACCGGTCGATCGCCGTCGATGACCGCGCGACAGGCACCCGAGCGCTCGAACGCTCGCCGGAGCGTGTCGGTCGCCTCGCGCGGGTGGGGCATGTCGTCGAGCGACCAGTCCGCGAGCACGTGGCCGACAGCCCAGTCCGTCCCCCGGATGATTCGCTCGAACCGGGGGACGTAGTGGCCGCCGCCGAAGCCGACGAGCTGGCGGTCGCGCTCGGCCGGCACGTCCCGACAGTCGAGGATCGCCCGCGCGACTGCCGTCGCGCCCGCGGGGTCGTCCCACTGCGCCTCGTCCGAGCCGAGTTCGACGAACAGCGAGGGAACGTCGATGTCGGTCGGCCCGTGGTGGCTACACTCCATCCCGACGCCGTACCCCTCCGGCGCGTGGTCGTCGAAGGCCCGAACCAGTGCCGCGAGCGCGTTCGGGGCCGCTCGCGCGAACGCGCCCGACTCCCCGCCGAACTCCGCCGCCCCGGCGTTCCCAGTCGGATGCGCAGTGAGCAGCGGCCCGGTCCCACCTGAGTGACGCGAGGCGACGAACAGCAGATCGGGGTCGTCGAACGGATCCGCTACTCCCTCCGCGTAGATGTGGAGGTCGTCGAAGGTGCGGAGCTCCGCGCCCTCGGTCCGGTAGTAGGTGCCGCCGCCCTCGGCGTCCGGCACCGACCCGTCCTCGCACTCGGTCCACTCGCCGAGGTCGAGCAACCGCTCACCGATGTGTTCGGAGGCCCGGTCCGCCCGCGAGACGACGACGGCTAACATTCGTCTCGTCGTTCGACTCGTCGCGCAAAGGCGCTACGACCTGTTCTGCCTGAAATTATCCTCAGATGATAGGAACCAACGAGGATCGCTAGTTGAGCGCCGACGCTGCAATCCCATCCAGCAATTTGCTATCGTAACATGCGGTTTACGGGTTCGGTGGGTCGGAGTGGTTGAGCCCGCCTGTCTCGGATCGATCCGGCCGAGCGGGCGTATTTTACTCGTGGCGACCGTCAGGTCGGACAATGAAAGAGTACGAACGGGAGATACTCCTCGAACGCATCGGGCGAGACGGGGCGACCGTCGGTGCCGACATACCCGAGCGCATCGACGTGCAGGGCGAGTCGGTCGATCTCCAAGAGTTCGTCTTCGAGATCAAGCGCCGCGAGACGGTTCCGCCGGGCGAACGCGAACGCGTCGAGCGTGCGAAGAAGAATCTCCGGCGCGAACGACTTGAGCGAAAGCAACTGATCGAAGACAGAGAGGTGGACTTCGATGAGGGGGAGGAGATAGCGGGCGCGGTCATCGGTATCGACCGCGCGTTAAACGCGCTGGAGTCGCTCGGCCCGACCGACATCGAGACCGAACAGCAGCGCAAGGAGGCGGCGGACACGAAGCGGTGGATGAACTTCCTGCAGCAGGCGCTCGGGCGCGACGACGGCCCGCGGGCGGGGGGCCGATGAGCCGCAACGCCGAGGTGGCGGCGCTGCTCGACGAGATGGCCGACCGACTGGAGGCGACCGGCGTCGAGTACAAGCCGCGCGCCTACCGACAGGCCGCCGACAACATCCGCGGACACACCGTCGCGGTCGAGACGCTCGCCGCGGAGGGGAAGGAGACGGTCGAGGAGATCGACCGCGTCGGCGACGCCATCGCCGCGAAGGTCGTCGAGTACATCGAGACAGGTGAGATCGAGGAACTCGAAGCACTGCGCGAGGAACTCCCGGTGGACATCGAGGCGGTCACGCGCGTCGAGGGCGTCGGCCCGAAGACCGCCGCGGACCTCTACGAGGCGCTCGGCGTCGAGACGCTGGACGACCTCGAAGCGGCCGCCGAGGCCGGCGAGATACAGGAGGTGAAGGGGTTCGGTCCCAGGACCGAGCAGAACATCCTCGACAACATCGACTTCGCCCGCGAGAGCCACGAGCGCGAACTGCTGGGCGAGGCGCAGCCGCTCGCCGACCGCGTGCTGGCACACCTCCGCGACCACGACGCCGTCGAGGCCGCGGACACGGCGGGGTCGCTGCGCCGCTGGCGGCCGACGGTCGGTGATGTGGACATCCTCGCGGCGAGCGACGACGGCGAAGCGGTGGTCGAGCACTTCACCGACTTCGAGGCGACGGTGATCGAGGCCGGCACCTCGAAGGCGAGCCTCCGCGCCAACGGCATGCGGGTCGACCTCCGCGTCGTCGTACCCTCGGAGTGGGGCGCGGCGCTCCAGTATTTCAGCGGGAGTCGCGACCACAACATCGTCGTCCGGAACCGCGCCATCGAGCGCGATCTGAAGGTGAACGAGTACGGCGTGTTCGACATCTCGGACGTGGGCGACCCCGACGCGGGCCAGCGCGTCGGCGAGCGCGTGGCCGGCGAGACGGAACAGTCGATGTACGCGGCGCTCGACCTGCCGCTCGTGCCGCCGGAACTCCGCGAGGACCGCGGCGAGATTGAGGCGGCCGCGAACGACGACCTGCCGGCGCTCGTCACCGAGGACGACCTGCGGGGCGACCTCCATCTCCACACCGACGCCTCCGACGGCGACGACACGGTAGCGGAAATGATCGAAGGAGCCGCGCGCCGGGGCTACGACTACCTCGCCGTCACGGACCACGCGACCGGCCCGGGCATGGTCGGCGGCGTCGGCGTCGACGACGACGCGCTGTTGGAACTCGCGGAGCGCGTCCGTACGGCCGCCGCCGACACCGATCTCACCGTCTTCACGGGCGTCGAGGCGAACATCGGCGCGGGCGGTGAGGTGAGCGTCGCCGACGACGTGCTCGCGGAACTCGACTGCGTGGTCGCGTCCCCGCACGTCTCTCTCGACGGCGACGGCACCGACCGCCTGCTCGCCGCGGTCGAACACCCCGAGGTGAACGTCCTCGGCCACCCGACCGGCCGCCTGCTCAACCGCCGGGAGGGACTTGACGTGGACATGGAGGCGGTCGCCGCGGCCGCCGCGGCCAACGACACCGCCCTCGAAATCAACGCGAATCCCCACCGGCTGGATCTCCGTGGCGGCTACGTGAAGCAGGCCATCGAGGCGGGGGCGACCGTCGTAATCGACACCGACGCGCACGCGGCGTCGAATCTCTCCTTCGCCCGGTTCGGTGTCCACACCGCCCGTCGCGGCTGGGCCGAGGCCGACGACGTGCTCAACACACGCGACGCCGACGCCGTCGCCGACTTCCTCGGACTGTGAGCTCGTCGCTCTCAGACCCGTTCCTGCTCGACGTGATGTGTGGCAAACTCGCCACCTACCTCCGCTTCTGTGGCTACGACGCCGCCTATGCGCTCGACCGCGAGGTGGAGGCCGACGACGCGATACTCGCGCTGGCCCGCGAGGAGGACCGACGGCTCCTCACGCGGGACGTGGCGCTGGCAGAACGGGCCGGCGACCGCGGCTTCCTGCTCCACGACCGCGCTGTCGAGGACCAACTCCGTGAACTCGCCGCCGCGGGACTCGACCTCACGCTGAACGAGCGACCGGCCCGGTGTGGGGTGTGCAACGGCCCCGTCGAGCGCGTGCCGGCGGGCGCGAGCGTCCCCGAGTACGCACGCGACCCCGAGGAGACGGCGGTGTGGCGCTGTCGCGACTGTGGACAACACTTTTGGAAGGGGTCACACTGGCGACGGGTTGAGGAGACGCTTACCGAGCTTTAGTCCGTGTTCGGCAGCCACTGGTCGCAGGCCTCCATGTCGTCCATGCGCTCGTCGTGGAGCCCGCAGTACGGCTGGAGACCGTCGTTCGTCCGGACGTAGCGGAACTTCTCGCAGTTGCCACAGTAGGCGTCGTCTTCTGCGGGGACCGACCGGGACGACTCGGCCTCCGATCCGCCCGTTCGCGCCGCGTCGCGACTCGGTCGCGTCGACACCCTGTCGGGGCCGGTGTCTGCGGCTCCACTCGTCCCTGCGGATGCACCGCGCTCGCCGCTCCACGTCGACTCGTCGGCGGTCGTCACGGACGCGCCGCCGTCGGACACCGTCGAACTCGGGGGGTCGCTCCGGTTCGTCTGCGTCGGCGTGCCGCCGTCGGGTTCGTTACCGAGCAGGCCGATGCCGCCGAGGCCCTGCCGGAGACGGTTGTTCGACACCTCGACGACCTTCGTGCGGCCGGCCTTCGTCACCTCCAGTCGGACGGTGCCGCCGGGGTCGTTGCGCGCCTTGAAGTTCGCCACGGCGACGAACAGACACCAGAACGTGGTAATCGCGCCGACGAAGTAGACGACGGTGACGGGGAGCGTGTAGTCGGGCGTCATCCCGAACCACTGACTGGGGTAGACGGAGACGAACGCGCCGACCCCGACGAGTGCGACGCCGGCACCGAGCACCCCGGCCGCGCGGATGCGGCGTGACGCCTTCGGCAGCACGGTCATCGCGCCGAGAAACGTCGCGGGGAGGCCGAGTCCGGCCAGCACGCCGGCGAGTTCGCGGGCCGCGAACTTCGAGAGGCCGAAGACGCTCCCTTCCCCGGCCGACGTGCCGATGAGGATACCGGCGACTGTCAGCACGGCGCCGACGGCGAAGAGCGTGACACCGGCGTACAGTCGCCGCCGGTCTGCCCCGCCGGCTCCCCCTTCGTACACGTCAGCGAGGCTGGTCATACGCCGTATTCCACGGCAGACGACAAAAAACTGTGTCAGACGCGTGACGGACGGAGTGAAAAAGGCCTTAACCGCACCGTCGGTGAGTTCAGATCATGAAAGCAGTCGTGCTCGCCGGGGGATTCGCAACACGGCTCTGGCCTATCACCCGTCACCGGCCGAAGATGCTGCTCCCGATCGGCGACGCCACGGTCATCGACCGCGTGTTCGCCGAACTCGAAGCCGACGACCGGATCGACGAGGTGTTCGTCTCCACCAACGCCGCCTTCGCCGACGAGTTCGAGACGTATCTCGCCGACAGCGAGTTCACGAAGCCGACGCTCTCCGTCGAGGAGACGACGGAAGAAAACGAGAAGTTCGGCGTCGTCGGCGCGCTCGCGCAACTCGTCGACAGGGAGGGTATCGACGACGACCTCGTCGTGGTCGCCGGCGACAACCTCATCGGCTTCGACCTCGCCGAGTTCGTCGACGCCTTCGAGACGAACAACGCGCCGACGCTCGCCGCCTACGACGTGGAGACACGCGAGAAAGCCACCGCCTACGGCGTCATCGACACCGAAGCCGGTCAGGTCGTCGACTTCGAGGAGAAGCCCGACGACCCGCCGAGCACGCTCGTCTCCATCGCCTGCTACGCGTTCCCCCGCGAGTCGCTCCGCTTCGAGGAGTATCTCGCCGACGGCAACAATCCCGACGAACCGGGCTGGTTCGTCCAGTGGCTCGTCGACCGCGACGAGGTGTACGCGTTTCCCTTCGAGGCGGCGTGGTTCGATATCGGCACGCCCGAGTCGTATCTGGAGGCGGTCGCGTGGGCACTCGACGGCGACGCGCTCGTCGCCGACGACGCCACCGTCGTCGACAGCGACCTCGGCGCGAACGTCCACGTCATGTCCGGCGCTCGGGTCGTCGACTCCACGCTCCGGAACACCGTCGTCTTCCCGAACGCGACGGTGCTCGACTGCGAGATTCACGACTCCATCGTCGACGAGGAGAGCCGCGTCGAGGACGTCGACCTCGCGGGCGCACTCTTGGGCGCTCACTCGCAGTTGACGAACGGGCGGTGACGCGTCAGCGAAGCGCGGCGTCCGTGATTTCGAGGTGGCCGCGGTCACCGTTCCACACCGTCTCGTAGGTCAGGTCGACCCGCCGGTCGGTGTGTGGCCCGTCGACGACGAACGTCTCGAACTCGCCGCCCTCGCCGAGGAGGTGGACGTCGTACTCCTCGTTGAGCCGTTCCAACTCCGCGAACGCCTCCTCGTCGAGCGTGCGCCCGAGCCACGACTCGTCGAGTCCGTAGGCGGCCACTTGGACGACGATAACCTCGAAGCCCGCGTCGAGCATCGCGTCGGCGAGGGCGCGCGGCTCCACCTGCCACAGCGGGGCAAACAGTTCGGCGTCGAGCCGGTTACACATCGCCTCGATGCGTGAGGTCTGATACTCGCTCTCGACCGCGCCGGCCGTGACGCCGCCGATACCGCCCCACTCCTCGGCGAGGGCTCCGAGCGCGCGCTCCATCGGCTCCAGTTCGCGGTCGCCCTGCGCGCTCGCGTCGGTAGCCTCGTCGGCTCCGAAGTCGTCCGGCGACACCTCCACGAGATCGATGCCGATCGCCTCGGCCGCGAGTCGAGCTAACTCCGTCGCCGGCGTGTGGTACATGTACGAGTCGCCCGTCGGATGGACGGTGAGGAGTCGCTCGACGGGGTGGCCCGCCTCCAGCGCCCGGTGGAGCGCCCACGCGGAGTCTTTTCCTCCGGAGAACAGCGACACCCACGGGTCGTCGGTCATGTGCAGCGTTGACGACGGCGCGGCTTACGGCTGACGGCTCACGGACTCTGGAACTCCGCAGCCACGTCGCGGCCAGTGAGATACGAGGCGACGACGACGCCGGCGACGGAGATGGCGATGCTCGCGAACACGAAGACGACGAGCCGTTCCAAGCCGCCGAGTGCGAGCGGTGCGACCGTCACCGGCCCCGCCGAGATGCCCGGTGCGCGGGCAGGACCGATGATCTCGCCGCGTTCGAGGAAGTAGGCCGCGAAGCCGCGCACCACGAGGCCGACGGCGACGACGCCGGAGGGGAGATTCAGGAGCGCCGAGCGAACTCCCTCGTCGCCGAGCAGTTCGTCGATCAGACGGCCGGTCGAGGCGGCCAGCGCCGCCGTCGCCAGCCACGGGACGGCCGCGAAGACGAACTGCATCGCGTCAAGAAACACGCTGGCCGTCGCCAGATCCGAGGCGGCGATGGCCCCGACGAACAGTCCCACGGCCGCCAGTCCTGCGCCAACGACGTAGGTGACGAGCGACACCTGTCCGGAGTAGAACGCCTCCCGGAGCCGACCCGGGACCGAGGCGGCGAACTCGTCGACCCCGAGCCCCTTGTACAGCAGGAACACGCCCAGCGCGGCGACCATCACCGCGACCGCGACCGCGGCCGACTCGACGAAGAAGAGGAGTATCGGGAAGGCGAGCAGCGTCGCCCCGACCGGGACGAGTACCGTCGAGCGGAGCTCCTCGTCGGCGAGGAACTGCTTCAGCAGGTAGTACGTCGACTCGATGTCGTGGCTCTGGCGGACGACCACGCGGTCGACGGCGTCGACCTGTAGCCGCGACTCGACGATGGGGACGAGCCGCTCGGCCTCGGCGCTGGCGACGACGACCACCGCCGACTCCGGGTCGTACCGTTCGACTATCTCGTCGACGCCGCGCGCGACGGCGCGGTCGGCCCGCACCGCGTCGCCGCTCCCCGAGACGACCGCCACCTCGACGGCCTCGTTCTCGTCGCGCAGGTCGCGCGCCACCTTCAGCGCCTCTAACAGCGAGTTGACCCGCGAGTCGCTGGGGTCGTCGATGCCGACATCCGTGACGAGTGCGCGGACCGCCTCCCAGCCGACGACCGGTTCGTCGGTCAGGCCCCCCTCTCGGTCGACGCACACCACCAGCGTGCTCACGGCCGAGCGGAGGGTGCGGGCCAGTAAAAGCTTTCCAGTCGTTCACCGGCGGTATCGAGCCAGCAGCGGTGACCGGGAGGGCGACTACAGCCGGAAGTCGGCGTCGCCGTCCACCGCGTCGGCGATACCGTTGCCGAAGGCGTACGCCATGGCGCTCGCCCCGCCGCGGAGCCGCCCGAGCGGTCCCTCGCCGGGCTGGAACTCCTCGACGGCGACCTCGGCGTCGAGTCGGTCCTCCAGCCGCGCCTCCACGTCCTCGCGGGTGCCGATCTCGTCGATCAGGCCGAGTTCGTTGGCCTCCTCGCCGAGATACACCTTCGCCTCCGTCGAGCGGACGAACTCGGGGTCGAGGTCGCGCCCCTCGGCGACCCGCTCGACGAACTCGTCGTAGTAGCCGTCGATGAGTCCTTGGAGATACTCCCGCTCCTCGTCGTCGAGGTCGGTGAACGGGACGCCGGCCTCCTTGAACTCGCCGGCCGTCAACTGCTCGTAGGAGACGCCGACTCGGTCCAGCAGGTCGGTGGCGGTGAACCGGGAGCCGCGCACGCCGATGGAACCGACGATGCTTCCCCGGCGGGCCCACAGCTCGTCACACGCGCTGGCGATCCAGTAGCCGCCCGACGCGCAGGTGTCCGTCGCGTACGCGACCGTCGGCCCGTCGAACCGCTCGGCGGCGAGTCGGATGTCGTCACTCGGGACGACCGCGCCGCCCGGCGTGTTGAGCTTCACGACGAGGGCGTCCGCGTTCGGGTCCCCGTCGGCCCGCTCGATCTGTTCGACTATCTCGTCCGCGCCGGGCGTGGTCGGCGAGGACGGCACCGGCCCGCCGTCGCCGTCACGGGTGATCGCCCCCTCGACGGCCACCTGTGCGACGTTGTACGCCGGGAACTTCGCGGCGGCGACGTTGCCCGCGATACGAACCGCGACGCCGAGCGTCGCCAGCAGCAACAGGACGCCGAGCAGGTCCGCGAGGTCGGCCGGGAACCGCACGAAGAGCGCCCAACCGGCGACCGCGCCGACGACGAGCGCGAGTCCGAGGAGCGCCCCCCGGCCGAGCGTGTCCGTCGTGTCGTTCATACCCCTGCGTGGGAGGCGTCGATGAAGAAACCCCCGTTACTCACGGAACGCTTATCAGAACTCATCGAGAGCGGCGACCGTGCTCGCGTTCCCGCTCCAGATGGGCATTCCGGGCGGACCGGAACTGCTCATCGTCCTCCTCATCAGCCTCGTCCTCGTCGCGGTCCCGACGTACCTCGTCTACCGGGATGCCAAGCGACGGCAGAACGACAACGCCGCGCTCTGGGGAGTTGCGACGCTACTCGGCGGACTGGTCGGGAACCTCCTCGGCGCGCTGCTGGTCGTCGTCATCTACCTCATTGCCGGACGGGACTGAGCAGTCAGACCGTCTGCTACCACGGTGACGACGAACCGGCAGAACTAGTCGCGCCGACAGTTCATAGGACGTGTCCCTTTGAGCGGGTTGCCGGCTCCGCCGGCAACCTACTCCGTGGCGGCGGAGCCACCACGCGATTCACGGCGCGGCTCCGCCGCGCATATTTTCCGCACGTTTTTGCCTGACTGAGCGTTCGCTGACGAGGTCAGCGAACGCGAAGGAAGTGCAAAAGGTGCGCTTAGAGTAGACCCGTCTTCTGCAGCTTCATCAGGTCCTCGGTGTCGAGGGTTTCGCCGTTCTGGAACGCCTCGTAGATCTCCTCGGCCTCCTCGCGGGCCTCCTCTTCCTTGGCTTCCTGTGCTTCCTTCTCCTTGGCTTCCTCCTCCTCGTCGAGTTCGCGGAGTCGCTTCTGGACGCGGACGAAGTCCTCGTGGTGGCGGTCGGCCGCCTCTTGGGCGTCGACGAACTTCTCGTGCCACTCGTCGGCCTCGTCGCGGATCTCGTCGGCCTCGCGGTAGGCCTCGATCATCTGGTTGTGGTGCTCTTGGGCCTTGTCGGCGAGCTCCGTCACCTTCTGGTGGTGCTCGGAGGCTTCCGCGCGGACCTCTTGGGCCTTCTCCTTGATCTCTTCGAGTTCGCCGGACTGATCGAGTTTCTCCTTGCGGTCGGCGAGCTTCTCGCGCTTCTCCTCGATTTCCTCGATGAGTTCGCGCTCGTCCTCGGTGGAGAGGACCTCCGTCTGCTGTTTGAACTCGAGATCTTCGATCTCGTCTTGCAGCTGGTCGACGGACTTCCCCTCGTTGAGTTCGAGGTCGTCCTTCAGCGTGTCGACCTTGTCGAACAGCTCGTTGGCCTTCGCGTTGAGCTCGTTGCGCTGCTCCTTGTGCTCCTGTACCTGCTCGTTGAGCTCGTCGCGCTGCTCGCGGTGCTCCTGTGCCTCGTCGACCTTCTCGCGTGTCTTCGCGTTGAGTTCGTCGCGCTCCGAGGCACGCTCGGAGGCCATCTGATTCAGCTCGTTGCGTCGGTCGCGGAGCTGGCCGGCCTTCTTGATGAGCTGTCCTTTGTTGTCCGTCTCGAGTTCTTCGTCGGTGAGCGAGATATTGTCGCTCTCTTCGATGCTTTCTGCCATGGTTACGAATCTATCCCATTACCGCTCCGAGTACAGCACCGGCTCGAAAGAAGTGAGCAACCTCGGACAAGCTGATTCCCTGTCATTCTGGTTGGCTGGCGATGCTGAACGCCGGAGGCGTTCTGGTGTCTATGTATTCATCGCACCCATATTTAAACTCTTTCCCTGTCGAGACGGCTGTAAACAACTGACATGGGGCGTCTACTCCCCCGCTAACGGTTGCCACACTGTCGGACGGGTATATAAATGTCGCCCCGAAGCCGCGGGCTGAAGGCGACCGACCCCACACCGACGGTATGGAGCAACTCGTCCGTGCGCGGGGGCACGAACACGTCCGCGCCGAGCACGCCAGCACGTGGGAGCTAACGAGCGACGACTGGCTGACGCCCGCTGGCGACTGTATCCTCGGTGTCGAGGCCGACACCGTCCCGGCCGACTTCGACGAGGCGTTCGTCGCGGCCTGTCAGGACAGCGGCGCAGTCATCGAGGCGACTCTGCGCGTCGACGGCCACGAGCAGGTGATCGAGGGCTCCGGTCACCCGGATCTCACCTTCGCCGACGACCGCTCGCTCGTCGCGCGGACGAGCGACTACGTCGACGACCAGACGGTCATGGTCGACGCGGACGCGGCCGCCGCAGACGTGAACCGCGCGCTCGTCGACGCGCTCGCCGACGGGGCCCACCTCGAATGCGTCCTCCGGGTCGCGTAGCAAGCGAGCTCGCCGGGCTCAGAGCGCGTCGAGCGCGTCCCTGAGCTTCGCCGGTTCGAACGGCGAGTACGGCGTCCCGTCCACGACCACTGTCGGCGTTCCGTCCGCATCGACGTCGGCGAAGGCAGTCGTCGTCGCGTCGAGTCGGTCTCCGAACCGCTCTGCCTCGACCGCAGCGCGAACCGCCTCTGTGTCGTCGACGCCGGCACCGTCCGCGAACGCGACCAGTCGGTCGGTCGTCGCCCACCGCTTCGACTCCGGCGGCTGGTTCGCGGCGAGATACTCGTGGTAGCGCCAGTACGCGCCGGGGTCAATCTCCCAGACGGCGAGGCCCGCCCGGACGGCCCGCGGCGCGTCGGGACCGAGGAATGGCTCGCCATCGGTCGTGTACGCCACGCCACGGTGGCGAAACTGGACAGTACCAGACGCGACGTACTCCTCGACGAGCGTCGCCAGCGGAAGCACGCGCTCTGAGCCGACGGCGAACTCGGCACAGAACGGGCACTTCGGGTTGCTGAAGTAGGTGACCACCGGCGCGCTCGCCCCGATCGTCTGATAGCGGGCCTCGTCTGGCACGTCGGGCAGCGGTGCGTTCGCGACTGGACCGTCCGGCGGGGCACCGGGCGTCTCGATCGCGCCGCCGGCGGTGTCACCGCGGACACAGCCAGCGAGCAGCGTCGCGCCTGCGCCGAACTTCGTGAGCAGCGAGCGGCGAGAGAGCGGCATACGTGACGTAGACGCGCGAGCGGTCTCAGCCTGTCGCTTCACGGGTGCTCACTCGAACCGGAACGTCTCGAGGTTCTTCGGCGCGAACGTCCGCATGTTGAACTCGTGGTAGAGCGCGCTGGAGAAGTCCTGCACGGACGACTCGTCGCCGTGGACGCACAGCACCTTCTCCGGGCGGGGGTTCATCGTGCGGACGAAGTTCTCCAGCCCCTGGCGGTCGGCGTGGCCGGAGAAGCCGTCGACCGTCTCGACGCCCATCTCCAGCGAGAGCTTCTTCGACCGCGAGTTGGAGTTCGGGTCGCTGACGGGGATCTCGTCCCAGCCGTTCTGGATGCGGCGGCCGAGCGTCCCCTGCGCCTGATAGCCGACGAACACCATCCGGTTGTCCGGCTGGGGGGCGAAGTGACGAAGCCACGACATGATGGGACCGCCGGTGACCATCCCCGAGGTGGAGAGCACGATACAGGGGCCGCCGTCGGCCACCTCTTGGCGCTCCTCCTCGCCGCCGTCGATGTGGTTGAACTGCTCGGCGAGGAACGGGTTCTCGTCCTCGTGGAAGATGCGGTCGCGCAGATCGTCGCGCAGGTACTCGGGGTAGGTGGTGTGGATGGCCGTCGCCTCCCAGATCATCCCGTCGAGGTGGACGGGCATCTCCGGGATGTCGCCCGACCGCATCGCCTCCTCGATGACGAGCATCATCTCCTGTGACCGACCGACCGCGAACGCCGGGATGAGCACCTTCCCGTCGTCCTCGTACGTCTCGTTGATGACGCGCTTGAGGTGGCGCTCCGAGTCCTCCTGGTCCGTCTGGTAGTCGTTGCGGCCGCCGTAGGTGGACTCCATGACGAGCGTCTCGACGCGGGGGAACTCGTTGACCGCGCCGTTGAACAGCCGGGTGTCGTCGTAGTGGATGTCGCCGGAGAAGGCGACGTTGTAGAGGCCGTCGCCGATGTGGAAGTGACACACCGCCGAGCCGAGGATGTGGCCGGCGTTGTGCATCGTGAGCTTCACGTCCGGCGCGATGTCCGTCACGTCGCCGTACTCGATGGGAACGGTGTGTTTGATCGCCTCCCGGACCATCTCGGAGTCGTACGGCGGTGCGCGCCCCTCCTTGGCGGCCACGTCGAGATAATCCAGCGTGAGC
Source organism: Halobacteriales archaeon QH_7_66_36 (assembly GCA_003021175.1). GTDB lineage: Archaea > Halobacteriota > Halobacteria > Halobacteriales > Haloarculaceae > Halosegnis. The sequence continues at coordinate 86,218 of PXQV01000012.1, read as the reverse complement.
AGCCCCATCAGGTCACGCGTCGGTTCCGTACAGTAGATCGGGCCGTCGTAGCCGTACTTGAAGAGGAGCGGGATGAGCGCGGAGTGGTCGAGGTGTGCGTGGGTGAGGACGACGGCGTCGATGGTGTTCGCGCCGGCACCGAGCGCCTCCGGCACCTGCAGATAGGGGACTTCGCCGTCCGCGCCCGGCTTGTCGCCGCAGTCGACCAGAATCCGAGTTTCGGGCGTCGAGAGGATGAAGCTCGCGCGGCCGACCTCGCGACAGCAGCCGAGCGTCGTGATCCGCACCCACTCGTCGTCGGCCATCTCCTCGCGGTGGATCTGTCGACCGATGCGTTCGAGGATGTCGCGCCGCTCGTCGCGCTCCTGTTTCAGGAAGTTCCGCACGTTGGAGACGGTCGAGGACTCGATGGGCGGCGTCCGCACCACCTCGGGCGTCCAGCCGACCGCCTGTGTGATCTCGCGGAGCGTGGAGCCGTGCCGCCCGATGACCATGCCGGGCTTCTCCGCCTCGATGACGACCTCGCCGGTGTCGGCGTGGAAGTCGAGGTCGGTGACGCCCGCCTCGTCCGGGATGATGTCGCGGACCTGCTCTTCGGCCTCCCGGGGATGCGAGAGCACGTCCGGGTCGGGCCGGACGGTGATCCGCTTGCGGAGGTTGGAGGCGAGCCGGCGGACGAGGTCGCCGTCGCTGGCGAACTCCTTCGGGTCGCGCGTGTAGACGACCAGTTCCGGTCCCTCGTAGGTGACGTCCGAGATGGTGATGTCGGCCCGGACTTCGTCTTCTATCTCTGCCTGTAAGTCGTCGAGTTGCCGCTCTACTGAGCTCATATGTAGTGGAGGGGTTCCGGCCCGCGACGCACCGCTCCCGGGGGGTCGCCCGGACCCGCCGTGTACGATGTGGGAGCCGTCATGCTACCGTTCTCCGTGCAGGATGCCGCTCACTACGGTGACTGCGGGATACTGTGCCGGAAAACCCGCTTGTCCCGGGCTACACCGTTGACTGTATAAAAGGCTTCGCAAACGCAACAGGTATGCAACTGACGCCGGAAGTCGTCCGGGCCGAGCGCGACCGCCTGCGCGACAACGACCGGATCGTCCCGCTCATCAACGACACGCGCGCCGTGCTCGCGAAACTGTCCGAGACGGACGTGGACCACGTTTCCGTCGCCGCCTACAGAGAGGAGGTCGAGACGGTGTTCGCGGACGGCGACCGCGCTGTCAACGTCGCCGCACTCGCTGGACTCCTGCGTGACCTCCACGTCGCTGACGACTATCCGGGCTTCGTCGTCGACGAACTGCTCGGGCGAGAACTGGCCGGCACCGTCGCCGGTGGTCGGCCGCTGTCGCTGCTCGCGGAGGCGACCTTCCACGTCGCGGACGCACACGTCCACCGCGACGACGCGCCGGCGGGGCAGGACGACCTCGACGCCGCGCTGGCGGCGGGCTTCCAGACCCGGCTCCCCGGCTGGGACTGGACCGAGTCGGACAGTCCCTTCGCCGTCGAGTGAGGCGACACACGCCGCGGGAGAGCGCCGCCATCCGCTTCCTCCCTCCCCCATATCGCAAAGCGTTTCTCCGTCACCTGTGTACCCACGTCCGTGTCACAGCAAAGCCAGTCGTTCGACGTGCCGGCCCGCGACGGGATGCCGATGCTCGGGCTCGGGACGTGGGAGAACGACGACCTCTCACAGTGCGCAGACAGCGTGACGACGGCCCTGGACATGGGGTACCGACACGTCGACACCGCACAGATATACCGCAACGAGGAGGGCGTCGGCGACGGCATCGCCGCGGCCGATGTCGACCGCGACGACGTGTTCCTCGCCTCGAAGGTGTGGATCGACAAGCTTGCGCCCGAGGAGGCGGCCGCGTCCACCCGCGAGAGTCTGGAGAAACTCGGCACGGAGTACGTCGACCTGATGTACGTCCACTGGCCGGCCGACCAGTACGACCCCGCGGAGACGCTGCCGGCGTTCGCCGAACTGCAGGACGACGGCCTCGTGGACCGGATCGGCGTCTCCAACTTCGAGCCGCACCACCTCGACACGGCCCGCGACGCGCTCGGCGGCCAGCCGTTCGCGAATCAGGTGGAGATGCATCCGATGCTCCCGCAGACGGAACTGCGCGAGTACGCCGCCGAGTACGACGTCGAACTCGTCGCCTACTCGCCGCTGGCCCGCGGCGGCGTGTTCGACGTGCCGGAGCTGAGCGAGGTCGCGGAGAAACACGACGCCAGCGAGGCGCAGGTGAGCCTCGCGTGGCTCAACGAGTTGGGCGTCACGGCTATCCCGAAGGCGACGAGCGAGGCGCACATCCGCGACAACTGGCGGAGTCTCGGCGTCGAACTCGACGCGAAGGACGTGGCGACCATCGACGATATCGACCGCAGAGACCGCCGCGTCGATCCAGACTTCGGTCCCGACTGGGACTGAGCCCGACGCACTTTTCACCGCGACTGGGACCGCAAGAGCCGTAAGCCGCACCCTCCTCCGGAGTCGATGTGCAGACGCGCCACGAGGTGCACGTCGCGGACGCACGCGACCTCCAGAGCGACGAAATCGACCTCGTGGTCACGTCGCCGCCGTATCCGATGGTGGAGATGTGGGACGAGAGCTTCCGGGCGCAGGACCCGGAAATCGGGCGAGCGCTCGACGCTGGCGAGGGCGACCGCGCCTTCCAACTGATGCACGACCTGCTCGACGCGGTGTGGGCGCGACTCGCCGACGTGGTTCGGGAGGGGGGCGTCGTCGGCATCAACGTCGGCGACGCGACCCGGAACATCGACGAGTTCCAGCAGTATCCGAACGCCGCGGAGATCACGCGGCGGATGCGCGCGCACGGCTTCGGGACGCTCCCGGACCTGCTGTGGCGCAAGCCGGCGAACTCGGCGGCGAAGTTCATGGGTAGCGGCATGCTCCCGACGAACGCCTACCCGACCTTAGAACACGAGCAGATACTCCTGTTCCGCAAGGGCGGCCCGCGCTCGTTTCCGCCGAGCGACGAGACGCGCTACGAGTCGGCGTACTTCTGGGCGGAGCGCAACGAGTGGTTCTCCGACCTGTGGGAGATACGCGGCGAGCGACAGGCGCTGCCCGGCGAGGGGCGCGACCGCTCGGGCGCGTTCCCCTTCGAGGTGCCGTACCGGCTGGTGTCGATGTTCTCCGTCTACGGCGACACCGTCCTCGACCCGTTCTGGGGGACGGGAACGACGACGCTCGCCGCGCTCGTCGCCGGGCGCAACAGCGTCGGCTACGAGCGCGACCCCGACCTCGTCGGCGCGTTCGCGGACGCCGCGACCGAGACGCCGTCGCTCTCGCGTGAGGTGGTGCAGGAGCGGCTCGCCGCCCAGCGCGCCTTCTCGGCGGACAACGAGACGCGCTACGAAGCCGACCACTACGACTTCGGCGTGAAGACGAAGATGGAGCGAGCGATCCGGCTGTACGAAGTGCAAGAGGTAGCCCATGACGGCCGCGAGTGGACGGCGACCTACGAGCCGGTCTGAACGGGTAGTGTTCAGCTAAGGTCGAATGAGCCGGCACAGCTGGTGTGACGAGCTTGGAAGCCCCTGCCGGCCCCTTCCAGTCCCACCCGACAGCACTCACTCGGCCATCGCGTAGCTGAACACGACCGCCTGAAGGCCCGCGACGCTTTTGCCCGTCGGCACACACCGACCGATGTGCACCTCGATTTCGACTCGTTTCACCTCGCCGCGCCGACGGCCGACCTGTCCGTCGAGCCGACCGCCCGCGACCACGCCGGCCTCGTGGAGTTCCGGATGGACCTCGCGGACGCGCCGCTCGAAGCGCTCGACGACTACGACGGCGACCTCCCGCTCCTGTGTACGAACCGCGCGGCGTGGGAGGGCGGTGAGGCCACCGACGACGAGCGACGGCTCGCCGCGCTCGAAACCGCGGCCGAACACGAGGCGGTCGTCGCAATCGACGTGGAGGTGATCGCCATCGAGGAGGGTGCACAGCCGACACTCGACCACGCGCACGACCACGGCGCGCAGGTGATCGCGTCGGTCCACGACTTCGAGGCAACGCCCGAAAGCGACGAACTCGCGCGCCTGCTCGCCCGCGCGGTCGCCGCCGGCGACGTGGGCAAACTCGCTGTCACCGCCGACTCGCGCGAGGATACGCTCCGACTGCTCTCAATCACGCAGGCGATGGCCGCCGAGGGGGCGACCGTCGCGACGATGGCGATGGGCGAAGCCGGGCGACACACGCGGGCCGTCGCGCCGCTGTACGGCTCTCGGATCGGTTACGCGCCGGTCGACCCGGCCGAGGCGACCGCGCCCGGCCAGTACGACCTCGCGACGCTCGCGCGACTAATCGAGGAACTCGACGCGTAGTCACTTCTCGATGATGCTCTCGTCGACCTCCTCGCCGAAGTGGCGGGCCGTGTCCTCGTAGTGGACGAGCAGCTCGTCGCCGGGTTCAAGGTCGGTGACGGCCGTCCGGCCCTCGCTCGTCGCGACCTTGATCGTCTCGGCGTTCTGGAGCAGCGTCTCGACCCGGTCGCCGTCCTCGGTCTCCGCCTCGACGCGGAACATCGGCCGCTTCTCTATCTTCGAGCGCCCGACGATGGCCTCGCGGGTGTTGCCGTTCGTGTCGACCACCTGTACCTCGTCGCCGGAGCGCAGTTCGGCGAGATACTTCGTTCCGCCGCCGGGCGTGCGGACGTACGCGTGGACCGCGCCGGCGTTCACCCGGAACGGCCGGGAGGCGACGTACGGCGACTCGGCGGTCTCCGCGTGGACGAAGAACAGCCCGCGAGACATCGAGCCGACGAGCATCCCCTCGTCGTCGGTCATCATCGTCCCCGTGTCGACACAGACCCGGTCGGCGCTGCCGGTCTCCTCGATGGCGGTGACGGTCGCGTGCGCCAACTCGAGGCTCTCGCGTTCCGCCTCGTCGCGCACTTCCACCACGTCGCGGATGCTGCCGGGATCGTCGGCGTCGAGCAACACCGCGTCCGCGCCGAGTTCGAGCGTCTCGAAGGCCGTCCGCGCCTCCTCTGCGCTCCGGACACCGGCCACGAGTTCCGTCTCGTCGCCGATGCGCGCGATGAGATTCTCAAGCGGGATGATCGTCCAGTCCTCGCCGACGACGACGGTGTAGTCGGTCTCCGTCGCGGCCGCCTCCGCGAACGCCTCGTACTCCTTGTCCAGGATGCGGACGAACGAGGCGTCGCCACCATCGCGCCGGAGTGTAGTCAGGTCGGCGCTGCCGGAGAAATCGGCGGGGAGTTCGACGGTGCCGTCGCCCTCGCCGTCCTTGCCGACGACGCGGATATCCGGCTCCGCGCTCTCCTCGTCGGCGTCCATCACGTGCACGTCGTCGCCGGTGAAGGCGGCGACGGTCACCTGTCCGAGTTCGCGCACCCGTTCCACGTCGCGACGGTCGACGAGCACGGCGTCGACGCCGGCTTCGAGGCCGGCGGTGATGCGTTTGCGTCGCGTCTCCCAGTCGCCGACATCGTCGTCGGCCTTCAGCCACACGGAGCGTGTCATACCCGACGGTCGGCAGGTTCGGTATTGAACGTGGCGGAAGCCACCTATAACGGAAGCGGAAGCCACGAGAGCCATTCGAGCACCTGCTCCGGCGGGAAGATGGGCTCGTGAAGCACCAGCCAGTCGAGCAGCGCCAGCCCGCCGCCGTGTGCGACGACGGACGGGAGGATCGAGTCGGACTCGTAGTCGACGAGGCCGAACAGCACGTCCGTCGGTCCCGACAACACCAGCTCTATCGGCGGCTTGTAGATGTGGTGGAACGCGTAGACGACCGGGCTGATGAGCGCCGCCTTGCGGCCGAGCTTCTTGACGCTCACGCAGAGCAGGCCGCGATAGTACGTCTCCGCGGCGACGACGACGGCGAACTGCTTGAGCACGTGGCTCGGATACGTCGCCAGCGTGCCACCCCACATCGGATAGAACGCCCGCACCGTCGGGAGCGTCGACCCGACCAGATAGAAGGGCGTCACGAAGACGGCGAGCAGGACTGCGTTCCGGACGGCTGTCCGGTCGATTCGCCAGCCGAGGCTTCGTCCGTGGGCGGCCGCGAGCGCCGCCGGCAGCGCCACGAACAACAGGAGGTCCTTCCCGACGCGCTCGTTCAGCCCGTTCGAGTTCCAGAGCGTCCACGCGACGGCGATGGCCGCGCCCGCGAGCAGTGCGCGCTGGAGCCACGACAACCCAGACAGCGGCGCTGGAAGCGGCTCGCGACCCGTGCGCCCGGCGAACACCCCCCGATCACTCGGCTCGGACCCGTCCACGACTGGGCTACTCGGTCGGGACGGGACCGGTGTCGACGGTGTCGCGAACGGCCGTCTCGAACGCCTGTCTGGTCGAGAAGTACGTCTCGTCCGTCTCTCCGAGTACCGCCGAGAGGTCGCGCGGCCCGTCCGGCGTCCGGATGGTCGTATCGCCTTCGCGTCGGTCTACCTCGCTCTTCTCGATGCCGAAGTGAAGCCGCGAGGTGACCTGCGCCAGCGGCACGCCCTCGACCTCCGGTCCGTCGCCGAGTTCGACGGTCGGTTCGGTGCCTTCTTCCTCGTCGTCAGCCATACCCGTCGGTTCCGGTGGCCGGAGGTTAACCGTTGCGGACGGCGGTGTTCAGGTACGCAGGTCGTCGCTCAGCCGAGAAACCGTGCCGGGAGGGACTGAAAGGGGCCGGGCGCTTTCGACACCTTATCCACCGACTAATCGCCGAACTCACCCTTGGCTGAACACTACCGTCGCAACCGGCTTGTCCGGCCCCCTCGTACGCCGACCCGTGTATCATGGCGTCGACTTCAGCGGCGCGGCGAAGCCGGCCGACGACATCTGGCTGGCGAGCGCCACGCCGACGGCAGATGGCCTCCGCGTCGAGGCGTGTCGCTCCGCGGCGACGGCGTTCGACGCGAGCGGTCGCGACCGGAGCGTCGTCCTCGCGTCGCTGCGCGACTGGCTGGCCGACGCGGACGGCCCGGTCGGGCTCGACGTGTCGTTCGGACTGCCCCGGCCGCTCCTCCCGGCCGTGGACGACTGGCGCGCGTTCCTCGACTGGTTCGCCGACGCGTTCGCCGGCAGGGACGCCCGCGAGATGCAGACGGCACTGAAGGAGCGGGCCCGCGAGGGCGCAGCCGACGGCGTCGAGTTGAAGCGGGTCACCGACCGGCCGACCGGCGCGTCGTCGCCCTACTCGTTCATTACGCGCTACCAGACGCTCCACGGCATCCGGGACGTGCTCGCGCCGCTCGTCCGCGAGCGAGGCGTGGCCGTCGCACCGATGGCTCCCGACGACGACCCGCTGTGTGAGATATATCCCGCCAGTACGCTCCGAGCGCTCGGTCTCCCCGACGAGAAGTACAAGGGCGGCACCCACGAGGGGGAGCGAGCGCGCCGCGCGACCATCGTCGATGGCCTCCGCGAGTGGGGCGTCGAACTCGACGACGCGACCGCGACGACCCTCGTCGAGGAGGGTGGCGGCAACGCGCTGGACGCCGTGGTCGGTACGGTCGCCGTCGCGCGCGCCGTCGCGCGAGCGTTCGACACGAATCCGGACCGCTACGACCCGCTTGAAGGGTACATCTACGTCTGAGTCCGAACACGGAGTTCGATGCCGTCCGGATCGCGCACCGTCAGTTCCGACCCGTCGGCGTCGAAGCCGACGCCGGCCACGTCGAGTCGCGTCCGGAGGCCGTCCAGCGCGGCCGCGTCGGGCACGAGCAGTTCGAACCGCGTGAGGCCGCGTCCTCCCGCCGGAGCGGTTCGCTCGCGCCACGTGTTCAGGGCGAGGTGGTGGTGGTAGCCGTCCGCGGCGACGAACAGCGCCTGCGTGTCGGTCCCCTGCGTCTGCGTGTCGCAGAGTCGAAAGCCGAGCGCGTCGACGTAGAACTCGCGGGCCGCGGGAATCGAGGTGACTTCGAGGTGGACGTGGCCAACGTCCGTCTCCGCGGGGACGCTCGCCGCTCCGTCGCTGGCCGCCCGGATGCTGTCGAGATCCAGCGGATACGACTTGATGTTGACACTGCCGTCCGCCGTCGTCGGCCACACGTTTCGCGGCGTGTCGCGGTAGAGTTTGATGCCGTTTCCCTCGGGGTCCTGTAGATACAGCGCCTCGCTGACGGCGTGATCCGATGCGCCGCCCAGTTGCCACTGGGCTTCGATCCGGTCGAGCGCTGCACCGAGCGCCGCACGGTCCGGCACGCGAAACGCCGTGTGGAACAGCCCCGCCACGTCGGACGCACGGGCCGGCGCGTCGCTCGCGTGGAGTTCGAGTATCGGGTCGCCCCCATTCGGGCCGAGACACGCTCGGTCGTCGGTGCGCTCGTGGACAGCGAGGCCGACCGTGTCGACGTAGAAGTCGGTCATGCGGCCGAGGTCGGCGACCCCGAGCGCGACGCGACCGACACGCGTGCTGGCTTGGAGGTCGCCCTGCGCCGTACCGGTAGAGGAACCTTCCAACAACTAAGGCCGTGGACCGGCGGCGTTTTACTTCTCCGTCCGTTCCCTTCGGTCAATGGACGATCCGGCCGACCTCTCCGTGACGCTCGTGGACGGCTACGTCGACGAGCCGGCCCACTTCGGCGTCCCGCCGTACATCTCGACGTATCCCCGCTACACGGCGGGCGCGCTCGTCGACGCCGGCGTCCCTCCCGAGGGGATCACCTACCACACCATCGACGAACTCCGCGAGGACCGCCGCAAGTGGCAGGACGTGGAGACGGCCGACCTGTTCGTCTACGTCGGCGGCATGACCGTCCCCGGCAGCTACGTCGGCGGTACGCCCGCCGAACCCGACGAGGTGCGCGAACTCGCGTGGACCGCCGACGGGACGAGCGTGATGGGCGGGCCGGTCCGCTTCGGCGTCGGCGAGGAGAACGCCGGCGCACAGGACACCGAGCGCGACGACCTCGACTTCGACTTCCTCGCGCTCGCGGACGTTGAGGCAGCGGCGTACGACCTCGCACACGGTGGTCTCGAAGGCTTCGAGGACCGCTACCGCTCGAACGAGGAAATCGCCCGCTGGGCCGCGAAGGGCGCGTTCGTCGTCGAGCAACACCCGAACCACCCCGACTATCTCATCTGCGAGATGGAGACCTCGCGGGGCTGTGCCTACCGGTGTTCGTTCTGCACGGAGCCGATGTACGGTGACCCGGGGTTCCGCTCGCCGGAGGCCGTCGTCGACGAGGTGCAGAGCCTATACGACCGCGGCGTGCGCCACCTCCGACTCGGGCGACAGGCGGACATCCTCGCGTACGGCGGCGACGGCGAGGCACCGAACCCGGACGCCCTCCGAGAGCTGTACGGCGGGATCCGCGACGTGGCCCCCGACCTCGGCACGCTCCATCTCGACAATATGAACCCCGTCACCGTCGTCGACTACCCCGAGCGGTCGCGGGCGGCGATACGGATCATCGCCGAACACAACACGCCGGGCGACACTGCGGCGTTCGGCCTCGAATCGGCCGACCCCGTGGTCCGGGAGGAGAACAACCTGCTCGTCACCGTCGAGGAGTGTCTGGAGGCCGTCCGCGTCGTCAACGAGGCCGGCGGCTGGCGACCCGGCGAGGCCCCGGCCGATGCGCCCTCCTACGGTGCGGACGCGCCCAATCGCCTCCCCAAGCTGCTTCCGGGCATCAACCTCGTCCACGGGCTGATGGGCGAGCGCCCGGCGACGTACGAGCACAACAAGCGGTTCCTCCGGCGCGTGCTCGACGAGGGACTCATGCTCCGGCGCATCAACATCCGACAGGTGATGGCCTTCGAAGGGACGGAGATGGCCGAGACGGGCGCGGACATCGCCAAGGAGCACAAGCGCAACTTCAAATCCTACAAGCGGGAGGTGCGCGAGGAGATAGACGAGCCGATGTTGCGCCGGGTCGCGCCGGTCGGCACCCGTCTCCCGAACGTCCACCTCGAGTACCATCAGGACGGCCGAACCTTCGGCCGTCAACCCGGCACCTACGCGCTCCTCGTCGCCGTCCCAGGCGAGCGGGAACTCGGCCGGACGACCGACGTGGCGGTCACCGGCCACGGCTACCGCTCCGTCGCCGCCGTGCCACATCCGCTCAATCTCAACAGCGCGTCGCTGGACGAACTGACCGCGGTGCCGGGTATCGGACAGAGACGCGCCGGCGACATCGTCGTCGACCGCCCGCACGAGAGCCTCGATGCCGTGGACGCCGCCGGAACACAGCTCGGTGACTTCTTTACCGTCGGCCCGTCCGTCCAACCGTAGCCGACCGGCGACCTCGCGGCGCGGGAGCTGACTCCGACGCGGAAGCAGAACCTACCAGCCCCGGCAAGAAAGGGCTGGGTAGTCCTAAACCCGGTGTGTCGTGGTAGTTCACTCATCCGTACCGTTTTGTCAGTTCCTCCGGATAGTGGCGAACGAACCCCCCGATGAATCACAACCAAACGTCAACAACGACTCGGCGACAGATGATACTGTTCGGCGTCGGTTCTCTACTCGGCCTTGGTGGGTTGCTCCTGTTTTTCATCGGGATCGGAACGGCACTGGAGTTCGTCTACGCACAATCTCACCCAGTCTCGCCAGCTACTGCACTCTCGTTGCGAATTGAGTACACGGTCGCAGGACTGATCCTCTTGCTCGTCTCGGGGCTCGCCGTTCGACAATCGGTTTCAGCGAACGTCGCTGAGTGACTCCCGGCCTCCCGTGTGACGATGCAGATTCCTTCGAACGGCTGAGCCATCGAATCACCCGTGGAAACAACTCGTTTGGAGACCGTCGTACGAGTGTCACAAACGCTACATCGGGGTCATCGGTACCGCAGCCACGCTTTTATTCAGAGGAGACTACGCTACCGCATGGTTACCGCCGATACGGACACTCTCTTCGGGAGAAACGAGCGAGGGACTAAGCGGTGGGGTCTCGGTGTGGTCGTGCTCTTCTCGGCGTCTCTCGTCTACTTCGCGGCGGTGAAGCTCGTCAATTATCCGTCGGTCCATCTCGTGCTCTGGTGGGAAGGCTACGCGGTCCTCCTCGTCGCTCTCATCACCGGACAGGCGTACTCCAACGGGGGACTGGTGGTGAGCTGGCTACTCGCGTTCGGGGCCGTAGCCGGTGTCATCCTGAACTACGGCGGTATCGGTCTCACCGGGTCGGGACCGGGAGTGCTGGAGTTACTCGGGTTCGCAATCGTCGGTGGGTGCATCGGGGCCGCCATCCTCGGAACGCTCGGGTTCGGAATCGGAGCGGCTGTTCGGAGAGTAGCGACGTAGACTCGTCGTTCCACACGGAGGCTCAGCCTACCGTGTGCTGGCTTCCCTCGTCGTTGACGAGTCGCACACGCAGATTGCGATGTCGCCGTACTTGCCGTTGGTGTCGTCCGCACCGAGCCTGACCGGGCCGGTCGCCGTGTGCGTGACCCCGCGCATACAGGAGACGGTGCCCACGGCCAAAGGTCGTTGTGCCGGCGACACCGCTCCGGACGGCTGAAAAAGGAGAAATCCGCGGTCAGTCGTCGGACTCGGACTGGAGCGACTCGACGTGGCTCTGCATCTCCTCGATCTGTGACTGGAACTGCTCGAACTGCGCCTCGAACTGCGATTCGAGCTGTTCGAACTGCGCCTGCAGCTCCTCGCCCTGCGCTTCGAGGTGGTCCTGCAGTTCCTCGCTGCCCTCCTCGTACCGGGCGCGCACGTCGTCGAACTGGCTCTCGGCCTGTTCGAACGCTTCGAGGGTCCGGCCCTCGATTTGTTCGTGGGCTTCGAGCAGCGCACCGAGCTGTTCGTTGACGGCCGCGAGATACTCCGTCGCGAACTGCTCGTACCCTTCCGCGGTGCCCTCGAACGCCTCCTCGGCGGCGGTGAGCGTCTCCTCCTGCTGGCTTTCAAGCCGTTGGAACTGCTCGTCGATGGTCTCACGCATCTCGTCGACGGGGGCAGCGTCGGCGGGCGCGGCGGCTTCGAGCGCGTCGAGCTGGCCGTGGATGGTCGTTTGCACGAAGTCGACGCCGGGCAGTCGGTCGAGTTCCTCCGGCTGTGCCGTTTCGAGCATCGCCTCGCCGACCTCCCGCTGGACTTCGACGCTGCGTTCGAGCGCCTGCTGGCTCTGTTCGATGGCGTTGCGCTGGAGTTCGAATGCGGTCTCAATCGGAGTGGTGGACGTGTTCTCTGTCATCTCTACTATTGACAAGACGCTCCGAACGGATAATCCTTGGTGTGCAAAACCACTCGTTACCATCAAGTGGTGTAGAGTGGACCGATACGTGTCGCTATCCATCCTGTTGTCGGGTCGTCGCTGGTCTCACAGTGCGTCCCAGAAAGTTCATACCCGGACGTTTACAACCAGAGGCAATGACCGAGGTCGAGGTGAGCGTCGTCCTCCCGGCGTACGACGAGGAGGACACCATCGAACACACCGTCGAGACGACGCTCGACACCCTCGCCTCCTTCTGTGACTCGTTCGAGATCATCGTGGCCGAGGACGGCTGTTCGGACCGCACCCCCGAGATCGCCGACCGACTCACCGCCGAGGACGACCGGGTGCGACACTTCCACAGCGACGACCGACTGGGTCGCGGCGGCGCGCTCGAACGCGCCTTCCGGGCGAGCGACGGCGACACGCTCGTCTACTTCGACACGGATCTCGCGACGGACATGTCACACCTCGAAGAGCTCGTCGAGTCCGTCCGAACCGAGGGGTACGACGTGGCGACCGGATCGCGTCGGATGCCCGGCAAGAAGCAGGCGCGCGAACCGGAACGCGGCGTCGCCTCGACGGGCTACAACGGACTGGTGCGACTGCTCCTGCGTGCTCGTGCGCGCCCAGCGCGCGGGCTACCGGGTGAAGGAGTTTCCCGTCCAGTGGACGCCGAAAGGCGACACGACGGTCGACCTCGTGCGCGACGTGCTCGGGATGGGGAGTCAGATACTCCGCGTCTGGTGGGAGTTCTCCGTCCAGCCGCGCGCCACCCGTCGCGTCGGGCTCGCGACCGGCGCACTGCTCGCCGTCGTCGCGCTCGCGCTGATGACGGTGTATCTCGACCCCGCCTCAGTGCTGGATGCCATCGCGGGTGCCGACCGGCGAGTCGTCGCGGCGACGGCGCTCGTGTACGCGCTCTCGTGGCCGCTCCGCGGCGCGCGCTACCGCGACATCCTCGCCGAACTCGGCTACGAGGGGGAGGTCGGATTCCTCACGGGCGCGGTGTTCATCTCGCAGACGGGGAACCTCGTCTTCCCCGCGCGGGCCGGCGACGCCATCCGCGCGTACGTCGTCAAGGCACGACGCTCGGTGCCGTACCCCAGCGGCTTCGCCTCGCTGGCAATCGAGCGGGTGTTCGACCTGCTCGCCATCACCGTCCTCGCGGGGAGCGTCCTCGTCGGCCTGTTCGCGACCGGTAGCACCGACGGTCTCGCGGCGGCCATCGCCGCCGACATCGGCACCATCGCCGTCGGCGGCGAGACGGTCCAGCCGGGAACTGCCGCCCGGACCGCGCTGCGCGTCGCAGTGGGGGTCGCTGCCGTCGCACTCGGCGGCGTGGCCGTCATCGTCGCCAGCGCGCGCCGGGACACGGATCTCGTCGCCCGCGCGGTACGGGCGGTGAGCGACGACTCGTACGCCGACTACGTCTCTGGCATCGTCGGCCGGTTCGTCGCCGACGTACAGGCCATCGCGGGCGACCGTGACGCCTTCGCCCGCGTCGGCGCGACCAGCCTCCTCGTGTGGGGCATCGACGTGGCGGCGGCCGTGGGCGTACTCGCGGCCTTCGGCTTCGGCCTGACGCCGTATCTCGTCGCCGTCCTCTTCTTCGCGGTCAGCGTCGGCAACCTCGCGAAGGTGGTGCCGCTGTCGCCGGGCGGTCTCGGCCTCTACGAGGGGGCGTTCACGCTCATCGTCGTCGGGCTCACGGCGGTGCCGGGGCTGACGGCCGCTGTCGCGCTGGCGGTCTCCATCGTCGACCACGCGGTCAAGAACGCCGTCACCGTGGTCGGCGGCGTCGCGGCGACGCTCGTGTTCAACGTCTCGCTCGTCGAGGCCGTCGAGGGGGCCGCCGATGTGGAGGACCCGGTCAGTAGTGAGCGGTGAGGAACGGCCCGAGCGCGCCGCCGACGGCCGTTCGAAGTGCCTCCGTTCGGTCGGTGACGCCGCCGGTGAGCGCGCCCGCAGCGCCCTGTTCGCGACCGACGCCCTCCTCGTTGAGCACGTCGTCCATCACCGGGCCGAGTTCCGCCCCGGCCGCGACGCGGCGCGCGATGTCCTCGGGGAGTCGTACCGACGGACCGCCGCCGCGTCCCCACTCGTCGCCGTCCGTCGCGGCGGCCCACATGACGAGCCAGAGCCCTTCGGCGTCGGGGAGTCGCGCCACGCCGCCCTCGATGCCGACCGCGAGGTCGTAGCCGGGCAACGCGCGCTCGGCCCGCGTCTCTGCGCCTTCGATGGTCTCTGCGAGTCCGTACGGCTGTTCGCCGACGCCCGAGTCGACCGGTTCTGTCTCGACTCGCGCTTCCGGTAGCGCCTCCGCGACGGCGTCGTGCTTCACCGGGTTGTCGCTTCCGACTGCGACGTACATACGACCGCTCGCAGAGCGACCGGCTTGGCTCTTGATACCGCGTCGCATTTATAAACCGGTGCGCCGCTTCGGTGGCCCGCTGGTCTCCGCCGACGAGCCGGCCGGCCACGGAAACCGACCGACACGTTTATGAAATCTGTTTCCGAACTTTGGGTAAGCGAAGCTATCCGGGTTTTCTCCGGCGGTCGCGCCGTCCCAGATAGTCCTAGCCAGCGTACCACCAATGAGCGAGTACCTTCGAACCCACCAGAGCACGGACGAGCAGGAAGACGAACAGACGGAGGAGCGAACAGAGGGGTGTCCCGAGTGTGGCGGCACTCTCACGGCCAGCGCCGACCACGAGACGGTGTGTGACGACTGCGGGCTCGTCGTCGAGGAGGACAATATCGACCGCGGGCCGGAGTGGCGCGCGTTCGACGCCGCGGAGAAAGACGAGAAGTCCCGCGTCGGTGCCCCGACGACGAACATGATGCACGACAAGGGGCTGTCGACCAACATCGACTGGCGCGACCAGGACGCCTACGGCAACTCTCTCTCGTCGAACCAGCGCCAGAAGATGCAGCGACTCCGCAAGTGGAACGAGCGGTTCCGCACCCGCGACTCCAAGGAACGCAATCTCAAACAGGCGCTCGGCGAGATCGACCGCATGGCGAGCGCCCTCGGCCTCCCCGACAACGTCCGCGAGACGGCCAGCGTCATCTATCGGCGCGCGCTCGACGAGAATCTCCTGCCCGGCCGCTCCATCGAGGGCGTGTCGACCTCTGCCGTCTACGCCGCGGCACGACAGGCGGGCGTCCCGCGCTCGCTCGACGAGATCGCCGAGGTGTCCCGCGTCGAGAAGGACGAAACCGCGCGGACCTACCGCTACGTCGTCCGTGAACTCGGGCTCGAAGTCGCGCCCGCCGACCCCGAGAGCTACGTCCCGCGGTTCGCCTCCGATCTGGACCTCTCCGACGAGGCGGAGAACCGCGCGCGCCAGCTCCTCCAGAACGCCAAGGAGCAGGGCGTCCACTCCGGCAAGTCGCCGGTCGGCCTCGCGGCCGCCGCGGTGTACGCCGCCGCGCTCCTGACGAACGAGAAGACGACGCAGGCGGCAGTCAGCGAAGTCGCCGACATCTCCGAGGTCACCATCCGCAACCGCTACCACGAGCTGCTGGAGGCAGAGCAGGGCCTTCCGATGGCCTAACGTCGTCTCGGTCGCGTTCACCCGCGGCGACCGGCGAGCAGTCACGACATTTTGCCGCGATTCGAGCCGCAGATCGGGCCGGAACTTTCAGGTACGGCGGGCCGGTCGTATCGGATATGGCAGCCGAGCAGGGCCGGGAGCGTGACGGACTCGTCAGCGGCATCAAGTTCGATGTCGTGACGCTCCACGAGACGTGGATGGAACTGGTGTTCCCGCGTCAGCGCGGCCACGCCCACTCCGTGCTCGGCAAGTGGACGCCGTCGACGACCGGCGACCGGCTCAAGTACAGGGTGTGGGCGGCGATCGGTGTCCCGATCATCGCGATACTGTATCCGCTCGCGTTGGTCGGGTTCGCGACCCGATTCTACACCCGTCGCATCGACAGCGGCGTCACCCGCATCGGTGCGGTCGGTGTCCTCGTGGTGGGCGTCGTCGTCTGGGGTGGCCTGACCGCGCTCGCCCGGATACGGTTCGGCGCGACCGCCGAGGGCTTTTATGCCGTCGCGGCCGCCTCCGTGACGGCTGTCATCGCGAGTCTGCTCGCGTACGGCTTCCTCCGTGTCGACGGTCGGCCCGTCACCGTTATCTTCGCGTATCCGTTCGCGACGACCGCGGTGTTCCTGCCGCCGGTTGTCGCGGCGCTGTACTCGCCGACGGTCGCGAACGCCGTCCTGCCGCGGAGCTTCGACCTCGCGGTGTGGTTCCTCGACAACGTCGCGCCGTCGAGTCTGGCGACGTTCCTCCGCTCGCAGTACGACCTCGAAGGGGTCGCGTACGTCATCATGTGGTTCGCCGTCGCCGTGCCGCTCGGCTGGCTGCTGGGCCTCGTCGTCACCCTCGCGGACGTGGTGCGGCCGACCGGCGACGAGGACGCGGCCGATTCCTGAACCGTTTTTGTCGTCCCGTACCTGTTGGGCGTATGGAGTTCGACCGCACCACTACGGCAGTCGCGTTTCTCGGATTCGTCGCGCTCGGCGTCGGCGCGCTCGTCGGCGCACCGCTCCCCATGGCGACAGGCACGATACTGATGATGGTCGCCCCGTCGATGCTGCTGTTCGGGGCTATCTGTCTGGGTATCGGGGTCAAACACGGGGAACACCGGACCGCGAGATAGATTTCTCGGGATCACCGATTTCTCTCGTGCAAGCAAACAAATAGCAGCGGCATCGGAAACAGATATGCAATCGCCGCAGTTCGCCTCCGCAGCCACGGTACTGGCAACGGTCGTTATCGTCGTCGCGGTCGAACTGACCTCCGCAGTTCGGGAGAGTGAACGCATCCCTCCGAGTCGATACGTACTCACGCGTGAGGGTATTCGACCGTTCCGTTTCGGGAGGCTAACAGTGATCCACCTGTTCGTCTCGATGCTGCTCTATGCGACATTACTCTTTGTCGAGGCGTCGGTCGGTGACACTCCCATATCTGTCGTAGCCATCGCGCTTGTCGTCGTACTCGTGTTTTTACCGATTCTCGAAGTCAGAACCTACGACACGATGTTACAGCACGTCAGGCTTGACAGAACCGGGTTACGAGGTATCCCGCAGTCGCTGTTCGTGCACTCCGGATTCTGGGTTCTCGCAATTCTCCTCCTTGAGAGGGCAATTCAACTTTCCTCCATCGGGCTGCTCTGTACCCGTTCGTGGGAACCGCGCTGTTCCTCTATTTTCTTCGAACCGACATGCTCGACGATGTATAAAATGCTGAGCATCCGCCAGTGGGTTGTCGGCGGAGCCACCACGCGACTCACGGGACGAGCGAAGCGAGTCCCGTAGGGCGCGGACTAACGCGGCGCGCGGTTTGCGCCGCGGCAGGAGCACGCCCGCATATTTTCCCCAAGTTTTTGCCGCGAGCCGCCGCGAAGCGGCGGCGAGCGTGCAAAAAGTGGGTGGTTACATATAGCCGAGGTCGCGCAGCCGCTCCATCAGGTCCTCCTTGTCCTGGGCGCGGCCGGCGCGCTCGGTCGTGTTCGCCATGTCCTGGAGCCACGCGGGCTCCTCGGCGGACTTGTCGGTCGAGATCTCGCTGCCGAGCGACCGGAAGCCGGCGAAGTACTTCGGCGACACCGGGATGTCCTCGTGGGTGAGGTCGTTCGGCAGGTCGTCGAAGCCCTGCGGGACGTAGCCGTCGTCCGGGTACGCGTCGACCGTCTCCGGGACGACGAAGTACCAGAACGCGTCCCACACGTCCGCCTCCATGAACTGGAGGATGGGCTGGACCCGGTCGTGGGGCGGGTAGATGTCCGGGTCGTGGCGCGGCGAGAAGAACGTCTCGTCGGCGCGAGCCTCCTGCTCGTCCCAGCGGATGCCCGAGATGATGCCGTCGATGTTCTCGGATTCGAGGGTGTCGTTGAGCGCGACCGTCTTCAGGAGGTGGTTGCCGACGTAGGTGTCGAGCAGGAACGGGAACGTGTCCTCCTCGTATTCGAGGATGTTCCGGATGTGGTGTCGGTTGTGCTCGGAGAGGTCCTCGACGGGGATGTCGTCGCCGGGCTCCAGCCCGTGCTCGTCGACGTAGCTGCCGACATCGTCGTTGCGGGCGTAGATGAGTTCCACGTCCCAGCGGTCGGCCCACCGCTCCGCGAACTCGATGAGTTCGTCGAAGTGCTGGAAGTGGTCGATGAACACCGTGGCCGGCATCTCCAGTTCGTCGTACTGCTCGACGACCTCCTTCACGAAGTAGAGGGTGAGCGTCGAGTCCTTCCCGCCGGTCCACATGACGGCCGGGTTCTCGTACTCGCGCAGGCCGGTCTCGACGACCTCCAGCGCCTTCTCGATCTTGTGTTCGATGCTCGGATACTCGTCGGGCGATTCACCCTCGCCGTCGGTGTAGTCGACGTTCAGGTAGTCGGGAAACTCGCTCATCGTCTGTAATTACATCTCATTAGCGGCCGTAAACCGTTTTCGAATCGACACGGCCGTTGAGGGCCGTCGCGTGTGCGCGTGCGCGAGAGAAAAGAAGAGACTGCGCTGGGTGACCAGACGAAAGGGAGGGAGTTAGTTGATGAACTTGTTGTCGCGCCACTCGACGGAGTCGTCGGCGTCCCGCTCGCGTGGGTCTTCGACGATCTCGATGGACGCGGCACGCTCCTCACCGTCGACGATGCGGTGAGCGTTGAGTTCGCCGTCGACTGCCGCGATGGCGGTCAACTCACCGCTCTCCGCGTAGAGCGCGAGCTTTCGGAGCACCTCGAACATCGGATACTGAATTGCCGTGTTCTGGAGCACGGTCTCCCGGTCACCCTTGAAGCAGGCGTACTCGCGGAGCTTGGAGTTGACCTCCTCTTCTTCTTCCTCCTGTGCGAGACTCCCCCACGACGGGCCGTCGCCGCCACCGCCGCCACCGAAACTGGATCCGGCTTCCTCGGGTGGTTCCTCGACCCACTCGCCGTCCTCGTCCTCGTAGACGCGGTTGTCGGTCACGCTCGCCTTCAGTTGCGCCGTCGGCGTGTACTTCGAGATGTTCTCCTCGGCGGAGACGGCCTTGATAATGAGCGTGTTGTTTCGGCGAGTGATGTCGATGTCGTCGATCTCGACGGGAAGTTCGACCTCGTCGAAGAATTCGTGTACGTCGTCGAGTGGCAGTTCGAGTGTCGAATGGAGTCTGAATACGCGGCTGGTCATGGTATCCCTCGTCCCTCACAGGGGCGCGGCCCCCGCACGATATCGGGTCACCAGTATATATGGACCGCGTACTTATAGTGTCTCGCCTTGTTCATTTGAGGATCATTCGAGACGAAACCGGATCTGATCGCCGGCTCCGCCCCGATATACCGCTGCGATCATCAAGACAACTCGCCAACAGGTAGCGCTCGTTCGCGCCCGTTACGACGCCCGATCACTTCCGGTTACCACCTGCTCACGTCGGAGTTATACGGCTGGCGACGCTACTGTTTCTTATGTCAACGACTCCGGAGTACGAGGTGACGGTCGTGGGCGGCGGCCCGGCCGGTCTGACGACGGCGCTGTACACGACGCGACTCGGCCACGACACCACGATGATCAACCGTGGCGGCGGTCGCGCGGCGATGATGCTCGACACCCACAACGTCATCGGCGTCACGGAGGACGTGTCCGGCAACGAGTTCCTCCAGACCGCCCGCGAGCAGATTCAGGCGTACGGCGCCGACTACCACCAGGACTTCGTGAGCGACATCGAGCGGCGCGAGGACGGCCGCTTCGACGTGACCGCCGGTAACGTCGAGGTGGTCAGCGACCACGTCGTGCTCGCGACGGGCTTCTCGGACGTGCGCCCGGACCCGCCGCTCCCGCGGACGGGGCGCGGCCTCCACTGGTGTCTCCACTGTGACGCCTATATGTTCGTCGACCAGCCGGTGTTCGTGATGGGAGCCGGCGAAGCCGCCGCGAAGGTGGCGATGATCATGCTGAACTTCACCGACGACGTGGACGTGCTCACGCGCGGCGACGACCCGGAGTGGTCCGAGGAGACCCAGCGACAGCTCAACGGCCACCCCGTCGACGTGGTTCACTCGGAAATCGAGTCGATGGACAAGGGCGAAGACGGCTGGCTGGAGTCGTTCACCTTCGAGAGCGGCGAGACCCGCGAGTACCGCGGCGGCTTCCCGATGTACGGCAGCGACTACAACACCGCGCTTGCGGAGTCGCTGGGTGCCGAACTCAACGACGACGGCACCATCGCCGTCGACGACCACGGGCAGACGAGCACGGAAGGCGTCTACGCGGTCGGCGACATCACCCCCGGCCACAACCAGATCCCGACCGCGATGGGGGAGGGGGCTCGCTGTGGCATTCAGAACCACTACGACCTCCGGACGTTCCCGATGTCCGTCGAGGAACTGGACGAGCACGGCGGCGAGGTGTCCGCCGACGCCGCGCCCGGCATCTCCGACGAACTCCGCCGGCGCGCCCTGGAACACAACGCCGAGACGTCGGCCCCGCCCGTCGACAGGACGGACCCCGAGCCGGCCGACGACTGACGCCGCTCACCGATTCGGTCCCGCTTCTCTGTCGCGCTCTCTCGTGATCCGCGTCGTCATCCAACAGCCGTCGTAGCGGCCGCCCACCTGTCGTTCGAGCACCCACCGGAACACCGTGCCGTCGCCGTCTGCCGAGCGGGCCTCGACCTCCCGCTGTGCCTCGTCGTCGATCACGATCACCGGCCCGTAGGCGACCTCGGTCGCGTTCAGCAGTTCGCCGTAGGCGGTCTCCAATAGGTCGCGAAACGTCGATAGCGAGCCCACGCGCTTCCGACTCGCCGGCGCGGTGAACCGCCACGCCGTCTCGACGCCGGCCGTGCGGTTCTCGGCGCGCAGCGCCGCGAGCTGTATCGCCACGACCCGCTCGGGCGGGCGCTCACAGGTCGGCTCGGCGGCGAGGGCGACCGCCGGCGAAACCGCGTCGGTCGCGGCCGTCGGCTGGTCGGGCACCGGCGCTGGCGTGACCGTCGTCGCGGTGGGACGGTCGTCGCTCCCGGTACTCGGCGCGGTACCACACCCCGCCAGTAGCAGGCACAGCGCGACGGCGACCACGCGAGACACGTCTTCGTCTCTGTCGGCCACAGGCAAAGAATCTCCCGCGTGTCAGCCGGGCGAACCTCTTTGATTACCCCGGGTCGATGGGCCACCATGGACACGTACCGGAGTGCAGTTGCGACCGCCGCCGCGGTGAAGGCCGGTGACCTCTCCCCGGTCGATCTCGTGGACACCATGCTCGCCCGAGTCGACGAGCGCAACGACCGAACGAACGCGTACATCACCGTCATCGAGGAGGACGCCCGCGAGGCGGCCCGGGAAGCCGAGCGCGCGGTCGAAGCCGGCGAGGCGGACGGCCCGCTCCACGGCGTCCCGCTCGCGCTGAAGGACCTCTACGCCCACAAGGCCGGCGTCCGGTCGACGTTCGGCGCGAAGCCGTTCGCCGACCATGTGGCCGACGCGGACGCGGTCATCACCGAGCGACTCGAAGCGGCGGGGGCTATCGTCCTCGGCAAGACGAACACCCCCGAGTTCGGCCACAAGCCGCGGACGGACAACGAACTCGTCGGGGCGACCGGAACGCCGTTCGCGCCCGACCGGATCGCCGGTGGCTCCTCCGGCGGGTCGGCCGCCGCGCTCGCCGACGGCCTCGCGACCGTCGCCACCGGGTCGGACGTCGGCGGCTCCCTGCGCGTCCCCGCCTCCTGTTGTCACGTCGCGTCCGTGAAGCCGACGTTCGGCCTGATACCCAACGCGCGCCGCCCCGACGCCTTCTCCTCGCACACCCCGACCGGCGTCGTCGGGCCGATGGCCCGGACGGTCGCGGATCTCGCGGTCGTGTTGGAGGTGCTCGTCGGTCCCGACGACCGCGACCCGTTCTCGGTGCCTGCTCCCGACGCCGACTACCGCGGCGCGCTCGACCGCCCCACGGCCGACCTCTCCGTCGCCTACTCGCCGGACCTCGACGCGTTCGCCGTCGAGGCGGCGGTGCGTGACGCCGTCGGCGACGCGGTGACGGCGCTGGACGATGCTGGCGCGACCGTCGACCGCGCCGCCGTCGACCTGCCGGAGAAGGAGACGCTGAACGAGGCGTTCACGCTGCAGGCGACGGCGAAGTTCGCGGCACTCGCCGAGCAGATCGACGACGAGCACGGGATCGACCTCCACGACCACGCCGACGACGTTTCCGACTCGCTGCTCGCGACCATCGCGCTGGGTCAGGGCCACGACGCCGTCGAGTTCAACAAACGGAACGTCGTCCGGACGGCCGCCTACGACGCTATCGAGGCGGCCATCGGCGAGCGCGACGCGCTCGTCTGCCCGACGCTCGCGGTGCCGCCGTTCCCGCTCGACGAGGACGATCCCGACGAGATCGCCGGCGAATCCGCCAACGGCCTGCTCACCGACTGGTCGCTCCCGTGGGTGTTCAACGTCACCGGTCACCCGGTCGTCTGCGTCCCCGCCGGCCGCACGGACGACGGACTCCCGATCGGGCTACAGATCGTCGGAAACCGCTACAACGAGGCGGATCTGCTCGCGGTCGCGGCGGCGCTCGAACGCGAGAATCCGTGGGCGCCGGCGTATGCGGAGCTCCAGTAGCTGCGAGCCGTGCCTCCGAGTTAGCCGCCAGTCGCCGTCTGCCAGCGTGAACGCGGCCTGACAGCCGTCGATTTCGGTGTGCCTCGCACCGTCACACGACTGTCTCGTACTTCTCCTCGGCGACTGCCCTCAGTCGTCGGCGAACGCCGACCCGGCACCCTCGGCCGCGGCGTCGTTCTCGATGCTGGGCGGATACTTCCCGCGTTCGAGCTTCAGATCCGACTGCGGGCGGGCCATACAGGTGAGCGCGTACTCTTCGGCTTCGGTCTCAGTGAACGCCCGCTTCTCGGCGACCGTCTGCTCGACTTCCCCTTCGAGTATCTTCGCGGTACAGGCGAGACACATCCCGACGCGACAGGAGTACTCCTGTGCGATCCCCTCCTCGATACAGCGCGAGAGGATGGTGTCCTTGTCGGAACAGGTCATCGTCTCGCCCGTCCCGACGAACTCCACGACGTAGTCGGTCATATACCGGAGTACGCCCACGGCCGACAAAACTCTTTACCGATCCCTTGGCGCGGCCGACGGCGAACTGTTCAAGAGCGTGACCCCCGAACGACTGGTGAATGCAGCTCGACGAGTTCATCGAGACGCTCGACGACGGCGAGCGGGAGCGCCGCCGCAAGCTCGCCGAGGAGAAGTCGTACGCGATCACGGAGCATCTCGAGGACGTCGAGCAGTCGATGGACGAGACGCTACAGGGCGACGCGCTGTTCGGGTCGACCGCACCCAGCGTGTTCGTCGGCCGGTCGTCGTATCCGGACGTGTCGGCGGGCGTGCTCGCGCCGGTGTCGGAGCCGGACCGCGCGGCCGCCTTCGAGACCGGTCCTCACTGGTACGAGCGAGGCTACACCATCGACGACGTGTTTCAGTCGCGGACGAACCTGCTCAACTCCTCGCGCCGGACGAACGTCCACGTCGCCGACGAGTGGGACGGCTTCACCGGCGTCCAGCGCGAGGTCGCCATCGCCGACCGCCCGGTCGACGTGGAGGTCGGTCTCGACGGCCGCCCGGAGGTGGATATGGACGTCTCCTTCGCCGACATCTCCACGCCGACTGGACCCCGAGCGACCGCCGAGTACGCCGACCTCGCGGAGAATCCCCACGTTCCGAAGCCGGTCGAGTACACCCTCTCCGATGACGACTGGAAGGCGGAAGGGGCCATCACCTACCTCTACAACCGCGGGCTGGACGTGTACGACATCGAGAACGTGCTCTCGGCGGGCGCGCTCGGCGAGGCGCAGAACCGGAAGCTCGTCCCTACCCGCTGGTCGATCACCGCCGTCGACGACACCATCTGTGGGTTCCTGCGCGGCCAGCTGTACAACCGGCCCAGCGTCGACAAGACGGAGGTGTGGTACAACGAGTATCTCGGCAACCAGTTTTGGGTCGTGCTCGCGCCGGGCGACTTCGAGTACGAGCTCGTCGAGCTGAAAGCCCCCGGCTCCGTCTGGAATCCGTCGGGCCGCGGCTACTACGTCGCCAGCGACTACGAGGGATTCGAGGGCCGCGCGGAGTACGTCGACGAGACGGCCGGCGCGTACTTCGCGGCGAAGCTCGGCGCGCTCGAACAGCTCGCCGACCGGGGTCGACAGGCGAAGGTGCTCATCGTCCGGCACGTCACGCCCGACTACTGGGGACCGGCGGGCGTCTGGCAGGTGCGTGA
Organism: Halobacteriales archaeon QH_7_66_36; assembly: GCA_003021175.1. GTDB lineage: Archaea > Halobacteriota > Halobacteria > Halobacteriales > Haloarculaceae > Halosegnis. The sequence goes on along the minus strand of PXQV01000012.1, from coordinate 61,793 downwards.
AACCGTCCGCAACGCCTTCGAGGAGGGCGACCCCGGTACGGCGGAGTCGCTCCACGACGCCGTCCGCCAACTCCTCGACCAGTGGCCCGTCGGCCTCGACACGCTCCGCCGCAACTCCGAACTCGTGGCCGGCGTCCAGTCGAGCCTCGCCGACTACACACGAGGAGAAGGCCTCTGAAGGCGCGACGCAATCACCGAGTCGGAGTAGCGACCGCGAGCCGTCACTCTGCCGCGTCGAGATTCGCCCACGCCGCCTCGACCAACTCGCCCGTGTCGCCGATGATTCCCGCCATCGTCTCGTCGTCGGGGGCCATCCCCGTCAGCCGCGCTAGCTTCATGATGGAGACGTGATACACCGTCTGGACGCCGGGCTCCTCCTGCCAGACCACGACGTTACACGGGAACAGCCCGCCGATCCGCCTCTCAGAGGCGTCGAGCGCGCGGTCGGCCATGTTCGGGTTGCACGCCCCGAGCACGTGGTACGGGTCGCGGCCGGCATCGACCTTCTCGTTCAGCAACTCTGAGGGCGAGAACTCCGTCGCGACGCCGAAGCCGGCATCGAGGAACGCCTCGCGGACGTGGTCGACGGCCGCCTCGTGGTCCATGTGGAGCGTCGCGCGCTTCTCGCCGATGTCCTCGGCGTCGAACTGCGTCGGGTCGATTGGGAGCACAGCCGACCTACGGCGAGAAGGCTGAAAGCGTGCACGGCTCGTTTCGAACGCTCCGTGGCGAGTGGCCGGTCACAACTCGGACATCAGTGACCAGCCATGAGCAGGTGCTGTTTAGTTAATTCTTAAACTCGCGGTGACTGGAGCGACGAGGGGTTCGGAAGCCCCTGCACGCCCGACTCGATAGGCTCGCTGCGGTCCGCCCGCTCGCGGTGCTCGCGGTGCGGTCTCCTCGGCCACCTCACTGCTTACGTCGCCCGTCGTCGTCGAGTGCGAGGCCGGCTTCGCCGGCCTCGAATGGTCGCGGCGGCTGCGCCGCCGCGCACGCACAGCCCCTTCCAGTCCCACCCCGACCAGTTCTTTAGCCAGCAATCGATTCAATAGAGACGACCCACGACCAGGAGCGAACCCTTATCCGACGATAGCCCCGTTAGTATGCAATGAGTTCCACGCCTGCCGTCGATACGGTCTGTTTCGACCTCGACGACACGCTCATCAGCTACGACCACGACCCGGAGGAGATACTGCGGACGGCGTTTCACCGCGCCGGCGTCGGCTCCTTCTGTACGCCCGAGGAACTGTGGTCCGTCGCGTCGGACACCCCCGACGCCGAGGACGACCACCAGTTTCTCACCCACCTGTTCCGTGAGGCGGCCGACCGGTTCGGCGGGCCGAGAGAGGTCGCCTCGACGCTCGCCCGTACCTACGAGGCGGCGACCGACCACACCGCTGTCTCCTTCCGGCCGGGCGCAGAGGCCGCGCTGGCGGCCGCCCGCGACCTCGGCCCGGTGGGGCTGATCACGAACGGCGGCCGCGACGTGCAGCGGACGAAACTCCGCACGCTCGGACTGACGGGCGCGTTCGCGACGCAGGTGTACGCCGGGGCGGAGACGCGCCCGAAGCCGGCCCGCGAACCGTTCGACCGCGCGGTGACGGAGCTGAACGCGACGCCACGGGAGACGCTGTACGTCGGGAACTCGCTCCACCACGACATCGAGGGCGCGAAAGGCGCAGGCCTGCGGGCCGCGTGGTTCCCCCGGGAGTCGGACCGGGACGCGACGCCGACCACGCACGCGCCGGACCACACGCTGTCCTCGCTGGACGAACTGGCGAGCGTGTTGTAGTCAGGCTTCGACGGCGAGGCCGGCGCGGTCGAGCGCATCGTCGATCCCCTCGTCGTCGTGGACGACGGCGCTGACGGCCGTCGTGATGGCCTCGGGGTCGTCGTGCTGGAAGATGGAGCGACCCATCGAGACCCCGGCGCCGCCGGCGTCCATCACGCCGCGGACGGCCTCGACGGTCTCGCGGTCGGTGCCCTTCGACCCGCCGGCGATGACGACCGGCAGTCGAGTGGACTCGACGACGTGTTCGAAGCTGTCGGCGTCGCCAGAGTAGCCGGTCTTCACCACGTCGGCACCCAGCTCCTCGGCGAAGCGGACGGCGTGGCCCAGCGCCTCCGGGTCGGAGCCGTCGACGCCCGGGCCGCGCGCGTACGCCATCGCGAGGACGGGAATCCCCAGTCGCTCCGCCTCGCTGGTGACGGAAGCGAGGTCTTCCAACTGCTTCGGCTCGTAGTCGGAGCCGACGTTGATGTGCAGCGAGACGGCGTCCGCGCCGGCCCGAACCGCCTCCTCGACGGTGGCCGAGAGCCGCTTGTCGTTCTCGTCGGGACCGATGGTGGTCGAGGCGTTCAGGTGGACGATGTACCCCTGTCCGTTCTTGTTCCCGTGGACGCGGGGGGCGATACCCTTCTGCGTGAGGACGGCGTCGGCACCGCCGTGCGTGACGCCGTCGATGGTCGATTCGATGTCTTTCAGCCCCTTCACCGCCCCCATCGTGATGCCGTGATCCATCGGGACGACGAGGAACGAGCCGTCCGTGCTGATGCGGTCGAGCCGCGCCGAGACGCCTGTGTGCATATGTGTCACCCTCCGGCAGAGTGGTTCAAGTTCGTTCCGGTGTCGGCCGGTCCTGCGCGCCGGCGACGGCACCCTGCTTCAGTTCGCGACACAGCGCTTCGAGTCGGTCCGCGGTCTCCTCGACCGGCTCGTCGCTCTCGTAGCCCTCCGCGACGATGTCGACGAGCGCCGACCCGACGATGATCCCGTCGGCACCGCCGGCGACGATGTCGCGCGCCTGCTCGCCGCTCTTGATGCCGAAGCCGACCGCCTTCGGCAGGTCGTAGCCGGCGAGGCGGTCGAGGCTGGCGGTCGTCCGCTCGCTGACGCCCTCGCGCGCGCCGGTGACGCCGAGTCGCGCCTGCACGTAGACGTAGCCCGAGGAGAGCGACACCAGCCGGTCGAGCCGCTCGTCGTCCGTCGTCGGCGCGACGATGAATATCAGGTCGAGACCCGCCTCGTCACAGGCGGTCCGGAGCGGGTCGGCCTCCTCGGCCGGGAGGTCCGGCACGACGAAGCCGTCGATACCCACCTCCTTTGCCTTGCGGACGAACGGCGCGGGACCACGCTCGCTCGCGGCTTCGCCGTCTTCTTGCGGGCCTTGCCCGTCTGTTCGCGGCCCTTGGCCGCTCGCACGGCCCGAGGGACTCCGTCCCTCGCTGCTCGAACTGCTCGCGGAGCTCTGCTCCGCGCTGCTCGCGCTGTCCGAGCCGCCCCGCGGCTCGCTGTCCCCGTACTGGTAGATGAGGTTGTAGTAGGTCATACAGACGACCGGCACGTCCACGTCGAGCGAGTCGACGAACTCGAAGTAGCCGTCGACGGTCATCCCGCCCTCCAGCGAGCGGACGATGGCGCTCTGGATGGTCGACCCCTCGGCGATAGGCTCCGAGAAGGGGAGACCGAGTTCGATCACGTCTGCGCCGCCGGCCGCCAGCGCCTCGACGTGCTTTCGCGAGGCGTCAGCGTCCGGGTCGCCGGCCGCGAGATACGGCACGAACGCGGGGCCGTCTTCGAACGCCGCCTCGATGTCGCTCATTCGAACACCTCCATCTCGGGGGCGTTCGGGATGCCGCGTTGCTCGGTCTCTTCGAGCGCGGCCTCCAGATCCTTGTCGCCCCGCCCGGAGACGTTGATGACGACGAACTCGCCGAGGTCGCGGTTCGTCTCCTCCAAGAAGGCGAGCGCGTGAGCCGTCTCCAGCGCGGGGATGATCCCCTCCGCCTGCGAGAGCCGGTGGAACGCTTCGAGCGCGGCGTCGTCGTCGACGTTGACCGCCTCGACGCGCTCCTCGTCGACGAGGTGGGCGAGCTCCGGCCCGACGCCGGCGTAGTCCAGCCCCGAGGAGACGGAGTGTGACTCCATGATCTGGCCGTCGGAGTCCTGCAGGAGTTTCGTGCGCGCGCCGTGAAGTACCCCTTCGCTGCCGGTCGACAGCGACGCGGAGTTGGGCGCCCGCTCGCGCTCTCTGGGCCGCTGTCCACGAAGTCCGCGAAGATACCCATCGTGTTCGAGCCGCCGCCGGCACACGCGAGCACCGCGTCGGGGAGTCGGCCGTACTGCTCTTTGGCCTGTTTGCGCGTCTCCTCGCTGATGACGCTGTGGAAATCACGCACCATCGCGGGGAACGGTGCCGGGCCGACGATGGAGCCGATGACGTAGTGGGTGTCCTCGACCGTCGTCGCCCAGTCGCGCATCGTCTCGGAGATGGCCTCCTTCAGCGTGCCGCGACCGGTCGTCACCGGGTTCACCTCCGCGCCGTTGATGCGCATCCGGAACACGTTGGGCCGCTGGCGGTTGATGTCGCGCCGGCCCATGTATATCTCGCAGGGCATCCCGAGATGGGCGGCGGCCATCGCGGTCGCGGTGCCGTGTTGCCCGGCCCCCGTCTCCGCGATGATGCGCTCCTTGCCCATGTACTTCGCGAGCAGGCACTGGCCGAGCGCGTTGTTGAGCTTGTGTGCGCCGCCGTGGAGCAGGTCCTCCCGTTTGAGGTACACGTCGCGGTCGTATTGATCCGAGAGGGTGTCTGCGCGCTGGAGCGGCGTCGGGCGGCCGCCGAAGTCGCGCAGTCGCCGGCGGAACTCGTCCATGAAGCCGTCCTCGTTGCCGAGGACGTACCGCTCGTAGGCGTCCTGTAGCTCCTCGATGGCCGGCATTAGCGCCTCGGGCACGTACTGCCCGCCGTAGTCGCCGAACTTCGCGTCGGCCTCGGTCTCCGGGTCGGGTTTACTCTCTGACATGGGTGAATCGGTGGGTGTTCTCGCGGACGCGACCGTCCATGATCGCCGAACCGACCAGCAGGGCGTCGGCCCCGGCCGCACGCATTCGGCGAACGTCGTCTCGTGTAGTTATGCCGCTCTCCGCTATCAGCGTGACGCTCCCGGGTGCCGCCGGTGCGACCGACCCGAACGTGTCGAGGTCGACCTCAAGCGCCGCGAGGTCGCGGTTGTTGACGCCGGCGAACTCCGCGCCGGCCGCGACCGCCCGCTCCAGCTCCGCCTCGGTGTGCGTCTCGACGAGCACCTGAAAGCCGCGCTCGCGGGCCGCCCGAACGAGATCGGGCAGGTCGTCGCCGACGAACCGCGCGATGAGCAGTATCACGTCCGCGCCGACCACGTCCAGTCCGGCCTCGTCGAGCACGAAATCCTTCCGGAGGACTGGCACGTCGACGGCCGCACGCACGCGCTCCAGCGTCTCGGGGGACCCGCCGAAGTGGTCGGGTTCGGTCAGCACGGACAGCGCGCTCGCACCGCCCGCGACCATCTCCTCGGCGAGCGCGACCGGGTCGTCGTCGCGTTCGCCGTCGGTCGTCGGACTCGTCGGCTTCACCTCGGCGATCAGCGGAACGCGCCCGTCGGCCTCGGCGTCGGCGAACGCGGCCGACAGCGAGCGAGCGTCCACGTCGACGCGCTCGCCACCCCCGCCCCGTTCTCTCGCGGCATCGAGGATGGATCGGACCTCGGGTGCCACTCCGTCAATGTTCATGTGTGTACAACGACGGACTGATTTGTACAAAAGAGTTGTGCCGTCGCCCGAACGGGGCGCTTTTGAGTGCGGCTATCGACCGTTCGAACGTGCCCTTCGTCACCAAGCTCACGTTCGAGAGCGGGGACCGAGAGGTGCTCGACCGCGTGGTGACCGAGATCAAGGAGCGCGCTGAGCGGAAGGGCGTGGAGCTGAAGGGACCCCATCCCCAGCCAGCCACGCAGGTGTCCGCCCCCCAGCAGAAACGGCTCGCCCCCGGCGACTCCTTCGAGCCGTGGCGCTACAGCGTCTACACGCGCGAAATCGAGATTCACGCACACGAGGACTTCGCCCGCGATGTCGCCGGCGACGACTATCCGTCGAGCGTCCACATCGAGGCGAGCGTCGAACGGACGTAACCTTCGATACCTGTCGCTTCGGCATGTTCACCGACCGCCTCCCAAACTGGGCGGTGTTCAAATAACTGAGGCGTCGCTTGACGGAACAACTGCGGTGGGTGGGACTGAGAGGGGCCAGTCGCTCGATCCGGCCCCGGCGACGCAAGCCGCGAGGCGACGGCGTCGCCTCGGCCC